>JAEYDD010000041.1 GCA_023404095.1 Pseudomonadota bacterium | reverse complement strand
GAACTGCGCTATGCCAAGGAGAAGGCCGACACCTACGTCTATGGCGACGTCAACGGCGACGGCAAGGCCGACTTCGTCATCCACATCGACAGCCTCGTGAACCTCAAGGAAGGGGACTTCCTGCTGTAGGTCGCGCGCCGCAAGGCTGGCCGGACAGACCGGGCAGGTCGCAGATGCATTCGAGGCCGCTCAGCGAAAGCTGGGCGGCGTTTTCGATTCCGCGTTGACCAGCCGATAGGGAACGAGCGGTTGCGCGGAGGGAACGTAGAGCGGATGCCGGGGGGAACCGTCCGTCGTGGTGCCGAGGCAATGGATTCCGCTGCCCGCGAGGCGCAGCGCTTCCCCTGCACGGACGCGGGCCAGTGGATGCCGACCCCAGGCCGCGACAACGGTGCCTCTACCGCCTCCATCCCGTCCGGCTTCTCGGCAGACCATCGCGAGGTGGGCGTCGTTTTCGACGCCGACGGCATTCTCTTCGTGGGAGAGGTCGTCCGGATCCGTCGCGCGAAGGGCATAGAGGTTCACGGCAATCATTGCACCGTAGCCCCACTCCCGGGAGAAGGACATGCAGCGCCGGATCGTGGGATCGTCGTGGGAGGAGTCGGCCTGCGACGGGTTCAGCATGATCCAAACTGCAATGCCGCCGGTCTCCGACCATCGGCGCCGGAGGAAATAGCGGTACCGGCCGCACGGCGAGAAGACAGCGTTGCCCGCGCAGGCCTCCTTTGGCGGGCCGGTCATCGGGCAGGCGGTCGCGGCCCGCCATCGATGCAATCCGGGCAATTGCGCCTCTGCCAACCGGTCGCGTCATACGGAGGCTCTTCGGGCGAAGGCTCGGTCAAGGGTTTTGCCGACGTGCACGCCGTCACTGCCGTCAGCGCCAGTCCGAGAAGCACGTGCCTCATCGCCATCCCTTTACCCTCCGCCGTGCCGTTGACGAGTGTACGTTAATCTGGCCGATCACGCGAACGTGTGCGCAGGGACGAAATTCCGCCGCGCTGATGGAGGATACGATGCGATGCTAGCCTTGCGCATGGTCTGGCGGTCTTTATCTAGGGGTTCGCTTCTTCAATGGCCGCCCGGGCGGGTACCGGGCGACGAAGGGGTGACGGCGCCAGCGCCAAATGTGCAATATGGGACGGCATAAAATGTTGAATTTCGGGCCTTTGGTGAAACTGCGGGCTTTCTTTTCGCGGGGCTCGCTGAGGATCGGCAGGCGACCGAAGATGCCCTACCTGCCTCGTTTTCGCTGGCGCCAGGGCACGATCCGGATCGGCGATCGCATCTCCACGCGATCGGGTGTGGTGATCGACGCCCAAAGCGGCGACATCGAAATCGGGCGGAACGTATCCATCAACGATCATTCGGTGTTGCTTGGCCATGGCGGCATCCGGATCGGCGACGACGTCCGCATCGCCGCGCACGTCGTCATTGCATCCTTCGAACATGGATATGACGATGTGGACCTGCCCATCCGCCGCCAGCCCATCGTCAGGAAGCCGATCGTGATCGAAGACGACGTATGGATCGGCGCCGGCGCGAAGATCCTCGGCGGCAGCCATATCGCGAGGGGTTGCGTCATCGGCGCAAACAGCGTGGTGAAGGGCAAGACGGTGCCCTTCGGCGTCTACGGCGGAGCGCCAGCGCGGCTTCTCAAGATGCGGGGCACGCGCAAGACGCCGCCGATCGAACTTGCAACCGTACGCGCCGAGCGCGATCGAAGCAGCGGCGCGCATTGACAGCCGCGCCGCCGGCTGCATCTTATCGGCGAGGAAACAGATCTTCGATGGACGGCAAGAGTGGCATTTTCAGACGTAAAGACCCGGATTTACCGGCGGATAAAGTACAATCTCCTGCGTCCCGCCCCTCCGGCCAGCCTCGTACCACTTGACGGTCCGGTCGTCGTCGTCGGCTCCGCGCCGGTTTCCCACAAGCCCGCAGGCTTCGACGAGCGCTTCCGCGTGGTCACCATCAACGGTGCGCAGACCGTCACGCAGCGCTGGGGCCTGAAGGCGCCCGACATCACCTTCATGATGTTCAACCAGGTGCGCGGCACGAACACCAATGCGGTGGAGGTGCGCCGTGTTCTGTCGGGACAGAGGACCGGAGCGCTCTATGTCCTGCTGTGGCGCGACGGCCGGCCGTCGCTGGAGGAGGGGCTGAAGGCGTTCGACTATGGCTATGACAGCCTCACGATCGTCGGTCGCTATCAGCGCATGGCGCTTCTCGACCGCATCTGCGGCTTCAAGAGCGATGAGCTGGATGCCGAGAGCAAATGCTCCAACGGCATCAACGCGACCCTCTTCGCTCTCTATCACGGGGCGCCTGCGGTCATCCTGACCGGCATCAATCCGCAGTCCACCGGACACGTCTACAATCAGGAAAACCTCGTGCGGTTTCATCGCGACATGGACCAGAAGGTCCTGCAGCGGCTGCGCGAGAAGGGCTATCCCGTTTTTACCGCCGATCCCGAAGTGGCCGAGACGTCTGGCCTGCCGCTCTGGCAGGGGCGCGCCTGATAGAGACGGACCTGACGCGGCAGCGCCTCAGCCTGCCGGCACCACGTCCTCAGGACGTGGCAGCGCCTGCGGAGGCGCAGGGTTGTTGCGCGGACGAAAGCCGGATGCCGTGGGCGGCAATGAAGTCGAGCATGCTTCGATCTTCTGTTTCCACCTGCTGGATATTGCTGAGCGTGGTGCGCATCTTTTGCTCGAGCCGCTCGGCGGAAACGGCGTAGTTCGAGCCGCGCGCCATCTTCGCCAGCATCTCCTCTTCGGATTTGCTGTAGTAATGGTTCAGCTGGAGGAAGGCGTTCGAATAGAACTTCCGGTCCTTGCGGCCGTCGCGGCTGGTGCGGTAGCCGGCATCGTTGACCGTCGCATCGCCGAATTGACGCGTCTTGAACTGGTGGATCGTCACCTCCACCACCTCGCAGGGGTCGACGATGCACTTGAAGTTCGTCGAGTGCTCCTGGTTGCTGATCGGTTCGGCGCCGCGCCTGACGTAGTTCAGCGTGACCGGGCCGTCCGGCCGTCTCTTGTGGCCGCTGGTCCCGAACATGTGCCAGGGCAGCGAAATGTTGGGGAACCCGCCGGTCATAGCCAGTGCTTCCTCGATCGTCGCACCCTTGCGCGGCAGGAGGAATTCGTCGGCATCGACGAAGGCCATGCGCTGGAAGTTGCCGCCGAAATTCAGGATTGCATGGGCGTGCGCCAGCACCTGGCCGTCAATCAGCTGCTCGGCCTTGGTGGCGACCACGCGGCCAGCCCACGGCATCAGCGTCAGCTCACCCGGCGAAAGCACGTCGCGCACGATTGCGCAGGTCTCGTCGGTCGAGCCGTTGTCGTAGATGACGAAGTGGCGGACGCCGACGGCCCGGTGAAACCGCAGCCATTCCTCGATGTAGCTCGCCTCGTTCTTGACGCACAACGCAATTGCAATGCCGTGCCGGTCAGGGGCGGGCTGCGGCGGCGCGATGCTCAGGGCCTTTATGCCGCTCTTGCTTTTTCCGAACCAGCGCATTCCGCCTCCAGAAGTCCCGTTTTCATGCCCGGTCGCACGACCGGCGCACTATATATTGCGCAATGTCATGCCAGGCCAGTGGCCGGTCGAAGATAGGCGTTTGTGCCTGCCGTTCCGGCCTTCTATCGCATTGACATAGCTTCTTTCCTCATGCACACGATACCCCCGCTGCCGGCCCGCGACGCGCGGCGCGGTGGCAAATTGAGATTTGCCAACAGACAAGCTGAAATGCCCATCGACGGGTAGAAAAGCGGAAGGCTTCGACATGAGAGATGACGTCGCACGTATTTTTGTCGGTTTTGATTCCAAGGAAGTTGTAGCCTATCACGTTCTTTGCCAGAGCATTATTGAACGCTCCAGCATTCCGGTGGTGTTTTCACCGATCGTTCTGAACAATCTCGGCCCGATGTTCTACCGTGAACGCAACGCGTTGCAGTCGACCGAGTTCTCTTTCTCGCGCTTCCTCGTGCCTTATCTCAGCGGTTTCGAAGGCTGGAGCATGTTCATGGATTGCGACATGCTGGCGCGCGCCGACATCGCCGAGCTGTGGGCGCTGCGCGATGACAAGTACGCCGCGATGTGCGTCAAACATGACTACGTTCCGAAGATCGAAACGAAGTTCCTCGGCCAGACGCAGACCAAGTACGAGAAGAAGAACTGGTCGAGCATGATCCTGTTCAACAACGCCAAGTGCACGGCCTTGAGCAAGGAGTTCGTCAACACCGCAACCGGCCTGCAGCTTCACCAGTTCAAGTGGCTGGAAAGCGACGACCAGATCGGCTCCGTGCCGGTCGAGTGGAACTATCTCGTCAACGAGTACGACTATCGCGACGATGCGAAGATCGTCCACTTCACCGACGGTGGTCCCTACTTCGACGAGTACAAGGACGACGACTATGCCGAGGAGTGGTTCGCGATGCGCGACCGCGTACTCTCGGTGCAGCAGAAGGCATAGTTCTTGGCGCAACAGCCCGACCTTCCGATGGCCCATCCGGCGGACGGCGCCTTGCCGCCGCGGGGGGCTGCCTCGGGGCTGACACAGCCGGATGCATGGCGTGAGCTTTTTTCTGCCTATTCGGACATCGTGCTCGTCGCCAACAGCACGGCGTCGAATGTCCGCGAACTGCGGGCCCAGTATCCGGCGGGCACGCTGTTCGTGTTCTTCAACAAGGTCTTCAAGGTTCTCGACCAGCCGTTCGAAGGGCATGCGCTGCTGGTCACGCGCGGGCAGCCGCGCGGCGCGGGGATCGTCTATCGCGGCGAAGTGGACGAGGTTCTATCGTTCTTCGACAAGGCACATTTCCTCGGCATCATGAACATCCGCCTTGCGGAAGACGAAAAGCCGAACACGGCCGCTGATTTCCACGATGCGCCTACCGGACATCTGGATCTGCGCGGCCATTTCGATCCGCTCTACACCGAAGGCAAGGTGCCGACGAGCGGATTTGCCATGGCGATCTGGCTGAGCGAACTGCGGTTGCCGGGGCGGATTACACTGGCCGGCTTTTCCGCCCGCCGCAGTGAGAAGTGGCGCGTGGTCTCGGTTCACGACTGGAGTTTCGAGCAGGTCTTTCTGCGGTTGTTCGCCCGTCTCGGCAAGATAGCGATCCATGGCGGTGCAGGATCCAACCCCTACCAGAAGCTCGCCGAACGTTTCCCCGAAATTCCCCCGGCCGAGATCGCGCTCGCCGCGTCCGAGGTTTTGTCCGAGCGGCTGTCCAATACCGACGCGGAGGTGGACAAGCTGATATCGCTGACGAATATCATCCGCGCGGCCGACAATTTTCTGCGCAGGCTGAAGCCTTCGCTCTTGAGAAAGCGCAAGCGGTCCTGACTACTGCATCCTCTTGCGCCGGCAGGATGTTCGTCCGACAGTGCAGCCGGTGGTGATGCGTCGGCGGTCCGCAACCGTTGAGCGGTGTCTTTCTACCGGGCCGCACAGTAGCCTGTAACGAAACAATGGCGCGGGTCGTCGGCCCGACATCCGCAGGCCGCGCTATGTCTTTGTTTTGATGCAGTTCCATCCGGAAGCCGGCCGCGTTCACGGCGGAGCTTTCAACGTCGCTTATGGTTGCAGCCAAGATCGCGGCAGGTAACGATGCAGCAAAGCTTGCTCAAGGCGATCCTGTTTGCCGACGCTGTGCAATACAGCCAGCACATGGCGCACGACGAGCCATCCACCGTCGAATTCATCCAGCGCTGCTTCGACGTGTTTCGCGAACTGGCCCCGCGGTATCGCGGCGAAATCCTCAAGACGATGGGGGACGGGGCACTGGCCGATTTCGAGTCCGCGGTCGAGGCGCTACGGTTCGCGCTTGAAGTGCAGCAGCGGTTTCGCCAGATGGGCGCCTACCTCCCGGAAGAACGCCGCATCAGCTTTCGCATGGGGATCGATCTCGGCGAGGTGCAGTTCCGCGACGGCGAACTCTTCGGCCACATCGTCAACGTCGCGGCGCGCCTGCAATCGCTCGCAGAGCCGGGCGGCATCTGTGTTTCGCAGGCGGTACTCGATCAGGTCGACCGCCACGTCGTCGCCACCTTCCGCAATCTGGGGCCGCAGGCGCTGAAGAACATTCCGCGGCCGGTTGTCGCCTACCAGGTCGTCGGCGGCGAAGACAGGAGCGGGGAGCGCGAGCGCCGCCTGTGGCGCAAGCTCTCGGTTTCCGTGCTTTCCCGCATGGCGGCCTTCAGTGAGGCTGGCGAGGAACTGACGCCGAACTCGCCCAAGGTTCGCGCGCTTCTCGGCTACCTCGCGCTCAGCCATCGCTCGCACGAGATGCGGGAGCGGCTGGCGGGGCTTTTGTGGAGCGACCGCGGTCATACGGCGGCCCGGCACGCGCTGAGCGCGGCGTTGAAACAGATCGGCGAGGTGTTCAGGCGAGGGCAGTGCGAGGCGCCGACCACCGATCTCGGAAAGGTCAGCGTCGCGCCCGGCAGCATCGAGGTCGATCTGCACGTCATCAGCGAAGGGCTGGCGCAAGGCGCTATCGCGCGCGAATTGCTCGACGGCCGCGCCTCGCCGGATGAGATCCTGGCCGGGCTCGATCACGTCGACGAGGTTTATGCCTCCTGGCTGCGGGTGGCGCGCCACCGCTGGCGCGAGCGGCTGGTGGAGCAGCTGGAGCAGTGCGTGGAGCGTTTTTCCGGTGACCTCACGGCGATGAAGCCGGCTGCCACCGCACTCCTTGCCATCGATCCGACCCATGAGCGCGCCGCCTGCATCCTGATGCGCGCCTTCGTGGCCGAGGGGCAGGCGGCTGCGGCCCTGAGGGTCTATCGCAACCTGAACGACGTGCTCGCTTCCGAATTCGGAATCGGTCCATCGGGGGAGGCACAGGAGATCGTGGCGCTGATCCGCTCGGGCCGATCCGATGCGAATGGCAGCGGCCCGCGCGCCGTTGCCGCGCGAATCCAGAGCGGGCGGCTGCCGGTGATCGAGGTGCGCCCCTTCGACGGCACGGAGGAGGCCGCCGCTGCGGCGCATCTGTTGAGCGGTTTCCGCGCCGATATCGTCGGATGCCTGACCAAGTTCCGGGAATGGGTGATCATCGAAGATCGCGGCGAGGGGCTGGCAGAGGGGGGCGGCTCCACCATCGACTACCGGCTAGATGCCCGGGCGCCGGACGGAGAGGGCGTGATCGTCATCACGCTGACGGATGTGAGGAGCAATCATGTGCTCTGGAGCGAGCGCTTTCCGCTGGTGCTCGACAACTGGATTGCGGCATCGGCCGGCATTGCGCGCCGGGTCGCGGCGACGCTCGATATCTATCTTTCCGTCGAGCGCGTGGCGGGCGGCGGCGGGCGGCGCGACGTTTCGCTTTCCGCCTACGATGCCTGGCTGCGGGGCGAAAACCTGCTTCTGCGCTGGGCGCCGGAAGCGGAGACGGAGGCGGAGGGGCTGTTCCGCGATGTCATCCAGGCGATGCCGCAGTTTGCCCCCGCCTATTCCAGCCTCGCCAGCATCTTCAACGTGCGCCATCTGATCGTTCCGGGGTTCCGTCGGGACCCCGCGTTGGCGTCAGAGGCGCTTCGACTGGCGCAAACGGCGGTCCAGCTCGATCCGCTCGAAACGCGCGCCCACCTGACGCTCGCCTGGTCCTGTATCATGGTGGGCCGCTTCGAGCAGGCCGCCATCCACTACGACCTCGCTTTCGAGCTCAATCCGAACAACCCGCGCACGCTGCTTTCCTGCGCGCACGGTCTCGCCTTTCTGGGCGATGCCAGCCGGGCGGAACTGATGGAGCGGCTGGCGCTGGAGCTTTCGCCGGTGATCGCGTCCTACCAGTGGGGCTATATCGCCGGCATCCATTTCATCGCAGGCGATTATGCCGGAAGCGTCTCGGCGGCCGAGAAGGGAACGGGCAGCATGCTGGACCTGCATGCCTGGCGGGCGGCGGCACTCGCCCATCTGGGCCGATCCGACGAGGCCCGCGTGGCCGGGATCGAACTGCTTGCATCCGTGCGCCGGCAATGGGGGGAGACTGCACCCGACGACCGCGGCATCGTCTCCTGGGTGCTGCATGGCCTGCCTTTCAAGGAAGACAGGGCGCGGCAGCGGCTCGTGCGCGGCCTTCATCTCGCCGGCCTTGCCGTAGAGTGACGGGCGCTGCAGAAGCCGAGGAAAGAATTCTCCAGAATTTTATGGGGGGATGGTGCGTCTAGGAGATATCGACGCCAGTCTGCTGCGTTTCGCGCTTTGCCGCCGCGCGCCGTCGATCGACCTTCAGATAACCGTACCTGCCGTTTGGAGGGTGTGATGAGAGCGTTCAGCAAGACGATCGCCTTGATGATGT
The DNA here is from genome assembly GCA_023404095.1 of Pseudomonadota bacterium. Classification (GTDB taxonomy): domain Bacteria; phylum Pseudomonadota; class Alphaproteobacteria; order Rhizobiales; family Rhizobiaceae; genus Mycoplana. Next base: position 517,940 of record JAEYDD010000041.1, on the reverse strand, counting down.
CGCTTTGGCTGATGGGCAGCGCGGCCGCGCTGGCGGAAACGATCAAGGTCGGAATTGCCGCCGAGCCCTATCCGCCGTTTGCCGCCTCGGATGCCAGCGGCAAGTGGGGCGGGTGGGAAATAGAATTCATTGAAGCGCTTTGTGCCGAGGCGAAGCTCGATTGCGCCGTGACGCCGGTCGCCTGGGACGGCATCATTCCCGCATTGACGACGGGTAAGATCGATATCATCGCCGCCTCCATGTCCATCACCGAGGACCGCAAGAAGCTGATCGATTTTTCCGAACCCTACTATCGCTCTCCCGTTCGCATCGTCGGCCCCAAGAACCGGCAGATGGAGGCGAACGCGGCCGGTCTCAAGGGCCTCGTGCTCGGCGTTCAGGCCTCGACGACGCATGAGGACTATGTGCACAAGCACTTCGCCGACAGCGTCGCGGAGATCAAGGTCTACCAGACCCAGGACGAGGCGCAGCAGGATCTCGTTTCCGGTCGGATCGACGCGCTGCAGGCAGAGGCGATCGGCCTCGATGCATTCCTCGAATCCGAACCCGGGAGCTGTTGCGAGTTCAAGGGCGACGTACCGGATGATCCGGAACTCCTGGGCGAGGGCGCCGGCCTGGGGCTGCGCAAGGGCGACGATGCGCTGCGGGAGAAGCTGAACGCGGCGATCAAGGCGATCCGCGCCAATGGAAAGTACAAGGAAATCACGGACAAGTACTTCTCCTTCGACATCTATGGGCAATAGCCGAACGAGAGGGTTGGCTGTGAATGCGAGCGTGGAAGCCTCTCTCCAGTCTCTCTTCGATATCGTCCCGATCAATCCGCCGGAGTTTCCGGTGCATTTGACCATTGGGATGCCGCGTGCACCGGGCGAGACAAGCGACCTGCGGCTTCCTGACGCCGCCCGCCCGGAAAGCGGGCGGCTTGTTGCCGGGCGCGGGCTTGCGGCTGACGAGGCGCGCATGAGCTGTGCCGGGGAGGCGGCGGAACTCGTCTCTTGCGTCAGATGGGGCGACGAGCCCCTTGTTTCCGCCTCTTTCGCAAGCCTCGGCGAGGCTGCGATCCATCCGGCGTCTGTGTTGCTTGCAAGCGATGAGCAATACGAGCGCCGGGAGAGCTGGAACCTCCGCCACGGTGGCCACGATTGGTTGCCGGAACGCTTCGACGAGCATGCGGAGGTGGAATGGGTCGAGGCCTTTTCGCCAGACGGATCCGGCCAGGCCTATGTCACAGCGGCGCAGGCCTATATCGGTTACAGCGATCCCGGAATGGCGGGCACTTTTGCTTTCGCCGAGAGCAATGGTTGCGCGGCCGGCCGGACGCTTGAGGACGCAGCCGTGTCCGCCTTCCTGGAACTGGTCGAGCGCGATGCGACGGCGCTGTGGTGGTACGGTCGGCACAGGCGGCCTGCCGTCCCCCTCGGCGGGCTGGCGGGGGCGCCGCCGATCGTCGCATGGCTGGGTGATCGGGGGCGGACCTGCCACCTCCTGGATCTCACCTGCGACTTGGGCATTGCCGTGCGAGCGGCGGTTTCCGCCGACGCGCGCGGCGGTACGGTCGCGATCGGCGTGGCTGCACACTTCGACCCGCATCGGGCCGGAACGGCGGCGATGACGGAAATGATGCAGACGCTCTATTCGCTCGACCTGCGCCGCGCGATGCCGGCGGAAGCTGGGGATCCGTTCCAGTTCTGGCTCGACACGGTCAGCTGCGAAGCGATGCCGCACCTTGTGCCGGGCGGACCGATGCCTTCTGGCGGCGATGGCGATGCGCCGATGCCGGCCACGCTGGAGCAATGCGTCCGCCTTTGCCGGGATCGGGGCCTGCGTCTTCTGATGATCGACATGACACGCGCCGGTCTAGGCGTCCCGGTCGCCCGCGTCATCGTGCCGGGGCTTCGGCCGCTCTCAGCCCGCTTTGCGGCCGGCCGCCTGTTCGACGTGCCGGTGCAACTGGGATGGTGCGACCGTCCCCGGACGGTCGCCGAATTGAACGATGTGCCTTTCGTCTAGCCTCGGGCGGCATCGTAGGCCGGACGTCCTCACCTGCAGCGCCTAAGGAGGATGGTGCCGAGCAGATAGGCCATGGCATCCGTTTCCTTGGCCGCATTCTTGATGCGCGTTACGATGTCAGAGAGATATTGCTCGTTCAGCTCCGGCTTTTGCGACGGCGTAATCATCACCACCTTGCGGAGCCCGAAATTGTCGTCGTCCGATCTCAGCTTGAGACGGAACGACCGTCCCGTGTTCGGGGTCGCGATCAGCCGGCCCTGGCCGTCGAGCGAGACCGGCCAGTCGTTGATGCCGTAGGTGACGAGCACATTGGCCGTGTTGACAAGGGTTTTGATCCATTCCTCGAAGAGTTCGCTCGGCGACACGGCGCCGCTGGAGAAGTCGGGATAGAGGCGGTTGTATTCCCTGGCGGCCAGCTGACCGCCTTCGAACTCGTTGCCGTTTAGGCGCACCTTGAACGTTGACATGTCGTCATCCTTTCCTCTTTCGGTTGGTCATGGGGTGGACAGGCCTGCGAATGCGATCAGGTCGGGGAAGCTGTATCGGTCAGGGTGAGACGGGCGGAGTCGCGGATCGGGGCGCCAGCCGCTGTCGAGAATGGAGGGCCGCGCCGCTTCGATTGCCGCATGGAGGGTTTCCATCACGATGCGGCTGCCGACCGGCCCGAGGCGCATGCCGTTTTTCAGGATGGCGGCTTCCTTGAGGACGTAGAGCCAGAGCGGCGGATGCTCGGCGAGCGTGCCGCCGCCATCTCCTGTCGACAGCGTCAGAAGCCGTCGGACCTCGTCGGGCTCGTCGCGCAGCATCTCCTGCGGGGCCAGCAGCCGAAAGCAGGGCCGGCCCTGCGTCCGTAACGCCCCCAGTATTCGCTCCGCGACCTCCGGCCCGCTGTTCAGGCGCAGCGAGAGGCCACGCAGCAGCGAAAACGTGGCGATGTTGGAGGACGGCTGCAGGCTGCTGGCCGCCAGCTGTGGCAATGCCTGTTGCGGGATCTGCGACAGGGGATGGGCGAAGACCGTGTCGATGCGCGACGCCAGCAACGGAGGCAGGCCGAAGCGTCCCGGCGGGTCGCCAAGAAGGCGGGCCCAGTCGGCGATCCAGTCGTCGAACAGGCGGGTGCGGGCGAGATCCCCGGTTCCGTCCAGCGGCCTGTCGCTGCTGTTGAACGTATTGCGCCAGAAGGCATAGAGCCGGGCTCCGGGGTTCTCCGTATTCCAGCAGCGGTATAGATTGCGGATCATCGCGTGGCCGAAGCGGGCGCAGGCGGCGGCGAACTCCAGCGGTATTGCGAAATCGTCGTCGATTTCCGGCGCGGCGTGTACCACGCAGCGACCATTGGCCATGACGTCCTCATACACCGCCGGATCGACGAGGCGCGGCAGCAGGTCGTGGAGGACGACGGACTGGAAATGGGCGACGGCAAGCGCACGCGCGTCGCTCCGCGACAGGCCGGGGCAGGCGGCCACGATGGCGTTGTGGAAGCGGAGGACGGCGACATGCGTCTGCGCCAGCGGCAGGTTGTCGTCGCTGCGCGTGTCGCAGAGCGAAGCGCGCCCCGTCCTGTCGCGCGGCAGGTCGCTCGGCCGGCCGTGCGGGATGGTCCTCCCGACGGGCAGCGGCGCGGCGCGTCCGTCGCGTGCCGGCAGTTCACCGAAGACGCTGTCGAGTTCGAGGCGGCCGGAATGGCGGTTGAAGGGCGACGCACCGGCGGCCGGCACGACCATAAAGGTCAGTTCGTGGAAGACGAGCTGGCACAAATAGGTGTAGCCGACCGGTATGTCCGTTTCGGCTTCCTGGTCGGTGTCGTTGAAACGGAAGGCTGCACCCAGCGCGACAAGATGTTCAACGGAGGGGTGGAGGTGATCCGGCAGCATGCCGAAGCACCGGCGGTAAGGATGGTGTGTCTGCGGGCTTGGATTTTCCGGTGAGAACGGGCAGCCTTTGACGCGATCTGCGGCGCGCGAATGCCCCGATGAGGGGGCAAGGGCGGCTGCGGGCGCCGTTGCGGGCGATTGCACATGGTGACGGTCCGCCATGCCGAACAGCCTCCCTAATCCCGGAGCACATGCGTGATCCAGGTCCCCCGGGCGCATGCATCAGCTGAATGACAAAACAATCATCAAGAACGATCTCTGCCTGGGTTGCTCTCATGCCTGCACGGCATTCGAGAACGTAATGCTGCTGGACGTGCCAAAATGGTAACACTTGCCGGAATCGCTGTCGATCAAGCCGAAAGCAGTACGGAGCGTGCATTGCAGGGAAAGCGGCGCGGCCCATCGTTCGCTCTGCTTTCGGCGATATGGTTGAACCTGCGTGCAGCTTCTGGCTTTACTTGGCTCCACGGCAAAGTCTCGGATTTTGGTATTCGAAAGGCATTCCATGCCCCTGCAAAACCGGGTGACGCCCTTCGCAGACATCGTGGCCGTCGAGGCGCGGGGCCTCTTCACCGGCAATCGCGGCATTCTTCACGATCCCGCCACACGTACGCTCACCCGGCGACGATGGACGACGAAGGCCTGGATCACCTGCGCCTGCGAATACAAGGGTATCCGGCGCGAGGTGATGGCGCGGCGCAGCTGGACGGAGCTGTTCTTTCTGGACGAGGCGACGGCGCTGGCCGCGGGGCATCGACCCTGTTTCCTCTGCCGGCGCGATGCGGCGCTGGCGTTTCGGCAGGCGTGGAGCGCCGGGCGCGCAGTCGATGCGCCTGGGGCCGCGGAGATCGATGCCGTGCTGCACGCGGAGCGGCTGGACAAAGGGCGCAAGCGGCTTCATCCGCTGCGCCAGCCGGTAAGAATGCTGCCGGACGGGGCGATGGTGGCTGCCGGCGGTTCCGCCTTTCTCGTCAGGTGCGGCCAAACCCTGGCCTGGCAACCGGGTGGCTATTGCCCGGCGCCACTGCCGAAGGTGATCGACGGACTACTGACGCCGCCTTCGACGCTTGCAGCGCTCGCGGCGGGGTATTCCCCGATCCTCCATCCGTCCGCCGAAGGACCGCCCGCATAGCGCAAGCCGTCAGCCTTTCAGGCCCTCGGACCAATCCTTCACCGTCTGCGCCAGCGTGTGTAGATGATCGGCGGCGGAAAAGCCGGAAATCGTCTTGCGCGGCTTGAGGTCGTGATCGCCGTCCTCGAGCCAGAGCATCCGGATCGCGGGCGAGAGATGATAGTGCGCAACGTCCTCGCGGGTGCCGAACTCGTCTCGTGTGCCCTGGCAGATCAGCGTCGGCGTCTTCAGGTCGACGAGATGCGCCGTGCGCAGCTGTTTCGGTTTGGCCGGCGGATGGAAGGGATAACCGAGACAAAGGAGGCCGATGATCGCTCCCGCTGCGTAGAGCTCGTCTGCGATCATGCTCGCCACGCGTCCCCCCAGCGACTTGCCGCCGATGATCAGTCGCCCGGATGCCGGCAGGCTGGCGATGGCCTCCAGATATTCCGGCTTCAGCGTCTCGCCCTTCGGCGACGGCTTGCGCTCGCCGGATGTGCGGCGGGCTGCCATATAGGCGAATTCGAAGCGCGCGACGCGAACGCCGGTGCCTGCAAGCGCCTGCGCGGTCGCCGTCATCGACGCGGAATCCATCGGAGCCCCGGCGCCGTGCGCCAGAAGGATCGTCGTTTCGGCATGGGCAGGGCCGTCGAAGAGGAATTTGTCGCTCATGACTGGTGTCCTTGCGGGCGGTGACGGGGCGGAACGATCTGCGCGCGGCAGGCGTTTCGAAAGCGGGAGGACACCATGTACACAGCCTGCCGAAACGTAAAGTCTGCATGTTCCCGCAATGGTGATGACGGTTCGAAGATCCGCGTGCCGCTGAACCGTCGTCTGTGGCGCCTCTTGCGTCCGCAGATCAGCGTGAGACGCGTCGGGGTGATATCTGGCCCGCCGCGCCTGCCGTGAGATTCCTCGCCTTGAAACCTTGAAAAGTTTGCCGCGGCTTCACATATCCGCAGCCTGCCTGCAAAACGGATGGTCACGGGATCGGCATTGCCGAGCCGTGAACGTTCCGACAGGATAAGGGCGCTCCCCGCAAGGGTCGAGCGCCCTTTTTGCAGGAATCGCGGGTAGCATCTGCGCGAAAGCCGCAGACCGTGCGGCCGATGCGCGCGGCCAGCTGCAGCGTCTTGCGTGGATCGTGAACATAACGGAAATTGTGCGCTGCAAACGCACCATCCGCCCAGAGCAATTTTTGATGCTGACCTTCATTCTGACCTCCGCCGTCATCCTGCTTACGCCGGGACCGACCAATACGGTGCTGGCGGCGTCGGGTGCGGCCTTTGGCTTGCGTCAGGCACGCCATCTGCCCTTGGCGGAAGCCGGCGGCTATATGATCGCTATCTCAGTGTTCGTGTCGTTTGCAGCGCTTGTGAAGGATCTCTGGTGGGCCCTGCCGGCCCTCAAGATGCTGGCGGCTGCATGGCTCGCCTTCTCCGCCGTGCGATTGTGGACGGCTTCCCCCGAGCTCCAGGGCGCCGTCCGCTCGGGTGCGTTCACGCGCGTGTTCCTCACCACTATCGTCAACCCGAAGGCGATGATCGTCGGCACGATGATGATACCGCAGTCGAGCATCGGAGAGATGGCGCTCAAAGTCGCCACCTTCGTCTTGCTTTCGAGCATGGCCGGTTTCGGATGGGTAGCGCTCGGTTCGGCCTTGCCCGGTAGCCTGCGCCGCCATTCCTACAAGGGAGCCGCCTGCATCCTGGGCGGCTTCTCTTTCCTGGCGCTGTCCAGCGCACTTGCCTGATCCGATATTGCCGCCGTCCTGATTCTTCCTCTGGGGCGGGTGCTTGCCGTTCCGTTATGCAATGTCGCGCGCGAATGCACGGGTGAAAAGCTGTTTCCTGCTTCGGCGCAAACGGGAAAAAATCCTCTTTGTCTATAAATTTTATAGACATTAATCTGTCCCTGAATTTTTCTCAGGGGACAGCTTTGGCAAATCTCATTTTTGGCGCACAGGGAACGTCGATCTTCGAATCGATGTCGCGGCTGGCGCGTGAAACCGGCTCGCTCAATCTCGGGCAGGGCTTTCCGGAAGGGCTGGAGCCAGCGGAACTGATCGAGGCGGCCGTGAAGGCCTTGCGCGACGGTCCCCATCAGTATCCGCCGATGTTCGGCCTGCCCGAACTGCGCCGCGCGGTCGCCGAAAGCAGCCGCCGCTTCCAGGGGATTGAGCTCGATTGGGAGCGCGAGGTACTGGTCACGTTAGGGGCGACGGAGGCGTTGGCCGACACCTTCCTCGCATTGCTGAACGATGGCGACGAAGTCATCCTGCTTGAGCCCGCATACGACGCATATGGCACGCTTATCCGCCGTGCCGGGGCCATTCCAGTCCCGGTGCGACTGTCGCCGCCGGACTGGGCCCTGCCCTGCGAGGCGTTGGAAAGGGCGATTAGCCCGCGCACGCGCCTGATCGTCGTCAACAACCCGATGAACCCGATCGGCAAGGTCTTCGATCAGGCCGAGCGCGGGTTTCTGGCCGAACTGGCCGAGCGGCACGATCTGGTGATCGTCGCCGACGAAGTCTATGAGCATCTGGTTTTCGACGAGCGCGAATTCGTCTCGCTGCTGGCTGTACCCGGACTGCGCGATCGCGTCGTGCGCATATGCTCTGCCGGCAAGACTTTCTCGCTGACTGGCTGGAAGGTCGGCTACGTCTCGGCCTCGCCGACGTTGCTGGCGCCGATTGCGCGGGCGCACCAGTACGTCACCTTCACCACACCGCCGGCATTGCAGGCTGCGGTTGCGGCCGGCCTGCACCTGCCGGACAGCTACTTCGACGACCTGAGGCGTGGCCTCGCCGCGCGCCGCGATGTTCTGGTCGATGGGCTGCGGGCTGCCGGCTTCGATGTCGCGGACACGCCGGCCACCTACTTCGCGATCGCCGATATCAGTGCGTTCGATCCGGTCGGCGACGACCTTTCCTTCTGCCGGCGGCTGACGGTCGAGGCGAAAGTGACGCCGGTGCCGGTCTCAGCATTCTACGCCGAACGCGACGTCACAAGCCATGTCCGCTTCTGCTTTGCCAAGAGCTTCGAGACGCTCGGCGAAGCCGTGCACAGGCTGGCGCGATGGCGCGACACCCATGGCTGGAAAAAGGCCTCCTGACCCGTTGCCCGACAACCCCCTGCCGGCGTCATCTGCCGGCGAACCTGACCTCACAAGAAGGACCTCCCATGCGCAAGGCATTGACATTCATCTCCGCACTCACGGCAATCGGCCTGCTCGCGGGCGCGGGCAGCGCTTTCGCCCAGACGATACGCTTCGGTGTTACGGCCGGCCCGCACGCCCAGATCGCCGAGGCGCTGGTGCCGGTGGCCAAGGCCAAGGGCCTCGACGTCGAGGTGGTGGAGTTTTCCGACGGCGCGCTGATCGATCCGGCGACGAACGACGGGGACCTCGATGCCAACGGCTTCCAACACACCCCGTACCTGAACCAGCAAAACAAGGACCGGGGCCTCAATCTCGTTGCCGTCGGAGGCCGGACCGTACTCCTGCCGATGGCCGGCTATTCGCAGAGGTTCAAGAGCCTGGCGGAGCTGCCGGAGGGCGCGCAGATCTCCATTCCCAACGATCCAAGCAATCTCGGCCGTGCGCTGAAACTGCTCGAGGCCGGTGGGGTCATCAAGCTCACACCGGGCCTCACCTTCAACGCCACGGAGCTCGATATCGTCGAAAATCCGAAGAACATCAATATCATACCGATGGAGACCGCGCAGTTGGCGCGCTCGCTGGAGGACGTCGATTTTTCCGTCATCACCTCTCACTTCGCGCTCTCGGCAGGGCTCAAACCGAACCGCGACGCACTGCTCGTCGAGGACCAGTTGTCGGACTACTTCTGCCTGATCGCCGTGGCGGAGAAGAACAAGGACGCCCCCTGGGTTCAGACGCTGATCGAGGCCTACAAGTCACCGGAGGTGAGGGCGGTGGTCGAGAAGACGTTCGAAGGCAACGTCATTGCGGGCTGGTGATCGCATGAATGCTCTTGCCCGTCCGCTTTCCGTGGCTGCTGATGCACGACCTGCCTCGGCGGACCTGCCGAGACCCGAGACCCTGATCCGGATCGAGGAACTGACGAAGGTCTACGATCCCAAGGAAGGCCCGGTCCTCGACCGCATCAGCCTGGCGATCGGCAAAGGGGACATTCACGGCATCATCGGCCGATCGGGGGCGGGCAAGAGCACCCTGGTACGTTGCCTGAACGGACTTGTTGCACCGACATCCGGCAGGGTGTTCGTGTCGGGCCGCGAGATCAGCGGCCTATCCGGAGCGCCATTGCGCGCCGCACGCCGCGACATCTCCATGATCTTCCAGCACTTCAGCCTTCTGTCGTCGCGCACCGCTGCGGGCAATGTGGCGCTGCCGCTCGAGGTCGCGGGCGTCGAGAAGGATGAGATCCGCCGGCGCATGCCCGAACTGCTCGACCTCGTGGGGCTTTCGGCGAAAGCGGACGCCTATCCGTCCGAGCTCTCCGGCGGACAGAAACAGCGCATCGGCATTGCCAGGGCTTTGGCGCTGAACCCGCAGGTCCTGCTGTCGGACGAGGCGACTTCGGCGTTGGACCCGGAAACGACCGAGCAGATCCTGGCGCTCCTGAAGGACATTAACCGCCGCCTCGGGCTGACCATCGTGCTGATCACGCACGAGATGGACGTGGTGCGCCAGATCGCAAGCCATGTGACGGTGCTGGAGCACGGCAAGCTCGTCGAGAGTGGCCCGACCTTCGATGTATTTGCCTTTCCGAAATCGCAAGTCGCGCGCTCGTTCCTGTCGAGCATCGTCGCCCACGATCTGCCCCGGCAGGTCAGCGAGCGGTTGCGCCCGTCGCCTGCGCCGGGTTCCAGTCCGGTGCTGCGCATCGTCTTTGCCGGGCAGGCGGCGCACGAGCCCGTGCTTGCGGCATTGGTGGAGCAGTTTCGCATCCGCCCGAACATCCTGCACGGTCGCATCGATTACATCGACGACAAGCCGCTCGGCGTGCTGACGCTGGTTGCCGCCGGCGGTACCCCGACGCTGCCAGGGGTGCTGGCCTATCTTTCTTCCCTCGGCCTGCATGGAGAAATCGTCGGCCATGTTCTTTGATCTTCTGCCGCCGGCGCTCGTCGGCCTCATGTTCGAATCGCTCAAGCAGACCCTGACGATGGTTGCGGCCTCTGCGGTGCTTTCGACCTTCATCGGTCTTCCGCTCGGCGTGTTGCTTGTGGTCACGGCGCCCGGGCAGTTCCTTGAGCGGCCGATGTTCAACAAGGTGGCGGGCACGATCGTCAACCTTGTCCGCTCGACGCCGTTCATCATCCTGATGGTGGCGATCATTCCCTTCACCCGGCTCGTGGCGGGCACCACGGTCGGCACGATCGCGGCGATCGTGCCGCTGACGGTTGCCATCACGCCGCTGTATGCGCGTCTTGCAGAAACGGCGATGCGCGAGGTGGACCGGAGCCTGATCGAGGCGGCCGAAAGCATGGGGGCGACGCCCCTGCAGATCATTTTCAAGGTCCTTCTGCCGGAGGCTTTGCCGGGTATTGTCGCCGGCCAGACCGTCACGCTTGTGAGCCTGATCGGCTATTCGGCGATGGCCGGCACCGTCGGGGGCGGCGGGCTCGGGGACCTCGGCATCCGCTTCGGCTACCAGCGCTTCATGCCGGAAGTGATGATCGCTGTCGTCATCATCCTCGTCGCCATCGTCCAGTCCGTCCAGGTGGCCGGCGACTGGGCGGCGCGGCGGGTCAACCATCGCGTCGCGCGCAGCCGCAGCGCTTGAACGACTGTCGAACACCTGCCTGCCACCCGTGACAAGATTTCACTTTAAGGAGAGTACCATGACCGTTCATGCCAACCCCGTCGAAGCCGGGCTGCCGATTGTCGATTTCTCGCGCTTTCACGGTTCCGATGGCGAACGCGCGGCGTTTGTCGCCGAACTGCGGGCTATCCTTCACGACCATGGCTTCTTCTACCTGACGGGCCACGGCGTCGATCCGAAACTGATCCAGGACGTCGTCTCCACCGCCAAGCGCTTCTTCGCGCTGCCGCTGGAACAGAAGCTGGAGATCGAGATGGTGAAATCGCCGCACTTTCGCGGCTACAACCGCGCCGGCCGCGAACGCACCCGCGGCGAACAGGACTGGCGCGAACAGCTCGACATCAACACGGAGGGCGAAGCCGTCGAGATCGGCCCCGAGACGCAGCCCTGGAAGCGCCTGCTCGGACCGAACCAGTGGCCGGACGCCCTGCCGGAGCTCAAGCCGCTTTTGCTAGCCTATCAGGCCGAGGTCACCCGCGTCGGCATCGACGTGCTGAAGGCGATCGCCGTGGCGCTCGGCCAGCCGGAGAACGCCTTTGCCGAAATCTACGAGCCGCAGCCTTCGCAACTCCTGAAGATCATCCGCTATCCGGGCCGTGACATTGCGGCGACCGACCAGGGGGTCGGCGCACACAAGGATGGCGGCTTTGTAACCGTGCTATTGCAGGATGTGACCCCCGGTCTGCGGGTGCGCACGGAAGAGGGGGTATGGATCGAAGCGCCGCCGGTGCCCGGCACTTTCGTCATCAACACGGGCGAGCTTCTGGAACTTGCCACCAACGGCTATGTGCGCGCCGACGTCCATGACGTCGTGGCCCCGCCCGCCGGTACCGAGCGCTTCTCGGTCGCCTTCTTTCTCGGCTCGCGGTACGACGCGACCATTCCGGTGATCGAGTTGCCCGAAGACCTGAGGCGTTCCGAACGCGGCGTTTCGGTCGATCCCCTGAACCCGATTTTCCGCGAGGTCGGCCAGAACCACCTGAAGAGCCGGTTGCGCTCGCACCCGGACGTAGCGCTGGCGCACCACCCGGACCTTCTGACCCCGGAGCAGAGGGCGGCGGCCGCGGTGGGCGAGGCCGGCTCCGCTTATTGAACGGCTGTTTCCTCCCCCATCAGGCGTGGTGATTGTTGTCGTCGCCCCTTGATCTCGCCGGTGGATTGAACGACCCTTGCCGGCAGGGTATGCGGCCGGAGGAACGGCGAATGAACGAGTGCTTCTCGCAGTCGGGTCAGGTGGCAGGCCCGGGGATCGAGCAGGGGGAACGCGGTTCGGCTGCACCGGCGGACCAGGTCTGGATCGAAGGCGGCACCTTCGTCATGGGATCCGACCGGCACTATCCGGAAGAGGCGCCGGCGCATCCTGTTCGTGTCGACGGGTTCTGGATCGATGTCGCGCCGGTGACCAACCGCCAGTTCATGGCCTTCGTGGAGGCCACGGGCTATGTCACCGTGGCAGAGAAGCGGGCAAACGCTGCGGACTATCCCGGTGCTGCGCCGCAGATGCTCAAGCCAGGTTCGGTTATCTTCGATCCGCCGAAGCGGATCACCGGGCCGGATCCGTCGCAATGGTGGCACTACAAGTTCGGCGCAAACTGGCGCCGGCCCCTCGGCGGCCAGAGCAATATTCGCGGCAAGTACGACCATCCCGTCGTTCAGGTCTCCTATCTGGACGCCAGGGCCTATGCCGACTGGGCGGGCAAGGATCTTCCGACGGAGGCGGAGTGGGAATATGCCGCCAAGGGCGGGCTGGAAGGGACGGAGTTCGCTTGGGGCGACGAACTGGTGCCCGACGGACGCTTCATGGCCAACACCTGGCACGGCATGTTCCCGACGGAAAACCTCAAGCCCGACGGTTTCGAGCGCACCTCGCCGGTCGGGAGCTTCCCACCCAACGGCTACGGGCTCGTCGACATGATCGGCAACGTCTGGGAATGGACGAGCGACTTCTGGTCGTCCCGCCATCCCGAGCCTGCCGGAAGCAGCTGCTGCGTACCGGTCAACCCGCGCGGCGGCGGCGCGGAGGCGAGCCGCGATCCGCGCATGCCCGACGTTATGATCGCGCGCCGCGTGGTCAAGGGCGGCTCTCACCTGTGCGCGCCCAATTACTGCCGACGTTATCGCCCGGCGGCGCGGCATGCGCACGAAGAGAACGCGGCGACGACCCATATCGGCTTCCGCTGCATCGCTCGCAGATAGGCGTGCCGGACGGCTTGCTGGTTCCTCCGTTCCGCCATCGGTACTTGTGCCCGGGCTGAGCGCAGGCTACGCAGGCAGGACAGGCATGAAAGGACTGGGAGGAGACAGGCATGACCGAGGATTTCAAGGGCGACATCGCGCGGCTCGAGCGGCAGGAGGAACTGCTGCAGTTTTCACGCTTCGACACGGACACCGCCTGGAGGCTCGGCAATATCCTGCGCGAGATCGCGCTGGAGCGCAGTGCGGCGATCGCGATCGACATTTCCCTGCGCGATCGCATCCTGTTCCATACTGTCATCGAGGGAACGTCGACCGACAACGCCGAATGGATCCGGCGAAAGCGCAATACTGTACTGCGGCTCTGGCACTCTTCCTATCTCGTCGGCCGGCGGCTGGCGCTCACACACCGCGGCCAGGAGGAGGCACACAACCTGCCGCTCTCCGATTTCGCCACCCATGGCGGCGGATTTCCGATTCTGGTCGATGGGCTGGGCTGCGTGGGCGCGGTGACGGTTTCCGGCGTGCCGCAGCGCATCGACCATGCGATCGTCGCCGATGGGCTGGCGCGCGTTCTGGATGTGGATCTTGGAGAGGCGCGCCTGCCGGACTGACCAGCCTCCCGAGGCTCGCCGCCGCCATGCACGCGGCGGCTTCCATCACCCTTTGCTCAGCCTTCGTGCCAGGCCTTGCCGAGCACGCGCAGCCAGTTCTCGCGGCAGATTTTTGCAAGCGCAACCTCGTCATAGCCGGCGGCGCGGAGTCCCGTCACGATCTGCTGGTTGCCGGCCGCATCGCCGATGCCCGCTGGTATCGTCGCTCCGTCGAAGTCGGATCCGAGCGCCACGCAATCGATGCCCATGCGTTTTACCATATGGTCCACGTGCCGCACCATGTCCGACATCGGGGTATCGGCGTTTTCCTGGCCGTCGGAACGCAGCATGGTGGTGGCATAGTTCAGGCCGACGAGCCCGTGGCTTTCCCGGATCGCGTCCATCTGCCGGTCGGTCAGGTTGCGCGCGACGGGCGTCAGCGCGTGGGCGTTGGAATGTGTGGCGATCAGCGGCTGGTCGGTGGCCTTCGCCACATCCCAGAAGCCCTGCTCGGTGATGTGGGAAAGATCGACAAGGATGCCGAGCCGGTTGCAGGCGCGCACGAGGTCGAATCCCGCCTCGGTCAGGCCGGGTCCGGAATCGGGTGATGCGGGGTAGGCGAAGGGCGCGCCGTGGCCGAAGATGTTGTTGCGGCTCCAGACCGGGCCGAGGGAACGCAGGCCGGCGGCATAGAACGTGTCCAGCGCCTGGAGCTCCCTGTCGATCGCCTCGCAGCCTTCCATGTGGAGGACCGCTGCGAAGGTGCGCTCCTCGAAGGCGCTGCGGATATCGGCGGTCGAGCGGCACAGCCGCCAGGCGCCGGCGCGGTCGAGGCGGAAGGCTATCGAAGCCATGGCAAGCGCGATGTCGAGCGACGGCTGCCGTTCCAGCGGCGCCTCGAGCGGGGTTGCGTAGTGCCCGTTCGCGTCGGGCTGCCGTGGCTGGTAGTGGCCGGAGGAAATGTAGATGGCGCTGAGGCCACCTGCCAGGCCGCCGCTGCGGGCACGAGGGGCGTCGATGTGTCCCTGATCGGTGCCGTCGCGGAATTCCGCAACCGGATCGCCTCCGGCCTGCATGTTGGTCCACAGTCGGAGCAGCACATCGTTGTGCCCGTCGAAAATCAGTTGCATGGCTTACCTGTGAAATTGCGGGGGAGGGCGCCGGGCATGATCGATCCGGCCCCGTTTGTGGAATGAGACGAGGCGCACCCTAGCGCATATCCGTTGAAAACGGGATCTCCGGACATGCGCTATTCCTTCGTTTTTCCGCAGGCCGTCATCCGACCGGTCGGATACTCCGCGGCGGCAGCGGACCGCCTTGCGCCAGCCTCGCAAAGGCCTCAGGCGTGAAACACCTCTTCGCCACCGATATGGGTCGCACGCACGGTGAGTGTTTCGTCGAGTGTTGCGAAATCGGCGTCATGCCCATGGGTGAGCCGACCCTTGCGACCGGTCATGCCGATGGCCTCGGCAGGATAGAGCGAGGCCATGCGCAGGGCCTCCTTCAGGTCCAGGCCGACAGCCTCGTGCATGAAGCGGACGCAGGAGGCCATGTCGATATCGGCGCCAGCGAGCGTGCCGTCGGCAAGCGTCAGGCGTCCGTCCTTGCGGAAGATCTCGCGGCCGTTCAGGGTGAAGCCGGTCATGTCGGTGCCGATCGGCGACATGGCGTCGGTGACGAGGAAGATGCGGCCCGGCCCCTTCTTGGCGCGGAGTGCGACGCCGATCGAGACAGGGTCGACGTGAAAGCCGTCGGCGATCAGTCCCGCATTGAGGTGGCCAAGGTCCAGTGCTGCCCCCACCATTCCGGGCTCGCGATGGCCGAGCGGGCTCATCGCATTGAAAAGGTGAGTCATCATGCTGGCGCCGGCCGCAGCCGCGGTTCTGACGGTACGGTAGCCACTGTCCGAGTGCCCCAGGCTGACGGTGACGCCGGCCTTCGCCAGCGATGCGATCTGCTCGTCGGTCACGCTTTCCGGCGCGACCGTTGTCAGCAGCGCGTCGAGCCCGCCGCGCGCATTGACGATGCGGGTGAGGTCTTCGTCCTCCATGCGGCGGATCAGCTTCGGATCGTGCGCGCCCTTGCGGGCAATCGACAGATGCGGCCCCTCCAGGTGAAGGCCCAGGAAACCTGGAACTTTCGCCGCGCGTGCGGCCAGGCCCGCGGCAATGGCGCCGGCCGTGATTTCCGGTGTGTCGGTGATCAGCGTCGGCAGCAGCGCCGTCGTGCCGAAGCGGGCATGCGCCGTGCAGATGGTGCGGATGCCTTCCACATCCGGCTTTTCGTTGAGAAGCACGCCGCCGCCGCCGTTGACCTGCAGGTCGACGAAGCCGGGAACGATGCGGGCGCTGCCCAGCGATACCTGTGCTACGCCGCCTGGAATGTCATGCCGGGCGACAATCGCCACGACCTTGCCGTCCTCGACAAGCAGCGCCGCGTCGTCGTGCCAGAGGTCGCCATCGAAGATGCGGGCGGCGGAGAATGCAGTCAGGCCACTCATCTTGTCTCCGTGACTTTCTTCAGGTTGACCGGCTTGTCGGGGTCGAGGCCGCGGGCGCGCGACCAGGCTTCCACAAAGCCGTAGAAGGGAACGATCAGCGCCAGCGCATCCGTGATCGGGTGGCCTGTGGCGACGAAGGGCAGCTTTTTGGCCGCGACGGCGCCCGCGGAGGTAACGCAGGCATAGGTGCCCTTTTCGGCCAGCCCGTCGGCCATGCCGGTGACCGACTGTTCGGCAGCATCGCGGGCGGCAAGCGCGATCACCGGAAACGAGGGGCCGACCAGAGCGACGGGGCCGTGCAGCACCTCGGCGGACGAATAGGCTTCGGCATGCAGTCCCGAGGTTTCCTTGAACTTCAAGGCGGCTTCGCTTGCGATGGCAAGGCCGGGGCCGCGGCCGAGCACGTAGAGGGATTTCGCCTCCGCCAGATCCGCGATCAGTTCGCTCCAGTCGAGCGCGATCGCCTTTGCGAACTGGTCGGGCAGGGCTGCGACTGCCGTCTTCAGCGCTGCGTCGCCCGTCCACTCGGCAAGGATCGCAAGACCCGCGACGATCGAGTTCACGTAGGACTTGGTGGCGGCGACGCTGATTTCGGGGCCGGCGCAGATGTCGAGGGGGTGGCTGCAGGCGTCTGCAAGCGGCGAGGGGATGGTGTTGGTCAGCGCCATCGAGATCGCGCCTGCATCCGTCGCAGCCTTTGCCATTGCGACGATGTCGGGGCTCTTGCCGGACTGCGAGATCGCGATGGCGGCTGCACCCTCCAGCTTCAGTTTCGCGCCGTAGATCGAGGCAAGCGAAGGGCCGAGCGAGGCGACGGGGCGGCCGGCGGTCAGTTCGATCGCATATTTGAGGAACAGGGCCGCATGGTCGGAGGAGCCCCGCGCGACGGTGACGAAGAAGCGCGGATCGGCAGCCTTGAGCGCACTGCCAGTCCGGGCAATCGCATCCCTCTGTTCCGAAAGGAACCGGGCGGCGGCTTCCGGGATTTCGTTCACTTCACGGCGCATGTTGGTCTGCATGGTCTGGTCTTTCCGTTGCAGCGGTGGGCTCACGTATCCGAAAGCGTCAGTTCCGCGACGAAGTCATAGGCGTCGCCCCGGTAGAGCGAGCGGGTGAATTCCACGACCCTGCCGGAGGCAAGGTAGGAGACGCGTTCGATCGACAGTCCGGCCACGCCGGGGGCGACGCCAAGGAGCGCCGCGTCCGGCTCTTTGATATTGTAGGCCGAAATGCGCTGGACGGCGCGCACTGGACGGCAACCGCGCTGCTCGAGGGCAGCATAGAGCGAGCCCGTCACCTGCGCAGGGTCGGGCAGAAATTCCGAGGAGATGCAGGCGCGTTCGATTGCCAGCGGCATGTCGTCGGCAATACGCAGGCGTCCGAGCCGGGCGACCAGTGCATCGGCCGGCAGGCCAAGGATCATCATTTCGTCGGGCGAAGGGTGGAACAGGCCGCGGTCGAGCCACTGCGCGCGCGTCGTCAGTCCTCGCCGGGCCATGTCCTCGGAAAACGAGGTCAGCCGCGACAGCGACTGCTGCACCTTGGACACCGGCTTGACGACGAAGGTGCCGGAGCCGTGCCGGCGCACCAGGAGCCCGTCCTTGACGAGATCGTCGACCGCCTTGCGAACCGTCACGCGGCTGATATTGGCGTAATCTGCCAGGTCGCGTTCGGGCGGCAGGGCGTCGCCGTGGTTGAGCTTTCCGGTGTTGATCGCCTCTTCCAGCGTCTGGCGAAGCTTCAAGTACAGCGGGCCGGATCCGCCAGCCTGAAGCCGCTCGGGTGACAGGATCGTGGCCAGCAGTGCCGTCATGAGGCGTCTCCGGCCGCATCCCGCCGGGTTTCGTCGTCGCGCGCTCTCTCCTCGTAGCGCTTTGCGGCCAGCGCGACGGCGCCCGTCAGCGCGTCCGCCTGCGGCTCGACCAGGATTGCCCGGTGGCGCGCTTCGAGCCATGCGGGGTAGAGCGGCGCCAGTCCGCCGAGCAGGCACAGCCGCTCGTGACCGCCGATCCGGGTGATCGCGTCGAGCGCCTCGTTGACGGAGCGCGCGCCGGCATGCAGCAGCGCGAGTGCGCCCTTGTCGCCTGCCTGCGCATGCTTGAAGACAAGCGGCGCGTAGCGGCCGAAGTCGCCGGGCTTGGAGAGGCGGGCGAACTCGACCATGGCGGTCGGGTCATGGCGAAATTCGTCGAGAATGGCCGTCGTCACGGCAGATCCCTCGTGGATGCCGTCGTGGACGAGCAGCGCCTCCTGCAGCAGCGCATGGCCGAGGCGGGCGCCGCCGCCGAGATCACCGATGGTGAAGCCCCACCCGCCGATATAGTGGACGTTGCCGTCGCGTCGGGCCATGAAGATCGTGCCGGTGCCGAGGATGGCGACGGAACCGTCCGCGTCGCCGATAGCGCCCTGCAATGCGATCAGGCCGTCGGAATCGATGTCGGTGTGGCGGAAGGGCAGGCGCTCGCGCACATATTGCGTGAGGTTGCCGACATTGGTGCCGGCAAGACCGAGGAAGGCGTCGGCATGACGCACCTCCTCCGGCGCCAGGCCGGCGTCGCGAAAAGCGGCTTCGGCAGCGTCGGTAATGCTTTGAATGGCGTTGTTGGGATCGGTCAGGATGTTGGCCGCGCCGCTCTTGCCCCGCCCGAGGACGATGCCCCGCGGGTCCGCGACCGCCGCGCGGCAACTCGTTCCGCCGCCATCGATGCCGATGATGAAATCTGCCATGGGGACCTCCGGAAATTACAATACCAAAAAAATACCATTAACCAAGCGGAAAACGGATAGCGATTGGCTCTTCTGCTATAGATTATTGAAAGATAATGATAAAATATGTTGGCGGGATTTTTCCATTCATACACGTTAATTTCCTATGGACAATTGGTATGTTTTTGGCATTAAATCCTCCGCAAGGGAGACTATGCGATGGCATCTGCCAGAACTGAAGCAAGGCACGAACAGGCGGAGGGGCTCGATGAGCGACCGCCGTTGGATGTGCTGAAGGTCCTGTCCGCGGCCCAGCAGCAGGCTGCTGCCGCGGTCGACAATGCGCTGGAGGATATCGCCGAGGCGGCCAAGCTCGCCACGGAAGCCCTGCGCAGCGGTGGCCGGCTCGTCTATGTCGGAGCGGGAAGTTCCGGCCTGATGGGCATGGCCGACGCGCTCGAGCTGCCCGGCACCTACGGCATTGCGCGTGACCGTATCGTCATCCTGCTCGCGGGCGGGGCGGCGAGCCTCGAGGATCTCGCGGGCGGCTACGAGGACGACGAGCGGCTTGCGCTTTCGGATGCGGAGCGCGCCGGTATTACCAAGGGCGACTGCGTCATCTGCGTCACCGCCAGCGGCACCACGCCCTATGCCATTGCGATCGCGGATTACGCCAGGGAGCACGAAGCCCAGGTCGTGGCGCTCGCCAACAATCCCGGTGCGCCGCTTTTCGCCTATGCCGACATCTCCGTGCTCTTGCAGACGCCGCCGGAAGTGGTTTCCGGATCGACGCGCATGGGGGCGGGGACGGCGCAGAAGATCGCCTTCAACATGCTCTCCACGCTGGTCGGCATCCAGCTCGGCCACGTGCATGACGGCTACATGGTCAATCTCAAGGCGGACAACATCAAACTGAAGGACCGCGCGGCCCGTATCGTTTCGGGCATTTCCGGCGTGGGCTTCGACGAGGCGGAACGGCTGCTGGAGCAGTCCGAAGGCTCGGTCAAGGCGGCGGTACTGATCGCGGCCGGCGCAACCGACAAGGCCGCGGCAGAGGCGGCACTGAACAATTCCGGGCAGAGCCTGCGGCGCGCCCTGAAGAACCTCCGATAACGGGAACGCGCCGAACGGGCGCACAAAAGGGAGAATGTCATGACACGCAACCTGATCAAGGGACTGCTCCTTGCCTCCAGCATTCTCGGCACCGCCGGGATAGCTCAGGCGCAGGACGTCTCGCTGACGATCGAAAGCTGGCGGAACGACGACCTTTCGATCTGGAAGGACAAGATCATCCCGGCCTTCGAGGCAAAGAACCCGGGCATCAAGGTGACCTTCGCGCCGACCGCGCCGACCGAGTACAACGCCGCCCTCAACGCCAAGCTGGACGCGGGCTCCGCCGGCGATCTGATCACCTGCCGTCCGTTCGACGCGTCGCTCGAGCTCTACAACAAGAAGCATCTGGCGAGCCTGAACGACCTGCCGGGCATGGAGAACTTCTCCGACGTCGCCAAGTCCGCCTGGACGACGGACGACGGCGCCACCACCTTCTGCGTGCCGATGGCTTCGGTCATCCACGGCTTCATCTACAACAAGGACGCCTTCGACCAGCTGGGCATCGCGGTTCCGACAACGGAAGACGAGTTCTTCGCCGCCCTCGACAAGATCAAGGCCGACGGCAACTACATTCCGATGGCCATGGGCACCAAGGACCTGTGGGAAGCCGCCACCATGGGCTACCAGAACATCGGTCCGAACTACTGGAAGGGCGAGGAAGGCCGTCTGGCGCTGATCAAGGGCGAGCAGAAACTGACCGACCCGCAGTGGGTGGAGCCGTTCAAGACGCTGGCCAAGTGGAAGGACTATCTCGGCGACGGTTTCGAGGCCCAGACCTATCCCGATAGCCAGAACCTGTTCACGCTCGGCCGTGCCGCGATCTATCCGGCAGGTTCGTGGGAAATCGGCCTGTTCAACACCCAGGCGCAGTTCAAGATGGGCGCGTTCCCGCCGCCAGTGAAGACGGCCGGCGACACCTGCTACATCTCCGACCACAACGACATCGGCATCGGCCTGAACGCCAAGAGCGCCAATCCGGAAGCTGCGAAGAAGCTGCTTACCTTCATCGCCTCGCCGGAATTCGCCGACATCTATGCCAACTCGCTGCCGGGCTTCTTCAGCCTGAACTCGACGGCGGTCAAGATGGCCGATCCGCTGGCGCAGGAATTCGTCTCCTGGCGCGAGAAGTGCAAGCCGACGATTCGCTCGACGTACCAGATCCTGTCACGCGGCACGCCGATCCTCGAAAACGAGACCTGGACGATGTCGGCCAACGTCATCAACGGCACGGATACACCGGAGGCAGCCGCCGAAAAGCTTCAGACAGGCCTCGACAGCTGGTTCAAGCCGGCCAAGTGAGCCTGTGACATCGTGGGTGGGGCGATTGCCCCCACCCTGGCCCTCTCCCCGCAGGCGGGGAGAGGGGACTTGCACAGCAATTGCCGGTCCCTTCGTGACAGTGTTCTGGCGGCGGGGCGGCCCGTCCTTCACCCCGCCTGAGGGGAGAAGGCGCCGGCGGGCGGATGAGGGCAGTTCGCTCCCTGTTGATTGTGGCCGACGCCGCGTCATCCGCGCAAAAACGTGTAAGCTGAAGTCTCATCCGCCGGGGCGGCCCGGCATGGCATCATGCGGCAGGACCGGCCGCGTGAGGCACGTCCGATGATCGCGGACAGGCATCGAACCACCGGTCGGTACAGCGGGCAGGAACCATGACGGACGCCACAGTTTCAGAAGCCGAACTTCAGGTCGAGCGACGACCGCGCCGCTGGCACATCGCGGTTTTCCTGCTGCCGGCGCTCGTCGTCTACAGCGCGGTGATGATTCTGCCGCTGTTCGAGACGCTGAGGCTCTCGTTCTTCAACACCATCGATGGCCAGTCCACCTTCGTCGGCCTCCGGAACTTCCAGACGCTGTTCGGCGACGCGCGCTGGGCTGCAGACTTCTGGAACGCGCTGAAGAACAATTTCATCTTCTTCGTCATCCACATGCTGGTGCAAAACCCGATCGGGATCGCGCTTGCTGCCCTTCTATCGATACCGAAGCTGCGCGGGGCCGCCTTCTACCGCACTGCCATCTTCCTGCCCACGCTGCTCTCCTTCGTCATCGTCGGCTTCATCTGGAA
This sequence comes from Pseudomonadota bacterium, assembly GCA_023404095.1. Lineage (GTDB taxonomy): Bacteria > Pseudomonadota > Alphaproteobacteria > Rhizobiales > Rhizobiaceae > Mycoplana. The sequence continues at coordinate 495,972 of JAEYDD010000041.1, read as the reverse complement.
GCTGATCCTCTCCCCGATCTGGGGCGTCTCGCCCTATCTGATGGACCTGGTCGGGCTGAAGTCGCTGTTTGCACCATGGCTCGGCAAGCCGAACTCTGCGCTGATCGCCGTCTCGCTGATTTCGGTCTGGCAGTATGTCGGCATTCCGATGATGCTGATCTACGCCGCCCTCCTCAATATTCCCGAGGAGGTGATCGAGGCTGCCGAATGCGATGGCGTCACCGGCTGGGCGCAGTTCTTCAAGATCAAGCTGCCGCTGATCCTGCCGGCGATCGGCATCATCTCGATCCTCACCTTCGTCGGCAACTTCAACGCCTTCGACCTCGTTTACACAGTACAGGGCGCTCTCGCAGGGCCGGACGGCTCGACCGACATTCTCGGCACGCTGCTCTACCGCACCTTCTTCGGCTTCCAGTTGCAGCTCGGCGACCGCTCGATGGGGGCGACGATCGCGACGGTTATGTTCCTGATCATCCTCGCCGGTGTCTCGCTCTATCTCTTCGTCATCCAGCGGCGCATCCGTCGCTACCAGTTCTGAGGGGCCGATCATGTCCAAGGCACGCACCTCGCTTTCCCGCACGGCTCTCGTGCACGCCGCCCTGATCGCCTATACGCTGATCGCGGTCTTTCCGGTGTTCTTGACGATCATCAACTCGTTCAAGAATCGCAACGCGATCTTCCGCAACCCGATGCAACTGCCGACGCCGTCGACCTTCGACCTGGTGGGTTATCAGACGGTGCTGGGGCAGGGGGATTTCGCGCTCTATTTCCAGAACAGCCTGATCGTCACCGTCGTCTCGATCGCGCTCGTACTGCTGTTCGGGGCGATGGCGGCGTTCGCGCTGTCGGAGTACCGCTTCCGCGGCAATACGCTGATGGGGCTTTACCTCGCGCTCGGCATCATGATTCCGATCCGGCTCGGCACGGTGGCGATCCTGCAGGGGATGGTCGCGACCGGGCTCGTCAACACCCTGACGGCGCTGATCCTGGTCTACACGGCGCAAGGGTTGCCGCTTGCCGTCTTCATCCTGTCGGAGTTCATGCGCACCGTTTCCGACGACCTGAAGAATGCGGGCCGCATTGACGGGTTGTCGGAATACTCCATCTTCTTCCGCCTGGTTCTGCCGCTGGTACGGCCGGCGATGGCCACCGTCGCGGTCTTCACGATGATCCCGATCTGGAACGACCTGTGGTTTCCGCTGATCCTGGCGCCGAGCGAGGCCACCAAGACCGTCACGCTGGGATCCCAGATATTCATCGGCCAGTTCGTCACCAACTGGAACGCGGTGCTCGCTGCCCTGTCGCTGGCGATCCTTCCCGTCCTCGTCCTCTACCTCGCCTTCTCGCGGCAACTGATCCGCGGCATTACATCAGGAGCAGTGAAATGAGCCGTTCGTCCGACCCTATCCGCGTCCTTTCCGCGGGCCTCGGCAACATGGGCCGCAGCCATGCGCTTGCCTACCACGAGAACCCGGGCTTTGAGATCGTCGGCCTCGTCAATCGCTCGAAGGTCGAGCTCCCGGACGCGTTGGCCGGCTACGAGATCCTGCCGTCCTTTCCGGAGGCGCTGAGGGAACTGAGGCCTGAGCTGTGCTCGATCAATACCTATTCCGACAGCCACGCCGACTATGCGGTGATGGCGATGGAGGCGGGCGCACATGTATTTGTCGAAAAGCCCCTGGCGACGACTGTCGCCGATGCCGAGCGCGTGGTCGCCTGCGCCAAGGCCAACGGCCGTAAGCTCGTCGTCGGCTATATCCTGCGCCACCATCCCTCGTGGATACGGCTGATCGCCGAGGCCCGCAAGCTCGGCGGCCCCTACGTGTTCCGCATGAACCTGAACCAGCAGTCGAGCGGGCCGACCTGGGAAACACACAAGGCACTGATGCAGACGACGCCGCCGATCGTCGACTGCGGCGTGCATTATGTCGATGTCATGTGCCAGATCACCGACGCGAAACCGATCGAGGTGCGCGGCATGGGCCTGCGCCTGTCCGACGAGATCGCGCCGGACATGTACAATTACGGCCATCTGCAGGTGCTCTATGACGACGGTTCGCTCGGCTGGTACGAGGCCGGCTGGGGGCCGATGATCTCCGAGACGGCGTTCTTCGTCAAAGATGTGATGTCGCCGAAGGGGGCGGTGTCGATCGTGATGGACCCGAACGCCAAGTCCGACGACATCGACACGCACACCAAGACCGCGGTGATCCGCCTCCACAATGCCGAGACCGGACCGGACGGCCGTTTCCTCAAAGCCGACGAGGACCTGAAGATGGCGGGCGAGCCGGGACACCAGGAACTCTGCGACCGGGAGCAGGCCTATGTGCTGAAGGCGATCCGCGAGTATATCGACCTGACCCGGCACATGGACGATGCGGTGCAGTCGCTCAGGATCTGCCTTGCCGCCGACGAGAGCGTGCGCACCGGCCGGCCGGTGAAACTGTAAAAGAAGGAACGACGATGGGCTCCCTGCAACTGAAATCCGTGCGCAAGTCCTTCGGGCCGGTCGACGTGCTCAAGGGCATAGACCTCGACGTGAAGGACGGCGAGTTCGTCATCTTCGTCGGACCGTCGGGTTGCGGGAAATCGACGCTTTTGCGCATTATCGCGGGGCTTGAGGATGCGACCTCGGGCAACATCCTGATCGACGGCGCCGAAGTCAGCGCCGTGCCGCCGGCCAAGCGCGGCATCGCCATGGTGTTCCAGTCCTATGCGCTCTATCCGCATCTGAGCGTGAAAGACAATATGGGCCTCGGGCTCAAGCAGGCCGGTGCGCCCAAGGCGGAGATCGAGGCGCGGACGAAGAAGGCTTCGGCGATGCTGTCGCTTGAGAAGTATCTCGACCGGCGGCCGGCCGAGCTCTCCGGCGGGCAGCGCCAGCGCGTGGCGATCGGGCGCGCCATCGTGCGCGAGCCGAAGCTGTTCCTGTTCGATGAGCCGCTCTCCAACCTCGATGCGGCGCTGCGCGTCAACACGCGCCTCGAGATCGCGCGGCTGCACCGCGAGCTGAAGGCGACGATGATCTACGTCACGCACGACCAGGTCGAGGCGATGACGCTGGCCGACAAGATCGTCGTGCTCGACGGCGGCGTGATCCAGCAGGTGGGCTCGCCGATGGAACTCTACAACAGGCCGGCGAACCTGTTCGTCGCCGGGTTCATCGGCTCGCCGGCGATGAATTTCATCGATGCGGGCCGGCTCGGGCGGAGCGACGCGGCGACGATCGGCATCCGGCCGGAGCACATGACGCTGTCGCGCGAGGGCGGCGAATGGACGGGCAAGATCGTCCATGTCGAGCATCTGGGCGCCGACACGATCGTCTATCTCGACAGCGAAAAAGCGGGCCTGCTGACGGCGCGGCTGTTCGGGGAACACCACTACGAAACGGATGAAATCGTGTATGCAACGCCAAATTCCGGGCAGTTGCATCGTTTCAATGCAAATGGTGAAGCCATACTATGAGGACCCTCATCACAAACTCGTGATCAGGATTGTGCGGCGCGATAGATGCGTTGCGCTTTGTCAGCATTTAACATACACACCTGACTGTAAAGCTGCGATGCGGGGGCCTGCCGGCCTTCCGCATCGAATCATTTCAAGGCCTTCCGGCGGTATGTTCGACCGTCAGGCCAGCGCCGACCCCTCTTTGTGGAAGAACCCATGCGTTTGACGAGACCTTTCGTGATTGCAACGATGAGCAGCCTTCTCGTTCTGGCCGGATGCCAGAAGGAGGAGCAGGCGCAGGGCGCCGGCGGCTTTCCGCCGCCGCAGGTGGCAGTGATCACGGCCACCGCCGAAACCGTGCCGATCATCAACGAACTCCCCGGCCGCATTGCAGCGACGCGCACCGCCGAAGTGCGGCCGCGCATCAGCGGCATCGTCGTGGAGCGGGTGTTCCAGCAGGGCTCGATCGTCAAGGAAGGCGATGTCCTCTATCGCATCGATCCCAAGCCGTTCCAGGTGCAGGTCGACAGCGCCGAGGCCACGCTGCGCCGCGCCAAGGCCGTGCAGTTGCAGGCGCGCCAATCGGCAGATCGGCAGGAACAGCTGAAGAAGTCGAACGTCGCTTCCGCGCAGCAGTATGACGACGCTGTGGCCCAGCTTGCCCAGGCCGACGCGGATGTGGCGATCGCCGAAGCAGGGCTCGCAACGGCGAAGCTGAACCTGGAATATGCGGATGTGAAGGCGCCGATCAGCGGCCGCATCGGCCGGGCCCTCATCACTGAGGGTGCGCTCGTCAGCTCGACCGGCACCGAAGCGCTGGCAACGATCCAGCAGCTCGATCCGGTCTATGCGGACTTCACCCAATCGGCAACCGACCTGATACGGTTGAGAAAGGCTCTCGAAGAGGGCGACCTGATCGAAAACAACTCCGCCGACGTGCGGCTTCTTCTCGACGACGGCAGCGCCTATCCGCAGCCGGGCAGGCTTCTCTTCTCCGAAGCGGCCGTCGATGCCTCGACCGGGCAGGTGACGCTGCGCGGGGAGTTCCCGAACCCGGACAACGACCTGCTGCCGGGCATGTATGTGCGCGTGCAGATCGAGCAGGGCAGTGAGAAGGGCGTCGTGCTCGTTCCCCAGCAAGCCGTGCAGCGCGACAGCGCCGGCACCGCCAACGTCTACGTCGTCAGCGCCGACAACAAGGCCGGGATTCGGCCTGTCCGCATCGGCCGCGCGGTCGATACGCGCTGGGTCATCACCGACGGTCTCAAGGACGGCGAGCGGGTGATCGTCGAGGGCTTCCAGAAGGTGCAGCCCGGTGCCGAAGTGGTTCCGGCTGACTGGAAGCCGGAAGACGCGGCCGCCGGTGCGGATGCGCCGGCTGCCGGCGCCGAAGCGCCCAAGGCGGACGATGCCGACAAGACGGGCGCCGTTGACGGCGCTCCCGCCGCCGATGCGACCGAGCAGGCGAAGTGAGGGCCTGACTAATGCCAAGTTTCTTTATCGACAGGCCGATCTTTGCCTGGGTGGTGGCGATCTTCATCATGCTCGCCGGCGCCATAGCCATTCCGATGCTGCCGATCTCGCAGTATCCGGACGTGGCCCCTCCGCAGATATCGATCAGCACCACCTACCAGGGCGCGTCCTCCCAGGATACATATCAGAGCGTCACCAAGCTTATCGAGGATGAGCTGAACGGCGTCGACGGGATGCTGTACTTCGAATCCACGTCAAGCGCTGCCGGTTCGGTCGAAATCAACGTGACGTTCGCGCCCGGCACTGATCCGAGCCAGGCCTCTGTCGACGTGCAGAACCGCATCAGCCGCGTCGAACCGCGGCTGCCGGATTCCGTTCGCCGTCAGGGCGTACAGGTCGAAGAGGCCGGCTCCGGCTTCCTCCTGATCATCTCGCTGACCTCGACCGATGGTTCGATGGATGCGATTGGACTCGGCGACTATCTCAACCGCAACATTCTGAGCGAAATCCAGCGCGTTCCCGGCGTCGGTCGCGCGCAGCTCTTTGCCACCCAGCGCTCGATGCGTATCTGGCTCGACCCCGACAAGATGCTCGGCCTGAACATGACGGCGGCCGACGTAACGGCGGCGGTCGAGGCGCAGAACGCCCAGATTCCGGCCGGCAGCATCGGTGCGCAGCCGAACCCGATCACCCAGCAGATCGCCGCACCCGTGAACATCAAGGGGCAGCTGTCCAGCCCGGACGAATTCGGCGCGATCGTGCTTCGCGCGAATGCGGACGGCTCGGCCGTACGCCTGCGTGACGTCGCCCGCGTCGAAGTGGGTGGTGAAAGCTACTCCTTCAGCACGCGCCTCAACGGCAAGCCTTCCGCCGCGATCGGCGTGCAGCTCTCGCCGACGGGCAATGCCATGGCGACTTCAGAGGCGATCCAGGCGCGCATGCAGGAACTGTCACAGTTCTTCCCGCCGGGGCTCGAGTACTCCATCCCCTACGACACGTCGCCCTTCGTGAAGGTGTCGATCGAGAAGGTTCTGCACACCCTCGTGGAAGCCGTCGGTCTGGTGTTCCTCGTGATGTTCCTGTTCCTGCAGAACATACGCTACACGATCATCCCGACACTCGTCGTTCCCGTGGCACTGCTCGGCACATGCGCTGTGATGTTCGCCATGGGCTTCTCGATCAACGTGCTCACCATGTTCGCCATGGTGCTGGCGATCGGCATTCTCGTCGACGACGCCATCATCGTGGTGGAGAACGTCGAGCGCATCATGTCGGAAGAGGGGCTGACTCCCAAGGAAGCGACCCGCAAGGCGATGAAGCAGATCACCGGCGCCGTCATCGGCATCACGCTGGTGCTTGCATCCGTGTTCATCCCGATGGGCTTCTTCCCGGGCGCGGTCGGCGTGATCTACCAGCAGTTCTCGCTGACGATGGTGGTGTCGATCCTGTTCTCCGCCTTCCTGGCGCTGTCACTGACGCCCGCATTGTGCGGCAGCTTCCTGAAACAGGTTCCGAAGGGGCATCATCATGCCAAGCGCGGTTTCTTCGGCTGGTTCAACCGCGGCTTCGACAAGACTTCGCGGAGCTATAGCGGCAGCGTGGGCTGGCTTGGGCGCCGTGCCGGACGCGTGATGGTGATCTATCTCGCGATCCTCGTCGGCCTCGGCTACATGTTCATGCGCCTGCCGTCTTCGTTCCTCCCCGACGAGGACCAGGGCTTCGTCATCGTCATGATGCAGCTGCCGTCGGAAGCGACGGGGCACCGTACCGACGAAGTCATCGCGCAGACCGAGAAGATCTTCGGTCAGGAAGAGGCGGTCGACAAGATCGTGGCGATCAACGGCTTCTCGTTCTTCGGTGCCGGGCAGAACGCAGGCCTTGCCTTCGTGACGCTCAAGGACTGGAGCGAACGCGGGCCGGAGAACGCCGCGCAGGCGATCGCGGGGCGGGCCACCATGGCGATGAGCCAGATCAAGGATGCGATCAGCTTTGCGCTCTCGCCTCCGCCGATCCAGGGGCTCGGCACCACGGGGGGCTTCTCCTTCCGCCTGCAGGACCGTGCAGGGCTTGGCCAGCAGGCGCTGTCGCAGGCGCGTGACCAGCTTCTCGGCCTTGCGGCCCAGAGTCCGGTGCTCGCAGGTGTCCGCTTCGAGGGTATGCCGGATGCGGCGCAGGTGGACGTCGTGATCGACCGCGAAAAGGCGAATACGTTCGGCGTGACGTTCGCCGAGATCAATTCGACGATCGCGACCAACCTCGGCTCGACCTACGTCAACGACTTCCCGAATGCGGGACGCATGCAGCGCGTGACCGTCCAGGCCGACGAGAACAAGCGCATGCAGATCGCCGATCTTTTGAACCTCAACGTCCGCAACTCCAATGGCGGGATGGTTCCCCTCTCGGCGTTCGCGACGGTCGAATGGATCAAGGCACCGACGCAGACCGTCGGCTACAACGGCTATCCGTCGGTGCGCATCAGCGGCGACACCAAGCCGGGCTATTCATCCGGTGACGCCATCGCCGAGATGGAGCGGCTTGTCGCGCAGCTGCCGCCGGGCTTCGGCTACGAGTGGACCGGCCAGTCTCTGCAGGAGATCCAGTCCGGATCGCAGGCACCCATCCTGATAGGCCTCTCGTGCCTGCTGGTGTTCCTGTGCCTTGCAGCGCTCTACGAAAGCTGGTCGATCCCGATTGCCGTCATGCTCGTCGTTCCGCTCGGCGTGATCGGCGCCGTGGTGGCCGTGACCCTGCGCGACATGCCCAACGACGTGTACTTCAAGGTGGGCCTGATCGCGATCATCGGCCTGTCGGCGAAGAACGCGATCCTGATCATCGAGTTCGCGAAGGAGCTGATGGAGGACGGCAAGTCGTTGCTGGATGCAACGATCGAGGCCTGCCACCTGCGTTTCCGGCCGATCCTGATGACGTCGCTGGCCTTCACGCTCGGTGTGGTGCCGCTGGCGATCGCGACGGGAGCGAGCTCCGGCAGCCAGCGCGCCATCGGTACCGGCGTGCTCGGCGGTATGATCAGCGCGACGGTGCTGGCACTCTTCTTCGTCCCGGTCTTCTTTGTCTTCGTGATGAAGCTGTTCGGCTATGGAAAGAAGAAGACAGTGCCCGCTGCGGAAGCGGCACCGGCACCCGGCGAGTGACAAGCGAATGCCCGCCGCAAGGCGGGCATTCCCGTTGACGGGGGCACCATGCGAAGGACCAAAGCGGACGCCGAAGCCACGCGCCAGCAGATCATCTGCGCGGCCGAACGGGTGTTTTTCAAGAAGGGCGTCTCCAACGCGACGATGGAGGATGTGGCCCATGCCGCCGGTGTGACCCGCGGCGCCATCTATTGGCATTTTGCCAACAAGACCGATCTGTTCATGGAGCTCTACAAGTCGGTGCCGTTGCCGCAGGAGGACATGGTCGCGCGCGAACTCGAATCCGAGGACGCGGAGGTCCTGACGGTGATCGAGAGGGTCGCTGCGGAGTGGCTGGAGACGCTGGCCAATGACGAGCAGCGACAGCGCATCCTTTCGATCCTGCTTCGCTGCGATTATACTGGCGAGCTCTCTGCGGTGCTCGAACAGCAGCAGAGCGTGGACGACGGGCATATGCGGACACTGGAGGCGGCATTCGCGCGTGCGGCGGAAAAGGGCCAGCTCGGCACCTGCTGGACACCGAAATCGGCCGCCTCGGCGCTGCGCTGGATGATGAAGGGCATCTGCTCGGAATGGCTGCTTTTCGGTCGGCGGTTCGATCTGGCCAGCGAAGGGCGGGAAGGGCTGAAGCGTCTGATCGGCAGCCTTCAGGCGGTCAACAAGTGAACGGGGCGGACGCGGCGGACCCGCTTCCTTGAGGCGGCTACCCGCGGTCGTTCAACGGATCATTTGGCCGTTGTCTCGACCTTTTCGATCCAGTCGTCGCCAATTTTCCAACGTCTTAGCACCGAAAGCGGATCTTCCGAATCAAGCCGCGAGCAGATGCGGTAGACCTCCAGCACCTCGGGCGCCATTGCTCCCTTCTGATAGAAGTACATCGCCGCGCCATAGCGGGCGCGCCCCGACCATTCGACGCCTGCGGGTGTCCGGATCAGTTCCCATTGCTTAAGGGTTTCTTCGTCCATCAGTGTCCACTCGCTTACGGTGGGCGGATTGAAACGCCCCTTACCCTGACCCTCTCCCCGCAGGCGGGGAGAGGGAGCGGAGACGTTGTGGCCGCCTGACTTTTTCTCCGGCCCGCCACGACTGTCCTTCCTGCCACCGGCGGTATAGGGGGCGGAGACGTTGCTGCAATCGCCCTTCTCCCCGCTTGCGGGGAGAAGGTGCCGGCAGGCGGATGAGGGGGCGACTGCAGGCTGCGGATCGCAGCCCTCAAACACATTCCCTCACCGCAGCCCCGGCGGTGTCGCCGTCCGCCGTGCGAGCTTCACGAAGGGGCGGGGGACGATCTTCGCGCGCTTCATCATCTTCTGGTATCTCAGCTCGCGCATCGCGTAGATCTCGACCCACAGGTCGTCGACGAACTTCGTGCCGTAGGGGCGCGTCAGGCTGGCGATGGCGATGTTGCGCTTGGCGGTCGGCGACCAGGTGGCGGCGGTGACGAGCCCGGCCTCGTGCTTGCCGCGGTGGTAGACGATCGCATGCTCGGCTGAAATATTCCCTTCGATTTCAAGGCCTACGAGGATGTGCTTCAAGCTTTGATTCCGGCGTGCATCCAGGATCGCGCGGCGGCCGTTGAAGTTCGGTTTGTCCGGATCGACCAGCCAGTCGAGGCCGATCTCGTCGGGGAGGCGCACGCGGTCGCTGCGCAAGGCTGCCTCTGCCGTGACGAAGTCGGCATTGGCGACAATGAAGCCGGCCTCGATGCGTGTGCGGTTCAGCGCGGAATAGCCGATGGCGCGGATGCCGTGTTCGGCGCCCGCAGCCCACAGCCGGTCCCACAGCGACAGGGCGGCTGAGCGCGGGACGAACAGCTCGTAGCCGAGGTCGCCGGTGAAGCCGGTGCGCGAGATCGTGACCGTCCCGCCTTCATGGTTAAAGCTTGCGATATCGAAGGGCTTCAGCCGCTCGGTTCCCGCAAAGCCGGCCTCGGCCAGCACCGCATGGCTGGTCGGTCCCTGCAGGGCGAGACCGGCGATCTCCTCAGTCTCCTCGAAGATCTCGACATCGAAGCCAAAGGCGCTGTCCAGCAACCAGGGCAGGTGGCGCTCCTGGCAGCAGAGGCGGAAGTCCTTCTCGCCGAGCCGGAAGAGCGTGCCGTCATCCAGCACATGGCCGTGGTCGTCGCACCAGGCGGTGTAGTGGACGCGGTTCACGGCAAGCTTGCGCACATCGCGCAGCGTCAGCCGATTCAGGTAGCGCTCGGCATCGCAACCTGTGATGCGGTACTTCACCATCGGCGAGATGTCGAAAAGTGCTGCGGTGGAGCGGATGGCGAAATACTCCAGCTCCTCGTCGAAGATCGAATGCGGCGCCTTGTAGCCGGCCCAGTTGTACCAGTCGTTGACAACGTCGAGGGCTGCAAGCCGTGGATGGAACGGTGTCTCGAGCCGGGGCGTGAGGATGTGGTCGCTGGCAGTGCGGCGGGCTTCGAGGCCATACAGCGGCTTCGTGAGGGCGTTCATCGGCTACCTCCGGCAAGGATGTGGCGGGCGGCGTTCCAGCCGGCGAGGCCGGAAATGCCGCCGCCTGGGTGGGCGCCGGCGCTAGCGAGGTAGAGCCCTTCGATCGGGGTGGAATAGCCCGATGCAGCCCCCGTCGGACGGTTGATCAGCAGCTGGTCGGCCTGCAGTTCGCCGTGGTGCCAGTGGCCGCCAGGGAGGTTGTAGTCGGACTCGATATCGACCGGGGTGCTAAGATCGGCCGCGACAATGGTGCGCCCGATGCCCGGCGCGTGACGCTCGAGGATGTCGAGCACGATCTTCAGGAAGGCCGGCTTGCCCGTCTCCCATCCCTGACGCAGCCTATAGGGAGCATATTGCACGAGTGCCGAGAGCGTGCAGGCCCCCTGCGGTGCCAGCGTGCTGTCTGCAAGGCTCGGTAGCACGATCTCCATCACCGGGTCCTGCGAGAACGCGCCGTACTTGGCCGGGTTGAAGGCCTCTTCCACATGCGTCATCGAACGGACGATAACGATGCGGCCGGCATGGTCGCGACCGGTCAGGCCGGTAAAATTCGGCATGCGCGAGAGCGCCAGGTCGAGCTTGGCGACATTGCCGGCGGAGCGGACATGGCGGATGGCGCGCAGGAAAGCGGTGCCGGTCTCGGCCGGATCGACCAGATGCAGGAAGGTCGCCTGCGGATGGATCGCCGAGACGACGACGGGGGCGGTCAGTTCCGAGCCGTCGGTGAGTACGACGCCGCGCGTACTGCCGCGATCGGCAAGGATGCGGCCGACACGCGCACCGCAGCGAACGGTGACGCCGGCACCCTCGGCGGCCTTGAGGAAGGCGGGAGCAACTGCCGCCATGCCGCCTGCCGGCATGAACTGGCCGCCGGCCCTGCCGTCCACCTCGCCGGTCAGGCGATAGTAGAGGCCGAGCAGCGATGTCGGCGAGCGGGGGCCGAGATGGATGCCGAGCGTGGCGTCGAAGGAGAGCAGGCCCTTCAGCCGGTCGTCGTCCAGATACTCGTCGGCGACGTCGGCGACGTTCATCAGAAGCATGCGCAGGAAATCGCGGCCTTCGGCGCGACCTTTCCTGATCAGGCCGAAGCCCGCCGCCATCAGCGTCGAGACGTCGCCGATGCCGATTGCGCCGAGCTGCGGCGGCGGGCGGCGCAGGAAGCGCTTGAGGATGCCGGCCTGGAAGGCGAGCTTGTCGCGCAGGCGGGAAAAGGCTGCTGCCTCCTCGGGGGTGACGCCATCGATGGTTTCGCCATAGGCGCCGCGCAGGACCGCCGGCTCGTGCATGCCGTCGAGGACTGCGGTCGGCATGGCATGGCCGGGCTTGGAAGAAAGCGACAGGCCGAGGTCGCGGGCGACCTCCGGATCGAGCCGGTTGACGAGATGGGCGAGGCCGGCGGAGTGGAAGCCCGGCGCGAATTCGCGACCGCGGGTCGCGCCGCCTGGTGCATTGGCCGCCTCAAGCACAAGGACCTTCCGGCCGCTGCGGCCAAGCTTGGCGGCGGCGGCAAGGCCGTTGTGGCCGGCGCCGATGACGATCGCGTCATAAGTGCTCGCGGGTGCCTTCGAAGATATCAGGGGCGCATCAGATGACGTCATGGGCGTTACTCATCGTTTCGGGACTGCGCTTGAGGTCGCGGAGGATCTCCATGGCGGCGTTGCGTCCGGGCGCACCCATGACGCCGCCGCCGGGATGGGTGGAGGAGCCGCAGATGTAGAGGCCGGCGATCGGGCTGCGGTACTGGGCGTAGCCTGGCACCGGGCGGTTGAACAGCAACTGGTCGAAGGTCAGCTCGCCCTGGAAGATGTTGCCCTCGGTCAGCCCGACCTCGGCTTCCAGTTCGCGCGGGGTGCGCACCTCCATATGGACGATGCGGTCGCGGAAACCGGGCGAATAGTCTGCGATCTGACTGATAACGGTCTCGGCGAAGGCTGCCCGATCGGCATCCGTCCAGTCGCGACCCTCCACCTTCGGCGGGCAGTACTGCACGAAGCAGCTCATGAAGTGCTTGCCGGGCGAGGTCATGGTCGGGTCGAGGGTGGTCGGGATCATCGCATCGAGCATCGGGTCGGCCGACCAGCGCCCAGCCTTCCAGTCGTCGTAGGCGCGTTCCATGCGTTCGATCGAATCGGTGAAATGCAGGTCCCCGCGGATGCAGGAAGAGCCCTTCGGCAGGGCCGGGAACTCCGGCAGGCTGTCGAGCGCGATGTTCACCTTTCCGGACGAGCCGCGCATCTTGAAGTGCTTTACCCGGTGGACGAAGTGTTCGGGCAGGTCGGCTTCGTCGACCAGCTTCAGGAAGGTGCGTTTCACGTCGGCGTTGGAGACGACGAGATTCGCGCGGATCTCCTCGCCGCTCTCAAGGACCACGCCGGTGGTGCGGCCGCCGCGGGAGAAGATCTTCGCAACCTCCGCATCGGTGCGGATCGTGCCGCCGGATGCGAGGAAGGAACTGGCAAGCGCCTGGGTGACCGCGCCCATGCCGCCGCGGGCATAGCCCCAGGCACCCACCGAGCCATCGACCTCGCCCATGTAGTGGTGGAGCAGCACGTAGGCCGTCCCCGGCGACATGGGACCGAGTGCCGTGCCGATGATGCCGGAGATCGCCAGATAGGCCTTGATGACGTCGGTCTCGAAATACTCGTCGAGAAAGTCGGAGATCGACATGGTCCAGAAGCGCAGCGTCTCGGCCATTTCGCTGGGGCTGAATTCGCCGAACTTCTTCGCCAGGTAGACGAGTTCGGCGACGTCGCGCGGACGGAAGCCGAAAGGATCGGGTGCCGTGCGCATCAGGAGCGGCTGGATGAAGCGGCACTGGCGGGTGACGTCGCGGGCGTAGCGCTCGTAGGCCTCGGCGTCGCGTTTCGAATAGCGGGCGAATTCGCGGCGATGGCTGTCGTGGTCGCGGTAGGAGGCGAGGTAGTCGCCGTCGCGCGTCAGCACCGCGCCCCCCTCATAGGCGACCACCTGCAGGCCGTGTTTAGGCAGCTCCAGGTCGCGCATGATCTCCGGGCGGAACAGCGAGCAGACGTAGGAACAGTTGGAATAGAGGAAGCCGGGCGTCAGTTCGCGGCTCGTGGCCGCACCTCCCACCCAGCCGTTCTTCTCCAGCACCGCCACCTTCAGGCCGGCCCGCTGCAGGTAGCAGGCGGTGACCAGGCCGTTGTGGCCGCCGCCCACCACGAGGACGTCATATCGCTGCATGCTCGTTCTCCCTCATTCTCCAAAAGGCTGCATCAAAGGCAAAAACTTGTCCAGATATTTTGAATGAATATTCAGCAAGTATGTTGCAATCCTCTGATAATCCGGTAAAATTTCGTGCCAGTCGCAAACGGGATGTGGCTGGTTTCGAGGGCGCATATGACGGCGGAAAACCAGAGCGAAGCGGAACAGGCAGTCGAATACGACGACACGGCGATCCGGTTTCTGGCGGTGGTCTGGGGAGATGGCTACCTTTCTCCCGGGGGCCCGGAGGAGGTCGATCGTGTGCTTTCCGGGCTCGATCTCGCCGGAAAATCGGTGCTCGACTTCGGCTGCGGCGCTGGTGGCATCACGCTGCATATCGCCAAGACGTACAACCCTGCCGAAGTGGTCGGCTACGACGTCGAGCAGCCGGTGATCGACCGGGCGCGACTGGCTGCGGTGCGCGAGGGGCTGACGGCGCAGGTGCGCTTCATCGCCACCCCGCCGGGAACGCTGCCCTTCGACGACGGGGAGTTCGACCTCGTCTTCTCGAAGGACGCGATGATCCACGTGGCCGACAAGGAATGGCTGTTTTCCGAATTGTTCCGGGTGCTCAAGCCGGGCGGTCAGCTTGCCGCGTCCGACTGGCTGATTGCGCATGACGGCGAGCCGTCCACCGAGATGAAGGCGTATATCGCCGCCGAGGGGCTGAGCTTCGGCATGGCATCGCCGCAACGCTACCTGCAGGCGATGGCGGCAGCGGGCTTCGTCGACGTATCGGCGGAAAACCGCAATGCCTGGTATCGGGAGGTCGCCCGTGGGGAGCTCGAACGGCTCTCGGGGCCGCTGCATGCGCAGGCCGTGGCCGCCGTCGGCGAGGAATACGTGGCAAAGAACATCCGCACCTGGGGCGCGATGCAGAAGGTGCTTGACACCGGCGAGCATTGTCCGACTCATCTGCGCGGCAGCAAGCCGGACGGAGGCCATCCGTGAACGAGGCGCTGCGAAATCCCAAAATGAGAACGGCGGTGAAGATGCGGGCAGGTGCGGCGCAGAAGGAAGTGACGGAAGTCGAAAAGAAGGGCCGCAAGGCATCCAAGGAAACGCGGCGGCTGCAACTGATCGAGGCGACGATCGATTCGCTTGCCAGGCGCGGATATGCCGACACGACGCTTGCCGACGTCGCCGACGGTGCGGGGCTTTCGCGCGGCATCGTCAACTTCCACTTCGAGAGCAAGGAAAAGCTGCTCGTCGCCACGCTGCAGTTCATGGCCGACGAGTATGCCAACCACTGGTATGCCGCGCTGGAGAAGGCGGGCGACCGGCCGGCCGACCAGATGTGGGCGCTGGTCGCGGCCGATTTCGACCGGCGGATCTGCACCAAGCGCAAGCTGGCCGCCTGGTGCGCCTTCTGGGGCGAGGCGAAATCGCGGCCTACCTACCAGGCGCTCTGCGGCGCCCGCGACGTCAAGTATCAGGAAATCGTCGTCTCCCTGTGTGCGCGGCTCAAGGAGGAGGGCGGCTACGACTATGCGGCCGAGCCCATGGCGCTCGCCGTCTCGACGATGCTGGAAGGCCTGTGGCTGCGCCTGATGATGGGCGACGGGCTGACCCGCGAGAGGGCCCACGAGGCCGCCGTCGAGGCCATCGCGGCCATGTTTCCGAAGCATATCGCGCGAACAGGACCCAAATAGCCAACATCAAAAGGGGAATGAGCATGAGCATCAGGTACAGGACGGGCAAACTTCTCGTTGCCGCTTTCGCCGCTGCACTTTCGGTCTCCGCCGCCCTGCCTGCACGGGCCGGAGACGGGCTCACCGTCTTCGACTGGTCCGGCTACGAGGAGCCGGCCTTTTTCCCCGCCTACATGGAAAAACACGAGACACCGCCGGATTTCAGCTTCTTCGGCGATGAGGAGGAGGCCTTCCAGAAACTGCGCGCCGGCTTCAAGGCCGATGTCGCCCATCCCTGTGCGCAGAGCGTGCCGAAGTGGCGGGAGGCGGGATTGCTGGAGCCGCTCGATACGTCGAAGCTTCGGAACTGGAACGACGTGCTGCCGGGGTTCAAGGCGATGAAGGGCCTGATGACATCGGAGGACGGCACCGCCTGGCTCATTCCGTTCGAATGGGGAAACACCGTGCTGACCTACCGCACCGACACGGTGAAGCCGGAAGAAGTGGCAACGCTGAAGGCTTTCGCCGATCCGAAATTCAAGGACCGGGTCTCGATCGGCGACAATGTGGACGATGCCTATGCGCTGGCGAGCCTTGCGATCGGGCTGAAGGACTGGTCGCAGATGACGGATGAGCAGTTCAAGGAGGCGTCGGACTTCCTTCGAAAGGTGCACCAGAACGTTCGCCTCTACTGGACCGACAACACCGAGTTGAGCCAGGCGATGGCGAGCGGCGAAGTGGACCTCGCCTGGGCCTGGAACGAAACCTCCGTCACGCTGCAGGCGGACGGCGTGCCCGTCGACATGAAGCGCGACACGAGCGAGGGGCTGTCGACATGGGTCTGCGGCTACGTCAGGCTCAAGGGCGGGGAGGGTAGCGAAGACAAGGCATATGACTATCTGAACGCGCTGACCGATCCGCCCGTCGCCAACTACATGGTCGAGTCCTGGGGCTACGGGCATTCCAACGCCAAGGGAATGGCCGCGGTCGATCCGGCACTTCTGGAGCAGAAGGGCTATGGCGACATCGACAAGTTCGTGAAGGACACGCTGTTCCAGTCGCCGCTGCCGACCGAGCTACGGCAGAAAATGATTGCCGAGTTCGAGAAGATCAAGTCCGGCTACTGATGGGGCAGCACCATGACGTGATCGTCGTCGGGGCCGGGTTCACCGGCCTCTCGGCTTCGGCCATTCTGGCCGAGCGGGGCTTCGGCGTTGTGGCGCTGGAAGCGCAGGCGCGCGTCGGCGGGCGCGTCGAGGCGCAGACATTTGCGGACGGGGCACGCGTCGATACGGGTGGTCAGTTCGTCTGCGACGACATGACGAACGTGATGGCACTGATCCGCCGCTACGGCAAGACGCTGGTCCGCACACCGGTCGAGGGCGTCTTCACCGTCCAGCCGGAGATCGACGCGCCGGACAGGGCCTATGCCGAATCACGGTCCCTGCGTCTGCGCATGCGGGCGCTCGACCTGCGCGATCCGGCCATCGGCCGCATGACCGTTGCGGACTGGCTGGCCGCACAGCCCGTCAGCGCCGATGCCGCAGAAGCCTTCCGCTCGACCGTCGAGGGGCTGTGGTGCCGGCCGATCGTCGAACTGCCGCTCTGGTACCTCGTTTCCAACGATCGGCGGATCACCAACCGGCAATCGGAAATCGAGTATTTCATCGGGGAGACCATCCATTCGTTGGCAGAGGACATGGCAGCGGGTCTCGATGGCCGGGTTCTGACAGGCAGGCCGGTGACACGGATTTCGGCGAACGCGGAACGCGTGCAGGTTCAGGCCGGGGACCTGCTGTTTTCCGCAAGGCACGTGCTGGTCGCTGTACCGCCGGTGGCCGCGTCGCGCATCGGCTTCGAACCGGAGCTGCCGGCTGCGCTCAGGCGGGCGCTTTCGGTATGGAAGAGCGGGGCGGTCATCAAGGCGCTCGTGCGTTATCCACGGCCGTTCTGGCGCGAGCGCGGCCTGAGCGGCATGGTGTCCTGGCTCGACCCGTCGGGGCTGTTTGCCTGCGACGTCAGCCGCCAAGGGCTCGGTGCGGCGCTCGTGGTCTTCGCCGGCGGTCCGCTCGCGATCGCGGCACAGGCGATGTCGCCGGCGGTGCTTGAGGAGATGATACTGGCAAAGCTTGCGACCGCGCTGGGTGAGACTGCCCGCACGCCGACCGCCATCGCGCTGAGGGACTGGAGCGGCGACGCCTGGAGCGGCGGCGGCTACAGCGACACGGTCTGCGACCTGCGGGCGCAGGATGCAGAAGATGTACTGCGCGAGGGCGCAGGTCGCATCCAGTTTGCCAGTTCGGAGTTGTCGCCCTCCTATCCCGGCTACATTGAAGGGGCGATCGTGGCAGGGCGGATGGCGGCGGAACGGATCATGGCGGCTGGCGAAAAGGATGCCCCGTAAACGGCGACGGACGGCCAAGGCGCAACAAGCGCGCTGCTCTGCTGACCAAGCCTGCGCCGGTGTCGCATCGTCAAGCCCGCAGCGCCATTTCGTCGTCCGCCAGCAGCACGAAGGCGTCTGGGTCGTATGCCAGCCTGATCTCCGCGCCGACCGGCAGGTCGTCGGCGCCGTAGTCGTTCGTCTCGATCATGGAAAGCGGTTGCTCCAGGCCATCGACGCCGATGGTCAGATGCGTCACCTCGCCGAAGTAGGCGCGGTTCTCAACGCGTCCCGTCAGCTCGTGCGGCGCCCTTTCGTCGTCCCAGAGCAGGCGAAGCCGCTCGGGCCGGATGCCGACGGTGACGTGGCCGTCGGAGGCGATGAAGCCGTTCGGCTTTGCGAGGTTCACCGTACCGAATTTCGCGGCCTCCACGGAGACGTCGCCCTTGCGTTCGGCCAGGAGCCGGGCGCGGAGAAAATTCATGCCGCCTAGAAAATCTGCAACTTTGCGCGTTCGGGGGCGCTGGTAGATCTCCTTCGGCGTCGCCACCTGGGCGATACGGCCGCCGAACATGACGGCGATGCGATCCGACAGCGCCAGCGCCTCGTACTGGTCATGCGTGACGAGAATAAAGGTGATGCCGACGGCCTGCTGCAGGCTGCGCAGTTCCACCTGCATCTGCTCGCGCAGCTTCTTGTCCAGCGCGGAGAGCGGCTCGTCCAGCAGCAGCACCTTTGGGCGCATGACGAGGGCGCGGGCGAGTGCCACCCGCTGGCGCTGGCCGCCCGATAGCTCGTTGGCCTTGCGCCGGTCGAGGCCCGTCAGTCGCACTTGGTCGAGCGCATCCGAGACGCGCCGACGTTCCTCGGTCGCATCCAGTCTCAGCCGCTTGAGCCCGTAGGCGACGTTTTCGCCGACGTCGAGATGGGGAAAGATCGCATAGTTCTGGAAGACCATGTTGGTCGGGCGACGATTGGCCGGCAGCAGGGTCGAGGCTATGCCGTCGATGCGGATTTCGCCGCTCGTCGGCACGTCGAAGCCCGCGATGGACCGCAGCAGCGTGGTCTTGCCGCAGCCGGACGGCCCGAGCAGCGAGAAGAATTCGCCTTCGCCGATCTGCAGCGAGACGTCGTCGAGCGCCTTGTACATCCCGTAGTAGCGGGAGACGTTTTCGATGGAGATCATCGGGCGGTCGGCCATGGGGGCTCCTGTCAGCTCGGGTTAGCGGGCGAGTGCGGCTTGCGTGCGCCGTTCGGCCCGCCGGCGCAGCACTTCGGCAACGGTCAGCAGGGCGACGGAGGCGAGGATCATCAGGCTGCCGAGCGCCAGCACGCCGGGCAGCTTGGCCGCGAAGCGCAACTGTCCCCAGATGTAGACGGGCAGCGTCGGTTCGGTGCCGGAAAGGAAGAAGGCGAGAATGAACTCGTCGAGCGAGATCGTGAAGGTGACGAGCAGGCTGGAGACGATCGCAGGCGCGACCACCGGCAGGGTGACGCGGCGGAAGGTGCCGAAGGCTGTCTCGCCGAGATCGTAGGAGGCTTCCTCCAGGCTGCGGTCGAAGCCTTCGAAACCGGAGATGAGAACCGACATCGAATAGGGGATGCAAAAGACCACCTGACCAAGGATCACGGTGACGAGCGACAGCTGCAGCCCGAACTGAAGCGCGATCATCAGCAGGGATACGGCGACGATGATTTCGGGGAGAAACAGCGGCGCCATGATCAGCCCGCCTGCGGCGCGCTGGCCCCGGAAGCGGTACCGGGTGATGGCGCGGGCGGCGCAGATGCCGAGGATGGTGCTGAGCAGGGAGACGCAGACGCCGACGACGAGGCTGTTGCGCGCGGCTTGCAGTAGCACGGAATTGCCCCATAGCGAGGCGTACCATTTCGTCGTGAAGCCGGCGAGGGGAAAGGTGGTCGTCGCCGCGTCATTGAAGGAAAAGACCGGCAGAAGCAGGATCGGCAGATAGAGGAAGAGGAAATAGACCGCCACGTAGACGGGCAGGAACGGTATAAAGCGTATCCTCTGCAGCATCAGCGGATCCTCCGCACGGCAAAGCGCAGGGCAAGGACGACCGCTGCCGCCGCCAGCGAGACCAGCACCATGGTGGTGACCGACAGTGCTGCGCCAAGCGGCCAGTTGGCGCTCTTGCCGAACTGCGCCTGGATCGCGGTCGCGATCATGACGCCGTCCTTGCCGCCCACGAGCTTGGGCGTCACGTAATCGCCGACCGTCGGTATCATCACGATCAGGAAGGCGGAGATGACGCCAGGCATCGACAGCGGCAGGGTGACGCGGAGGAAGGAGCGGACGGCACCGTCGCCCAGGTCGCGCGCGGCCTCGATCAGCGAGCGGTCGATCTTCTGCAGCGAGACGTAGATCGGCAGGATCGCGAAGGCGGCCCAGCTGTGGACGAGGGTGATGACGACAGCATTGGCATTGTAGAGCAGCGAAGTGATGGGCTGGTCGATGATGCCTGTTGCCATCAGGCCGGTATTGAGAACGCCGCCATAGCCGAGGATCACCTTCCACGACATGACACGCAGCAGATAGCTTGTCCAGCAGGGAATGGTGACGAGAAAGAGCCAGAGGTTCTTGTGCGGGCCGCCGTGGAAGGAAATGTACCAGGCGATCGGATAGGAAAAGCCGACGGTGATCGCGCTCGTCAGCAGCGAGATCCACAGCGAGCGCACGAAAAGGTCGCGGTAGATCGGCTCGGTCAGAGCGAGGCGGTAGTTCTCGAAGGTGAAAGTGCGGTCGATCTCCAGATAGTTCTGGGTCCAGAAGCTGTAGGTGATCACCAGCAGGACAGGCACGAGCAGAAGGGCAAGGGCGTAAAGCAGGGTCGGCGAGATCATCGCCAGCCCGCGGGCCTCTTCGCCGTGTAGCCAGCGGATGCCCTTGGCGGGTGCCGGTTTTTCCGGCGCGCTGACGATGGCCGCGGTGCTCATCGCCGGGACTTTCCCTGGATATGAACCTGCCCCTGCATCCGGATCTGGCCCTGCGCCCGAATCTGGAACCCGGGACAGAGCCCGTCTGCCTGTGATGCCGATTTCATCCCGACCGCCTTTTCGGCTGTTGCTGTTCCCTGACGAAAGATGAGCGCAAACCGCCATTGAAATCAAGCGCTAATTCTGCAATATTGATTGAACGAACATTCAATATTTGGTGAAAAGAATATTCTTTTCATTGCGTTGAATGAAAATTTGACATTTTCAACATGTCTGGAGCGTGGGATGGCTGCGATACCGAAGTCGACCGGAATGCAGGGTGGGGCAACGGCGGAGGAGGCGGCGGACGAACTGACGCTGCTGGCCGAACGCCATCTGGTGCAGCCTTGGCCCGTCTCGGGCTCGATCGGTGCGGAAGCCCGCGGGCGGATCGAGGGCGGGGAGGGGATCTACGTCACCGACGCCGCCGGGCGCAGGCTGATCGACGGGCCTGCCGGCATGTGGTGCGTCAATGCCGGGCACAGGCGCCGGGAACTGGCCGAGGTCATGGCGGCGCAGGCGATGGAGCTTTCCTACAATTCGCCCTGGTACACGACGAACGCGCCCGCAGCACGCCTTTCGGGACGACTGGCCGGCCATGCGCCCGAGGGGCTCGACCACGTGTTCTATACGACCGGCGGCTCCTCCGCGGTCGAGACCGCGCTGCGCTTCATGCAGTTTGCCAACAATGTGAAGGGGCGAGGAGAGAAGAAGCTGATCGTTTCGCGCCAGGGTGCCTATCATGGCTCCACCTATCTCTCGGCCTCGCTGAATGGGCGACCGCGCGATCAGGACTGGATGGACGGCGCCGGCGAGCAGGTGGTCAAGCTGACCTGCCCCAATCCGTTCCGCCGGCCGGAGGGCGTGGCAGCAGACGCGTTCTGCGACTACCTTGTGGCCGAGTTCCAGGGCGTGATCGAGACCGTCGGCGCCGAGCGCATCGGCGCCTTCGTCGCCGAACCGGTGATGGCGTCTGGCGGCGTCATCGTTCCGCCGGATGGCTATCTGCGCCGCTTTCGCGAACTGTGCCGGGAGAACGACATCCTCTTCATCGCCGACGAGGTGGTGACTGCCTTCGGAAGGCTCGGGCACGTCTTTGCCTCGCAGGAGGTATTCGGGCTCGATCCGGACATGATCACCTTCGCCAAGGGCGTGACGTCAGGCTACTTCCCGCTCGGCGGCGTGATGATCGCCGGGCGTCTTCTGGAGGAACTGCGCCGCTCCAACCATTCGGAGGCGATGTTCGCCCACGGGCTCACCTATTCGAGCCATCCGGTCGGATGCGCCGTGGCCTTGAAGAACCTCGATCTTCTCGAAGACGGGCTTCTGGAGCACGCACGCGCGGTATCCGGCCATTTCCAATCCAGCCTGAAGGCCTTGAAAGACCTGCCGCTGGTGGGCGAGGTGCGCGGCCTGGGGCTGATGGCCTGCGTGGAATGCGTTGCAGACCGGGTGAGCAACAATCCGCTGACGCTCGACCTCGAGGTAGGCAAACGCATCGACAACCATTGCCAGGAACTCGGACTGCTGGTGCGGCCGCTCATCAACATGTGCGTGATGTCGCCGCCGTTGACGATCAGCGCCGGCCAGATCGACGACATGACCGCGATCCTTCGCCGCGGTATCGAACTGACGATGGACGACCTGGTTCGGGAAGGGCTGTGGCGCGGCTGAGGCCGCCCCCTGCCGGCCTGTCGGTGTCATTCATTCCCGGCCCCGACATTCTTGAGCCCGCGAAAGCGGGCTCTCTTTTTTGGGCCCCGTCGAATGGGGCGGGAGAATTGTCGCACACGGCTCAGCGCAGAGCCGCATTCTTCGCCGCCATGTCCTTCTCGTCCGGCGGGGCTGCAAGGTTCATCACCGGCAGGACCCTGCGCAGATGATCATGGTGGGTTCGCACGCCGTACTCCAGATCCGACAGGTAAAAGCCGGCGAAGGCTTCCGAGGTCATGGCCTCGTTCGACCAGATCGTCAGTTGCGCGTCCTCGGCTTGCGTATCGCGGTCGATGCGGGCGGCAAGATAGCGGGCGGCGGCCTGCTCGCGGGTTTCGTCGCGGTATCGGTACACGCCGCCGCGCAGCAGGGTGCGGCCGACGGAGATCGGGAATTCCTGGTAGAACTGCAGGCTTTCCGGCGTGACGGCGATCACGGCGTTGGGGAAGATGCCGAAATAGATCCAGGCCTTGCGCAGGTGGTCCGGCAGGGTCTTGTTTTCCGGTGCGATCTTGACGTAGCGCCCGACGCTCCATCTGCGCCCGGCATGGGGATTGTAGGTGGCGAACGAGCGGCAGAGTCCGTCGACGAAGGGCTCGTCGTAATAGGTCGAGCCGTAGAGATCCTGCAGGGCGGGATGGGCCATCGCCACGTGGTAGCCCTCATTGTCCACGTCGCGCACGGACTTCCAGTTCACCGGCGTTTCCTGCGTGTGGATTTCACCGACGGGCACCATCTCGGCGGGGCGGTAGTGCGACAGTTCCGCCTCGAACGGGCGCATGATTTCGGCCACGGACGCTTGCGGGCCGGGGGCGAAGCGAATGAACACGAAGCCCTGCCAGACCTCGCATTCGATGGTCTTGAGCGCGAATTCGTGCTTGTCCATGGGTGGGAAGGAGCGGGGGCGCGCGGCCCCGCGCAGCGTGCCGTCGAGATTGTAGACCCAGCCGTGAAACGGGCAGACCAACGCGTTGCGGCAGGTGCCGCTCCTGTCTGCGACGAGACGCGAGCCACGGTGGCGACAGATATTGTGGAAAGCTTTGATCTCTCCGTCCTGATCGCGAAGGATCAGGGCGCGCTCGCCGATCACGTCCAGCGTGATGTAGTTGCCGGGTTCGGCGACGTCGGACACGTGGCAGGCGATCTGCCAGTGCTCGCGGAAGATATGCTGCTTTTCCAGCTCGAGCAGGGCCGGGCTGTGATAGCACCATCCCGGCAGACCGCTGCGGTCCCAGTCGTTCGGAATGGAGATGTCGCGGATCACTTCATTCATCTTCTTCCCCATATTTTGCTGAACGTTCATTCAATTAAAGCATATTCCCATAAATAAAGGAATAGGTTGCGTTTGGCAGTCTATCCGTGTCTCGTTTCAGGTGCCGTTGAGGATCACCTCGATATTGGCCTGCCGTCCGGCACATGTGCCGGTGACGCGACGTGCGAGCGCTGCCACAAGACGCCCCGAAAGGGCCTGCGGGCGCAGGTCAGTCCCCGAATATGTGGATGCTGCGCACCATGGCCGGAGCAGCAGGGGCCGTTTACCTGAAAGCGTTCAGCAGCGTCTCAGCGGTTCAGTTCCGGGTAATACTGGTCGAACCCGGGCCGGAGCTTCTCGCCGATCAGGCAATCGCTGTCGCCGGCCGCGGCGAAGACGTTCGGCGGGGGCAGGCGGCCGCTGACCTCCAGCACCAGCTTGCGGCGGATGGCGATCGCAAAGTCCTCCGGCTCCTGCACCGAGACGACGAAGGCGCCGGGGCCGCCGATAACGCAGTCGGCATAGTAGCGGTCGAGCGGACCGTAGGCGGCCGAAGGGCGGATCATGATCGCAAGTCCGTTGACCACGATGCCGAGCGCCGTCGCCGCGTCGCGGGCCGGCGCCACGGGTGCGCCATAATTGTTGGGGCCGTCACCGGAAACGTCGATCACCCGCCGGGCGCCGGCATATCCGTTGCCTTCGAAAAGCGTGGAACCGTAGGCAAGCGCGGCCGACAGGGACGTGCCGCGCATCGATGCGAAAGGGCGGTCCTTGATCTTCTGGGCAAAGCGACGTGCATCCTCCGCCGTCTCGATCAACGCCCATGGCATTCGCGAACTCGCGCTGACGGAGCCGCCCCACTCGTAGTAGCTGAGCGCGATGCGGCCGTTATAGCCCTCGCGGATCGCGGCAAGGAATTCGGGGTGGGTGAGGGCGGATACATAGCCGGCGCGCTGGATCTGCGCCTCCTCCAGGTCCATCGACCCGGAAACATCGACGGCAAGAACCAGCTCCAGATCGACGACAGTGCCGCTTTCGGCGGCGACGGTCGGCGTCTCGCCATAGGCGGTCACGCTGAAGAACATGGCGAGTGCGGCAAGCAGCATCCTGCATTTCCCTTCTGCGGAAACGTCCGCTGCCGTTCGGAACGGAAATGCGGAACAGGGCGGCGATGCGCGGCGCGGTTCAGGCGCCAACCGTGCAAGCGAAGACTGTAGCACAGGCGTTTGCCGGGGCCGATTGGCAATTGTGTTCAACTGTCGGTGATCACGGAGACGAGAGCTGGTATAGCTGTCGCCGGGTTGCGTGTTTGCGCCCCGCTAGCAGAACCGGAGGATTGCCGTGGCCGCCTATACCTTGCTTCTCCTCGTCGCCACGGTCGGCGCGGGCCTGAATGCCGGCCTGTTCTTCATCTTTTCCGTGTGCATCATGGCGGCGCTGGGGCGACTGCCGGCGGGCGAGGGCATGGCGGCGATGAACGCGATCAACGTGGTGATCCAGAACCCGCTGTTTTTTGCCGCCTTCATGGGCACGGCCTTGCTCGCGGTCGCGATCGTCGTCCTTGCCTTCGTGAGCGGGGCCGCCGGCAGCGGTCTTGCAAGTGCTGCTGCTGTGCTCTTCCTGGTCGGCACGCTCGGCGTCACAATCGTCTTCAATGTGCCGATGAACGACGCGCTCGCTGCGGTGAACCCGGCAAGTCCGGAAGGCGAGGCCCTGTGGAAGACCTATCTCAGCAACTGGACCGCGTGGAACCACGTCCGCACGGTCACCTCGATCGCATCCCTCGTCCTCTTCATCCTCGCCTATGCCAAGGCGACGTGAGGGAAGGACGCTTTTGCAGCTTGCCTGGAAATGCGTCCTAGCCGGGTTCTCCCGGAACGAGGCTGATCCGCACGCTGCTGGCGGTGACAAAGCCGGTCACGCCATAGCTTGCACTCCATTCGATGCGAAAATGCTCGTCGGCCTTGGTGATCTCCAAATCGAAAATGATGCCTACGGACGAGCAACGGGAGTTTGTTCTCACGACCGGAAGTCTGGACCTGAGGTTCACCGGCATTGGCCGGATGAGGTCAAGGCGCAGATCGCTTCAGAGAGTCTTCAGCCCTGCGCATGGTCAACGAGGTCGCAGAGCGCTACGGCTTGATGCCGAACCACGGCGCCTCTAACGATATAATCCACATGGGGAATTCGTTCCGTATTGCTCGCGAAACCGCAACAGTTTCTCAACGCTATTTATCTCTGTCCTAGCTACTTTTCCCTTCTCGAAGAAGAGTATCGTTTCCGATTTTCCCGTGCAGGCCCTGCGGAGCGCTTTCATCGTGGGACCGTAGACAAAGACATAATGGTTCAGGTCGACGCAGTTACCTACGCCGGAAGAAACGGGGTGGCCTTCGGCATCACAGCTTTGCGTGTAACGATAGCTTTTTGCCGTAGCTTCCAGCCGATTTAAGGCAGCAGTCTCACTGAAAAAGTTCCAGAAGAAGTGGCCGCCAACCGCGATCACTGCGAAGAGCGTGCCTAGCCTCAACATGCCTTGCGTTAAAGTCGGTTCGACTTCGTCTCTTTGCATTTATGCTCCAGCAATCCGTGAATTGACCGCAAAGTGCGACGGTCACCACCTCCCTCATATCTGGTGTTCCTTGACAAGGTGCGACCTGCACACCGCTTTCGCTACTCAAGAGCATCGGTAGAACAATTTCAGAGCTTCAAGGCCCAGACCGTCGCCTGCACGACGCTTTGCGCGCCTGCACTGAAGCGGGCGGCACGGATCGGCGCGAAGCCGTCGATGCGTTTCGTCCCGACCCAGCGGCCGCGGTCGGCGAAGACCTCGATCGAGCCGTAGTCGAGGAAGACGCGCACGCGTCGCGGATTGGCGCCGTGGGCGACGTAGAGCGGCGACGCCGGCCCGCCGTGGCGCTCATAGCGGATGCCGAGGCCGTGCTGGTCGCGAAAGATGGCGATAGCCGCCCCGGGGTGATCCAGCTCCAGCTCGAAGGTCGCCCCGGCCTCGTCCAGATCGAACAGGATCTCGACGGAGCCGTTGTCGAAGGTCACCGTCTCGCCGGCCGCAAGCCGCGTGCGGTCGAGAATGCGGCTGCGGAGGCTTTCGGCTGCGCCGATCGGCGGCGTCAGCAGCATGCCGTCTGCGAGATGCATCGCGCGTGGCAATGTCATGGCCGTCGGGAAGTCGATGTCCGGATGCGCGTCGGCCCAGTTGGCGAGCCAGCCGATGCCAACGGCGCGATCGCCGTCGAGGAAGGCCTGGAAGGCATAGTTGTCGGTGCCGAAATCGAGCTCCTGCCCGAATTCCTTGGAGAAGCTGCGGCCGTCGAACCAGCCGACATCGGCCATCGTCAGGTTCTGCCGGCCGGTCGTATCGTCCTTGCTGTTCATCAGACCGTAGACGAGCACCCAGCGCGTCGAGGGGCTGGTAGCCGGGCCGTCGAGCGGGAGCAGGCAGGGGCATTCGATCGCGGTGGTTCGGTAGCGCTCCTCGACCAGAAGCTTCCCGACATAGGTCCAGCCGGTCGCCGCCGTCCGGTCCTCGGTCTCGTAGAGCAGGATGACGCCACCATCGTCGCTCTGGCTGCCGAGCAGCATTTTCCATAGCCCGTCCGGTCCACGGAACACGTAGGGATCGCGAAAGTCCGGCGTCAGGCCCTCACCGGTCGGGCGACCGGCAAGGACCACCTCGGCCTGTCCGGCGGTGATCAGGTCGGAGGAGGTGGCGGTGAGCTGGATCTGCTGCTCGGGCTGTCGGTCGGCGACCTGCTCGGTGAAGAACACGCGGATGCCGGGGCCGTCGACCAGCGGGATGGTGGTGCCGGAAAAGGCGCCGCCGCGCTTGTCGGGGCGCGCCGTCAGGTCCTCGGACGGAAAGAGGAAGATCGGCAGGTGGCGCCAGCGCAGATAATCGGAGGAAACCGCGTGCCCCCAGTGCATCGTGTTCCAGCGCAGGCCGTGAGAGTAGTGCTGGTAGAAGAGATGGGGCCGGCCGTCAAAGCGGCCAAAGCCGTTCGGATCGTTCATCCAGCCGAAAGGCGGGCGGAAGTGGTAGCCGCCTGGAAGCTCCGGCGGCGCGTTGCCGCGGTTGGTGTGGACGACCGTGATGCCGGTCTCCAGCACGTCAGCCGCGGTGAACCAGTAGATCACCGACACCGCCGTCGTCGCCGTGTCGAAGCTCAGTTCGACGTGACCACCGCCGAAGACCTGATAGATGCGCAGGCCGTATTCCTCGGCATTGGCGATCGACACTTCGGCGAACTTGCCGCGGGCGTTGGCGAAGGAGACGGAGCCCAAGCTGTTGTGCCCCGTCGCCTTCAGCCAGATGTGGAAGGTCGCATTGACCGGCAGGTCGACCGCAAGGGTGCGGATGGTGTCGGCCGCCACCGTCAGTCGTTCGTTCATTCCATTCCCTTTCGTCCTTTATACAGGGATAGACATAGAAGCGATGGGCGAAAGGAAAAGCCCGGACCCTTGGCAAAGCCAGATTCGGGGCAGGGCAGGGCGAAGCGGCTATGGCACTATGCCGGGACGAAGCGATAGGCGGCGCCCTTGCGCTCGGCGAAGCCGACGCCGGGATAGGCCCAGTGATAGCCGAGAAGCTTGGTCTTCTTGTTCGCCGCCTCGTCGATCAGGGCCTTGCGGGTCGCAAGCGCTGTCTCGGCCTGCGTGTCGAAGCCGAAGTGCCAATCGGGGTGCTCGAAAAAGATGACGTTGCTGGTCGCGGCATCGCCGGTCACGATCAGGCCGTCGCCACCGTCGAGATGCAGCGAGATGTGGCCGGGCGTATGGCCGGGGGTATTCAGGACCGTCATGCCGGGCACGACCTCGTCGCCGGGTTTCACCAGCCGCAGCCGGTCCCGGACGGCGAGGAGGTCGCGCCTTGCGCCGCGGGCGAAGCCGTGCAGCGCCTCCGGCCGGCTTTTCTCGAAGTCCCGGTCGGTCCAGAATTCCCATTCGGCAGCGCTGACCACATAGTCGGCGTTCGGATAGAGCAGCCTGCCGTCAGGACCGAGCGTCGCGCCGGAATGGTCGGGATGGGCATGGGTGAACACCACCTTGGTGATCGCGGCGGGGTCGACGCCTGCGGCCCGCAGGTTTTCGGCCAGCCTGCCGGCGCTGTCCTGGAAGCTCGTGCCGGAGCCGATGTCCACGAGGATGAGCTCGTCGCCCGTGCGGATCAGCGGGATGTTGACCTGAACGGGGGCGCCGGCGGCATCGCCGCCCAGACGCTTGAGGATCGGCAGGCGTTCCTCGGCGGTCGCGTCGGGCAGCAGCACCTCAGCCGGCAGGGTGAGAAAGCCGTCGCTTAAGACGGTGACATCGAAGCTGCCATGGTCGAAGCGATGGGCCTCGGCGGCAAATGCCCCCTTCGGAAGCAGGCTTTTTGCGGCGAGTGCGGCGCCGCCGGCCAGAAGTTGGCGGCGGGTGAAGGCGGATGCGGTGCTGTGGAGGGGCTGGTTCATCGGCGTCGTCCTTCGTCTGGGGTGAAGCCCGGCACCGCCCCCATGGGGGTGATGCCGGTTTGTGAGAGCGATGCGCTTAGCGCCCTTGCCGGTCAGGACTTCGCGAACTCCAGCAGGTCGGCGTTCAACTGGTCCTTGTGGGTATCGGTGATCCCGTGCGGGGCGCCCGGATAGACCTTCAGGATGGCATGGGGCACGAGCTTCTTGGAGGCCCGGGCGGCTGCGTCGATCGGGACGATCTGGTCGTCGTCACCATGGATGATGATCGTCGGCACGTCGAACTTCTTCAGGTCCTCGGTGAAGTCGGTCTGCGAGAAGGCGACGATGCTGTCGTAGGTGTTCTTGTGGCCGCCCATCATACCCTGCAGCCAGAAGCTGTCGATCATGCCCTGCGAGGCGGTTGCACCCGGCCGGTTGAAGCCGAAGAATGGACCCGAAGCGATGTCCTTGTAGAGCTGCGAGCGGTCCTTCAGGCTCGCCGCCTGGATGCCGTCGAAGACCTCCTTCGGCAGGCCGCCGGGGTTCTTGTCGGTCTTGACCATCAGCGGCGGCACGGCGGAGATGAGGCCGGCCTTCTTGACCCGGCCGGTGCCGTGGCGGCCGATATAGCGGGTGATCTCGCCGCCGCCGGTGGAAAAGCCGGCGATGAATATGTCGTTCAGATCCAGCTGCTCGATCAGGTCGGCGAGGTCGTCGGCATAGTGGTCCATGTCGTTGCCGTCCCAGGGCTGGCTGGAGCGGCCATGGCCGCGGCGGTCATGGGTGATGACGCGGAAACCGTTGTTGGCGAGGTGGAAGGCCTGGGCCTCCCAGCTGTCGGACGACAGCGGCCAGCCATGCGAAAGGACGACGACGGGGCCGTCCTTCGGACCCCAGTCCTTGTAGTAGATCTCGACGCCGTCGCGGGTGATGATCCTGCTTGCCATGGTCGTTGCTCCTTCTGACTTCGTTTGGGGGGCGGCAGCGTCAGCTGCCTTTGCGGGGGATTGGACTGCGCCGACTGCGGCGGCGGTTGCGGCTGCGCCGAATGCCCCTGCCAGGATGTTGCGGCGGGAGAGCGTTGCGGTCGCGGTGGTTGCTATTGCCTTTGCCATGACTGTGTTCCTTTCCGAGCAGGTGGTTGTTTTGTTTCAACTCTTGGCTTCCGTTCCGAAGCTGTGATTGAATAGATACAGCCGCCTGCCGGATCTCTCGACCGGCAAAGCTGACAACGATGGAGGCAGAATTGACAAAGGTGACGGCCGTAGAGCCTGCCGAGATCGGGATCGTCGTTCACGAGGAGGCGCTGATGTCGGCCGTCTACGGACTGACCGACATGTTCAACGTCGCCAATCTGCAAAGCCGCGAGCAGCACGGCATGAACGCGCCGCAGATCCGCACCAGCCACTGGAAGCTGGGTTCGGACGGGTCGGTGCGGCGCGGCTTCGACAGCCATGCCGAACTGGAAATCCGGTCGCTGTCGGCCCTCATCCTGCCGCCGACCCTGTCTGTCGAGCTGCAGCTGAAGCGCGATCTTTCGGAAGTTTCACAATGGCTCCGGCAGAGGCATTCCGAGGGAACCGTGGTCAGCTCCGTTTGCGGCGGGGCCTATCTTCTGGCCGAATCCGGCCTGGTCGAGGGCAGGGCGCTGACGACGCACTGGTCGCATGCCGAGCAGATCGCCCGTCGCTTCCCGCAGGTCCATGTCGACACCGACAAGCTGATGATCGACGAGGGCGACATCATCACGACCGGCGGCATGATGGCCTGGATCAATCTGGGGCTGAAGCTTGTCGATCGCTTCATGGGATCGACGGTGATGCTGGAAACCGCCCGGTTCATGGTCGTCGATCCCGGCGCGCGCGAACAGAGCTACTACAGCGTCTTCGCTCCACGCATGGATCATGGTGACCAGGTCATCCTGAAGATCCAGCACTGGCTGCATGGGGCAAACACCAAGGGCATCACCCTGCAGATGATGGCCGATCGCGCCGGGCTCGGGGAGCGCACCTTCCTGCGCCGCTTCCAGAAGGCCACCGCAATCAATCCGACCGAATACTGCCAGCGCCTCAGGATCGCCAAGTCGCGCGAACTTCTGGAGCGCTCCTATCTGTCCATCGAGCAGGTGGCCTGGCAGAGCGGTTACGACGACAGCAATGCCTATCGGAAGATCTTCCGCAAGATCCTCGGGATTTCACCAAGCGAATACCGGATGCGGTTTTCGATCGCCGGCGGGCAGCGGCAGCCGTCGCTTGCGGATGCGGCCCCGGCCTGAACGCGCTGGCGCGGACCCTCGTATCGCGTGCTTCAAGCGATACGCTTTACGTCATTGTTTTTGCGCATGTCGCTGTCACGAAACCGCTGCACACTTTTGCGCCACATGCCTCAATGCGGCAGTTGCGAGGCTGCCGACATCAGTTCCTCTGCCCGCGGTATTGCGAACATGTTCGATCCGTCGCCGTCGACTTCGGTGAACGACCAGCGCACGATGCCGTTACGGTCGAGCAGGAATTCGCCGACAAGCTGGCCGCCCGTACGCTCCTCCGTCTTCTCGTCGGCCGGCGTCTTCTCGTAGCCGTCGAGGGTGTTGAGGTAGGTGGATGCGTCGAACGGGTTCATCGGCTCGGGCAGTTCGCCCGGCATTTCCATTCGCATCGACATAACCGTCGGAATCGAGACCTTGTAGGGCCAGGCATCCTCATGCTCGGTGAACTGCAGGTTCGGCAGGCCGAAGGCGCGGTGGGCAATGCTGTCGGGATCGGAGGCGGCGATCACGCCCGGCAGCGGATGATAGCGGAAATAGAGCCGCGCCCGCTCGATCGGGGTGTTGACGACCGTGAGGCTGTCGATGCCCTTTTCGTGCAGTGAGGAGGCCAGTTCGGCGGAGGCTGCGATATGACGGCGGCAGAAGGGGCATTGCAGTCCCCGGAAAAGCCCCACCAGGACGCCTGACTGGCCGCGAAAATCCTCGATCGAAACCTTGCCGCCGTGGTTGATCGCATCCAGCACCACGTTCGGTGCGCGATCTCCGGGGCGAAGGGGACGTTCCATTGCATGCTCTGCCATTGGTTGCTCCTCCGACTGAAGCGCCTTCTCTGGGGGCAGGCGCGCGGCGCTTCTCGTTTGTTCTTCGCTTGCTGCGTCCGCGACCCGAGGACCGCAAACGCGGCTAGTCGAGAAACGGCAGGACGATGAGGGCATCAGGGTCGAGGCCGTGCCTGGCGCAGACCTGCTGCGCCAGTTCGAAGTAGCGCTCCGCCTCGTCCAGTTCGTTCAGTTCGAGGCAGAGCGTTGCCAGACCATCATAGCACGGAAACAGCAGCTGCGCCTCCGCGCTGTCACGCACAAGGGCAAGCGCCTCCAGAAAATGCTCGCGTGCGGCCTCGATTGCGCCATGGCATTGGCGGATCTGGCCGAGCACAAGCAGGGGGACCGGCAGGTGGTCGCGCTGGCCGAGCGCACGGTCGATCGCGATCGCCTCCTCCACGGCCGGGAGCCCTTCTGCCATGCAGCGGTCTGTGAAGGTGCAGAAGGCGACGGCGAGGTTGGTGAGCAGGCGTGCCTGATGCCCAAGATCACCGATCTGCCTGGCCATGTCATAACCACGCCGGCAGACTTCGATCGCCCGGGCCGGATCGATCGTCGTGTAGAGTGCGCCGAGATTGGTGTAGCCGCGGCAGGCAGTATTGAGATGGTTTGCGCCCAGCGCGATCTCGACGCTGCGCTCGACCATCTGCAGCGCTTCCCGGGGTTGGCCGAGACGGGCCAATGCCACACCTTTTGTGTTGAAGGCGCGGGCGATCGCCAGCGCGATATCGGCCTTCTCCTCCTCGTTCGGCCGCGGCGGCAGATGGTTGGCACATTCCAGCGCCCGGTCCGCCCACAGGGCTGCCCGCCGGTAGTCGCCGGCGCGGAAGGCGAAATGTCCCTGGCGCTGCATCAGGTGGGCGAGCTCGATCGGTGCATCGACGCCTTCGAGCAGGCTCTGGGCCTCGTCGAAACATGTGGTCGCCCGTTCGCGGTCCCCGCCTTCGAAGGCAAGCTGGCCGAGCTTGCGCAGGATGCGCGCGGCTGCGGTCACGTCACTACCTTGGCGCGCGGCCGCCAGCAACTCCTCATAGAGATGGCGGGCCTCCTCGCCGCGGCCCAATGGATGGCAGAGGTCGGCGTAGCGCTCTCCGGGCACCTGCCAGCAATCCCCGCCCGCGGCCTCGGCAGCCGAGAGGGCGCGGGCATACAGGCGCATGGCGTCTGCGTTCGCATAGGCCTGGCGAGCAAGGTCGCCGGCGGCCGTGAAGTATCGCGCGCCCTTCTCCTTTTCGGCCGAAGCGGCAAAATGGTGGCCGAGCACGATCAGCTGTTCGGGATGCTCTGGCATGCCGTCGTGGCGGCGTTCGAGGAGGGTCCCGATCGCGCCGTGCAACTCGGTTCGTCGTCGCAAAAGCAGATTGTCGTAGAAGACTTCGTGCAGCAGCATCTGGCGAAAGGCGTAACGGGGGGCGACCTGCGAGGGGATGTCCGCCAGCTCCTCGATGATGTCGGCCGCGACCAGGCGCTGGAGGTTCGCCTCGATGTCATCGATGCCCGTGGGAAGCGCCTTCAGCAGAGCCACGTCGAAACGGTGGCCAATGACCGAGGCGGTCTGCGCCAGCCGCCGAGCGTCGGCCGGCAGCCGATCGAGACGGGCGAGCATCATGGCCTGGATGCCGAGCGGCATCTCGGTGTCGGCAGCCGCGGTCTGCGCCTCCCAGCCCGACTCTGCGCGATGGAGAATGCCGGTCTCTATCAGCGTGCGCAGGATTTCTTCGATGAAGAACGGGTTGCCTTCAGCCCGCTCGACGATGCGGCTTCGCAATGCTTCCGGCAGGGCGCAGCCCTCCAGCGCGCTATCGAGGAGGGCGCCGGCATCGGCGGTCGACAGCGGGCTCAGCCTCAGCGTCGTCTGACTTGCGCGCGCTGAGCTCAGCACCTCCGTCTCGAAACCGGGACGGTGGGTGACGAGCAGCATCAGCCGGTGGCTTTCGATCCGGTCCATGATGAACCGCAGCGCATCGATGGAGACGCTGTCGGCCCAATGCAGGTCTTCGATCACCACCAGCAGCGGAGACTGCTCCATGCGGCGATCAAACAGGATCCGCATGGCATGGAAGATCTGTCGCCGCAACTGGTCCGGCTCCAGGAAACGCAGCGCACCGTGTGGATCGCCGAAGCCCAGCACGAAAAGGAAGAGGGGCTGCAGCCGGCCGATCTCGTTTTCGGCAAGGCCGAGGTCGGTCAATCCGGCAACGAGCAACTCACGGGATCGCTCGAAATTGTCCCCCGGCGCCATTCGGTAAGCCTGCCTCAGGCTTGCCGCCAGCGTGCCGTAGGAAGGTTCTCCGAGGGATGTGCAGGCGATCTGGCGGATGGTGATGTCCGGCTGCGCCGCCCGGATGCGGTCGAGGAAGGCTTCCACCAGTCGGGTCTTGCCGATGCCGGCGTCGCCGATCACGCGCACCAGTTGCGTGGCGCCGCCGCGGACCTGGTCCAGGCATCGCACCAGGGTGGCGAGGTCCCCATCGCGGCCGATCATGGCGGTGTCGATGCCGAAGCTCGCAAGGCCGCGGGCGGGCGGCGGCGCGTCGAGCGAGGCCTCAAGCCGGAAGACCGGCGTCTCTCCGGCCTTGCCGCGCAGCGGCAGGGTGCCGAGCGCGGTGAAATCGAAGGCGTGCTGGGTCAGCCGGCGCGTGACCACGCCCACCAGTATCTCGTCCGACCCGGCCATGGCCTGCAGGCGCTGGGCGGTGTTCACGGTGTCGCCGGTCACCGAATAGGACTTGCTGCCGCCGACGCCGACGCCACCAGCGACGACGGGGCCGGTATTGACGCCGATATGCAGTGCCAGCGGCTGGCCGAGGCGCGCCTGCCAGCGCTCCCCGATGCGGGATATCCGCACGCGCATGTCGAGTGCGGCCCGCAGTGCGCGCTCCGGATCCCGCTCATGTGCCACGGGGGCGCCGAACAGGGCCAGCAACGCATCGCCGACAAACTTGTCGACATAGCCACCCTCGGCGGCGACGGCGGCGCTCAGTTCCTCGAACACCTCGTTCTGCAAGGCCTGCAGCATTTCCGGGTCGATCCGCTCGCCGAGCGTCGTGTAGCCGCAGAGATCGGCAAAGAGCGCAGTCACAATGCGGCGGTCGGATTCCGTCTCAGGAGGTGATGCCGGCGTTGCCGGTTGGGGATGCGAAGCTGGAGATGCGCCCGAAGAGTGCGGCTTGGCCGGGCTAGCCACGGCGGTCTGAGGCGCGAGGCTCGTTCCGCATTTGGGACAGAACGCAAAGTCGGGCGGAGAAACCTGGCCGCAGGAAGAGCAGGCCTTCTGTTGCGGCGCTCCGCATCTGGGGCAGAAGGCAAAACCGTCCTCGACCTTGAAGCCGCATGCCGCGCAGTTCATGGCGTCCGCCTCGTCGCGATCCGAACCCGCGATTCCACGCACGGGCACCGAAGGCTGAGAATGATGCGCCTGCGGGAAGGCCGTTGCAATGGCGGGAATGTGCGCTGCTGCGATGGCGCTTGGCGAAGCGGTCAGGTTGCCAGCAGCGCCTGCAGAAGGCTGATGATGCGGCGATGCTGGTGCGCGTGGCGGGTGCGGACGTTGACGGCGGCGTAGACGGTCTGCGGGATCGGCTCGACATCCTGCACCCGGCTTACCGCCCCGCTGCGTAAAAGCCGGAGCGCATCGGGCGCCATCACGTAGGCCGAACCGCCCAGCTTTGCCATCAACGCCATGATCGCCGTCGTTTCGCCGCTTGCAATCGGTGCAGTCGACAGGTGGGGAAGAGCCTGGCGATGCAGGCGATCGAAGGCGGGGGAATAGACGGCCTGGATATAGTCTTCCGGCTTCACATCCCCGATCCGCGTCACCCTGTTGCTGACCATTTCATAGCGCACGTCGCCGATGGGCTCGTAGTGCAGGTCAGGCAGATGGTGCGGCGTGTAGAGGATCGCGAGATCCAGGTCGCCTGCCGCGAGATCGCGGTTCATCTGCTTGGAATAGTCCACTTCCAGATAGATCGACGTGCCGGGGAGGTCCTTGCGCACCGCCGCCAGCCAGTCGCCGGCATAGTGGGCGGCGAGGTCGTGCTGCAGGCCGATGCGCATCGAACGCTCGTAGGCCCCGGCGGTCTCCACCGCGCGTGCGGCCTCGTGCCACTGGTGCTGGATCGCCTTTGCGTGGTCGTGAAAGCGCAGGCCGGCCGCCGTCGGCTGGGTGCCGCCCTTGTTGCGCGCGAACAGCGGCCGCCCCAGCACCGCCTCCAGCGCCTTCATCCGGTGGGAGACGGTGGATTGCGTCAGGTTCAGCCGCTCGGCAGTACGGTTGAAGCTGCGGGTCTCCATCAGGTCGAGATAGGTCTCGATGAGTTCGATCTGCATGAGTTGTTTCCGCGCCTTGCTCCGGGTCTGCCCCTCATCCGCCTGCCGGCACCTTCTCCCCGCAGGCGGGGAGAAGGGACTTCGCTGCTCTGTCTCGCCCGGCTTTCGACCGCGTTGAAGGGCGGGACCGCGCGACTTGTGTCCTTCTCCCCGCCTGCGGGGAAGAAGGTGCCGGCAGGCGGATGAGGGGCGAACCTTACGGATTGAGTGAATTCGACACCCCGACACTAATCGAATTCCTCGATCAATAAAGCGGATTTTCGCAGCTTGCCGGGAGTCGAATTGGTTGCCACAAATCGCTGGCAATCAAGGGGAAGAGAATGTCGAACCTGCCGTCTCATGCACGCGTCGTCATCATCGGGGGAGGGGCGGTCGGCGCCTCTGCGCTCTACCATCTGGCGAGGGCCGGATGGACCGACTGCGTGCTTCTGGAAAAGAACGAGCTGACAGCGGGCTCGACCTGGCATGCGGCCGGCAACGTGCCGACATTCTCGTCCTCCTGGTCGATCATGAACATGCAGCGCTATTCGGCCTCGCTCTATCGCGAGCTCGGCGATCTGGTCGATTATCCGATGAACTACCACGTGACGGGCTCGATCCGGCTCGGCCATTCCAAGGAGCGGCTGCAGGAGTTCAAGCGCGTCGTCGGCATGGGGCGATACCAGGGGATGGACCTCGACATTCTCTCACCCGACGAGATGCGCGGCAAGTATCCCTTCCTCGAGACGCACGAGCTGACGGGCGCGCTCTACGATCCCTATGACGGCGACATCGATCCCGCACAGCTGACCCAGGCGCTGGCGAAAGGCGCGCGCGACCTGGGGGCGAAGATCTTCCGCTTCTGTCCGGCAACCGGCGCAGGGCGCGAGAATGACGAATGGGTGATCTCGACGGCGCAGGGAGAGATCCGCTGCGAATATGTCGTCAATGCCGCCGGCTATTATGCCCGCGAGGTCGGCAAATGGTTCGGCCGCGACGTGCCGATGATGGTGATGAGCCACCAGTACATCCTGTTCGAGGAGATTCCGGAGCTGGCCGCCTGGTCGAAGGAGGTCGGGCACAAGCTGCCGCTGCTCCGCGACGTCGACAGCTCCTACTACCTGCGTCAGGAAAAGACGGGCATGAACCTCGGGCCCTATGAGAAGAACTGCAGGGCGCACTGGATCACGCCGGAAGATCCGATGCCGGACGATTTTTCGTTCCAGCTGTTCCCGGACGATCTCGACCGGCTGGAATGGTACCTGAACGACGCCTGCGAGCGCGTGCCGATCCTCGGCACCGCCGGGCTTTCGCGGATGATCAATGGGCCGATCCCCTATGCGCCCGACGGCAACCCGCTGATCGGGCCGATGCCAGGCGTGCCGAACGCGTTCGAGGCCTGCGTCTTCACCTTCGGCATCTGCCAGGCGGGCGGGGCCGGCAAGGTGCTGGCCGAATGGATCACCGAGGGCGAGACGGAGTGGGACATGTGGTCCTGCGATCCGCGCCGCTTCACACGCTTCGCCTCGGAGCAGGACTACTGCATCGAGAAGGGCATGGAGATATACGGCCACGAATATGCGATGCATTTCCCCAAGCACGCATGGCCGGCCGGACGCAACCGCAAGCTGTCGCCGATCCACGACCGGATCGCGGCGCTGGGCGCGCAGTTCAAGCCATACAACGGCTGGGAGCGGGCCAACTGGTATGCGAAGCCCGGCGACGACACCTCCGAGGAATCAACGCAGACCTGGAACCGGGAGGGACCCTGGCGGCCGCGGATCGAGGCGGAATGCCGCGCCGTCACCGAGGCTGCCGGCATCCTCGATCTTCCCGGTTTTTCGCGCTTCCGGGTGAAGGGCGAGGGGGCGACGGCGTGGCTGTCCTCGCTGATCACCGGGCGGGTGCCCAAACCCGGCCGCATGGGCCTTGCCTACTTTGCCGACGACAAGGGCCGCATCGTCACGGAAATGTCGGTGATGATGCTGGACGAGGACTTCTTCTTCCTGATCACCGCCGCAACCGCCCAGTGGCACGACCTCGAATGGCTGCAGAAGCATCTGCCCAAGGAAGCGGCGTTCACGATCGACGACGTGGCGGACAATTTCTCCTGCCAGATCCTCTCCGGCCCGAAATCGCGGGCGATCCTGGCGGAAGTTTCCGATGCCGACCTTGCCAAGGGGTGGCTCACGCATCAGAGCTGCCAGATCGCCGGCCGCTGGTGTCAGCTGGTGCGCGTGTCCTTCGCCGGTGAGCTCGGCTGGGAGATCCACACCAAGGTCGAGGATACGGCCGCGATCTTCGACGCCGTCTGGGCGGCGGGGCAGAAGCATGGCCTCACGCCCTTCGGCATGGAGGCGCTGGATAGCCTGCGCATCGAGAAGGGCTACCGGGCCTGGAAGGGCGACCTTTCGACCGACTATACGGTGCTGCAGGGCGGGCTCGAGCGTTTCGTCGACTGGTCAAAGCCCGATTTCAAGGGCAAGGCGGCGCTGGAGCGGGAGAAGCAGCAGGGGGTGTCCAAGCGTTTCGTGCTCCTGACGGTCGACGCCGGCGACTGCGACGCGCCCTACATGTCGACGCTCTGGCACGGCGGCAAGGTGGTCGGCGAGACGACCTCCGGCAACTTCGGCTATCGCACCGGCAAGTCGATTGCGCTCGGCATGCTGCGCGCCGACCTTGCCGAGCCCGGCACCGAGGTCGAGGTCGAGATCTACGGCGACCGCTTCAAGGCCACCGTGCAACCGGACGGACCACTGTTCGACCCCAACAATGAAAGACTGCGCGCATGAGCAAGCCCATTCCGAACAAAGCCCGTGCTGTGATCATCGGCGGCGGCGTCTCAGGCTGCTCGGTCGCCTATCATCTCGCCAAGCTCGGCTGGACCGACGTGGTGCTCTTGGAGCGCAAGCAACTGACATGCGGCACCACCTGGCACGCCGCCGGCCTGATCGGGCAATTGCGCGCCTCGCAGAACATGACGCGGCTGGCGAAATACTCCGCCGATCTCTATGTCAAGCTGGAAGCCGAGACCGGCATTGGCACCGGCATGCGCCAGTGCGGCTCGATGACCGTGGCGCTGACCGACGAGCGCAAGGAGGAGATCTATCGCCAGGCCTCGCTGGCGCGGGCCTTCGACGTCGACGTGCGCGAGATCACCGTAGACGAGGTCAAGGGGCTGTACCCGCACCTGAATACGGCCGACGTCAGGGCCGCCGTCCACCTTCCCCTTGATGGCCAGTGCGACCCGGCCAACATCGCGATGGCGCTGGCCAAGGGCGCGCGGCAGAACGGTGCGACGGTGATCGAGGGCGTGAAGGTTGCCTCGGTGGTAACGAAGAACGGCCGCGTGACGGGCATCACCTGCGAGCAGAACGGCGAGAGCTTTACGATCGAGACGGACAACGTCGTCAACGCTGCCGGCATGTGGGGAAGGACGCTCGCCGACATGTCGGGCGTGACGCTGCCGCTGCATGCGTGCGAGCACTTCTACATCGTCACCGAGCCGATCCCGAACCTTGAGCGGCTTCCGGTGCTGCGCGTGCCGGACGAATGCACCTACTATAAGGAGGATGCCGGCAAGATGCTGATCGGCGCCTTCGAATTGAAAGCCAAGCCCTGGGGCATGGACGGCATTTCGGAAGATTTCTGCTTCGACCAGTTGCCGGAGGATTTCGACCACTTCCAGCCAATCCTCGAAAACGCGATCAACCGCATGCCGATGCTGGAAACCGCCGGCATCCACACCTTCTTCAACGGCCCGGAGAGCTTTACGCCCGACGATCGCTACTATCTCGGCGAGGCGCCGCAGTTGAAGGGCTACTGGGTCGCGGCCGGTTACAACTCGATCGGCATCGTCTCGTCCGGCGGTGCGGGCATGGCGCTGGCGCAGTGGATGAACGACGGCGAGCCGCCCTTCGACCTCTGGGAGGTCGATATCCGCCGCGCGCAGCCGTTCCAGAAGAACCGCGCCTACCTGAAGGACCGCGTGTCCGAGACCCTCGGCCTTCTCTATGCGGATCATTTTCCCTATCGCCAGATGGCGACCGCGCGCGGCGTGCGCCGCTCGCCGATCCACGAACACCTGAAGGCGCGCGGCGCGGTGTTCGGCGAGGTCGCCGGCTGGGAGCGGGCCAACTGGTTCGCCAAGGAAGGCCAGGAGCGGGAATACAAATATAGCTGGAAGCGGCAGAACTGGTTTGAGAACCAGAAGGAAGAGCACCTTGCCGTGCGCGAGGGCGTCGGCCTGTTCGACATGACGTCGTTCGGCAAGATCCGCGTGGAGGGGCGCGATGCGCTCGCCTTCCTGCAAAAGCTCTGCGCCAACCAGATGGACGTGGCTCCCGGCAAGATCGTCTATACCCAGATGCTGAACGCGCGCGGCGGAATCGAGAGCGATCTGACGGTGACGCGGCTTTCGGAGACCGCGTTCCTTCTGGTTGTGCCAGGTGCCACGCTGCAACGCGACCTCGCCTGGCTGCGCAAGCACCTCCGGGACGAATTCGTCGTCATCACCGATGTCACGGCATCGGAAAGCGTGCTCTGCGTGATGGGGCCGAAGGCGCGCGAGTTGATGGTCAAGGTCAGCCCGAACGACTTCTCCAACAGCGCCCATCCGTTTGCCACCGCGCGCGAGATCGAGATCGGCATGGGGCTCGCCCGCGCCCACCGCGTCACCTATGTCGGCGAGCTCGGCTGGGAACTCTACGTCTCGACCGACCAGACGGCGCATGTGTTCGAGGCGCTGGAAGCGGCCGGTGCCGAGGTCGGGCTGAAGCTCTGCGGGCTGCATACGCTCGACAGTTGCCGCATCGAGAAGGCATTCCGTCATTTCGGCCACGACATCACCGACGAGGATCACGTGCTGGAGGCCGGCCTCGGCTTTGCGGTCAGGGTCAACAAGGGCGACTTCATCGGCCGGGAAGCGGTGCTGCGCAAGGAAGGCAAGGGGCTGAGCCGGCGGATGGTGCAGTTCAAGCTGACGGACCCGGAGCCGCTGCTGTTCCACAACGAGGCGTTGGTGCGCGACGGCAGGATCGTCTCGACCATCACCTCGGGCAACTACGGCCACTTCCTCGGCGGCGCGATCGGGATGGGCTACGTGCCCTGCGAGGGCGAAAGCGAAGAGGAGGTTCTGGCATCCGACTATGAGATCGAGATCGCCGGCAAGCGGGTGAAGGCGGAAGCCTCGCTCGTGCCGATGTATGACCCGAAGGCGACGCGGGTGCGCCTGTAGGGACGACGGAAGACGAAGACAGCAGACGCATGTTCCCCGACGATGGTTGCCCGCCCGCACGCGACCTGACTGGAGGTTTCGATGAGCTTGCAGGATCTCGCTTGGCTGGCGATGGCGGCCTATGCCGTGCATGTCATGGAGGAGCATACGTTCGACTGGCGCAACTGGGCGCGGGGCGTCATCGGACTGCCGGTCGAATGGTCGGATTTCTACGTCACAAATGCCGTGGTGGTCGCTGTCGGCATCGCCCAGGCGCAACTGGCGCCGACGGTGCCGCTGATCCCGCTGATCTTTGCTGCGCTGATGCTGATCAATGCGGTGTTCTTTCACATCCTGCCGGTGATCCGGACCAAGGGGCGCTTTTCGCCGGGGCTCGCCACCGCGGTGGTGCTGTTCCTGCCACTTGGGACGGCTATTTTCGTGAAGGCGGCAGAGGAGGGACACCTCGATATTGCGACGGGTCTGAGTGCATTCGGCGGCGGGGCACTGCTGATGGCCTATCCGGTGGTGATGCTGCACCTGAAGGCGAGACCCTATTTCCAGCAGGCCGAAAAATGACTGCGCCTCTTCTTCCTCCGTTTCCTCTCTCTTTCCATGGAGCTTTCAGGTGATCGTTTCCGATCTCAAGGACCTCAATACGCCCTCCGGCGACCGGATCGACCGCCTTGTTGCGGAGCACCGGCCGGGCTATGGCCTGGCGCGACCCTTCTACCACGACCAGGACATCTACGAGCGCGATCTCCAGCGGGTGTTCCGCCGGCACTGGCACTGCGTGGCCCATGAAAGCGTGATTGCGAACGCCAACGACTTCGAAGTCTTCCGCATGGCGGGCGAGCAGGTGATCCTGACGCGTCACGC
Organism: Pseudomonadota bacterium; assembly: GCA_023404095.1. Classification (GTDB taxonomy): domain Bacteria; phylum Pseudomonadota; class Alphaproteobacteria; order Rhizobiales; family Rhizobiaceae; genus Mycoplana. The sequence continues at coordinate 453,304 of JAEYDD010000041.1, read as the reverse complement.
CGACGGCTCTATCCATGCGATCCTCAACGTCTGCCGTCATCGCGGCGCGGAGGTCTGCACCAAGGAAAAGGGCAATGCCCGCGTCTTCGTCTGCCCCTACCACGCTTGGACCTATTCCAATGACGGCGCGTTGCGTGCCGCCCGGCTGATGCCGAAGGAATTCAAGCGCGAAGATCATGGATTGAAAAAGCTGCATGTCCGAGTGGTGGAGGGGCTGGTCTTCATCTCGTTTGCCAAAGTGCCGCTCGATTTCACCGAGGTCGAGCACCTGCTGCATGCGACCTGCGGCCAGTACGGCTGGGCAAGTGCCAGGATCGCCCACCGGGAGAGTTACACGATCAACGCCAACTGGAAGCTTGCGGTCGAGAACTACGTCGAATGCTACCACTGCGGCCCGGCGCATCCGGAATATTCGCAGACGCATGCTCTGGAGCAGCCGCTGCACATGATCGAAGCGATGAACCAGGCGATGGAGCAGCGTACCTGCGCGCTCGGCATCGAGGTGGGCTCGGGCAATCACTGGCAGACGTCGAAGGACGGCAAGGAGGCGATCCACGCCTTCCGCTACGCGCTCTATGAGGGCGTCAAGAGCGGCAGCGAGGACGGCGCGGCCGTGGCGCCACTGATGGGCCGCTTCACGGATTTCGACGGAGGTGTCACCTCGATCCACCTCGGCGGCACCACCTTCCTCGTCTGCTATCCCGACCACGGCATGATCTACCGCTTCATCCCCAAGTCGGCCGAAACCTGCGAGATGGAACTGATCTGGCTTGTGGACGGCAAGGCCGAGGCGGGACGCGACTACGACCTGGACCGGCTGACCTGGCTGTGGAAGGTCACCACGGACGAGGACAAGGCGATCATCGAGCACACGGCGCGCGGGGTACGCTCGCACTATTTCGAGCCCGGCCCGATCGCGCCGATGGAGCACAACGAGCTTCGCTATATCGACTGGTACCTGGATGAGATCAGCCGGGTGTGAGGGGCGTGGGCGCGGCGCCAGGGTTGCGATGGTTACGGGGCTTACCCAGCCCGTCACCCCGGACTAGATCCCGGGTCCAGCCACGCCGCGTCTGCGGCGTGAGAAGGACGGTGGTCGGGGACGGCCGGCACTCGGTTGCGGGCGTTGAGGCGGATGCGAATCGCATGGCCGCGAAAGCAGGTCGCCTGCCACGGTGAGTGGCGGAGCCGCTGCCCGCTCCTCGTCACCCCGGACTAGATCCGGGGTCTAGTCACGCCGCGTCTGCGGCGTGAGAAAGTGCACTTCCCGCGCGCAAGGACTTGCGCGCGGTGGATGCCGGATCAGGTCCGGCATGACGGTGGTCGTGGAGCGGATCGGCGCCAGCTTGCGGCGTGGTGGGCGCGGGCAATATCGTCCTGCCGGCGCTTCCAGGGGGCGAAGTTAGTGAGAACGGAATCAATTCAAGGGACTACGCAGCCGAATTGAAGTTCTGATTCTGCTTTAGCGTGACGGATACGGCGCAAGGCCAGCCAATGGAGGGTGCAATGAGCATGGTCGATGAGACGCAGTTGTCGCAATCACCGGTGGCAGAGCCTTCGACGTCCCGGCGCGCTGGCGGGCGGGCGGCGCGCGTCGCCATGCGGGCGGCGCCCCTGGCGGACAGCGTCCGTCCCGTTCGCCCGGGCCTGTCGGGCGGGCAGTACAAGCCGCTGACGGAGGCGGGCGTGCGCCGGATCCACGAGGCGGCACTCGATGCGCTGGAGAACATCGGCCTTGCCAACGCGCCGAAGTCGGGCATCGAGATCATGACAGGTGCCGGCGCGATCCTCGGCGAGGACGGGCGCATCCGCTTTCCCCGGGCGCTGGTCGAGGACATGCTGGCGATCGCCGCCCGCGATACAACGCTCTGCGGCCGGGACCCGAAATACGACCTCGAACTGACCGGCACGCGCGTCTATTACGGCACGGCGGGGGCGGCGGTGCACATCGTCGACGTCGAGAAGCGGGAATATCGCGAATCGACTGCGAAGGATCTCTACAACGCGGCCCAGCTCGTTCATCATCTCGACAACGTCCACTTCTTCCAGCGGGCGATGGTTTGCCGCGACGTGGCCGACAATTTCCTGATGGACATCAACACGCTCTACGGCTGCTGCGCGGGTACCTCCAAACATGTCGGCACGAGCTTCTCGGATCCGTCGCATGTCGCCGGCTGCTTCGACCTGATCCACATGATGGCCGGCGGCGAGGAAAAGTGGCGGGCGCGGCCGTTCGTGTCGAACTCCAACTGCTTCGTCGTACCGCCGATGAAGTTTGCCGAGGAGAGCTGCATCACCATGGAGGCCTGCATCCGCGCGGGCATGCCGATCCTGCTGCTCTCGGCGGGGCAGGCGGGCGCGACGGCGCCGGCGCCGCTGGCGACCGCGATCGTGCAGGCGATGGCCGAATGCCTGGCGGGAGTCGTCTATGTCAACGCCATGGCGCCCGGCCATCCCGCGATCTTCGGCACCTGGCCGTTCGTCTCCGACCTTCGCACCGGGGCGATGTCGGGCGGCTCCGGCGAGCAGGCGTTGCTCACGGCCGGCTGCGCGCAGATGCACCAGTTTTACCGACTGCCTGGCGGGGCTGCCGCGGGGATCGCCGATTCCAAGCTGCCGGACATGCAAGCCGGCTGGGAGCAGGCGATCTCGAACGTGATGGCCGGCCTTTCGGGGCTCAACATGGTCTACGAGGCGGTCGGCATGCATGCCTCGCTGCTGGGTTTCTGCCTGGAAAGCCTGGTGCTCGGCGACGACCTGCTCGGCCAGGTGCAGCGCTGCATCCGCGGCATCGACGTGACCGAGGACACCGTGTCGCTGGAGACGATGCGCTCCGTCTGCCTCGGCGGACCGGGGCACTATCTGGGCGATCCGCAGACGCTTTCCTTGATGCAGACCGAATACATCTACCCGGCCGTCGCCGACCGGACCAGCCCCAAGGAGTGGGCGGAAATCGGCCGGCCGGACCTCGTCGCCAAGGCGATCGAACGGAAGAACCGCATCCTCTCCGAAGCGGGAGGGCCGCTATTCGAACCCGAGGTCGACCGGGCGATACGGGATAAGTTTCGCATCTACTTCTAGGCACGACAGGTCGGCCGCGACGGCGGTTGCGCCTTATGGGGCTGGGATCGAACGCGGCAAGGCGCGCACGTCGCTGACGGTCCATCTCCACTTCGGGTCGGTGATATGCAACAGGTCGCTGCCAGTGAAGACGGCAAAGGTGGTGAAGGGCTGGCTTTCACCCGGCAGCACGCGTGCCACGACCAGTCCGGCGTCCGTGCCGACCGGCGAGCAGACGCCGGCGGGGCAATTCTCAAGGGTAATGCTCAGGCGCAGCGACTGGAGCGTGGCGCTACTGTTGTTGGTGATCACGCCGGTGACGCGATAGCTCGTGACCGGCTGGCCGACGGCGAATTTCATATCGGAGAGCGTGATATCCTCAGGCGCGACCGCATTGCGCGGGACGACCGGTTCGGGCGTGACGCTGCGGCTGTCCGTCAGCCATATAAGCGCTGCACTCGCCAGCCCGATCGCGACCGTGATGGTGAGGACAGGCTCGACCCAGCTCTGGAAACGCTTGAAGCGCAAGGCAAGATAGAGAACGGCGACGGCGACGACTGCGAATGCCCAGATCATCAAGATCCTCCCGACCCTTCATATAGCCTGCTGCGACCAAAGCCAAAAGACCGTTGCAACCACGCAATTGGGGATGGCAAGGGTCGGCGGAGCGGAAATCGCAGGCGAAGCGGGGCTTTCGGGGATGGGCTCTCGCATTCGTGATGGGGCTGTGTTCGGGTTTCGATGCATTCCGACGAGATTGCTTCGCGGAGGCAGACGGCGGGGGTTGAGGAGACCGTCGGCTCTCGGAAGGATGTGCTGCCAGGCAGGGCGGTTGCCCCTCACCCTAGCTCTCCCCGCGGGCGGGGAGAGGGGACGAGGTCGCAGATGCGGCAATGGTTTCGCTCTCGCGGAGTGCAGTGACGATGCCACGTGTGCCCGGGCGACCCGTCGCCCACGCCCTCACTCCTTCAGGCTGATCCAGTAGGCGCCCTCAAAGGGCACGGCGGCAAAGCGGGCGTTGATCTCTTCGAGGCTCTTTTGCGGATCGATGTCGGCAAAGAGATCGGGGCGCAGCCAGTGGGCGAAGGCCTCGGCGGCGAGGATGTTCAAGGGGACGGCGTTGAAGAAGTTCCAGAGCCCGTAGACGCGGCCGTTGCGGATTGCCGAAAGGTCGGCCAGCACCGGCCGTTCGGTCGCCCTCTTCAGCGTCTGCCGCGCTTCGTCTGGATGAACGCCCGGACCCACGGAGAAGGCGCTGTAGGTGCCGCCCGGCGAGGCGGTAGCGATATAGGCCTCGGGATTGGCAGCGATGATGTATTCGATGCTGACCATGCCGCCCTGGCGGGGGAGGTCGGCTGCGATGTTCCTGCTGCCGGTAATGCCGATGAACTCCCCCAGGCCTCCGGTACCATAGGCATAGCAGCAGGTCTGGTCGTTGGGGAAGGCATCCATCAAGACGGTCGGGCCGGGTTCGGGATGGGCGGCGACACGGTCGCGGATCAGCTTCACCCTGTCCTCGTAGAAGCGGGCAAAGGCTTGCGCCTGCTCGTCGCGCTCGAATATCCGCCCGAGGAGACGCATGTTGTCGGGGGTGTTCTTCAATGCATCGCTGTTGAAATCGACGACGACGACGGGGACGTCGATCTGTTCGAGATACTGGATCGCCTGCTTGCCCAGTTCGGTGTCGGCCTGCCAGTTGGCGAGGATCGCCAGATCTGCGTTCAGCGAGAGTATGGCCTCGAAGGAAAAATTGCCGGTGCCGTCGCCAATCAGCGGCACATCGTCGATCCGCGGGAACTTCCTGCGGAAGCTCTCGTAGATGGCGGGGTTGTCGCCTTTCATGTCGCCGGCCCAACCGGCAAGCAGGCTGACGGGATCGGGGTGGATAAGGGAAAGCGCGATCAGGTTGAAACCGCTGCCGAGCAGAACCGCCTTCGGCTTCTCGGGGATCGTCACCTCGCGTCCCAGCGCGTCGGTCAGCGTCAGCGGCCAGCGCTCGTCCGCCAGGCAGGCATGCACCGGCAGCAGCACGAGGAAGAGGAAGAGGGTGGCAGTTCGCAGCACGTCAATGCTTCCTTTGGGCAGGCAGGGCACACAGTTCGCCGCAGCTTGGAATACCGGGCAGCATGTAGCGCAGACAGCATACCTTGCGGCGGCAATGGATCTGCTCGCCGTCCATCTCGTGGCGCAGGCAACCTTTGAAGGGGTTGGGCGATCCATCCGGCAGGCAGGCGTCTTCGAACAACGCACGAGCGGGCCAGGGATCCGGGCCGACGGCGGGATCGGTGGAGGTGCTGTTCAGCGCGTAGTCGATGTAGACGGCCGCATTGTTCCAGCCAAGCTTGGGCGCGATGCCGGCGTGCTGCTTCAAACGGGCGATGACTTCGCCCAGATGGCCCGTCACCAGAGGCATGGCGATCTCCGTCGGCGCGCCGACCTCGCACCAGTCGCCGACACGCGGCAGGCCAAACGCCCTGGGCAGGCCGTCGTCCCCAATCGCGATCGTCATCTCGTCGATGCCGATCGGAAGCGCAAGTTCGGCGCGGCGGGCAACGATGTACGGGATCGACAGCGCCGAAAAGTAATAGAGCGACCAGAACGATGCGGCGGCTCGACGGTCCACACCGTGCGTCTTCGAATAGGTCTCGAGCCCGCCGGCGAATGCGCCGCCCTCGAAGAACTGGCGGACGGGGATGCCGTCTGCCAGCTCTGAAGACAGCATCATCTTCTCGCCGCACCACGCATGCTCACCGGCAAAGACCGCCCTCAGGCCTTGCGGCCCGAAGACGGTCTCGTCAGTCCTGGGAGGGACAGCGTTCAACGGATCACCACGTGTACTTGAGCGAGCCGATGACCGTGCGGCCCTGGTCCTTGTAGCAGAAGCCGGCCGAGCAGACCGGATCGCGGCGGTCGAAGATATTGGTGGCGTTGACCTGCAGGGCCAGGCCTTCCATCTTCTTGTCGAGGGCGCCGAAGTCATAGCGCAGGGCGGCGTCGAACAGGACGCGGGAGCCATTCTCCATCGTGTTCTCGTCGTTTCCGTAGCTGGAGCCGATGAAGCGGGCGCCGCCACCGACGCCGAGCCCGTCGAGTGCGGTGTCTTCCGGCATGGTGTAGAAGGCCCACAGGGCTGCCTGGTGGCGCGGAACGGAGGAGACGTCGTTGTCGATCGTCGCTTCGGGGCCTTCAAGGATCTTCATTGCCGTGTAGGTGTAGGAGGCGGTCAGCGACAGGCCGTTGTCCAGGCTGGTGTTGGCCTCCAGTTCGAGTCCGCGAGAGCGAAGCTTGCCGCGCTGGACCTGGACGTTGGCGGGGCCCGTCGGCAGGTCGACGACCGTGTAGTAGAGGCCGTTTTCCTGGTCGATGTTGAACAGGGCTGCTGAAAGCATGGTGTTGCTGTTGGGCAGCAGATACTTGACGCCGATCTCTTCCTGTTCGCTTTCCGTCGGCTTGAACGGCGCGTCGGTTTCCTGGTTGAAGCCTGCGTTCGGCGCAAAGGCGGTCGAATAGCTGGCGTAGGGTGCCAGGCCGAAGTCGAATTCGTAGGTCAGGCCCACGCGCTTGGAGAAGGCACGGTCGCTCTGGTCGAGCGTGGTGACGGTCCCGCCCAGAAGATCGGTCGAGTCCGTGTCGGTCGAAACCCAATCATAGCGCCCGCCGAGCGTCAGCGTCCAGGCGTTGTAGCGGATCTGGTCCTGAACATAGGTGCCGACCTGCCACTGGTCTTGATCGACGCGCTCGCTGAACGGGATCGGATCGACGGGGTCGCCGCGGTCCGGATCGTTGGTGTCGAGCGGCGGCGAGACGCCGTAGCCGCCCAGCGACCGGTAGCGCAGCTTCATCAGGTCGACCCCGGTCAGCAGCGTATGGCTGAAGGCGCCGGTCTCGAACTCGGAGACGAGCTGGTTGTCGATGACGATGGCCGACAGGCGTTCGTCGAAGGTGCCGGCGCTGCGATCGATCAGCGTCGGATCGATTGCGTTCGGGGCATAGGCGAAGGCCCAGTCGGCATCGATGTTCAGCGTCGAGGCGCGCACATTCTGGCGGAAGGTGAAGGTCTCGTTGAAGCGATGCTCGAATTCGTAGCCTATGCGGCCCTGGTTCTGGACGGAGTCATTGAAGGCGGGGTTGCCGGAGAAGAAGTCCGTCACCTTGCCGGCAGCGGAGTCGTAGTAGTAGGCCGCCGTGCCGCCGGTCTTGGTGCGCGAGTATTCGCCCAGAACCGTCAGGCGGGTGTCGTCGTCGGGCTGCCACGTAAAGGCCGGGGCGATATAGATCCGGTCGTCGGGGACGCCGACCTGTTCCGTATCGGAATTGCGCGCCAGCCCGGTGAGGCGATAGTAGAACGGATCGGTGTCGTTCACGGCACCCGAAAAGTCGAACTGGCCCTGGAAACGATCGTGGCTGCCGTACTGAAGCTGTACCTCGCGCAGCGTTTCTTCCGTCGGACGCTTGGTGACAAGATTGAAAAGGCCGCCGGCACCGGTCGCGCCGTAGAGGGCTGACGAGGGGCCGCGCAGGATCGAGACACCCTCAAGGCCGTATGGCTCGGTCTTGAAGACCGAGGAACTGGCGCCGGGCTGGCGCAGGTTGTCGCGGAAGACGCCCGTGTAGAGGACATCGAAGCCGCGGACGGAAAAGGAATCAAAGCGCGGATCGAAGCCGTAGGCATTGACGCGTACACCCGGGGTGTAGGCGACCGTGTCGATGAGGTTCTGCGGGTTGCGGTCCTCCAACTGGGCCTTGGTCACCGACGACACCGACTGTGGGGTCTGGAGGAAGGGCGTATCGACCTTCGCGCCGGTCGCGCTGCTCTTGCCGACGTAGCCATCCGCCGTGATCACGCCGCCGCTGCCGCCGTCGATAACGATCTCCTCCAGCGTGGTGGTGCCCTCGGTCGATGCCGCGGCAGCCTGATCCTGCGCACGCGCCGAAAGGGACAGGGTCAGGAGGGAGGTTCCGGCAAGCGCAAGGACAAGCGTGCGGCGCATCGGCGAGGAAATCAGTGGCATCGGCAAAATCTCATGATGTTACTAAGTCGATAAGATGACTGTTCTGATCATGTTATGGCGATGCGCAAGGTTTATATGACTGAAACTGTCATGTTTGTGGCGATGTTGCCGATGCGCAACAAAAAAGACCGCCAGAGTGGTGGCGGTCCTTATTTTCTCAACTTTAGGGGGAGGCGCGAGAAAAGGCTAAAGCGCGGCGCTGCCTGCCATGAAGGCCAGCACGACGAAAATCAGGAACAGAATCAGCGCGATCGCAAACAGCACCTTCGCGACGGTTGCCGCTGCCGAGGAAACACCGCGAAAGCCGAGAAAGCCGGCGACCAGTGAAATCACGAGAAAGATAAGGGCCCATTTCAGCATTGCATTGTCCTCTCTTGAACCGGAGATAAAGACGCGCGAGGCGGAAATTTGTTCCCTGAGCGGTGGTTGATGGAGTACCCGGCGAGCCTTGCTCGCCGGGTAAAGACGGCGTTCTCAGCCGTGATTGATCATCACGTGACGGACCGCGGTGTAGTCTTCCAGTGCATAGACGGACATGTCCTTGCCGTAGCCGGACTGCTTGACGCCGCCATGCGGCATCTCGTTGCACAGCATGAAGTGGGTGTTGATCCAGGTGCAGCCGTACTGCAGGCGGGCGGCAGCGCGCATTGCCTTGGAGATGTCCTTCGTCCAGACAGACGAGGCGAGGCCGTAGTCGCTGTCGTTGGCCCAGCCGATCGCCTGCTCCTCACCCTCGAAGCGGGTGACGGAGACGACCGGGCCGAAGACCTCGCGGCGGACGATCTCGTCCTCCTGCGTTGCGCCGGCGACGACAGTCGGCTGGAAGAAGAAACCCCTGTCGCTGCCGGGCGCGCCACCGGTGGTGATCTCGATGTGCTTCACGTCGGCTGCGCGCTCGACGAAACTCGCGACGCGATCGCGCTGGCGCTTGGAGATAAGCGGGCCGATTTCGTTTTCGGTATCGTCGGCCTGGTTGTAGCGGATGGTCGCAACGGCAGCGGATAGCTCGGCGACGAATTTGTCGTAGATGCCCTTCTCTGCGTAGATCCGGCAGGCGGCGGTGCAGTCCTGGCCGGCATTGTAATAGCCGAATGCGCGGATGCCGTTTACCACCGCTTCGAGATCGGCGTCGCCATAGACGATGACCGGTGCCTTGCCGCCGAGCTCCAGATGGGTGCGCTTGACGGTCTTCGAGGCTGCGGCCAGCACCTTCTTGCCGGTTGCGACGTCGCCGGTGATCGAGACCATATTGATCTTCGGGTGGTTGATCAGGGCGTTGCCCACGGTCTCGCCGCGGCCAAGCACGATGTTGACGACGCCCTCAGGCAGGATGTCGGCCAGAAGCTTCGCCATCTTCAGCGCCGTCAGCGGCGTCTGCTCCGACGGCTTGAAGACGACGGTATTGCCGCCTGCGATCGCCGGCGCCAGCTTCCACGCCATCATCATCATCGGATAGTTCCATGGCGCGATCGAGCCGACGATGCCGATGGGGTCGCGCCGGATCATCGAGGTGTGGCCGGGCAGGTATTCGCCCGCGACCGTCGCCGTCATCGATCGGACCGCGCCGGCGAAGAAGCGCCAGCAGTCGACGATCGCCGGGATTTCGTCGTTGCGGACGGCGTTGATCGGCTTGCCGCAGTTCAGCGCTTCAAGCGCGGCAAAGCCGTCGGCATCGCGTTCGATCGCGTCGGCGATCTTCAGAAGGTAGGCGGAGCGCTCGCCGGGCGTCGTCATCGACCAGCCGCGGAAGGCGTTTTCGGCGGCATCGACGGCTGCGTCGATCTGGGCGTGCGAAGCTTCGGGCAGGTCGGCGACCGTCTCGCCCGTCTTCGGGTTGAGAATGTGCTCCTCGCTCTCCGTGCCGGCTTCGAAGCGTGCGCCGATCAGCATCTCAGTGTCCATCAGGAATCTCCCTTGGTCCAATTCGTTGTTCTATTTGCCGCCGCCGGCGACCTGGTCGCCTTCGCGGGTGAGGTAGTAGGCTGCGAGAATGGGCAGCAGGGTGACGAGCACCACGAGCATGGCGACGACGTTGGTCACCGGCCGCTGGCGCGGCCGCACCAGTTCCTCCAGCATCCAGATCGGCAGCGTCTGCTGCTGGCCGGCGGTGAAGGTGGTGACGATCACCTCGTCGAAGGACAGTGCGAAGGCCAGCATGCCGCCGGCGAGAAGTGCCGTGCCGATATTGGGCAGGATGACGTGGCGGAAGGTCTGGAAACCATCGGCGCCGAGGTCCATCGACGCCTCGATCAGGGAGCCGGAGACGCGGCGGAAGCGGGCGACTGCATTGTTGTAGACGACCACGACGCAGAAGGTGGCGTGGCCGAGCACGATCGTCCAGAACGAGAACGGGATCTCGGCAAAGGAGAAGGCGGAGCGAAGCGCAATGCCGGTGATGATGCCGGGCAGGGCGATCGGCAGGATGACCAGCAGCGAAATCGTCTCCCGGCCGAAAAAGCGCGTCTGGCTGACGGCGGCAGCACACAGTGTGCCGAGCACCAGCGCGATCCCGGTCGCGATCGAAGCGACGCGGACGGAGAGCCCGAGAGCCTGCCAGACGTCGGGCCGGTTCCAGGCGACGCCCAACCACTGCAGCGTGTAGCCCGGTGGCGGGAACTGGTAGCTCTTCTCTTCCGTGGTGAAGGCGTAGAGGAAGATCAGGAGGATCGGCAGGTGCAGGAAGAGAAGGCCGGCGCCGGCTGCGATCTTCAGGCCGAGCGGGGCGGAGGTGGAGCGGTCAGAGCGCATCGAAGGCCCCCTGTTTCTTGGCCATCCAGAGATAGAGGCCCATGATGACGATCGGCACCACGGTGAAGGCGGCGGCGAGCGGGATGTTGCCGGCGGTGCCCTGCTGGGCATAGACCGCCTGGCCGATAAAGAGACGCGACGAACCGATGATCTGCGGGATGATGTAGTCGCCGAGCGTCAGCGAGAAGGTGAAGATGGAGCCGGCGATGATGCCGGGCAGCGCCAGGGGAAACAGCACGTAGCGGAAGGTCTGCGCGGGATGGCCGCCGAGATCGGCGGACGCCTCGATCAGGTTGCCCGGCACGCGCTCGAGGGCTGCCTGGATCGGCAGGATCATGAAGGGCATCCAGACATAGACGAAGACGATGAAGGTGCCGGTGTAGCTGATCGACAACGAGTTTCCGCCGACGATCGGAAGCGACAGCCATCCATCCAGCAGCCAGGTCAGATGCAGCTTGGCGAAGATCCAGGTGAGGATGCCTTCCTTGGCGAGGATCAGCTTCCAGGCGTAGATCTTGACGAGGTAGCTCGACCACAGCGGCAGCATGACGCCGAGGTAGAACAGCGCCTTCCATTTGCCGCGGGCGTAGCGGGCCGCATAGTAGGCGATCGGGAAGGCGATCAGGGCGGATGCAAGCGTAACCAGTGCCGCCATGACGACGGTGCGCAGGATGATGTCAAAATTCGACGGGATCAGCAGCTGGCGGTAGGTGTCCAGCGTGAACTCGTAGTTGATCAGCCCCGAATACTCATCGATCGAGAAAAAGCTCTGCAGCAGCAGCGCGAACAGCGAGCCGAGATAGACGATGCCGAGCCACAGAAGCGGGGGGGCAAGCATCAGAAAAAGCAGGATCTTCGGATTTCGCCAGAAGAAATCCGACAAGCGGCTGAGCGTGCCGGGGCGGCTTTCAAGGATGCTGTTGTCCGTGATCGCGCTCATGCCGCATCATCCATCAGGTGCAGGTCTTCGGCAGCAAAGGAGAGGGTGACGCCGCTGCCCTGCTCAGGAACGGCAATCGAGGCCGGGACCATGGCTGCGATGCGCGTGCCCTCGTCGGCTTCGATCGTCAGCCGGTTCGAAGCGCCGAGGAAGTTCGTAGCCACGAGCCTGCCGGTCACGTTCTTTCGCCCGCCCGCGCCTTCGCCCAGCGACAATGCCTCGGGGCGCAGGCTCGCGTAGCGTGCGGGGTAGCCGAGCCTCTTGACGAAGATCGGCGAGAGAACGTTGGACGAACCGACGAAATCGGCGACGAAGCGGGTCTGCGGCCGCTTGTAGACCTCTTCCGGCGTTCCGAGTTGCTGGATCTTTCCGTCGTTGAACACGGCGATGCGGTCGGCCATCGACAGTGCCTCGCCCTGGTCGTGGGTGACGAAGACGAAGGTGATGCCGAGCGACTTCTGCAGCGTCTTCAGTTCCTCCTGCATCTGCTCGCGCAGCTTCAGGTCGAGCGCGCCGAGCGGTTCGTCGAGAAGGAGGACGCGCGGACGGTTGACGAGGGCGCGGGCGAGCGCGACGCGCTGGCGCTGGCCCCCGGAGAGCTGACCGGGCCGACGCGTGCCGTAGCCCGGCAGCTTGACCATGGCGAGTGCCGCCTCGGCCGCCTTCAATCTTTCCTCCCTCGCCACGCCCTTGACCATCAGGCCGTAGGCGACGTTTTCAAGAATCGAGAGATGCGGAAAAAGAGCGTAGTCCTGGAATACGGTGTTGACGTTGCGCCGGTAGGGCGGCACGCCTTCGGCCGTTTCGCCGAAGATCTCGATGTGCCCGTCCGTCGGCTGCTCGAAGCCGGCCATCAGCCTCAGGCAGGTCGTCTTGCCGGAACCCGACGGCCCCAGCATGGCGAAGAACTCGCCCTCGGTGATGGCAAGGTCGACGCTGTCGACGGCGCGCACGGCGCCGAAATGGCGGGATACCTTGTCGAACAGGACGGCGGTGGTCATGGGCGTCGAACTCCGGGTAGCAACAGTTTGTGCGGCACGATGCGGCAGTCCTCGGTGAATGACCGGGATCGGAGCGGCACATGGAAACGGTCTCCCTCCCCCTTGTGGGGAGGGTTGGGGAGGGGGCTTGGTCTTTGCGAACCCCTCCCGGCCCTGTCGGGCCACCCTCCCCACAAGGGGGAGGGATAAAACGGCCTTACCGCCCGCCGATCACGCCGATGTAGTCCGAGACCCAGCGGTGGTAGGGTACGCACTCACCCTGGCTTTCGCACTTGGAGATCGGCGTCTTCCAGAAGCGGATTTTCTCGAAATTGTCGAAGCCGTTGGTTGCGCAACCCTCTTCGCCGAGGAGCTCGTTGCCCTTGCAGGCCCCGGGCACCGAGGGGACAGCGCCGAACCAGGCGGCGGCGTCGCCCTGGACCTTCGGCGAGAGCGAATGCTCCATCCACATGTAAGCGCAGTTCGGATGCTCGCTGTCGGCGTGCAGCATCGTCGTATCGGACCAGCCGGTCACGCCTTCTTCCGGAAAGGTCGATGCGATCGGCTGCTTTTCCGCCTTGAGCAGATTGACCTGGAAAGGCCACGAGCCGGAGGCGACGACGCCCTCGTTCTTGAAGTCGTCGATCTGGATCATGGCGTCGTGCCAGTAGCGGCCGACCAGGGTGCGCTGGACGCGCAGAAGGTCGAGGGCTGCCTTGTACTGGTCCTCGTTCAGTTCGTAGGGATCCTTGATGCCGAGCTCGGGCTTGTGATGCATGAGGTAGTTGGCAGCGTCGGCGATGTGGATCGGGCCGTCATAGGCCTGGATGCGGCCCTTGTTGGATTTGCCGTCCGGCAGCGTCATCTCCTCGAAGACGACGTTCCAGCTCTTGGGTGGCGCGTCCTTGAAAGCCTCGGTATTGTACATCAGCACGTTCGGCCCCCAAAGGTAGGGGGTGCCGTAGTGAACGCCGTTCACCGTGTTCCACGGCGCGCTCTGCAGGCGTTCGTCAACCGTCTTCCAGCTCGGGATCAGGTCGGTGTTGATCGGCTGGACGCGCTTGCCGGCGATCAGGCGCCGCGATGCATCGCCAGACGCGGTGACGAGGTCAAAGCCACCCTCGTTCATCAGCGCGACCATTTCATCGGAGGTGGCCGCGGTCTTGACCGAAACCTTGCACCCGGTCTCCTTCTCGAAGGCCGTGACCCAGTCGTAGTTCTTGTCGGTCTCGCCGCGCTCGATGTAACCGGCCCAGGCGACGATCGAAACCTCGCCTTCGCCCTTGCCGAGTTCCTTCAGCGGCTCCTGTGCCACGGCGGCGGTGGCGAATGAGAGCGACAGGGTCAGCGCGGTGAAGGAATGCAGAAATCGCTTCATGATAATCTCCCGGTTTGTCCGCTTGATGCGCGGTATTGTTCCCGGGAAGAAGCGTGCCCCGTTTCTGCCGCTTTCGCAAATTCATTAATCAGAATGACGATATCGGAATTTCCGAAATCTGCATGTCGCGGCATACCTCACCGCGGGGTCATGGCCAGAAGGGCCGGAGCGCGGCGCGCGCCGGCACGAGGTCGGATGCGACTTCGTACGCGCCCGCCGGCGCGCCGGAAGAGCTGATTTCCTTCTGGAACTTCCATCGCAACGTCCACGCGTAGTCACGGGCGGCAGACGGTTCCACGGCGAAGGAACCGGTTCCTCCGATGACATTGCGGGTCATGTATTCCAGATAGTGGTAGGGGATGCCGAACCTGAGCTGCGGCGGGGCGATCGCGTTGATGATGTGGCCGCGTCCCAGCGCGCGTTGCCGGCTCAGTGCGACGGGCGGACCGTCATTGTTTGTTCCGCTGGCGGAAATATCGATTATCTTGCTGCCGGCGCTGCCGTCGAACTGTTCGAGAAGCGCGCTGCTGACGTCGATGGCGTTTGAGATCGAGGTGGCACAATAGCCTTCGCAACGGCCCCTGGCGGCCCCATCCTTGCGAATGGCATTTGCGGCAGCGAACGCATCGGCCCTGCTGCATATCGTCGTCCAGGGCAATACCGACCAGGCTTTTCCTGCACTTGACCATTCGATATAGGCGATGGCTATGCAGCCCCGTCGTCCGGCGACGATCGCGGCCATGACGCTCGGTTCCGACAAGGCTGCCACATGGCCGTCGCGCTGCATTTTCGCCGTCAACTGATCGATGGAGGCGGACACGTCGATCGCAAATACGATTGCGGCATCGACATCGGCTGCGCGCGTGACAAAGGCGGGCGCGATGATCAGAGGCAGCAGATAAAAGAGTGTTCGCACGGTCCTCTCCTCAATCATGGACCGAGTTGGGTTTATTCTACGCCCGCGCCCTGGCGTCGCCAAGGGGCGGATGGGACGCAGCGCAGCGAAGGGGCCGCGGCTGTTAGCTATCGTCCTCGCCCGCTGCGAAGCGCCTCGGCTATCCCGACGAAATCGCGAGCCGACTGCGGCAGGCTTGAGCCCTTTCGCCAGACCATTCCGACCTGTACCACCGGCAGCGCGCCGGATACGTCGCGGCTTTCGATGCGATCGCCTTCCAGCGACCAGGGGCGGTAGACGAGGTCGGGGAGAAGGGCGATGCCGGCCCCGGTCGCCACCAGGCTGCGCACCGCTTCGACGGAGCGGGTGCGGAAGGCCACATGCGGGCGGGCGCCCAGTGCGGTCAGCAGCTTGCCGGTGTTTTCCTCGATTTCGTCCACCGTCAGCATGATCAGCGGTTCCTTGGTAATGTCCCCCACCGAGATGATCTCGGCGGAGACCAGCGGATGGCCGAGCGGCAGCCAGAGGCGGTAGGGGGAGGTTTCGATGATCTCCGCCTGAAGCGCCATGCGGTCGCGCAGGTTGGAGATGACCATGACGGCGACGTCAAGTTCACCGCCGATCAAGAGGTGTTCGAGATAGGAGCCGTTGTCCTCGATGGCGCTGACCTCGACACCGGGAAAGGCGCGGCGGTACCGGGCCAGAAGATCGGAGAGCACGTAGCCCGCGACAAGCGAGGTGACGCCGAGATTGAGCTGCCGCTTTTCGGTCGAGGGATTGTCGGAAAAGGAACGGCGCGCATCGGAGACGCTGGCGAGGATCTTGGTCGCATGCCGGAGGAACTGGTGGCCGTTGTGGGTGGTCGTCAGGCCGCGCGGGTGGCGCTCGAACAATTCGACGCCGAGGTCGCTCTCCAGTTCCTTCACCGCTTCGGTTATCGAGGACTGTGAGATCGACAGGATCTGGGCGGCGCGTGTCACCGATCCCTGTTCTGCGACGGCGACGAAATACTGCAACTGACGAAGGGTAAAGGCCATGGCCCGCAGTTAATATGGGGCCTTGACGACAGGCAAGGGGCCGCCGCATTCCTGCTGCAGCCATCGGACCGCCGCGAGTCCTGTCCGGCCATCGCCGCGGTCCGCCATCCGGCGTGCATGAAAGAAGAGAGAAGATGACTGTACCTGCCAAGCCTGCCCCCAACGAAGCCGGCATTCTCGCCTTCCACAAGCGCTGCGAGGATTTCTATCCCGCCGATGCCGTCGATGCGTCGATCGCCCAGCAGCGGCAATGGTATGATGCGCTTTGCGCCGAGTTCGACCAGCCATCGCCGGCCGGCATGATCCGCGAGGAGACGCTGGTGCTCGGCCGCATCCCCACCCGGCGCTACCGTCCGGCGCGGGTGACGACCGACACGCGGCTCTTCTACATTCACGGCGGCGGTTTCGTCGTCGGATCGCTGCAGAGCCACGATGCGATCTGTGCGGAGATTGCCGAAGCGGCCGGTGCCGAGCTTATCTCGGTCGACTACCGGCTGGCACCGGAGAATGTCTGGCCCGCCGCTTTCGAGGACTGCTTCGAGGTGCTGAAATATCTGCTGCTCGGCAAGGGGCCGGTGGTGCTGATCGGCGACAGCGCGGGGGGCAATCTCGTCGCCGGCCTCGTGCTGAGGGCGCGGGACGAACAGTTTTTTGGCATCGCCGGCCAGGCGCTGATCTATCCGGGGCTCGGCGGCGATACCTCCGTCGGCTCCTATGTGGAAATGGCCGAGGCGCCGGGGCTTTCGACCGCCGACGTGCTCTACTATCGCGACGTCTATCAGGCGCCCCAGGACAATCCATACGCGTTTCCGCTCGCCCATGCGGATCTCTCCGGCCTGCCGCCGACCTTCATCACCGGGGCGTTCTTCGATCCGCTGCGCGACGATGCGCGCCAGTATGCCGCCCGGCTTGCGCTGGCCGGGGTCGAGGTCCGCTTCCGCGAGGAGCCGCAGATGATCCATGCCTGGCTGAGGGCCCGCCACATGAGCGAAGGTGCGGCGACAGGTTTTGCGGCGCTTTGCAGCGCCGTTGCCGACTTCGCGGGGCGGGAAGTGACGAGGTGAGTGGAATCACCGATCTGGACCAGCTCGTCGCCGAGATGCGGCCGGCGCTGAAAGAGGGGCTGTTCGTGTTCTGCAGCCTGCCGTTGGCCGAGGCGGAACGGTTGCGCCATCTCGATGCGCTCGGAACGTTCCGGGAGAAGGAGGGGATGACCCTGATCTTGCCTGCCGCCGTGGCGGCGGCCGAAGGGATCGCATGCAGCGCGCCGATGCGACTGATCACGCTCAGCGTGCACACATCGCTGGAGGCCGTCGGCCTGACCGCCGCCATTGCCACCGCCCTTTCGCGCGAGGGGATCAGCGCAAATATCGTCGCCGCCTTCCACCACGACCATGTGTTCGTGCCTGCGGCAGACGGTGAGCGGGCGCTTCAGGTCCTCTCAGCGCTCTCCGGCAATGGCGCAAGGCAGTAAATTGCGACGCGTCCCGGACCGGTTTTTTCAACGCTCGTCCCAGTGACGGCGGAGCAGATAGGATTCGAGCCTGTCCAGATATTCCCTCCAGCCGTCCCGGAAGGCTTCCGCTTCCGCACGGTGCGCCATCGGCGACTGATGGATCGTCAGGCGCGTCGTTCCATTGACGGCCTGAAAGGAAACGGCGACTTCGCTCTCCTCGCCCTCATCGCTCTGCAGCCCGAACGAAATGAAGCTATCCTCGACGATGTCGCGGTAGATCGCCGACATCACCGTGTCTTCTCCGAACGGCGAGCGGATCACGGCGGACCACGTTCCGCCGGGGCGGAAATCCATGGCGATCGAGTGCGTGGTGAAGTCGTGCGGTCCCCACCAGAGCGCCAACAGGTCCGGCGCCGTCCACAGGCGGTAGACGACCGAAACGGGGGCGTCGAAGCGTCGCTCGACGGAAAGGGCGGTATCCGCGGACGCGATGGCGCGCTGCAGGATCGTCATCGTTTGCTCCTCGCGCAGCATCACCGGCCGGGACGTCAAATCCCTGCTTCATGCATGCGCAGATAAAAATGTCGCTATGCGTCCGCCGCAGCCAGGCGCGGCGCCAGGGTAATCCCCGGCCGTGGCGCGGTGTCCTTTCGGCGATCCGATCGCCGACGGCAAGGGCCGACCTGCGAAGGCTTCAGATAATCATTCCGTCGTCTGTTTCCAGCCCGTCTTGCGGGAATAGTTTCGCCGCCCTTGCGGTCTCGTCCCATCGGCAACGCTTGCAGGCTTTTCTCGGCTCCTCCAAAGACGCATCGACCAAATCTGACGTGCGAATCGATGCCGAGGCGAAACTGATACCGAAAAATGGCGAACCGGCGGCGGCAGGCCGGTATCGATGTCCGCTGACGAACACGAATTCGTGGGCGTTCGTGCCTCGTCCGTGATGCCGGCTCAGTAAGCCTGCTCGGCCTGCATGCGCGACAGGTCGCGCCTCGGCGGACGGCTGTAGATGCGAACATGGTCGCGGCTGAACTGCGAGGGACTGTCGTAGCCCACGCGGAACCCGGCTTCGGCGGCACTCAGTCCTTCGGCGACCATCAGCCGTCGCGCCTCGTGCATGCGCAGCCGGGTGCGGAACTGCAGCGGGCTCATGGCGGTCGCCATGCGGAAATGCTCGTGAAAGGAGGAGGGGCTCATGCCGGCGATGCGCGCGAGGTCCTCGATCCGTGTCGGCGCGGCATAGTTGTCGCACAGATACGCTACGGCCCGTCCGATCTGGCCGAGATGGCTCTCCCCGTTCACGATCTGGCGCAGGATCGCCCCTTGCGGGCCGGTCATCAGCCGGTAGTGGATCTCGCGGACGACGAGCGGCGCGAGCACGGCGATGCCCTGCGGCGTATCGAGAAGCCCGAGCAGACGGGCGGAGGCATCGACCAGTTCGGGCGTGGCGGCGAGGACGCCGGCCGCCTCGGTACGGTCCGGTGCCGGCGCAGCGCCGCCCGTGTGCGCTACGCCCAGCAGCAGATCGGCCAGCATTCCGCGGTCAAGGCTGAGTTTGAGGCAGAGATAGGGATCGTCGGTGGTTGCCTCGATCACCGCACCGATGATCGGCAGGTCGATGCCTACGACCAGGCAGCCGCCGGTGTCGTAGACGATCTCGCGGCTGCCGATGCGCGCCCGCTTGCGGCCAGAGGCGACGAGGCAGAACGAGGGATCGTAGAGCGTGTGGACCGGGTCGGACACGGCCTGCGAGCGGATCAGCGACAGCCCGGGCACCGCCGTATCGAAGAAGCCGTCTTCAGGCGCGTGTCGCGCAATACGTTGTTTCAATTCCGTCAAGTTTTCCATGGGCACAGCATCTCGCAATCTAGGGCGATTGCCAAGACGACCAACAGACGTTTCGGAGGATCGTGCAAGAATGGCGGAAATCCGTTCTACCGCACCGATGCCCGTCGTTGCCATCCTCCAGCCTGCCCCGGGTGAGACCGCCGCGGGCAGCGATGAAAGGATGAACAGATGACCAGCATATCCGAAAAGGTAATCCTGATCACGGGCGCCAGCAGCGGCATCGGCGCGGGCCTCGTCCGGGCACTCGGCGGGGCCGGCGCGAAGCTGATGATCGGCGCCCGCCGCACCGAACGCCTGGAAGAACTGAAGGCCGAGGTCGAGGCTGGCGGCGGCACGGTCGCCGTGCGCGCGCTCGACGTGACGGTCCGGCAGGACCTGGAGGATTTCGCCCGTGCTGCGGTTGACGCGTACGGTCGCATCGATGTGATCGTCAACAATGCCGGCGTAATGCCGCTCTCGCCGATGAATTCGCTGAAGGTCGAGGAATGGGACCGGATGATCGACGTCAACATCCGCGGCGTGTTGCACGGGATCGCGGCGGTGCTGCCGGTGATGAACGCACAGGGCTTCGGCCATGTCATCAACGTCTCCTCCGTCGGCGGCCTGTATGTCGTGCCCACCGCCGCCGTCTACTGCGCGACGAAATATGCGGTGCGGGCGATCTCGGACGGGCTGAGGCAGGAGAACGACAAGATCCGTGTCACCTGCGTCTACCCCGGCGTGGTCGAATCCGAACTTGCCAGCACCATCACCGATCCGGTCGCGGCCGAGGCAATGGTTTCGTTCCGCAGCAACGCGCTCAAGCCGGAGGCGATCGCAGCCGCCATCCGCCACGTCATCGACCAGCCGGCAAACGTCTCGACGAGCGAGATCGTCGTCCGCCCCACCGGTGGTTACTGAAGGAGGATAGCACATGCACCGCCAAATCCGGATCCTCGCCGCGGTCCTCGTCTGCGCCATGCCGCTTTCCGCTGCGGCCAATACGACCGAGGAGCGGCTGACGCGCGGCGCTGCCGTCATCCGCAGCCTGAACAACGGCGTGCCGCAACAGACCCTGGAGCGGATGCGCGAGGAGTTTCCCTTCCTTGCAGAGGCGATCGAGGCTTATGCGCTCGGCGACGTCTGGTCGCGGGCCGGCCTCGACAACCGCACCCGCCAGCTTGCCGCCGTGGCCGCGTTCGCAGCCATCGGTGAGCGGGTTTTCATGAAGATCCATGCCGGCTACGCGCTCAACGTCGGGGTTACGGAGGAGGAGTTGAAGGAGATCGTCTACATGGTGACGGTGCCGGCTGGCTTCCCCAAGGCGATCGCCGCGTCGCAGACGCTGTCGGAGCTCTTCGCCGAGCGCCGCGCAGCCAAGCAGTGAGGAGACGAAGGTGAACGGCATGCAGTTTCTTGCGGCGGGCGCGATCGCCCTTTGCGCCGCATTCGTTCCAGTCCAGAAGGGTCATGCTCAGATGAACACCGCTTCCGATGCCAGCGAAAGTCATCCCTATGCCGGGATGTGGATCACCGAGGACGGCCACGTCCGCCACAAGTTGCTGCCGAATGGTCGCTACATCGAGGCGCGCGGCAGTCGCGAGGGCGCCTACAAGGGGCGCTACGAGGTGAGCGGCGACCACATCGAGTACTGGGACGACACCGGCTTCACCGCCGACGGCGATTTCATCGACGGAGTGCTCCACCACGGCGGCATGATTCTCTACCGTGATGGACAGAAGCCGGCTCAGTGAGAGCAGAGCGCGGGGCGGCTCGCAGGCCGCCCCCCTCCATCGCGCTTGTCGTAATAGGCTTGTTGCCTCACGCCTTGAAGGTTGCGACCCGGTATCCGTAGGCGAGGATCATCAGGACCAGCACGGCAGTCGCGACCGGATTGACGTAGTCCTTCACCGTTTCGTAGGCTTGGCCGAGGCCGAAGCCCGCAAGCGCGAGCGCCGATGTCCAGATGACGCTGCCGACGGCGGAGTAGGCCAGGAACTGCCAGAACGGCATGCGCGCGATGCCTGCCGGCACCGAGATCAAGGTCCGCACGGTGGGTATCAGCCGCCCGATCAACACAGAGACCTGGCCGTGCCTGCGGAAGCGGTCCCCCGCCTGCTCGATGTCGTCGGGTGACATTGTCAGCCAGCGGCCGTGCCGGGCGGCGAACGATTTGAGCTTCTTTTCACCCATCATGCGACCGAGCACGTACCAGGGGATGATGCCCAGCAAGGATCCGGTGGAGCCGGCGGCGATGACAGCGACGATGCTCATGTCGCCCCGGGTGGAGAGATAGCCTGCCAGCGGCATGATCAGCTCCGAGGGGATCGGCGGGAAGATGTTTTCGAGGAACATCAGCAGGCCGATGCCGAAAACGCCGAATTGCTGCATGGTGGAGTGAACGAATTCTTCCATCGGTTCACCCGGCCTCCGACATGCGCATGGCGCCCGATCGATCCTGATCCGCAGACATCCGCCCGTCCTTCATGTCGTCATCCTTTCAACTGGCCGCGAACAACGCCGGAGACAGCAAAAAGATGCATTGCCGGATCGCCCTTTTTCGCCACCCAGCCCATCGACCTCACCTTCGCGCCGCCTATATCGCATGTGCGAGAGAACAGAGGCGTAAACATGACATCGATACTCGTCGAAGGCGACACATGCTGGCGGATCCGTAAGGCGGATCGGGTGACAGTGATCGTCGACGCCGCCGGGTTCTTCGAGCACGCCCGGAGCGCGATGCTGAAGGCGGAACGGTCGATCTTTGTGATCGGCTGGGATTTCGATACCCGCATCGATCTCGTCCCCGGCGCGCCGAAGGACGAAGCGCCCGAGAAACTGGGACGCTTCCTCAACTGGCTGGCGAAGCGGCGCGAAGACCTGGATATCCGGATCCTCAAGTGGGACATCGGGCTGTTGAATTCGATCACCCGGGGCGAAACGCCGTTTTACATCCTGAGATGGATGTTCTCCAAGAAAGTTCAGCTCAAGCTCGACGGCGCACACCCCTCGCTGTCGGCGCATCACATGAAGCTTCTCGTGATCGACGACCGCGTCGCATTCTGCGGCGGCATCGACATGACCGTCGGGCGGTGGGACACCCGGGAACATCTCGACGACGACAGGCGCCGGCGCTCGCCGATGGGGTTCGCGCAGGGGCCGTGGCATGATGCGACGACCTGTATCGCCGGGCCGGCCGCGGCGGCTCTGGGCGATCTGGCGCGCGCCAGGTGGAAGCATGCCACCGGAGAAACGCTCGATCCGGTCGAGGGCCGGTCCGATCCCTGGCCGGAGGGTCTCAATGTCGATTTCCACGATATCGAGATCGGCATCGCGCGGACCCTGCCCGAGTACGAGGAGCAGGCCCAGGTCGCCGAGGTCGAGGCGGCCAAGCTTGCGATGATCGCGACCGCGAAACGGTACCTGTATATCGAAAGCCAGTATTTTGCGTCACGGCGGATTGCCGAGGCCATGGCGGAACGTTTGCGCGAGCCGGATGGTCCCGAGGTGGTCCTGATCAATCCGGAAGGGGCAGACGGATGGCTGGAGGCGAAGACGATGGACTCGGCACGCATCCGGCTGATGAAGCTCGTCCGCGACGCCGACCGTCATGATCGCTTCCGTGTGCTCTATCCCGTCAACGACGCGAGAAACCCGATCTACGTTCATGCCAAGATCATGATCGCCGACGACCGGATCATGAAGCTCGGCTCGGCGAACCTGAACAACCGTTCGATGGGCTATGACACGGAATGCGACGTCATCATCGAGTCCCGTGGGGACAATGACGCCATCGCCGAAAAGATCTCGGCCCATCGCAACGACCTGCTGGCCGAACACCTTGGCTGCGAGCCTGCCGAGGTCGCGGCCGAGCTTGAAAAGCACGGCTCGCTTGTCCGGGCAATCGAGGCCCTCAACCGGGCGGAAGGTCGGGGACTGGTCGACGTCCCGATGCGCGAGCTCACCGCGGGCGAGGAGATGCTCTCCGAATCCGACATCGCCGATCCGGAGCGCCCCACGGGGGTCGCCAAGCGCATGTCGGGATACCTGCGGCGGCAACGATACAGACATGCGTGATCAGGCGAAGCCTGGCGCAGCGCGTATCGGCTCAGCAATGACGCGCTGTCCTGATCCGCAAGGCCGGCGCCGCCCCCTGGGGGGCGGCCTCCGTGTCACATGAAGTCGCGGGCGACCTTCTTTTCGAAGGTCTTCTCGAAGATCTCGGCCTCGCCCTCGAAGGCGCGGACGGACGCGGAGATCAGCCAGTCGGTCTGCGTGCACGCGATCGTAGCCGTCGAGACGGTACGGACGAACCAGCCGGGGCGCTGCATGTCGCAGGTCCAGGTGGAAGTGCCGGTCGCCGACAGCGGGTCGCCATCGGCGATCGACCAGAGTTCGTCGCGCACCTGCCGCGTCGCGAGCCCCGTGCCGGGGTGTTCCGACAGGCCGGTGTCCTCGTAGATCGTGTACTCGGTCAGACCGTTGGTGAGATCGCGCTCGACGCTGCGGGCGGTCTCGCCCGGCTCCAGTTCGTTGTACTTCGGCAGCGGGTCCTTGTTGGCCGGTTCGGGCAGCGAAACGGTCTCGTGGGGCCCGAGCTTCGGCAGGGCCAGGCCGAGACTGGCGAGGTCGATCGTCAGGCCGGGGTCGGTCGGCGGCGGCAGGATCGTCGGCCAGTAGGACGTCGACAGCGACAGGCGGATGCGGTGGCCGGGGCCGAAGCGATAACCCATGGCGTCGAGCACGAGGCGAACCTCGGTCTTCTCGCCCTTCTTCATAGGCTTTGGCTCGGCATTGCCGTCCCGGTGAGCGAGGTTGAGCACGCCGAAGGTGACGCGGGTGGCCGTGCCGTCCGGATGGACGTCGACGATCCGGGCGCAAAGGTTGGCGATATCAGCCGCGCAGGAGAGCTGCAGGTCGAGCACCGGCTGGCCGAGGTAGTCGCGGGCCTCGGTCAGCGGCGGCGTCTCCAGCACCAGCGAACCGGCGTCGTCGAGGCGCTGGTCGAGCGCCATCTCGGCATCCGGCTTGAGCGTGAACCATTCGCCGGACATGGTGCCGGTGTCGAGCGGCGAGCGCAGGTAGTGGTCGTGGTTCGAGGCGCCGGCGATCGGCATGCCGGGTGCGAGCGTGCCAAACTGCTCGACATAGAAGCACTCCATGTCCGGGGCGGACCATTCTTGCTTGGCGATCCAGGTGCCGGGATCGAACTCGCGGCGGAGCGACGGCTTAGGGCCATCCTGGATGTAGGCGCGGACCTGCGGCCAATTCTCGGCGCCGTTTTCCTCGCCGCGCAGCCAGCGGTTCCACCAGGCAATGGCTTCGGCGTGGAAATCCATGCGCGGCTTGGGCCAGGCGAAGTGAGGATACTTGTGGACCCACGGCCCGATCAGCGCTTTGGCCTTCGAACCTAGGCCCTCGACGGCCTTCAATGGCGTGTTGCGGTAGCCGTCGGCCCAGCCCGCGATGACCAGGGCGGGAACGGTGAAGCCGTCGAAATCCTCGCAGATCGAGCCGTGCTTCCAGAATTCGTCGCGGCGCTGGTGCTTGAGCCACTCCTCCAGGAAGAAGGGCTCGTTTTCCAGCCGCTCCAGCCACATCTCCTTCCAGCGGTCGCCGACGATCTCCGGATCGGGCGAGCGGGACTGGTAGGCGAGCATGGTCGCCGCCCACGAAAGCTGGGCGGAGAGGTGCGTGCCGTTCTTGTAGTGGATGTCGTCGTTGTAGCGGTCGACGGTGGAGGCGATCGAGATCACCGCCTTCAGCGCCGGCGGTTTCAGGGCGGCCACCTGCAGGCAGTTGAAGCCGCCCCAGGAGATGCCCATCATGCCGACCGAACCGTTCGACCAGGGTTGCGAAGCGATCCAGGCGATCAGTTCGCAGGCATTGGCGAGCTCGAGCGGCGTGTATTCGCCGTCGATGACGCCGTCGGACTCGCCCGAGCCGCGGATGTCGACGCGCACGCCGGCGATGCCGGCTGCGGCGAACACCGGATAGGTGGATTCGTCGCGCGCACAGGTTCCGTCACGTTTCCGGTAGGGGAGGAATTCGAGAACGGCGGGCACGGGGTCTTTCTCGGCCCCGTCAGGCATCCAGATACGCGCGGAAAGCCGCGTGCCGTCCTTGAGCGTGATCCACTCGTTCTCGATCACGGTGAAGTTTCGTTCGGTCATTGTCATCTTCCGATCCGTCGTTCGCCTTATGCCTCGATCCAGGCGCGGCTGCCGATGTAGCCGTTCGACATGTCGTTGCCGATGTCGTCGACGATGCCCTTCACCGAGGTGGAGGCGGCCATGACATAGTCGTTGAAGACCGGCAGGATCAGGCCGCCCTCGTCGCGGACCATCAGCGCCATGGTGCGGTAGAGGTCCTTGCGCTTGGTTTCGTCAAGTTCCGAGCGGGCCTGCAGCAGGAGCTTGTCGAAATCCTCGCGCTTGAAGCGGGTATCGTTCCACTCGGCGCTTGAGAGGTAGGAGGTCGAGTAACGCGAATCCTGCGTCGGCCGGCCGCCCCAGTAGGAGGCGCAGAAAGGCTGGACGTTCCAGACGTTGGTCCAGTAGCCATCCTCCGGTTCGCGGCGGACCTCGATCTCAATGCCGGCCTTCTTGGCGCTTTCCTGGAAGATGACGGCGGCATCGACCGCGCCGGCGAACGCGGCATCCGAGGTGCGCAGCAGGACCGGGCGGTCATGGCCGGACTTCTTGAAGTGGAAGGCCGCCTTGTCGGGATCGTAGGCGCGCTGCTCGATATCGTCGGGGGCGAGCGCATAGTTGGAATTGACGGGATAGTCGTTGCCGAGCGTGCCGTAGCCGCCGAGCACGCGGTCGAGGATCGCCTGCCGGTCGATCGCGTATTTCAGCGCCAGCCGCAGGTCGTTGTTGTCGAAGGGGGCAGTGTCGCAGTGCATCAGGAAGGAGTAGAAGCCCTTGCCGGCGCTGCGGATGATCTCGACGCGCGGCGCGCGCTTAAGAAGCGGCACGGTCTTCGGGTCGATATTGTTGATGAAATGCACCTGACCGGAGGAGAGTGCGGCGATGCGCGCCGTCGCGTCGTTCATCACGATGATCTCGACCGAGTCGACGAAGCCGCGATCGGAGCGCCAGTCGGAAGCGTTCTTTTCGAAGGTGGCGCGCACGCCGGCCTCGTAGCTTGAAAGCTTGTAGGGGCCGGTGCCGACGGCGGCGGCCGGATTGTCGACGCCGCCGTTCGGCTGGATGATCAGGTGATAGTCAGTCAGAAGCAGCGGCAGGTCGGCATTGCCTTCGCTGAGCGTGATGACGAGGTCGCCGGCCTTCTCCTCGATCGCCTTGATCGACTTCATCAGGCCGAGCGCGCCGGATTTGGCGCCTTCGTCTGAGTGGCGCTTGAGGGTGGCGACCACGTCGGCCACCGTCATCTTCTTGCCGTCGTGGAAGGAGACGTCGTCGCGGATCTTGAAGGTCCATACCGAGGCGTCGGCGGACGGTTCCCAGGAGGATGCGATCGACGGCAGGGCACCGCCGGTCTTGGGGTCGGTCTCCACCAGTGTGTCGCCCCACAGGCGGCCGATGACGAAGAGCACCGAGGCGCTGTAGGTCGCCGGGTCCAGCACATCGGTCGCGGCGCCACCCTTGAGGCCGAGCTTCAGATGCCCGCCGCGGACAGGCTCCTGCGCACGCGCGCCCGTTGCCGCGAGCGTACCGCCAAGGCCGGCGGCGATGCCGAGCGCGGCCGTGCCGGCAAGGAAGCTGCGGCGGTTGATCTCGGTCGGGACGATCAGTCCGTCGGGGCGCCTGGTGAAGTCGGTCATGCTGAAGTTCCCTCAATTGAATGTTCCGGCGGGAAACCTATCGCTTCATATGCGCTACACAATTTCGCGACTTGATGCTATCTGACGCTAGTTTACGCTATATCGCCAACACCCGTGGAGATGCCTCTTGCCCGATCCCGATCCGTTCGCGCAGAACCTGCGCTTCGCCTGTTCGACGCGGCGGTCGATCTCGCAGATCTGCCGCGAAATCGGGTTGAACCGGCAGCAGTTCAACCGCTACATCAGCGGCGAGGCGCGGCCTTCGCCGCACAATGCCGGACGCATCGCCGCCTTCTTCGGCATCGCCCCGCAGGACCTCGACCTCGCGCCCAAACTGTTTGCGGCGCGGCTGACGCGCCCTGATCGCGACCGATCGTCGGCACGCGGGCTGCTCGACGGCTTTCCCGGGGACCTCGCAGCACTCCGCCGGCATGTCGGATACTACCAGACCTATCATATTTCGCCTTCATGGCCGGGGCTGGTCGTCTGCTCCTGTGCACGCATCTACGAGGAGGGCGGGGCGATCCGGGTGAAGTCGATCGAGCGCATCCACGATGCGGTCAACGAGATCCACCAGTTCTCGAAATATGTCGGGCTCGTCACCTTCTGGCGCAACCGCATCTTCATCGCCGAACGCAGTGTCGGCCAGCAGCCGATGCTGTCGCAGACGATCCTCATGCCGTTCGAGGTGCACCAGCGCGTCTACCTGCGCGGCACCACCATGGGGGTCTCCTGGCGCAAGGAGAACCTGCCCTATGCCTCGCGGATGATCTGGCGTCATATCGGACAGGAGCCGGACCTGCGCCAGATGCTGTCACGATGCGGCGTGCTAGCGTTCACATCCCGACAGTTGCCCGCTACCGTCAGGAGCTTTCTCGACACCCCCGATGCCGAGGTGCTGACGGTGCCGACGGACTACTGAGGTCATCCCGGCTGGACGCCTTCAACAGCCTGGTCATGAAGACAGGGAGGGACTGCCCCGTCGCGCTTGAGGATATGGCGCTACTTTGCCGCAAGGAGGCTGGCAAACGTCGTTACATCCACATTGCCGCCGCTGAGAATGATGCCGACGCGCTTGCCGGGGCAGGGGATGATGCCGTTCAGAACCGCTGCGGCGGCCAGGCAGCCGGTCGGCTCCACCACGATCTTCATACGCTCTGCGAAGAAGCGCATTGTCTCGACGAGTTGCGCATCCGAGACGGTGAAGATGCCTTCCACCTTGTCCTGCAGGATCGGGAAGTTGTGATAGCCGACATGGGTTGAGAGCGCGCCGTCGGCGATCGATTTCGGCACGGGGATATGCACGACCTCGCCCTTTGCGAGCGACTGCCGCCCGTCGTCGCCGGCTTCCGGCTCGACGCCGTAGACGGCGCAACCGGGGGAAAGTGCCTTGGCTGCAAGTGCGGAGCCGCCGAGCAGACCGCCGCCGCCGAGCGGAACCACCAGCACATCGAGCTGGCCGACGTCCTCGATCAACTCGAGGGCCGCCGTGCCCTGGCCGGCGATGACGTCGGGATGGTCGTAGGGCGGGACCAGGCTGGCGCCGGTTTCAGAGGCGATCCGGCGGCCGATCGCCTCGCGATCTTCTGTATAACGATCATAGAAGACGATCTCCGCGCCATAGCCGCGGGTTGCCTGCGCCTTGATGGCAGGGGCGTCGTGCGGCATGACGATGGTCGCGGGCACGCCCAGCAGATGGGCGGCATGCGCGATCGCCTGCGCATGGTTGCCGGACGAGTAGGCGACCACGCCGTTCCTTCTGATATCCGGGGCAATCGCCGCGATCGCATTATAGGCGCCGCGAAACTTGAAGGCGCCGACGCGCTGCAGGTTCTCCGCCTTGAAGAACAAGGTGGCGCCGGCTTGCTCGTCGGCGGTTCTCGAGGTGAGGGCCGGGGTGCGGTGCGCATGGTCGGCGATGCGTAGCCGCGCGGCAAGCACGTCGTCGAAGGTGGGGATGCGCAGGGCCCGCTGGCCGGTGGCGTCGTTCATCGGGGGCTCCACAAGGTGACAGATGCGGAATGTGCCGGGCCGCAGGCGTGGCGGCAAGTGGCGGGGGCGAAAAGGACAGGGCGAATGCACAGACCCTCTCTGGCCTGCCGGCCATCTCCCCCACAAGGGGGGAGAAGATCTTCGGCCACCCGCCTGCGAGTGGAGCCGAGGTCGGAAGTGGAACGGCGCAAGAGCAGCGCGGTTTCGCAAGCCACCTGCTGGATCGCCGGCAACGCTCTCAAGAGAAGGCACTCGCGGTGACCCTCTTCCTCCGTCACCCCGGCCTCCGAGCCGGGATTAAGCCGCGCAGCGTCTGCGGCTCAAAGGAAACTTTTTGCGCGTAAGGACTTGCGCGCTGGATGCCGGATCAAGTCCGGCATGACGGACGGGAGAGCGTTGGCGCCTGGAGCCCTCACCCTTGTGTGAGGGGGCCTCCCATGGGCGCCCGCCTTTCTGGCGGAGGCCACCACCTTCTCCAGATCGGGCTTGACCTGCGTGCGGGCGATGTTCTCGTCCGTGATCCGGAAGCTCAGTTCCCCGCGCTCTCCATCCGCCGCGTCTTCAGCACCTTTTCCAGCCAGCCGATCTCCATCTCGGGAACGGATTTCAGGAGCAGGTCGGTGTAGTCGTCGAAGGGTGGCGAAAGCACCTTCGACTTCGGGCCGAACCGCACCAGCTTGCCGCGGTGCATGATGGCAACCGAGTCGGCGATCGCGCGGACGATGGCGATGTCGTGGGTGATGAACATGTAGGAGACCTGCGTCTCCTCCTGCAGCTTCAGCAGAAGCTTGAGGATGCCTTCGGCCACCAGCGGGTCGAGCGCCGACGTCGGCTCGTCGCAGAGGATCAGCTCGGGTCGGGCGGCAAGCGCACGCGCAATCGCCACGCGCTGCTTCTGCCCACCGGAGAGTTCCGCCGGGAAGCGGTCGAGGAACTTGTCGCCCATCTCGATCTGGTCGAGAAGTTCGCGCACGCGCTCCGTCTTCTGCTTGCCGTGCAGGCCGAAATAGAAGGTCAGCGGCCGGCCGATGATGTTGCGCACCGTCTGCCGCGGGTTCATCGCGGTATCGGCCATCTGGTAGATCATCTGGATGCGGCGCAGTTCTTCGTTCTTCCGGCCCTTCAGCGCGCGCGGCAGCGGCTTGCCGTCGAAGCTGACGGTGCCTTCCTGCGGCGGCAAGAGTCCGGTGATCACGCGCGCCAGCGTGGACTTTCCGGAGCCGCTCTCGCCGACGACGGCGAGCGTCTGGCCTTTCGGCAGGTGCAGCGAAACGTTCTGCAGCACCTTGAAGCCATTGGAATAGCCGGCCGTGACGTTGTCGACCTTGAGGAGTGTGTCGGTCTGGTCGCTTGCCTCCTCACGGCGGGTGCCGCGGACGTTGACGAGTGCGCGGGTATAGTCCTGCGTTGGCGCCTCGATGATCTGCTTGACCGTGCCGTACTCCACCATCTTGCCGTGGCGCAGGACCAGGATGTCGTCGGTAATCTGCGCGACGACGGCGAGGTCGTGGGTGATGTAGATCGCCGCCGTGTGCGTTTCCTCGATCGCATGCTTGATCGCCGCCAGTACGTCGATCTGGGTCGTCACGTCGAGTGCTGTCGTCGGCTCGTCGAAGACGATCAGCTCCGGATTGGGGCAGAGCGCCATCGCGGTCATGGCACGCTGCAGCTGGCCGCCGGAGACCTGATGCGGGTAGCGCTCGCCGAAGGTCTCGGGATTGGGCAGGCCGAGCACCTGGAAGAGGTAGAGCGCGCGCTTTTCGGCCTCCGCACGGCTCATGATGCCGTGCTTCAGGGTCGCCTCGATCACTTGCTCGCCGAGCCGGTGGGCGGGGTTGAAGGCGGCCGCCGCCGACTGGGCAACATAGCAGACCTTGGCGCCGCGCACCTTGCGGATGCCGGCATGGTCGAGCTTCAGCAGATCCTGGCCGTTCAGCTTGACCTCGCCGCCGGTGATGCGCACGCCGCCGCGGCCATAGGCGAGCGCGGTGAGGCCGATGGTGGACTTGCCGGCGCCGGATTCGCCGATCAGCCCCAGCACCTTGCCCTTCTGTACGTCGAAATTCACGCCTTCTACCAGGGTGACCGTCTTCGGCGGTTCGCCCGGCGGATAGCTGGTCGCCTCAATCTTGAGATTGCGGACGGATAGCAGGCCGGTCTTTGACGGTTCAGTCCTTGTCAGCTCAGGCATCGCCGCGTCCTCCCTTCAGGCTCGAGGTGCGTTTCATCAGCCAGTCGACGACGAGGTTGACGCAGATGGTGAGGATGGCGATCGCTGCGCCCGGAACGAGCGCTGCGGAGATGCCGAAGATGATGCCGTCCTTGTTGTCCTTGACCATGCCGCCCCAGTCGGCGGCGGGCGGCTGGATGCCGAGGCCGAGGAAGGAGAGGGTGGAGAGGAACAGGATCGAGAAGGCGAAGCGCAGGCCGAATTCGGCGAGCAGCGGGGACAGCGTATTCGGCAGGATCTCGCGAAAGATGATCCAGCCGGTGCCTTCGCCACGCAAGCGTGCCGCCTCGACGAACTCCATCACCGCAACATCGAGCGCCACGGCGCGGCCGATGCGGTAGACGCGGGTACTGTCGAGCACCGCCATGACCAGGATCAGGATCCAGAGCTGCTGCGGCAGGACGGCGAGGACGACGAGCGCGAAGATCAGCGTCGGGATCGCCATCATCAGGTCGTTGAACCGCGAGAACAACTGGTCGATGAGCCCGCCGGTGACGGCGGCGATGAAGGAAAGCAGCATGCCAAGGCTGAAGGACAGGATGGTCGCGGCGAGCGCCACGAAGATTGTGGTGCGGGCGCCGTAGATCAGCCGTGACAGGAGGTCGCGGCCGAGATTGTCGGTGCCGAGCAGGAACTCCCCGCCCATGGGCGCCCAGATGTCGCCGACGATCTCGCTCTCGCCATGTGGCGCGAGCCAGGGGGCGAAAATGGCGCAGATCAGCGCGATCGCGATGCCCGCGATGCCGACCCATGCGCTGAGGGGAATGGAGCGCAGTCTCATCGCGGATGCCTCAGTCTCGGGTTGGCGACAATGGCGAGGATGTCGGCCACCATGTTCAGGAAGATGTAGAAGGCGGCGAAGATCAGGCCGCAGGCCTGCACCACCGGCATGTCACGCACCGTCACCGCATCGACCATGTACTGGCCCATGCCGGGATAGACGAACACGACCTCGACCACGACGACGCCGACGACGAGATAGGCGAGGTTCAGGGCGACCACGTTGATGACCGGGGCGACGGCGTTGGGGGCCGCGTGCCTCGCGATGATGCGAAGGCCGCTGAGCCCCTTGAGCTCGGCCGTCTCCACATAGGCCGACGACATGACGTTGAGGATCGCCGCCCGCGTCATGCGCATCATGTGGGCGAGCACCACCAGCACAAGCGTCGCGGTCGGAAGCGCGATCGCCGAGAGGCGCTCGGTCAGGCCCATGCTGTCATAGACGGTGGCGGGGAACGTGGCCACGCCCATCTGCACGGCGAAAAACAGGATCAGCAGGTAGCCGACGAAGAATTCCGGCAGCGAGATCGCCGCCAGCGAAATGACGTTGATGACCTTGTCGACCATCCGGTCGCGGAACTGCACGGCGAGCATGCCAAGGCCGATCGCAAGCGGGATCGAGATGATGGCTGCAAAGAAGGCGAGGAAGAGGGAGTTGCCGAGCCGCTTGCTGATCTGTTCGCTGACCGAGTTGCGGGAGGCCCAGGAATTTCCGAAGTCGCCCTGCAACGCTCCGCCGAGCCACTGGAAGTAGCGCGTCGTGGCGGGCTGGTCGAGGCCGAGGTCCTTGCGGATGTTGGCGACGGCCTGCGGGGTGGCCGACTGGCCGAGATAGGTGGTGGCGAAGTCGCCCGGCAGGGCCTCGACGCCGCCGAAGATCATGATCGAGACGGCAAAGAGAAGGGCCACGCTGAGCGCGAGACGCTGGAGGATGAGCGCCGCAAGCGGGCTTTTTCTGACGAATTTACCCCAGGGCGAAAGCACGCCCTGGTCATTTGAAGTCGCTGTATTCAAAGATTGATTTCCCGTGGACGCGTCCGTTGCCGCAGAGAGCGAGAGTTGCGGGTCCGAACCCGCAACTCCTGCCATCGTCGCAGCCGGATCGCGCGTCGATCCGCCGCCCGTCATCAGCCTTCAAGCCAGACGCGGGTTGCAATGTAGCCGTTGGACATGTCGTTGCCGATGTCGTGGACGTAGCCTTTCATCTTCTTGGAGCCCGCGTTCACGAAGTCGTTGAACATCGGCAGGATCAAACCGCCTTCGTCGCGTACCATCATCGCCATCGTGCGATACATTTCCTTGCGCTTGGCCTCGTCCAGTTCGGAGCGGGCTGCCAGCAGGATCTTGTCGAAGTCCTCGCGCTTGAAGCGCGTGTCGTTCCAGTCGGCGGTCGAAAGGTAGGCCGTCGAATACATCTGGTCCTGGGTCGGGCGTCCGCCCCAGTACGAGGTGGAGAAGGGCTGCACGTTCCACACGTTGGACCAGTAGCCGTCGCCCGGTTCGCGCTTGACCTCGATCTCGATGCCGGCCTTCTTGGCGCTTTCCTGATAAAGGACCGCGGCATCGACGGCGCCCGGGAAGGCGACGTCGGAGGTGCGCAGCAGCACCGGGCCGCTGTGGCCCGACTTCTTGTAGTGGAAGGCGGCCTTGTCGGGGTCGTAGGTGCGCTGCTCGATGCCTTCGGGGAAGAGGGCATAGGTCTCGTTGATCGGGAAGTCGTTGCCGACCTTGCCGTAGCCGCCGAGGATCTTCTGGACCATGGTCTCGCGGTCCATGGAGTATTTCAGCGCCATGCGCAGGTCGTTGTTGTCGAAGGGCGCGGTGTCGCAGTGCATGATGAACACGTAGTGGCCGCGGCCCGATGTGCTCAGGATTTCGACGGTCGGCGCGCGCTTCAGCAGATCCACGGTCTTCGGATCGACGCGGTTGATGTAGTGGACCTGGCCGGAGGAGAGCGCGGCGATACGCGCGGTCGCGTCGTTCATCGCGATCATTTCGATCGTGTCGACATATCCGCGGTCGGTGCGCCAGTCGTCAGCGTTCTTCTCGAAGGTGGCGCGCACGCCAGGCTCGAAGCTCGTGACCTTGTAGGGGCCGGTGCCGATCATCGCGTTCGGATCGTCGAGGCCGCCGTTCGGCTGGATGACAAGGTGGTAGTCGGTCAGAAGCAGCGGCAGGTCGGCATTGCCTTCGGTGAGCACGAGGACGAGGTTGCCGCCGTCGGACTTGATCTCCTTGATCGACTTCATGACGCCGAGCGCACCGGATTCCGACTTCTCGTCGGTGTGGCGCTGCAGGGTCTTGACGACGTCGTCGACCGTCAACTCCTTGCCGTCGTGAAACTTGACCCCCTGGCGGATCTTGAAGGTCCAGGTGGCGGCGTCGGCAGACGGCTCCCAGGATTCAGCGAGTGCCGGAACCGGCTGGCCGGTCAGAGGCTCGGATTCGACGAGCATGTCGCCCCAGTTGCGGCCCATGACGAAGGTGAACTGCGAGAGCGACTTTGCGGGGTCCTTGCTGTCGGTTGCGGCGGCGCCCTCGAGGCCGAGCTTGAGATGGCCGCCCCGCTTGGGCTCCTGCGCCTTGGCGGCGGTATCGAACATCGTGCCTGCGGCGGCGAGCGTCACGCCGAAGGCGGCGGCGCGGCCCATGAATTCGCGGCGGTTCATCTTGCCGAGCATGACCTGGCGAGCGAGATAATTCGTATAGTCCGTCATTCCCCTGTTCCCTTCGTTCGGCCGGTTCCGGCCTTCTTGTGCTTGGTAGAATTTCTGGTCTGCCGTCGGAGATTTTCGCATCGACGGCTGTGCGGGGGCGCTGATCCGGCGCCTTGCGGGTATTCGAGCTCTCCTTGTTCCCTTTGCGGCTCCCACCGCTTGCTGATTGATAAGATTACTGAATTTGTCTCGAATGTAACGTCCTAAATTTCCTTCGCTGTGCATAAATGCACCTTATGGAAATGCCCGCGACGTGCGCGAGCATGGTATTTCAGGGCATGGCGATGTGGAAAAAAACCGCTCAGCGGCCCTTCCACACCGGATTTCGCTTCTCCGCGAAGGCGCGTGCGCCCTCCAGCTGGTCCTCGCTCGAATAGAGGACGTCCACCGTCGGAAACTGGCGGCGGGTGATCCTGTTCATCGTCGTCTGGAACGTTTCGCCCTCGGCGGCGCGCACCACTTCCTTGATCGCGGCATAGACCAGCGGTGGCCCGCTCTCCAGCAACCTCGCGAGTTCCCAGGCGCGGTCCATCAGCTTGTCTGCCGGGAGGATCTCGTTGACGAAGCCCCAGCGATGCGCCTCGGCGGCGTCCAGCCAGCGGCCGGTCAGAAGCATGTCCATGGCGATGTGATAGGGGATGCGCTTGGGCAGCTTGATCGAGGCGGCGTCGGCTACGGTGCCGGAGCGGATCTCGGGAAGGGCGAAGGTGGCATGCTCGGCGGCCAGGATCAGGTCGGTGGAGAGCGCGATCTCCAGACCGCCGCCGCAACAGATGCCATTGATCGCGGCGATGATCGGCTTGTTGAGGTCGCGCAGTTCCTGCATGCCGCCAAAGCCGCCGATGCCGTAATCGCCATCGACCGCGTCACCCGCGGCAGCCGCCTTCAGGTCCCAGCCCGGGCAGAAGAACTTCTCGCCCGCACCGGTGACGATTGCGACACGCAGGGTGTCGTCGTCGCGGAAGTCGCGGAAGATTTCGCCCATGATGCGGCTTGTCACCAGATCGATCGCGTTGGCTTTCGGGCGATCGATCGTGACTTCCAGGATGCCGCCTTCGCGGCGTTTCTTGATTGGTCCGGTCATGGGCTTACTTCCTCAGACGGATCAGGGCGTCTGCCGCGACGACACCGTCGCCCTTGGCAAGCACCATGATAGGATTGATATCGAGTTCATCGACAATTGAAGCGTTTGAAACGACATAGGATGCCGCCGATGCGACGGCCGCGACGAGCGCATCGACATCCCCGGGCGGGCCGCCGCGATAGCCGTTCAGCAGTTTTGCGACCTTCAGGCCCGAAATCGCCGCGCGGATCGCCGCTTCATCGGTCGGAAGGGTCAGAATCGCCGAATCTTCCAGCAATTCCACCAGGATTCCACCCGCTCCGACCGTCAGCACCGGACCGGCGACCGGATCGCGCATCGCCCCGACGATGACCTCGGCGACAGGGCGGCCGACCATCTTCTCGACGAGGTAGCCGGAGGCGACGCCGGCCATGGCCGAGGCCGCTTCCAGCACCGCTTCGCGGGTCTGCAAGTTGAGCTTCACCGCGCCGGCCTCGGTCTTGTGGGCGACGCCGAGACCTTTCAGGACGACCGGGTAGCCGAGAGCGTCCGCGGCGTCGGCCGCCTGGCCCGCGGTCTCGGCGACGCGGCCTTCCGGAACGGGCACGCCGAATGCGGCCAGCGCCTCTTTGGCCTCGTGCTCGGTCAGCGTCACCGGCTCGCCGTCTGCCGCAGGCACGTTCAACAGCGGCGCGGGAAGGGGTTTTTCCCAGAGCGCGCCGATGGTCGCTGCGGCTTCCGCAGCGGCCAGTGCCTCCTCGATGCCGTAGAAGGGCACGACGCCGTTTTCCATCAGCATCAGGGCCGTCTCCTCGGGCAGGTTCTCGCCCATGCTGGCGACGATGCCGGCGCGGGCGCCTGCGGCCCGCGCGGCGTCGATGACGGCATGGCAGGTCGTCACCCAGTCGCTCGCGTCGCAACGGTCTAGGCGCGGGAAATCCAGCACGATCAAGTTGAGCGCATAGCCGCCGCGCATCATTGCGGTGAAAGCCTCGGTCTGCTTCTCGCGGTTGCCCCAGACGAAGGTGTGGTAGTCGAGCGGGTTTGCGATCGTCACCATCTGCCCGAGCGCCTCGCGCAGTGGCTTCCGCTGCTCCTCGCGCAGCGCCCGGTAAACGACCTTGCGCTTCACCCCGGCGTCGGCCATCAGCGAGGCCTCGCCGCCGGAGCAGCTCATCGACGAGATGTCGAAGCTGTCGAGCGGGCCGTGCAGGTGCAGGAGCTTGAGCGTCTCCAGAAGTTCCGGCAGCGTCTCCACCCGGCCGATGCCGAGGCGGGAGAGCAGCGCGGAGGAGACGGCGTCGTTTCCGGCGAGTGAGGCGGTGTGCGAGACAGTGGCAAGCTGCGCCTGCTCGGACTTGCCGACCTTCAGCGTCACGACAGGCTTCTTCAGTTCGCGGGCGCGTCGGGCGAGCCGTTCCAGCGCCTCGATGCTGTCGAAGCCCTCGATGTGCAGGCCGACGGCGGTGACACGTGGATCCTCGAGTACCGCGCAGGCGAGGTCGCAAAGCCCGGTCTGCGCCTGGTTGCCCGCCGTCAGGATATAGGCGAGTGGCAGGCCGCGTTGCTGCATGGAGATGTTGCAGGCGATGTTGGAGGACTGGGTGAGCACGGCGACGCCGCGCTCGATGCGGACCATGCCGTGCTGGTCGGGCCACATCAGCGCGCCGTCCAGCATGTTGATGAAGCCGTAGCAGTTAGGCCCCAGGATCGGCATGTCGCCGGCAGCTTCCACCAACGCCTTCTGCAGGTCGTCACCGTCGGCAAGCTCGGTGACGGCCTCGCGGAAACCGGAGGCGTAGCAGACGGCGCCGCCAGCGCCGCGGGCTGCAAGGTCGCGGATGATCTCGATCGTCAGGTTGCGGTTCACGCCGACGAACGACGCATCGGGCGCGCCGGGGAGTTCTGCGACGGAGCGGTAGCAGCGGCGGCCGTGGATCTCCGCCTTCGTCGGATGGACTGGCCAGATGTCGCCGGCAAAGCCCATCTTGTCGCACTGTTCGATGACGCGCCCCGCCTCCTTGCCGCCGAAGACGGCGATGGAGCGGGGCCGGATGAGGCGGTCGAGGGAGCGGGTCATGATCTGCTCACGCTCCCAGCGGCCGCAGCAGGTCGCGGCTGATGATGTGGCGCTGGATCTCGGACGTGCCGTCCCAGATGCGTTCGACGCGGGCGTCGCGCCAGAAGCGGGCCAGCGGCAGGTCGTCCATCAGGCCCATGCCGCCGTAGATCTGGATCGCCTCGTCGGTGACCCGCGCCAGCATTTCGGTGGCATAGACCTTGGCAGACGCGATCTCGCGGTTCGACGGCAGGCCCTGGTCAAGGCGCCACGCGGCCGACAGCGTCAAAAGGTCGGCGGCGTCGATCTCGGTGATCATGTCGGCGAGCTTGAAGGAGACGCCCTGGTTGGCACCGATCGGCTTGCCGAACTGCTTGCGCTCGGCGGCATAGGAGAGCGCGTAGTCGAAGGCGCGGCGGGCCCGGCCGACCGAGGTGGCGGCGACGGTCAGGCGGGTGGCATAGAGCCAGTCGTTAGCGAGCTCGAAGCCGCGATGCACTTCGCCGAGGACCTGCGAGGACGGCAGGCGGCAGTCGTCGAAGGAGAGGATGCAGTTCTTGTAGCCGCGGTGGGATACGGAATTGTAGCCCTCGCGGATCTCGAAGCCCGGCGTGCCGCGGTCGACGAGGAAGCTCGTGATCAGCTTCTTCGGGCCGCGCGGCGTCTGTTCCTCGCCGGTGGCGATGAAGACGATGACGAAGTCCGCAATATTGGCGTGGCTGATGAAGTGCTTGGTGCCGTTGACGATCCAGTCGTCGCCGTCCTTTTTCGCAAAGCATTTCATGCCGCGGACGTCGGAACCGGCGTCCGGTTCGGTCATGGCGAGCGCGTCGAACTTGTCGCCGCGCACGGCCGGAATGAGGTACTTCTCCCGCTGCTCGTCGTTGCAGCCCATCAGGATGCCGGAGGGGCGGCCGAAAAACACCGTCAGCGCCATCGAGCCGCGGCCGAGCTCGCGCTCGACCAGGGTAAACGAGGTGTGGTCG
This sequence comes from Pseudomonadota bacterium, assembly GCA_023404095.1. GTDB lineage: Bacteria > Pseudomonadota > Alphaproteobacteria > Rhizobiales > Rhizobiaceae > Mycoplana. The sequence continues at coordinate 414,355 of JAEYDD010000041.1, read as the reverse complement.
AGGCCTGCGCCGCCGACTTCCTCCGGGAAATTGCAGCCGAAGAAGCCGATCTCCTTGCACTTGCGGGCGATTTCCTGGCCCAACTCCGGCGGGACGAAGCCTGTGCGTTCCACCTCGTTCTCATGCGGGTAAATCTCGGTCTCGACGAAGCTGCGGACCGTGTCGACGATCATCTGCTGTTCGTCCGTCAGTGCGAAGTTCATTGTGTTCTCCCTCGTGTTTTAAGGGCGGCGCGTGTCGGCCTGCCCCTCATCCGCCTGCCGGCACCTTCTCCCCGCAGTCGAGGAGAAGGCAATTGCGGCGGCGTCTCGTCCTCTGCTGCCTGGTCCCACCCGGTTGGGTGCTTTCGTCCGGTCCGGTCCAGGCCGTATGCGCTTTCTCCACCGTCGCTTCGTTCTCCCGCGAAGCGCCGGGGCTTTGCCATTTGTCCCTTTCCGCGTTCACGGCTAGAAGGTGCCGGCAGGCCGATGAGGGCCGAAACCCCTCGCGACCCTGGCCACAGGCCGGGACCACTGGTTACCGCTTCTGCCCCACATGCCGGCCGGCGCCTTCGGGCACCGGCAGCCGCGCATGCGCCTCGGTCAGCGCCTTCACCTTGTCGAGCACGTGCGCCGGGGCGGCGATGGCCTTGCCGGCCTTGCTATCCACATGCAGCATCAGCTGTTCGGCGGTGGCGACCGGCTCGTTGGTCTCGGCATTATAGATCGTCGAGAAGAACTGCAGGCGCTTGTCGTCCGAGGACAGGATCTGGCAGGTGGTGTAGAGCGCGTCGCCGAGCTTGGCCTCGCCGAGATGGCGGATGTGGGTCTCGACCGTGTAGTAGCTGTGGCCGTCGCGCACATACTCGAGATCGACGCCGATCAGCCGCAGCACGCCGTCGGAGGTGTCGCCGAAGACCTGCAGGTAGCGGTGCTCGGTCATGTGGCCGTTGTAGTCCACCCACGCGGCGCTGACCTTGGTGTCGAGGATCTTCAGCGGCTTGACCTCGCCGAGGTCGACCTCAGGCTTCTTCGCGTTTGCCCAGAGATAGTCTTCGAACTCGGTCAGAAGCTTGCCGGCACCCCAGCCGCGGCCGTCGTCGCCAGCCTTCAGCGCATGCATGATGCCGACGAGGTTCTGGTCGCGGATGCGCTCCAGCTCGCGGATGCCGCGGGCGCCGGACTGGGCGTCGGACTGGTTGGCGATCTTGTCCACCAGTTCGTCGGTGAGGTCCACCACATCGGTCAACTTGGTCCAGGGCCAGGACAGGCACGGGCCGAACTGGGCGATGAAGTGGCGCATGCCGGCCTCGCCGCCGGCGATGCGGTAGGTCTCGAACATGCCCATTTGTGCCCAGCGCATGCCGAAGGAATAGCGGATCACGTCGTCGAGGGTCTCGGTGTCGCAGATGTCGTCCTTGATCAGCCACAGGCCCTCGCGCCAGACGGCTTCCAGCAGGCGGTCGCCGACGAAGGCCTCGATCTCCTTGTTGATGATCACGCCCTTCATGCCGATGGTGGCGAGCTTGGCCTTCGCGTCCTCCAGCGTGGCGCGCGCCGTCCTCTCGCCGCCGACGAGTTCGGCAAGCGGCAGCAGGTAGACGGGGTTGTAGGGGTGGGCGACGAACATGCGCTCCGGGTGCTTCATGTCACGCTGCAGCTCGGTCGGCATGATGCCGGAGGTCGAGGAGCCGATCAGCGCCTTCGGGTCGGCGGCCGCGTCGATCTGGGTAATGACGCCGCGCTTCAGGTCGACGCGCTCGGGCACGCTTTCCTGAATCCAGTCAGCGCCTTGCACGGCTTCCTCGATGCTTTTGACGAAAGTGAATTTGCCCTTAGGCGGCAGCGGCGCCATGGTCAGCATGCCATAGGCGCGCTCGGCGTTCGCCATCACCTCGCCGATGATACGCTCTGCTTCGGGGTGGGGGTCAAAGATGGCGACGTCGATTCCGGCGAGCGCGAACCGCGCCGCCCAAGCCCCGCCGATGACGCCGCCGCCGATGCAGGCTGCCTTGTTGATCTTGGTCATGTGGTCGTTCCCGTAGTGTGTGTTGTTGTGCTGGACGTCATTTGGTGGAGGGTGCCCCTCACCCTGGCCCTCTCCCCGCAGGCGGGGAGAGGGGACACTGCCGGGGTTGCCGCAATCGCACACCTCGATCGATGGACAGAAGCGGGCGACGCTTCCCTTCTCCTCGCTGGCGGGGAGAAGGTGCCGGCAGGCGGATGAGGGGCATCGCCGTTCGTCTTCAGCGCTTCTGCAATTTCAGCTTCTCTCGCACCTCGGCCGGGCCGATGATGCGGGCGCCCATGCTTTCGACGACGTTGACCGCCTTCTCCACGAGCTGGGCGTTGGTGGCGAGCTGGCCCTTGCCGACATAGAGATTGTCTTCAAGGCCGACGCGGACGTTGCCGCCGGCGAGCACGGCTGCGGCCGGATAGGCCATGGCGTTGCGGCCGATCGAAAACGCCGAGAAGGTCCAGTTGGCGGGCACGTTGTTGACCATCGCCATATAGGTGTTGAGGTCGTCGGGGGCGCCCCAGGGGATGCCCATGCAGAGCTGGATCAGCACCGGATCCTCGATCAGGCCTTCCTCGACGAGCTGCTTGGCGAACCACAGGTGGCCAGTGTCGAAGGCCTCGATCTCCGGGCGGACGCCGAGATCGGTCATCTGCTTTGCCATGGCGCGCAGCATCGACGGCGTGTTGGTCATGACGTAGTCGCCGAGCGAGAAGTTCATCGTGCCGCAATCGAGCGTGCAGATCTCCGGCAGGCATTCGGCGACGTGGGAGACGCGTTCGGTGGCGCCGGCCATGTCGGTGCCCTGTTCCTTCAGCGGCAGCGGCTTTTCGACGTCGCCGAAGATCATGTCGCCGCCCATGCCGGCGGTGAGGTTGAGGACCACGTCGACCTCCGCCTGGCGGATGCGGTCGGTGACTTCCTTGTAGAGGTCGTTGCGGCGAGAGGGTGCGCCGGTCTCGGGATCGCGCACGTGACAGTGGACGATCGCGGCCCCCGCCTTGGCTGCCTCGATTGCCGATTCGGCGATCTGCTTGGGCGTGATCGGCACGTGCTTCGACTTGCCGACGGTGTCGCCCGAGCCGGTGACGGCGCAGGTGATGAAGACATCGCGGTTCATGGTCAGGGGCATTTCGTCTCTCCCAGATTGTTCGTTGACGCCATTACGGGCCAAGAGAAACGTGCATGCTTTTCAATTTCGGCACCATTCTTTACACTTCAGGAAGAAACTTGGGGAGGTTTTGCACATGCTCGATCCATCGTCGGAGACGCTCGACCTGGACATTGTGGTGCTGCCGGAGACGAACCTGATCCTGGTTGCCTCCGTCATCGAACCCTTGCGCGCCGCCAACCGCATCTCCGGGCAGGACCTCTACCGCTGGCGGATCTTCTCGCCCGACGGGGCCGCGATCGAGACGCGCAGCCGCATTCCGGTTCCCGTCGACGGGCCGTTCCGTCCCGAGCAGGAGACCGCGCCGCTGTTCATCCTTTCCAGCTACCAGTGGCAGAAGAGCGCCACGCCGGCGTTGCGGCGGCAATTGTCGCGCACGGCGCGTTATCGCAGCATGATGGCGGGGATCGAATCGGGCAGCTGGCTGCTCGCCCAGGCGAGCCTGCTCGACGGTCATTCGGTGACGATCCACTGGGAGGACCGCGAGGATTTCGCCGCCGCCTATCCGCAGGTCAACGTTCTGACCGAGCGCTACGTCATCGACGGCAAGCGGATGACAAGCGGCGGCTCGCTGCCGACGCTCGACCTGATGCTGGAGATCATCCGCAGGCGACAGGGCTACTCGCTCGCGCTCGAGGTCTCGCGGCTGTTCATCTACGAGCACGAGCGCACCGGCGGGCTCTTGCAGGTGCCGGCGCTCGGCAACATGCGCGTCGCCGACCAGCGCGTCAGCCAGGCGGTGCGGCTGATGGAGGAGACGGTGGAGGCGCCGGTGACGCTCGCCCGCCTTGCCCGCCGCATCGGCATCTCCACCCGCCACCTGCAGGACCTGTTCCAGGAGACGATGGCGGTTGCCCCGCACCAGCACTATCTGGCGCTGCGGTTGAACGCGGCGCGTCGCAAGGTGATCGAGACGAAGCTGGAATTCGCCGACATTGCAGCCGCCACCGGCTTCAACTCGTCGTCCGCCTTCTCCCGCAGCTATCGCGCGCACTATCACGAGAGCCCGACCGAGACACGCAGGCGGCTGCGGGCGGCGGGGAAGGGGTGAGGCGGAGGCGTGCACGCCCGTCCTTGGCCAGCGACCATCATCCCAACATCAATGAACTACGCCGAGGACGATATAGATTCTGTCCCGGAACTCGATCTTCGCAAGTGCGGCAACCTCGCCATTTGCACAACTTTGAGGGGTGAAACCCTCTGGAAGCATCTGCGCGGCTGGCGGAGAAATCATGTGCATGGGCAACATATCAATCCGCCGGCGAGATAGAGTTGCGATCTCGATCGACCGGCTCCCTATGAACACCAGAGCGAAATGTCCCTCGTCCGCGCGAAAGCCTTTTTTGGCCAGATGGTCATTTACTCTGGCGGCGAACGCATATTTGGACTCCAGTCGATCCTGGTAAGGGACGAGTATGCAAACAGCCTCGGCGTTGAAGGGCGATATATCCGCAAGTCTCACAGCCGTTCCGAGGGGCACGTTGGTCACCGCATCCAAAGTCAGCGCATCGCTTCCGGTCGATACCCCGTATCCGAGCAGCGCCAGGGTCAGTGACAGGTATGATGCAATTCCGGACAAGTGCCTACTCGCAATGGTTTCAACCCTGAGTGCAAAGCAATCCTATTCTCCCGTCGGTGTCAACATGACTGCTATCGGGGCCGCGCGTGGCTGCCGGGCGGATGGCCGGTGATGCGCTTGAAGGCGCGGCTGAAGGCAGCCTGCGAGCCGTAGCCGAGCTTCAGCGCCACCGTTTCGATCGGCATCTTTTCCTTGGCGATCCATTGCGTTGCGAGCCGCATGCGCAGTTCCGCTAGGTAGCGCACCGGCGTCATGCCGGTCACCTCCTGGAAGCGCTCGGCAAAGACCGAGCGCGATGCACCCATGATGTCGGCGAGTTCGGCGACGGTCCAGTCGTGGCCGGGACGATTGTGGAGGGCGACAATGACGCGGCCGAGGCGCGGGTCGCGCAGGGCGGCGATCCAGCCGGTGGCGTCGCCGCAGCCGCATTCGACCCAGGCGCGCACGATGAAGGCCGCGACCACGTCGGCGAGCCGGGCGAGAATCCCGGCGAACCCGGCGCGGGCGCTCTTTGCCTCCCGCTCCATCGCCTCCAGCATCGGCAGGATTTCAGGGTAACGGTCGGTCAGCGTGCCGACGAGCATGACCTCCGGCATCAGCGCCACCAGCGGGTGCAGCCCGCCGAGATCGAATTCCATGCAGCCGCTGAAGACGATCGCGCGCTGATCCTCGCATTCCGCCCCGCCATTGCAGGCGCTGATCGCGCTGACGGTACTGCAAAGCGGCGCTGCGGAAAGGGCGCGCACGTCCTGGCAGTTCGTATCGGGCTTCGAAACCAGCGCATGGCTGCCGCCACGCGGCAGGAGCACCGCGTCACCGGTGTTCATCGTGTGCAAGGTGCCGGCGGGCGTGCGCAGGTGGACCGGGCCGCGCGCGACGAAATGAAACTGGGCGCGGCCCTCGACTTCCCCGAACGAGAGCCCGAAGGGCGGCGTCACCTCGATGCGGCGATACTCCAGCCCGACGAGCCGCATACCCAGCAGCAGTTCGCTGACGAGGTCGGGGTCGATCGCGCGCCGGGACAAGGCTTCGACAGGGGAGGCTCGGAAGCTTTCGGACGATTGATCAAGCATGACGGCGTTTGTGCCATAGATCGTCCGGAACGTCCAGCTTAGGATTGCTGCAGTGCATCATACACGATTCAAGGACAAGTTTCATGCAAGCCGACAGCGGCTCATCCGCCGAAACGCCCGCCTGGGGTGCCGTCGTCTCCATGGCGCTCGGCGTGTTCGGCCTGGTGACGGCAGAATTCCTTCCCGCCAGCCTGCTGACCCCGGTCGCCACTGAGCTTGATATCACCGAGGGTGCGGCCGGCCAGGCAGTTACGGCGACGGCGGTGGTCGGCATGGTGGCGAGCCTTCTCATTACGTCCGCCGCGCGCCGCGCCGACCGGCGGCACCTGATGCTGTTCTTCTCGCTGCTGCTGATCGTCTCCAACCTGATGGTCGCCTTCGCGCCGGGCATGGTCATGCTCCTGACGGGCAGGGTGTTGCTTGGGGTGGCGCTCGGCGGTTTCTGGGCGATGGCGACCGCGATCACGATGCGCCTCGTTCCGGCTTCCTCGGTGCCGCGGGCCCTGTCGATGATCTTCAGCGGTGTGTCCGCCGCCACGATCGTGGCGGCGCCCGTGGGAAGCTATCTCGGTGAGGTCGCCGGCTGGCGGACGGTGTTCGTGCTCGCAGCCGGGCTCGGCGTGGTCACCTTCGCGATGCAGCTCCTAACGCTGCCGCGCCTCGCGCCCACCGGCTCCTCGAGCCTCAAGGCGTCGCTCAAGGTTCTGACCCGGCCGAGCGTCGGGCTCGGCATCCTGGCTGCGACGCTGGTGTTCGGCGGCCACTTCGCCTTCTTCACCTACCTGCGGCCGTTCCTGGAGACCGACGTCGGGGCCGGCATCGAGACCGTCTCGGCCGTGCTGCTCGGCTTCGGCATCGCCAATTTCGTCGGCACGCTGCTCGCGGGCCTCTTGATCGGCCGCAGCCTGAGGCTGACGCTGACGCTGATGCCGCTGATGATGGCGGCGATCGCCTCGGTGCTGGTCGCCACCGGCGCCTCGCTCGTCGCCGATGCGGCCCTCATCACGCTCTGGGGCCTGCTGTTCGGCGCGGTGCCCGTCGCCTGGTCGACCTGGCTCGCCCGCACCGTTCCCGACGAGGCGGAAAGCGCCGGCGGCCTGCTCGTCGCCGCCATCCAGTTCGCCATCGCCATGGGTGCTGCCGTCGGCGGCCTGATCTTTGACGCCAGCGGTGCTGCCGGCGTGTTCACCGCAAGCGGCGTCGTGCTCGCCGTGGCTGCCATCGGCATCATGCTCGGGGTCAAGCCGCGCCCGGCCGCTGCCGTCGCCTGACGGCCGCAAGCGCGCCGCAGGCTCTCTCGGGCAGCCTATGGCGCAGTTCTCTCGCCGCATCCTTCTTGATCGAGGGGTGCGGCGAAGCCGTTTTATGCCGGCGCCAGAATCCCCATCACGGCGTCCGCCGCCTCACGCGCCAGCACATTCCGCGGCCAGACGAGGCTGAGCGACTGCTGGAAGGGCGGCTCGAGGCGGAAGAGCGCGGGTGGATCGGGGATGCGGGCGACGGACTGTTCCGGCAGGACCGACAGGTACCCGTGCTCGCGCACGAGGTTGATGATGACGGGGATGGAATCGACCTCGATCAGCGTCAACCTTGCCCGTTCGACCGGCGAGAGCGTGCTTGCCAGATAGAGGTCGGTCATCTGTCTCAGCCCGCTTCTGACGCTTGGCACGGCGATCGGGAAACGTCGCAGCAGGTCGCCGGCCTGCTCATGCGTTGCGGCAAGTGAATGTGCGACGGCGAGGGCCAGTGGCGAGCGGCCGAGGAGTGCGCCATCGAATTCTGCGGGATAGTGCTCGACGTCCAGCAGCGCCAGGTCGAAACGGCGGGCCTGCAGGCCGGAAATGAGCTCGTCGGCGGTGGTGGAGGCGATGAACAGAGGCTGGCGCGGGCGCTGCCGTTGCCAGCCCGCGGCCAGCCGTGCGAGCATGTGCGCGATATCGCTTTCGTGTCCGAAAGGGATCACCGAACCGAGCCGCCAGGTCCGCGCGCTCTTGCGGAAGCGCTCGTCGGAGGCCTGCGACAGGCTCGCCCAGATCTCGAAGATACGCTCGGCGACAGGCAGCACCGCAAGACCTTCGGGGGTGCAGGCGATGCCGTTGCGGGATCGCTCGAGCAGGGCCACTCCGATCTCCTGCTCCAGTCGCGCCAGTTGCCGGGTCAGTTGCGGCTGCCCGAGCTTGAGCATGCGCGCCGCGCTGCGAATGCTTCCGGCGCGCACAGTGGCGCTGAGGCGGGCGAGCGATTCCAGCGGGATCTGCGGCATTGGCAGGCGTGGGGAAGTTATGCCGGCGCCGTTGCCGACACGCAGCAGTTCCCTGGCGGCGACGGCAATTTCCGTCAGCCGGTCCATCCGCACCTGTGCGTCGAGTGTCGGCACCAGTCTTGCGCCCTCCCGCCGGACGAGCGGCAGGGAAATCGCCGCTTCCATCCGCTTGAGCGCGGTACTGGCGCTGGAGGCGGGGCGGCCTTCGAGCCTTGCGGCTGCGCGCACGCTGCCGGTGCGCAGGACCGCCTCGACGAGGCAGAGTGTGGCAAGGTCCATGCGGCGGGATCCACGTTCCTATTTGTTCGGATACGAGCATATATCGTACGGATATTGGGATATATCCGAATTCTACGTCTTGCATAGAGTTGATCGCCACAGGAGTCCTTCGATGCTGGCGAGTGCCGAGACCTTCTATCTGACGGGCGAACCGCTGGGCTTTGCGGCGCTGGAGGAGATCGGGCGCGCGGCAGGCCGGCCGATGGCTTGCGAGATCGGCATGGGCCGTATCGGCGCCTCGCGCAAGATCATCGCCGACCGGCTCGCGGCCGGGCTGCCGATCTACGGCTCCAACACCGGCGTCGGCTCGATGAAGGACAAGCTCTGGACGGTCGACGACCTGATGGAGTTCAATCACAACCTGGTCAGGGCGCATCATTTCGGCACCGGCGAGCCGTTCTCGCTGCCGATCGTGCGCAAGGCGATGGCGATCCGCATCAACACCGCGTTGTCCGGCTATTCCGGGTGCAGCCCCGAGCTCGTGGATGCGTTCCTTGGCCTGCTGGAACGCGACGTCGTTCCCGTGGTGCGCCGGCACGGGTCGATGGGCTGCGCCGACATCGGCCTTATGGGGCAGGTGGCGTCGGTCCTGACCGGCGAGGGCGAGGCCTACTTCGAGGGCGAGCGTCTGCCCGCGGCGGTCGCGCTCGCCCGTGCCGGGCTGGAGCCGTTCCGCATGCAGCCGCGCGATGCCCTGGCGGCCCTCAGCGTGAATGCGATCGCGCACGCGGCAGCCGCCGATGTGACCCGGGAGGCGGCCAAGGCGATCCGCAACCTGATGGTAACGGGGCTGTTGTCGTCGCTGGCGCTCGGCGCCTCCTCCGATCCGTGGCGCGTGGCTGCGCGGCTTGCGGGGCATGGCGAGGCGCTGGCAGGGCGGTGGTTTTCGGCGCAGGCCGCCTCCTGCGCCTGGCCCAAGCCGTCGGCGATTCACGATCCGCTCAGCCTGCGCATGACGGCGCAGGTGTTTGGCGCCTGCCTCGACACTCTGATGAACGCCGCCGAGCGCATCGTCGAGGCGACGGCGCAGACGGACGACAACCCGGTCGTGCTCGACGACCACGTGATGGCATCCGGCGGCTCGCTGCCGCTGTCGACCGCCCTCTATGTCGAGGCGGCACAGACCGGTTTCGCCCATCTCGCCCGCAACGTGCTCAATCGCTGTGTGCTGCTTTCCAACGGGGTCCGCCGCAACCTGCCGGTCAACCTCGTCGCCCCCGGCGAGGCGGCTACCGGCTTCGGGCCGCTGGTCAAGCTCGCCGTCGAACTCTACATGCGCATCCAGTCATTGGCGGTGCCGATCTCGGCGCAATCGATCGTGGTTGCCGGCGGGTTGGAGGAGGAGGCGACCTTCCTGCCGCTGATCGTGGAGCGGATGGAGAGCCAGGTGCGCGACCTGCGCCAGCTGGCGGCGCTGGAAGGGATGCTGTCGGCGCAGGCGATCGACCTTGCGAGCGACAGTCCCGAAGGCGTCGCCGCCGTCGTCTATGACCGCGTACGGAAGGTGACGGAGTTCTACCGCAAGGACCGCCTGATGTCCGCTGAAATCGAGGCGCTGGATCGGGACCTCGCCTGCCCGGACGCGCTCGCCTCGTTCGTGGCGGCGGCGCCGATGGACGATTTCGACGTGTTCTTCGCGCTGAGCTAGACGGAGGGAGAGCCGATGGCCGATTTCGATCTGGTAGTGAAGGGGACGGTGGTGTTGCCCCACCGTATCGTCGAGGGCGGGCATGTGGCTGTGCGGGATGGCAAGGTGGTGCATGTCGGGCAGGGCGCGATGCCGGCCGCCCGCGACCGCCACGACCTCAAGGGCGCGATGATCCTGCCAGGCGTGATCGATGCGCAGGTGCATTCGCTGTCGCAGAAGAACCAGGAGGATTTTATCTGGTCGACCCGGTCGGCGGCGGCCGGCGGCGTTACCACCCTCGTCGACATGCCCTATGACGAGGGCGATCTCGTCTGCTCGGGCGAAGCGGTGCAGCGCAAGGTGGCGCATGCCGGCAGGCAGGCGCGGGTCGATTTCGCCCTCTACGGCACGATCGATCCGGAAGAGGGGCCGGCGCGCATTGCAGAAATGGCCGAGGCCGGGGTCGCCGCGTTCAAGTTCTCCACCTTTGGCACCGATCCGAAACGCTTTCCGCGCATCCCGGCGGCACTGCTCGAGGACTGCTTCCGGGCGATTGCGCCGACGGGGCTGAGCGCCGGCGTGCACAACGAGGACGACGAGGCCGTGCGGGCGGCGGTCGGGAAGGTGCGTGCTCTCGGCATCTCCGACTGGCGGGCGCACGGCCTGTCGCGGCCGCCGCTGACGGAACTGCTTGCGACCTGCCAGGTTTACGAGACGGGGGCGGCGACCGGCTGCCCGGCGCATGTGGTGCATTGCTCGCTCGGCCGCGGCTACGAGATCGCGGCAGCCTACCGGGCGCAGGGGCATCGGGCGACGATCGAGTGCTGTATCCACTATTTGACGCTCGACGAGGAGAACGACGTGCGCCGCCTCGGCGGCAAGGCGAAGATCAATCCGCCGATCCGCCCGCGGGCGGAGGTGGAGAAACTCTGGCGGCACGTGGCCGACGGCAACGTCACGCTGGTCTCGACCGACCATGTCAGTTGGTCGGAGGACCGCAAGTCCAATGCCGACATGCTCTCCAATGCGTCCGGCGTGCCCGGGCTGGAGGTCATGGCGCCGCTGTTCGTCAAGGGCGCGCTTGAGCGCGGCATCCCGCTGACGCGGGCGGCCCAACTGATGAGCCTCAACCCGGCCCGGCATTTCCGTCTCGACCATGTGAAGGGGGCACTGGAGCCGGGCAAGGATGCGGATATCACCGTGCTGACGCCGGAGCCCCACACCTACGACGCCGCCGAGAGCGGCCACAACGTCGTCGGCTGGTCGCCCTACAACGGCATGAAGCTGCCATGGCGGGTGGCCGCCACCTTCCTGCGCGGCCGGCTGGTCTTCGACGGCAGGCGGGTGCTGGCCGAGCCCGGCACCGGCGCTTTTGTCCGGCCGCCGGCGACGCTCCCCGTCGCGGAGTCCGGGCGATGAGCGCGCCACGGACCAACCTTCCGGTCGATCCGGCCCGGATCGCTGATGTGATCGACGGGCTCGCGGTGATCACCGAGCCGGACCGGCCCTATACGCGGCGGGCGTTTTCGGCGCTGTTTCCGCAAGGCCGCGCGTTCCTGGAAGCCCGGTTCCGCGAGGCCGGGCTCGAAACCCGCATCGACGCTGCCGGCAACCTGATCGGCCGGCGGCCGGGAAGGGGCCCGGGGCTCGGCACGATCATGCTCGGCTCGCATTCGGATACCGTTCCTGACGGCGGCCGCTTCGACGGCATCGCCGGGGTCGCGGCGGCGCTGGAGGTGGCACGCGCGCTCGCCGACCGTGGCACCGAGCTGGAGCACGATCTGGAGGTCGTCGACTTCCTCGCGGAGGAAGTCTCCATCTTCGGTGTCTCCTGCATCGGCAGCCGCGGCATGGCCGGCATGCTGCCGGAGGACTGGCTTCACCGCGAGAGCGGCGGCCTGACGCTTGCCGAGGGGATCCGCCAGGCCGGCGGCGACCCGGAGCGCATGGCCGGCGAGGGGCGCAAGGATATCAAGGCCTTCCTCGAACTCCACATCGAGCAGGGGCCGGTGCTCGAGGAGGAGAAGTTCGACATCGGCGTCGTCACCGCAATTGCCGGCATCACGCGCATCGAGATCGTGGTGGAGGGCAGGGCGGATCATGCGGGGACGACGCCGATGGGCGGACGCGCCGATGCGCTCGCCGCCGCCGCACGGCTGGTGACGGGGGTCGAGGCACTGGCGAAGTCGTTTTCCGGCGGCAAGTTCCATTTCACCGCGACAACAGGCGAGTTTTCGATTGAGCCGAATGCGGCGAACGTCGTCCCCTCCCGCGCCCGGCTTCTGATCGACGCCCGCGCCGAGGAGCGGGCGATGATGGAGCTGTTCGCCAATTCGCTCGACCAGTTGGCCGAGCAGATCGCCCGCGAGACGGGGACGGCGATATCAGCGCCGCGCCGCATCTCCGACAATCCGCCGACGCCTTCGGACGCAACGCTGGTCAAGGTTCTGGATGCGGCGTGCAGTGCTGCCGGCGCCAGCCATCGCCGCATGGTCTCCGGGGCCGGGCACGACACCGCCTGGATGGCTCGGGTGACGCGTTCGGCAATGATCTTCGTGCCCTGCCGCGGCGGGCGCAGCCATGCGCCGGAGGAGTTTGCCGAGACCGACGACATCGCGCTGGGTGCGGCGGTGCTCCTTCAAGCCGTTCTTCAGCTGGACGGCGATCTTCAGAAACCGAGTCAGGAGGCGGGCTGATGGGGCGGATTCTAAAGGAGAAAGACGTCGAGGCGGCGGTGCGCGGCGGCTCTGTCTATGCCGCCGGCGGCGGCGGCTGGACCGACCACGGCCGCATGCTCGGAAATGCCGCGGTCTCGATCGGCCGGCCGGAGCTGGTCACGATCGATGAACTTGCCGATGACGACTGGGTGGCCACCGCCGCAGCGATCGGTGCGCCGGCCTCGACCACTCCCTGGGAGATGCGCGGCGTCGACTATGTCCGCGCGGTGGAGTTGCTGCAGGAGGCGCTCGGCGAGAAAGTGGCGGCGCTGATGGTCGGCCAGAACGGCAAGTCCTCGACCCTGAACGGCTGGCTGCCGTCGGCGATCCTCGGCACCAAGGTGCTGGATGCGGTTGGCGACATGCGCGCGCACCCGACCGGCGACATGGGCTCTATCGGCATGGCGGGCTCGCCCGAGCCGATGATCCAGACGGCGGCCGGGGGCAATCGCGCGGAAAACCGTTACATCGAACTCGTCGTGCGCGGCGCGACGGCGAAGGTCTCACCGGTGCTGCGCACCGCCGCCGACCAGTCCGGCGGCTTCATCGCCTCCTGCCGCAATCCGCTGAGGGCATCCTACGTGCGGGCGAACGCAGCCCTCGGCGGCATCTCGCTGGCGCTTGCGCTCGGTGAGGCGATCCTGGCCGCCGAGGGGCGGGGGCCGTCCGCGGTGATCGACGCGATCGTTGCGACGACCGGCGGCGCAATCCTTTCCGAGGGTGTCATCACCGGCAAGTCGGTGGTCTACACGAAGGAAGCCTTCGACATCGGCACGGTGACGCTCGGCCGTGGAGACGATGCCGTCACCCTGCATGTAATGAACGAGTACATGGCGGTGGAGACCGCCGGCGGCGTGCGGCTCGCCACCTTCCCGGACGTGATCACCACGCTGTCGCAGGAGGCTGAGCCCTTGAGCGTCGGACAACTGGAGGTGGGGATGCGGGTGTTCGTGCTGCATGTGCCGAAGGCGGTCATCCCGCTGGCATCGAGCGTGCTCGACCCGACCGTCTATCCGCCGGTGGAGAAGGCGATGGGGATCGAGATTGCGCGGTATGCGCTGGCTTCTTCGCCCTCCCCTTGAAAGGGTGGGTCGGCGCGGCAATCGCCCTTCTCCCCGCTCGAGGGGAGAAGGTGCCGGCAGGCGGATGGGGGGCGGCGCCAACCGCTCCCGCCGCGAGGGTGACCGACGTTCAGCGTCGTGGACAGCGCAGACGTTGCAGCCCCTCACCCTGACCCTCTCCCCGCAGGCGGGGAGAGGGACCGACGCCCTAAAGCACGGGCATGTAACCCTGTTGGTGCCGGGCGGTGCGACATCGTCATTCTCCCACTTGCGGGGAGAAGATGCCGGCAGGTGGATGAGGAGCATGCCGCCAGAAAGTCCTAGAGTCCGAGGCCATATAGAGGATACAAGCATGCCGAAACCCAATCCCCGCCATCCGAACTTTCCGATCCCCGGTGGCCCGGTGCTGCGCGCGAAGGGCTGGCGGCAGGAGGGGTTGCTGCGGCTGCTGGAAAACGTGCTGTCGGTCGGCGAAGATCCCGAAAACCTCGTGGTCTATGCAGCACTCGGCAAGGCTGCGCGCAACTGGGCATCGCACCGGGCTATCGTCAAGGCGCTGTGCGAGATGGAGGAGGACCAGACGCTGCTGATCCAGTCCGGCAAGCCGGTGGGGCTGCTCAAGACCCATGCGAAGGCGCCGCTTGTCATCATGGCCAACTGCAACATCGTCGGCCAGTGGGCAAGAGCGGAGGTGTTCTACGATTTGCAGCGAAAAGGCCTGATCTGCTGGGGCGGGCTGACGGCCGGCGCCTGGCAGTACATCGGCAGCCAGGGGGTGATCCAGGGCACCTACGAAATCTTCATGCGGATCGCCGAGAAGCGCTTTTCCGGCTCGCTCGCCGGCCGCTTCATCCTGACGGCGGGGCTCGGCGGCATGGGCGGGGCGCAGCCGCTTGCCGGGCGCATGGCGGGGGCCGCGATCCTCTGCGTCGACATCGACCCGGAGCGGGCGGAAAAGCGCAAGGCGGTCGGCTATCTGGAACAGGTGGCGCCCGACCTCTACACCGCGCTCGCGATGATCGACGCGGCGGTGAAGGAGAAGCGCGCCACCTCGGTCGGCCTCGTCGGCAATGCGGCGGAGATCTATCCGGAGATAGCAAGGCGCGGCATCGTGCCCGACATTGTCACCGACCAGACCTCGGCGCACGACCTCGTCTACGGCTACGTGCCGAAGGGCATGGGACCCGCGGAGGTGAAATCTCTGCGCGAGGACGGGCAGGGGCAGCTGATGGCGGCCAGCCGCGCCTCGATCGTCGAGCATGTGTCCGCGATGCTGGAGTTCCAGAGGAAGGGCGCGGAGGTGTTCGACAACGGCAACCTGATCCGCACCCAGGCCCGCGAGGGCGGCGTTGCCAACGCCTTCGACATCCCGATCTTCACCGAGGCCTATCTCAGGCCCCTGTTTGCGCGCGCCATCGGGCCGTTCCGCTGGATGGCGCTATCGGGCGAGGAAAGCGACATCGCCCGCATCGACGATCTGGTGCTGGACATGTTCCCGGACAACCGCATCGTCACCAACTGGATCCGGCTGGCGCGCGAGAACGTTCCCTTCGAGGGGCTGCCGGCGCGGATTGCCTGGCTCGGCCACGGCGAGCGGACGGAACTGGCGCTGGCGGTCAACCGGCTGGTCGCGGACGGCGAATTGAAGGGTCCCGTGGCGTTTTCCCGCGACCATCTCGACGCCGGCGCCATGGCTCATCCCAACATCATGACCGAGCGGATGAAGGACGGCTCGGACGCAATCGCCGACTGGCCGCTGCTCGACGCCATGCTGCTCTCCTCCTCGATGGCCGACCTCGTCGCTGTCCATTCCGGCGGCGGCGGCTATGCCGGCTACATGACGAGCTGCGGCGTCACCCTCGTCGCCGATGGCACGGATGCTGCCGCCGAGCGGCTGGGGTATGCGCTTACGAACGACACGGCACTGGGGGTGATCCGCTATGCGGATGCGGGGTACGAAGAGGCCCTCGACGAGATCGCCGAGAAAGGGATCGGGCATGTGCCCTCTGGGTGAAACGCGTCAGGAAGCATGTTCCGCGGTCTGCGCCAACGGATGGCGGTGCGTTGGATGCAGACTGCAAGACTGGCCAGTATTTCCGCTCAGGGGGTGCGCTCGTGGGGGATGACGGAATAGCTGCCGATGGCGTTGTGATGGCAGCGCAGCCTCGCGTTCAGGTTCGCTCCTGGTGCGGTCTTGCTGCCTTCGCGCAAACGTTGTGATAGTCTTGGCGGCCGTCGTCCAGCCGCAAGGCAGTACCGCGGCGCGGGAAAGGGGGGCGGGGAGCATGGTCCGGAAAAAATCGCATATGGCGGTCGGCAGCATCACGGTGCTGCTGGGTCTCTACCTGTTCGTCGCCTATTTCGTGCTGCCGGAGATCTGGATCTTCCGGGATGCGAAAAAGATCGGCAGTCTCGACAGCATGGTCACGGTCACCCCCGACGATATTCCTGGCGATCCGATCAATGTCGGCCTCGTCGGCACCAAGGAGGAGGTCGTCCGCGCCTTCGCGGCCGCACATTGGGATCCAGCCGACAGGATCACGCTGCGCTCCTCGATCGACATCGGCCTTTCCGTCGTGCTCGACCGGCCGGACCTCGACGCGCCGGTCAGCACGCTTCTGTTCGAAGGCCGCAAGCAGGACCTCGCCTTCGAGAAGCCGGTGGGCAAGAGCGCCGACCAGCGCAACCATGTCCGCTTCTGGCAGACCGAGCAGACCGGCGACGACGGGAGGCCGCTGTGGCTCGGCTCCGCAAGCTTCGACCGCGGCGTGGGCCTCAGCCACGACACCGGCCAGATCACCCACCATATCGGGCCGGATGTCGATGCCGAGCGCAACCTCGTCATCGGCGACCTGCAGACGGCTGGCCAGTTGAGCTCCACCTACGAGATCGAAGGTGTCGGTCCGACGCAGGACGGCCGCAACGGCGGCGGCGACCGCTATTTCACCGATGGCAAGGCGATGGTGGGCGTGCTGGTGGCACCGGCGGCGCAGTAGCACTGCGCGATCGACGCTCGTCTCCGGAACGTCCGCCGAGGGAGGCCTTGGAGGCGCAATCGCCGGGCGGCATCGCTGCTCGGTGACATGACCTGGAGAGGAGAGCGAAGAATGCGCCCGGCGTCGCTCTCCGTCATCCGCCGTTGAATGGAACGTTGCGCCGGCACCGCATGGCGATGCTTACGCCGCGGATGCACAGGCTTGTGCGCCTGCTGCGCGCCGCGGCCTGGTGGTCCCACAAGGCGTGCGACAGAAACGGCTGCACATTTGATGCATTCTCTGGCAGGATGTGAGGCTGGGAACGATGAACCCGCGGTTCCTTATACTGCTCTGAATGCGGCGCCGGCGTCTCGCTGGGCCTTGCCAGCATGGCGCCCACCGCGCGCGCCCCCAGCCATCCGCCGGTAACGGCGAGGCACACATCTGAAGTCGTCCAGCAACGCAGGAGCACTTCACATGGCAACTTCCCTTGGAACCTGGAAACCCGATCCGAGCTTCTATCCGTCGCCCCGCATGGCGATGAAGGCGGAGCCCGAAACGCTCGCCTATGTCGCAGCCTTCGATCCGTCGCGGCAGGTGCCGGACGAGCTCGCCGTCGTCGACGTCGATCCCACGTCTGCGACCTATGGCAAGATCGTCCATTCGTTGGCGATGCCGAACGTCGGCGACGAACTGCATCATTTCGGCTGGAACGCCTGTTCCTCGTGCCTCTGCCCGAATGCGCCGCATCCGCATGCCGAGCGGCGCTATCTGGTCGTGCCCGGCCTGCGATCGTCGCGCATCCATATCGTCGATACCAAGCCCGACCCGCGGCGGCCGACGATCGCCAGGGTGGTGGAGCCTGCGGAGGTCGCCGAACGCGCCGGCTATACACGGCCCCACACGGTCCATTGCGGGCCGGAAGGGATTTACGTCGCAGCCCTCGGCAATGCCGAGGGCAAGGCGCCCGGCGGGGTGTTCCTGATGGACCACGAGACCTTCGAGGTCCGCGGCAGATGGGAGATGGACCGCGGGCCGCAACAACTCTCCTACGACGTCTGGTGGCATCTCGGCCACGACACGCTGGTGACCAGCGAATGGGGCACGCCCGACACGTTCGAAAACGGGCTCGTCCCGGAAATCCTGCTCGGTGCGAAATACGGAAGGCGCCTGCATTTCTGGGACCTGCACAAGCGCAAGCACCTGCAGACGATCGATTTCGGTGACAAGTACCAGCTCGTCTTCGAGCTTCGGCCCGCCCATGATCCGACCAAGGCCTATGGCTTCGTCAATGCGGTCGTGTGCCTGGAGGACCTTTCCTCCTCCATCTGGGTCTGGCATCGTGACGGCGACACATGGGCGGTGACGAAGGTGGTCGATATTCCGGCGGAGCCGGCGGAGGCGGACGTGCTGCCGCCGATGCTGAAGGGTTTCGGCGCGGTGCCGCCGCTCGTCACCGACATCGACCTCTCCATGGACGACCGCTTCCTATACGTGTCGTGCTGGGGCACGGGCGATCTCCTGCAGTTCGACGTTTCCGACCCCTTCCAGCCGAAGCAGACGGGGAAGGTGCGGATCGGCGGCATCGTATCGCGCGCCAGCCATCCGGGCGCGAGAAACGGCGCGCTCAATGGCGGGCCGCAGATGGTGGAGGTCAGCCGCGACGGCAAGCGCATCTATTTCACCAATTCGCTTTATGGCGCGATCGACGAGCAGTTCTATCCCGAAGGCATCGACGGGTGGATGGTGAAGCTCGATGCGGGTCCGGACGGCGGCATCGCGTTCGACGAAAAGTTCTTCGTCGAATGGCCGAAGTCCCACCGACCGCACCAGGTGCGCCTGCAGGGCGGCGACTGCTCGTCGGATTCCTACTGCTATCCGTAAGAGGAAGGCGGGGGCGATCGCTCCTGTCCCGGTTGCCGTCGGCAGAGGCCGCGACGGCTCGAAGGCGCCGCGAAGGATACCTGATGGCCTGTATGGACCTGCAGGAAGCGACGCCTGAACGGATGAGCCGCCGAGGACGGGACGAAACGCGATGAGGCGATCATGGACACACTCTGGCCGTGGCTGATGCTTGCGGGGCTCGGGGCCTTCCACGGGCTGAACCCGGCAATGGGCTGGCTGTTTGCCGTGGCGCTCGGCGTCCATCGCGGCAGTGCAGCGGCGGTGGCTCGCGCGGTGCCGGCGATCGCGATCGGGCATGCGGCCTCGATTGCAGCGGTGGCGGGCGTGCTGATCATGGCGGGACTGGTGGTCGAACCGGCGATATTGCGTGCCGTCACCGGGGCGATGCTGATCGGCTGGGCGGTCGTTCACGTCCTCTACGGACACCGGCGCCGCGTACGGATCGGCATGACGACCGGGCTTGCCGGGCTCGCGGTCTGGTCGTTCCTGATGGCGACGGCGCATGGCGCGGGCCTGATGGTGCTCCCGGCGCTGATGCCGCTCTGTGTCACGGACGGACCACTCGCCGGCATCGACGCGGGCGGGTCTGCGGCAACGGCGCTTGCCGCCGTCGGCGTCCACACGGCCGCCATGCTGGCCGCCACGGCCGGCGCCGCCTTCGCCGTCTACCGCTTCGTCGGCCTCGGGATCCTGCGCAGCGGCTGGGTCAATCTCGATCTCGTCTGGACGGCGGTGCTGGCAGCGACGGGGCTTCTGCTGATCGTCGCTTAGCCTGCATTGCGCAGGCAGGGGAAGGGAATTGCGGAAGGCTCGGGCCTTCGCCTGTCGGACGGATGACTGTTGGATACCGCTGTCAAATTTCTCCGTCACCCCGGACTTGATCCGGGGTCCAGCAGCGTCGCGTCCGCGACGCAAAAAGTGCTTTATCGCGCAAGGACTTGCGCGGCTGGATGCCGGATCGTGTCCGGCATGACGGTAGGAGGGGCGTTCCGGCGACATATGTCGGAACGCAGACAGCACTCTGCCACAGCGTGGCACGCGGCGTGCCGGAGTGCCGCCCCCTCATACCACCGTCTCTCCCCCGTCCACCACCAGCGCCTGGCCGGTCATGTAGCTGGAGCGGTCGGAGACGAGGAAGAGGATCGGCTCGGCGATCTCCGAGACGTCGGCCCAGCGGCCCATCGGCACCTTGTCGCGCACGTAGGCCTCGATCGCGTCGCGGCCGCCCATCTGGGCGATGAAGGGGGCGTTGAAGGGGGTGTCGACCCAGCCGGGGCAGAGTGCGTTGACGCGGATGCCTGACCGGGCGTAGTCGCCGGCCATCTGCTTCGTCATGGCGATCACTGCGTGCTTGGTGGTCGTGTAGGCGATCATCTCGCGGTCAAAGAGGATGCCGGAGGACGACGACGTGTTGAGGATGACGCCCTTGCCCTGCCGTTTCATCGCAGGCACCACCAGCCGGGTGGCGATGAAATGGGCGCGCACGTTCAGGTCCCAGGACCGGTCGAAACCGTCGATCGAAACCTGCTCCAGATCGCCTTCCACCTGCGCGCCGGCGTGATTGTGGAGGATATCGATGCGCCCGAAGCGGGTGAGGACGTCCGTGATCATCGCCTCCACCGCCGCGTCGTCAGTGACGTCGAGAACCTGCGCTTCGGCCCGGCCTCCTTCGGCAACGATGGCGTTCACCGTCTCAGTCGCGCCTGCCGCATCGCGGTCGGCCACGACGACGACGGCGCCCTCGCGCGCCATGATCTTTGCCCCGGCGCGGCCGATGCCGGAGCCGCCACCGGTGACGATGGCGACCTGTTCCTTCAGGATCATCTTTTTCACTCCCCAGTGACTGTCTATTCGGTGCTTTTCGTTTTCCTCTCGCGCATCAGCACCCGTGCGGCGAGAATGAGGATGAGCGAGGCGACCAGCACCATGGCCGCGACCGCGTTGATCTCCGGCGTCACGCCGCGGCGGATCGAGGCGAAGACGTAGATCGGCAGCGTCGTCTTCGAGCCGGCAACGAAGAAGGCGACGATGAAATCGTCGAAGGAGAAGGTGAAGGCGAGCAGGAAGCCGGCCAGCACCGAGGGCAGGATCTGCGGCAGCACGATCTGGTGGAAGGTCGTCCAGGGCGTGGCGTAGAGATCGGCCGAGGCCTCGACGATATCGCGCCCGAGGCTTGCGATCCGCGCCTTCACGATCATGGCCACCAGCGCCATGGTGAAGAGGCCGTGGGCTGCGATGATCGAGCCGTAGCCGAGGCCGAACTGCGGCGGGCGCTCGCCCGGCCAGAGACTGGCGATTGCCGGATTGATCGCGCCGAAGACGGCGACGAGGGCGACGAGCGTTGCAATCCCGATGACGACGCCGGGCACGACGATCGCCGCCGCCATCAGCCCCTCGAACACCGCGCGCGTTCGCGGACCGAGCCGCTGCATGCCGAGGGCGGCCATCGTGCCGAAGACGGCGGCAAGGACGGCGCTGGTAAAGGCGATGACGAGGCTGTTCTGGAGGGCCGTGATCAGGAAGGTGTTGTTCAGCGCACGGCCGTACCACTGGAGCGAGAAGCCGGTGAACTCGCTGGCGCTGCGGCCGGCGTTGAAGGAGAACAGCACCACCAGCGCGATCGGCGCGTAGAGGAACACATAGACGGCGGTCATCAGGGTGCGCATCAGACGAGATCCACCTGTCTGGAGCCGGAGATCTTCCAGGCGATCCGCATCGCCAGCATCAGCACGACGACGACGACGAGCACCAGCGTGACGGCGATCGCCGAGCCGAATGGCCAGTTGCGCGACTGCAGGAACAGGTCCACCAGCGCATTGCCGATGAAGAACACCTTGCCGCCGCCCAGCAACTGCGGGATCAGGTATTCGCCGAGAAGCAGGATGGTGACGAGCGCCACGCCGGTCATCACGCCCGGCAGCGACAGCGGCAGGGTGACGGAGAAGAAGGTCGAGACCGGCCTGGCGCCGAGGTCGGCGGAGGCCTCCAGCAGGCGTCGGTCGAGTTTTTCCAGGCTGACATAGATCGGCATGATCATCAGCGGCAGGTAGCCGTAGACGATGCCGAGCAGGACGGCGCCCGGCGTGTTCAGCATGCGCACGTCCTCGATGCCGATCATCGAGAGCAGATTGGGGATGCCACGCGAGCCGAGGATGTACATCCAGGCGTAGGTGCGCACGAGCAGGCTCGTCCAGAAGGGCACGACCACCAGCGAGACCAGCATCAGCCGGTAACGCGGGTCGGCCTTCACCGCGAGATAGTAGGCCGCCGGATAGGCGACGAGCAGGCAGACGAAGGCGCCCACGGGTGCGAGGATCAGCGTGTTCCAGAAGGCCGTGGCGCGGGCGGGCAGGTTGGCGTACTGGGCGAGTGTGAAGGCCGGCTGGTATCCGCCTGCCGGCGCACGCTCGCCGAAGGAAAAGATCACCATGGCTGCGAAGGGCAGGACGAGGAAGACGAACAGCCACAGCGCCGACGGCGCCAAAAGCGCGGTCGTGACGAGATTGCGTTTCGTTTTCGGTGCCAGGGGCATGGAAGCTTTCCGGGTTCGGCGTGATGCGTGGTTGCCTGTTGGGGTGGCCTCAGGGGTGGTGCCGGCGGCGGGCCGCCGGTGCCGTTGTCGTGGTCGTCGTTGCGCAGGGGTTGACTGGTGCGGCGGGCATGCCGCTCGCCTTCCATTCACCTTGGCGCGGAGAAGCGTTGGAAGTCAGACTTGCGCTGCCCCTCATCCGGCTGCCGCCAAGCGGGGAGAAGGGACAAGCTGCGGCGACCCGCCTTGCTTTAAGGCTAGCTTCGGAAAGCCCGCTTCAGGGATACTCCCATTGCGGGGCGCTTCCATCGTTGTTGCATTCTGGCGTCTGCCGGAGCAGCCCGGCACGCCGTCACCTGTTCGATAGGGGCAAGGCAGTGCCGCGATCGACCTTCTCCCCGCTCGCGGTGAGAAGGTGCCGGCAGGCAGATGAGGGGCAGCCGCTGTCCATCTTCCGCGGCCCCTGTACTCCTGCGCTGCCCATCAGCCCCGCCTCATCGCCCTCACGCCGACTTGAACCGCGCCATCAGTTCCGCGCGCGCCGGGTCGGTCAGCGTCACGGCGGCGCCGAATTCGAGCGGGGTCAGCGAGGCCTCGTCCGGGTAGACGATCTTGTTGCTCGTGATCTCCGGCGGCAACAGGGCCATGACGCGGCTGTCGGTGGTGGGCGCGCCGTTGGCGATATGCTCCTTCACCGCGACTGCCGGATCCATCAGGAAGTTCAGGAGCGCATAGCCGGCCGGCTTGTTGGCCGCACTCGTCGGGATCGCGTAGAAGTCCGACCAGATCTCGCCGCCGTCCTTGCCGAGGACGAACTGGATCTCGGGCATGTCTCGGTTGAGCTGGGCGCCGTCATTGGTCCAGCACATGGTCATCCAGGCGTCGGTGGCGCGCATCGAGGGCTGGTAGTCGCTGTTGATGGCATAGAGGTGCGGCTTGACCCTGATCAGCAGTTCCTCGGCCTTGGCCAGTTCCTCCGGCTTGATCGAGTTGAAGGAATAGCCGAGCGAGACCAGCGCGTTGCCGATGGTGGTCAGCTGGTAGTCGTGCACCATGGCGCGGCCGTCGCCTTCGCCCATGGCGACGTCGAAGAAATCCTTCCAGCTGGTGATCGGCGTCTTGATCTTCTCGGAGTTGAAGGCGATGCCGGTCGTGCCCCAGTTCTTTGGCAGCGCATAGAGCTTGCCGTCGACCGTGCCTTCGGCGGTGAAGCGGGTGTTCTGGGTCTTCGGGTCGAAGTTCGGGACCTGGGCAAGATCGAGCGGGTCGATGAGGCCGAGGCCGGCATAGGTGGAAATCGTGTAGTTGGTCGGCACGAACAGGTCCCAGCCGGTGCCCCCTGCCTGGAGCTTGGCGAGCATCTCCTCGTTGGAGCCGAAGACGTTCACCTCTACGGCGACGCCGGTCTTTTCGGTGAAGGCCTCGAAGGTCGCCGGATCATGATAGTTGGGCCAGGTGGCGAGCGACATGGTCGAGCCGAGATCCTGGGCATAGGCGGTGGAGCCGAAGACGCCCGGCTGGCGGCCGCCGATGACGGCTGCGGCGAGGCCGAGACCGGTCACACCGAGAAAGTGCCTGCGGCTGACCGAGCCGCGCTTCACGCGCATCAGCTCGTCCATCAGGCGTGCGGCGCTGATCGGAGCATTCTCTCTGTACCATTTTGTCATGACACTGTTCCCTTCTTTTGATTGGGCGGCCCGTTCCCCTCAGGCCGGAAAGATATGCGCTTGCCCGGGATCGAAATTCATCGCGACCGTCTCGCCAGGCTCGACGAGGTCGCTGTCTTCGCTGCCGTGCCGTTCGGCGGTTACGAGCAGGTCGCCGAGACCCGGTACGGAGATGGAGTACTCGGCCGAGGAGCCGAGGAAGATGCGGTGCGTCACAGTCCCTTGCAGCAGCGCTCCGTCGGTGCTGCCCGAGGGGCGCGTCAGCCGGACGACCTCCGGCCGCAGCGCCAGCACCGCCGCGCCGGCCTTGAGGTCGCGGGCCTTTGCGGTCGCAAGCGTCCTGCCGTTCGCAAGCGTCACGCTGGCATTGGTCGGATCGATGGTCGCGGCGAGCCGGTTCGTCTTGCCGACGAAATCGGCCACGAAGAGATCGGCGGGATTATCGTAGATTTCCTTCGGCGAGGCGAGCTGGCGCACGCGACCGGCATTCATCACGCAGACGAGGTCGCTCATCGACAGCGCCTCTTCCTGGTCGTGGGTGACGAGCACGAAGGTGATGCCGAGGTCGCGCTGCAGGCTTTGCAGTTCGAATTGCATGGCCGTGCGCAGCTTCTTGTCGAGGGCTGCGAGCGGCTCGTCGAGCAGCAGCACGGACGGCTTGTTGACGAGTGCACGCGCCAGTGCCACGCGCTGCTGCTGGCCGCCGGACATTTCGTGGATGCGGCGTGTGGCATAGCCGCCGAGGCGGACCATCTCCAGCGCCTCGCCGACGCGGCGGGCGATCTCCGCCCTGGAAAGCCGGGGGCGCAGCTGTTTCAGGCCATAGGCTACGTTGTTCTCCACATCGAAATGCGGAAAGAGCGCGTATTGCTGGAAAACCATGTTCACCGGCCGGCGATAGGCCGGCACGCCATTCATCGCAGCGCCGCCGACGTAGACCTCGCCCTCGCTGGGGTGCTCAAAGCCGCCGATCATGCGCAGGCATGTCGTCTTGCCACAGCCGGACGGGCCGAGAAGGGCGACGAAAGCGCCCTTCGGGACGGCGAGATTGATGTCCGAGACGGCGGTGACGGCGCCATAGCGCTTGCTCACCGAACGGAACTCGATGTCGTTTGCAGCCGGTGTCACGTCTGTTCCCTGCGGTCTGTTGGTTATGCCGGCGGTCTTGGGCCGCCTTTGCCGCTGTGTTGGTTCCGATGCTAGTCAGGAACGGGGGCTCAGGTATATACCCCGTGAGAGGTATTTTCTCGCTTTTGCCGCTGTGGAAGGAGTATATCCGTCCCGTCAAGATTGGCGGGGCCCGACGCAGGACAGGGAGTAGCCGGGCAATCATGCGGGTCGATTTTGCATCGCTCTTCCAGGCTCTCGCCGATTGCCTCGGCCAAAGCGGCATGACGGATTCCGACGCCGGCATGCTGTTCATGAAGACGATGCGTGCGCTGGTGCGTTTTGACGACGTCGTGATCTTCGCCTATCGGGGCAAAGAGCGGCCGATCGATCTCTTCAGCACCTTCGGGCCGCAGGACCACGAGGTCTTCGTCAGCCTGTACCAGGCGGGACCCTTTCTGCTGGATCCGTTCTACCATGCGGCGCGGTCGGGCAAGACCGGCGTGTTTCGGATGCGTGAATTGGCCCCGGACCGTTTCTTTTCATCCGAGTACTATCGCACCTACTATTCGCAGACGAAGCTTGCCGAGGAGACAGGTTTCTTCGTGGCGTGTCCAGACGGCGTGACGGTGGTGCTGTCCCTGATGCGGCGCGAGCGAAGCGGGACCTTTCCGGCAGGCGAGTTTGCGCTCCTCGCCGACGTTGTGCCGTTCGTGGAGGCCTTCGTGGGGTTGGCGTGGCCCGAGCTGTCGCGCCGCTTCGATACGCTTGCGAAGGGGAGCAGCAGACGCCGTCGCGAGCCTGCCAACGCGGCCGACCGGATCTGGCAGAAGCTCAACCTGACGGATCGGGAAGCGTCGATCGTAGAACTCGTGCTGCAGGGTTTTTCGTCGGAATCAATCGGCCTGACGCTGGCAATTTCCACCGGGACGGTGAAGGTTCATCGCAGGAACGTCTACCGCAAGCTCGGCATTTCCTCGCAGATGCAACTGCTGTCGGTCTATCTGAAGAGCCTGGAGGCTTAAGCAGTAGCGCGAACGTGCGCAGGGGCTTGCGACAACGGCATGCTTCAGGCGTCCGCCCGTTCAATGCCGGCCGGCTTGTCTCCAAATTGTCGAATCATTCCAGGCTGTTGCCTGTGAAGGTTGGCAATGTGATTCCAGACCTTCAGGCGCTTGACGAGCGGCGCCGGAAACGCCCGCGGGAGGAAGGTTTCGCGCGGGCGTCCTGCATTATGCGCTGACGAGGGCGGCCTTGGCTCTCGCATCGATGATCTGGGCAGCTGCGTGCGCGGCTTCCTTGCCCTTGATGACGAAATGATCGCGGAAGAAGGCGATGTGCGCTTCGCTTTCCTGGAAATTGTGCGGCGTCAGCACGGCGGAAAGCACCGGCACATCGGTGTCCAGGCCGACGCGGACAATCGCGTCGACCACGGAACCGGCGACGAAATCGTGGCGATAGATGCCGCCGTCGACGACAAGCGCGACGCCGAGGATGGCAGCGTAACGGCCGGTCCGTGCAAGCGTCTGCGCATGCAGCGGGATCTCGAGTGCACCGGGAACGTCGACGATCTCGACGTCATCAGCCCGGCCGCCGAGTGCCGCCCATTCCGATACGAAGCTATCGACGCAGCGATCGACGATGCCGGCGTGCCAGCGCGCGCGGATGACGGCGATCTTCGCCGAGGGTTTTGCAGAGATGTTCATGCCTTGGCCTTTCAAGGGTTGAGCCATTTTTCAATGATCCCCTTGGGCGAACATGCAGGACGGACACGCCAAAGCCTGGCCGAAGGGCCGCCTGCTTGCTCTCTTTCATCCGGACTATTGACCGTCGGCTCCGGCATCTCACCGGATCTGCTGACCCTTCGACGGGATGCCGAAGGCGCTCGCGGGCTCCGGAGCATCGAGAGCGCCATTCGCCCCGATCATCCGATACCGCCGGTGGGGAATTCCGCCCCGCCCTGAGAACAGGTCGACACTACCTTGCCGGGATCGACGGATCAAATGCGCAAGCGACGAAATCCACACGAGGTGCGACAGATTTTTCCAACCTGGAAGCTATCGGAAAAAATCCGTTCCGCTCATGCCGGGACATCAGTCGCGAATGATCAGCAGGTCGCTTGCGGTGAAGCGCAGCGTCACCGTTTCGCCGACGGCCGGCGGCACGAGGCCCGGGTTGTTGAACATGTCGAAGGAAATCACGCTGGCGCCGACGCGCATGCGCGTGCGCACGACCGAACCCAGGAAGTTGCTGCTGACGACTTCGCCGGCAAGCGCCGTATCGCCCTTGGCGCCTTCTGCAATGGAGCCGGCTTCAGGACGCAGGGCGAGCGATACGGTGTCCCCGGTCTTGACCGGGCCGAGCGGCTCGCGCAGCGTGACGCCCTGGTCGCCGATCGAAATGCGGTTTGCCGCCGGATCGATCACCTTGGCTTCGATCAGGTTGAGCGTGCCGACGAAGGAGGCGACGAAGCGGGTTGCCGGGCGGTTGTAGATCTCGGCCGGCGCGCCGATCTGGTCGGCGACGCCCGCATTCATCACAACGATCCGGTCGGAGATAGACAGAGCTTCCTCCTGGTCGTGCGTGACGAAGACCGTCGTGATGCCGAGCTGCTGCTGGATCATGCGGATCTCCTCGCGCAGCGAAACGCGGATCTTGGCGTCGAGCGCCGAGAGCGGCTCGTCCAGGAGGAGGACCTGCGGCTTGGGTGCCAGCGCGCGGGCCAGCGCCACGCGCTGCTGCTGGCCGCCGGAGAGCTGGTAGGGAAAGCGCTCGGCGAGATGCTCGAGCTTGATCAGGCCGAGCATCTCCTTGACGCGGCTGTCGATCTCACCCTTCGAGCGGCCCGCGACCTTGAGGCCGAAGGCGACGTTGTCGAACACGTTCATGTTGGGAAAGAGCGCATAGGCCTGGAACACCATGCCGATGTTGCGCTGGTTCGGCTTCAGGCCGGACTGGTCCTTGCCGGCGACGGTGATCGTGCCGCCGCTCGGCGTCTCGAAGCCGGCGATCATGCGAAGCACCGTCGTCTTGCCGCAGCCGGACGGGCCGAGGAAGGAGACGAACTCGCCCTTTTCGATGTCCATGTTGAAGTCGCGGACGACCTGCACCTGCCCGAAGGACTTCTGGATATGGCTGAGAGAGAGAAACGTCATATGGGTAGTGTCCTCAGGCCTTTGCGGGCGCGGTTTTCTGGAAGCGGGATACGAGCTGGATCAGCGCAAGGCAGCCCCAGGTTATGGCGAATGCGATCACCGAGAGCGCAAAGGGCTCGTAGGCCTTGTTGGCGCCGATGCGCTGCAAATAGGGTCCGAAAGCCGGCCGGTCGAGAAGAGCGGCCAGAGTGAACTCGCCGATGACGATCGCGAAGGTCAGGAAGGCGCCCGAGAGGACGGCGGCGATGACATTCGGCAGGATGATGCGGCCGAGAATGGTCGCCCAGCCAGCGCCGAGGCTTTGTGCGGCTTCGGTCAGCGTGGCGACGTCGATTGTGCGCAGGCCCGTGTCGACGGCGCGATACATGTAGGGCAGGGCAAGAATGGTATAGCCGAAGGCCAGCAGAATGTTGGTGCCAAGTGTCGAACCGGTCAGCGGCAACCAGCTGGAGGTGTTGTAAAGGCGAATGTAGCCGAAGACGATGACGATGGCCGGAATGACCAGCGGCAGCAGCGTCAGGAATTCGACATAGGGTCTTGCCCACGGCATCTTCAGGCGCACCCAGAACGCGGTCGGCACGACGATCAGGATGCCGATGGCGATCGTCACCAGAGCCATGACGACGGAGTAGGTGAACGTTGCCTGGAACTGCGGATCGGCGAGAACGCGGGCATAGGCGTCGAAGCTGTAGACGCCACGCCGGGCCCTCAGCGAAAACTCGAACAGTCCGCCGAGCGGGACGAAGAAGTATAGCAGGCCGAAGATTAGTGCCGCCCAGCCGGCGATGCGTGCCCAGACAGTCATTTCAGCCACCTCTCAGCGCGCATGCGGAGCCAGATGTAGAGGACATTGGCAACAGCCGTGATGACGATCATGCCGAAGGCCATGGCGTAGCCGAGGTTCGGGTTTCCGAGAACGTCGCCCCTGATCTGTGCGAAGAGCTGAATGGGCACGATGTTGAGGCTTGAGCCCGTAAGCGCGATGGCGGTGGCGACGGCGCCGAAGGCATTGGCGAACAAGAGGGCGAAAGTGCCGAGCAGCGAGGGGAACAGGATCGGCAGTGCGACCATTCGCCAGTATTGCAGGCCCGTCGCGCCCAGGATCGACGCTGCCTCGCGCCACTCGCGGCGAAGGCCCTCGAGAGCGGGTGCGATGATCAGGATCATCAGCGGAATCTGGAAGAACAGATAGGTGACGGTCAGCCCCCAGAAGCTCAGGATATTGAAGCCGAAGTCGCGCTGCAGCACGATGCCGAAATTGTTGCGCAGGAACAGGGTCACGAGGCCGACTGGCCCAAACGTGGCGAGAAAGGCGAAAGCAAGCGGCACGCCGGCAAAGTTCGATGCGACGCCGGAAAATGTCATAAGCGGAGACTTGATCCAGCGGGGGACCGCTTCGAAGACGACCGCAGCCGCCATCGCAAAGCCTATCAGGCTGCCGAGCGCTGCCGAAGCCACGGAGATCTTGACGGAGATCCAGTAGCTCGACGGGATGGTCCCGGTGTTCAGGTCCATGATGTTCTGGAGCGTGAAGTTGCCGTCACGCGTCTGGAAGGCGCCGATGACGATGTGCATCGTCGGCAGCACCAGAAACATCAGGACGAAGATGACGAAGGGCATCAGGCCCAACCATGTAAGCGGAAATCGCTGGCGCAGCGTATGGAGGGCTCGGTTCATCGTCCTGATCGCTTGGGAGGGCCGATTTCAATTCCGGCCAAATTAAGGCAGTGGCATTGGGAGTGACAAGCCCCGGCCCGAAGGTTCGGGCCGGGGCTCGTGATCACGGGTTCACTTTACTGGACGTTTGCGCCCACGACACCGTCCCAACCGCCGGTGACCGCAGCCTTGTTGGCGTTCTGCTCTTCCACGGTCGGGAAGACGGCCGCTTCATAGCTTTCTGCCGGGGGCAGGGCGTCGATCAGGGCTTGCGGGATCTTGCCGGCCTTGACCATGGCGTTGAAGCGAGCGGGGTGGCAGTAGCCCTTCAGCCACAGGTTCTGGCCTTCGTCCGAATAGAGGTGCTCCATCCACAGCTTGGCGGCGTTCGGATGCGGGGCGTAGGCGGAAATGCCCTGGACATAAACGCCGGCAAGGACGCCGGACTTCGGAACGACGACCTCGACCGGCGGGTTGTCCTTCAGTTCGTCGCGCCAAGCGAGAGCGTTGTAGTCCCAGGCGATCGCGATCGGGGTTGCGCCCTGGGCAATCGTGCCGGCCTTGGCGATGACCGGAACGAAGTTGCCGGCCTTGTTCAACTCGGCGAAGTATTCCAGACCGGCCTTGCCGGATTCCTCGCCCGGCTTGGCGCCCTTCGACAGGCCGGCGGCGAGAACGCCGAGAATTGCCTGGTTCGAAGCGCGCGGATCACCGGCAAGCGCGACCTGACCGGCATATTCCGGCTTGAGCAGGTCGGCCCAGTCGGCCGGGGTGTTCTCGACGAGGTCCTTGTTCACGATGAACGACAGAACGCCGTAGTAGTCGCCGTACCAGTAACCCTCGGCGTCCTTGATCGTGTCCGGGATCTCGTCCCAGGTGGAGACCTTGTAGGGCTGCAGCAGGCCTTCGGCCTTCATCTGCGGACCGAAGGCGAGGCCGACGTCGACAACGTCGGGCGCCTGCGGGCCCTTGTTGTCCTTGTTGGCCTTGATGGCTTCGACTTCGTCCGCGGAACCCGCGTCGGGGTTCAGTTCGTTGACCTGGATTTCCGGATACTTGGCCTTGAAGCTGGCGATGACGTCGCCATAGCCGCACCAACTGTGGGGCAGGGCGATCGTGGTGAGCATGCCTTCCTTCTTGGCGGCTTCTATCAGCTCGGCGCTCGGCTCGGCGGCGACGACGGCGGTGGTGGCGATCAGGATCGCGGTGGAGAGCGATAGCAGGCGGCGGGTGCGTGACATCACGGGTGTTCTCCTTTGTGTGTGTCAGTCAGCTTCGGCGAAGCTGATACTGGTGCGGCATGAAGCTTATGTGACAGTATTTAAATGCTTTTCCCGATCGTTGTTGATATTGGTTGACGCAGCGGCAGGCTCACCCCGGTTTTCGAAAGAGACGGCTTGCGGCAACCAGTTCCTCCAGCGTTCTCATTCTTTCCTTGGTCTCGCTCCAGTTGGCGCTCTGCACGGCCTCGATCAGCGCCTCGACGACGAACAGCGTGACGACGGATGAGTCCCAGGCCGAAGGCGCCTCGATATGGATGCGGAAGACGTGGGCGGCCAACTTTGCGATCGGCGAAGCCCATTGGTCCGTGAACAGCACGATGTCCACGCCGCGCTCGCGCGCGATGCGGGCGAAGGTTTCCATCTCGTGCTCGTAGCGGCGGATGTCGAAGATGACGACAACGTCGCCAGCCTTCATGTTCAGCACATATTGCGGCCACGCGCTGGGGATGGGCGAAAGCTGGGTGACGTTCGGCCGGACAACCTGCAGGTGGGTGAAGAGGTAGTCTGCCAGTGCCTTGGTGATGCGACCGCCGACGATGTAGACGCTGCGCTTGCGATTGGCGATCAGCGCGGTGGCGCCGTCGAAATCGGCGAGATCAAGCTGTGACAGCGTCTGGCGCAGGTTGCCCATGATCGCATCGGCAAACCGGTTGAGAATGTGGGTGCCAGGCGCGTTCGCCGCCCAGCGGTCGTGCTTGGAGATGGGGTTGGAGAGCGTCGCCTCCAGTTCCTGGTGCAGGTGCGACTGGAAATCGGGAAAGCCGCGGTAGCCGAGCTTTTGCACCATACGTGCGACGGTCGGCGTCGAGACACGGGCGTTCTCCGCCACGGTGGTGATGCTCCCGAGGCCGGACACCGGATAGTTGTCCAGAAGCGATGTCGCCAACTGCTTTTCGGCCCGCGTGAGCGTGTCGAAATGGGCGTTGATCACGTCGGACACCGTCATGGATGTCTGATTCAACGTCACGATTTTCCCCTGCCTGCCGCTCTCTGTCGGCTTCCGTCAAAATTAAACATCGCTGTCACAATTGGTGTCAAACGTTTTTTTGAAGAGATCGTTTCCATCCCCGTTGACAACTTGGAGGACGTGAAGAATTCTCTTCACAAACAAGATTGGCCGATCGAGGGGACCGGCTGCATGGGAATGTTGTCAGCCAGGGAAGGCGACCCTGTCGCCGTCGAAAATGCCGAAGGCCGCAGCCGGTTTGTGCTGGTCTGCGAGCACGCCTCCAGGCTATTGCCTGAGCGGCTCGGCACGCTTGGCCTGTCCGCTGAGGCTCTGGAAAGCCATATCGCCTGGGATCCCGGGGCGCTGGCGGTCGCTCGCATCATGTCCCGCAGTCTCGACGCAACGTTGATCCACCAGCGTTTTTCGCGCCTGGCCTATGATTGCAACAGGCCGCCGGAAGCGCCAGGCGCGATGCCGGAGCAGAGCGAGATTTATCCCGTACCGGGCAATCAGGCCCTTAGCGACGCCGCTCGATTGGAGCGCGCCGAATCGCTATACTTTCCTTTCCGCGACCGCATCGCCGGCCTTGTGCGCGATCGCATTGCTGCAGGCAGGGCGCCGGTCCTCGTCACTGTTCACAGCTTCACGCCGGTCTATTTCGGCAAGCCGCGTCAGGTCGAGATCGGGATCCTGCACGACGAGGATGCAAGGCTGGCCGATCTGATGCTTGAAGCCGCCGGGCGCTCCAGGCTGTTTGCCACCCGCCGCAACGAGCCCTACGGTCCGCAGGACGGCGTCACGCATACGCTGAAGGTGCACGGGCTGGCGAACGGCCTGCTCAACGTGATGATCGAGGTCCGCAACGACCTCATCCAGGACGAAACCAGCCAGGGGGTCATGGCTGACTATCTGACGGGACTGCTGTTGGAAAGCACGTCGCCTGCATCAGCAAAATAACGAGGCCTCGGGGAGTGGCATGCCGCGGAGTATTGCCCATGACGGTCATGGGCCGCAGGCTTTGGGTTCCCGGCAATCCTGCCGGAGCCCGGTGGTCACAGGGGAAAAACATGTCGGACTATTCGGATTCGGATAAGAAGGCAGACATGCAGGTCCTGCATTCCATGGGTTACGCGCAGGAGCTCGAGCGGCGCATGAGCCAGTTCTCGAACTTTGCCGTTTCCTTCTCCATCATTTGCATTCTGTCGGGCGGAATCAACTCGCTCGCGCAGGCGACAGCGGGCGCGGGCGGTGCCGCCATCGGCATCGGCTGGCCGCTCGGCTGCTTCATCTCGCTCGTCTTTGCCGTCGCGATGGCGCAGATCGGTTCGGCCTATCCGACGGCGGGCGGCCTGTACCATTGGGGTTCGATCCTCGGCAACCGGTTCACCGGGTGGCTGACCGCCTGGTTCAACCTGCTCGGTCTCGTGACGGTTCTCGGCGCGATCAACGTCGGCACCTATTACTTCTTCATGGGCGCCTTTGGCGCACCCTACTTTGGGCTTGCGGACACGACCCCGACGCGCATCATCTTCCTTGCCATCATTACCGGCGCGCAGGCTCTCGTGAACCACATGGGCATCGGGCTGACGGCGAAGCTGACGGATTTTTCCGGCTACCTGATCTTCGCCACCGCCATCATCCTGGCGATCGTCTGCCTTGCAGCGGCCGACAGCTACCAGATCGGCCGCCTGTTCACATTCTCGAATTTCTCGGGGGAGGCCGGCGGCAACGTATGGCCGGCGACATCGGGGCTCTGGGTCTTCCTGCTCGGCCTGCTGTTGCCGATCTACACCATCACCGGTTACGACGCCTCGGCGCACACCTCGGAAGAGACCGTCAAGGCGGCGCATTCGGTGCCGCGAGGCATGGTGTCCTCGGTGCTCTGGTCGGCGCTGTTCGGCTACATCATGCTGTGCGCCTTCGTGCTGATGATCCCGGATTCGGTGTCGAATACCGACGGCACGACAACAGAAGGCATGGCGGCGGCGGCCGCACAGGGGTGGAACGTGTTCTTCTGGGCGATGGATACCCAGGTCCATCCTGCCATCAAGGACATTCTCTACCTTGCGATCTTCGTGTCCCAGTGGCTGTGCGGCCTTGCGACGGTGACGTCCGTCTCGCGCATGATCTTTGCGTTTTCGCGTGACGGCGGCCTGCCGTTCTCGCGCGGCCTCTCCAAGGTCAGCCCGAGCTACCGCACACCAGTCGCTGCGATCTGGACGGGATCGATCCTCGCTGTGCTGTTCGTCTGGGGCTCTTCGCTGGTTTCGATCGGCGATACGCCGGTCTACACCATCGTCGTGTCGTGCACGGTCATCTTCCTCTTCTTCTCGTTCGCGATCCCGATCACGCTCGGCTTCTTCGCCTGGGGCACTTCGAAGTGGGACAAGATGGGACCGTGGAACCTGGGCGAGGGGACGTTCAAGCTGTTCGCCGTCCTATCGATGATCGCGATGGTGCTGATCTTCGTCCTCGGCATCCAGCCGCCAAACGACTGGGCGCTCTACATCACCGTTGGCTTCCTCGTGCTGACGGCGATCGTCTGGTACGGGATCGAGCGGCGCCGGTTCAAGGGGCCGCCGATCGGCGAGGAAGTTGCGCGCCGGCAGGCCGAGATCGCCGCTGCAGAGAGGGCGGTCGGCGAGGTCTGAGGGGCATTTTCGAGCGGGGGCCGCGTGTTCGGCCCCCTATTTACCGGTCGCCGGAGGGGCGGCTGCAATCCGTTAACAGGGCTTAAATCATGAGCGCAGGCTATTCGCTGGAAGAACTGAAGAAGGATGTCGCCGAGGGCCGCATCGATACCGTGCTGGCATGCCAGGTCGATATGCAGGGACGGCTGATGGGCAAGCGCTTCCACGCCCAGTTCTTCGTCGACGGCGCCTATGAGGAAACGCACAGCTGCAACTACCTGCTTGCGACCGACATGGAGATGGAGACGGTGTCGGGCTATCGCTCGACGAGCTGGGCTTCCGGCTACGGCGACTACACGATGAAGCCGGACCTCTCGACGCTGCGCCGAATTCCCTGGCTTGAGGGGACGGCGCTGGTGCTCTGCGACGTGCTCGACCACCACACGCACAAGGAGGTTCCGCATTCGCCGCGGGCGATCCTGAAGCGGCAGGTCAAGCGGCTGGAGGCGATGGGGCTGAAGGCCTACATGGCGAGCGAGCTGGAATTCTTCCTCTTCGACCAGACCTATGACGACGCCCGCGAGAGCGGCTACCGCGACCTGCGGCTCGTCAGCGGCTACAACGAGGATTACCACATCTTCCAGACGACCAAGGAAGAGGACGTGATGCGGGCCATTCGCAACGGCCTGCAGGGAGCGGGTATTCCGGTCGAAAACTCCAAGGGCGAGGCCTCGGCCGGCCAGGAGGAGATCAACGTACGCTATGCCGACGCACTGACCATGGCCGACCGGCATGTCATCATCAAGAACGGCTGCAAGGAGATTGCCTGGCAGCGGGGCAAGGCGATCACCTTTCTCGCCAAATGGCATTACAACGCGGCCGGATCGTCGTCGCACCTGCATCAGTCGCTCTGGAGCCTCGACGGCAAGACCTCGAAGTTCCATGATCCCGAAGCCAAGTACGGCATGTCGGAGATGATGCGCAGCTATGTCGCCGGTCTCCTGAACCATGCCAGCGAGATCACCTATTTCCTCGCGCCCTACATCAATTCCTACAAGCGCTTCATGGCCGGCACGTTCGCGCCGACCAAGGCTGTCTGGAGCAAGGACAACCGCACGGCCGGCTACCGGCTCTGCGGCGAGAACACGAAGGCGATCCGCATCGAATGCCGCGTCGGCGGCTCCGACCTCAATCCCTATCTCGCCATGGCAGCACTGCTTGCCGCAGGCATCGCGGGGATCGAGGGCAATCTGGAACTAGAGGCACCCTTCGTCGGCGATGCCTATGGCGGCCAGGGCATTCGCGAGATCCCCAAGACCCTGCGCGAGGCGACCGAATTCATGACCACGTCGAAAATGCTGCGCGAGGCCTTCGGAGAGGAGGTTATCGACCACTATACGCGTGCTGCGGAGTGGGAGCAGGAGGAATACGACCGCCGTGTGACGGATTGGGAAGTGGCGCGCGGCTTCGAGAGAGCGTAAGAACGGCGCGGGATTTGCCCCTTACCATACCGCTCTCCCCGCAAGGGTAGGGGAGCGGGCACTGGTCCGGAAAGCGGGACGGCAATTCCTTCTCACGCCTGCTGGGGTGGGGAAGGTGGCCGTCAGACCGGATAAGGGGCAGCCGGAGCGTCAAAACAGAATTCCGACAGAACCAACAGGAAATCGATCATGACCGTGATCAAGTGCATATCTCCCATCGACGGCTCGGTGTACGCCGAGCGCGAGGCGTTGCCGCTGGACAAGGCAAAGGATGTCGTCGCCCGTGCCCGCAAGGCGCAGAAGAGCTGGGCGCGCCGGCCACTGGAAGACCGCGTGCAACTGGTGCTCAAGGGCGTCGCCAGGCTGAACGAGATGGCCGACGAGATCGTGCCGGAACTCGCCTGGCAGATGGGCCGTCCGGTGCGCTACGGCGGCGAATTCAAGGGCTTCAACGAGCGCTCCAACTATGTCGCCGAAATCGCCCATTCCTCGCTGGCGCCGATCGTCATCGAAAACAGCGACCGCTTCGAGCGCCGCATCGAGCGCGAGGCGCATGGCGTCGTCTTCGTCATCGCGCCGTGGAACTATCCCTACATGACCGCGATCAACACGATCGCGCCGGCGCTGATGGCCGGCAATACGGTGATCATCAAGCATGCCGCGCAGACGCTGCTCGTCGGCGAGCGGCTGGTGCGGGCCTTCGTAGAGGCCGGCGTGCCGGAGGACGTGTTCCAGAACATCTTCCTCGACCATGACACCACCTCGGCGCTGATCGCCGCCAACAGCTTCGACTTCATCAACTTCACCGGCTCGGTGGAGGGCGGGCGGGCGATCGAGCGCGCTGCTGCTGGCACGTTCACGCCTGTCGGGCTCGAACTCGGCGGCAAGGATCCGGGCTATGTGATGGAGGATGCGGATCTGGACGCTGCGGTCGACACGCTGATGGACGGCGCCACCTACAATTCCGGCCAGTGCTGCTGCGGTATCGAGCGGGTCTACGTCAACGAGAAGCTCTACGACGCGTTCGTCGAGAAATCGGTCGCCTGGGTCTCCAACTACAAGCTCGGCAATCCTTTGGACAAGGAAACCACGCTTGGGCCGATGGCGAACAAGCGCTTTGCGGCGACGGTTCGGGCGCAGATCGCCGACGCGGTCTCGCGCGGCGCGAAGGCTCTGGTCGATCCAAAGCTGTTTCCGGCCGATGATGGCGGCGCCTATCTCGCCCCGCAGGTCCTTGTCGATGTCGACCATTCCATGGAGTTCATGACGGAAGAGACCTTCGGGCCCGCCGTCGGCATCATGAAGGTGAAGAGCGACGAGGAAGCGCTCAAGCTGATGAACGACTGCAAGTACGGCCTGACCGTCTCGCTCTGGACGCAGGACGCCGAGCGTGCCGCGCGCCTCGGCGGTGAGCTTGAGACCGGCACCGTGTTCATGAATCGCGCCGATTATCTCGATCCGGCGCTGTGCTGGACAGGTGTGAAGGAGACCGGCCGCGGCGGCTCGCTCTCCGTCATCGGCTTCCACAATCTCACCCGTCCGAAGTCCTATCACCTCAGGAAAGCACTCGCATGACGATCACTGCCAACTGGAGCTATCCGACCGCCATAAAGTTCGGCGCGGGGCGCATCAAGGAACTTGCCGACCACTGCAAGGCAGTCGGCATGAAGAAGCCGTTGCTGATCACCGACCGCGGCCTGGCGCCGATGGCGATCACGCAAAACGCGCTCGACATTCTCGACGCTGCCGGTCTCGGCCGGGCGATCTTTGCCGACGTCGATCCGAACCCGAACGACAAGAACCTCGAGGCCGGCGTCAAGGCGTTCCGCGACGGCGGCCATGACGGCGTCGTCGCCTTCGGGGGCGGCTCGGGCCTCGATCTCGGCAAGGCGGTCGCCTTCATGGCAGGGCAGACGCGGCCGGTCTGGGATTTCGAGGATATCGGCGACTGGTGGACACGCGCCTCCGTCGAGGGCATCGCTCCGATCGTCGCCGTGCCGACGACGGCCGGCACCGGTTCGGAAGTCGGGCGCGCCTCGGTGATCACCAATTCCGAGACCCACACGAAGAAGGTGATCTTCCACCCGAAGTTTTTGCCGGCCGTGACGATCTGCGATCCGGAGCTGACGGTCGGAATGCCCAAGGTGATCACGGCGGGCACCGGCATGGACGCGTTCGCCCATTGCCTGGAGGCCTACTCCTCGCCATTCTATCACCCCATGAGCCAGGGCATCGCGCTCGAAGGCCTGCGGCTGGTGAAGGAATATCTTCCGCGGGCCTACGCGGACGGCAGCGACATCGAGGCGCGCGCCAACATGATGTCGGCGGCCGCCATGGGCGCGGTCGCCTTCCAGAAGGGGCTAGGCGCGATCCACTCGCTGTCGCATCCCGTGGGCGCCATCTACAACACCCATCACGGCATGACCAACGCAGTCGTGATGCCGCCCGTGCTGCGCTTCAACCGGCCGGCCATCGAAGGCAAGATCGCGGCCGCCGCCGCCTATCTCGGCATTTCGGGCGGGTTCGACGGCTTCTACGACTACGTCCTGCAGCTGCGTGCCGAGCTCGCCGTTCCCGACAAGTTGTCTGCGCTTGGCGTCGGCACGGACCGGATCGATGAAATGGCCGCGATGGCGATTG
Source organism: Pseudomonadota bacterium (assembly GCA_023404095.1). GTDB lineage: Bacteria > Pseudomonadota > Alphaproteobacteria > Rhizobiales > Rhizobiaceae > Mycoplana. The sequence goes on along the minus strand of JAEYDD010000041.1, from coordinate 375,613 downwards.
TCGATCCGACGGCAGGCGGAAACCCGGTCGAACTGACGCTCGATGCCGCCAAGAAACTCTTCGCAGAGTGTATCTGAGGCCTGAACACGCGTGACGAGACGAGGACCCGGTGCGCTTGCGCCGGGTCTTTGCGTTTTCGGGTCCGCAGGCGGCCCGTGATGACGGTTCTGGCGATGTGCAGCCGCCGGATGGGCCGCGCCGGCACAAATCTTCGCCTTGTTTACCGCTCGTTAGGAACGTTGGCGCAGCCTTCTGAGGGGTAGGGCATGCGACCAGGGTAGGGTCGTGCCAATGTTGGAAGGCCGATGGCGGTCATAGCTGTAGCAAATGCGAAGGGCGGTTCGGGCAAGACGACGGCGGCGGTGTTGCTGGCAACCGAGCTTGCGCGGTCAGGCTCGGATGTCGTCATCATAGATTGCGATCCGCTGCGGCTTGCTGCCGACTGGGCAGACAGATGCGGCGACGGGCGCATACTCGCCATTGCGGACGCCACGCCCGCAACCCTGCCGGAATATCTCAGGCGGCTGCACAGGCCGGGCTGCGACGTGATCGTGGACCTTTCGGGCGCGCGCGACGTGCTGCTGGCGCTGACGCTCGGACTTTGCGACCTCGTACTCGTGCCGGTGCAGGGCAGTGCGATGGACGCCGCGGGGGCCATGCAGGTGATCGAGCTGATCCAGTACATCGAGGCCAATGCGCGCGGGAGGATAAACCGTGCAGTCGTGCTGTCGCGCGTCAACCCGCTGGTGACGACGCGGTCGCTTAGGAAGGTGCGCGACCTGCTCCTGCTCCGGGGCATGGCGATGATCGAAACGCCGATCACGGAGCGCGGGGCCTTTCGCGAGATGTTCGAGCATTCCTGCACGCTGTACACGCTGAATGACGCGCGGGTGCGCAGTCTCGACAAGGCCATGGCCAACATGCAGGCCTTCGTCCGCGACGTCATGGCGCGCGTCGAGATCGGTGGTCGTGAAGCCGCCGGCCCCTTCGCCCGGATGTGCTACCAGCATGCCGCCGGCGGCCGCGGCTGAGCTGACTGCCTTCGATCTCCTGATACGGCTTTTCGGCAGCCTGTGAAGATCCGGCGTATCCTCCGTTTGCAAATCGTTAACCATGTTCTGAAAGATTGGCTAACAGGGCGCCATCCCGCTTCGCGCCTTTTTGCAGAGCGATGAGGGGCTCGTGCCGCTTACATGAGGAATTCGAAATGCCGGTAATCACATTCGCCAACGCAAAGGGTGGAGCGGGCAAGACAACAGCAGCATTGATACTCGCCACCGAACTGGCGGCCCAAGGCTACCGCGTCACCATTCTGGACGCCGATCCGCAACGCTGGATCACCAGCTGGCACGAAGTCTCAGGCGTTCAGCGCAACCTGACCGTCATCTCCGAGGTCTCGATGGGATCGCTGCAGTCGCACATCCGCGAGAACCGCGATACCACCGACTACTTCATCATCGATCTGGCGGGCACCCGCGACGCACTGGTCGCGACTGCGATCGGCCTTTCCGACCATGTTATGATACCGATCCAGGGCTGTGCGATGGATGCGCGCGGAGGCGCGCAGATCCTGGAACTGCTGCAGCAGCTGGATCGGCGTGCGGGTGTGCGGATCGACCATTCCGTCGTGCTGACCCGAATGAGCACTGTCGTCACCACGCGTGCGATGGTCGCCATCAAGCAACTGCTTGCCGAGCGCGGCGTGGCGGTCCTTGATACGCCGATCGCCGAGCGGGTGGCGTTTCGTGAGATCTTCGACTGTGGAGGCACGCTGCGATCGATGGATCCGCAGCGCGTTTCCAACCTCGACAAGGCGCGCGAGAATGCGCGGCTCTTCGCCGAGGAAGTTTTGCGCCGTGTTCCGGTGCGGCGCTCCGCCGGAACGCGCAGTTCCGTCCGGCACAACGCCCGCGCCGCCTGACGACGACACATCGCCGGCTCGCTTTCAACGCCTTCGTCGCCCTGGGTGATGGAGGCGTTTTGCCAATGTGCGTGAAGGCGCAGGCTGCGACCAAATGCGCACGCCGGGGTGCGGCATTAATGGATTTGCTAAAGGAAGAATTTACCATCGCAGGCGTACTAAGATTGACGACTGCCACTTTTCAGACAGGGTCGTTTCCCCTGCCGCAGCGCAATGAATCGCGCGAATGACGCCGTGCCCGGAAGGGACGGGGTTTCCGGAAAAATGGGCAATCAAATCGCCAAGCCCCTAAGCACGGAAAGACTCATGAGCGCAGCCGCTTCCTCTACCGGCAACAATGCCGACCTCGCGCGTCGTCTCGAATACCTTGCGCTCGATGCAAAGGCCCTGAAGGACCTGCGCTCGCTCAAGCCCTTCCTCGAGCGTGAGCTCGCGCCCGCGCTCGACCGGTTCTACACCGTGGTCCGCAAGAGCCCGGAGGTCAGCCACCTGTTCTCCAACGATGCGCACATAAACCATGCGAAGAACGCCCAACTCGGTCACTGGGGCAGCATCTGGAACGCGGATTTCAATGCGGGGTACGCCGCCAAGGTTCTGTCGATCGGAAAGATCCACGCCCGCATCGGGCTGGAGCCGCGCTGGTACATCGGCGGATATGCGTTGATCGTCGAGCACCTTCTGACGGTTGCCCTGAGAGAGATGTGGCCGAAGGCCGGCCTCTTCACGCGCTCGGAGACCAGCGCTGCGGAAGCCGCCGCGCGCCTGTCCGCGCTGATCAAGGCCGTATTCCTCGACATGGATCTTTCCATCTCGGTCTACATGGATGCCTCGGATGTGTCCAAGCAGCAGGCGGTGCAGGAAAAGACGGTTGGCGAGGAGCGGCGGATCGTCAGCGACAGCTTCGGTGCCGCGTTGAAGCGCATTGCAGACGGTGATCTGACGGCGCGCATCGAGGGCGGCCTGCCGGAAGCCTACGAGTCGCTTCGCAGCGACTTCAATCATGCCATCTCCGCGCTCTCTGCCGCCATCAGCGGCATCAATGCCGGCGCGGGATCGATCAACGTCAGCGTCCGCGAGATCGCGGCCGCATCCGACGATCTGGCCAAGCGCACCGAGCGGCAGGCGGCCAATCTCGAGGAAACGGCCGCCGCGGTCGAGGAAGTCACGACAACGGTGCGCCAGACGGCCCAGAGCGCAAACGAGGCCAACACGCTCGTCGTCGCCGCACGCGGCAATGCCGAACGCAGCGGTGAGGTCGTCGAACAGGCGATCTCCGCCATGCAGGAGATCCAGCAGTCGTCGGCCAGCATCGCCAACATCATCGAGGTCATCGACGAGATCGCCTTCCAGACCAACCTTTTGGCGCTGAATGCCGGTATCGAGGCGGCGCGTGCCGGCGAGGCGGGCCGCGGCTTTGCGGTTGTCGCCTCCGAGGTGCGGGCGCTGGCCCAGCGCTGCGCAGATGCCGCCAAGGACATTCAGGACCTGATCGCCAAGTCGCACGGCCAGGTGGAAGACGGCGTGCGCTCGGTCAACGAAGTCGCCCAGTCGCTCCGCCAGATCGTCACCCAGGTGGTGGAGGTCAGCTCGGTCTTCTCGGCGATCCGCGCCAGCACCGCCGAGCAGGCGACCGGCCTGCAGGCCGTCAACCAGGCGATAAACGCGATGGATCAGATCACGCAGCAGAACGCTTCGATGGTGGAGCAGGCCAATGCGGCCAGCCAGGCGCTGACGCAGGAGGCGGCTTCGATCGCAGCCCAGCTGAGTGCCTTCCGCACCAGCGGCCAGGCCGCCGCAGCACCCTCCAACGGTTACGTCCGCGCAGCCTGACGGGGTTCGGAAGACGGCGCCAGTGGCGCCGTTTTGCCTTCATGGTGAAGACTGCGGAAACGATCAGGCCGGCCGCGATGGCGGGCCCCAACTGGAATGCCGTTCCAGCGACATGGATGTCGAACTTCGTCGCCGCATCGGGCTCTTGCGTGGTTGTAACGCCGAGACCATATTCGTGCAGCATTTTCTGCACACCTGCCTGTCGGAGAATTGCCAAATTCGCGACGTTGCAAGCTTCAGCCGCAAAACCGTCGCCTTGGTGGGTGTTACTCCGCACCGATAGAGGAACAGTCGCGTGGATGCGGGAGTAGGCGCAGTCGAGGACTTGTCGGCCGGTGTCACCGGTGGCTGGATCAATCTTGCCTCCGGCATGGACGGGTGCGAACGCATCGAGGCGTTTTTCTCCGGCCAAGCCTATGAGCCGCATCGTCATGATACCTACGCAATCGGCCGCACGATTTCCGGCGTCCAGTGGTTCCATTACAGGGGGCAGGTCAGTGATGGCTTTCCCGGAAACACGATAGTTCTGCACCCTGACGAGCCGCACGACGGACAAGCTGGAACCGAGCACGGCTTTCACTACCGGATGATCTATCTGGATCCGGCGCTTGTGCAGAAAGCTCTCGGAGGGTGCAGGTCGCTCCCGTTTATTCCCGAAGGCGTTTCGGAAGACCCACGGCTACTGACGGCGATAAATGGCATTGTCGCCCATATGTCCGAGCCGATGGAAACGCTTCAGTATGATGATGCGGTCTTTGATCTCGCCGACGCCTTGCAAGCCGCCGCATCGCCCTCTGGCGTGCGAAGCATCGCGCCGCCCGACTATCGGGCTGCAAATACGGCTCGCCAGTATATCCGAGACGCCGCTGGAGAAGCCGTTTCGCTGGCGGAACTCGAAAGGGTTACGGGGCAGGACAGATGGAAGCTGTCGCGGGATTTCAGGGCCCTCTTCGGCACCAGTCCCTATCGTCACCTGATCCTGCGCCGGCTTGAACGGGCCAAGGCTGGAATCGTCGGAGGACAGCCGCTCGTCCAGGCGGCCCTGGATGCAGGATTTGCCGATCAGGCGCATTTTACGAGACATTTCCGTAATGCCTTCGGCATTACGCCTGCCCGCTGGAAAAAGCTGGCCCAAGGGTGAGCCCTGCACGATCGTTCAAGATCGGCGTTACGAAGATTTCTAGGTTTGCTCACACGACAAAGGAGCAGACAGAATGAACGACACACGCCAAGCCATCAATTTTTCAGAAAAGCTCGCGAAGATCACCGATCGCTGGCAGCCGCGCGTCATTGCGGAAATGAACGATTACCAGTTCAAGGTCGTGCGTATCGAGGGCGATTTCATCTGGCATGACCATGCCGATACGGACGAGACGTTCATCGTTCTGCGCGGTCGGCTACGGATCGACTTTCGCGATGGCGCCGTTTCGATCGGTCCCGGTGAAATGTTCGTTGTTCCCAAAGGCGTCGAACACAAGCCTTTCGCAGAGAAGGAGGTTCACCTGCTGCTCATCGAGCCGCGCGGCGTTCTCAACACCGGTCATGCCGGCGGTGACCGCACGGCGCAAAACGATATCTGGGTTTGAACCGGCCGTTCGTGCTTCCGCGATCTCCGTGACCGTCAGTCGACGAATTCGACCGTCACGCCCTTCGTGGTCATCTTGGCAAGTTCCGTCGCATCCCAGTTGGTCAGGCGGATGCAGCCGTGGCTTTGCGTCTTGCCGATCTTGGAAGGCTCCGGCGTGCCATGGATGCCGCAGGTCGGCTTCGACGCTATGTCACCGTCGCGCTGCCCATGTGTCCAGTAGTGCCATCACAAGGGCCAGGACGGCCAGGCCTGCGGCGAGGAGGAAGGTCGTCGTGAATGCTTCGACGATCACTTCCGGCGCGGTGTCGACGGCAAGGCCCGGTCCGGCGGCGGCCGCAAACAGCGTCGCGATGACGGAGGCACCGGTCATGAAGCCCAAGTAGCGCGACAGGCCGAGAAGGCCCGAAAGCACGCCGCGCTGTTCTGTCGCCGCCGCCGCCATTACCGCGGTGCTGTTCGCGGCCAGGAACATCTGAAAACCGGGGGTGAGCACGACCAGCGCGGCTACGTAGCCGAAGACGCCGAGGGCGAGCGGCAGCAGCGCAAGGCCGACGAGGCCGATGACGATCTGGACAAGGCCCGCGGCGAGCACGCGCCGCGGGCCGAAGCGGTCGGTGGCGCGTCCTGCCAGTACGCCACTCAGCGCTGCCGTCACCGGACCAACCGCCATGACGAGGCCAACCAGCGCATCGTCCATCCCGAGGCCGAGGGACAGGAAGAACGGCCCCACCACCAAGGTGGACATCATGACGGCGGCGACAAGGACGTTCATCGCGAGGGCGGAACCGGTCGCGCGGTCGCGCAGGACCGATACCGGCAAAAGCGGCGCAGCCGAGCGGGCCTCGACGACGAGAAAGAGCAGGAGGGCGATGGCTGCTGCCGGCAAAAGCAGGCCCGGCATGGAGATTGCCGTAGGTGCGGCGCCAGTGGTCGCGAGCGCATAGAGAGTGAGTGCGACCGCAAGCAGGGCGATGCCCGGCCAGTCCAGCCTCGAGCCGGGACCGCGCACCGGCGGGGCCGACGGCGGAATGGCGGGCCGGGCAGCGGCAATCAGCAGCAGCCCGAGCACGGCCATCGCCGCAAAGGGCGCCCGCCATCCGAGGGCCGCGATCAGCAGGCCGCCGAGCGAGGGTCCCAGTGCCGTTCCTACCGCCGATGCGGTGCCGAGCAGGCCCATCGCCGCGCCGGTCCGCTTGCTTGCGACGGTGGCACGCGCGAGCGACACCGGCAAGGCCATCAGCACCGCGCCGCCGATACCCTGGATTGCCCGGGCGGTGATCAGCATCGCGAGCGTCGGCGCGGCCGCGCAGACGACGGAGGCAAGTGCAAACAGTACGAGACCGGCGGCCAGTACGCGGCGATGGCCGAAGAGATCACCAGCCCGGCCCGCAGCGACGACTACCACGGTGACGGTGACGAGGTAGGCAAGCACGACCCATTGGACGGCCGAGACCGGGGCGGCGAAATCCCTTGCCAGCGCCGGCAGCGCCACGCTCGTCCCACTGATGCCGAACGATCCGAGCAGCGTTGCGCCGGCCAGCGCGGCAAGCGCGGATGATTGCGTCTTCGTTTTCGCCTTGGTCCGTATCATGTCCATTCTCTGGTCCTCTTGCTCTCGATTGCAGTCCCAGTTAGGCTGCCACTTCAAGCCGACTTGAGGTCAAGGATGAAATTTCTCGATATCGGCGTGCTGTCGCACAGGAGCGGCGTGCCACCTTCGACGCTGCGGTATTACGAAGAGGTCGGGCTGATCGAGCCGCTGGGACGGCATGGCCTGCGGCGTCAGTATGGGCCGGAGACGCTGACCCAGCTGGCGCTTGTGTCGCTCGGCAAGTCGGCGGGCTTCAGCCTGGCCGAAATCAAGGGAATGTTTGGCGGGGACGGCGTCCCCGATCCGCCGCGGGCTGTACTGCATGCCCGTGCCGATGCGCTCGACATCCAGATCCGCCGACTGGTCACGCTCCGCAACGCGCTGCGCCACGTCGCCGAGTGCCCGGCGGAAAGCCATATGGAATGTCCGAAGTTCCGCAGATTGGTCCGGGTGGCGTCACACGCGCAACGCAGTGGCAGGCAGGAGGGTGCCGTAGCGCCGGCAACGGGCAAAAAGCTGAGGCGTTGACGCCGGACAAGTGGCTTTCTTCCCCGGCAGGTCTCTGTCAGTGCGTCGGTGAATGCCGATTTTTTCGGGGATGCTCTCGGCGCTTCAAAACAGCCAGTTTCCTTGCGGTGACATGACGGGCAGCATTAACCCTGCGGTCAGGTCTGCGCTGGACGGTACAACCATACGCTGGTACCGTACGCGGCATACAAGGAGCGTCGAATGATTAGCCGCATCGTCACTGTTCTTCGCCCGGTCTGCGTGGCAGCCACCATAGCGATCGCTGCCGTCCTGATCCTGTGCTTCTGGGGCCTTCAGGTCGTGAGCTGGGAGACGTTCTGGAAGCTGTTCTTCTCTTATCTGGCATTGATCGTCGCCTCGACGATGATTTGCTACATAGACGATCCGAAGCGGCTGATCGGCCGGCGCTGAGGCGAGAGGACGGCAGCCGGCGAACGGGTGCGGCAACGGGTGCCGGCCCACCACTTCGTCGCGGCCATTTGCCCCGATCAGTCGACGAATTCGACGGTCACGCCCTTCGAGGTCATCTTGGCGAGTTCGGTCGCGTCCCAGTTGGTCAGGCGGATGCAGCCGTGGCTTTGCGTCTTGCCGATCTTGGAAGGCTCCGGCGTGCCGTGGATGCCGTAGGTCGGCTTCGACAGCGCGATCCAGACCGTGCCGACCGGGCCGTTGGGGCCGGGCTGCAGGGTCAGCACTTTATCGTTGCTGCCCTGCTGGAAATTGATCTTCGGATTGTAGGTGTAATTCGGATTGAAGGCGATGCGCTCCACCGTCACGGTGCCGGAGGGTGAGGGCGTGTCGGCCGAACCGATGCTGGCGGGATAGGCGGCAATCAGCGTGCCGGCCTCGTCATAGGCGAGCACCTGCTTTCGGCCCTTGTCGGCCAGGATCTTTGCGACCTTGCCCTTCTTCGGCTCGCCGACATTGATCACCTTCACGATGGTGCCGGGGATCGAGAAGTCCACGCCGGGGTTCATCTCCTTCAGATATGCCTCGTCCATGTGGAAGCGCTCGGCGAGCATCTCCGTGGTGGAGGTGAAGGAGAGGGCGGGGAGTGCCGCCTTGTGGGCATAGTCTTCGGGAATGGACGCGACGTAGGGGCCGGCGGCATCCGCTGGCGTGATCTCATAGGTAATGAAGGGCAAGCCGCCGTTCATGCGCAGCCGTTCGACGATCGCCTCGGTGTCGTTGGGATCCAGCGTTTCGCCGGTCGCGAGCTGCCAGGCTTCGATGGCCTTGGTGACGTTCGAGCCTTTCTTGCCGTCGATGACGCCAGGCGAGAAGCCTTCGCGATCCAGAAAGACCTGCAGTGCCGTCACCTCGGCCGACGACTTCTTGCCGATCGGGGTGGCGGTCGGAAAGCGCGGGCCGGGAACGAAGTCCGACTGTCCGTCGAAGGGGGCTTCCGGCAGGGAGGCCATGTCGTTGCCGCCGTCCTGCGGGTACTCGGCCTGCGGGTAGGCTTCGCCCGGCATGGGTTCGGGCAAGGTCGAGCGATCGACGGCGCCAGGCAGACGATCCCGATAGTCGGGAACGGAACCGGTCGTCAGCTCGTCGCCGAAATCGCTTCCGCCGGGTGCGGGCGGGAAATAATCTGGCGCGGTTTCCGGAAAGCCTTCAACCTGCCGGTAGCGGTCGCGGCGGAAGTCGCGCTGTTCGCCACGCGCGAAGTAGCGCTCGGCCGGCATCGCGGTCGCGACGATGTTGCCCCAGGCGTCGATGTACACACGCCGACCCTGGCCGTCGCGCGCGACGCGGACACTGCCGTCGGCGGGAATGTAGTCCAGAAGGTCGCCTTCCGGCGTGACGAGCACCATCCGTTCGCGGCGTTCCCCGTAGACGCTCTGGGCGCTGGCGGGGACGGCGGCCATGACCGCTGCAAGAGTCAGCAGAGAAATGCTTGTTTTCAAAACGGAATTCACGGAATCAACCTGTCGTCAGCGCTAATTTCGGGGACGTCGCACTCAATTTCGACCTTAATATGGAAAAAGTGAAATGACGGTTAACGGACTGCTAACATTTGCATCGTCCGTCCCGCCAGGCCTTCCTTGTAGCCGACAACGTCCTGCATGGGGGCGATAACGCGTCGCCGCTGCGAGGTGTTCCCGATCAGGGGCGCGCCGGGGCGGAAGCGGTATCGGTTTTGCCCGGGGTGGGCTAGCATTACCGCAAAAGACGATTCCGGGAGAAGACATGACCCTCGCCCTGACCGCCGAAAACGGCGTGCACAGCTTCGACATCGCGCTCGATCCCAGCTCCGCCCTCGATCTCAGGGAGGCCGTATTCCGCGGGGTCAATCTCGCGCCCGGGTCGGCCATCCCCTCGGACGGCGATCCGCGAATAGACAAGGCGCTGCCGGGTTTCATGTTCACCTGCGGCCCGGATCACATCCGTCATCCGGAGCCGGTGGAGGGTGCGGCCGACGGGCGGCGCTATCCGTTGCACGGCTCGCTGTCGTCCCATCCGGCCAAGGACATCCTGTTCGAGGAAGACGAGGGTGAGGTCGTTTGTTCGGCGCGTATTCCGGTAGTACTGGCAAATGGCGAGACGGCGGAGATGAAGCGCCTGTGGCGGGCCGATCGCAAGACCGGCCATATCACGCTGGACGACAAGGTGACGAATACAGGCGATCGCGGCTGGCCGCCCGTCGCGATGTACCACGTCAATTTCAATACCCGGCTGTTCGACGATGGAACCCGGCTGACCGGCGCGATGCTGGACGGCGGCAGCCTGCCGTGGCGGTTCGGAGAGGGCGACATGCGGATCTTCTGCGTTTCGGCGGCGAAGACGGCCGAACATGGTTGGGCGGACGTTGCGATCGGACCGATCGCGGCACTGGGCGGGCGCAGCCTGCACCTGCGCTTCCGCGTCGACACGCTGCCCTACCTGCAGGTCTGGCGCAACCAGTCGCCCGGCTGCCACGTGATGGGACTGGAGCCGGTGTCGCACCGGCTGGCGGGCCGGGCAGAGCTGATCGCGTCCGGCGAGATGAAGGATTTTTCGCCCGGAGCGACGGTCGACTACGGTCTTTCCTTCGAACTGCGCTGAACCGGGCGCAATTGACGTCCGGCGCCGGCGCGCCTACATCGGTGGCCAGCAGAACCTAGGGAAGGGCACGCATCATGGACATTCGCGCGGTCAACGACGAATACTCGGTCTCCGGGCAGATCAGCGTCGAGGATCTGGACGAGATCAAGGCGATGGGGTTCAAGTCGATCGTGTGCCACCGGCCCGACCATGAAAGCCCCGACCAGCCGGAATTTTCAGCGATCGCGGCGCGCGCCGCCGAACTGGGCCTCGATATCCGCCACATCCCGGTCGGCACCATGGGTGTCACCGCGGATGCCGTCCGCGAAATGGTCGACGCGCTGGACGAGCTGCCGCGGCCGATGCTGGGCTATTGCCGTTCCGGCGCCCGTTCCACCAACATCTACGGCCAGACGCAGCACCTGCGCGGCTGAGGTGATCCCGGGACGGCGGTCTGGGCCACGATTTTTACGGGTCACTTTAAGAGGTGACTTTACGGTCTCACGATATTCGTCGTGACTAAAGACGCTACCCTCTCCGTCTTCCCGGCCTCGAGCCGGGAACCAGCGCGATCAAGTCCTTGATCGCACGAGAATCTTTTTGCCTTTCGGACGCAAGTCGGCTGGATTCCGGCTCGGGGCCAGGATGACGGAAGCGGGGTATCGTACTCATGCAACAGTGTCCGCCTCTGCTGGAAATGCTCTAGCGGCCGTCCCTGATCTGCGAAAGCGTGCGCGCGGGCGTGATCGCTTCGGGATCGAGCTTCACCTCGATGATGGCAGGCTTGCCGCTCTCGCGCGCGCGCAGGAATGCGGGCGCGAACTCCTCCGTCTTCGCCACCACCTCACCATGGCCGCCATAGGAGACGGCCAGGGCTGCGAAATCGGGATTGGTGAGGCCGGTGGCGCTGACGCGTCCGGGGTATTCACGCTCCTGATGCATCCGGATTGTGCCGTACATGCCGTTGTTGATCACGATCGCGATGATCGGGAGGTTGTAGCGGACGGCGGTGGCGAATTCCTGCCCGTGCATCAGGAAGCAGCCGTCTCCGGCAAAGCAGACGACCTCGCGTTGCGGATGAAGCGTCTTGGCCGCAACGGCCGCCGGCAGGCCGTAACCCATCGAGCCGGACGTTGGCGCCGCCTCCGTGCCGAAGCGGCGATAGCGGTGAAAGCGGTGCACCCAGACGGCATAGTTGCCGGCGCCGTTGGTGAAGATCGCATCGTCAGGCACATTTTCTTCGAGCCAGGCCATGATCGGCCCCATGTGGACGTCGCCGGGTCCGGTGACGGGAGGCGTCGACCAGGTGCGGTAGGTCGCGTGCATCGCCTTAGTCCGCTCCGTCCAGCGCGGCGGTGCAGCGGGCGAGAGGCCGGCAAGGGCCGCCACGAAATCCGCCGGGCTTGCGCAAATCGCAAGCTCGGGCCGATAGACGCGGCCCAACTCGGAAGGATCGGGGTGCACGTGCACCAGCGTCTGCTGCGGGTAGGGCACGCTCAGCAGCGTATATCTGGAAGAGGGCATTTCCGAGTAGCGGTCACCCAGCAGGAGGACGAAATCGGCCTCGCGAATCTCGTCTGCCAGCGCCGGATTGATGGCGACGCCGGAATCGCCGGCATAGTTCGGATGCAGGTGGTCGAACAGCATCTGCCGGCGGAAGGAACAGGCGACAGGCAGGGCGAAGCGCTCGGCGAAGGCGGTGAAAGCTGCGACGCTCTCTTCCGTCCAGCGCGTCCCGCCGAGGATGGCGATCGGTCGCTCCGCCCTTTCCAGCAGGTCCCTGAACGTTTCGAGCTGGGCTGGGCCGGGATGGGCCTCGACGGGAACGAAGGGCTTGGCTGCCACTGCCTCTACCGTGTCGGTCAGCATGTCCTCCGGCAGCACCACGACGACCGGACCGGGCCTTCCCGAAGTCGCGACCGCAAAGGCGCGGGTGACGAATTCCGGGATGCGGCGCGCATCGTCGATCTCGACCACCCATTTGGCGAGCTCGGTGAAGGCGCGGCGATATTCGATCTCCTGGAAGGCCTCGCGTTCGCGCGCCTCGCGCTGGACCTGGCCGATGAAGAGGATCATCGGCACCGAATCCTGCCGGGCGATGTGCAGGCCGGCGGAAGCATTGGTGGCGCCGGGGCCGCGGGTGACCATGCAGATGCCCGGCTCGCCGGTCAGCCGGCCCCAGCAATCCGCCATCATTGCCGCGCCGCCTTCCTGGCGGCAGACGAGAACGTCGATGTCGGTGTCGTGCAGCGCGTCGAGCACGGCGAGGAAGCTCTCTCCGGGAACGCAGGAGAGGCGCTTCACGCCGTTTGCGACGAGCGCATCGACGATGAGTTGACCGCCCGTCCTGGGGGCGATGCCGCCGGAAGCCTCAGGCGAACCATGCGTCACGGGCGCGTTCATGCAGACTTCCTTTTTTCTTCGATGGCTTCGAGTTCGGCGAGGATCTCGGCCGAATGTTCGCCGAGACGCGGGCTCGGACGGTCGTAGGACAGCGGCGTTTCGGAGAAGACGATCGGGGTGCGCACGCCGGGTATGGTGTTGCCTTCGCTGTCGGCAAGATCCAGCCGCATGCCGCGCGCCTTGATCTGGGGGTCGTCGAAGGTTTCGGCGATCGAGTTGATCGGGCCGGCCGGCACGCCGTTGCGTTCGCAGGCGGAAAGCAGGTCGGCCTTGGTCCAGTTGCGGCTCTGCTCCAGGATCAGCGGGCGCAGGTCAGCCCGATGTTTGACGCGGGACTTGTTGGTGGAGAAGCGCTCGTCTGCCGGCAGGTCTTCGCGGCCGAGGATCGCGCAAAAACGCTGGAATTGCCCGTCGTTTCCGACCGCAAGGATGATGTGGCCGTCGGCCGTCTCGATCACCTCGTAGGGGGTGATGTTCGGGTGGGCGTTCCCGAGCCGGGTGGGGGCGACGCCCGACACGAGGTAGTTCATGTTCTGGTTCGCCATGACGGCGGACTGCACGTCGAGCAGGGCCATGTCGATCTGCTGGCCCTTGCCGGTCCGCATGGCGTGGATCAGGGCGGCCTGAATGGCGGCCACTGAATAGATGCCGGTAAAGATGTCGGCAATGGCGACGCCGGCCTTCATCGGCTCGCCATCCGGCGCACCGGTCACCGACATGAAGCCGGACATACCCTGGACGATATAGTCGTAGCCCGCCCGCGCCGCATACGGCCCGTCCTGCCCGAAGCCGGTGATGGAGCAATAGACGAGCCTGGGATTTTCGGCTGCAAGGCTCTTGTAGTCGAGCCCGTATTTCTCAAGCCCGCCGACCTTGAAATTCTCGATGACGACGTCGGCGGTGCGAATGAGCCGGCGGGCGAGGTCCAGGTCCTCCGCCGAGCGGAAATCCAGCGCGATCGCGCGCTTGTTGCGGTTGGTCGAATGGTAGTAGGCGGAGGAAAGGTTTGCGCCGTCCTTCCCCGTGACGAAAGGCGGCCCCCAGGCGCGGGTGTCGTCCCCGCCATCGGGGCTTTCGACCTTGATCACGTCGGCGCCGAGATCGGCCAGCATCTGGCCCGCCCAGGGGCCAGCAAGCACGCGCGCAAGTTCGATGACTCGGAAGCCGGAAAGCGGCAGGGTCTTCACGTTCATGGGCATCCTCCTTGCCCGCGCCGGAGGGACCTTTTCGGCTTCTTGTCGCCAGCACGGGTGTTCTGGATACCAAAGTTGGCCGGCTGGGGATAGCGTCAAGCCCGCATGAGTTGATGAGCGCCCGGACTAACCGCCTGGCATTTCTCAATTCTCGACTGCCAACTGCTGCTCCTCAGACAATCGGCAGCGGTGGCGGCTGCATCGCTTGCCTACGCAGCCTGTGCTCCCGCCAGATCACATAGAGACCGGAACCGATGATGATGCCGATGCCGAGCCATTTGAGCGCATCGGGCAGGTCGCCGAAGACCCACCAGCCGAGCACCGTTGCCGAGACGATTTCGAGGTATTGCAGCGGAGCCAGGACCGAGGCCGGCGCATGGCGGTAGGCATAGGCGCCGAAGATGCCGGAGACCGTTGCTGCGATCCCGGCACCGACGATGTAGATCACGGTATCGCCCTGCGGCATCACGGCGGTGAACATCGGCCAGCCGAAAAGGCCGCCCACCGCGAGCGCGACCACAGTGAAGCCTGCGCCCCACAGGCCGGTGTGCAACTGCATCGACCACGGGTCCTCGCTCTGCGCGGCCATACGGGTGATCAGAAGGAAAATGGCCAGGCAGAATGCCGAAACGATCGGCAGGAGCGCCACCGGGCCGACCTCCTGAAGGCTCGGCTGGATGACGAGCAGGGCGCCCATGAAGCCGACCGCGCACGCCGTGTAGCGGCGCCAGCCGATGGTCTCCTTGAGGAAGATCGCGCCGAGGATCGTCAGGATGATCGGCTCGACGAAGAAGATCGCCAGCGCATCGGCAAGCTCCATCACCGAAAGCGCCGTGACAAAGCTGATCATGACGATCGCCGTCATCAGGCCGCGCACGGCATGCAGCGCCACCTTCTTGCGCGTCAGGTCGAGCAGCGACCCGCGCCAGAGCACGATCGGCAGCAGCGTCAGCGTCTGGAACACGAAGCGGCACAGCGTGATGACCGTTGCCGGCACGTCGGCCACCGCGAGTTTGGAGAAAATGTCGATGACCGGGGCGAGCAGCACCGAAACCACCATCAGGGCAAGGCCGAGGCCGACCTCGTTGCGGACGGCTGGTCGGGGGAAGGCGGCGTGCGTGCTCATCTCAGTCACCGGGATGCTTGCGGGTTGCCGCCACCTTCAGACACCAGCGGACGAAATCCTCAAGGGGCTTTTCGCGCAGATCCCGCCGCTCGTTCAGCGTTTCGTGGCGAAGACCGCGATAGACCACCGCCGTCACCTCGGCAAGGCCCGATTTCTTCATGCGCCCGGCAAGCCAGGATGTCGCCCGGCCGAAGTTCGTTGCCGGGTCCTCGTCACCGCCGGCGATATGGATGGGCAATGAGCGCGGCAGCCGGGCAAGCCGCGCGAGGTCGGCGCCGGAATAGGCGAGGCGGAGGATGTCGAGCCACAGCGAGACGCTGGCATCGAAGCCGCAGAGCGGATCTGCCAGGTAGAGCTCGACCTGCTCTGGATCGTGCGAGAGCCAGTCGAACTCCGTGCGCCGATCCGGTACGGCCTTGCCCCACGCGGCGAAGGTGAGGCGGGGCAGGAGGTCGCTCGGCACGTCCGAGCCCTTCAGCATGCGCTCGACCAGCAGCAGCGCCTGGGCGGCGCGGCCCGAAAGGCCCGGCCGGTGATTGGCGTTCCAACAGGCGAGGGCGTCGATTTTTTCGGGATAAGCCTCGGCAAAGGCAAGTGCGAGCAGGCCGCCCATCGAATGGCCGAACTGGATGACCGGCAGGCCGGGGTGCAGGGCCACCGCCGCCTCACGCACGGCGAGCATGTCCCGGAGCGCCACGTCGTGCCCGTCCCGCGCGGCGAAACGGCCGGGCGGCGCGTCCGGAGCGGTCGTGGCGCCGTGGCCGCGATGGTCGTGGGCGTAGACGTGAAAGCCCCTGGAGGCGAGGTGTTCGGCGAACGGCCCATAGCGGCCGGCATGCTCCGCCAGGCCGTGGCTGATGAGGACGATACCCCTTTTCCCGGCGCTGCTTCCGGCATGGCGCAGCGCAAGCGTGGCGCCGGTGGGGCTCTGGAGAGCGCGCATCTCGGAAAACATGTGCGGAGTGCCTTTGGCGGTTGGGATGCCGTGATCTTCAAAAGGATTTCGTCGGCAATTGCAATCGCTGGCTCCCGACGACAGTTCGATGCCGTAAAATTTATGGTTGCATAATTCGCGCTTTTATTGATTAATGTTTATGTTTTGTTCTATTTCTGGAGCGTATCATGAGGATGCCCGGATTTGCATGGCTCAGAACTGTCGTGTGCGGCTTTTGGGGGGTTCTTCTAGCCTCTTTCTACTTCTCCCTTTCCATCACGGCGTCAGGGCCGGCGCTTGCCGCGCCGTTGCCCCTAGAAGCGCCTGAAGGCGCCACCCGCCACGTGCTGGCCCTTAGCTGGCAGCCGGGCTACTGCATGGTCCGGCCAAACGCGGCGGAATGCGAGAAGGCTGCTGGGCATGGGCTGGCGCCACGCCTGGGCCTGCATGGGCTGTGGCAGGTGAAGAATAGTTACTGCGGCATCGATGCGGAACTGAAGAAGCGCGACCGGTCGCGAAAATGGGACGATCTGCCCAAGCTCGTCCTTTCCGACGGCATAGAGGCCCGGCTTGCAGCGGCGATGCCCGGTGTCGCTTCCGGTCTCGACCGGCATCAATGGCTGATGCACGGAACCTGCCATGCGGCAACGGCCGAGGTTTATTTTTCGCGCGCCCTCGACATGCTGGAAGCTGTCAACCGCTCGCAGGTCGGGGCCTTCTTTGCCAGCAGGTCAGGGACGATCGTGACGATATCCGAGGTCGGCGAAGCCTTCGACGGCGCTTTCGGTGCAGGTGCCGGTGAGCGTGTGCGGCTGCGGTGCCGCAGTGTGGACGGCAAGGCGGTCGTCACCGGCGTAACGATCGGGCTCTCGGCTGCGGAAGGCGAGCTGTCGGCGCTGGTCCTGAATGCAGCTCCGACTAAGCAGGATTGCACGACCGGATTTCTTGCCGACGCAGGTGGCAGCAAGGAGCCCTGACGAACGGCGTGCCATTGCGTGGCGCGCCGGGGAGGGAAGGTCGGCGAAGCCGCGGAGTGGTGGAGCGGCAGCACTGCAAGGGGGGAAGCATCAGGCGCAGGAGCAAGGGGAGGCGGGGGCTGCTCCACGCCAGCTGGCAACTGTGGCTGCCTGATGCCGGACCACCGCGTCCATCGAGCCGAAGACGTTCTCCCGACAATTCACCGGCGCGGGCTGCGGCCGCATTGCCGCTGCGGACGAATTCGCCTACATAGCGGGCAAAATCCCTTTCGATGCGGAGCACACGCGTTATGGCACGTCAGTTCATCTATCACATGGCCGGGCTCAACAAGGCCTACGGCAACAAGAAGATTCTGGAGAATATCCACCTTTCCTTCTACCCGGACGCCAAGATCGGCATTCTCGGGCCGAACGGCGCCGGCAAGTCGACGGTGCTGAAGATCATGGCGGGTCTCGACAAGGAGTGGACGGGCGAGGCCTGGCTCGCCGACGGCGCGACGCTGGGCTACCTGCCGCAGGAGCCGCAGCTCGATGCGTCCAAGACCGTGATGGAGAACGTCATGGAAGGGGTCGCCGACAAGAAGGCGATCCTCGACCGCTACAACGAGCTGATGATGAACTATTCGGACGAGACGGCCGAAGAGGGCGCCAAGCTGCAGGACATCATCGACAGCCAGAACCTCTGGGACCTCGAAAGCCAGGTCGAGATGGCGATGGACGCGCTGCGCTGCCCGCCCGGCGATTCGTCGGTGGAAAAGCTGTCCGGGGGCGAAAAGCGCCGCGTGGCGCTCTGCCAGCTTCTGCTGCGCCAGCCCGACCTGCTGCTGCTCGACGAACCGACCAACCACCTCGACGCCGAGACGATCGCCTGGCTGGAAAAGCATCTGCGCGAATATCCGGGCGCGATCTTGATGGTCACCCACGACCGCTACTTCCTCGACAATGTCACCGGCTGGATTCTCGAACTCGACCGTGGCCGCGGCATTCCCTACGAGGGCAACTACTCGGCCTACCTCAATGCCAAGGCCAAGCGCATGGCACAGGAGGACCGCGAGGAGGGCGCCCGCCAGAAGGCGCTGTCGCGTGAGCAGGAGTGGATCGCGTCCTCGCCCAAGGCCCGCCAGGCCAAGTCGAAGGCTCGTATCCGCGCTTATGACGAGCTGGTGGCAGCCGCCGAAAACCGTCGCCCCGGCGAGGCGCAGATCATCATTCCCGTCGGCGAGCGCCTCGGCCAGGTGGTCATCGAAGCCGAAAATCTCACCAAGTCCTATGGCGACCGGGTGCTCTTCGAAAACCTGACCTTCAAGCTGCCGCCCGGCGGCATCGTCGGCGTCATCGGCCCGAACGGCGCTGGCAAGTCGACCCTGTTCAAGCTGATCACCGGCCAGGAGAAGCCGGATTCCGGCGAGATCCGCATCGGCGAGACCGTCGATCTAGGCTATGTCGACCAGAGCCGCGACCATCTCGACGGCGGCAAGACCGTGTGGGAGGAAATCTCCGGCGGCAACGACGTTCTGAAGCTCGGCAAGTTCGAGATGAACTCCCGCGCCTATTGCGGCGCCTTCAACTTCAAGGGTGGCGACCAGCAGCAGAAGGTCGGCAACCTCTCGGGCGGTCAGCGCAACCGCGTGCATCTTGCCAAGATGCTGAAGAGCGGCGGCAATGTCATCCTGCTCGACGAGCCGACCAACGACCTCGACACCGAGACGCTCGGCGCGCTCGAGGATGCGCTCGAAAACTTTGCCGGCTGCGCCGTCATCATCAGCCACGACCGCATGTTCCTCGACCGCCTCGCCACCCATATCCTCGCCTTCGAAGGCGATAGCCATGTCGAATGGTTCGAAGGCAACTTCGAGGACTACGAGCAGGACAAAATCCGCCGCCTCGGCCCCGACTCCGTCAATCCGAAGCGCGTCACCTACAAGCGCCTGACGCGCTAAGGCACGCTTCGCGTTTCGGCTCTTCCGGGCGCAGTCGCGATGCGGCTGCGCCCACTGCTTTTCTGATCCTCGCTGTCGCCGAGGCCTGGCTCGCTTTGCGGCTGCATCTGGCGCGTCCGGCTCTGAGTTCCCGCACCTCCACTTACAACGCCGCAGCAGATGTTTCGGCGACAGGCCTGGTCTGCCGTTGCTGGAACCGGATGTGCTCGGCACCGGTAGAGCGTTGCCTGGCGAAGTGCGGCCAACATCGCCGCCTCATCCGTTACGTGTCATAGCTTTTGGGGCGGTGGACGCGGCGGGCGAAGAGTGCGGTTGCATCGCCCTGCTGCAGAGGCCAGCAGCGGGGGCGGCTTTCGTCCACAGTGATCGATCGACTGCGCGTGGCGCCGTTCAGAACCCGGCGCCGGGCGTGATCGCTGGCGAAGGCCCGCCTGCGTGCTACCCTTTCCGCTGCTGGGGCTGGACCTATCTTCAGGTTCCCGGCGATTACGGCTTGCACTCGCTTGTTTCGTGACATAAAGATATGTTTATGTCTTGATGGTGCTCAGGTGATCGCGTGGCGAAGCTCGGATTGGACGACATTGTAGAAGTTTTGAAGACGGCTGGCGAATCGACGCGCCTGCGGCTTCTGGCGCTGCTCTCACGCGGCGACCTGACGGTGACCGACCTGACTGACATCCTCGGCCAGTCCCAGCCGCGCATTTCGCGCCATCTCAAGCTTTTGGCCGAGGCGGTCCTCATCGAACGGTACCAGGAAGGCGCCTGGGCCTATTTCAGGCTGGCGCACGAGGGGGAGGCGGTCGCTTTGGCGCGGCTTCTGCTCGAGCGCATCGATGTGGCCGATCCCGTCTTTGCCCGCGACGCCGAGCGCCTCGCGGTGCTGAAGAAGGCGCGGGCGGAAAAGGCGCAGGCCTATTTCAGCCGCAACGCTTCGGAGTGGGACGAACTGCGCCGCCTGCATGTCAGCGAGGCGGAGGTCGAGGCAGCACTCCTGAAGCTCATCGGCGACGGCCCGGTCGACGCCTTCCTCGATCTGGGAACCGGTACCGGCCGTATCCTTCAGCTTTTCGAAGGCCTCTATCGCCGCGGTGTCGGCGTCGATGCCAGCCGCGATATGCTGGCCGTCGCCCGAGCCAACCTCGATCGCGCCGGCATCACCAAGGCGTCCATCCGCCACGGCGACATTTTCAACCTGCCGCTCGAGCGCGACGAATTCGACGTGGTGACCATTCACCAGGTGCTGCATTTCCTCGACGATCCGGCAGCCGCCATCGCCGAAGCCGCGCGCATGCTGCGCCCGTCCGGTCGCCTGGTGATCATCGATCTGGCGCCGCACGCGCTGGAGCATCTTCGCGACGACCATGCCCATCTGCGCCTCGGCTTTTCGCATCAGGCGATGCGTGAGTGGCTGGAGCAGGCCGGCCTTGCCGTCGAACAGGCCGTCGACCTGACGCCCGCCGGCGGCGGGGACGATGCGCTGACGGTCACGATCTGGCTGGCGCGCGACCAGAGAACCGCAGATGCCGCCCAGGACGCCGAACCCCTTATCGCCATCGGCCGGAGGAACTGACATGACGATCGCCCATAGCCCAGTCCGGCGCCGCGCACCGAAGCTGTCCTTCGAGTTCTTTCCTCCCCGCACCGAGGAGGCCGACGCTCAGCTCTGGCAGGCCGTCGATGCGCTTTCGGCCTATGCGCCGGATTTCGTTTCGGTCACCTATGGTGCCGGAGGCTCCACGCGCGGGCCGACGCTTTCGACGATCGCGCGGATCATCCGGGAGACCCCGCTTTCGGCGGCATCCCACCTGACCTGCGTCGGGGCGACCAGAGAGGAGGTCGATGCGGTGGTCGAGGAGTTCCGGCAGGTCGGCGTGACGCATTTCGTGGCGTTGCGCGGCGATCCCGCCGGCGGTATCGGCGAGGCCTACCAGCCGCATCCCGGCGGATATGCCAATGCCGCCGAGCTCGTTGCGGGGCTCCGCTCCATCGCCCCGTTCGAAATCTCCGTGTCGGCCTATCCGGAAAAGCATCCCGAAAGCCATGATGTGCCCGCCGATATCGACATGCTGAAGCGAAAGGTCGAAGCCGGCGCGACTCGGGCGCTGACGCAGTTCTTCTTCGACAACGATCTTTACGCCCGCTATCTGGAGCGCGTTCGCGCCGCTGGGATAGACATCCCGATCGTCCCGGGCATCCTGCCCGTGCACAATCTTTCCCAGGTGCAGAAGTTTGCCGGCCTGTGCGGCGCGAGCGTGCCGCAATGGCTGGCCGATCGCCTGGATCCGCTGGCCGAACGGCCGGAGGAGCGCGCAGCTGTCGCAGCCGAGCTCGCGGCCCGTCAGATCGAGGGGCTGATTGCGCTCGGCGTCGACGAATTCCACTTCTACACGATGAACCGGGCCACCCTTGTCTCCGCGGTCCTCGATCGCCTCGGCTTCGAACAGCGCGATGCGGACTGCGCCGGGGCTGCAACGGGTGCTGCCGCCTGATAGGAAAAACGCATGACCCGGCGGGGGCCATGCGTTTCACAACTCTTGGTCTCTGCGTTTTTGTCCTTCAGGACGACGCTGTCGTCAGATGAAAATCATGCTGGCGACGAAGAGGAACGCTGCACTGATCATCAGAACATTCAAGGAATGTGTGATACCCATCGGCTGACCTCCCTTGCGTTGCGAGTGGATAATAGGTTGGAAAATTTGCCTTTGAAAAGTTCTTTGTGTGTTGCATTGCGGCATCACAGGCTTCGCCACAGTTTTTCCACATGTCTAAATAACTGATCTTCAAAGATATTTCTCGCCTGATTTCCATTCACGAAATTTTCACGCTGGTTAACGCCGGTGATCGCCGTTCCCGTTCAGCGACAGGACGAATCACCATCACGGGCAGAACGTCCGTCTGTGTCATTCGTTCCGGCGTCACCCCGCCGTCAGGCGCCCTTCACCATGCCGAACACCCGCCCGTCGAGAATGACGAGGCCAGAGAGCACGAGGACCATTCCAAGCGCGCCCGCAGGCGAGATCTGCTCGCCGAGGAAGAGCATGCCCGCGACGATCGCGCTCGGGGGAACCAGGAGGGTTACAAGGGACGTGTTGGTCGCACCCGCAGTCGACATGATCCGGAAGAACAGGATGTAGGCATAGGCCGTGGAGACGAGCGCCAGCGCCAGGACAGCCAGCACGGTGCCAGCAGGCGGAAAGGGCAGCAGCCACGGTTGGTCGACGGTCGCGGCCAGCGGCAGCAGCACGATGCTCGACGCGGTGAGTTGCCCCGTGGCGGTCACGGCGGGCGCGATATCGCGGAAGCGCTTTCCGTAGATGGCGGCAAAGCCGTAGGACATCGCGGCTGCGAGCGGCAGCAGCAGCGCCCAAAGCGGCGGCCCGCCGCTGTCGCCGGTGAAGGGGGCCAGCGCGCGCGGGCCGACGAGCACGGCCGTGCCGACAAGGCCGACGAGGCAGCCGGCGATCTTGGCGGTCGACATCTTCTCGTCCTCCGTCAGTCGGTTGGCGATGAGAATGGTGAAGATCGGCGTAGTGGCGTTGAGGATTGCGGCCAGTCCGGCGCCGATCTGCGTCTGGCCCGTGAAGATGAGGATGTGCGGGACGACATTGTTGAGCAGCCCCATCACGAGGAAGGCGCGCCAGCGCTTCCGAAGGATCGAATAGAGGCCGTGCCGGCCGGCGAGATAGAGGTGGAGTGCGGCCGCCGCGAGCCCGATCCGCAGGAGCACCAGCGTGACAGGCGGAATATGCTGGACGGCGACGCGGGCAAAGAAGAACGAGCCGCCCCAGATCATGCCCAGCAGAACCAGCATGCCCCAGGTTGCGGGCGTCATCACATAGTTGGGCTTCACCGCTTCGGCCAAGACGTTTCCTCCCCAGGACGCGACACGCGTTCCTGCCGGAAAGCGCAATGCCGGATGCGATCGGTGCTTCGATCGTTGTCGCAGGCCTAGCGGCCCGCGCGCTCTCCCGCCACCCGTTTCTGCATCTTTTCCGCTGCCGGCGGGTGGTTCAACGCTTCTGGAGGCGGGGTGCGCCGGAGCAGGCTGCGGGTGGGGCAAGTTTTTCTGCGCGGCAATCGCGACCGGGCACTGCGCTGGAGGCACCCGGATAGACGCCCCCGCGTCGAACGCCCTCCCAATCTGCGGCGTCATCCTCGGCACAGGGCAGAGGATGACCCAGGAGGCGAGGGGCTGCGGCGGCCCGACTGGCGCGGGTTTGGGGCGCATCTGTGCGGTCGCTGGCCTGTAACACGACAGGCCGAGCGACCGTGTCGGTGCCCTCGGCCCTCCTTCTCCGTCCTCATGCCGGACTTGATCCGGCATCCAGCGCGCGCAGTCTTTGCGCGATAGAGCATTTTCCGCGCCGCAGAGGCGGCGCAGCTGGACCCCGGATCAAGTCCGGGGTGACGGAGGTGAACTGTGACGGCACGCTACCGGCCTGCCTGCGGCGGCGGGTGGCGTGCGCCCCTCAGAGCGCGCCCAGCAGTCCGGGTGTGGCCCAACCGTCGGCCGGCATGCCGAGGCGAAGCTGCTCCTTCTGGATGGCAGCGCGCGTACCCGAGCCGAGGATGCCATCGATCTTGCCGACGTCGTGGCCGAGTTCGTTCAGGCGCGTCTGCAGTGCCTTCATGCCCGTGTCGTCCAGCCCCTGCTCGGGCTCGCCCTTCTGGTAGGGCGGAGCGCCGGCCAGCCGCGTGGCGAAGTAGGCAGCCGACGTCGTGTAGATGAAGGACTGGTTCCACTCGAGATAGACGTTGAAGTTCGGGTATGTGATGAAGGCGGGTCCCTTGCGTCCCTGCGGCAGCACGAGGGAAGCGGAAAGTTCAGGGAAACTGGTGTTGCCGTCGCGCGGGGTGACGCCGAGCGCGAACCAGTCGCCGGCCGTCATGCCGGGCTGAAGGCCGGTCTTCTCCCAGGGGAGCTCGTCCGGGACCGAGACTTCCTGGATCCAGGGCTGGCCCTTGGTGAAGCCGAGGTGCTGGATGAAGCGGGCGGCCGTCAGGATCGCGTCGGCAGCGCTCTGCTTGACGTTGACATGAGCGTCGCCGTCGCCGTCGACGCCAAACGCGATAATGTCTTTCGGCAGCATCTGGACCTGGCCGATCTCGCCGGCCCAGGCGCCCGTCGTCGTCGCAGGGTCGAGGTCGCCGTGCTGGACCATTTCGATGGCTGCGATCAGTTGCGGACGGAACAGTTCGGGCCGGCGGCAGTCATGCGAAAGGGTGACGAGCGCATTGCGCGTGTTGAAATCGCCCTGCACCGCACCGAAATCCGTCTCCATGGCCCAGAAGGCGGCGATGACCGGTCCGGGAACGCCATATTCCTGCTCCGCGCGATTGAAGACATCCGAAAGGTCCTGCAGCTTCTTGCGGCCGATGTCGAGGCGGGACTGGCTAACGGTGCGCTTGGAGAACTCGAGGAATGTCTGGCGGAAGACGCCCTGGGCGCGGTCGCGCGACAGGACCTTCTGGTCGATCGCCGCACCCGCGAGCGCTCTCTCGACCGCTTCGGCGGGAATGCCCTTTGCCAGCGCTTCATCCTTCACCCCCTGAAGAAAGGCGGTGAGATCTCCACCGCAGGCGACGGCCGGCGTGGCCTGCGGGGCGGATGGCGCTGCGGCCTGCTGGGCCAACGCGGTGCCCGAGAGAAAAAGCCCAAGAAGGGCGCCCAGCGGCAGGAAACGCGGTTGCATGGCGGGTAGATCCTTTCATTCGGTTGCCCCGGCTTCTCAAAATAATGAGACGGAAGCAAGAAGGAAAAAGCCGGCATTTCAACGTCGGCGGGTCAAAATCGCCCTGAGCCCGCCAATCTGTCGTCCGTTTTGCGCAATCGGGGATGGCCGCGAGCAAAATGCAGCCGTCACCGGACCGCCATGAGGGGGCAAGTGAAATCGGTCAGCGTGTGTTCTGTGCGAGCCAGGCCGACCAGTTCTTGCTGCTGCCGGCAAAGACGTTGATGTCCGTGTTGCCGTCGATGCCGGGAACGATGCCGGTGCTGGTATATTGCCAGAAGGCCCATTTGCGGCCGTAGACGTTTTCGGGATGGTCGGCGACGGCGCGCAGCCACAGGTGATAGTTGCCGAAGTGGCCGGCAATGTTTTCCCGATGGAAGTCGACTGTCGTATAGATGATCGGCCGCTTGCCGTAGTGGGCCTCCAACCGGTCGAGGAAGCGCTGCATCTGGGCGCGCACCTCCGCCGGCGGCGGCCGCTTTCGGCAGGTGGGCGAAAGCGGGTTCCACTCTGCATCGAGGACGGGCGGAAGCTGTACGGCGGCCTTCGGCACGTTGCGGATGAACCAGTCAGCCTGCTCATCCGGCGTCGAGCAGAAATAGTAGAAGTGATAGGGTGAATGGGCGACACCCGCCGCATTCGCGCCGCGCCAGTATTCGTGGAAGCGCTGGTCGATCCGGTCCTTGCCCTCGGTTGCCTTGATGAACGCAAAGGAGACGCCCGACTTCTTGGCGGTCGGCCAGTCGATATCGCCGTTCCATTTGGAGATGTCGATGCCGTGCACATCGTGCTTGTGCGGCGTACGGTAGCCGAAATCCTGCGGATCCTTGTCGCCGAAACGCGGCTTAAGAGGCTCGGTGGAGACGAGGTCGTAGTCGGTCGTGGAGCACGACGTCGCAAGGAGCGCGATTGGCAGCAATGCCAGAAGGAGCCGACGCATGACTGTCCCGGGGCTGGAAACGATGCGCGGATACTGCCCGACCCGCGGGATTCGGTAAAGAGGGGGCGTCGCGGTTGCGCCGCGAGCCCGAGAGAGCCGCGGCGCAACGAGGGCGACGAATGCCGGCCTGGAGGTCCGCCGGCCGGCCGTCGCTGGGGTCAGAATTTCCAGCCGACGCCGAGCATCAGGGAATTGCTGCTCAGGTCCGTCTTGACGCCGAGCAGGTCCTTGTTGCCGTAGTCGGTGTAGCGGTATTCCGCCCGCCCGATCAGATTGTCGGTGAAGGCGTGTTCAAGGCCCGCACCGATCGTCCAGCCGTTGAAGGTCTTGTTTTCGCTGTCCCCCGTGTCGCGGTCGCGAAGCTCGGCATTGGTAAAGGCATAGCCGCCCGTGCCGTATATGAGGGTGCGGTCGATGGCGTAGCCGACACGCGCGCGCAGCGAGCCGCCCCAATCGGTCTGGAGGTCCATCGGAATGCCGCCGAGATCGAACTTGTCCTCGTTCCAGTCGTACTTGACGTCGCCTTCCACGCCGAGCACCCAGGGACCGGTCTGGTAGTTGTAGCCGGTGTAGCCGCCGAGCGCCCATCCATCGAGGCCGGGGCTGGAGGAAAACCCCGCATCCCTGGTTTCCGCATCGGTCCAGCCGTAGCCGGTCATGGCGCCCACGTAGAAGCCGTTCCAATCGTAGATGCCGGACACTTCCTCGATGACAGGTGCGACCGGAGGCTCTGTCGGCGCGAGGTCGGCCGCGCGTACCGCACCGCCCGCCGTGGCGGCCGCTACAAGCGCTGCAGCACCGATGGAGAATGATCTCATGATTGTCTTCCTTCTGCTTCGTTCGTTCCGATGCGCCCCCCGGAAGCATCGGTACCCGGTATAACCCCTCAGCGCCCAAGAGGTTTCACAGAAAGGAGAGCAAAATCGGGCCGTGTTTGGCCGAAAATACTGCGTCAGTCAGGCATTTTTGCAATTGCGAGCCACGCGTAGCCACCATACGGCGTCTCGGCTGCGACGTGTGCTCCCCGCCGCTCTGCCGCAGCCTGCAACACCGCGAAGAGGTCGGCCCGTGGGGTAACGTGAAAACGCGCGAGCCACCCTTGCAGCAGGCGACGAAACGGGGCAGGCAACCGCTCCTGTTGTCCGAAGTCGACGATATGCAGCGAGCCGCCCGGAGCGAGCGCGTCGAACGCGCGCTCTATTGCCTCCTGCCAGGCCGGGATCATCGACAGCGCATAGGAGACGACGACGCGATCGAAACCTGCCTGACCGAAGTCGGTCGCAGTAAACGTCGTGGCGTCGGCGACCGCAAGCTGCGGCCGTGCGCCTCCGCGCCTGGCGAATCGCTTTTCCGCCGTCTCCAGCATCTCGCGGGAGATATCGAGGCCGTAGAACCAGACGCCGGGATAGCGGTCCATCATATGGCCGATGTTGCGTCCGGTACCGCAGCCGACTTCGAGGACCTTCTCGCCCGTCTGGACGTCGACGCCATCGAGCAGCCTGTCGCGACCGAAAAGGTAATACTTGCGCGTCAGGTCGTAGATGTGGCGCTGGTAGCGATACTGTCGATCCATCAGGCCGGCGTGCTCGTGATCGACTGCCGGCGCGGGCAGGGGAAGCGAGGCGCGGGTCATTCAGGGCTTCTTCCGGTAGATGTGGAAGGCGCCATAGATCGCAGAGCGGTCCCGCATGCCCAGCGCCGACGAGCGCTCGTGCTCGTATTGCCAGAGATCGAGCAGGTTCCGGGAGACCTTGCCTTCGACGATGCTGGCTTCGGCGGCGGTGCGGAAGATCACCCGCGCGCCGGGGGCCGCGGTGCGGCTGATCTCGGTCCAAAGCGCATTGAGCTGGTCTTCGTTCATCCAGTCCTGCGCATCGAGCAGCACGAAGCGGTCGACGGAGGCGGCGGACTTCGATGCAAGCAGCTCGGTGAAGCTCGCATGGTGGACGCTGACGCGTTCGGCATTGTCTCTGATCGCGGCGTAGTTTTCGCCCAGGAGGTAGTCGGGCATCCGTCCCTCGTATTTGGAGGGATAGCGACGCGCGAAGGCCTGCCAGGCGAAGTAGTTGTCCTTCAGAGGGAAATGGCAGGCGAGTTTTTCCAGGCGCTGGCGCAGGACTGGCGCCAGCGAATTGTCGTGACTGACGCTTGCCAGCTCGTCGAACTGCTGCGGCGGAATGCCGAGACCGTAGAGCGAGGCCTTGCGCAAGGTGATCCAGCGGATCAGCGGACGGTCGAACAGGGGGGCGATGCGGGTGTCGAAGAACTGCCGCTGTTCACGCATGGAGCCGCATTTGACGAAGTCCCGCGGGTCCAGCCCGTGCAGCCTGGCGACGATATGGCCGAGGAGGATGAAGCGGCCGAGCAGACCGGTCCGGTAGATGTTGCGGTTGAAGACGTCGATGCGGCGACGGGCGGTCAGGTCGCGGCCGTTCCAGTAGTCGCGGGTCTGCGTATCGAGCCGCGGCTCCAGGAAGAGCTGGTAGGCTTCGCGGTTCGAACCCATGTGGTCGCCGCCGAGGAAACGCACGACGTCGGCATGGGAGGGCATGTGGCGGAAGGCTGCGAGCTTCAGCCGGTTCAGCGCGATATGGTGCGGGTTGAGGTCGACGACGTCGATGCGCTCGGGGCGGCAGGCGAGATAGGCCAGCATGTTGCAGCCGCCGGAGCCGATCGTCACCAGACGATGGCCGGGGCCCAGTTCCATGGCCTCGATGTCGATTGCGGGATCCTCCCAGATCTGGGGGTAGACGAGCCCGGAAAAGAGCAGGCCAAACAGGCGTTCCGACAAGCCGTCGAGCGACAGTGCACGGTGCTGCAAGAGGGCTGACTTCAGTCTTTCGTTCTGTCCGTAACCGGCATTCCTGGCAAGTTCGCTCATGACTCGTCTCGTCCTGTGGGCCTTGAGCGGCAATAGCCGCCTCGCGCTACAGTTTGATGACTGTGGCTGTGCACGAGAGGCCAGTCGGAGGGGGGATGGCTGTTCATGGAGGGCAATGTTCACCCTCCCGCGCGGAAGGGGCTTTTCTTGTGCGCCAATTCCTGATTGTCTCTTGACGACAAGGGGAGACGCATGGGCCGAATTCGACGCATCGCCGCCAGAGTCCTGTATATGCTATTTATTTTCCTCGCGATCATGGCCAGTTGGCTGATCGTTCGCCCGCCCGAACTGCTGAGGGTCGGCTCGTCCTATGCGGCCAAGATCGTGTGCTCCAACGTCTTCCTCGCGGGGCGCGATGCCGCGGCCGTGCTTGATGTGGACGTGCAGGCGCCAGGCCATCCGCTGCTGCGCCTCATGCGGCAGTCGGTGGATCATGACGAGAAGACGGTGACGGCCTCTCTGCTTGGTATATTCGCGCCTGGCTATGCGGCCTACCGGGAGGGATTCGGCTGCGCGAGCGTGCCGGACGGCGATTTCGTCGCAGCCCATCAGGCGATCTCCGACGTCGAGGTGCCGCGCGTGTCGCGGCCCGTTCCCGACGCGCCCTGGCCGGAAGGGGACGCCCCGAGCGCCGACGCCCGTTTCGACGAGATTCTCTCCGATCAGACGCTTCTCGGTCCCGGCGTGCGCGGGGTGGTGGTGATCCATGGCGGGCGTCTGGTTGGCGAGCATTACGGCGAAGGCTTTTCGCCGGACACCCCCTTGCTCGGCTGGTCGGTGACGAAGACTGTCAATGCGGTACTGGTCGGCCGGTTGATGCAGGACGGCCGTCTTGCCGCGGACCAGCGCGGCCTTTTCGCCGAGTGGAACGGTGATGCCCGCGCCAGAATTTCGATTGCCGATCTGCTGGCCATGCAGAGCGGCCTGGCCTTCAACGAGGAGTACGGCGACGTCACCGACGTCACGCGGATGCTGTTCCTCGAGCCCAACATGTCACGATTTGCCGCTTCCTTTCCCCTCGACGCCAATCCGGGCGAGAAGTTCAGCTATTCCAGCGGCACCGCCATGCTCCTCTCGCGCCTCTTCATGAATGCGCTCGGCGACCGCTGGCGGGCACTGGCCTATCCAACGACCGGGCTCTTCGCACCGCTCGGCATGAAGAGCGCCGTGCTGGAAACGGACGAGACGGGGATCTTCGTCGGATCGTCCTATATGTACGCCACCGCCCGGGACTGGGCGCGCTTCGCGCAGTTGCTGTTGAACGACGGCGTGTGGAACGGCACGCGGCTTTTGCCGGAAGGTTTCGTGCGCGCCATGGGTACTCCGTCCTCAGCCTCGGACGGCGAGTACGGTCAGGCGCAAGCCTGGATCGACGGGCCGGGACGCGACCCGGACTCGAAATATGGGCTGCCTGAAGATACGTTCTGGATGCTCGGTCATGACGGTCAGTCGATCGCGGTCATTCCGTCGGTAAACATCGCCGTCATCCGTCTCGGGCTGACGCCGTCGAAGCTCGGCTATCGACCGCAGGAACTGGTCAAGCGCGTCGTCGATGTGCTAGCAAACAGAGATTGAGCTTACTTCAGGCCGGTCTCTTCGAGCAGGCCCTTGCGCTTTGCGGTGTAGTAGTAGCCGCTGGCGTAGAGGCGCACCGCGCCGTCATGCTGGTTTTCTGCGACCATCCAGGCCCCGCGCAGGTATTTCGCGCCATACTTCAGGTTGGTCTCCGCATCGAACAGGCCATCCGGCGTGCCGGTGTAGCCCATGCCCTTGGCGGTGTTGTAGCGGATCTGCATCAGGCCGTAGTTGCCGGAATTATAGGCCTTGGGATTGTAGCGGCTCTCGCGCTTTATCACGCGGTGCAGCAGCGCTTCCGGGATCTCGTAGAGCGCCGCGTATTTGGCGATCATCGTATCGAGCGGAGTGCCTGGCCGCTCGAACTTCTGCGAGGCGGAGGCCAGAACAGTGTTGCCCGGGGCGGATGCTAGGGCGGCGGTGCTGAAGGTGGGTTTTGCGATCGGGATGATCTGGTGGGACTCGACCAGTTGTTCCAGTCCCTCGGGCGCGCCGGTGTCGAAGCCGGGTTCCATGACGGCCGCCTCGAAGGATGCCGGCATGAACTTTGCCTGGGGCGTGCCTGGCACCGGAACCGGCGCGGCGGCGGCTTGCGGAGCTGCTTCGCCCTGCGCGTTCGGTTCTGCTTGCGGGGCGGCGGCGGCGATCGCCATCTGGGCGCTTGTGGCGCGTGTGGTCTCCACGACGGCAGACATCGTCTGCGGCGTGCCTGCCGCTGCGGGTGCCGAGGGGTCTACGATCGGTGCGGGGAGGGCGTAGGCGGTCATTTCCGTGCCCGGCTTTGCGAGCGGCATGACCGTCTGTGCCGCGGCGATCTGTTCCGACGGGGTCTCGATCACGCTGGCGCATCCGCCGATTGCGAGAAGAGCCGTGGCGCAGCCCGCAGAGAGAACATGCCTTGTGCGGATCGGGAAACTATGCGTCATCAGTCGCTCTCGTGTTGCCTGAAGGGGCCGGAAACGCGTGTTCCCGACGCGGCTGCAAATCAACGGCGCTTCGACCGTGCTTCGTCCATTATCCTATCGTGCCAGCTCCGGCAACCCGTCCCCCTCGCTCGCGGCTAAGCGGCGGCCCGCCGCAGCCCTGCCGTCAGCACGCCCGCGCCGATGAGAAGCGAGCCGCCGACACGGTTTACTGCGCGCTGCACGGCCGGTTTGCGGATCGTTCCGCGCGCCGCCGACGCCATCAGCGCGTAGGTTGTGGCATTGGCCGTGGCAAGCACGAGGAAGGTGATCTCGAAGATCACCATCTGCGGCAGGACAGGCCGCGAGAGGTCGAGGAATTGCGGCAGGAAGGCCACGAAGAAGACGATGCTCTTCGGGTTGAGCGCCGTCACCACGTAGCAGTGGGCAAAGATGCGAAACGGCCTTTCCAGCCTTGCAGTGCCATCCTCCGAACCGGCAAAACCCGCCACCGGTGCACGCCAGAGCTTGATCCCAAGCCAGACCAGATAGGCCGCACCGACCCATTTGAGGACGGTGAAGATCGCAGCCGAGGTTGCGAGCAGGGCTCCCAGCCCCAGCATGGACGCCGTCATGGCGGTGAAGTCGCCAAGGGCCACGCCGGCGACCGTCGCCGTGGTGGTCCGGCGTCCGTGGCCAAGCGCATAGGAGATGACCACCAGAATGGTCGGGCCGGGGATCGCCAGGATGACGGCTGAGGCGGCGGCAAAGGCAAGCCAGTGATCGAACGACATGAAAAGCTCCCCGGAAACGTTCGTTTCGGGGAGCAAGCCACTGGTGCTACGCGCCGTCAATAGCAATCCGTCAGATGCTCGGTATCAGACGGTGGCCTTCCATTTCTGGCCGATCGTGTCCATCACCTCGGCAAACCACTTCGCGCCGGTGTCGAAGTGCTTGCCGCCCTTGATCCGCGGGAACTCGATCGTGCGCAGCTTGCCGTTCTGGCCCTCGTCGTGGCCGGTCACGCCGGAGACCTTGTTCAGCGCGCTCTCGACGGCCAGGTCGACCATGCTCTGGATCAGGCGCAGGTCGTCGCCGTTGGCAGGGGCGGAGCGGGCATAGTAGCCCGACTTCTGCACCATGGCACGCTCGGCGCCCAGCAGGGAGGCGAACTGCTTGGAGAACCAGTTGCCGACATTGATCGTGTCGATCTTGACATGGCCGAAGGCATCGCGCTTGACCGTTTCGCCGGCGGCCTCGCGCTCGGCGACGATCGCATCGAGGCAGGCGCCTTCGGAGACGAACAGCGTCACGAAGCCGTTTTTCTCCATGACCTTCCGGAGGCGTTCGGCTTCCGCCTGCAGATCGAAGGCGAGTTCCGGAAGATAGAGGCCGTCGATGCTCTTCAGGGCCTTGTCCATCATCAGGCCGTCGACATATTCCTGGCCGGCGGTCTTCTGGATGTACGCCCGTGCGGTCGCAGCCGTCAGCCAGCCGCAGTGACGGCCCATCACCTCATGAACGACGAGCGTCTTCGGAGCGGCGCTCTGCTCGTTGGAGACGTTGTCGAAGAAGCCGGCGCCGACTTCGGCCGCCGTCCAGGCGCCGAGGGACTGGCGGATCGGCACGACGTCGTTGTCGACCGTCTTCGGAAGGCCGACGACGGTGAGATTGTAGCCGTTGGCGCCGAGATAGGCGGCGAGATCGGCCGCGGTGGTATTGGTGTCGTCGCCGCCGATCGTGTGAAGGATGGTGATGCCGTCAGCGGCAAGGCGCTCGGCTGCAACACGCAGGGGGTTTTCGCCCTCCTTGACAAGACCGCGCTTCACGCAGTCCGCAGCGTTCGTCAGCTTGACACGGCTGTTGCCGATCGGCGAGCCGCCGTAGCGGTGCAGAAGGTGCGCCTTCTCGCGCATGTCCTTCGAGATCTCGATCCGGTCGGCCAGAAGCAGCCCCTGGTAGCCGGAGCGGTAGGCGACGAGCTCGATTTCCGGGGCGATGTCTGAATAGCGTTCGATCAGGCCGCCAACTGCGGACGAAAGGCAGGGTGCAAGGCCTCCTGCGGTGAGCATAGCGACTTTTTGTTTCGTCATATTACCTCCTCGCCGGCCCTTCCGGTCGGTCGGCGGATGTCTAACCCAGATTCCCCGGCAGGGGAATCACGGTTCAACAATTATCCGCTATCGATGACGAATTGATGCGGAAGGTCCGGGCACCTCCGGCGCCGGCGCCGCGCGTCCGATTTTCGCCTTGCGTCCGAGCCAGACGACGAAGGCGACGGCGAGTGCAAATCCGAGCGTCTCCGGGCCGACCGTCTCACGCAGCACTAGCGCCGAAATCGCGAGTGTGACGAATGTCTGGAAGAGCTGTACCTGTGCCACCCGCGCAATGCCGCCGAGCGCCAGCCCCGCGTTCCAGAAGATGAAGCCGCCGAACATCGACATCAGCCCGAGATAGAGCAGGGCGCCGTACTGCATGGGGCCGGGGGCATGTATGCCCGAGCCGGCGGCAAGAATGGTGCCGACCAGCGTCCCCGGAAGGCAGATGACGACCGCCCAGCCGATCACTTCCCAGCCCGGCATCACGCGGGCGAGCTTGGCGGAGAAGACGTAGGAGAGGGAGGCCGACATCGCCGCGAGAAGCAGCCAGAAGTCGCCGGCGCCGAGATGGAAGCCGCTTTCGCGCAGGGAGAAGGCGATGACGAGTGCCGCGCCTGCCACGCCACACAGCCAGAACAGGGGACCGGGACGTTCGCCGTCGACGATTGCGGCGAAGACGGCCGTCAGAAGCGGCAGGATGCCGAGTACGACGCCGCCGTGGCTTGCCGGGATCGTTTGCAGCGCGATGGAGGAGAAAATGGGGAAACCGAAAACGGCGCAGAGGCCGACGCCGGCCAGCGTCGGCAGGTGCGCGCGGGGGAAGGGACGGCGAAGAAGCCAAAGGGCGGTGCCTGCGGCCGCAGCCGCGATAACCGCGCGGGCAAGGGTAATGAAGAGCGGTCCAAAGCCCTCGAGGGCAAGGCGGGTCATCGGCAGCGTGCCGCCGAAGATCGTCACGCCCAAAAGGCCCAGCAGCATGCCGGCGGCCTGATTCGACAGAACGCGCACCGTTTGTTCTCCTCCCCAATGCTTGCAGCGGTCGTCCTTTTGCTCGCATTCGCGGCGGCGGGCGTCAAATTCAATGGGGTGGCCGTCTCATCAATTATTGGAATGCGTCCACTTGTTGAGGGCCATCAAAATTTCGTTAGGCGGCATTTTACGGGGCGGATCGACTTGCTTTCGCCGCAGATGTCTGATCAAGATCACCTTATGTTCTCACTCACGGGCCGATCATGATGCCTTCCATCTGGGACCGACTTGTCAGCATGGTGGCTG
This sequence comes from Pseudomonadota bacterium, assembly GCA_023404095.1. Lineage (GTDB taxonomy): Bacteria > Pseudomonadota > Alphaproteobacteria > Rhizobiales > Rhizobiaceae > Mycoplana. The sequence continues at coordinate 341,151 of JAEYDD010000041.1, read as the reverse complement.
CGGCCGCCAGCAACGCGCTTTCCAGCGTGGTCGAGGCCGTACGCACGCTTCTAGAAGGCGACCCGGAGACGCGCCGTCAGGTGGCATTCTCGGTCGCAATGATCGCGCTGTCGGCGAAAATGGCGAAGGCGGACGGCGTCGTCACCGTCGCGGAGGTGGACGCATTCCGCGACGTCTTCAAGTTCCCCCCGGACCAGGCGGCCAATGTCGCCCGTCTCTACAATCTCGCACGCCAGGACGTCGCCGGTTACGAGGCCTATGCGGAGAAGATGGCGGCCCTGTGCGTGTCCTGCGAGAAGGATTGCCCGATCCTCGAAGACATCATCGACGGCCTGTTCCACATCGCCAAGGCAGACGGTCTGATCCACGAGAAGGAAATGGCCTTCCTGTTGCGCGTCGCGGAAATCTTCGGCATGGCGGATGAGCGGTTCGAGCAAATCACCGCGCGTCACATGCACGTGGGCGGGCGCGATCCCTACAAGGTGCTTGGCGTTTCCCCCGAGGACGATTTCCCGACGATCCGGAAGCGCTACCGCGTTCTCGCTTCCGAACATCACCCCGACAGGCTGATGGCGAGGGGCGTGCCGGCCGAGTTCCAGAGGATTGCCAATGACCGCATGGCTGTGCTCAATGCGGCCTATGCGGAAATCGAGAAAGAGCGCCTCGCGGCATGACCGCCTTCACAGCTGATTTTCCCGGTGCGATGGTCACGCCGTCGCCGAACCATGGCGAGCGCGCGGACGGTTGCCGGCCGGACATGATCGTCCTCCACTACACCGGGATGCCGAGTGCGGAGGGGGCGCTCGCATGGCTTTGCTCCGAACAGAGCGAGGTTTCCAGCCACTACTTCGTTCACGAGGACGGTCGCGTCCTTCAGCTCGTGCCAGAGGCCCGGCGCGCCTGGCACGCTGGCAAGAGCCACTGGAAGGGCGACACTGACATCAATTCGCGCTCGATCGGCATCGAGATCGTCAATGCCGGCCATCCCGGTGGGTTGCCCGATTTCCCGCAAGCGCAGATCGCGGCGGTCGTCGAACTGTGTCGCAATTGCGGCGAAAGGTGGAGGATCGTGCCCGAGAGGATCCTCGGACACAGCGATGTCGCCCCCATCCGCAAGGTCGATCCGGGAGAAAAGTTCCCCTGGGACCGGCTCTTTGCAAGTGGTGTCGGGCACTGGGTCGAGCCTGCCGCAATCGCCGGTGGGCGGTTCTTCCAGCGCGGAGATGCCGGCGCACCCGTCGAGGCCCTGCAGGCGATGCTGTCTCTCTATGGCTATGCCACTGAAATTACCGGTCATTTCGATGAAAAGACCGAAGGAGACGTGGCTGCTTTCCAGCGTCATTTCCGTCCTGTACGGGTCGATGGCATCGCCGATTTCTCGACGATCGACACGTTGCACCGGCTGTTGAAAAGCCTTCCGGATCGAAGCGAATCCGATCGCGTCTGATCACGATATATTTCACGCGTTAATACAAGTTTAGTCGTTCGCCACATCCTGACCGGATTGGGGATGTCTTTTCCGCCCTGCCTCCGGTCCCGCCGGCGCAGGTTTCTCCCAAGAACCTAGCAGTGAAGACGGATCGAGGCGCCGGGCATTCGGCGGCGGCAGGTAGGGCCTCCTCCGCGACTGTCTGGGTCCGTGGCCGATGGCGCGGGCCATTCCATGACGATTTATCCCTGCGCGGGGGGCCGGTCGATGGGCCGGTTCCTCAAGGCCAAGCCGTGCGCCTATATGACTGGAGACTTTGATACACATGAGGAATTCGATCGTGGCCGCAGGGGCGGCCTGCATCCTTGCACTTCTCGCGCAGACCGTATCGGCCAATGCCGGACCCTTGAAGGAAACCACTGAAAGCCGCCCCCTGAAGACCGCAACGCGCACGTCCGGCTATCCGATGATGGGCGCGCCCACCGGCTACTCGACCCTGATCAAGACCTATGCCCGCCAGTACGGCGTGCCCGTCGACCTCGCCCACGCCATCGTCCGCGTGGAAAGCAATTTCAACCCCCGGGCGCGTGGCAGCGCCGGCGAAATCGGCCTGATGCAGATCAAGCCCGCGACGGCCCGGATGCTCGGCTACCGCGGCGGCGCCAAGGGTCTCTACGACCCGGAGACCAACATCAAGTGGGGGATGAAGTACCTCTCCATGGCGCACGAGCTCGGCGGCGGCACGACCTGCGGCACGATCCTGAAATACAATGCCGGCCATGCCGCGAAGAGAATGAACCCCGTCTCCAAGCGCTACTGCGGCAAGGTGCAGAACCTCCTGGAACTTTGATCTCTGCGTCGGCTGCTGCCGCGCTCACGAGGCCGAACCGCGGATCCCTGCAGGATCCGGGGTTCTTGCTTGTCCGCCCGCAACGGCTTGCCGCTATGGATCTGCGTCCTCGACGGATGAAGGGTCGGCGAGCCGACAGGTTCCCTTTCCAGCGGCATTGTTCTAAGCCGGGACGGCAATCGAGGGGTGTAGATTCATGGTCGGCCAGTTCGAATTCGCCGTTGTCGGCAAAGGGATGATGGGAGCGGCAGCGGCGAGGCATCTGGCCGCTGCCGGCGTGCGCGTTGCGCTGATCGGCCCAGACGAGCCGCATGACCACAAGCGCCACGACGGGGTGTTTGCCAGCCACTACGACGAAGGCCGCATTACGCGCACCATCGATGCGGATGCGGACTGGGCGCTGCTCGCCAATCGATCGATCGCCCGATACCGCGAGATCGAGGCGGAGAGCGGAGTTTCCTTTTTCACTGAGGCTGGATGCCTGATCACTGGACCGCATCCGCAGGGCGGGGGCGGCTACTTGGACGCGGTGGTGACTGCGCGCGACCGGCTTGGTGCCGATGCGCCGGTTCTGGACCGTGCGGCGGTCGCACAGCGATTTTCCTGGTGTGCCGTTCCCGATACGTCGGCTGGCGTGTTCGAACGCTATGGTGCCGGTTACATCAATCCGCGCGCGCTGGTGGCAGCCGAGACGGCATGCGCCGAAAGACGCGGCGCCTCGCTGTTTCGTTCCGAGGTCGCTGCGATCGGCGAGACCGGCGAAGGGGTGGAGATCACCCTTCGCCATGGCGGGGTGCTCAATGCGAAGCGTGTCCTCGTGGCCGCCGGCGGCTTTACGATTGCGCCGCGCCTTCTTCCCCGAGCCCTGGACCTGACCGTCAAGGCGCGCACCGTGCTCTTCGCGGAAGTGGCGGCGCACGATCTGGAGCGGTTCGGCGACATGCCGAGCTGGATCGACGAGAGCTGGCTGCCGGAGGAGCACTTCTATCTGCTGCCGCCCATCCGCTACCCGGACGGCAAATTCTACATCAAGATCGGTGGAGACCCGAGCGATGTGGTGCTCGATACGGAGAGCGCGGTCAGGGACTGGTTCCGGACGGATGGGGGCAGCGAGGCTGCGGCGCATCTGCGCCGGGTGCTTGCGCGTGCCATTCCCGACTTCTCGCCCGTCTCCGCTTCTTCAGCACCCTGCGTGACCACCTTCACCGCGCACGGCTATCCCTATGCCGGTTTCGTCGCGGGTGAGCGCATTGCCGTGCTGACCGGCGGCTGTGGGGCTGCGGCCAAAAGCTGCGACGAAATCGGCCGGATCGGGGCCGATCTTCTGATGCGCGGACATCTCGACGAGCCGGACTACCGGACCGATTTCGCCGTCCGGTTCCGCGCATAACAAAGCGTACGCCCCGGCACCGAATGTGGTGACGGGCGCCGCTTCGGCATATTTTCTCTGGTCATGGCGAATGGGTTTGTCTAAGGAACGCGGGCCAGTTGGCCGGGCAGCCGCCTTCCGCAAGCGCCGAAAGGCCGCGGGGGGAGGAAAGTCCGGGCTCCACGGAAACACGGTGCCGGATAACGTCCGGCGGGGGCGACCCCAGGGAAAGTGCCACAGAGAGCAGACCGCCTTCGCTTGCGAGGGTAAGGGTGAAAGGGTGGGGTAAGAGCCCACCGCGGACATGGCGACATGGACGGCACGGCAAACCCCACCGGGAGCAAGACCGAATAGGGATGACGCGAGCGGCGCAAGCCGCTCAGCCCGTTTCCGGGCCGGTCATCCGGGTGGGTTGCACGAGGCCGGGCGCAAGTCCGGTCCCAGATGAATGGCTGCCACGTTCCGGTCTCGGCCGGAGCCATACAGAACCCGGCTTACAGGCCAACTGGCGATTTCTTTCTCTTCTTTTTCAGCGGGCGATTCGCCCCGCGCGACGGGCACCTGCCGGGCCTGCCTGCCGCACGCGTTCCTGTGCCGTTTTGAAGGCGACATTCCCCATTTGCCAGTGAACAGGGCTGTTCAGCACGGCCGCTGAAAAAGCCGGGAATCCGGCAGAATTTGCAATTGAATCCAGTGGCTTGGGGTAGGGCGGGTAACCTTTCGTTAAACTTAACAGCTTATAAACAATTGATGGTCTCACTCCGGGAATCCGGCCAATTCCCATTGACGCCCATATGGTCCCATGATATCCCATAATCATACCGCACGAGGGCGAATGATCGCCCATTCATCGCAAAGTCCAGAAGCGTCCCGAGTGGGGATGGTGTGGCGTGTACGCGCTGCGCCCGGGTCGATTTGTGCGTGTGTGTACTGTGGGGTTTTTCCGGCATTCAGTGGGTTTTCGCCGGTCAAGGAAGCGGCTGTAAGGCGTCATGAACCGGTTCCTGTCGAATGCGACAAACAGGATCGACGCGAAGGGGCGGGTCTCCGTTCCTTCGATGTTTCGGGCTGTTCTTGCGCAGCGCGACATCCGGGAGCTCTATTGCTTCCAGGACTTCGTGTTTCCGGCGATCAGTATCGGCGGTCTCGATCTGCTCGACCGGTTCGAGCGGCAGATCGCCGGCGAGGACCCATTTTCGCTGGAGGCGAACCAGATGTCGCTCCTGATTCACGGGGGCGGCGTCTTCATGAAGCTCGATTCCGAAGGGCGGTTGATGGTCACGGATTTCATTCGCGGCTTCACCGGCATTACGACGGATGTGACCTTCGTCGGTCGGGCGGATCATTTTCAGCTTTGGGCGCCGCAAACGTTCGAGGCAGTGCAGGCGGCGGCCAGGACGGAGCGCAGAACGCGAGGTCTGGGCTCAGGATAGAGTGGAGAGACGGGATGGCGGCGGATGCAGGCGGAGGAAATTCTGAAGCCGATGGCGGATCGGTCCGCCACATCCCGGTTCTTCTTGCCGAGGTGCTTCAGGCGCTGATGCCGGCGCCTGGTGAAGTCATTCTCGATGGTACATTCGGGGCGGGCGGCTATACGTCGGCAATCCTCGACAAGGGTGCGGCGGTAATCGCGCTGGACCGTGATCCGAACGCGATCGCAGCCGGACAGGCGATGGTCGATGCGTCCGGCGGACGCCTCACGCTCATCCATTCGCAATTCTCCGAGCTTGCCCGCCATGTGCCCGAAGGCGGGCTCGACGGCGTTGTGCTCGATATCGGCGTCTCCTCGATGCAGCTCGACGAGGCCGAGCGGGGCTTCTCCTTCCAGAAGACCGGCCCGCTCGACATGCGCATGTCGAGTGCCGGCGTTTCCGCCGCCGACGTCGTCAACCGCGCCAAGGTCTCCGACCTGATCCGCATCTTTGGCTTCCTCGGCGAGGAGAAGCAGGCCGGGCGCATCGCGCGTGCCATCGAGAAGCGACGCGCCGATACGCCGTTCGAGACGACCCGTGACCTTGCCGGGCTGATCGAGATCGTCACACCGCGTAAGGCCAAGGACAAGATCCATCCGGCAACCCGGGTCTTCCAGGCGCTGCGCATCTTCGTCAATGACGAGCTGGGCGAGCTCGCACGCGCGCTGTTTGCTGCCGAGCGGGCGCTCAAGCCCGGCGGGCGGCTCGTCGTCGTCAGCTTTCATTCGCTGGAGGACCGGATCGTCAAGAAGTTCTTTCTCGACCGTTCCGGCAAGTCCTCCGGCTCGCGCCATCTGCCTGAACTAATTAAGCGCGACGTAATCTTCGCACCAGTTGGAAAGTCCATGATCGCAGCCAGCGAGGAGGAATGCGCCGTCAACCCCCGCGCGCGTTCGGCCAAGCTGCGGGCGGGCGAGCGGACATCGGCGCCTCCCGGTACGGATGACCTGTCGATTTTCGAACTGCCAGAACTTGCAAGCCTTGAGAAGATTGGAGGCTGATGGATGTTCCGCACCTTTGACGCGATCCTCGTCGTCGTGATGACCGCGGCTGCCACCGTGACATACACGATCAAGCACAAGGCCGAGAACAAGCTCGACGAAGTCCGCAAGCTCGATGCCGAAATCCAGCTGGAAGAGCACACGATCGACCTCCTGCGGGCCGATTGGGCGCTGCTGACGCAGCCTGCCCGCCTCAACAGGCTGGTAACCGCCTTTGAAGGCGACCTGAAACTCGTGCCGACGGAATCGACGCAACTCGCCCAGCCGAACGAATTACCGATGCCGACCGCCGAATTGCCGGCTGTCGAGGAGGAGCCCAAGGACGCCGAAAAGGTGGCGAAGGCCAAGGGCGCCCCGAAGAGCACGGACAATATCAAGACAGGTTCGGTGGCACGCTGATGTCGTTTCTATCCCGCATCATGGACGTCAAGAGCAAGGCCCATTTCTCGCATGGCGGCAATGGCCGTCCGGCGGGCGCCACGGCGTCGACGGCCTTCCAGGGGCACCGCAAGCGCAACGCTTCCCAGGCGCGCAGCCGCGTCGCCGTCATCATGGCCGTCTTCGGGATCGCCTATTGCGTGGTCGGCGGGCGCCTGGTCCAGTATGCGATCACGGCTCCGGAATCCGTGTCGAGCATCGGCCCGGCGGACCATCTGCTCGCCTCCCGCCCCGACATCGTCGACCGAAACGGCGAAATCCTCGCGACCGACATCCGTACGGTCTCGCTCTATGCCGAGCCGCACAAGATCGTCGATGTCGACGAGGCGCTGGAACAACTGCAGACCGTTCTGCCGGAGCTTGATCCCAAGGCGACCTACGAGAAGCTCACGTCGAAATCGCGCTTCCAGTGGCTACAGCGCCAGCTGACCCCGAAGCAGCAGAGCCGCATCCTGGCGCTCGGCATTCCCGGCGTCGGCTTCCGTCCGGAAAAACGCCGCTTCTATCCGAGTGGATCGGCCTCCGCGCACATCGTCGGCTATGTCAACATCGACAACCGCGGCATCGCGGGCATGGAGCGCTACATCGACAACCAGGGTCTTGCCGACCTTGCCGCGCTCGGCATGACGAGCGACGCGAAGATGGAGCCGGTGCGCCTTTCGATCGATATTCGCGTCCAGTCGATGCTGCACGACGTGCTGACGGAATCCATCGCGAAGTACCAGGCCGAGGCGGCCGGCGCGGTTGTCCTCGACGTCCATACGGGCGAGGTGCTCGCCATGGGATCGGTGCCGGACTACGACCCGAACAATCCGGCCGAGAGCGCCAAGGACGGCTGGTTGAACCGCATGTCTGACGGCACCTTCGAAATGGGCTCGACCTTCAAGACCTTCACCACGGCGATGGCGCTCGATTCGGGCAAGGTGAAGCTGACCGACAGCTTCGATGCACGTTACCCCATCCGTATCGGCGGTTTCACGATCAAGGACTTCCACGGCAAGCACCGCGTCCTGACCGTACCGGAGATCTTCCAGTACTCGTCCAACATCGGTACCGCGAAGATGGCCGATATCGTCGGCATCCCCGGTCACAAGGAGTTCCTGACGCGGCTCGGCCTGCTCAGCAAGATGCAGACGGAGTTGCCGGAGGTGAAGGCGCCGTCGCAGCCGCGCGAATGGAAGAAGATCAATTCGATCACCATTTCCTTCGGTCACGGTGTGTCGACCACCCCGCTGCAGACGGCGGTGGCCGGCGCCGCACTCGTCAATGGCGGCAAATACGTCCCGCCGACCTTCCTGCCGCGCAGCCGCGACGAGGCCGATGCCATGGCGCAGGCCGTCGTCAAGCCGTCGACCGGCGAGGACATGAAGTTCCTGCTGCGCTGGAACGCCATGAACGGTTCGGGCAAGCGCGCGCTCGTCCCCGGCTTCAACGTCGGCGGCAAGACCGGCACGGCCGACAAGGTGGTCAACGGCCGCTACGCCAAGAACGGTCTCAACTTCAACGCCTTCCTTTCGGCCTTCCCGATCGACGATCCGCAATATGTGGTGCTTACCTTCATCGATGCACCGAAGACCGGTGAGGGCGGCGGACGGACTGCAGGCCTCAACGCGGCTCCCATGGTGGGTGAAATCATCCGCCGCAGCGCCCCACTTCTCGGTGTAAAGCCGAAATTCGGGGAGGACGGGTCTGCCTTGCTCGTGTCTTATTGAGCGCAGAATGAACGGCTAGAGCCGATTCGCGAAGAACGGCGGGGCCCCCGAAGAAACACAGAGCTGGACATGAAGATTTCAGACCTTGCCGGAACCGAAATACCTGAGCTGGACGCCGCCGTTGCGGCTATGGAGATCAGCGGCATTTCGGCGGACAGCCGCAAGGTTTCCCCGGGCGACCTCTTCGTGGCCCTGCACGGCACGAAGGCGGACGGCACGGCCTATGTGGCGGACGCCGTGGCGCGGGGCGCTGCCGCCGTCGTGACCGGGCAGGCAAGTGCCGTCGAGGCGCCGGTTCCGGTTCTCACGGTTGAAAATCCCCGGCGCTTCCTCGCGCTTGCCGCTGCCCGTTTCTTCGCCCGCCAGCCGGAAACCATGGTCGCTGTCACAGGCACCGCCGGCAAGACCTCCGTTGCCTCCTTCACGCGCCAGATCTGGGCTCACGCGGGGCACCTGGCCGCGATGATCGGCACGACCGGCGTCACGGCGCCCGGGCGCGAAGACTATGGCTCGCTGACGACGCCCGATCCCGTTTCCCTGCACAAGCTGCTCGCCGAACTCGCCGACGCCGGCGTGACGCACGCGGCGATGGAGGCTTCCAGCCACGGGCTGGACCAGTCGCGCCTGGACGGCGTGCGGCTTTCGGCCGCCGCCTTCACCAATCTCGGCCGTGACCACATGGATTACCATCCAACGGTCGAACACTACATGGCCGCCAAGATGCGTCTGTTCGATACGCTTCTGCCGAAGGGGGCGCCTGCCGTCATTTTCGCCGACGACGAATGGTCTGCGGCCGCGATCGAGGCCGCCACGAGTGCCGGGCTCGACGTCCGCACCGTCGGCCGCAAGGGCAGCTACCTGGCCCTCAAGCGGGTGGAGCACTTCCGCCACAAGCAGATGGCGGAAGTCCATGTCGGCGAGGAGATCTTCGAGATCCATATTCCGCTTGCCGGCGATTTCCAGATCGCCAACGCGCTTGTCGCGGCCGGTCTTGCAATGTCGACCGGCGTTTCGGCAAGAGAGGCGATGGCCGCGCTTGGCCACCTGGTCGGTGCCGCGGGCAGGCTGGAACTGGTCGGGCATGCGAAGAACGGCGCACTCGCCTATGTCGACTATGCCCACAAGCCTGACGCGCTGGAGAACGTCCTGTCCTCCGTGCGTCCGTTCACGTCCGGCCGCGTCATCGTCGTGTTCGGATGCGGCGGCGACCGCGACAAGGGCAAGCGGCCGATCATGGGCGAGATCGCCACCCGGCTTGCGGACGTGGTCTTCGTCACCGACGACAATCCGCGTTCCGAAGTGCCGGAAGTGATCCGCTCGGAGATCATGGCGGCTGCCAAGGGCGCAACGGAAATCGGTGACCGCGCGACCGCGATCCGGTCCGCGGTTTCGATGCTGTCGGCAGGCGATACGCTGATCGTCGCCGGCAAGGGGCATGAAGAGGGGCAAACGATCGGCGGCGTGACGCTGCCGTTCTCCGATCACGCGGAACTCCGCAAAGCCCTGGAGGAACTCGACCGTTGACCCTTTTGTGGACACTTCCGGATCTCGTGGCGGCAACCCATGGCCGCCCGATCGGCAACCTTCCGGCCGGCATCACCGGCATTTCCATCGATAGCCGCTCGATCAGCCCGGGCGAGGCCTTCTTCGCCATCAGGGGCGACAGGGTGGACGGGCATGATTTTGCAAGCCTGGCGCACGCCAACGGGGCTGCCCTTCTGGTCGTGAGCGAGGGCAAGCTGCCCGCGCTCGGCCGGCTGACGGCGCCGATGCTCGTGGTGAACGATGTGCTGCAGGCGCTGATAGACCTCGGCTGTGCCGCGCGTGACCGGAGCGGCGCCAAGGTGATCGCCGTCACCGGTTCGGTCGGCAAGACGACGACGAAGGAAATGCTGCGGCATGCGCTTTCGGCCTGCGGCAGTTTGCATGCCTCCGTCGCCTCGTTCAATAACCACTGGGGCGTGCCCCTGACGCTGGCGCGCATGCCGGAAAATACGTCCTATGGCGTCTTCGAAATCGGCATGAACCACGCCGACGAGATCAGGCCACTGGTGAAGATGGTGCGGCCGCATGTGGCCATCATCACGACGATTGCCGCCGCCCATCTCGGCAATTTCGCCGGCATCGACGAAATCGCGCTGGCGAAAGCAGAGATTTTCGAAGGGCTTGCGCCGGGTGGGCATGCGTTGCTCAATCTCGACAATGCCCAATTCCCCATTCTGGAACAGGCGGCGAAGGCAGCCGGTGTGGAGCATGTCCATACGTTCGGCGCGGACCCGCGGGCGGAATTCCGCCTGATCGAATTCGTCGCCGGCGCGCAGCATAACGTGCTTTGGGCATCCATCGGCGGGCAGACGGTGGAGATTCCGATGGGCGCTCCCGGCCGTCACATTGCTGAGAATGCGGTGGCGGTCCTCGGAGCGGCCCACCTGGTGGGTGCCGACATCGAGAAGGTAATGCAGGCGCTTGCGACGATGCAGCCGGAGAAGGGGCGGGGACGACGCTACCGGCTCTCGATCGGCAACAGCTACTTCACGCTTATCGACGACAGCTACAACGCCAATCCGGCCTCGATGCGGGCGGCGATCTCGCTTCTGCGCGACGCGGTCCCCGGGAAAGACGGGCGGCGCATCGCCGTGCTCGGCGACATGCTGGAGATGGGCGAGTTCTCGTCGCATGTGCATGCAGCGCTTTCGGAACCGCTGGCCGAAGCCGGTATCGAGGACGTCTGGATCGGCGGGCCGGAAATGGCAGCCCTCAACGCGGCGATCGGCGACAGTTCACGGGTGGAATACCGCAGCGACGCCGATGCGATGACGGAATTTGTCCTTGGCGCGGTGCGTCCGGGTGACGTCCTTGTGGTCAAATCGTCGAAATCGACCGGTTTCAGCCGGATCGTCTCGGCGTTGCTTGACAAGTACGAGGCATTCTCCGACACGGAGCGCACAGAATGATGCGCCGCGTGACCTCCGGGTTCGCGGCGTTTTGATGAATGGCATTGGCGCATGGCGGCGGGCGATCTTCTGCCCCGGTGCCTGCGCGAGGGGATAGGCAGGGCACGTCGCTCTTGCGCTTCCAATTTCGAGTCTTGTGCGGGGACGTTGCGATGGGCGGTATTCGTCCGGCTGCGCCCCTGCAGAACCTTTGGGGATAATTCCAGAATGCTGCTTTGGCTTGTCGAACTGGCGAAAGAAATCCAGATCTTCAACCTCTTTCGCTACATCACGTTCCGCACGGGCGCAGCGCTGTTCACTTCCGCGGCCATCGTCTTCCTGTTCGGGCCGGCCATCATCGCGTCCCTGCGCGTGCGCCAGGGCAAGGGCCAGCCGATCCGCGCGGATGGGCCGCAGACGCATTTCAAGAAGGCCGGAACGCCTACCATGGGCGGGATCATGATTCTCGCCGGCATCGTCGGCAGCTCGCTTCTGTGGGCGGATCTTTCGAACATCTACGTGGTGGCGACCCTGCTGGTGACCCTCGGCTTCGGCGCCATCGGCTTCTACGACGACTACCTGAAGGTGACCAAGCAGACCGACAAGGGTTTTTCCGGCAAGGCGCGGCTCGGGCTGGAGTTTATCATCGCCGGCATCGCGACCTACTTCATGATGCGGGCGGCCATCGCCGCCGGCCCTGACGGTTCGACGCTCGGCTCGTCCGTGGCGTTTCCGTTCGCCAAGGACCTTCTGCTCAATCTCGGGCTCTTCTTCGTCTTCTTCGGCGGTTTCGTCATCGTGGCGGCCGGCAATGCCGTGAACCTGACGGATGGCCTCGACGGACTGGCCACGGTGCCGGTGATGATTTCGGCAGCATCCTTCGGCGTGATCGCCTATCTCGCCGGCAATGCCGTCTTTGCAAACTACCTGCAGATCCATTTCATCCCCGGCACCGGCGAGTTGGCCGTCATCCTCGGCGCGGTGATCGGTGCCGGCCTGGGCTTCCTCTGGTTCAATGCGCCGCCGGCGGCAATCTTCATGGGCGATACCGGTTCGCTGGCGCTCGGCGGCCTGATCGGCACGGTTGCCGTCGCCACCAAGCACGAGATCGTCATGGCCATCATCGGCGGCCTGTTCGTGATGGAAACGCTGTCGGTGATCATCCAGGTCGGCTCGTTCAAGCTGACCGGCAAGCGCGTCTTCCTGATGGCGCCGATCCACCATCACTTCGAAAAGAAGGGCTGGACGGAGAGCCAGGTGGTGATCCGCTTCTGGATCATCGCGGTCATCCTGGCCCTCGTCGGTCTCTCGACCCTGAAGCTGCGGTGATCCGATGATCCCGGTCACGACGCTCAAGGACAGAAACGTCGCGCTCTTCGGTCTCGGAGGCTCCGGCCTTGCGACGGCGCAGGCGCTTGTGGAGGGCGGTGCGAAGGTCGTCGCCTGGGACGACAATCCCGACAGCGTTGCCAAGGCCGCGTCCGCCGGAATCGTCACGGGCGATCTTCGCAAGCTCGACTGGAGCGGCATTGCGGCCTTCGTCCTGTCGCCCGGCGTGCCGCTGACCCATCCCAAGCCGCACTGGAGCGTCGATCTGGCGCGCGCGGCCGGCGTCGAGATCATCGGCGACGTCGAGCTGTTCGTCCGAGAGCGGCGGGCGCATGCGCCCGATTGCCCGTTCATCGCAATTACCGGCACCAACGGCAAGTCGACCACGACGGCGCTGATCGCGCATATCCTCAAGGCTAGCGGCCGGGATACGCAGCTCGGCGGCAACATCGGCACCGCCGTTCTGACGCTCGATCCGCCGAAGGCGGGCCGTTTATACGTGGTCGAGTGCTCCTCCTACCAGATCGATCTGGCCCCGACGATCAATCCGACTGCCGGCATCCTGCTGAACCTGACCCCCGATCACCTCGACCGGCACGGCACGATGCAGCACTATGCGGACGTCAAGGAGCGCCTGGTCGCCGGCAGCGATACGGCGATCGTGGCCGTCGACGACAGCTTCACCACCATGATCGCCGATCGGGTCGAACGCGCCGGCGCGAAGGTCGTGCGCATTTCGCGCCGCCAGCCTGTCGCGGACGGGCTTTATGCCGAGGGATCGCATATTCTCCTCGCGCACGGCGGCGGTACGCGCGAACTGATCGATCTGTCGCCGATCCAGACCCTGCGTGGCAGCCACAACGCCCAGAACGCCGCTGCCGCGATTGCGGCGTGCCTGGCGGTCGGCGTCAGCGAGGAGCATATCCGCGCGGGGCTGACGTCCTTTCCGGGCCTCAAGCATCGCATGCAGCCGGTCGGCCGCAAAAACCACGTCGTCTTCGTCAACGACAGCAAGGCGACCAATGCGGAGGCGGCAGCGCCTGCGCTTTCGAGCTATGAGCGGATCTACTGGATCGCGGGCGGACTTCCGAAGGAGGGCGGGATCGCCAGCCTTAGCGGCTTCTTCCCGAAGATCGCCAAGGCCTATCTGATCGGCGAGGCCGCCGCGGCGTTCGCCGCCACCCTCGGCGAGAGCGTACCTTACGAAATTTCCGGCACGCTGGAGCGGGCCGTGGCGCATGCCGCTTCGGATGCGGAGAGGGACGGAGCCGGTCCGGTCGCCGTTCTGCTCTCCCCGGCTTGCGCAAGCTTCGATCAGTACAAGAACTTCGAGGTCAGAGGTGATGCCTTCGTCGGCCATGTAGCAGCGCTTCCGGGCGTGACCATGCTGATAGAGACCAACGGTTAGGGGGATGTGCCATGGTTAGTCGTGCCGAGCGTGGTCCGGTAGCCGACTGGTTCTGGACAATAGACAGGTTCTTTCTCGCCGCCTTCATCCTCCTGATGGGGATCGGCTTCATGCTGTCGTTTGCGGCAAGCCCCGCTGTGGCCGAGCGCCTGAACCTCGACAGCTTCCACTTCGTCAAGCGGCACGCCTTGTTCCTGGTGCCGGCGATTGCGACAATGGTGGCGATCTCGTTCCTGTCTCCCCGTCAGGTGAGGCGAACGGCCGCAATCCTGCTGATCGTTTCGCTGGCCGCCATGGTGCTGGCGCTATTCTTCGGCGTCGAGGTCAAGGGCGCGCGGCGCTGGCTCTCGATCGGCAGCCTGTCGATCCAGCCTTCCGAGTTCATGAAGCCCGCCTTCGTCGTCATCTGCGCCTGGCTCTTCTCCGAACATGCCCGGCAGCCGGAAATCCCCGGCAACCTTTTCGCCATCATGCTCTACGGCATCGTGGCGGCACTGCTGGTCGCCCAGCCCGACCTCGGCCAGACGATCCTCGTCACCGCCGTCTGGGGCGGCATGTTCTTCATGGCCGGCATGCCCTGGATCTGGATCATCCTGCTCGGCAGCGTGGCGCTCGGCGGTTTTGCCGTCGCCTACTACATGTTCGACCACGTGGCCGGCCGTGTGGACCGCTTCCTCACCGGCGAGGGCGACACGTTCCAGGTGGATACCGCGCGCGAGGCAATCATTCGCGGTGACTGGTTCGGCAAGGGGCCGGGCGAGGGCGTGGTGAAGCGCATCATCCCGGACAGCCACACCGACTTCATCTTCTCGGTTGCCGCCGAGGAGTTCGGCATCATCTTCTGCATGATCATCGTTGCGGTGTTCGCATTTGTCGTCCTGCGCGGGTTGAACCACGCTTTCAAGGAGCGCAACGACTTCACCCGTTTCGCCGTCGCAGGGCTTGTGCTTCTGATCGGCACCCAGTCGATGATCAATGTCGGCGTGAACCTTGAACTGTTGCCGGCGAAGGGCATGACGCTGCCGCTCATCTCCTACGGCGGTTCGTCGATGACGGCGATCTGCGTCACGGCCGGCTTTATCCTGGCACTGACCCGACACCGGCCGGAAAAGCGTGCCACGGAGCGCAGCCTGTTCCGTTCGGGTATGGTCGCGCCTGCGGAGTAACGGAATGGCAAAAGGCATCATCCTTCTCGCTGCCGGGGGGACCGGCGGTCATCTGTTTCCAGCCGAAGCGCTTGCGCACGAGCTCAAGGCGAACGGCTGGTCGGTACATCTCGTGACCGACAGCCGCGCGGAGCGCTTCGCCGGCAAGTTCCCGGCCGACGAGATCCATGTCGTCCCATCGGCCACAATCGGTTCGAAGAATCCGGTCAAGCTCGCCTCGTCGCTCTGGACGCTGTGGAAGGGGCTGCGCTCCGCCCGGCGGCTGATGTCGCGGCTTCGCCCCAGTGCTGTCGTTGGCTTCGGCGGCTATCCGACGCTGCCGCCGCTCCTTGCCGCCACCGGCATGGGCATCCCCTCGATGATCCACGAGCAGAACGCGGTGATGGGGCGCGCCAACAAGGCGCTTGCCGCGCGCGTGCGGGCGATCGCCGGCGGCTTCCTGCCGGAAGGCCAAGGTCCCTATGCCGCAAAGACGGTCGTGACCGGAAATCCGGTACGGCCTGCCGTCATCGCCGCCGCGACTGTGCCCTATGCGGCACCCGAGGCAGGCGGCGAGTTCCGCCTGGTCGTGTTCGGCGGCAGCCAGGGCGCGCAGTTCTTCTCCAACGCCGTTCCGCAGGCGATCTGCCGCCTGCACGAAGGCAAACGCGCCCGCCTGCGCCTGACCCAGCAGGCGCGTCCGGAAGACAGGGAAGGAGTGGACGCGATCTACGGCAAGCTCGGGATCGCTGCCGACGTGTCGCCGTTTTTCACCGACATGGCCGACCGTCTTGCCAAGGCGCATCTCGTCGTCTGCCGCTCGGGGGCCTCGACGGTTTCGGAAATCTCGGTAATCGGCCGGCCGGCCATTCTGGTTCCTTATCCGTATGCGCTGGATCACGACCAGGCAGCCAATGCCGCAGCCCTCGCTGCCACCGGCGGCGCCAAGGTGATCGCGCAATCCGAACTGTCCCCGGAGAAACTGTCGACCATCATCGCAGAGGCGATGAAGAACCCGGATCGGCTGGCGGAGATGGCGGCCAACGCCCGAAAGGCAGGAAAGCCGGACGCCGCGCGCTTGCTCGCGGGCATGGTAGAGGCTATTGCGAGCGGCAGGACGATCGAGGAATTCAAGGGAGAACGGCCATGAAGATGCCGAAGAGCATAGGGCTCGTTCATTTCATCGGGATCGGCGGGATCGGCATGAGCGGCATCGCCGAGGTGCTGCACAATCTCGGCCACCGCGTTCAGGGCTCCGACCAGTCCGACAGCGCCAACGTACAGCGGCTGCGTGACAAGGGCATCGAAGTCTTCGTCGGCCACAAGGCGGAAAACCTGGGCGATGCCGAGGTCGTCGTCGTCTCGACTGCGATCAAGAAGAACAATCCGGAACTGATCGCCGCCCGCGAAAAGCTCCTGCCGGTCGTGCGCCGTGCGGAGATGCTGGCGGAGCTGATGCGATTCCGGAACGCGATCGCCATCGGCGGCACCCACGGCAAGACGACGACCACATCCATGGTCGCAGCCCTGCTCGAGGCAGGCGGCCTGGATCCGACCGTAATCAACGGTGGCATCATCAACGCCTACGGCACCAACGCCCGCATGGGCGAAGGTGAGTGGATGGTGGTGGAGGCGGACGAGTCCGACGGAACCTTCCTCAAGCTTCCCGCTGATGTCGCTGTCGTGACGAACATCGATCCCGAGCACCTCGACCACTACGGCAATTTCGACGCGGTTCGCGCCGCCTTCCGCCAGTTCGTCGAAAACGTTCCCTTCTACGGTTTCGGGGTGATGTGCCTCGACCATCCGGAAGTCCAGGCCATGGTCAGCCGCATCGAGGACAGGAAGGTCATCACCTACGGCGAGAACCCGCAGGCAGACGTCCGCTTCGGCAATGTACGCATGGATGGCGCGACCTCCGTCTTCGACGTGGAGATCCGCAGGCGTCGCACCGGCCAGGTGATCGAGATGCAGGGGCTGCGCCTCCCGATGCCCGGCCGCCACAACGTGTCGAACGCGACGGCTGCGATCGCCGTGGCGCAGCGGCTCGGCATCTCGCCCGAGGACATCGCCCGCGGGCTCGCCTCCTTCGGCGGGGTGAAGCGGCGCTTCACGCTGACAGGCACCTGGAACGGGGTGAGCGTCTACGACGACTACGGCCACCATCCCGTCGAGATCAAGGCGGTGCTTCGTGCCGCACGCGAGGCATGCCAGGGGCGAATCATCGCCGTGCATCAGCCGCACCGCTACACGCGCGTACACAGCCTGTTCGAGGAATTCGCCGGCTGCTTCAACGACGCTGACACGATTTTGATCGCACCGATCTACGCCGCAGGTGAAGAGCCGATCGAGGGGATCACCGCCGAAACGCTGGTTTCGCGGATCAAGTCGGGCGGTCATCGCGATGCCCGTTTCCTGGAAGGGCCGGAGAAGCTGGCCTCTACCATTGGCGCCATTGCTAATCCGGGCGACTTTGTGGTTCTCTTGGGGGCGGGCAGCATCACCTATTGGGCGGCGGCGCTGCCGAAGGAATTGGACGGCATTTCAGGAAAGACGGCATGAAGCAGGTGGATGGCGGGAAATTGCTGGCGTCTCTGGGCGATGGCATCAAGGAAGTGCGCGGCAGACTGACGCCGGACGCGCCGATGGACCGCGTCACCTGGTTCCGGGCCGGCGGGCTGGCGGAACTGATGTTCCAGCCGCACGACACGGACGACCTTGTGACCTTCCTGAAGCTCGTGCCGGAAGAGGTTCCGGTCATGGTCGTCGGCGTCGGATCGAACCTGCTCGTGCGTGACGGGGGCATTCGCGGCGTCGTCGTGCGCCTGTCGGCCAAGGGGTTCGGCGATCTCGAACTGATGGGCGACAACAGGATCAAGGCCGGCGCGATCTGCCCCGACAAGAACATCGCCGCGATGGCGCTCGACAACAGCATCGCCGGCTTCGAGTTCTACTACGGCATCCCGGGCTCGATCGGCGGCGCGCTGCGCATGAATGCCGGCGCGAACGGCGGAGAGACCAAGGACCTTGTCGCCGAGGTGCATGCGGTTGATCGCAAGGGCAACACCTACGTGCTTTCGAACGCCGACATGGGGTACAGCTACCGCCACTCGAAGGCGCCGGACGGGCTGATCTTCACCCATGCCGTTTTCCAGGGGCATGCGGGCGACAGGGGCGAGATTCGCGAAAAGATGGACGCCGTGCGCCAGCACCGCGAAACGGTACAGCCGATCCGCGAGAAGACCGGCGGCTCCACGTTCAAGAACCCGGAAGGGCATTCGGCCTGGAAGCTGATCGACGAGGCCGGCTGCCGCGGGCTGATGATCGGCGGGGCACAGATGTCGCCCATGCACTGCAACTTCATGATCAACACAGGCCAGGCGACGGGCTACGAGCTGGAGTATCTCGGCGAGACGGTTCGCAGCCGCGTGCTCGAACATTCCGGCGTCATGCTGCAATGGGAAATCAAGCGCGTCGGCAATTTCATGCCCGGCTACGAGATCAAGGAATTCCTCGGCCGCGCCACGGCCTGAGTCGTCTTTGACTTCATCGCAAAAGAAAACGCCGCGGCAGTGCCGCGGCGTTTCTCGTTTCATAGGGCGGAATGGATCAGACCTCTTCCTTGCCCGACAGAAGGATGCAGACGAGCGTGACCACGGCGGCGATACCGAGATAGTAGCCGACATAGGTCATGCCGTAGTTGGCCTGCAGATAGGTCGCAATGTAGGGCGCAAGGGATGCGCCGAAAATGCCGGCGAAGTTGAACGTGATCGACGATCCCGTGTAGCGCACCTTCGTGGGGAAGGGGGCCGCCAGCGCCGTGCCGATGAGGCCGTAGGTCATTCCCATCAGCGCCATTGCCAGGATCACGAAGACGAAGATACCGCTTTCGCCGCTGGTCATCAGGCCGGGCAGGAAGAACGAGAAGATGCCGATCAGGACGGTGGTTGCGATCAGCACTTCGCGTCGGCCGAACTTTTCGGCCAGCTTGCCGGCGATCGGGATGAAGATACCGAAGAGCACCGAACCGAGAATCTGAATTTCCAGCGCCTCGACGAAGGGGATCTGCAGCACCTTGACGTTGTAGGACAGCAGATAGGCCGAGCCGATGTAGAACAGCACGAAGGTCGCGAGCGCCACGAAGGTGCCGAGCACCAGGCTGCGCTTGTGATTGCGGAAGAGCTCCACGACGGGAACCTCCACGCGTTCCTTCTTGTCGATGGCTTTCTGGAACGCCGGGGTCTCCGTGATCGACAGGCGAACCCAGAGACCGACGGCGATCAGTGCGATCGAGGCGATGAACGGCACGCGCCATCCCCAGGCAAGCAGCGATTCCTGTGACATGAAATGAAGCAGGACCCAGAAGACGCCGGAAGACAGGAACAGGCCGACGGGTGCGCCGAGCTGCGGGAACATGCCATACCAGCTGCGCTTGCCCGGAGGGGCGTTTTCGGTGGCAAGCAGTACCGCGCCGCCCCATTCGCCGCCGAGGCCGAAGCCCTGTCCGAACCGGCACAGCGCCAGAAGCAGCGGTGCGAGCACGCCAATGGTTTCGTAGGACGGCAGCAGACCGATGACGACGGTGGAAATGCCCATCGTCAGGAGCGCCGCCACGAGCGTGGTCTTTCTGCCGATGCGGTCTCCATAGTGGCCGAACACGATTGCACCGAGCGGACGGGCGAAGAAGGCAATCGAGAAGGTCGCGAAGGAGGCGAGCAGCGCCGTGGTCGGATCGCTGTTCGGGAAGAACAACGTCGGGAAGACCAGCACGGCGGCGGTGGCGTATACGTAGAAATCGAAGAATTCGATGGTCGTACCGACCAAGCTTGCAAAAAGGACACGCGCCGGGGAATTGATGGCGGAGGTAGTCGAATGCGTAGCGGTCGGTGACACCGTCGATGAAGTGTCACTCATTGTACTTTGCCTTATCTTGAATGTTGCGACGCCCCTTGGGACGGGCGTTCGGGCGTGCTTTAAGGCATGTGACCGAATTGCGAAACAACAAAAGTACGCAAGCGGGCACGCTAAGATAATTTTTACGAAGTTCGGCAATCGATCGCGACATTTTCGGCCAAATCCGGCATGGGATTCGATCTATGCGTGCGAAAATCCATACGCTAAACCGTCTGAATTGTTAACGACAGGCAACTAGCATGCGCCCGCCCTCTGGAGGCTGAGATGAGCGAACGGGTGAAGTCTTGGGTGAACCGGCAGCTGTCGCTCGGGGAGTTTTCCTCGCGCGGGCAGGTCGTGCGCCGTTCTGCCGCGATGGCGTTGCGCATCACCGTTCTGGCCTATGGCCTGAACGTGTCGGCGCATCTGTTGCTGTATGCGGCCGGACTTTTGCCCTACGATCTCTTCGACGCGCTCGTCATCGCGACGGTGCTGACGCCGTTCGTTGCGCTGACGGTGGCCTTCGTCGCCTACTATGTGGTCGGGCTTGCAGTCTACGAGCTGTCGGTTTCGCATGCCGAGTTCGAGCGGCTGAGCAAGACGGACTCGCTGTCGGGCCTCCTTAACCGCCGCGCGTTTCTCAAAGCATGCGAGACCGCTGTTTCTCCCGTCGCCCTTGTCATTCTCGACGTCGATCGATTCAAGTCGATCAACGACAACCTCGGGCATGCTGCCGGCGACGAGGTCATCGTTGCGATTGCCGCCCAGCTCGCAGGCCGGTCCGGCGGCGGGCATATCGTTTCACGCATTGGCGGCGAGGAGTTTGCCGTGCTCGTCTGCGGGCTTTCGCTCGAGGAAACGATGCGTTTCGTCGAGGCGCTGCGTCAGGCCGTCCGCGGCACGCCGATTGCCGTGGGGGAAGCCTCCGTCTCCGTCACAATATCCGCCGGCATTGCGGACTGGCTGCCCGGACGAAGCTTCGACGAGATCTTTTCCCATGCCGACCGCGCACTTTATCTCGCCAAGGTCGCAGGTCGCGACCGGGTCGTGCATGAGCGGGAAATTGCGAATGTGGGGCGGGTCATCCGCTTCAGCAACGATCCGATTGCGGAGACGATCCGCAGTGCCATGGGCATCCACGGTTAGGGCGTGCCTGAAGTCTGTTGCCGGTAACCTTGACCGGAATCGATTTCCGCGTGATTGCTAGGTTGCGGTTTTCGCGAAATGCAGAGGCCGGACCGGTGTACATTTCAGGAAGGGCGTTTGCATAGCTTCAACAGCGGTTTGCCCCTTCGACGTGCGGGGCTGCCGCAGGCGGGGGAATCTATATGCTCAAGAGGCTTTCTGCTGAATTTCTTGGTACTTTCTGGCTTGTTTTTGGTGGTTGTGGCAGCGCCGTCCTTGCCGCTGCGTTCCCTGATGTCGGGATAGGCCTGCTGGGCGTGTCTCTCGCTTTCGGTCTGACCGTGCTGACGATGGCCTATGCCGTCGGCGGCATATCGGGCGGCCATTTCAATCCTGCCGTTTCCGTCGGCCTGGCGGTTGCCGGCAAGTTTCCCGCCTCCAGTCTGGTGCAATACATCATCGCGCAGGTGGCGGGCGCGATCATGGCCGCGCTGGTGCTTTATTTCATCGCCACCGGCAAGCCCGGCTTCGAACTCGGCGGCTTTGCCTCCAACGGCTATGGCGCGCATTCGCCGGGTGGCTATTCCGTCACTTCCGCATTCCTGATCGAGGTGGTGATGACGTTCATGTTCATCTTCATCATCCTCGGCGCGACGCATGGCCGTGTCCCGGTCGGTTTCGCGCCGATCGCCATCGGGCTGGCGCTGACGCTCATCCATCTGGTGTCCATCCCGGTGACGAACACCTCCGTCAATCCGGCACGTTCCACTGGCGTGGCGCTGATCGTGGGCGACTGGGCAATCGCGCAGCTGTGGCTGTTCTGGCTTGCGCCCATCGTCGGCGGGGCGCTGGGCGCGCTTGCATGGAAGGCGGTCGGCGAGAACGACTGAGCTCCAGCCGGCCGCGCGGGCGCAAAAATGGTCGCCGGGTAGCCGTGTACTTACGAGGGAACGAGACATCCCGCTTCGGTCTGCCGGAGCGGGATGTCTCGTTTCATGCTTTGTATGGAAAGCTTGCATTGCGGCCAACTCTCTGATTCCAAGGCATGAATCGGTTGAACGTCTTGATTCGGCACGCCCGCGTTAACCCGTTCGCGTCGTCCGGTTAACGAAAGTAAACGGTTCATTAACCATAATGTCGTTGTAGTGACACCAGAGCGGCAATTCGAGTCGCTGCGCAGGTTGGCATCAGGCCCGCGCAAGCGACTCCAGCCAGTGTGTGCGAGAGTCCGGGGGTCTAGATGAGCAAGCATGTCGCGGTGCTGATGGGTGGGTTTTCCTCCGAAAGGCCTGTCAGCCTTTCGTCGGGCAATGCCTGCGCGGATGCGCTCGAAGCTCAGGGATACCGTGTGACCCGTGTCGATGTCGGCTACGATGTCGCCACCGTACTGTCGGATCTGAGGCCGGACGTCGCCTTCAACGCACTGCATGGGCCGTTCGGCGAAGACGGAAAGATCCAGGGCATCCTGGAATATCTGCAGATTCCCTATACCCATTCCGGCGTTCTCGCCTCGGCGCTCGCCATGGACAAGGCCCAGGCAAAGATCGTCGCCAAGGCCGCGGGAGTACCTGTTGCTGAAGCGCGTCTCATGAACCGCTTCGACATCACGTCGAGCCATCCGATGAAGCCGCCCTATGTCGTCAAGCCGGTCCGCGAGGGGTCCAGCTTCGGTGTGGTGATCGTGAAGGAGGATCAGCCGCATCCCCCGCAGGTGATCACTTCCGACGAATGGCGCTATGGTGACCAGGTCATGGTCGAGCGCTACGTCTACGGCCGCGAACTCACTTGCGGCGTGATGGGCGATGTCGCTCTCGGGGTGACGGAAGTGGTGCCGCAGGGACACGGTTTTTACGATTATGATGCAAAATACGTTAAAGGCGGCTCTCGCCACGTTCTTCCTGCGCAAATTTCACCAAATATTTACCAAAAAATACAAACACTCGCACTCAAGGCGCATCAAGCGATCGGGTGCCGCGGCGTCAGCAGATCGGACTTTCGATATGATGACCGCTTCTCCGAAAATGGCGAGATCGTGTGGCTGGAAATCAATACGCAGCCCGGCATGACTCCGACGTCCCTGGTGCCCGAGATGGCCGATCATGCCGGTCATTCCTTTGGCGAATTCTTGAGTTGGATGGTGGAGGACGCGTCTTGTTTGCGTTGACCGGCAAAAAAAGAAGCAGGGTACGTCAGCCGGACGCTGCAGGTCTGGTGGAGGCCGAGTCCGGCCGCGTGCTGCCGCGTCCGCTGCGTCGCATCGTGCGTTTTGCCGTCAGTCTTGCTGTCGGTCGCGTAGCGATACCGCGCCACGCGGGCACCGTTGCGGCCGTCTCGTTCCTGGCCGCTACCGGCTTCTACGGTATGTCGCTCGGTGGTCACACGCAGGACTTCGCCCAGTCGACCACGACGGCCGCGGGCTTCGCCATCGACGACGTGAAGGTTTCGGGTGCCCGCGAGACCTCCGAGATCGACATCCTTGAGCAGCTCGGCCTCGACGGCACGACCTCGCTCGTTGCCCTCGATATCGAAGAGGCGCGGCAAAGGCTCGCAAAGCTGCCCTGGGTCGAGGAGGTCTCGGTTCGCAAGGTCTATCCCGGCACCATCGAGGTCACGCTGAAGGAGCGCACCGCGTTTGCGATCTGGCAGCACGGCAACGACCTGTCGCTGATCGAAAGGAACGGCAGCGTCATCGCCCCGCTGCGCGATAACAAGTTCTCGGCATTGCCACTTTTCGTCGGCCGGGATGCGGAGGCTGCCGCCGCCGATTTCGACAAGCAGTTCGACAACTGGCCGGAAATCAAGGCGCGCGTTCGGGCCTATGTCCGGGTTGCCGGCCGCCGCTGGGACCTGCGCCTGGACAACGGCGTGATCGTCATGCTGCCGGAAATGAACGTGCCGCGTGCGATGGAGCAGCTCTTCCGGCTGCAGGCGGAGCAGGGGGTCCTCGAGCGCGATATCGCAGCCGTCGACCTCAGGCTCGAAGATCGCACGACGATCCGCCTGACCGAGGGGGCGCTGGAGCGCCGCAAGGTCGTCCTCGATCAGCGCACAAAGGAACTCAAGAAGGTAACCGATCGCTCATGAGTATCTTCGGCTCCTCCCATTTCGGTCTGCCTCGCCTTAAGCCGCTCAATTCGAAGCGGTCTCATGTCGTTTCGGTGCTCGATATCGGATCGACCAAGGTCGTCTGCATGATCGGCAAGCTGACGCCCCGTCCGGAAAGCGAAATCCTTCCCGGCCGCACGCACTCGATCGAGATCATCGGCATCGGCCATCACCGCTCCCGCGGCGTCAAGAACGGCGTGATCGCCGACCTCGACGCGGCAGAAAGCGTCGTGCGGCTGGCGGTGGATGCCGCCGAGCGCATGGCGGGGCTGACGATCGACAGCCTGATCGTCAACGTTTCAGCCGGGCGGCTGCAGAGCGACATCTACACCGGCACGATCGACCTCGGCGGCCAGGAAGTCGAAGCGGCCGACCTGCGCAAGGTGCTGGCCGCCGCCGGCCAGCGCTCGATCCGCCAGGACCGGGCCATCCTGCATTCGCTTCCGACCGGTTACTCGCTGGACGGCGAGCGCGGCATCCGGGACCCGCTGTCGATGTATGGCGACGTCCTCGGCGTGGACATGCATGTGCTGACGGCCGAGCGGACCGCACTGAAGAACCTGGAGCTTTGCGTCAACCGTGCGCACCTCTCGGTCGAGGGCATGGTGGCAACACCGTATGCGAGCGGCCTCTCGGCACTCGTCGACGACGAAGTGGAACTGGGCTGCGCCTGCATCGACATGGGCGGCGGCACCACGGCGATCTCCGTCTTCGCCGAAGGCAAGCTCGTCCATGCCGACGCGGTCGCGCTCGGCGGTCACCACGTCACGACCGACATTGCCCGCGGCCTCTCCACCCGGATCGAGGATGCGGAGCGTCTCAAGGTCGTGCATGGCTCGGCGCTGCCGAACGCATCCGACGAAAGCGATATCGTAGCCGTCCCGCCGATCGGCGAGGACGATCGCGACCAGCCGACCCACGTGCCGCGCGCGCTGCTCTCGCGCATCGTCTGCGCCCGCATCGAGGAAACGCTGGAACTGATCCGCGATCGGATCCAGCGCTCCGGCTTCTCGCCGATCGTCGGAAAGAGAATCGTCCTGACGGGTGGTGCCAGCCAGCTCACGGGACTGCCGGAAGCCGCGCGCCGGATCCTCGCGCGCAACGTTCGCGTCGGGCGGCCGCTCGGCGTTTCGGGCCTGCCTGCCGCGGCCAAGGGTGCGGCGTTTTCCACGGCGGTCGGCCTGATGATCTATCCGCAGGTGGCGGAGTTGGAAGCGCATTCGACGCAGGGCGGCATGCTTGCGTCGCTTGCAGGAGGAAACGGCCGGATCGCCCGGATGGGGCAGTGGCTGAAGGAAAGTTTCTGACGGGTTTGCCGCCGGGTGAAGCGTAAGGCGGATACGAAATTAGACAATTTGGCCGTGTGGCGACGCGGGCCGGAACAGACAAAGGAACAAATGCAATGACGATCAAGCTGCAGAAGCCGGACATCACTGAGCTGAAGCCCCGCATCACCGTCTTCGGTGTCGGCGGCGGCGGCGGCAACGCTGTCAACAACATGATCACGGCCGGTCTCCAGGGCGTCGACTTTGTCGTCGCCAACACGGATGCCCAGGCGCTGACGATGACCAAGGCCGAGCGCATCATCCAGATGGGCGCCCAGGTCACCGAGGGTCTCGGCGCCGGCTCGCAGCCCGAAGTCGGCCGCGCGGCCGCCGAGGAGTGCATCGACGAGATCATCGATCACCTGCACGGCACGCACATGTGCTTCGTCACCGCCGGCATGGGCGGCGGCACGGGCACCGGCGCTGCTCCGATCGTCGCACAGGCGGCCCGCAACAAGGGCATCCTGACCGTCGGCGTCGTCACCAAACCCTTCCACTTCGAGGGCGGTCGCCGCATGCGGCTTGCCGAGCAGGGCATCCAGGAACTGCAGAAGTCGGTCGACACGCTGATCGTGATCCCGAACCAGAACCTGTTCCGTATCGCCAACGACAAGACGACCTTTGCCGACGCCTTTGCGATGGCCGACCAGGTCCTCTACTCGGGCGTCGCCTGCATCACCGACCTGATGGTCAAGGAAGGCCTGATCAACCTCGACTTCGCCGACGTCCGCTCGGTGATGCGTGAAATGGGCCGTGCGATGATGGGCACCGGTGAGGCATCCGGCGAAGGCCGCGCGATGGCCGCAGCCGAAGCCGCAATCGCCAACCCGCTGCTCGACGAAACCTCGATGAAGGGCGCGCAAGGCCTGCTGATCTCCATCACCGGTGGTCGCGACCTGACGCTGTTCGAAGTGGACGAGGCGGCGACCCGCATCCGCGAGGAAGTCGATCCGGACGCCAACATCATCCTCGGCGCCACCTTCGATGAGGAACTGGAAGGCCTGATCCGCGTCTCCGTGGTTGCCACCGGCATCGACCGCGCCGCCGCTGAGGTGGCCGGCAAGTCTGCCGACTATCGTCCGGTGAACAAGCCGCTGGTCCGTCCGTCCGCTGCCGTTCCGCCGCAGCCGCAGGTCTCCCAGCCGGTCGCTCCGGCCCCGGCTCCGGTCATGGCGCAGCCGGCTGCGCCGCAGCCCGTCGCTCCGCAACCGGTCAAGGCGGCAGATCCAATCGCCGAGACGATCCGGGCCGCCGAACTGGGCCTGGAGCGCGAGCTCTCCCTGCCGGAAGCCAAGCCCGCTCCGGTCCAGCACGAAGAGTTCCGTCCGCAGAGCCGCCTCTTTGCTGCCGCTCCGGCAACGGAAGCCCCCTTGGCCGCCCGTCCGGCGCCGGCACCGCAGGCCCAGTATCAGCAGCCGCAGTACCATCAACCGCAGTATCAGCAGCCCGCGCCCGTCGCCCAGCGCGCCGAGCCGGCCGCTCCGATCATCCGCGAAGAGCCGGTAGCGACTCGCATGCCCAAGATCGAGGACTTCCCCCCGGTCGTCCAGGCAGAGATGGAGCGCCGCGTTCAGCCGCCGGTGCAGGCACAGCCGGAAGAGCGTGGTCCGATGGGGCTGCTGAAGCGGATCACCAACTCGCTCTCGCGCCGCGACGAGGAAGAGCATCACGCCGCTGCCGAGCCGGCAGCGCCGGCACCCCAGCGCCGCGCTCTGTCGCCGGAAGCGAGCGTGTACGCACCCCGCCGCGGGCAGCTCGACGACCACGGCCGCGCCAATCCGCAGCCGCGCGCGCTGAGCGAGGACGACCAGCTGGAGATCCCCGCCTTCCTGCGCCGCCAGTCGAACTGACGGGTGTAACATGATGTCACATTCGGGTCCGGATCGATGATCCGGGCCCGAATTTTTATCAGCGTTTTCAAGATATTATCCGGAACCTGTGGGGCGTAACAAAGCGAAAGAAACAGTGATTTGTATCGGACGGGGCGCGCAACTACATTCCGGCCAGAAACGAGGCCATGGCATTGATTCATGGGCGGTTTTCCAGACCCTGCCAAGGTTTCGGTAGTGCAGCCCCCGTTGCCGGATGTCGGCGGTTGAGAGGCGCACGAAGTTATAAGTGACGGCCGGCGTGCGGCGCCGGTTTAAAGATAAGGCGAATTAGAATGTCCATCAGCTTGCTGGGTTTTCAGACGACGATCTCTAGCCCGGTCACGATTTCGGGAACCGGCGTCCATTCGGGCGCGACGGTGTCGATCACTTTTCATCCGTCCGAGGCCGATACCGGCATCGTATTCCAGCGCGTGCACGATAATGGCAACGTAAACGAATATCGCGCGGTTTCCTCGCAGGTGGGCAATACCGATCTTTGCACCGTGCTCGGCTTCTCGCCCGAGAAGTCGATCGCGACGATCGAGCATGTGATGGCTGCCCTTTATGCGCTGTCGCTCGACAACGTTCTCATCGAGGTCAGCGGCGCGGAAATGCCGATCATGGACGGCAGTTCGGCGCCCTTTATCGAGGCGATCGACCAGGTCGGTCTGCGCCCGCTTGCTGTCAAGCGTCGCTATATCCGCGTCGTCAAGCCTGTGCGCGTCGAATCGGGTTCGTCTTGGGCCGAGTTCTCCCCGCATGACGGCACGCGCTTCGAGGTCGAGATCGATTTCGATTGCCCGCTGATCGGCCGGCAGGCCTGGAAGGGCGAGCTGACGCCTGCCACGTTCCGGTCCGAGCTTTCCCGCGCCCGCACCTTCGGGTTCATGCGCGACGTCGAGCGTCTGTGGGCCGCCGGTTACGCGCTCGGCTCGTCGCTCGAAAACTCCGTGGTCATTTCGGATGACAACACCGTCATCAACGTCGAGGGGCTGCGCTATAGTGACGAGTTCGCCCGTCATAAGACGCTGGACGCCGTCGGCGACCTGGCGCTGGCCGGTGCGCAGTTCATCGGCTGCTACCGCTCCTATCGCGGCGGGCACAAGATGAACGCGCTGGCGCTGAAGGCGCTGCTGAACGATCGTACCGCCTACGAGGTGGTCGAGGCTTCCGCTCCCCGTGCACGCGCAGGCAAGCGTGAACTCATCGCGGTCAATGCACCGGAATTCGCCCCCTGGTCGGCCTGAGTCGGGAAGCGGGGGATATCCCTGCATCGCGATGGTTTCACACAATCTTTGCCATAAAATTGCGTTAATGCGCCTGCATGGCGTTGCGGTCTCCGCAAGTTTGGGGCTAGAACGCGGTAATTGAACGGCGCTCGAACAGAGCGCCGTGCTGATATTGGGATTGTCAGATGAAATTTGCAGGGATTGTCGATGCTAAGCGTTGGACGCGGATTGTCTGCGTCGCCCTCCTGTCGACGGCGCCGCTGGCGCTGACGGCATGCCAAAGCGATCCCGATATCGACATCACCAAGCTGACGGCAGAGACCGAGTCGCCGGAAGTGCTCTACAATCAGGGTCTTGCCAACCTCAATGCGGGCAAGGTGACAGAGGCTTCGCGCAAGTTTGCTGCGATCGACCGGCAGCACCCGTTCTCCGAATATGCGCGCAAGGCTCTGGTGATGAACGCCTTCGTCAACTATCGACAGGGCGCGACCGAGGAGGCGATTACCGCCGGAACGCGATATCTGAACCTCTATCCCGAATCGGAAGACGCAGCTTACGCGCAGTACATTGTCGGCCTCGCCTATGCAAAGCAGATCCCGAGCGTGACGCAGGACCAGCGCGCCGCGACGAAGACGATCGAGGCGATGCAGAACGTCGTGAACAAATATCCGGATTCGGAGTATGTCGAGGACGCGCAGACGAAGATCCGTTTCGCGCGCGACCAGCTGGCCGGCAAGGAGATGCAGGTCGGGCGCTACTATCTCGAGCGCAAGGAATACCTGGCGGCCATTACGCGCTTCCGGACCGTCGTCGAGCAGTATCCGGCCACCAACCAGATCGAAGAGGCACTCGCGCGTCTGGTCGAAGCCTATTATGCGATGGGTATTTCCACCGAAGCGCAGACCGCCGCCGCCGTCCTTGGTCACAACTACCCGGACAGCCAGTGGTATGCCGACTCCTACAAGCTTCTGCAGTCCAAGGGACTGGAGCCACGGGAGAATGCGGGTTCCTGGATTTCGCGCGCCGGCAAGCAACTGATTGGCGCCTGAGCTGAAGAGATACGAAACCGGATGCTGGCACAGCTTTCGATCCGCGATATCGTCCTGATCGAACGGCTTGACCTTGGCTTCGACGCGGGCCTGTCGGTGCTGACCGGCGAGACCGGTGCTGGAAAATCCATACTTCTCGACAGCCTTTCGCTGGCGCTCGGCGGGCGCGGCGACGGCTCGCTCGTCCGTCACGGGCTCGACAAGGGGCAGGTAACGGCGGTGTTCGATGTGCCGCAGGAGCATGCGGCGCGCGCCTTGCTGCGCGACAACGGCATCGACGACGACGGCGACCTGATCTTCCGCCGCGTGCAGTCCGCTGACGGACGCACCAAGGCCTATGTCAACGACCAGCCGGTTTCGGTACAGCTGATGCGCCAGGCGGGGCAGAGGCTGGTGGAAATCCACGGCCAGCATGATGATCGTGCGCTGATCGACACCGATGCCCACCGGCTGCTGCTGGACGCCTTCGGCGGCCTTGGGGAGGCGGCGGGCGAGGTCGCGGTGCTCTATCAGCGCTGGCGCGAGGCCGAGCGTGCGCTTCGCCGGCACCGGGAAAAGGTGGCGGCTGCGGCGCGCGAGGCGGACTATCTGCGCTCCTCGGTGGAAGAACTGGAAAAGCTCTCGCCGCAGGACGGCGAGGAGGAGGTCCTGGCCGAAGAGCGGTCGCGCATGATGAAGGCCGAGCGGATCGCCGGCGACATCAGCGAGGCGAGCGACTTCCTCAACGGCAATGCTTCGCCCGTCCCGGTGATCGCCTCGATGGTGCGCCGGCTGGAGCGCAAGGCCCAGGAAGCGCCAGGGCTGCTCGAAGAGACGGTGGAACTGCTCGGCCGCGCCGTTGACCAGCTATCCGACGCGCAGATGGCGGTCGAAGCGGCGCTGCGCAAGACCGAGTTTGATCCGAAGCTTTTGGAGCGGACGGAAGAGCGGCTGTTTGCGCTGCGCGCCGCCTCGCGCAAGTATTCCGTGCCGGTCTCCGGCCTGCCGGCGCTGGCAGCGCGGATGATCGGCGACCTGGCCGATCTCGACGCCGGCGAGGAAAAGCTCGTCCATCTCGAACAGGGCGTGAAGGACATGCGCGCGGCCTATGATGCCGCCGCGCGCGCGCTATCGGAGCGCCGTCATCACACCGGGGAGGCGCTTGCCGCCGCCGTCATGGCGGAGCTGCCGGCGTTGAAGCTCGAGCGCGCCCGCTTCATGGTCAACATCACCACCGATCCCGAGGGCGGGGCGGAGGAGGGGATCGACACCGTCGAGTTCCACGTCCAGACCAATCCCGGCACGCGTCCCGGCCCGATCATGAAGGTGGCATCCGGGGGTGAGCTCTCGCGCTTCCTGCTGGCGTTGAAGGTGGCCCTCGCCGATCGCGGTTCCGCACCGACGCTGGTCTTCGACGAGATCGATACGGGCGTGGGCGGCGCTGTGGCGGACGCGATCGGCCAGCGGCTGAAGCGCCTGTCTTCCACGGTTCAGGTCCTTTCGGTCACGCACGCGCCGCAGGTGGCCGCGCGCGCGGCGACGCACCTGCTTATCTCCAAGGGGCCGGTCGCCGGCAGTGAGGCGATTGCGACCCGCGTCGCCCGCATGGACGAGGACGCCCGCACCGAGGAGATCGCCCGCATGCTGGCCGGGGCATCGGTGACGGAAGAGGCAAGGGCTGCGGCGGCACGGTTGCTGTCCGGAGGCGTGTGAGGCGTTTCTGCCGTGGCGCGCTTGCGGGGCTGCGTGAAGCTCGAAGTCGTCTGCCGTTAAAGCGTCATGGCCATGGGCGCAGACAGGGGTGAGCCTGCGAAGTTCCCAGCCGCGCCGTCAAGCAGCGAAAGCGCGGCGTTGATGCCTGCCGAAAGGCCCTGCAAGCCTTCCGTCGTCTTGTTCTGTCGCTCCATATCTTCTTCGGCCTCGCGCATCATCGCCTTGATCCGGGCGGCAAGGCTCTTGAACTCGTCGGCAAGGTTGTGGTCGGATCCGGCGGCCGTGCCGGTTCTCGCAAGATCGGCGGTCTCGCCATATCCGAGCGGCGGTCGGCCCTCCTGGCTAGCGTCTGCGCCGGCTCCTTCACGCCCTTGCGCGTGCGCACCGTCCGTTTCCACAGTGGCGGACTGTGTTGCTCCGCCGGTCGCGGCCGTATTCGCGACCGTCGCTGTTGCCGCGGCCTGCGCACCAGCCTGCGTGGCTGCTCCGGCTGCGTATTGCCGAATGGCCGCGCCGAGGTCCTTGCCGAGTTGCGCCAGGCGCTGTGCGATCACCTCGGGCGGAAAGCCGAACTGGATCAGCATTCGCAGTTCTTCCTTGATCCGCTCGAGCTTTTCCTCTGCTGCGGCCTTGCGATCCTGTTGCGTCTGATGGGACGTGCGCTTCAACGTCGACAGGGCCTCGCGCGCCTGCCGGAGCGCTGTGTCTTCCTGCTCGGACGCTGCGGCGCTGCGCCGATAGAGGAGGTTGCCCGCACCGATCGAAGAAATCGAGGTCATGTCCTTGTCTCCGGACGCGTCAAGATGATGACACCTGATCTAGGGCGCGGAGTTCGCGCGGAGCTGGTGCGCCGTTTCGGGCGTTCTTGCTGGTTGCCGCCGGTTGTTGCGCTTGGACGCCGTGTGTACAGGGCGGATGCGATCTTTCCTTTCATGCCAGTTGCTCTAAAACATCACGCGGAATCGCGGAGTGAGACATGGCAAACGAGAAAATCCCCGTCGAAGCGTTGAGCGAGGAGCAGGCGGCAGCCGAGCTGGCCTTTCTGGCGGCGGAGGTCGCGCGGCATGATGAACTCTACCACGGCAAGGACCAGCCGGAGATTTCGGATGCCGACTACGACGCGATGAAGCGTCGCAATGATGCGATCGAGGCGCGCTTCCCGGCACTTGTCCGCGACGACAGCCCCTCGCGCCGCGTGGGCGCGGCTCCGCTTGCGACCTTCGCGCCGATCGTGCACGCCCGGCCGATGCTGTCGCTCGACAACACCTTTTCGGACGAGGACGTGCGCGACTTCATCGCCTCGGTCTATCGCTTCCTCGGCCGGTTGCCGGACGATTCGATTGCCTTTACCGCGGAGCCGAAGATCGACGGCCTGTCCATGTCGATCCGCTACGAGAACGGGCGCCTTGCCAATGCGGCGACGCGCGGCGACGGTACGACGGGCGAAAACGTGACGGCCAACATCCTCACCATCGCCGAGATCCCAAAGCGACTTCCCGCAGGCGCTCCCGCGATCGCGGAAGTGCGCGGCGAGGTCTACATGGCCAAGAGCGACTTCCAGGCGCTGAACGCGCAGATGGCCGCCGAAGGCAAGCAGACCTACGTCAATCCACGTAACACGGCTGCGGGGTCGCTGCGCCAGCTCGATCCGACTGTGACGGCGAGCCGGAAGCTGCGCTTCTTCGCCTATGCCTGGGGCGAGATGAGCGAGATGCCCGCCGATACCCAGTTCGGCATGGTGCAGGCGCTGAAGTCGTGGGGCTTTCCGGTCAATCCGCTGATGAAGCGGCTCTTCAACGTGGATGCGATCATCGCTCACTATCGGGAGATCGGGCTGGAGCGGCCGGACCTCGACTACGACATCGACGGCGTCGTCTACAAGGTCGACCAGCTCGACCTGCAGGCGCGGCTGGGCTTCCGCTCGCGCAGCCCCCGCTGGGCCACCGCCCACAAGTTTCCCGCCGAACAGGCGCTGACGACCCTGACGGCGATCGACATCCAGGTCGGCCGGACGGGTGCGCTCACGCCGGTTGCGCGGCTGGAGCCGGTGACGGTCGGCGGCGTGGTCGTGACCAATGCGACGCTGCACAACGAGGACTATATCCGCGGTCTCGGCAACAGCGGCGAGCCGATCCGCGAGGGACGCGACATCCGCGTCGGCGACGTCGTGATCGTCCAGCGCGCGGGCGATGTCATTCCGCAGATCGTTGATATTGTTCCGGAAAAGCGGCCGGCAGAGGCCGTGCCCTACGAGTTCCCGAGGACCTGCCCGGTCTGCGGCAGCCATGCCGTGCGCGACATTCATGAGAGGACAGGGAAGGTGGATGCGGTGCGCCGCTGCACCGGCGGCTTCGTCTGCCGCGCGCAGGCGGTCGAGCACCTGAAGCACTTCGTTTCGCGCAATGCCTACGACATCGAGGGCCTGGGATCGAAGCAGATCGACTTCTTCTTCGAGGCGGACGACCCGGCACTGTCGATCCGCACCGCTCCGGACATTTTCACGCTGGAGAAGCGACAGGAAGCCTCCCTGACGAAGCTGGAGAACATCGACGGTTTCGGCAGGGTGAGCGTGCGTAAGCTCTTCGA
The DNA here is from genome assembly GCA_023404095.1 of Pseudomonadota bacterium. Taxonomy (GTDB): domain Bacteria; phylum Pseudomonadota; class Alphaproteobacteria; order Rhizobiales; family Rhizobiaceae; genus Mycoplana. The sequence goes on along the minus strand of JAEYDD010000041.1, from coordinate 307,190 downwards.
GGCGATCAATGCGCGCCGCACGGTGGCGCTCAATCGCTTTATCTATGCCCTCGGCATCCGCCATGTCGGGGAGACGACGGCCAAGCTCCTGGCGCGGGCCTATGGCACCTATGCGGCGTTCGAGACCGGGATGAAGGAGGCGGCGCCCCTCAGCGGCGACGCCTGGAACGACCTCAACAACATCGACGGCATAGGCGAGGTCGTCGCCCGCGCCATCGTCGAGTTCTACAAGGAGCCGCGCAACCTGGACGTGATCGAGCGCTTGCTGCAGGAAGTCACGCCGGAAGCCGCCGAGGTGCCGGTGTCAACCAACAGCCCGGTGGCGGGCAAGACCGTCGTCTTCACCGGCTCATTGGAAAAGATGACGCGCGACGAGGCCAAGGCGATGGCCGAACGTCTGGGCGCCAAGGTCTCCGGCTCGGTGTCGAAGAAGACGGATCTTGTGGTGGCAGGACCGGGTGCCGGCTCCAAGCTCGACAAGGCGCGCGAGTTCGGCGTCGAGGTGATCGACGAGGACGCCTGGCTGGAGCGCGTCAAGGCCTGAGGCCGGGGCTCTGATGTAGGACTGTCGTCTCCGCTCCCGCACGCCTTGGAGGAGAGCGACGGCAGCCGTCACCTGCTGGCGTCCTGCGCTGCTGAGAGTGATCAGCTTAGCCGCGCCAATGATCGCGCGTCAGTTGTCGCGACGGCGGCGGTCTGGACCTTCATGGATGACGACAAGTGCGCCGATCAGCGTCTTTTCGTCAGCGTAACAGGGCGTCAGCCTGCGGCGGATCACGATGATTTTGCCATCGGTTTCACGGGCATTGGTGTCTTCCACAACCTCGCCGGCAAAGCACCGGTCCAGATTGCGCTTGATACGGCCGTTGAAGCTGTCCACGCCGACGATCTCGCGGACGTGGCGGCCGACGAGTTCGTGCGGCTTTCGCTTCAGCCGCTCCGCATCGCTGGCATTGGCATAGAGGTAGCGATAGTCGGTCGTGACGACGGCGACGCGCTCGGGCAGGGTGTCGAGCTGGCCGACGTCGAGAACGCCGTTCCTCACGGGTGCAGACAGGGCAGGCAGGCCTTTCTGATCCGCCGGGCGCGTGCGAACGGTAATGTAGCGCCTGAGCAGCAGCTCTATCAGGTCCGCATTGTTGCGCACGCTGGAGGCGTCGTCGGCCTGCTCGCGCAGGAGCTTCAGCAGGGCGGTAAACTGCGCCTGCTGCTCGGCGGCATCCAGCGTCTGATGATCGATGAGCGCGGAGAGGGCGGAGGTCAGTTCACGGTCGAGCCGGCGCACCGTCGGCAGGTTGTCGTCGGCGATCGCGTCGTATAGACGCCGGTAGCGATCCCAGAACTCTTCCGTCAGGCGCTCCATCACGCCTGATGCAACGCTGTTTTCGCCCGGATTTCGTTCCACGTCTGCCATTCAGCCCGCCAACAGGCGCCTCACGCACCCATCCTGATTCGGCAATCCTGTCGCCTTGCCGCGACAATATGATCGTTCTGCTTGCGGGTGAAGCAAAATCCCGCTGAAATGGCGCGGGTAGCGGGAAAATCCGGGCATTTGAGCAGCTTGCGCTCAAATGCCCGGGGTATGTTGGCGCGGGTAAGGCTGGCGGACAATCAGCCGTTCGACTTGCGCGCCTTTTTCTTTCCCGCGGACTGACCTGCGCCATGCGGGCCGCCCGTCCCCTTGTCGTTGTGGAATTTGTCCTTGTAGGGCTTGCCCTTGCCACCCTTGTTGCCGTCGCCGGCCTTGGAGGGGCGATCATCGCGGAAGGGCGCGCTGGCGGACCGTTTCTCGCCGGAGGCAGCTGCGTCCCATTTCTTGCGGGGCGGCTTTGCCTCGTAGTCGCGCTCGTCGGAGCGCTGCCTGGCGGCGCGTGGCGGCTTGCCGGTGTCGCGATCGCCGCCGAAGTCGCGGTTCTTGCGGAAGGCGCGGTCTGGCTTTTCGCCTGCCGGCATGGCACGCGAGCGTGAAGGCATCTCGGGCACTCCGTCCAGCGCCGTCACGCGAATGCCCTTTTCGATCAGGTGCTTCGGGCCGATCCTTCCCAGGAAGTCGTCGGCGATGTGCTCGGCAAGCTCGACATAGGTCTCCTCGGGCTGCATGCGGATCGCACCGATCTCGTCGCGGGTGATGTTTCCGGCGCGGCAGAGCATGGGAATGAGCCAGCGCGGCTCGGCATTCTGCTTGCGGCCGACCGACAGCGAGAACCACTTCCCGGGACCGAAGGCTGTGCGCGGCGCACGCTCTGTTCGTTCGCCGGCCTCGCCCTGCGGGCGTTCGCGTGCGGGGCGGCGCTGTGTCAGGTCAACCTCCCGCAGTTCTTCCGGAGCGGAGCGACCGCCGCGATAGAGGCGGGTGAAGGCCGCAGCCAGTTGCCGGGGCTCGAAGGCCGAAAGCAGCGTCTCGACGAAGGCCTCCTCGTCCTCGACGACGGAATCGGTGAGGATCGGGTCGGCAAGCAGTCGTTCCTCGTCGCGGCGCAGGATTTCCTCGGCGGAAGGAGCCTGAGCCCATTCGGCCTTGATCTTCGCCGTCTGCAGCAGCCGCTCGGCGCGGCGCATCGCGGGGAGGGGAACGATCAGCGCGCTGACCCCCTTGCGGCCGGCGCGTCCGGTGCGGCCGCTGCGGTGGAGCAGCGTGTCCGGGTTCGTGGGGAGGTCGGCGTGGATGACCAGTTCCAGATTGGGCAGGTCGATGCCGCGGGCGGCGACGTCGGTGGCGATGCAGACGCGGGCACGTCCGTCGCGCATCGCCTGCAGCGCATGCATGCGCTCGTTCTGCGACAGTTCGCCGGAAAGGGCCACGACCGCAAAGCCGCGGTTGTTCAGCCGTGCCGTCAGGTGATTGACGGCAGCGCGCGTGGAGCAGAAGACGATCGCCGTCGGCGCCTCGTAGAAGCGCAGCACGTTGACGATCGCATTCTCGCGATCGTGCGGGGTGACGGCGAGCGCGCGATAGGCGATGTCGCCATGCTGGCCGCGCTCGGCCGCTGTCGTCACGCGAACGGCGTCGCGCTGGTAGCTGCGGGCGAGCTCTTCGATCGCGCGCGGGACCGTTGCAGAAAACATCAGCGTGCGGCGGTCTTCGGGAGCTGCATCGAGAATGAACTCGAGATCCTCGCGGAAGCCCAGGTCGAGCATCTCGTCCGCCTCGTCGAGCACCACCGCCTTCAATTCCGAAAGATCGAGGGCGCCGCGATCGATATGGTCGCGCAAGCGTCCGGGCGTGCCGACGACGATCTGGGCACCCCGTTCCAGGGCGCGCCGCTCGTTGCGGATATCCATGCCGCCGACGCAGGATGCGATGACGGCACCGGTCTCGCCATAAAGCCATTCCAGTTCGCGCTTCACCTGCAGGGCGAGTTCGCGCGTGGGCGCGATGGCGAGCGCAAGCGGCGCGCCGGCGCGGCCGAAGCGGACATCGCCGCCTAGAAGCGTTGGCGCGAAGGCGAGGCCGAATGCCACGGTCTTGCCGGAGCCGGTCTGGGCGGAGACGAGCAGGTCCGCTCCCTCCAGCGCTGGGTCTGAGACGGCCTTCTGCACCGGCGTCAGCGTGGTGTAGCCGCGTTTTGACAACGCGCTTGCCATCGCCGGAGCGAGGCCTTCGTATTCGGTCATCGGATGTCTTTCGGATGTCTTGAGCTTGGCCGCGCGACGGGACGGGCACTGGTATGCGCCAGCATCTCCGCCAGCACCGGTTTGGTGCGTTCCTACTGGTAAGCCGGCAAAAAGTACAGGCACAATATCGCATAGGGGACCTCCGCACCTGAGAATGGTCGGGCCCCGCCTTGGCGATTGTGTTTTTGCGCTGCACAAGATAGAAAGCGCCGCTGCCTCGCCATGCAAGACTGCAGCGGGCAGCCGCATCCTTGGGAGGGGGTGTGGAGGTGCTGCCGCTCATGCCGGAGACGGCGTTGCAGCGGATGCGCCACAGATGAAAAGTGCCGCCGCATCTGTCACGTCTCTTCGGACGGCGGGTGTGGCAAGGGATTGGAGGATCCGTCCTATGCAAACCTTTACGACAATCGCGGGCCTTCGCGCGGCCCTTGCGCCGCTGCGCGCGAGCGGCAAGGCGATCGGGCTGGTGCCGACGATGGGATACCTGCATGTCGGCCACATGGAACTGGTTCGCCGTGCGCGCGAAGCCAACGAGGTCGTCGTCGCCTCGATCTTCGTCAATCCGTTGCAGTTCGGTGCCAGCGAAGATCTTTCGCGCTATCCGCGCGACCTGCCGCGGGACCAGAAGATGCTGGAGGACGCCGGTGTCGATTTCCTGTTCGCTCCAGGCGTGGAGGACATGTATCCGCGCCCGATGGAGACGGTGGTCGACGTGCCGGCGCTGGGATCGAAGCTTGAAGGTTCGGTGCGGCCGGGACATTTTTCCGGTGTCTGCACGGTCGTGAGCAAGCTCTTCAATATCGTCGGGCCGGATCGCGCCTATTTCGGCGAGAAGGACTACCAGCAACTCACGATCATCCGGCGCATGGTCGAGGATCTGGCGCAGCCGGTCGAGGTGGTGGGTGTTTCTACGGTGCGCGAGGCCGACGGGCTCGCCTGTTCTTCGCGCAATGTCTATCTCGATATCCCGCAACGTGCCGCCGCAGTCATCGTGCCACGCGCGCTGGACGAGGCGGCGCGGATCGTCGCCGAAGGCGAAACGGATCCGGCCAGGCTGGAAGCTGCCGTTCGCGATTTTATCGCCGCCGAGCCGCTCGCCGAGCCGGAAGTGGTGGCGCTTCGCCATCCCGACACGCTGGCGGAAATCGCAGATATCGGCGATAGGCCGGTGCTCTTATTGCTTTTCGTGCGCATAGGGAGCACCAAATTGCTCGACAACCGCGTTATCGCACCAAAAAAGCAGACAATAGCAAAGGTAGCTTGACCATGAGCGTACATGTAGCGAAGCGGCGCCTCGCTCCGGCCGACATCAAGGCCCTGAAGGGTGAGCGCCCGATCGTCAGTCTGACGGCCTATACGACGCCGATCGCCAAGCTGCTGGATCCGCACCTGGATTTCATGCTCGTCGGCGATTCGCTCGGCATGGTGGTCTACGGGCTCGACTCCACTGTCGGCGTCACTCTGGAAATGATGATCGCGCACGGACAGGCGGTCATGCGTGGTTCTGAACGAGCCTGCGTGGTTGTCGACCTGCCGTTCGGCTCCTACCAGGAATCGAAGGAACAGGCCTTCAACAGCGCCGCGCGCGTCCTTAAGGAAACGGGATGCAGCGCGGTCAAGCTCGAAGGCGGGGCGGAAATGGCCGAGACGGTCGATTTTCTCATCCAGCGCGGTATTCCGGTGCTCGGCCATGTCGGCCTCATGCCCCAGCTGATCAACACCACGGGCGGTTACCGCTCGCTCGGCCGCAGCGACAAGGAGGCGGAGAAGATCCGTCGCGATGCCGCGGCAATCGCCGATGCGGGCGCCTTCGCAATTGTGATCGAGGGAACGGTGGAGCCGGTGGCCCGCGAAATTACGAGCGCGCTGAGCGTCCCCACCATCGGCATCGGCGCTTCGCCGGCCTGCGATGGCCAGGTGCTCGTGGTGGACGACGCGCTCGGCATCTTCACGGATTTCAAGCCGCGCTTCGTCAAGCGCTTCGCCGATCTCGCACCGCAGATCAGCGCTGCGGTCGAAGCCTATGCCGAAGAGGTCAAGGCGCGCACTTTTCCCGGCCAGGAACACACCTTCCAGGTGAAGACCAAGCCGGCGTGAAAAAACGTTGATGCGACGGCTGCACGGCGCCGGATCAACGTTCAGCAAAAGCGATCGATACATCAGCCTTATTCAATTGCGCTGAGTGTTGTGTGCGACTAAGCCTGTCCCGATCGGAAGCTCCGCCCGCGACACGCTGCTCGCTGCTTTCGCCATGTCTTCTCCGAGGCCGGTTCCCGCTTTCGCCAGGCATGTTTCAGTGCGGAGCTTCTGGATGCAGGAGGCGGACATTCGTGAACAAACGTGAATTCTTCGAGGGCGTTCGCCAGGGGACGCCGGTGTGCATTTCCGCCGCGCCCTTCGGTGCCCTCTTCGGGGCAGTCGCTGTCGCCAACGGCCAGACGATCGCCGAGGCGCTTTTGATGAGCATGACGATTTTTGCCGGCGCAAGCCAGCTCGTCGGCATCGAGCTTTTCGGGCAGAAGATCGCCGCCTGGGTCATCGTGCTCTCGATTTTCGCGGTGAATTTCCGGCACATCCTCTATTCGGCGGCCATGGCGCCGTTTGTGCGGCATTTCTCGGCCAGCGAAAAGTTCGTTGCGTTCTTCCTGCTGACGGATCCGCAATTTGCGGAGACCGTCAGGCGTGGCGAGGCAAGGGGAAAGGTGAGCTTTTGCTGGTATCTCGGCTTCGGCCTGGTCATCTATGTACCCTGGCAGGCGATGACGGTGCTGGGGGCCATCTTCGGAAAGCTGATCGGTGATCCCAAGCTGATCGGCATCGACGTTCTCCTGCCGATCTACTTCATGGCCCTCGTGCTCGGCTTCCGCAAGCGTGCGAACTTCCTTCCCGTTGTTGCGATCAGCGGCGCGGTATCGGTGATCGCCTACCATACCGTCGGCTCGCCCTGGCATGTCAGCATCGGTGCCATCGCGGGAATGCTGCTGGCGGCCATGCTGCCGGTGAAGCGAAACCCGAAGCTGCACGAAGCCGGGCAGGAGGTTTAGGATGGACGCGTTCTTCCATGCCGACATGGTCGCCGTCATCCTCGCCGGCGCTGTCGCGACCTTCCTGACGCGCATCGGCGGCTATGTACTGGTCATGCGGATGAAATCGATTCCGCCGCGCCTGGAGGCTGCATTGAACGCGGTGCCCGCGGCGGTCCTGACGACGCTCGTCGCCCCCGCCTTCTTTACCGGCGGCCCTGACGTTCAGGTGGCGATGGCGGCAGCGCTGATCGCCAGCCTGCGGCTGTCAAGCCTGCCGATGCTCGCCGTCGGGTGGTGCGCCGTCATGTTCATGCGTTACGTGTTCGCGGGCTGAAACCGGGCCGCGGCATCGGATCGTCGCGGCCCGCTTTCGAAGTTCGGCCCGGACCACGAACTAGCCGTGGCTGAAGGGCGACGTCGCGGACATCAGCCAGTCACGCACGCCTGCGTCATCGATCAGGGGCAGCAGCGCTTCGCGCGTCAGCGCGTGATAGGTGTCGAGCCAGTGCAGTTCCTCGCGCGTCAGGAGTTCGGTGACGACGAGGCGCTTGTCGATCGGGCAAAAGGTCAGCGTCTCGAAACCCAGCATGTCGGCGTCGCCACCTTCGATCGGCGCGGCGGGAAGGACATGGATCAGGTTCTCGATGCGGATGCCGAAGCTGCCCGGGCGATAGTAGCCGGGCTCATTCGAGAGGATCATGCCGGGGAGCAGTTCCTGCGTCGACAGGCGCGCAATCCGTTGAGGCCCTTCGTGCACGGACAGATAGGAGCCGACGCCGTGGCCCGTGCCGTGCGCGTAGTCCGCGCCTGCCTTCCAAAGTGCGATGCGGGCGAGCGGATCAAGATCGCAGCCGCGCGTGCCCTTCGGAAAACGTGCGGTGCTGATGGCGATCATGCCCTTAAGGACAAGGGTGAAGAAGCGCTTCTGCTCGTCGGGAACGCTGCCGATCGCGACGGTGCGGGTAATGTCGGTGGTGCCGTTGATATACTGCGCACCGGAATCGATCAGGAACAGTGTCCCGTCTTCCAGCTTCGCATCCGAATCCGTCGTCACACGGTAGTGCATGATCGCGGCATGGGCGCCCGCACCGGAGATCGTGTCGAAGGAGATGTCCTTCAAGGGATTCTGCATCCGTTCACCGACATTGGCCCGGCAGGCTTCGAGCTTCTTGGTGACCTCGATCTCAGACAGGGTTCCGGGAGTCGTCGAATCGAGCCAGGCCAGGAATTCGGCGACGGCTGCGCCGTCCTGCAGATGTGCCTTGGCGGAGCCGGCGAGCTCCACCTCGTTCTTGCAGGCGCGCGGTAGGCGCGCGGGATCAGCCGCCTCGATGACGGTGCCGCCAGCAGCGCGGATCGCCTCGCCCAGCGCAAACGGTGCCTGATCGGGATCGAGCATGATGCGTTTGCCCTGGCGCGCGAGCCCTTCCATGCGCCCGCCGAAGGCGGACGGGGCGAGCAGGTCGGCCATTTGCGTGAGATAGGCTTCTTCCTCGATACCGGTCTTGCGCTTGTCGATGAAAAGTTCGGCCTTGCCGTTCGCATCAAGGATGGCGCGTGCAAGCGGGTGAGGGGTGTGCGGCACGTCGCTGCCGCGAATGTTGAAGAGCCAGGCGATCGTCGAGGGGTCGGTGACGGCAAGTGCGTCCGCTCCCCCCTCGGAGACTTTCGCCGCCATCTCGGCAATCTTGTCCCTGGCAAGCTTGCCGGCAAATTCAAGCGGCTGGATGCGGACGCGTCCGAGCGGTTCTGCCGGGCGGCCGCTCCAGATCCGGTCCAGCGGATTGGCTGTCAGCAGGACGAGTTGGCCGTTCAGGCTTTCGAGCGCCTTTTCGAGCCTGCGCACCTCGGCACCGGTATGCAGCCACGGGTCAATTCCAAGGCGGAAGCCCTTCGGCGCGTTCTTCGGGATCCAAAGATGCGGCGGCTCGCCGACGAGATCTCCACCTTTGAAGACGTTGCCGTCGACCTGTTCGGCCAGTTGCGTCACATAGCGCCCGTCGACAAATACGATGGCGTCGCCGCGCATCACCAGCGCGATGCCGGCAGAACCGGTAAAACCGGTCAGCCATGCCAGCCGTTCCGCGCTCTTGGGCACGTATTCGCCCTGAAACTCGTCGGCGCGCGGGACCAGGAACCCGTCGATGCCGAGGTCGTCGAAGGTGGCGCGCAACGCATCGGCGCGCTCGCGGCCGAATTGGGGGGTGGAGGTGACGTCGAAACTCTGGAACATGGCTGCTTTCCGGATGAGACTGGATTCGGAGCGGACTCTAGTGCAACTGCCGGCGAAGGGGAATTGAGTCGGCCGAGAAGGCTGCTAATAAGCGACGGCATTGCTGGAAAGCTTTCTATTGGCCGTGCGCTTCGTGCCCCGGTATCGCCATTGCGGCGGCCTGTGCACCATCGCCGCGGCAGCAAATGCTTGTGCTCTGGCGGCGCATCGTGTCATTTGGGCGTCCTTCCCTCTGGAGACTGGCACATGATCACGAACAAAATGGCCGGACGACCATGGAAAAGATTGGTGTTCATCGCATCCCTTTTCACATGGGTCACATCTGCAGCGGCCAACGCCACGCCTGTGCTTGTCGTGGATACCGACAATCATCAGGTGCTTTATCAGGAGGATGCCGGGGTGCCCTGGTATCCGGCCTCTACGACCAAGCTGATGACGGCGCTCGTCGTCTTTGAAGCGCTTCGTTCCGGCGAGGTGACGCTGACGACACCCGTCACGATGACCCGCAACGCCATGAAGCAGGCGTTCCTTGAATCCGGCCTGACCTTCGGGCGGACGATGACGCTCGAGGACGCGCTTTTCGCCATGATCGCCGCATCGGCGAATGACGTCGCAGTCGCCCTTGCTGAAGCCGTGGCTTCCGACGAGGCTTCCTTCGTCCGCCGGATGAACGAAACGTCGGCGCGCCTGGGGCTGACCGGCACCCATTTTTCCAATCCGAACGGCCTGTTTGACCGGAACAACTATACCACTGCGCGCGATCTTGCGATTCTTGGAATGGAAGTGGATCGGGCGTTCCCAGAATACCGGCGGTTCTTCATGGCCTCGGCAGTCACGATCGACGGCAAGGAGATCAAGTCCAACAACCTGCTGCTGACCCGCTTCAGCGGCACTATCGGAATGAAGACCGGCTTCCTGTGCGCCTCAGGGCGAAACATCGTCGGGCTGGCCACACGAAATGGCAGGCGCGTGATGGTGGTCATTCTGGGGGCGACTACGGAACGAGAGCGAAACGAACGCTCCGCGCAATATCTGACGCAAGCCTTCGACGGCCGCCTCCCGTCTTCCGGGGCGGGACTGGTCGACAATCTGCAAAACCGGACCGATGTCGCGCCACAGGATATGCGAATTCGCCTCTGCACTGACCAGAGTGCAGCCTATGAGGCTAGCCGGGACGCGCTTTATCCGCTGGGCCTGCCGGGGCACGAAACCTATTTGCGGGACCAGATCCCCGGACAGGTCCATGCGATCAGTACCTGGGCCGACGACAATGCGTCGGATGTGCCCCGGCCCAGCCCGCGCCCTTCCTGAAGCCGGCAGCGAACCGGTAGCGTTCGCCGCAAGCGGTTAGATCCTCTCGTAACGTGAGGCTCGACGTTTCACTATGCGCCAAATGCATGGCTCCCATGCTCAAAAAACGCTGGGATGAATTTTCGGGTGGGTTATAAAGCGCGCATCGAAGCGAACGCGAAGCGCGTTTGAAACGAAAGTAATCGAAAGTTTCGCCGCAAGGCGATCATGCTAGGTGTTCCGATCAGGCGCTTGCCCGGTCACTCCTCCTCCCTCCTCCGGGTCGGCGTTCGGAGCACGTAGAGTCCGCTTGAGCACTCCTCCTCCCAGCTCGCGGACAGGTCGGGAAACCGGCCCATAGGCGGTGCCTCTGGCACCGCCTTTCCTTTTGAGGCCTCCCGATCGCAACCCTGCGCGGTCGGGAGGCTTTTCTTTTCCCGGTCCCTACGACCTGTCGAGATGGATGGTCACCCAGCCGTTGCGCCAGATCGTGCGCACATGGCGCAGGCCCGCGCCGTTATAGGCGGCGATCACCTTCCAGCGCTGGTTTGCGAGGATGCCGGAGAGCACCACCTGGCCGCCCGGTGCCAGGTGCGCGACGAGCTGCGGTGCCATGCGCATCAGCGGGCGAGCGAGGATGTTGGCGATGATGAGGTCGAACGGGCCGTGGCGGCGGAAGGCGGTGTGATGGAAGCCGGGAGCCGTCTCGAGCGTTAGTCCGGTCGCAATGCCGTTCTTTCGCACATTCTCGCGGGCGACCCTTATGGCGATCGGGTCGATATCGGTCGCCAGAACCGGAATGGCCGCCAGCTTGCGGACCGCGATCGCCAGCACGCCGCTGCCGGTGCCGAGGTCCAGGGCGGAGCGGATCTTTCGTGCGCGCATGACGCTTTCGATGACCTCAAGGCAGCCGGCGGTGGTGCCGTGGTGGCCTGTGCCGAAGGCCTGTCCGGCGTCGATCTCGATTGCGATCTCGCCCGCCCGCGCCTTTCCGCGGTCATGCGAGCCGTGGACGACGAAGCGTCCGGCGCGCACCGGCTGCAGGCCTTCCAGCGATTTGGCGATCCAGTCGACATCGGGGATGACTTCACGCTGTATTTCCGCCTCGGGGAATGCCGGCCGCAGGAGGGTGGCAAAACGCTCCCGCATCTCCTCTTCCTCGTCCATCATCAGGTAAAGCGAGGCTTCCCAGATATCGCGCTTCTCGTCGATCTCCATCGTCGCGATCGCGTATCCCTCGTCCTCGAAGGCATCGGTCATCAGGGAGAGAATCGCGTCGGCGTTCTTCTCTGTCGTGGAAATGAAGAGGCGGATTTCGCTCACGGTCTGCTGTTCCTGATTGGCGGGGCTGGCCCGGCGCCTGAAAGATGGGGGCTGCGAAATGCGGAGCATCCGGCAGCGCCATGGTGCGCGGCGACGTAGCATGTCCCGCAGCAAGGCGCAAAGAGTTCAGGCCGCGGCGAGCCAGGGCGGATGCGGCGTGTCCATCCCGGCGATGCCCTTGAGCAACGCGTCTTCGGCAAAGGGCAGGTGGGGCAAAAGGGGCAGCAGGCGGTTTCGCAGCGTCAGCGAAGAAGGCCGGTCCATGGTGACGATGGCCGTCAGCATTCGCGTCTGGCGCAGCACGCGGCGTACGGCGGGGAGGCGAAGCCTCGAATATTCCTCCTCCCGGCCCTCGGCAATCAGCCAGGCCAGCCAGCAGGCATCCTCGATGCCGAGGTTCATGCCGCGAGCGCCGATCGGCGAATGGATGTGCGCGGCGTCGCCGGCCAGATATACGCGTCCCTTTGCCATCTCCTGGACATGGCGGAAACTGATCTTGAACTGCGAACGCCAGGTCTGGGCGGCGGGCGCCGCCGGATGGGCGATGCGGTCTTCGAAATCGGCATGCGTCGAGATGTAGCGCAGGAGGTTGGCGCGGATCGGGATGCAGGCAAGCACGCCGGGATTTGTGAAGTCGACGCGCGCATGGCTGGCGTCGACAGGCGCATCGTAGGCGTAGTCGGCGAGAAAGAACTCATTCTCCAGGGCATTTCCCGGAAAGGAGAGGCCGCAGGACCGACGAACGAGCGAATGCGCGCCGTCCGCGCCTATCAGGATCGAAGGCCTGACGGTTTCGCCGCTGTCGTCGTCACGATGAACCGTCACTTCCGGCGCGTCGGTACCTCCGTTGACGGAAATGACTGCGGTGCGCCATTCAGGCACGATGCCGAGCGCCTTCAGCCGCGCCAGCAAAAGGCGTTCCGTCGTCCCCTGCGGCAGGATGCTGAGCGCCGGATATTCGCCGCGATATCGGTTTGTCCTGACCGTCAGAAGCGGGTTGCCGAGCGAGGAAAGACGCAGGCCTTCGATGTGCAGGGCCCGGTCCTGGATGTCGGCGGCCACTCCCGATGGGGCCAGCAGCGTCAGCGTGCGGGCATTGATGCCGAGCGCACGGCTCTCTTCTTCCGGCACAGGACCGTCGTTTTCGCTGACGATGCGCGGTTTCAAGCCGCGGCGCGCCAGTTCGAGCGCAAGCGCAAGGCCCACAGGTCCCGCGCCGGCGATGAGGATCGAAGTATCGGCGCGTGAAACCATGATCGGAGATCCCTATCCCTTGATGAGGTTCTCCAGCTTTTGTACGGCAACATCCGGGTTCTCGCCATAGGCGATCGTGCCCCGGAAACGGCCGTCGCGGTCGAGCAGGAAAACGGAGGCCGTGTGATCCATGGTGTATTCGCCGTCGGGCTGCTTCTCGTCGACCGGCACCTTCCGGGCATAGACGCGGAAGCCCTTGACCATGTCCATCACCTTGTCGGCAGGGCCGGAGATGCCGGTGATCCGCTTGGAAACGTTGGATACATAGCTCTGGACGATTTCAGGGGTGTCGCGTTCCGGATCGACGGTGATGAAGTAGGCCTGCATCTTCGTGCCGTCGGGATCGGTCTTTGAAAGCCATCCGTCGAGTTCGAAAAGCGTCGTCGGGCACACTTCGGGGCAATGCGTGAAGCCGAAGAACAGTGCGGTCGGCTTGCCGGTGAACGCCTTCTCGTCGATCGGGCTTCCATCCTGCGCAACGAGGGTAAAGGGAACGCCGAACGGTCCCTCGGCGAGCTTTTCGTCCGCCCGGTTCAGTTCCAGCGTCAACCAGCCGAGCAGGCCGGCGAGGAGGACGATAGCGATCCAAAGTGCAATGCGTATGGTTTTCATGGAACGATCCGACATCGTTTGACGGCCGATCCGCGGCTGCGGCGGCTCCTTGGTGTCTTTAGTGCCTTGCCGGAGGAGGCGCAAATGTGCCGTTCGCCGCATGGCGTTTTTCGCGAGAAAGTGATTGTCAGCGAGGGTTCAGAAACACCAGGCAAGGCCGCTCTCGGCCATGGAAAGCAGGATCGACGAACCGTGCCCGATCCAGCCGGCAAAAGCGATGGCGAGTATCCCGGTGGCAAGCGTCGCCGCAAGGGCCACGGCCAGTGTGGATCGGAGGGACAGGCGGTTCCGCGTCATGCAGGCATCCTAGCGCAACTTATGTGCGGGCGGAACAAGGCCCCTGTATGCGAGGATCGGGCGACGATTCCCAGCGGTTCGGATGTGCCAAAACGGAGAGTTGGCGGTCCATTTTTAGCGCTTCCTTAATCTATCCTTGCGATTCTCCGGACGCGTATGGGCCGTGGCGCCCGTCGGGCATGAGGTCCCGTGGCTGTCGAGCCTCGCGCATTTGCGATCCTGCCTCCGAAGTCTGGGAAGAAGCTGAACCATGACGAACGCCATCAAGCAATCCGGTGCCTATCTCGAAATCGTCTCGTTTCATCTCGGTGACCAGGAATTCTGCATCGACATCATGGCGATCCGCGAAATCCGCGGCTGGGCGCCGGTGACGCCGATGCCGCACACGCCGCCCTACGTGCTGGGGCTGATCAACCTGCGCGGCGCCGTCATTCCCGTGATCGATATGGCCTGCCGTCTCGGCATGAAGCAGACCGAGCCGTCGGAGCGCTCTGCCATCATCGTCACCGACATTGCCGGCAAGCTCGTCGGCCTGCTGGTGGAACAGGTCTCGGACATGATGACCATCAAGAGCGAAGACCTGCAACCCGCACCGGAGATCATTCCGGAAGCGCAGCGGGCCTTCTGCCGCGGCATCGTTGCTCTGGAAAAGACCATGGTCTGCTTCCTCAATCTCGACACCGTGATCGCCGACGAGCTGGCGCAGGCCGCTTGACACTGGCCGCCTGACACGGGCCGCCTGACACGGGTTGCCTGAGCGGCTTCGATCCGAGGTGTGTTTCGCAGCCCCGGCCATCCCGTCGGGGTTTTGCATTTCTGCTCAATGTCTTCGTAGCTTCGGTTCATCAAGTTCTTGATTTCGGACGATGGAATGCTCCATTCTCGCCATACCGGGATTTTTGCCGGGTGACGGGAGTACCATCATGAAGTGCCTGCTGCTGATCGATCTCCAGACCGGTTTCTGCCCCGGCGGTAATCTTGCCGTGCCAGGGGGAGACGAGGTGATCCCGCTTGCCAACCGGCTGATGGAGGATGGCGGCTATGATCTGGTGGTCGCCTCGCAGGACTGGCACCCCGCCGGCCATGGCAGTTTCGCCTCAAGCCATCCCGGCAAGCAGCCCTTCGAGATGGGAGAACTGAAGGGGCAGCCGCAGGTGCTGTGGCCCGACCATTGCGTCGAGCACACCGACGATGCCGCGCTGCACCCCAAGCTCGACCTCAGGAAGATCGACTACATACAGAAGAAGGGCATGGATCGGCTTGTCGACAGTTATTCGGCCTTTCGTGACAACGACCGGTCCGCCCATACCGGGCTTGCCGACTATCTGAAGGAGCGCGGCGTCACGCAACTCGATATCGGCGGGCTTGCGACCGACTACTGCGTCCAGGCCTCGGCGATCGACGCGGTGGATATGCTGCCGGGCGTGCAGGTCCGCTTCGTCGAGGACCTGAGCCGCGGCATCGATCCGGCCACGATCGCTGTGGCGGAAAAGGCCATGGCGGCGGCGGGTGTCGTGACCGTCCGGGCGTCGCAGATCCTGGCGGACGCGCGGGACGCCTGACCATACAGGCGGAACAATCTGCAAAGACCGGCATTTTCTCCTTCGAATGCGCGCGACAACAGCGCCCGAAGGGAGAAAAAGATGAAACCGTTTGCAGCTCTTTCGTCCATTCTGCTTGCCAGTGCAATCGCCGTTCCCGCCTTTTCGGCGGCCCTTATCGACGGCACGAAAGTGCCAGTGCCGACGCCACGTCCCGTGGAAATGGCCCAGGTCTCGCCTGACACGATGAAGCCGGCGGCACCTGTCCCGGCGCAGCCAGCCGATAGCCAGTCCACCGATATGATGAGCACGGGCTCCATTACGCCGGACGTATCGGGTATCGGCGACTTCCAGGCCGTCGACGTGACCAAGATTGCAGTTCAGCGCGTGGACGAAATTGCCGACGAGGACATGCGCCAGCAATACCGGATGATGGGCGACGAGAAGGCCGACGACGTGCAGAAGCTTCAGTCGGATATCCGCTCCAACCCCGATCTGGTCGCAGCGCTGGAAGCGCAGCAGGTCAAGGTCGAGCACATCCTGTCAGTTCAGTCGAACGGCGACGGCAGCGTCACCTTCATCGTCATGTGACCGGCATCGTCATGCAGCCGGCACAATCAAGCGAAGGCTAGCCTTTCGGGAGGAGGGGCCGCAATGGGTCCGGCTTTAGCCGCCTATTGCGGCTTTCCGCCTGTCCAGGTGACGTTGCTTTGAAACAGCGGCACTGTGGAGATCGACATCTTGGCTGAGCCCTCAGTCAACTCTCGGGAATGGGCGAGATAGATGAGCGTGTCGTTCTTCCTGTCGTAGATCCGCGTCACCACCAGTTTTTTCCAGACCAGCGACAGGCTGGATTTGAAGACTTCCTCGCCGCCTTTCGACAGATCGATGTCGCCGATCGTGACCGGGCCGGTCTGGCGGCAGGCAATGGCGTTGTTGGATGGGTCCTCGAACCAGTTGCCGTTCTTCAGCCGGTCGAGGACGCCGCGATCGAAATAGGTGATGTGGCAGGTGACGCCGGCCACCTTAGGATCGCTCACTGCATCCACCATGATATCATTGCCCATCCAGTCCACCCCGACCTCGCCGACCGTATCGGCCGCAGCGGACGTGGCGAGAAGGGCAAGGCCCGCTGCGAGAGCGATGCGAAGGCGGGAAGCGATCATGGGCAGGTCTCCGGTTAAGCTGTCAGCCTAATTTCTTTCCTTCAGGTAGGAACGGCGAGCCGGTTTGCAATCCGCGCCGAATGACGCGCCGTCTGATTGCCGCGGCCACAGTGCTGATGACTACGCGCTCTTCGCCGCCGCGATCGTCGCGCGGACGGCTTCAGGATCAGTCAGGGTCAGTTCATACTCGCGGTCTTTCTCGGTACCGCCCATGCCGACATGCGGATTTCTGAACGCCATGCCGCTTTGCACTGTCCTGAGGGCGGCAAAATGCAGTTCCTTCAACCCCGTCGCGTCACGAACGGCCGCGATGTTGTGGGCATCGAGTGCACCGCAGCCCATCACGACGATGCGGTCGCCAGCCTGCTCCACCGACTGGCGCAGGATCGCAATTCCCTCCAGTGCGGTATCGCGCTGGCCGGAGGTCAACACCCGGTCGACCCCGCAGCGGATGAGCGCTTCCAGCGCCTCGCCGGCATCCTCCGTCATGTCGAAGGCGCGGTGGCAGGTGACCGACATGGGACGGGCGGCGGCGACGAGCGCCTTCGTCCTCACCTCGTCGATGCGGCCCTCCGGTGTCAGGCAGCCGATGACGACGCCTGCCACGCCTTCGGAACGCAGGGCTTCGATGTCGGCGCGCATCGTGTCGAATTCCGCATCGGAGTAGAGGAAATCGCCGCCTCGGGGGCGGATGATGACGTGGACGGGGATGCGTGCCGCCTTTACCGCAGCGCGGATGGTGGCAAGGCTCGGCGTCAGGCCGCCCTCCATGAGGCTCGCGCAAAGCTCGACGCGGTCGGCGCCGGCCGCCTGCGCGGCCAGAAATCCATCGATGCCTTCTACGCAGAGTTCGATAAGCGGTGCCGTCATGAATAGCCCTTCCCGGTGATTCCCTCGGCACGTTAGGGCGCGGCGCCCGGGCCGGCAAGCATCGCTCCGCATGGCCACGGCCAATCGCGCGTGCTGGATGAGCGAAGCGATCTCCGGGACGACAGGCTCAGGCAACGTGATCCGGGGGGACGGCAAGTTTCGGCGGACATAGTTTGTGGGACGGCGAGACCGGTCGGCCGTCTCTGGAACTTTTATTTTATGCAGTGATTTCGAACCGTTGCCGCATGCGCTAGCTTGCCTCGCCATCCCGCCTTGCCGGCAAGGGGGGCAGCAGGGGAGCAGCGCCGCATGGATGACATCACGAGCCTTTCCGCAACGGCGCTTTCGCGTGCCATCCATTCGGGCAACGTCAGTTGCCGGGTGGTGATGGAAGCCTATCTCGCCCGGATCGAGGCGTTGAACCCGAAGGTGAACGCGATCGTCAGCCTTCGCGATGCAGCATCGCTTCTTTCTGAAGCGGATGCGGCGGACCGGCTGCTGTCCGAGGGCCGGACCGGCGGCTGGCTGCACGGGATTCCCTTTGCGGTGAAGGACCTGTCCGAGGCGAAGGGTCTGCGCTGCACCTACGGGTCACGCAGCTACAGCGACTATGTGCCCGACTTCGACGACATCCACGTGGAGCGGATCCGCGCCGCAGGCGCAATCTTCATCGGCAAGACCAATGCGCCCGAGATGGGGCTCGGATCGCACACCTATAACGGTATTTTCGGCGCGACACGGAATCCCTATGACCTCGGTCGAAGTGCTGGCGGCTCTTCGGGAGGGGCAGGGGCCGCGCTTGCGGCGCGGATGGTTGCCGTCGCCGATGGCAGCGACATGATGGGTTCGCTGCGCAACCCGGCCGCCTTCAA
Source organism: Pseudomonadota bacterium (assembly GCA_023404095.1). Classification (GTDB taxonomy): domain Bacteria; phylum Pseudomonadota; class Alphaproteobacteria; order Rhizobiales; family Rhizobiaceae; genus Mycoplana. The sequence continues at coordinate 289,091 of JAEYDD010000041.1, read as the reverse complement.
CAATGTCGTCGGCTTTCGCCCGAGTTTCGGCCGTGTGCCGTCGCTGGGGAGCGAGCTTTATCTCGGCCAGCATGCGGTCAACGGGCCAATGGGGCGCAGCGTTGCCGACGTGGCGGCGCTGCTTTCGATCCAGGCCGGATACGATGTGCGCGATCCGTTTTCCCTCCCGGATGAGGCATTGCTGCTCGAGGCGCGGAAGGACTGGTCCGGCGTCCGGATTGGCTGGCTTGGCGATTATGGCGGGCATCTGCCATTCGAGCCGGGCGTTCTCGAACTCTGCCGCGAGGCGCTGACGGTCTTTTCCTCGCTCGGCGCTTCGGTGACCGAAGTGCCTGCGCGCTTCGACATGGAACGCCTCTGGTGGGGGTGGCGCGCTTATCGCCACTTCCTCGTCGCGGGCGGACAGGCGGCGGACTACGCCGATGCGGACAAGCGGGCGCAGATGAAGCCGGAGATGATCTGGGAGATCGAGAACGGTCAGGCGCTGTCGGCCATCGACGTCCTTGCGGCTTCGGCGATCCGCAGCGATTGGTATCGCCATGTCATCGACCTTTTCAAGACGAACGATTTCCTCGTTCTGCCGGCCGCACAGGTCTTTCCCTTTGATGTCGACCTCGACTGGCCGAAGGAAATCGCGGGTCGATCAATGGATACCTACCACCGCTGGATGGAGGTGGTCATCGGGCCGACGATGGCGGGGCTGCCGGTCGCGGCCATGCCGGCCGGGTTCGGCACGGCGGGACTGCCTGCCGGCATCCAGATCATCGGCCGTCCGCGTGCCGACGCAGCCGTGCTGCAGTTGGCCGCGGCGTACGAGGCCCGCACCGACTGGCTGCTTCGGATGCCGGCGCTTGCCTGAACCAGGGCGGAGGCTCGCTTTGTGATTTGGCGTGGTCACGAGCAGGGCGTATTCTCCTTTGCCCGGCCTGCGCCGGGGCGCAATCGGGAGGAAGCCATGGGCCGCAAATACATAGACTGCCGGGAGTTTCCGAGCGAAATGAAGTGCACGATCGCCATATCCGCCGACACCGAAGAGGAACTGGTCGATGCGGCCGTCCTTCACGCCGTCTCCGTGCATGGCGAGCATGATACACTCGCATTCCGCGCGGAAATCCGCCACGCCATTCATGACGGAATGCCGCCGCTGAAAGTCGCCTGATCCTATTCGGCGACGCGCCAGGGTTGCATTTGCGCTTGTCGTCGCAGGCTGCCGTGGCGACGACGGTGGTTGTTCGTCCTCAAAAAATCGGTAACAGGGAACCCGGAGGTGAAAAAGCTTTCCGGGTTAACCGTCGCCGATAGCGGTCTTGCCAAAAAAAATCTTCGGTGATTTGAGCCGCCTGACCCCTTTGAAATTGTTTGGTGATTCGCCATCTCGCCCGTTTCGGGCGGGGGCTGGTTCGCGTCTTGTCAAGACGCGTAAACCAATTGCTTACCATAGTTTGACATCAATTTGGTCATTGTTTCGACCAGCACGCATGGCACGGGGCGCCCGGAAAATCGGCGCTTGGACGCCTTCGTGTCGGGCCCGACGGCAATCCGTACGATTGGCGCCGGATCGAGTAACGCGTACCGTGGGTAGCGAGTACTATGGCGTCAGTCGTTGTCGCGTGCAGTGAAAATTCGCCCAGCTTCGGCTGGCTTTCCTTCATCAGAAAACCGCGCGGCATCGCTCTTGCCGCGATTGGAGCCTGCCTTTCCGTCGCGGCCGGAGCCTGGATCGTCGCAGCGCTGGCGACCGTGCAGACGATGACGCCGGCGGTTGCGGGCAAGCAGGGACGTCTGCAGGCATCGCTCGACCTGCCGAGCGTGGCGCGTCCGCTGCCGGTGGAGCGGAACATTCGCGTCCGCAAGTTCGCCCGCCTGTCAAAGACGCCGGCCGACCAGTTGTGGCCCGCAGGACTTACGGTGGCCGTGATCAAGGACCATTACGACAGGCGCCAGGCGCAAGCGGTCGCCCGCATAGAGCGCCAGACGGCGAAGACGGCCAAGGCCTATGCGGTCGCGGCGGCATCGCGGACGAAGGCGGGGACAATCGCCGAGGCAAATGCGAGCGTCCAGCCGACCCTGGTGTCCGCACTGGTCGATCCGGGCGTGACTCGGGCGTCTGTTTCCGGCAAGCCTTTCAGCCTGGTGATGGCGGAAGAGGCGCGCGATGCGGTGGCGGCTCTTCCCGATACCATCCCGCTGCCGGAGGCGCGTCCGAAGGCCCTTGCGAAGATCGTGGAAGATAAACCCCAGAACCGGCGCACCAAGCCGGCTGCCCGCGAGCTTGCCTATGCAAGCCCCGCCCAGGTCGACAGCGACGACGAGATGCGCGAGACCAAGCCCGGCCTGTTCGGTGGCTCGCGCAGCCGTTCTCGCGGTCGTACCGCGTACTACGATATTTCCGCCGGCGTCGTACACCTTCCGAACGGCGAGCGTCTCGAGGCGCATTCGGGTATCGGCAAGATGCGTGACAATCCCAAGTACGTTCACATGAAGATGCGCGGCTCCACGCCGCCGGGAACCTTCAAGCTGACCATGCGCGAGAAGCTCTTCCACGGTGTCGAAGCCCTGCGCATGACCCCTGTCGATGGCGTGCATCCACACGGCCGCACCGGGCTTCTGACCCATTCCTACCTGCTCGGCCGCAACGGCAACTCGCACGGCTGCGTTGCCTTCAAGAACTATCCGCGCTTCCTCGCCGCCTTCAAGCGCGGGGAGATCGATACGCTGGTTGTCGTTCCGAGTATGTCCTCCGGCAAGACGCGGCTTGCCTCGCTGTTCGGTGGAAAAGGCTAAGGCGCGACAAATGACCTGCAACCCGCGAACCCGCGCGTTGCTGTCCGGCGACGGCGGTCTCAAGCCGGCACCCGTCACCCCGCACGAGGCCGATCAGTCAACCCCGTGCCGCATGCGGCCAAGATCAGACACACGGTGATCGTCGGGCGCCGATGGTTGCGCCTTGCGATGACCGCCACGCCACTACGCCGCGCAGTTGACTGCGACGCGGACGCTGCCACATCTCTGGTCGACGCATACTCCGACCTTCGAAACAGTCCGTTCCAAAGGCTTGCGCTATGCCATGAACAACCTGCGCAATATCGCGAAGAAGCCGGGAGGCTTCGGCGCGAGAACGGCACGAATCTGAGCCGCGGCGGTGCCGGCGCTGACAGCCGAACCGTAGTGGCAGTAGCAGATGACCTCGTGCAATTCGTCGTCCGACAGCTCGAAGAACCGGCGAGCCTCGCCATAAGTATCATCAGCCAGCCCAGCCGACCGCAACACCGGATCGGCGAATGCCACCGAAATCGGCGAGCCGTCGCCGCGCATATTGGCGCGAACGCTCGGTGACTGATGTTCCGTCTGACGCAAGGTCGACAGATGCCAGTGCGGATTCTTCTCCAGGAGTTCCGCCCAGCGTTCCAGACGCTCCGTGCGCGTCATGGTCTGGGCTGGAAAGGACTCGACTTCCGCAACAAGCCGCAGTTGTTCGACTGTTTGATGCTTCATCTTGGACTCCCATGTAGAGGATGGTTGTTCCGCCCCCGATGCTCATGCAGCCCCACGCAAACAGCGTGAACCCATTGGTCGCGGATGTCCAATCACGATAGGAGACTGCTGGCTCTTTCGGCGATCGCCGGCGAGGGCGGGATCGCCCGCCCTGATTACGCTTCTGTTGGCAAATGCTGCGATCTTGCGATCGGCGCGGATGCCGGCGAGAGCGGGGAAATCACACCGGCTGGACGAAGCCGTCCAGCACGCGCTTCTGTCCGGCGCGGTCAAAGTCGATGGTCAGCTTGTTGCCCTCGATCGCCGAGATGTTGCCGTTGCCGAACTTCAGGTGGAAGACCCGATCGCCAACCGCGAAGCGCGACGGCTCCGTGGTGGTGGACTTGGCGACGAGTTCGCCCTCGATGGTACGGGCGCGCGGGCCGCTCTCGCCGTAGCCGATGCGTTCGATCGCATGGCCGGAGCGGTTGCCCCAGTTGTCGCGGGTGGCGTCGGTCTTGTTCGCCTGCGCGCGGCGCCAGCCGGGCGTGGAATAGGCGTTCTGGAACGGTTCCTGCTTGTCGAAGCGCGATTGGCCGTAGCCGCCGCGCCCGCCATAGCCGCCATAGGACTGTTCCGTCTCGGCGACTTCGACATGGGCTTCCGGCAGTTCGTCGAGAAAGCGAGAGGGTATGGTCGACTGCCACAGGCCATGAATGCGGCGGTTCGAGACGAACCAGATGTGGCAGTTGCGCTTGGCGCGGGTGATCCCGACATAGGCGAGCCGCCGCTCTTCCTCCAGCCCCGAGCGCCCGCCCTCGTCGAGGGCGCGCTGGTGCGGAAACAGACCTTCCTCCCAGCCGGGCAGGAAGACGGTCTCGAATTCCAGCCCCTTGGCCGAATGCAGCGTCATGATCGATACGGCATCGAGGTCCTCGTTCTGCTCGGCGTCCATCACGAGCGAGACGTGCTCGAGGAAGCCGCGCAGGCTTTCGAACTGCTCCATCGACCGGATCAGTTCCTTCAGGTTTTCCAGGCGTCCCGGTGCTTCGGCGGACTTGTCGTTCTGCCACATCGCGGTGTATCCGCTCTCGTCGAGGATCTTCTCGGCGAGCTCGGTGTGCGGCGTGTTTTCCAGCAGCGCCGACCAGCGCTTGAAGTCGGCCACGACGTCGAACAGCGCCTTGCGCGCCTTCGGCTTCAGTTCATCGGTCTCGATGATGTCGCCTGCGGCCGCGAGCATGGGAATGTCGCGGGCGCGGGCATAGTCGTGGAGATTGCGAATGGTGGTGTCGCCGAGGCCGCGCTTTGGCGTATTGACGATGCGTTCGAAGGCGAGGTCGTCGGCCGGCTGGCAGACCAGGCGGAAATAGGCCATGGCATCGCGGATTTCCAGCCGCTCGTAGAAACGCGGGCCGCCGATGACACGATAGTTGAGGCCAAGCGTGACGAAGCGGTCTTCGAACTCGCGCATCTGGAAGGAGGCGCGCACGAGGATCGCCATGTCGTTGAGATTGTGGCGTTTGCCGTTGCGGTCCGGCCGCTGGAGGCTTTCGATCGCTTCGCCGATGGCGCGCGCCTCCTCCTCGCTGTCCCAGGCGGCATGGACGACGACCTTGCCGTCGTCGGGATCCTGGCGGTCGGTGAACAGCGTCTTGCCCAGCCGGTCCTCGTTATGGGCGATCAGGTGGCCGGCCGCGCCGAGGATGTGGGCGGTGGAGCGGTAGTTGCGCTCCAGCTTGATCACCTTGGCGCCGGGAAAATCCTTTTCGAACCGCAGGATGTTATCCACTTCCGCCCCGCGCCAGCCATAGATCGACTGGTCGTCGTCGCCGACGCAGCAGATGTTGATCTGCGGCCTCTGGCTTGCGCTCACGCTGTCGCCGCTGCGCGGCTCGCTCCGCGGGGGCGCGCCATCGGGCGCGACGGCCGCTTGGCCTTGCCGTCCTTCGGACGGCCCCCGTGCCCCACTCGATGGCGATCTCTGCGCCAGAAGCCTGAGCCACATGTACTGGGCGGTGTTGGTGTCCTGATACTCGTCCACCAGGATGTAACGGAACTTCTGGTGATACTCGCGCAGGATGTCTGGATGGGTGCGCAGGATGCGGATCGGATGCAGGAGAAGGTCGCCGAAGTCGCAGGCGTTCAACGTCTTCAGGCGGTTCTGGTAGGCGGTGTAGAGTTCGCGGCCCTTGCCGTTGGCAAAGGCGCGGGCGTCGCCTTCGGGGATCTGCGCGGGGTCCAGCCCCTTGTTCTTCCAGCCATCGATCATGCCGGCGAACTGCTTGGCCGGCCAGCGCTTGTCGTCCAGCCCTTCGGCCTGGATGATCTGCTTGATCAGGCGGACTACGTCGTCGGTGTCGAGGATGGTGAAATCCGACCGCAGACCCGCAAGTTCGGCATGGCGGCGCAGCAGCTTGACGCCGATCGAGTGGAAGGTGCCGAGCCAGGGCATGCCCTCGACGGCGCCGCCGACCAAAAGGCCGATGCGCTCTTTCATCTCGCGCGCGGCCTTGTTGGTGAAGGTCACGGCGAGGATCTGCGAGGGGAAGGCGCGGCCGGTGGCAAGGATGTGGGCGATACGCGTCGTCAGCACCCGGGTCTTGCCGGTGCCGGCGCCGGCGAGCACGAGCACCGGCCCGTCCAGCGTCTCGACCGCCTCGCGCTGCTCGGGGTTCAGCCCAGAGAGATAGTCTGGCACACGGTGCTGGTCGCGGGCGGCCATGGCTCGCGCGGCGATGCCGCCCTCAGCCGGGCTGCCTGTCTTGTGGTTCGGGGCAGGAGGCTTCCGCAACGCCGGATCGTCGTCGTCGAAGAAGGGAATATCGTCGTAACCGCTCATCATGCGGCTCAATGTAGTGATTCGGGGGCGAAAGGCCAGTTGCGCGTTCTGCTTTTATTCCGCGCATACCGCCGAATCAGGTGCGGCACGGTGCCGCCCGCGTCCCATCCTGTCGCGGGCGATCCCCTTGTCCGATTGTGGCGCCGCTACTGGCGCCGCTACTGGCGAACGACGATCCGCGCGTGGTAGGGCACGCGATCGTAGAGGTCGATGACGTCCTGGTTCATCAGGCGGACGCAACCGGAAGAGACGGCCTTGCCGATCGAGCGCCATTCGGGGTTGCCGTGAAGGCGATACAGCGTGTCCTGGCCGTTCTGGAAGATATAAAGCGCGCGGGCGCCGAGTGGATTCTTCAGGCCGGGTGCCATGCCGCCGTTCTCGATCGAATATTTCACGAGTTCCGGCTGGCGCGCGACCATCTCGTTGGGCGGCTTCCAGCGGGGCCAGGGCTGGCGCCAGTGGATCGTGCCTTCGCCTTCCCAGGAAAAGCCGTCGCGGCCGATGCCGACCCCGTAGCGCATGGCAGTCCCGCCCGGCTCGACGACGTAGAGGAAGCGGTTCGGCGTGTCGACGACGACCGTGCCGGCGCGTTCGCCCGTGGGATCGGCGACCCGCTGGCGGTAATACTTGGGATCGATCTGCTGATAGGGGATGGCCGGGATCGTGTAGCCGCCGTCCTCGACGGGACCGTACATGACATCCAGCTCCGCAGCCGTCGGCGGCACGATTGGACGCCGGGGCGCCACTGGGACGGGAGCGCTGCGCCCGCCGGGACCGGTGGTGGTGCAACCTGCAAGCATGGCGGATGCGGCAGCGAGAACGAACGCTCTGCGTGACGGGAGGAATTCGGCGGACATTTCAGGAAGTGTCTTTCAGGTGAAATTGCACGTGTGAATTATGCCTAGCGGTGTTCTCCGCGGCATGACAATACGGCGGGCCCATCACATCTCCGTCATGGGCGCGCGGGAGGTCGACACCGATGCAAAGGCGCAACAAATGGCCGCCCGAGGCGCTTGCCTCCGGGCGGATCCATGCATGGGGCATCCCTCGATCAGTTGCGGTCGGCGTCGAAAGCGGCGTCCACAGGCAACTGCAGCGCGGTCGCGAGCTGGTTGGTCTTGCCGGCCAACGAAATGATGGCGAGAAGTTCCGCATGCTGTGCCGGGCTCATGCCCTTGGCCTTTGCCGCTGCCGTGTGCGAGTGGACGCAGTAGCTGCAGCCGTTGGTAACGGAAACCGCGATATAGAGCATCTCCTTTACCAGCGGGTCGAGCGCCGACGGCGTCGCCATGACGGCCTTCACCTCCCGCCAGGTGCTTTCCAGCAGGGCCGGGTCGAAGGCGAGGTAAAGCCACATATTGTTGATGAAATCGGACTTGCGCGTCGCGCGGATGTCGTCGAACACCGCCTTGACGCGCGGGTCGGCCTCGAGGTCGGCTGCCGGTCTGATCGTGCTCATGGGCTCTTACTCCTCTTATGCCGGAGGCGGTACCGGCGACGGCGAAACGCCGCCGGTTCGCCTTCTTGGGTCAGACCAGCGCCAGGACGCGGGCGGGGCCGCCCGTGCCGCCGCGCACCTTCGGCGCGCCGACCACGAGCGTGGCGCCCTTCGCCGGCAGCTTGTCCAGATTTGCAACCGCTTCAAGGCCCCACCGGCCTGCGGGCAGCCAGGTGTTGTGGGTGGCAAAGTCGGGCGAAATTCCATAGTCGAGGGACAGCGTGTCGACCGCGATCCCGGCCGTTTTGGTTTCCAGCAGGGCATGGACTGCCTCGACGTGGAAGCCGGGGAAATGCATCTTGCCCTCGGTATCCGCATTGCGGAACTTGTCGGTGCCGAGATGGATCGACCAGCCGGAATTCAGGGCGACGCAGGCATTGTCGGGAATCTCGCCGTTCGCGGCGATCCATGCCTTGAGGTCGTCAGGTGTCAGCTGGGCATCGGGATTGGCTGCGGCCTTCTCCCTGATGTCGATGACGGCCAGAGGCACCACGAGGTTTTCGACCGGGATTTCCGCGACCGACAGCCCGTCCGCCGAGAAGTGCAGCGGCGCGTCCATGTGCGTGCCGGTGTGCTCGCTGTAGCGCAGTTCGAACAGGTTGAACGTATGTTCCTTGAAATTGAACTTCTGCTCGCGGAAAAACTGCTGCGCGCCGAAGAAGGTGGGAAACTCCTCGTAGAGTTCGTGGCTCAGGTCGGTCACGCTCGCGGGCGCTGCGGCGATCGCCGGGCTCAGTGCGCCGGTGCCCACTGCGGCGGCCGTGACTGCGCCCGCCGCGGCGGCTCTAAAGAGGCCGCGCCGCGAGAGCATGTTGGTCTTTACCGATTCGATGACGCATGCGTTGCACATTCAAATTCCCCTTCCAAAAATATATTTTAGTTCTCTAATAAATGGGCGGATACTGGCCGCCGGGAGGAACGCTAGCAACAAGCCGGCGCACGGTCCAGACGCCGGCGTTCCAGCCATTGCGGAGGGTAGGGAATGGATTTTCCACCAATTCTTACAATTACGTAATGTTGTTATTCTTTCATTGCCGGTTCAGGGCCAAAACACGATACTTGGCGCGATCGGCGAACCGCTCTGGAAGCGGAAGCCAAGTCATGTCCGGAGTCCTGAATGCGCATTTGGAAGCAACTGCTTGTCAGCCTTGCCGTGGTCGGCATTGGCGTTCTCGTCTGGGGCCGTCTCGCCCCGGGGGCCGCCGACACGTTGAAGGCAGCGGGAGTCCCCGGCGGGCTGGTTGCCTGGGTTGCGCCTTCGGACGGCGCGGCAGAGAAGGGTGGCGGCGCCCGCCGGCAGGGCGGCGGCTTCGGCGGCCCGATGCTGGTTGCGACGAAGCCGGTGGCTTTTGCGGTTGTAAACGACCGCCTGAACGCGATCGGCGATGGTGAAGCGATCCGCAGCGTCGTCGTGACGCCCTATTCGACCGGCAACCTGATCGAGGTGTTCGTCAAGTCGGGCGACAAGGTGACATCGGGGCAGGTGATCGCGCGATTGGACAATGACGAGCAGCGGATCGCAGCGGATCAGGCGCGGCTGACGCGCGATCGTGCGGCCGACAAGGTGAAACGCTACGAAAACCTGAAGCGGGCGGCCGCCGTGACGGACGTGGCGATCCAGGACGCCCGTGACGAACTGAAGGCGGCGGAACTGGCGCTGCAGAAGGCCGAGCTCGACCTTAGCCGCCGCGACATCAATGCGCCCTATGACGGTGTCGTCGGCATCATCTCCGTCAATCCCGGGGACTATGTCACGACCGCAAGCGAAATCGCGCGGGTGGACGACCGGTCTGACATCCTTGTCGATTTCTGGGTACCGGAGCGTTTCGTCAACAAGATCCGCGTGGGCGGGCCGGTTTCGGCGACAGCCATCGCCCGGCCGGGAGAAACGTTCACCGGCTCTGTGGAGGCCGTCGACAACCGTATCGATCAGGCAAGCCGCACGCTGCGTGTCCGCGCAAAAATAGACAACCCGGAAGACGTCCTGCGCGCCGGCATGTCGTTCTCGGTATCGATGCAATTCGCGGGCGATCGCTATCCCAGCGTCGATCCGCTGGCGCTGCAGTGGAGCGCCGAAGGCTCCTACGTCTGGCATATCGTCGGCGAGAAGGCGGAGAAGGTTCCGGTCCTCATCATCCAGCGCAATCCCGACAAGGTTCTTGTCGATGCCAAGCTTGCCGAGAACGACATGGTCGTTACCGAGGGTCTGCAGCGCCTGCGTGACGGGAGCGAAGTCAAGATCATGGGTGCAGCCGCAGCACCTGCCCAGCCCGCCGTGGCGGAGGGCACGTGATGGCCAAGGGCGAGGCGGATACCCACAGCCAGGGCGGACAGGCCGGTTTTACCGCACTTTTCGTTCGCCGGCCGATCTTTGCGCTCGTCGTCAATACGCTGATCGTTGTCGCTGGCCTTGCAGCCTTCAATGGCGTCGAAATTCGCGAGCTTCCCTCGGTCGACCAGCCGGTGATCAGCGTCACGACCGAGTTCGAGGGCGCTTCCCCCGAAACGGTGGACCGGGAACTGACCGACGTGATCGAAGGTGCGGTCTCCCGGGTGCAGGGCATCAAGGACATCTCGTCCACGTCCTCGTTCGGCCGGAGCCGCGTGACGCTGCAATTTACCGACACCACAGACGTCAGCCAGGCGGCGAACGACGTTCGAGACGCGCTTGGTCGCGTGGCGAACCAGATACCCGACGGCGCCGAGGAGCCGCGCGTCGTCAAGGCGGATGCGGACAGTCAGCCGATCATGCGGCTTGCGCTGACTTCCGACCGGCTGTCGATGGAAGACCTGACGCTTTTGGCTGAAAACGAGGTCACCGACAGGCTGGCCGCGGTCGAAGGCGTCGCCGACGTGGACGTTTCCGGCGAACAGGAAAAGGTTTTCCGCGTCGATATCGATCAGGCAAAGCTTGCAAGCCGTGGTCTGACGATTGCCGACCTCAGCACGGCGCTGCAGACCGCCTCCTTCGACGTGCCGGCCGGGTCTCTGACCAGTGTGAACCAGGACCTCACGGTGCGGGCGACAGCGGATCTCGCAACGCCTGAGGATTTCGAAAACCTGCTGCTGCAGAACCGCGTGCGGCTGGGTGACATCGCCACGATCACGCTCGGACCGGACGACGGCACCACGGCATTGCGATCGAACGGCCGGCCGGGCATCGGGCTTGGCATCATCCGCCAGGCGCAATCCAACACGCTCGATATTTCGCAAGGCGTCCGCGCGACGGTCGAGCAGCTCAAGGGCATCCTGCCCGAGGGTACCGAACTGCGCGTGACGAGTGACGACGCGGTGTTCATCCAGGGCGCGCTGCACGAGGTCGAGATCGCGCTGGCGGTGGCCGTGATCATCGTCACGCTGGTGATCTATCTCTTCCTGCTTGACTGGCGCGCCACGCTGATCCCGACGATCAGCATGCCGATTGCGCTCATTGGCACACTGGCGGCGATCTATCTCGCCGGCTTTTCGATCAATATCCTTACCCTGCTTGCGATCGTGCTTGCGACCGGCCTCGTCGTGGACGACGCGATCGTCGTGCTCGAGAACATCGTGCGGCGGCGGGCCGAGGGGTTGGGGCCGCGCGCGGCGGCCGTGCTCGGCACGCTCGAGGTCTTCTTCGCCGTCATCGCGACCACCGCCACGCTGTGCGCGGTCTTCGTGCCGCTGTCCTTCCTTCCTGGCCAGACGGGGCGGCTCTTCCGCGAATTCGGCTTCGTGCTGGCATTCGCGCTCATCCTTTCGGGTTTTGTGGCGCTGACCCTTTGTCCAATGCTCGCCTCGCGCATGCTGACGAAGGAAAAGGCCGATCACGGGCACGGCGGCATCCTCGGGCGCATCGGTGCATTCGCCTCCGGATTCTATCGCAGAACGCTGCGCGCCTGCCTGAATGCCCCTCTCGTCGTCTACGTGGTCGCCCTGCTGTTCACCGCCTTCGGCGCCGGCGCCTTCCTGACGCTGAAGTCGGAGCTGACGCCGAACGAGGACCGTTCGCTGGTGATGATGCGCATCAACGCGCCGCAGGGTGTGTCGCTGGAATACACGCAGGAGCAGATGCGGCTGATCGAGGAGAAGCTGAGACCGCTCTACGACAGCGGCGAGATCGTCAACATGTACTCGGTCTCCGGCCAGGGCGGTTCGGCCAATAGCGGCTTCATGGTGCTGACCCTTGCCCCATGGAACGAGCGCGAGCGCACGCAGCAGCAGATCGTGACCGATATCAATGCCGCAACCGCCGACGTGCCTTCAGTTCGCGCCTTTGCGATCCAGCCGAACAGCCTCGGCATTCGCGGCGCCGGCAGCGGCCTGCAGGTCGCCCTGATCGGCAACGACTACCAGAAGCTGGGCGATGCCGCGGCCGAACTGGTGCGCAAGATCGAGGACAGCGGCCGGTTCGAGAACGTCCGGCTGAACTACGAGGCAAACCAGGCGCAGCTATCCGTGACCATCGACCGCGAACGCGCGTCCGATCTCGGCATCGACATCAACGGGCTTTCCTCCGCGCTGAAGGCGGTGATCGACGGCTCCAGCGTCGTCGACGTCTATGTCGAGGGGCAGGCCTATCCTGTGCTCATCTCGTCGACCACCAATCCTGTCAACGACCCGACCGACCTTGAAAACATCTTTCTGAAGACGAAGGACGGCAAGATCGTGCCGATGTCGTCGATCGCCACACTCAAGGAGCAGGCGGTGGCGCCGCAGCTTGCGCGCGAGCAACAGCTTCGCTCCGTCTCGCTATCTGCCGGGTTGAAGGATGGCCTGGCGCTCGGCGACGCGCTGAAAATGGTGCAGCAGATGGCCGAGCCGCTGTTGCCGGAAGGCTCGCGCCTCCTACCCATGGCGGAGGCTGCGACGCTCGATGAAAACGCTAACGGGCTGATGATCACCTTCGGCTTTGCAATCGTGATCATCTTCCTCGTACTGGCGGCCCAGTTCGAAAGCTTCGTCAGTGCGGTCATCATCATGACGACCGTGCCGCTGGGGCTCGCATGCGCCGTCTTCGCCATGATCCTGACGGGAACGTCGCTCAACATCTACAGCCAGATCGGGCTGGTGCTGCTCGTCGGCATCATGGCCAAGAACGGCATCCTGATCGTGGAGTTCGCCAATCAGTTGCGCGACCGCGGCCAGGACGTGCGTAGCGCAATCGAGAATGCCTCGAACATACGCCTGCGTCCGGTGATGATGACGATGATCGCCACCGTCGTCGGCGCGCTGCCGCTGGTTCTGGCGAGCGGGGCGGGCGCCGAGGCGCGCATCTCGCTCGGCTGGGTGCTGGTCGGCGGACTGGGCCTGGCTGCCGTCGTGACCCTCTATCTGACGCCCGTGGCCTACCTCACCATCGCGCGCTTCACCAAGCCGCATGCGGACGAGGAGCAGCGGCTGCAGCGGGAAATGGATGCCGCCGCCCGGATGACGCTGAAGCCGGTCGAAGTGGAAGACCGAAACCTGATGCCGCCACCCGCGCAGGCGGCGGAGTGAGCTGGCATTCCGATCGCATCCCTGAGCGAGGAAATCGAAGCGCTGCCGTCAGATGACGGGCGGCGCTTTTTTCGGCGCGTTGCACGAATTTCATCGAGCCCCGCTACCACGCGTTAGGATTAAGCCCGTATGCAACGCCTCGTGTCGACCGGGGCTGCGCGCATCGGCGGGTCGTACAGGTGAAGACCGGCCGTTTCGGGCCGTTCAGCAAGGGGCACCGGAATGGTGAAATTCGAGACGTCGACGGGGTGGGTTGCCGTAAAAAACTGGGGCTATGCCCTGCAGGGGATCAACGGCAAGCCCGCCAACGCAAATCTGCTTGCGTCGGCCACGCACGATCTTCTGGTGATCGATTCTTCGCGCGACGGGACGAATGCCGGCCGCTTTTCCCACGACGAGATCGTCCGCATGAAGGATGGTATGGGCGGGCGGTCCGTCGTCGTCTCCTACATCTCCATAGGCGAGGCCTCCGACTATCGCGACTACTGGCACAAGAACTGGACGGTCGGCGGCGAGGCGCCCGGCAAACTCACCGGCAAGGCGCCGGACTGGCTCGGGCCGCTCAATCCCGATTGGCCTGAATCGCGCAAGGTCCGCTATTGGGACAAGGACTGGCAAAAGATCATCTTCAACGACAAGAAGACCGGCGACCTCGACGCCATCGTCAAGGCGGGCTTCGACGCTGCCTATCTGGATATCGTCGACGGCTATTATTTCTGGGGCGCGGAAGTGTCTGCCAAGGACAGGGAGCCGGGCGATCCGAAGAACGTCAAGCAGGCAGCCCAGCGAATGGTCGATTTCATCGTCGCGCTGACCGATCATGCGCGCGAGACCAATCCGGACTTCTTCGTCATCCCGCAGAACGGCGCCTGGATCATCAACGACCTCGGCTCCGATACCGCACGGAAGAAGGCCTATCTGGACGCCATCGGCGCCATCGCGGTGGAGGACGTCTACCATGGCGGCGATGCCGACGAGAACAACCTTCTAAATCCCGACGAGGAGACGATCGAGGTCCTCAAACGGGATTTCCTCGATAACGGCAAGCCGGTGTTTGCGGTCGACTACATCGACGGTACCAAGCGCGTCGCACAGTTTGAAAAGCTGGCATTGAAAGACGGCTTCATCCCGTTCGCCGCGCCCGAACGCGACCTCGATCGCCTGGTCGGCACCCATGAGGGCAGTCAGGCCTATATCCGCCCGACCGCAAAGGCGGATACGCTGCGCGGCTCGAACCTCCCCGACAGGATCGACGGGCTGGCTGGCGACGACAGTATCCACGGGCGCAGCGGCGATGACACGTTGCTCGGTGGCCGCGGCAACGATCGGTTGAGCGGCGGCGGCGGCGAGGACCGACTCTATGGCGGTTCCGGCGTGGACGTGCTTCTCGGCGGCGCGGGCGATGACCGGCTCTACGGAGAGGCTGGCGATGACAGGCTTTCGGGCGGAGCCGGCAATGATCGCCTGAGCGGCGGTGGTGGCAACGACCGGCTGAGCGGCGGCGCAGGCAGCGATGTATTGATTGGTGGATCGGGCAGCGACCAGTTCGTCTTCGACACGCGACTTGGCAAGGCCAATGTCGATACCATCAGGGAATTCGACGTTTCCGCAGACCGGATCCTTCTCGATCAGGACATCTTCGCGAAGCTGAAACCAGGCACGCTCTCGGCTTCTGCTTTCGTCATCGGTGCAAAGGCGACGGATGGCGCGGACCGGATCGTCTATGACAGCAAAACAGGCGCGCTTTCCTACGATGCTGACGGCTCCGGGAGGGGCGCGGTGGTGCATTTTGCCAAGATCGGCGCAGGGCTTGATCTGACGGCGGCCGACTTCCTGGTGTTGTGACGGGAGTTCTTCTGAACGAAGCGGTCAAACCGATCACCGGCGCGATATCGCGCCGGAGGGTGGCTCGTTTACGGAGCACTGTCAGTTGCTCGTCGCCGGCTGTGTGCCTTCGACAGGTTTCGGCTGGATTGCCGTGCCCGTCGATGGGGCCGTTGAGCCGCCGGTCGATCCGGTCTGTTCGGTCGAAACAGGCGGTGTCGTCGTCGTGGTTGCCACGGTCCCGCGCTCGCCGGTCATGCGGTAACTCATGGTGAGGATCGCCAACAGGATAACGACTGCAACGATCGTCCAGATGCTGCGCTGGCTCATGGCTTGCGCTCCTTTCCATCCGTAACTGCAATTATCAGCCATCAAGCTGTATATTACAAATGATTTGCAGAGCGCGCTTCCGGCGGCCACGGCGGTGCGCAGGCAAACTTGCTTTGGACAGGCGTGCTGCGGTTTCTCATAAGTCCGCGGACGCAGAGGGAGAGACGGTAGTGGCGCTTTCGGACATCAGGGCAGGGGTACGCAACGAAGAGGCGATCGCGACCGCCATATCCGCCTTCAGGCAGACTTTCGCGGACCGTTTTCAGACCGGCGAAGCAATCCGTGCCCAGCACGCCCACACGATGACCTATATCCCGGCGCAACTGCCGGACGGAGTGCTGTTCGTCGAGAACGCCGATGACGTAAAGGCGGCGGTGCGGCTCTGCGCAGAGTACGGGGTGCCGATCATCCCGTTCGGGACCGGCTCCTCGCTCGAGGGGCAGATCAACGCGCCTTTCGGCGGAATTTCTCTCGATTTCAGCCGCATGAACCGGGTCATCGAGGTCAATGCGGAGGATCTCGACTGCACTGTCGAGCCTGGCATCACGCGCGAGGAACTGAACGCATATCTGCGCGATACGGGGCTGTTCTTTCCGATCGATCCCGGCGCGAACGCCTCGATCGGCGGCATGACCTCGACGCGTGCCTCGGGCACGAATGCGGTGCGCTATGGCACGATGAAGGACAACGTGCTGGCCGTGACGGTTGTGACGGCAAAGGGTGAAGAGATCCGCACGGCGCGGCGCGCCCGCAAGTCGTCGGCCGGATACGACCTGACCCGGCTCTATGTCGGTTCGGAAGGAACGCTCGGTGTTCTTACGTCGATCACCCTGCGTCTGCAGGGCATTCCGGAAGTGATCGCCGGCGGAATCTGCGGGTTCCCGACGCTGAAGGACGCCTGCAACGCGGTCATCGCGACGATCCAGCTCGGTATCCCCGTTGCCCGCATCGAATTGCTGAACACGCTGCAGATCAAGGCGTGCAACGCCTATTCCGGGCTCAGGCTGCCGGAGCAGCCGACCCTTTTCGTCGAGTTCCACGGCAGTACGGAGAGCGTGGCCCTGCAATCGCGCCAGTTCGGCGAGGTTGCTTCGGAATGCGACGGCGGCGATTTTCAATGGACCGCGAATGCGGACGAACGCGCACGGTTGTGGAAGGCGCGCCACGACGTCTATTGGGCAGCCAAGGGGCTGCGGCCGGGAGCGGCCGTCCTTGCCACGGATGTCTGCGTGCCGATTTCGCGCCTCGCCGACTGCGTCGCGGCGACGGAGGCGGACATCAAGGAGCATGGGTTGCTCGCGCCGATCGTCGGCCATGCCGGCGACGGCAACTTCCATGTCAGCGTCGTCTTCGACGACAAGGACAGTGCCGAGATCGAGAAGGTGGAGGGGTTCGTGGCCCGGCTGAACGCGCGCGCGCTCTCCATGGACGGCACCTGCACCGGCGAGCACGGCATCGGGCAGGGCAAGCAGTCCTTCCTGCCGCGGGAGCTTGGCGAAGCCGTGGACGTGATGCGGCAGGTGAAAAGGGCACTGGACCCGCACAACATCCTCAATCCCGGAAAGATTTTTCGGCCGGAGTGAGACATGGCGGCTGCCATCTGCTTATAGTCATTGAAGATGTTGCCGGCAGGAATACCGTCGCGAATGCGCGAACGACGTGCGCTGGGCCTTGTTCTGGCGGCAGAGGATTGAAGTTGAGGTCGGGATTGGCGGCGTGCTCTCACGGGTGATGTTGGCGGTAGGTGGTCTGGTGGTTCTGGCGCTGTTTGCGGCGCTGCTTGCCCCGTACTTCATCGACTGGACCGGTTTCCGACAGGATTTCGAGCGCGAGGCGAGCCGCATCGTCGGCCGCAAGGTGGTCGTCCACGGGGCGGTCGATGCCCGGCTCATTCCTTTCCCTTCCGTCACGCTGCACGACGTGCGCGTCGGCGAGGAAGAAGAGGGGGGCAAGCCCATCGTCACCATCGACCGCTTTTCCATGGACGCGGAACTGGCGCCGTTTCTCAGCGGCGAGGCGCTGATCTTCGATATGCGGATCGACGGGCCGAAGGTGCGCCTGACGCTGCTTTCGGATGGCACGCTCGACTGGGCGCGGGGCCGCCGCTCGGATATTCCGGCCAAGACCGTGGTCCTGGAAAACGTTTCTGTGTCCGGCGGCGAGATCGAGTTCGTCGACGAGCAGGCCGGCCGCACGCGTCGCATTTCCGACCTCAACGCGCAAATGTCCGCGCGTTCGCTGACCGGTCCGTGGCGCATCGACGGGCGGGGAACGCTCGACGGCAACGCCGGTGCGTTCCAGATTTCGACCGGCCAGCTCGACGAGCGCGGCACGCTGAAAGTGAAGACACGCATCGTCCCGGACCACATCGCGTTCACCGCCGATCTGGACGGCGATCTAAAGGTCGTCGACTTCAAGCCGCAATATGGCGGCACGTTCGCACTGTCGCAGAAGCGGCCTTTGAACGAGAACCCGCAGCCGAATGCGCTCCGGATCAACGGCGATTTCGAGCTTTCCAACGAGCGTATGCGGGTGCCGCAATACGAGCTGGCGGCGGGCGATCCGTCCGATCCCTATATCGTGACAGGGGAGGCGACGCTCGACACCGGCAAGCGCCCTGAATTCCTCTTGATCGCGGACGGCCAGCAGATCGACGTCAGCCGGATCGGACGCAACGGGGAGCAGGGCAAGACCGGTCGCAACGCCGACATTTCCGCTCGCCAGCGCCTCAACAATCTTCTCTCCATCCTCGCCGATATTCCCATTCCCCAGGTGCCGGGGCGCGCCAGCCTCAAGTTGCCGGCGATCGTCATCGGGGACACGACCGTGCGTGACGTGCTCCTGGACGTCGAGCCGGACGGTGATGGGTGGAAGGTCGCGCGCGCCACCGCGCAGTTTCCCGGCCGCACCGCCGTTGACGCCAAGGGAAGGCTGACGCTGAAAGGTCGCCGCGCCTTCAGCGGTGATCTGCTGGTCGCATCGAACCAGCCCTCCGGCCTTGCCGCCTGGCTGGCAGGCTCCGTCGATCCGGAAATTCGCCGCCTGCGCAGCGCCGGATTTGCCGCCGAAGTGGAACTGACCGACGAGCTGCAACGCTTCGAAAAGCTGGAGATCGCCGCCGGCGGTGCGTCGCTGACGGGGCGGATCGAACGCGAATCGCTCGCCGACGAGGCGCCGACGCTGTCGGTGGAACTGGCCGGCAACAGCGTCGAGATCGAGACGCTTCGTGCGCTGACGGGGCTGATCGCCGGCGAGGCTTCCGCCGCGACACTGTTGCGCCACTCGATCGCCGTGGCCTTGAAAGCGGACCGGTTCACCGCCTTCGGCGAAGAGGCGCAAGGGGTCGACGCCAAGCTGTCGTTGAGGAACGGCGAGCTGGATGTCGGCAGGCTGGACGTCGCTTCGCTTGCAGGGGCTGCCGTGTCCGTCCGGGGGCAACTGGGCGGCACGCTTTCCACGCCATCGGCCGGTCTGGATCTGGCCGTGCGGGCGGGGCAGATGCGCCCCGTGCTGGAACTGCTGTCGCGGCACCTGACGCCGCATCCGGTGCTTGCCCGTCTCGTCACCGGCGCCGGTTACTACGACGATGCCGACCTCAGGATCACTCTGGCCCTCCCGGGCAACCGGAGCGGTCCGCTGGGGATTATCGTTGCCGGAACAGCCAACGGGGGGCGCGTGGATGCCCGCGTCTCGGCTGAGAATTTCGGTGACTTTCTGAACGGACACAACATTGAGGGCGAGGCGACGCTGGCCAATCCGCGTACCGTCGTGCTTGCGGGGCAGCTTGGCCTGCAGCCGCTTCCCTTTGACGGCGAGGCCGACGGGGTGGTTGCCGTCAAGTTCTCACAGCCGAAGACCGGCCCCGGTGATCTCTCCTTCGCCTTTACGGCCGGCGACACGTCGATTGCGGTCGACGGCCGGGCGGATCTTTCCGCAGACCGATTCCTTCAAGGCGAGCTTGCGATCTCCGCTGATTCCGCCGATCTCGAACCCTATCTGTTGATGAACGATATCGTGCTGCCGCAGACCGGCGCCGGGCTTCCGGTGGCGCTGAGGGCGACGGCTGCGATCAGCGGGGATGTCATCCAGTTGACCGGCATCGGCGGCACGGTCGACCGCAACGGCGTTTCGGGCGAACTGCGGATCGACCGGACAGCGTCCGTGCCTAAGGCTACGGGCGCACTCGCCTTCGATACGCTGGATCTGGCCTGGCTTGCGGAGGGCATCCTCGGGCCGATCGAGAGCGCGGACGGGGAAGGGCTCAGTGCGGAGGCCGTGGCAAGTCCGGCACGCGAGAACGCCGATGTGAACGTCCAGCTGACGGCGGCCCGCTTCTGGACGGGCTTTTACGGGCCGGTCGAGAATTTTGCCGGAATGCTCGCCTGGACCGGGGCAGACATCGCGCTCGACGACGTCGGCGGGAACTGGCTAGGCGGAAAGCTCGCGGGCCGTTTCAAGCTTTCCAACGCCGGCACGACCGGCCTCCTGGAGACGCGCCTGACGCTTTCGGGCGCCGATGTTTCGCAAATGGTCTGGTCGGCTGCGGGCGTTCCTGTCGCGGAAGGCCGCGGCGACGTCACCCTTGCGCTCGACGCTTCCGGCGAGAGTGCGGCTGCGATGATCGCGGCTGCCAGCGGTTCGGGTGAAATGCGTCTCAACGGGCTGAAACTCCGCGGCCTGCGCAGCGACGGCTTCGGCGCGATCCTGGCCGCAGCCGACGCGACGGAGGGCGACATGACCGAAAGCCGTTCCGAGGCGATTGCGCGTGAGGAGACGCTTGGCGGCGACGTGCTGCTCGGCGCCGTCAACATTCCCTTCACGATCGCTTCCGGCAAGCTGCGCGCCGATGCGGTGACGGGAACGGACGGTGCTGCGACGTTCAGCGGCGGCGTCGAAATCAATCTGGCCGAGCGGACGCTGGCGGGGCAGGTGGGGATGCGGCTGCGTGCCGGCGAGGAAGCCATGGCCGGCGGTGAGCCCGAGGTGACGTTCTTCTTCGACGGACCGATCGCCGGGCCCAGGATGCGCCTCGATGCCCAGCCGCTCGGCAACTACCTGTCGCTGCGGCGGTTCGAGCGGGAGCGGCGGCGCGTCGAAATCCTGCAGGCGAGCGTTCTCGAGAAGCAACGCTTGCGCCGCGAGGCGGCTCTCTACCGGTCCCGCGCGCAGGAACGCGCTGCGATTGCGGAAGCGGCAAGGCTGCGCGCAGCCGAAGAGGAACGCAAGCGCGCGGAGGCGCGCAGGCGCGCCGAGCAGATCAGGGCCGAGCAGGCGGCCCGCGCCGAGGCCGAGCGCCGCGCGGCCGAGCAGCAGCGGCCGGCGCAGCCCGAGGGCGGTTTCCGCGTCGATCCGAGCGAGGGGGTCGTCCGCGAACCCCTGCCGCCAATCAGCGGCGACAGCCTGAATTTCGATGCGCTTCCCGGTGTGAACTGAACCGTCCGGCTTCCTGCGTGGGAGCGTGGGAGCATTTGTGGGAGGGCAAGGCGGCACGCCATGGCCTTGCGTGGCGACGCATCCACGCCACATCCGAGTGCATGGCGCCTATTCGGTCGCGCCTTGACGAATACGCGCCTTCAGCGCTTCGAGGACGTGAACGCGCAGGGCCGAGGAGAGGTTGCTCTCGGGCGGACGGGCGTCGTCTATCTCGGTCAACAGCGTCGCAAGGGCAATGCCGCGACCGGCGGCGATCGTCTTCAGTTCCTGCCAGAATGGTTCCTCCAGCGAGAAGCTGGTGCGATGGCCGTGCAGGGTGGCTGAGTGCTTGCGGATCAACGGGTCATGCTCGCAATCCGATTCAGGTCGCTTGCGTACTGAATCATGGTCTTCCCGCAAGTCCATGAAAATTATGGATGCCGTCCGTCATTCCGGCTTGTCGAGGTGGCCCTGGTCGAGCGTCTTTTCTGCCTTCTCGTTCAGGGCGCGGGTCAGGTTCTTCTCGGCCTTGGTGCGGCCGAAGGAGATGCGGTTCTGCTCGGCCTGCCGCTCCTTCTCGGAGCGGGCCTTCTGCTTGCGGAACTGGCGGAGATTGACAACGTCGCCGCTCATGCCGCCCTCTTTCTCAGTTCTTCTTGCGGAAGGAGTCGAGCGAGACGACCGAGCCGCCCGGCTTCTTGTCGTCGTCCCCGCCGGTCTTCGGCGCCTCGTCCTCGGCCTTGTCGAGCGGATAGGCGGTGATCTCGGCTGCCGGGGCTTCTTCTTCCTCCTCGTCGACCGCGACGTCGAATTCGAGCTCGAAGCTGACGGAAGGGTCGTAGAAGCCGCGGATGGCGTTGAACGGAATCACCAGCTTTTCAGGCGTGTCGGAGAAGGAAAGGCCGATCTCGAACAGGCTTTCGGTGACCTTGAGCTCCCAGAACTGGTGCTGGATGACGATGGTCATCTGCTCGGGATACTTGGACTTCAGGTGCTGGGAAATCCGCACGCCGGGGGCGCCGGTCAGAAAGGTGATGAAGAAATGATGGTCGCCCGGAAGATGGCCCGTTGCCGCCACTTCGCTCAGAACTTTGCGGATGACGCTACGGAGCGCGTCCTGAGCCAGTATGTCATAGCGGATGTGGTCTTGCGCCATCAGAGCCCGTCTTTCTTCTCGTTTCGCATGGTTTGTCGCCTTTTGCCGAAATCGGGCGCCGACGTCAAATGCGATCGGCCTCACCGGCCGGTTCACTACCAGTCGAATACCCGCAACACGCGACGCGGCGCGAGTCATCCGATCGACAGCTATAAACCATTTCGAAAGAGGGGAGAAGGTGAAGGCTTCTGTTGCCAGGTGCCTTCGGACCCCGCCTTACAGTGCTACCCGCAAGGACTTGATTTGAAGTGTCGCACCGCGATTAAGCAGCGAGACGTGCTTCAGCATAGTTGTCGTTTGCAACTATAAGTTTAGCCCGATAACGGTGGTACAATGCCGAGCAAAAAGTCGATCTTTACGCCCTTGTCGATCCTATTTCGCCCCCATCAAAAGCCGATCGCGCAGATCGGTTTTTGGTGGAGGCGCCGGGTACCGCCCCCGGGTCCAATGGGTTTATTACACCGCCCGTTTATTGCCATAGCTGCACAAGGCAGCACCCGACATATAGGAGCTTCGCGCGCCCAAGAAAAGGTCCTTGTGACAATTCTTTAGCCATTCCGACGAGGCGGCCGAAGAGCGGCACTCCACCAGCGGGGCTCTTTGCGCTTGACTTGCCATTTTTGCGTGAAAAACTGCCCGCATCGGCACGAGGCGCCGACCCGGTCCCCGACCCGGCAACTGAAGAGGAGACAGCATGACCGACTATCTCGCAGACGTCCGCAAATATGACAGCGGTGCGGATGAAGCCGTCGTCAAGAAGATCGTAAGCCACCTCGGCATTGCGTTGCGCAACCGCGATTCCGCGCTCGTCTCCTGCTCGGATCCGGAGGAACTGGATCGGGTCAAGGAAAAGTGGTGCGGCAAGAAGCTGGGCGTTACCGGCGAGGCGGCCGAAAAGGCGGTGGAGAAGGTCTGCGCCGCCATGGCCGACGACCGCTCGAAGTCGCGGGTGACATTCTACTATCTCACCGCCAAGGAACTCGACAAGCTGAGCGCGCTCGGCTGAGGGCCCTGCGCTCCGCCCGCCGGTCCGTCGCCGGCGGGCCGAAAAGCACTGGAAACATACTTTTCCGCATTGGTCGGACGTCATCCTCGCCCTAGATTAGGAGCGATATCAGAATCGGTGGCCGACACATGAAGCAGTACCTCGACCTCCTTAGCCACGTGATGGCCAACGGGACCGACCGTTCGGACCGGACCGGTACGGGCACGCGCTCGGTCTTCGGCTACCAGATGCGTTTCGATCTTGCCGAAGGCTTTCCGGTCCTGACGACGAAGAAGCTGCACCTGCGCTCTATCATTCACGAGCTGCTGTGGTTTCTGAAGGGCGACACGAACATCGCCTACCTGCGCGAAAACGGCGTCACCATCTGGGATGAGTGGGCGGACGAGAAGGGTGATCTCGGTCCGGTCTACGGCTACCAGTGGCGGTCCTGGCCGGCGCCGGACGGGCGTCACATCGACCAGATCGCCGGCCTGGTGGAGGGCATCCGCAAGAACCCCCATTCGCGCCGCCATATCGTGTCGGCGTGGAATCCGGCGCTCGTGGACGAGATGGCGCTGCCGCCCTGCCACTGCCTGTTCCAGTTCTATGTCAGCGACGGTCGGCTGTCGTGCCAGCTTTACCAGCGTTCGGCCGACATCTTCCTCGGCGTGCCCTTCAACATCGCCTCCTATGCGCTTCTGACGATGATGGTGGCGCAGGTCACCGATCTCCTCCCCGGCGATTTCGTTCATACGCTTGGCGACGCACATATCTATTCGAACCATTTCGAGCAGGCGGAGCAGCAGCTTGGGCGCAAGCCGAAGCCCCTGCCGTTCATGAAGATCAATCCGGCGGTGAAGGATCTCTTCGGCTTCCGCTACGAAGACTTCGAGCTCGTCGGCTATGAGGCTGACGCAAGCATCAAGGCGCCGATTGCCGTCTAGCGGCAAACGCGCTGGCAGAGGAGGAAGCCATGCTGACGCTCGTTCACGCGCCGCGATCGCGGTCGTTTCGCATGCTCTGGCTTCTGGAGGAGCTCGAGGCGGACTATGACGTTCGCAAGGTGAGTATTCGGCGCGCCGACGGTTCAGGCGGGCCGGATGCGAACAATCCACACCCGCACGGGCAGGTCCCGGCGTTGCTGGATGACGGCGTATTGGTGACGGAGACGACGGCGATCGCGCTCTACCTGACTGACCTTTTCCCCGGCTGCGAGATGGGGCGGGACATCGGTACCTTGGAGCGCGGCCCCTATCTTTCCTGGCTTTCCTATTACGCCGGTGTCGGCGAGCCCTCGGCGGTCGCGCGGATGACCGGTTGGACGGCGACGAACGCGGAGGCTGCGCGGACCTACAAGGCGATGTCGGAGCGCTTCATCGCGCGCCTGACGCAACATCCCTACCTGCTTGGCGAGCGGCCCTGTTCGGTCGACGTCATTCTGGCGAGCTCGCTGATGTGGTTTCGCGCCATCCTGCCCGAAAGCGCCGCGATCGACGCCTATGTCGCCCGCATGGCCGCAAGGCCGGCACTGGCCCGGGCGCAGGCGCGCGACGATGCGTAGAATGCGCCTGGCGCGCCTAGAAGAGGCATTGCAATGAGTGAACCCAAGATCGTTCTGGTGGTGGCCGCGGCGCTGAATGGCGTGATCGGGCGTGACGGCGACCTGCCATGGCGGCTGCCGTCGGACCTGAAACGCTTCAAGCAGGTGACGATCGGTAAGCCTGTCGTGATGGGGCGCAGAACCTACCAGTCGATCGGCAAGCCACTGCCGGGCCGGCCGAACATCGTCGTCACCCGCGACACCGCCTTTCGTCCCGACGGGGTGATCGTCGCCCGTTCGCTGGACGAGGCGCTCGTCTATGCCCGCCGCGAGGCGCAGGCGCTTGGCGTTGACCAAATCTGCATCATCGGCGGTGGAGACATCTATCGCCAGACGATCGCAACCGCCGATGTCGTGTACCTCACCCAGGTTCAGGCGGAGGTGGAGGGCGACACCCGCTTCCCAATGATCGATCCCGCAGTCTTCGAGATCGCTCAGGAAGAGGAGATCCCGCAGGGCGAGAAAGACAGCCACGGCATGCATTTCCTGACCTATGTCAGGCGCTCCGACCCCGATTTGGCCCTCTAAGGGTCTGTTCACGAACTATTTTGCCCCATTTGCCCGGAAGTTAGACCCGCTCCGTTGAAAGCGGCATGGGGGATACATATAACGGG
Source organism: Pseudomonadota bacterium (assembly GCA_023404095.1). Taxonomy (GTDB): domain Bacteria; phylum Pseudomonadota; class Alphaproteobacteria; order Rhizobiales; family Rhizobiaceae; genus Mycoplana. The sequence continues at coordinate 263,878 of JAEYDD010000041.1, read as the reverse complement.
TTCACATCGTGTGCCGGAGGAGACTTCGCGCGCATGAGAGCGGGATTTCCAGAGAAAGAGGTATTGATGCCCTGGAGCAATCAGAACGGCGGCGGCGGCCCTTGGGGGGGCGGCGGCGGCAACAATCAGGGACCATGGGGGCAGGGACCGAACCGCCCGCGCGGCGGCGGTAGCGGCAGCGGCGGTCCGCCGGATCTCGAAGAGATCATCCGGCGCGGACAGGACCAGCTGAAGAACGTGGTTCCCGGTGGCTTCAACGGCGGCATCTTCGTCATCGCGGCGCTTCTGATCGGCGTCTTCTGGCTGATGAACTCGATCTACACCGTCCAGCCGGATGAACGCGGCGTGGAACTGCGCTTCGGCAAGCCGAAGGACGAAATTTCCATGCCGGGCCTGCACTTCCACTTGTGGCCGTTCGAGACCGTCGAGATCGTAACGGTTACCGAGCAGCAGCAGAACATCGGCCGTCGCGGTGCGTCCGTAAACGCCGAGGACAGCGGACTGATGCTTTCGGGCGACCAGAACATCGTGAACGTGCAGTTCTCGGTGCTCTATTCGATCACCGACCCTCGCGCCTATCTGTTCAATCTCGAAAATCCGTCCGCCACCCTTCAGCAGGTTTCAGAAAGCGCGATGCGCGAAGTCGTGGGCCGGCGTCCGGCGCAGGACATCTTCCGCGACAACCGTCAGGCGATCGCCGAAGCCGTCAAGGCCACTATCCAGTCGACCATGGATGGGTATGGTTCGGGTATCGCGATCAACACCGTTGCGATCGAAGATGCGGCCCCGCCGCGCGAAGTCGCCGACGCGTTCGACGAGGTGCAGCGCGCCGAGCAGGACGAGGATCGTTTTGTCGAAGAGGCGAACCAGTACGCCAACCAGAAGCTCGGTCTCGCCCGCGGTCAGGCCGCACAGATCCGCGAAGAAGCAGCCGCCTACAAGAACCGCGTCGTCAACGAGGCGGAGGGCGAGGCGCAGCGTTTCATCTCGATCTACGATCAGTACAAGCTCGCGCCCGACGTGACCCGTCAGCGCATGTTCCTTGAAACCATGGAGGGCGTCCTGAAGGGCTCCAAGACCGTCGTCATCGACGAAAAGCAGGGCGGACAGGGTGTCGTTCCCTTCCTGCCGCTCAACGAGCTCGGCAAGACCACGCCGGCGCAGCAGCAGGGAGGCACGCAGTAATGGGTAACCGTTTGCCGGCCATCCTCGTTGGCCTCGCCGTCGTGCTTTTCCTCGCCTATTCGTCGATCTTCATCGTCAATGCCCGCCAGCAGGCGGTGGTCGTCCGCTTCGGTGAGATCCAGTCGGTCAAGACGGAGCCCGGCCTCTACTTCAAGCTGCCGTTTGCCTTCATGGATGCAGATCGCGTGCAGTACGTGTCCGATCAGGCGCTTCGCTTCGACCTGGACAACATCCGCGTTCAGGTTTCCGGCGGCAAGTTCTATGAGGTCGATGCCTTCGTCGTCTACCACATCAGCGATGCCCGCCGGTTCCGCGAGGCCGTTTCGGCCGACCGCGATGCCGCCGAGGCTCGGCTGCGCACCCGACTGGATGCCGCACTTCGCCGCGTCTACGGTCTGCGCGGGTTCGAGGCGGCCCTTTCGGACGAGCGTGCGTCGATGATGCGCGAGGTCCGCAATGAGCTTGCGCAGGACGCCCAGAATCTCGGGCTGACGATCACCGACGTGCGCATCCGCCGCACCGACCTGACGCAGGAGGTTTCCCAGCAGACCTTCGAGCGCATGAAGGCGGAGCGTCTTGCCGAAGCCGAACTGATCCGCGCCCGCGGTAACGAGCGCGGCCAGACCCGCCGGGCCGTCGCCGACCGCCAGGTCGTCGAGATCGTGGCGGAAGCACGGCGCGAGTCGGAGATCATCCGCGGTCAGGGCGACGCCGAACGCAACCGCGTCTTCGGCGAGGCGTTCGAACGCGATCCTGCGTTCTTCGCCTTCTATCGCTCGATGGAGGCCTATCGTCAGAGCCTTGGCGTCAGCGACACGACGCTGGTGCTGTCGCCGGATTCGGAATTCTTCCGTTACTTCGGCAACCTCAACGGCCAGTCACAGCCCGGTGCCGCTGCTCCTGCCGCGCCGGTGACCCCGACTGCACCCGCACCGGCAGATTGAGGCCGGTGCTATGGCGGATCTCCTGACGGGATTCGCGTTCTTTCTGGTCATCGAGGGGCTGGCGTACGCGCTGGCCCCTTCGTTTTTGAAGCGCATGGCGGCGGTCCTGCCATCCATTCCCGAGGGCCATCTAAGGCTTGCCGGTGTTGCCGCCATCGCCGGCGGCGTCGGGCTGGTGTGGCTGGTTCGGGGGTAGGGGCACAGGGCGAGCGCGCGTAACTGCAGTGGGTGAGGCACTTCCGCTGTCGTTGATTTGATAAACGACCGTGGAACGAACGGTGTAAGGTGTCATCGGCTGCTGGCCTCTTGTCGGCGAATCATCGAGATGTCACCGGCGAGGCCAGCGCGATGCGGCCGGCATTCCGGCTATCCGCATTTCCGCCGCATCCGTGGCGAAGATGGCGGCCAGGACAACGCGAAAGGACAGTGCAGATGGCATCGAGCAGCAGGTCACGGCAGATAGGCACGCGGGTGCTGGCGACGGTTCTCTCGGCACTGCTCGCAAGCACGGGGATGCTGCCCGCAACCGCTCGTGCGCAGGCTCAGTTCCAGCCACCGGTTCAGGCTCCCGTTCCGGCTCCAATTCAGGCTCCGGTGCAGGCTCCGGTCCAGCCGCCGAAGCCTTCGCAGCAGCCCCAGACACAGGCACCGGTGCAGTCGCCGCTGCAGGTGCCGCAGGGACCGCAGTCGGTGGCCGATCTGGCAGAGCGCCTCCTCGGCGCTGTGGTCAATATCTCGACCTCCCAAAACGTGAAGTCGGACGATGACGCGCCCGTGCCACAGGTGCCCGAGGGGTCGCCCTTCCAGGATTTCTTCGACGAGTTCTTCAAGGGCGAGGAAGGCGAAGGCGGCAGCCCGCGCACGGTCAATTCGCTCGGTTCCGGTTTCGTCATCGATCCGACCGGCTTCATCGTGACCAACAACCACGTGATCGAGGGCGCCGACGATATCGAGGCGAACTTCGCCGACGGTTCGAAGCTGAAGGCCAAGCTTGTCGGTGTCGACAGCAAGACCGACCTTGCGCTTCTCAAGGTCGAGCCGGAGGAGCCGCTTGTGGCGGTGCCGTTCGGCGATTCCCGGCAGATGCGCATCGGCGACTGGGTGATGGCGATCGGCAATCCGTTCGGGCTCGGCGGATCGGTGACGGTGGGCATCGTCTCCGCGCGAGGGCGCAACATCAATGCCGGCCCCTACGACAACTTCATCCAGACCGACGCGGCCATCAACCGCGGCAACTCGGGCGGCCCGCTGTTCAACATGAAGGGTGAGGTCATCGGCATCAACACCGCCATCATCTCGCCGTCCGGCGGTTCGATCGGCATCGGCTTCTCCGTGCCGACGGAACTCGCTGAAAACGTCATTGCGCAGCTTCGGGAATTCGGGGAGACGCGACGCGGCTGGCTCGGCGTGCGCATCCAGCCGGTCACCGACGACATCGCCGAGAGCCTGGGCATGGCGGCTGCGAAGGGCGCGCTGGTCGCCGGCGTCATCAAGGGCGGACCGGTGGACAACGGCGTGATCAAGACCGGCGATGTGATCGTCCGCTTCGATGGCAAGGACGTCGAAGAGATGCGCGATCTGCCGCGCGTCGTCGCCGAAAGCCCGGTCGGAAAGGCCGTGGATGTCGTGGTCATCCGCGACGGCAAGGAGGTCAACGTCAAGGTGACGCTCGGCCGCCTGGAGGACGGGGAGAAGCTTGCGGAGAACGAGGCCCAGCCGGGCGAGGACAACGGCGGCGACAAGGCTCCGACCGAACCTGCCAAGCCTGCGCCGGTGATCCTCGGCATGACGCTCGGCGCTCTGGACGAGGCGGCTCGCAAGACCTACTCGATCGTCGATACCGTCAAGGGCGTGGTCGTCACCGCCGTCGACGAGACGTCGGCTGCGGCCGAGCGGCGGATCCAGGCAGGCGACGTGATCGTGGAGATCGGCCAGGAAGCGGTGTCGAGCCCGGATGACGTGTCCAAGCGCATCGCCGAGCTAAAATCCCAGGATCGCCGGAACGCGCTTCTGATGATCGCCGACAAGACGGGCGCGCTGCGCTTCGTCACGGTTCGGATCGAGTAGTTATTTATTTCATATCAATGCGTTGCGGAGTGGGGCGGTGAAGCTGATTCACCGTCCTCGCCTTCTGAATCAACGTCTGATCTTAATTCAATGCGCCTGCGAGATTGCATTCGTCGGCCGCCTTGCCTGCCATTCCCGCCGGGTCATGGCATAGAGCGCGTGGCGGATCAGGTGCGGATGGCTGTCGGGCACCCGCGGATGATCGAAGTCGCGCGCGGGATCGCGCCGCATGCCGATCCGCGTCATCACCGATGTCGAGCGCTCATTGTCGGGGACGGCGAAGGAGACGATCTCCTCGAGCCCGCATCTTTCGAAGCCATGCGCGAGAAGCGCCGAGGCTGCCTCGGTCACGTAGCCGTTGCCCCAGTAGGAGCGGGCCAGCCGCCAGCCGATCTCGACGGTGCCGTCCTGCAGGAGCGGGGCGAGGTCGGTGCGGGCAAGCCCGCAGAAACCGATGGGCCGGTCGTCGCGGCGCAGCGCGATGGCGAAGAAGCCGAAACCGGTGTCGCCGATCATGGCGCGGACGCGGTCGAACAGTTCGTCCGACTGCGCGCGCGACCGGCGAAATGGAAAGTAGCGCATCACCTCGGGATCGGAGTTGATCTCGTGGAAGAGATCGCGGTCGCCTTCAATCCAGTTGCGGACCGTCAGCCGGCCCGTCCGGGTGATGACGCCGGTCGTCATAGCAGCGCCGGTGCGGCGAAGTCCGACCTGCGGTATCCCTGGATATAGAGGAGTGCCGTCAGGTCGCCGTGATCGATGCGCATCCTGGCCTCGGCCGCCACGGCAGGCTTTGCGTGCAGGGCGACGCCGGCTCCCGAAAGATGCAACATGCCGAGGTCGTTGGCGCCGTCGCCGACCGCCATCGCTTCTTCGACCGAGATTCCGAGCCGATCGGAAATGTCCTGAAGCGCATCGACCTTGGCCTGCTTGCCGAGAATGGGTTCGGCGACTTCGCCGGTGAGCAGCCCGCCGTTCTCCAGCAGGATGTTGGCCCGGTTCTCGTGGAAGCCGAGGCGGGCGGCGATCTTGCCGGTGAAGACGGTGAAGCCGCCGGAAACCAGCGCGGTATAGTGTCCGCGGGCCTTCATCGTCGCGATCAGCTCCGGGCCGCCGGGGGTCAGGGTGATGCGCTTGGCGATGACCTCGTCGACGACGGTGATCGGAAGCCCCTTCAGCAGGGCGACGCGTTCGCGCAAGGCCGGCTCGAAGGCGATCTCGCCGTTCATCGCGCGGGCGGTGATCTCCGAAACGCGCTCCTTCAGGCCGACTTCGGCAGCGAGCTCGTCTATGCATTCCTGCCCGATCATGGTGGAGTCCATGTCGGCGATCAGAAGCTTCTTGCGCCGCGTCTCCGCCTCCTGGATGACGAGGTCGAGGGGCGCTGTGCCGATGACGGCGGCGATCGCCTCGCGCGCAGACGCTGCATCAGTGCCTTCCCGCAGCGCGATGTCGCAGGCAACCCCATCGGCCAGCCAGTAAAGGCCGGAGGCATTGACCGCATCCGCGGCCTGCTCGCCCATATGAGATGCAAGCACCGGATTTGACGGATTGGCGATAAGCGTGGCAACGAGAGCCATGATGAGATTTCCTGAAGGTGACATGGACGCGATCCTGATAACCGGCCCGACGGCAAGCGGCAAGTCCGCGCTGGCCGTAAGGCTGGCGCAGGCGCATGGCGGGGTCGTCGTCAATGCCGACAGCATGCAGGTGTATGATACGCTGAACGTGCTGACGGCGCGCCCGCAGAAAGACGAGATGGGCGGAGTCGAACACCTGCTCTACGGGCACACGCCGGCAGGGCAGGCCTATTCGAGCGGCGAGTGGCTGCGGGAGGCGACGGACGTCGTGGCGAGTCTGCGCGCCGGGGCGAAGCTTCCCGTTTTTGTCGGCGGGACGGGTCTCTATTTCAAGGCGCTGACGGGTGGCCTTTCCGATATGCCGGCAGTCCCCGATGCGGTGCGCCAGAAATTGCGCGCGCGCCTTTTAGACGAGGGAGCGCCTGCGCTGCATGCGGAGCTTGGGCAGCGCGATCCACGATCGGCCGAGGCGATCCGTGCCAATGACGGTCAGCGCATCCTGCGGGCGCTGGAAATTCTGGAGGTGAGCGGTCGCTCCATTCGCGAACTGCAATCGGCCGGAGCACCGGCGGTGATCGATCCGGCCCGGGCGCTCAAGATCGTCGTTCTGCCGGAGCGGGCACTGCTGCGCGCGCGCATCGACCGGCGCTTTGCGGCCATGCTTGAATCCGGCGCGGTGGACGAGGTGCGCGCGCTTCTGGCGCTTGGCCTGTCGCCGGAGATGCCGGTGATGAAGGCGATCGGCGTGCCGCAGATCGCAGCTTTGCTTGCCGGCGCCATGGGGGAAGCCGAAGTCGTCGAGCGGGGGGCTGCGGCGACGCGGCAATATGCCAAGCGGCAGATGACCTGGTTTCGCAACCAGATGGACGAAAGCTGGCTGCGCTGGGACGCGGTGTCCCCGTTGCCCTTCTGACGAAAGAGCGCGCCGGCGCTGCGGCACGGCACGCGCCACCTCAGTTACGACACCGCTATCGGCGCGCGAAACCGTACAGCTCTCGTGCTACTTTCGCACGAGGCTGCTGAGCGGTTTCTTCAACAGTTGTTCGCGGATGGAGCCTTCGCGACGGCTCTCGGCGGCCTCGCCGAATGCGGGCCGGGCTGGCCTGCTGGGCTGGGAAGGGGCTGCGTCGTAGCCGGCATTCAGCTCCCGCCGCAGCGCGTCAAAGCGGTCGTGCGCCGAGAGCGGCGAAGGGCCTGCCGGGACACCCGGCAGCATGTCCGGGCGATAGGGCTGGATGTCCGGCTCGCTCATCGCCGCATCGTCACTGGGCGAAACGGGCTGCTGGACGTCCTCTGTTTCCCGATAGTCCTGCACGCGGTCTACGCGGTCAAGCCGGGGTGGCGCGGGCTCGGTGAAGCTTCCACGCATCGCCGAGACTTCGTTCTCTGCGGCAAGAACGGCGCTCTGGAAGGATGATATGTCCGGCCCCGAGACCGAGCGCATGCGCCCGACGATCGAGCGCAGATCGACGGTATCGGGCGTATCCTCGCTGGCCTTGACGACGACGCCGTTCGCCTTCGGCAGGCGGCTTTCCGAGACGCGGGAGAACTTCATCCGCATCGGCACGGCCACCGCCTCGCCAAATGCGATCGCCTCGCCGTTGCCGATCGAGGAGATGAAGCTGGTGGTGGACGAGGACGAATTGGGGATGGCGGAGCGGATGATCTCCTGGTCTTGGTCGTTGGCAAGGCGCATGGCGAACACGGTGGAGCACTGCGACAGGATCGTGGGGTCCAGTTCGCCGGGGCGCTGGGTGATGACGCCGAGCGAGACGCCGTATTTGCGCCCTTCCTTTGCAATGCGGGCGATCGCCTGCCGGGTCGGCAGGAAGCCGGCACTGGCGTCGGCGGGCACGTAGCGGTGCGCCTCCTCGCAAACAACGAGCATGTGGACGCCGCCATTGCTCCACAAGCCGATTTCGAAGGCCATGCGGCAGAGGACGGATGCGACGGAATTGACCACCTCGGAGGGGATGCCGGCGAGCTGGAACGTGGTGATCGGCCGGCCATTGCCGGGGATGCGGAAGATGCGCGCGACCGTGTCCAGGATCGTATCCGTGATCGTGTTCGAGGAGAACATGAAGTGATAGCGGGGGTCGTTGATCGCAGACATGATCTTGACCTTCAGCGAACGAAGGTGCGGCTTTTCGGTGCGCCCCTCAAGGCGGCCGATGCGCTCGTCGATCAGCGCCAGCAGGTCGGCGATGCGGAAGGGGACCGGTGTATCGGCCGTGATCGAGCTCTTCTCGTTCGTACGTCGCATCAGCCCGGCTTCGCCGGCGCCGCGAAATGCCTTCTTGGCCTCCGGAATGAGGTCGCGCAGCACGTCCATCTCTTCGGGGATGGCCGGCCGGCCGCGGAACACCACCTCGGCGAACTCCTCCAGCTTGAACAGCCAGAACGGCAGGTCGAGCGTGTCCGTCTCGATCACGACCGCGTGGTCGGGGAAGGCGGCTGCGAATTCGTTGTGCGGGTCGAGGATCAGCACGCGCAGCTTCGGATCGGACTGGATCGCCTTGTGAAGCAGCAGCGTGACTGCGGTCGACTTGCCGACGCCGGTGGTGCCCACGATCGCGAAATGCTTGGACAGCATCGAGGGGACGTGAATGGTGGCGTCCAGCGTCTCGTCCTGCGTCAGCTTGCCGATCACGCAGACGTCGTTCATGCCGGTGTCGTAGACCTTTGCAAGGTCGGAGGCGCGGATACGGTGCGCGATCGCGCCGAGATAGGGATAGGCCGAGATGCCGGCGGAAAACTCCTCGCGTCCCTCCGGTCCCATGTGAACCTCGCCGAGAAGCTCGACCTCGACGTGAAAGAGGGTGTCGCCGTTCGTCGACCAGCTCTGCTGGTCGGTCGCCATGGCATAGACGAGCGCTACGATGCGGTTATCGCCGACCGAGATGGAAATCAGGCGTCCGACCGACCACAGTTCCGTCAGCGAGGTCTGGCCTTCCTCGGCCACCGCGCTGATGGTCGCCCGCGAGCCGCTGCAGGCGACGACGCGCCCCAAGAGACGGTTCCCCGGTGTATCGTCGTCTCGCCGATCCTGTTCGCCGGCTGCCAACGAACGATGTAAATCAGTGTTACGCAACGCAGGCACTCCTTGCCCCTTTTGTGGCGAGAATAACAGCGCTCGCTTAACAATGCGTATCATGGTCGCAGGCCGTGCCAGCCTGGACCATTACCGGTTGTCGTATGGTTGTACCGAAACGAAGCAATCAACGGCGGTTGACGATCAACGCTTTAGCGATTATCAATCCGCCTCATGATTTCGAAGATCGCGAAGATTCTTGTGGTGGGAAGGCGCATGGGCAAGGTGGTGTGACCACCGGGCGAAAGCACCCATGCGCGGTAAGCAGGCTCCGAAAGGGGCCTTTTTTTATGCCCACGATTTCGCTAATCACACTTTCAAACCATGGAAACGAACGGAAACATTCCGATGAGTGGAACTGAGAACCAGATGACGGGCGCCGAAATCGTCCTGCAGGCACTGAAGGACAATGGCGTCGAGCACATCTTCGGCTATCCGGGCGGTGCCGTCCTGCCGATCTACGACGAGATCTTCCAGCAGGACGAGATCCAGCACATCCTCGTCCGGCACGAGCAGGGGGCAGGGCATGCCGCCGAAGGTTACGCCCGCTCCACCGGCAAGGTCGGCGTCATGCTGGTGACCTCCGGCCCTGGCGCGACCAATGCCGTCACCCCGCTGCAGGACGCGCTGATGGACTCCATCCCGCTCGTCTGCCTCAGCGGGCAGGTCCCGACATCGCTGATCGGTTCGGACGCGTTCCAGGAATGCGACACGGTCGGCATCACCCGGCCCTGCACCAAGCACAACTGGCTGGTCAAGGACGTCAACCAGCTGGCGCGCACCATCCACGAGGCCTTCCGTGTCGCCAAGAGCGGGCGTCCGGGCCCGGTCGTCGTCGACATTCCGAAGGATATCCAGTTCGCCACAGGTACCTATGTCGCCCCGTCCGCCACGCCCTCGCAGCACGTCTACGAGCCGAAGGTCCAGGGCGACCTCAACCAGATCCGGGAGGCCGTGGCCCTGATGCAGGGCGCCCGCAAGCCGGTCATCTATTCCGGCGGCGGCGTCGTCAATTCCGGTCCCGAGGCGTCGCATCTGCTGCGCGAACTGGTCGAACTGACCGGCTTCCCGATCACGTCGACGCTGATGGGGCTCGGCGCCTATCCCGCGTCCGGCAAGAACTGGCTTGGCATGCTGGGCATGCACGGCACCTACGAGGCGAACATGGCGATGCATGACTGCGACGTCATGGTCTGCATCGGCGCGCGCTTCGACGACCGCATTACCGGCCGCCTGAATGCGTTTTCGCCCAATTCGAAGAAGATCCACATCGATATCGATCCGTCCTCGATCAACAAGAACGTCCGCGTCGACATTCCGATCCTGGGGGACGTCGGCCGCGTCCTCGAAGACATGGTCCGGCTGTGGCGCGCGTCGGCGAAGACCGCCGGCAAGGAGCACCTGGCCGACTGGTGGACCTCGATCAGCAAGTGGCGCGCCCGCAACTCGCTGGCCTACAAGGCCAACGACGACGTCATCATGCCGCAATACGCAATCCAGCGGCTGTACGAGCTGACCAAGCATCGCGACACCTACATCACCACCGAAGTCGGCCAGCACCAGATGTGGGCGGCGCAGTTCTTCGGCTTCGAGCAGCCGAACCGCTGGATGACCTCGGGCGGACTCGGCACGATGGGCTATGGCCTGCCGGCCGCTCTCGGCGTGCAGATCGCCCATCCCGACGCGCTCGTCATCGACATCGCCGGCGACGCTTCCATCCAGATGTGCATCCAGGAGATGTCGGCCGCGATCCAGTACGAGGCGCCGATCAAGATCTTTATCCTCAACAACCAGTACATGGGGATGGTCCGCCAGTGGCAGCAATTGCTGCACGGCAACCGGCTGTCGCACTCCTATACCGAGGCGATGCCTGATTTCGTCAAGCTGGCCGAAGCCTATGGCGCCGTTGGCCTGCGCTGCGACAAGCCCGCGGATCTCGACGGCGCGATCCAGGAAATGATCGCGGTCAAGAAGCCGGTGATCTTCGATTGCCGCGTCGCCAACCTGGCGAACTGCTTCCCGATGATCCCGTCCGGCAAGGCGCACAACGAGATGCTGCTGCCCGACGAGGCGACGGACGAGGCGGTCGCCAACGCGATCGACGCCAAGGGTCGCCAACTGGTCTGATATACGGGAGGAACGAAGTCCATGAACGCACATCTTCAGCCGACCGGTTCGGCCTATTTTATCGCTCCCGAGACGCAGGTTTCGGAAAACCACACGCTTTCGGTTCTCGTCGACAACGAGCCGGGCGTTCTGGCCCGCGTCATCGGCCTGTTTTCGGGCCGCGGCTACAACATCGAAAGCCTGACCGTTTCGGAGACGGAGCATCAGGCGCATCTGTCGCGCATCACCATCGTCACGCGCGGCACCCCGCACGTGCTCGAGCAGATCAAGGCGCAGCTGGAGCGCATCGTGCCGGTGCACCGGGTGGTCGACCTGACCGTCCGTGCCAAGGACCTCGGCCATGAACGGCCGCTGGAGCGCGAGCTGGCGCTGGTCAAGGTGTCGGGAACCGGCGATCACCGGGTCGAGGCACTGCGGCTTGCTGACGCCTTCCGTGCTTCGGTCATCGATGCCAACACCGAGCACTTCGTCTTCGAGATCACTGGCAAGGTGTCGAAGATCGATCAGTTCATCGCCATCATGAAGCCGCTCGGCCTGATCGAGGTCTGCCGCACCGGCATCGCCGCGATGAACCGCGGCCCGCAGGGAATGTGAGCCAAATTACGATGCAGCCGCTGCCGGCTAGATTTTGCGCTGGTCTGCCCGACTCTTCTCGGGCGGACCGTTGAGCTCAGTTGACGTTACGTTTTTCTGGAATTTTGTTTTCGGCTTTGTCTCGAATTGAATTGCGAGACTTCCGTAAAATTCGTTTTTTTGCCACTCCAATCCTCTGGGACGCTCTCCCTTGTAGAAGCGGACTGGCTGTGAACGGTATATCTCCGTAAAGGCTTGGGAATTTTCAAAGAAACAATCGAAGTCCCTGCATGATATCCGAACGGTTTTCGATGTTTTTTGCCTTGATCCTCTTTTCTCCAATATTGTGATAGTTACTCCCAGATCATCGTTGCGATAAATCTCGCAAGTTTCAGCCTCTCTGCATCGCTTCTCCAATTGATGATTTCGTCCATCAGCGAAAATGATGCCAAGGCGGATTGTCGATGACTGATTTTCTGCAGCCATGGCTGTCGACGGATGCCCGAGGTATGCGGCGGCAACGCCAGCCAACAACAAACGACAAGAAGCTCGAAACAACATTGCTACCGCTTCACTCTGTGGGTGGAGCTCTCGAGTGTGTGCAACTTTATGGCGTTTTTCCGATGTGGGCCCTAAATCATTTCCAGCGGTTGCTTGCGTCTGGGCGGCGGGAAGGCGGCGTCTAGGGCGGCCATGTCGTTGGAGGTGAGGATCAGATCGGCGGCCTTGCGGTTTTCGGCGACGCGTTCGGGCGAGCCGGACTTGGGGATGACGATGACGTGCGGGCGTGAAAGCAGGAAGGCCAGCGCCACCTGGGCGGCGCTGGCGCCGTGGCTTGCGGCGATGCGGGCAAGGGCCGGATGGCGCACGAGGCGGCCTTCGTCGAGCGGCGAGTAGGCCATGGTGGCGATCCCTCGTTGGTCGGACCAAGGCAAAAGGTCGAATTCGATGCCGCGACGGGCGGGATTATAGAGGACCTGGTTCGCCGCGACGTGATCTCCGCCCGCGACCGACGACAATTCCTCCATGTCGTCGACGTCGAAATTGGAGACACCCCAGGCGCCGATCTTGCCGGTCGCCCTCAAGTCCTCGAATGCAGCGACGGTCTCGAAAAGGGGATGGCGGCCGCGCCAGTGCAGGAGGTAGAGATCGATCCGGTCCGTGCCGAGCCGCTTCAGGCTTGCCTCGCAGGCGGTGACCGTGCCGCGCCGGCTGGCGTTCGACGGAAGAACCTTGCTGACGATGAACACGCTGTCGCGGCGTCCCTCGACGGCGCGGCCGACGACCTCCTCCGCCCCGCCGTCCGCATACATTTCGGCCGTATCGATCAGCGTCATGCCGAGGTCGATCCCGGCCTGCAATGCACGGATCTCGGCTTGCGCCGCCGCACCGCTTTCGCCCATGTGCCAGGTCCCTTGGCCAAGCGCAGGGACCCTGCGGCCGCCCGGCAGCGTAATGTTTCGAATGCCGACCATTTTTGCGTCCTTAAGCGATGACTCGTCTTGTCGAGGGGCACTATGCCAAGTTTCGGCGGATGCTTCCACGCATGTGTCGATGAGACACAGCCGATCGCGACTTCGGAGGCGGCATCCTTACGCTTCCTCCATTTGCCGGTAGCATTCGTCGGCGACGGCCCGAAGGTCCTCCGCGGGGATTTCGCCGGTCACCGCATAGCCGATGGTGCCGTCGATCCGGTAGAAGGTGCGGACGGGGCCGTGCGTGTCGAGGCGGAAGCTCGTTTCACGGTTTTCGGCGTTGCGGCCGACGATGATCGTCAGCCGCTGACCGCCGGCGTTCTCGTACATCAAAAGTGCACCCGGCTGGCCGCCGACCGGCAGCAGCCTGCCGCCGACGAGGCTGTAGCCTAGGGCGGAAAGATCCGGCAGGCGCAAACGATAGTCCAGCCGCTTGCCGAGCCAGGCGGCAAGATGGTCCTGCTGGTCGGCTGCAACTTCGACGGGATGGCGCACCTCGCTGGTGTAGACGAGGAAGGCGGAACGCGCCTCTTGCGCAAGAGAGGCGGTGGACGTCCCGGCAGGGGGGGACGGCGCCGTCATGGTCAGCCGGCCGCTGCCGAAGCCGGCGGCGAAGATCAGCAGCGCGGCGGCGGCGGCCATTGCGGGACGGGAGAGCCGCGAGCCGACCGACCGGCGATCACGTCGGAGCATTTCGGCGTCGCTGCTGCGGGCGACGAAGTCGCGGGCAAACACCTCCCGTAGGCGTTCGTTCTGGCTCGACCAGCTCGCCACGCGCTCGGCATCCTGCGGATTTGTCTCCAGCCAGGCCTCCACCTCTGCGCGACGGCCTTCATCCAGCAGGCCGTCGACAAAGGCATGCAGATCGTTTTCGCCGACTGTGCCGGTCGCTTGCGTCATTTCGATCTCCTGAGGGGGACGATGTTATCCTCCGCCAGCCGGGAGGCAAGCTGCTGTCGCGCGCGCGACAGGCGGGACATGACGGTGCCGATCGGAACGCGCATCATCTCCGCGGTTTCCTGGTAGGAATAGCCTTCGACCACCACCAGCATCAGCGTCGTGCGGTATTCGGGCGTCAGTGTCTCCAGCGCAGCCCGGATACGGGCCCGCTCCAGTGGGTCGCCAGTGTCGTCGGCAAGCGCGACCTGCTCGGCGTCCTCTATCACAGTCGTCGGGCGCCGCATCATCGCCCGGTAGCGGTTGCGGAACAGGTTGGTCATGATGGTGAAGGCCCAGCTGCGGAGATTGGCTCCCCGCCATTGGGCCCGGCGTGCGAGCGCCGTTTCGACGCAGTCCTGAAGCAGGTCCTCGCCGTCGGCATCCGTGCGCGTCAGGCTGCGCGAATAGCGCCGCAAGCCGGGCACGAGCGCCAGGAGAGCGTCCTCGAAGGATGTAGTCGCCGCGCCGTCGTCAGGGCCGTGCGGCATTCCAGACGCCTTTCACCCCGTCGCCGGTCGCATCGCCCTGCTTCTTGTCCTTGATCCAGAAATAGAGCGGCATTCCGTCCTTCGCCCACTGCATCTGGCCGTCCTTGCGCTTGACCAGCGTATAGGCGCCCTCAGCCTTGGCGCCGGCTGCGGCCAGGTACGGCGGCCAGTTGGTCGCGCACTGGTCGTAGCAGCTGGACATGTCCTTCATGTCGTTCTTGTACGTATAGAGCGTCATGCCGTTTTCGCCGGCAAGGACCTCGCCCCTGTCGGTCTTGACGGTCTTGACGGGAGCGGCCGCAACGGCGGCGGCGACGCTTGCGAGGACGAAGGCGGCTGAAGCGAGGAGCAGTTTTCTCATGGCGCTTGGTTCCTGTGACCGGTGGATGGACGCCGCAAAAGCGGGTGCAGCCTTCAGACACCGGGGCTTATGATAATATTCCCGCTCCGGTCCTGGAAGCGCGCTTGTCGGATGTCCGCCCCGGGCGCAAGATGTCCGCCCGGCAGATCCATCGGGAACCGATAGGGCGGAACCAAGAGGCACGAGGCGCGTTCTTTGACGATGCTTCGCGAGGGGGCAGCCATGGCGCCACGCATTTTCTGGAAGGGCTATCTTAAGCTTTCGCTCGTCACCTGTCCGGTGGCGATGACGCCGGCCACGAGCGCGGACGAGAAGGTGCGTTTTCACACGCTCAATCGCGCGACCAAGAACAGGGTGGTCAGCCGCTATGTCGATTCCGAAACCGGAAAGGTGGTGGACGAGGACGAGGAGGCGAAGGGATACGAGCGCGGCGAGGGCGATTTCGTCGTTCTCGAAGACGAGGAACTGGACGCCGTGGCCCTTGAGAGCACGCGGACGATCGACATCGAAAAGTTCGTCAGCCGCGACAGCATCGACTGGATCTGGTTCGACAAGCCGCACTACCTGACGCCCAACGATCCCGTCGGAGAGGAGGCCTTCAGCGTCATTCGCGACGCGATGAAGGCAGCCGACATGGTGGGTATATCACGCCTCGTCATGTATCGGCGCGAGCGCGCGGTGCTGCTGGAGCCCCGCGAGAAGGGCATCGTGCTGTGGACGCTTCGCTATGGCGAGGAGGTCCGCCCGCCCGACGCCTATTTCGAGGGCATTGGCAAGGTGAAGCTGGAGCCGTCGATGATGAAGCTCGCCGAAACCTTCATCGCCGAAAACACCCGCAAATGGTCCCCGGACGTGGCTGACGATCCCGTCCAGGAAAAGCTTCTCAAGATTATCGCGGCGAAGAAGAAGGGGCGAAAGAAACCGGCGAAGGAGAAGGCCGAGGTGCCGGAGCCGTCCTCCAACGTCATCAACATCATGGACGCTCTTCGCAAAAGTGTGGCGGCGGCCAAGAAAAGCAAGAAGTAAGCCTCAGGCGGCGTTCCCCCGCCGCTGGCGCTTCACCGGGAGCGGGACTGCATCGCTGCGGAAACCAGCCCACGGGTCGGACGCGAGCTTGGCCAGCCGGGTCGGCGCATTCGAAACGGTGAAGTGCGCAGGGCCGATTGCGGGATCGAGTTCTTCCCAGCCGAGCGGCATGGAGACCGGGGCACCCGGTCGCGCACGCGTGGAATAGGGCGCCACGGCCGTCTGTCCGCGCTGGTTTCTGAGATAGTCGATCAGGATCTTGCCATGCCGCTTCGCCTTGGCGATGGTGGAGACGTATTTGCCCGGGCTGTCCGCCGCCATCTGGTCGGCCAGTTCCTTGGTGAAGGCCTTAAATTGTGGCCATTCCGCCGAGGGCTTCAGCGGGGAGACGACATGCAACCCCTTGCCGCCCGATGTCTTGACATAGGCGTTAAGGCCCATGTCCTGTAGCCGGTCGCGGATTTCCTCGGCAGCTGTGATGACGGCGGCCCAGTCGACGTCCGGGCCAGGGTCCAGGTCCATGATCAGCGTATCGGGCTTCTCCCAGTCGCTGACGGTTGATCCCCAAGGGTGGATTTCGAGCGAGGCCGCCTGCACCAGCCCGATCAGCCCGTCGAAATCCTTGATGACGATATAGGGCGCCTCGCCGGGTTCCTTCGGATCCTCGACAAGGCGTATAGCCTCGTTGATGCCCTTCCATGCATGCTTTTGGAAGAACTGCTGGCCGTCGATCCCGTCGGGGCACCGCAGAAGCGCCAGCGGGCGATCTATGACGTAGGGCTCCATGAACGGCCATACCTCGGCATAGTAGTCGGCAAGCCCGCCCTTGGTCACGCCTTCCTTGGGCCAGTAGACGCGGTCGGGATGCGTCAGCTGGACCTTCGAGGCTGGTCTCGATGCGGGTTTCGGCATCGTCTTCTCCTTGTTCCTGCTGCGGCCCTTTGCGCCAGTGTCGGCGGCCTTGCTCTCTTCGCGGACGATTTCGCTTGCCGGCTTGTCCTCGCGCAGGCCGCGGAACGAGGCGTGGCGAAGGTGGCCGTCGGCGGTCCAGGCACGGAACTCGACCTCCGCTACGAGCTCGGGGCGGACGTAACGCACACCGCGGGCCTCGTTGCTTGTGAGCTGTGCGGCGAAGGGACTGGTTTCGATCCTGATCCGCTCCAGCCGCCGCGCAAGCTCGGCGGCGACCGTCTGGCTGAAGCCGGTGCCGACCCGGCCCACATGCTGCAGCTTTCCATCCTCGTAGACCCCGAGGGCAAGCGAACCCACCGCCTTGCGCGATGTCGTCGACGGCACCCAGCCGGCGATGACGAATTCCTGTGCGTGAGCGCACTTGGCCTTCTGCCAGCTCTTGCCCCGGCCGGAGCGGTAACGATCGCCCGCGACCTTCGAAACGATCCCTTCCAGTCCGAGGCGGCAGGCCTGCGCCAGAAGCAGGTCGCCGTCCTCCAGGAAATGCGCGCTGTAGCGCAAGGTGCCACTCTCCTTGGCGATGACCGTATGGAGCAGTTCCTTGCGGCGGACGAGGGGGAGGGCGGTCAGGTCGTAGCCGTCGAGATGGAGAAGGTCGAAGGCGTAATAGACGAAACGGTTGGTGCGCCCCTCGCTCAGATCAGCCTGGAGTGCTGAGAAATCGGCGATGCCCGACGGTCCCTCGACGATCAGTTCCCCATCAATCAGCGCGCTTCCGACTGGCAGTTCCTGGAAGGCGGACAGGATCGTCTTGCCAAACTTCGCCGACCAGTCGAGCCCGCCGCGCGTCAGAAGCTTGACCTTGCCCGCCTCGATCCGTGCCTGCAGCCGGTAGCCGTCGAACTTGATCTCGTGAAGCCATCGTGATCCTGCTGGCGGCTTCTGAGCAAGCGACGCGAGGGCCGGCTCGAGGAATGCCGGCAGTCGCGCCTTGACCGCACCTTCTTCTTTTGACGGGTCTGCAGCTGTGGCTGTCTTCGGGGGTGAGTCTGCCTCGGCCTCGTCCGGATCAGTCTTCGCCTTCGCCGTCGGCTTACGGGCGGTCTTCCGGGTGATCTTTCCGGTTTTCGACGACCAGCCCGGCTCTTCTCCGGAGACGTCGGCGATCTGCCGCCCTGTCTTTACCGATTCCGGGCGCTCCTCAAGAATGTCGGGCGCATCTTCCGGCCGGGCGTATTCGTCTTCGCCCTTGATCAGCAGCCAGTTGTCCGCCTTCTCGCCGGGCTTGCCCTGCATTCGTACCAGATGCCACAGGCCGTTCAGCTTTTCGCCATGCAGCTCGAATTCGAGATGGCCCTTTTGGTAGCCCTTGTGCGGATCGTCGAGCGGTTCCCACGTGCCGCGGTCCCAGACGATGACGGTGCCGCCGCCATATTCGCCCTTGGGGATCGTCCCCTCGAAGCCGCCATATTCCAGCGGATGGTCCTCGACGTGGACGGCAAGGCGCTTTTCGCCGGGCACCAGGCTCGGCCCACGGGTGACGGCCCAGCTCTTCAAGACGCCGTCCATTTCCAGCCGGAAATCGTAGTGAAGCCGGCGCGCGTCATGCTTCTGTACGACGAAGCTGTTGCCCTTCGCCTTGGTCGTCCGGCCTTTCGGTTCCGGGGTCTTCTGGAAGTCGCGCTTGCGATGATAGGTTTCGAGCGCCATCGATCAGCCGGCCTTGCGGTGGCTTGAGGCGGATTTCGCCGACTTGGATTGTGCCTTCGCCGTTCGCCGCTGTGCGGGCTTTTCGGCGGCGCCCGATGCGGCGGCGCTCTGGCGCAACGCCTCCATCAGGTCGGTGACATTCTCGCGCTTCGGTTCCTTCCTGCGTTCGATCGTCCGGCCTTCGATCTTCGCCTTCACGAGTTCGGCGACCGCTTCCTCATATCTGTCGTGGAACCCGGCCGGATCATAGGTGCCCGCCTTGGTGGTGATGATGTGGCGGGCGAGATCCAGCATCTCGCCCTTGATTTCCATGTCGGGGATGTCGGCAAAGGCGTCTTTCGCAGACCGGATCTCATAGTTGAAGGTCAACGTCGTCGCGAGCAGGCCATCGCCTTCGGCGCGGATGAGGAGAGAGCGGACGCGGCGAAACAGGACGGCCTGGCCGAGCGCTGCCGAATGTGACTTGCGCAACGCCTCTCGCAGCAGGACATAGGCCTCGTCCGCCATGCGATCGCCCGGCGCCAGATAGTAGGGCTTGTCGAAATAGACGTCGTCGACGTCCGAGAGGTTGACGAAGGCGCCGACTTCCAGCGTCTTGTCGCTTTCGGGCACCGCGGCGGCCACTTCCTCCGGCTCCAGGACGATGTAGTCATCCTTGCCGATCTCATAGCCCTTCACCTGATCCTCGCGGCCGACCGGCTTGCCGGTTACGCCGTCGACGAACTCGCGGCGAACGCGATTTCCTGTCTCCCGATTGATCGTATGGAAGGCGATGCGCTCGGAGGTGGACGCAGCCGTATAGAGCGAGACCGGGCAAACGACCTCGCCGAATTTCAGGAAGCCTTTCCACTGTGCGCGCGGTGCCATCTGCGAGGTCCTCGATGCTGCATCGGAACTGAACGCCTCCCACTCAGGTTTGTTCCGCCACTATACGCCGGTTGCGGACGACTTTACATTGCCCCGTGATGCCGTTGTTGCGGTAGCGTTTTACCGCGTCTCGGTCTTCCATGCCGGAGGCCGCTTCTCCAGGAAGGCGGATATGCCTTCGGCCGCTTCGGGCGTCTCCCAGGTGTCCGCCAGACGTTTCAGCGTGTCTTCGATGATCTGCGTCTCGATTGGGTTGCCGATCGCGTGAACCAATGCCTTGGCTGCAGCCACGGCGGCGGGGGCGGTGGCGAAATAGGGCGCAATCTCCGCCTCGACAGCGTCGTCCAGCGCTTCTGCATCGACCACGGCGTTCAGCAGGCCGGTGGTGCGCGCCTCCGTCGCGTCGAAGATGCGCGCGGAGGTGAAGTAGCGCATGGCGTTCGCCGCCCCGATCCTGGCAATCACATAGGGGCTTATGGTGGCCGGGATTAGCCCCAGGCGAGTTTCGGTGAGGCCGAAACGGGCATCGGATACTGAGATTGCGGCGTCGCATATGCTGATGAGGCCGACGCCGCCGCCATAGGCCTGGCCGTTCACGCGGGCGATCAACGGCTTCGGTAGATCTCGCAGCGCCTTCAGCATGAGGGCAAGCTTTCGGGACTGCGAAATGCGTTCTGTTCGATCCGCCTTGACCTGCGCCCTCATCCAGTTGAGATCGCCGCCGGCGCAGAAGCTGGCGCCCGCACCGGTGAGAATGACCACGCGGATGGAAGCGTCGTTTGCGAGGGCGGCGGCAGCCTGCGTCAGTTCGGCGATCATTTCGGCCGACAAGGCATTATGCTGTGTGGGGCGCGACAGCATCAGCGTGGCGACCCCGCGGCTATCGGTGGACAATGCGATGGTCTGGAAGGCTACGGTGCGGAAGGTCATCTGCTCTGATCCTCTCCGGGGACTGCGACAAGCGTGCGGGCGAAGTCCGCAGC
This sequence comes from Pseudomonadota bacterium, assembly GCA_023404095.1. Classification (GTDB taxonomy): domain Bacteria; phylum Pseudomonadota; class Alphaproteobacteria; order Rhizobiales; family Rhizobiaceae; genus Mycoplana. Next base: position 243,550 of record JAEYDD010000041.1, on the reverse strand, counting down.
CTCGGAAAGCCGCACCATGTCGAGCCCTGTCGAATAGCCGAGGTCCTCCAGCAGGGCGGCGACGGCCCGCGTGTCCACATTGCCTTTGGCGCCGGGCGCATAGGGGCAGCCGCCGAGACCGCCGGTGGAGGCGTCGAAGACGCGAAGGCCCCTATCAAGGCTGACGCGGATGTTGTCGAGCGCCCGGCCGCTGGTATCGTGATAGTGACCGGCAAGCTGGCCCGGTTCTGCGACGGCGAGGACGGCGGACAGCATGGCGGCGACCTCCGCCGGCCTGCCGCGGCCGGTCGTGTCGCCCAGGCTGACCTCGTGGCAACCGAGCCGCAGAAGCCTTTGCGTGACGTCGGCGACGGATAACGGCGGTGTCGGCCCGTCATAGGGGCAGATGACGACGCAACTGACGTAGCCGCGCAGCGCAATCCCGTCCGCCAGCGCCTGCTCGGCGACCGGCTTCAGCCGCTCCAGGCTTTCTGTGATCGAGCAGTTGATGTTGGCGCGCGAGAACCCTTCGGACGCGGAGACGAAGATCGCAACCTCGTCGGTGCCGGCGGCCTTTGCAGCCTCGTAGCCCTTCAGGTTCGGCACAAGCGCGGCGTAGCGAACGCCGGGCCGTCTTGTGATGTTCGCCATGACCTCCGCCCCATCGGCCAGTTGGGGTACCCATTTCGGGCTGACGAAGCTCGTCGCCTCTATGCGGCGGAAGCCGCAGGCCGAAAGGCGGTCGATCAGCCCGACCTTTTCGGCAGCCGGAATGATGCGCTTTTCGTTCTGCAGGCCGTCGCGTGCGGCCATCTCGACGATTTCGACGAAATCCACCATCGCCCTTCCTCCCGGGACGTCATGGTAGCGGTCATTCCTGTCTTGGCAACACTTGCGGACACAAGGCCGGATCTCAAGCCCTGTCGGCGACGAAACGGGCGATGACAGGGCCGATAAGCGTGATGATGAAAAGCCGGGCCGTCTGCAACGCCATCACGAAGGAGAGGTCCACGTTGCTCGATGCGGCAATGACGGCAATCGAATCGAGACCGCCGGGGCTCGTTGCCAGATAGGCGGTCATCGGGTCGATGCCGAGCCATGCGACGAGGGCGAATGCCATAAGCCCGGAAAAGGAAAGCAGCACGATGATCGAGATGACGGTGGGGGCGAAGGCGCGTCGCGCATGGCGGAGGATGGAGCGAGTGAAACCCAGCCCGATGTTCCAGCCGAGGAGCGCAAATGCGATTGCCAGCAGCCATTGCGGCAGTTCGAAATGCATCGTTGCGGTCATCGTCAGCGCCGAGCCGACGGCAAACGGGGCAAGGAAGGAACCGGCCGGAATTCTCAGCCAGCGGCCGATGAGCCCGAACACAATGCCAACGCCCAGCGTCAGGGCGACGTTGCCGGCGTCGAACGGCGCAAACAGCGCGCGCTGGTCGGCGCCGACCGCCTGATGGCCGCCGAAATGGGCAATGAGGGTGGCAAGGGTCGCGACAAACACGACACGCAGATACTGCATGAAGGCAACGAGACGCACGTCGGCGCCGTAGGCTCCCGCCATAAGCAGCATGGTCGAGGCGGCGCCGGCCGAGGAGCCCCAGATGGCGGTCGTGCCGGGCAGGATCTGCATGCGGGTCATGACCCAGCCGCAAAACGTGCTCATGGCGATGACGCCGAGGACGATCACAAGGAACAGCGGCCAGCGCGAAAGAAAAGTACTGACGAGATGCGGCGAGACCATGCCGGCGATCATCATCGCCAGCACGACCTGAACGCCGAAAAAGAAGATGCGGGGGAGCCGGATCGTTCCGCCATTCACGCCGACGATCACGGCGGCAACCATCGGGCCCATCATCAGGCCCGCGGGAATGCCGGCGAATTCAAGCGCTGCTGCAAGCGGAAGCGACAGCGCCGCCAGCAGAAGCCATTGGGCATAGGGCTTCAGGACACCGAGACCCGGCACCGCGCTGTCTGGGTCGGATTTGGGATGCTTGGCGTTCAAAGGCAAATTTCCGCTGCGCTGAGCCGGGACAGGTCGCCGTCTTGATATTGTGTCCAAATGACATTTTCCATTGCGAAATCCTGCCTGCGCCGGAATATCGTGCTCGAAGCGTTCGGCAGGCATCGGGTCCGAATGGGGCGGGAAGCGGTGGATGCCTGCGGTTTTCCTTGCTTCGGCATGACGAATCCTGCCAAGTCGCCGCATGGAATTCGCACCACAACAAGACGAGGCCCTCAAGGCCGTTTCGCGCTGGCTGAAGGAGGGGCGTTCGCCGCTCTTCCGGCTCTTCGGCTATGCCGGCACGGGAAAGACCACCCTTGCGCGCCACTTCGCCGAGCATGTCGATGGTGACGTGCTGTTTGCCGCCTTTACCGGAAAGGCTGCGCAAGTCCTGCGTTCCAAGGGCGCCAGCAATGCCCGCACCATCCATTCCCTGATCTACCGGCCACGCGGCGAGGAAGAGGTGTCCGACGAGGAGACCGGCAAGACGTCGATCGCGCCGATGTTCTCGATCAATCGCCAGAGCCCCGTCGCCAAGGCCGCGCTGATCATCGTCGACGAATGCTCGATGGTGGACGAGGCGCTCGGCAAGGACCTGATGAGCTTCGGCACGCCCATCCTCGTTCTCGGCGACCCCGGACAGTTGCCGCCGGTGACGGGCGGCGGCTACTTCACCAGCCAGGAGCCGGATTACCTGCTGACCGACATCCACCGGCAGGCGCGCGACAATCCGATCATCCAGCTCGCCATGCATGTGCGCGAGGGCAAGGAGATCCTGTATGGCGACTGGGGCACGGCCAAGGTGATCCCGAAGGGCGAGGTGACGCAACCGCTCGTCCTGGAGGCCGACCAGGTGCTTGTCGGTACGAACAAGACCCGGCGGCGCTACAACATGCGCCTTCGGGAGTTGAAGGGTTTTTCAACCGGCTATCCGCAATCGGGCGACAAGCTCGTCTGCCTGCGCAACGATCCGGCGAAGGGCCTGTTGAACGGCTCGCTATGGCAGGTGATGACCTCGTCCAAGGAGACGGTGAAGCCGGGCATCAACCTGATGATCCGTCCCGAGGACGACGACATGGACAGGGGGGCGGCGAAGATCAAGCTGCTCAAGGCCGCTTTCGAGAACGTCGAGGAGGAAATTCCCTGGTCGACGCGCAAGCGATACGACGAATTCGACTACGGCTATGCCCTGACCGTTCACAAGGCGCAGGGCTCGCAGTGGAACGACGTCGTGCTGTTCGACGAAAGCTGGGCGTTTCGCGACACGCGCGAGCGCTGGCTCTACACCGCAATTACGCGGGCTGCAGAGACCTTGACGATCGTACGCTGACCGCAGCCGGAAAACTGTACCGCCGGGCCGGATCGGAATCCGCAAAGGCCGGACAGCAGCCGTGGCGATATGCGCCCGCGCGTGATTAGGCTGCAGGCGCCGCTAATTCAGTGGCCAATGATCCCGAGCAGCACAGCCTTGGCGACCGCCTGGAACCGGTTGTTGCTGCTGAATTTGCGGATGATTTCCTTCTCCATCGCCTGCACCTGCCCGGGATCCACGTCCAGCGCGCGGGCAATGCGCGTCGTCGGATAGCCCTCGGCCATCAGCGTCAGGCAGCGCAACTCCTCATCCGACAGGACTTCCGGCCGGGTGTTGTCGTTCATCTCGACTTCCGGACCGCCATTGAACTCGAGAAGTTCGCCGATCTGCTGCATCTGGCGGCGGATCGTCGATTGCTGGGCGGCCAGTTCGCGCTTGCGCGAGATCATCGCACCGCGGAAGATCGCATCTGCCTCGCCCTGATCGGCCGCGCCGCAGAGGGCATCGAGCAATTCCTGGATGGCGGCTACCGGCATTCCGGTTTCGCGGCAGGTGTTGACGACCGCCATTTGCTGGATTTCCCGGGGACCGTAGACACGCATGGGGCCGACGCGGTCTGCGGTCAGCAGCCCTTTTTCCTCATAAAAGTGCAAGGTGCGATGGGTGACGCCGAAGGCGTTTGCCATGTCGGCGATCGCCAGGCGGCCTTGCGGGAGGTTCTCCGGCAAAGGTGCGGCCGGCAGGAATCGGATCGTGCGTGCGCCGGATTCGGTCGTCTTCACGGTTTCACCGTTCATCAGAACGGCCACCCATAGGATTTGCCAGCATCAGCACTTTTCCCTTCATGTCGCAGCCCGGCGGCACCCGTCATGTGGCAAGGCTGCGTCCGCCATCTTTGCAAATTACGAAGGAGCGCACCGCTGCTTCGAATGCAGGGAAGTTAGCGTCGGCGTGCGGTCTTTGATACCCCCATATCTAGGGGGGAGGGCAATTTACGCTGTACCTTCAATGATCGGGCCGGTCTGCCAGAGCATTTGCGGAAACGGGGTCCTGCACCTGTGGAGCGCCCGACGCTGCCACCTTCTGATGATGCCGAAGGCAGTCATCCCGCCCGGCTTCGCCCGCCTGCAGGCAGAGCACCCTGCTGCGCGAAAGGCCGATGCTGCGGGCATGACTGTAGAGTCGGCCATTGGTGGAGAGCGCCCGCGTTGCGAATCTGAACGCATGGTATGCGCTGGCCGAATCGTCGAGCCCGCCCGCCGGGAAATGGTCGGCATAGACCGTGACGTTGCTCTGCTCATGAACGAGCCGTGCGTAGATTTCACCACCGTCCCGTGTCGTTTCGATGCGTATCCGATAGGAAAGCGGTGTCTCCCCACCCTTGGCGCGGCCTTCGACGAGCCGAACCGTTTTGTAGTATCGCGCCGCCCGCTCGATCGCGTCCGCCAATTGTCGGCATGCATCTGTACCGGGCCAGCAGCGCTCTATGCGGATGCTCGGAAGCTCGGCGCTCTTGTCCAGTTCCGCGCGTGCGTTCTCGACGTACACACGCGCATTTTCGATCGAGTTTGCGGAAAGTTCCGAATACGAAACCGGCGCCAGCACCAGCAGCGGCAGAAGCGTCAGCAGGGCCAGGTGCGAGGAGATCGGCGCGGGCTTCCATCGATGCGTCGGTGCGCGCCGTTGTTCCCGCGGTCTGGGGAGCATCCCGGACGCGGAAAACGAATCAGATGGCGACGCTGTCGTTGACGGCGTATTGCCCACGGTTGCGCCTTGGATGTCGGCATTGCCCCATTCGTATTCCGGTGCGTAGCTTCCGACCGGAATGCGTATGCGCAAGGGCGCATCGGCACCCTCGATTTCATAGTACTGATCGAGAAGCTTGCGCAGCTTGCCCGCCTGGACGCGAACGATGGGATCGCTGCCGGCATCGAAACCTTCCGGCCGCCCAAAGACATCGACACCGATCGTATAGCCCTTCAGTTGTTGAGCCTTGCCGGCAAGCTGGCATTCGACGACATATGAGAGGAACGCGCGCAGGCGGCCGGAGCGAGAAAAGCTCTTGCTCGCCAGAATATCATCGACGCAGGCCCGCACGAGAGGCGGGGGAGGTGCGCGATCACCGTCCATCAAACTGTCGCAGTCATGCTGATGACCGATACCCCGTGCATTCGATTCGTGATCTGGCGCGGCCCTTGCGCGCCGGCAGAAGCGTAGCGAAGATTCTTGCGTTTCGGCAAGGGTTGGCGCCGATTACCCACGGTTCTCCCAATGCCGGCCTCGTTCCTGCTGATTGCATCGCGGCCGTCGCTCACGCCGCATGGAGATTGAATGCGCGAGGGCGACAGGCTAGAGCTTGGTCAGGCCAATAGGGAAGAGACTGCCATGCCTGCGAAACTGTCGGTGAACCTGAATGCGATCGCGATGCTGCGCAACCGGCGCGACCTGCCGTGGCCGAGCGTCACCGGTCTCGGCCGGATTGCGCTGGAGGCGGGGGCAAGCGGGCTTACCGTGCATCCGCGCCCGGACCAGCGCCATATCCGCTTTTCGGACCTGGGGCCGATCAGAGCGCTGATCGATGGCTCTTTTCCCGATGCCGAATTCAACATGGAGGGCTATCCGGAAGAAGGCTTCCTGCGTCTCGTCGAGGAACATCGTCCGGACCAGGTGACGCTTGTGCCGGATGATCCCGCGCAGGCGACCTCCGACCACGGCTGGGACTTTCGCAGGGAGCGGAAGCTCCTCGAGGTTGTGGTGGGGCGCGTCAAGGCGCTGGGCCTGAGAGTTTCGCTTTTCGCGGACGGCACGCCGGATCGCGAGGCGCTGGCGATCGCGCGTGAAGTTGGCGCGGACCGGATCGAGCTCTATACCGGCCCCTACGGCGGCTGTTTCGACGATCCGGGGCGTGCTGCGGCGATTGCGGAGGAACTCGGCCAGACCGCGGATATTGCGGTCGACCTCGGGCTCGCCGTCAATGCCGGGCACGATCTGACCGTGGCCAACCTTCCCGCACTGGCGGCGCGTATTCCCGCGCTTGCCGAAGTCTCGATCGGTCACGGACTGACCGCCGACGCGCTGGAATACGGGATGGCCGAGACGGTTCGCCGCTTTCGCCGGGCCTGCGGTGACGCGGTCTGAATCAGATCTCCTTAGGGCGAGATCCGATTTCGGATACTGGAGCCGCAACGAACCCGCAATAAAGGTACCTGATCGGGTCAGTCAGGCAAATCCCGAGTCGGACACTGGGACGTCGGGGCTGTGCGCGAGGCCGCCCGGGCGGCCTCGCCGGCAGATGGCTCAAGCCGTCAGGGCTTTCGCATTCTGGTCGAGGAAAGCTTCCAGGCTCTGCGGCTTGCGTCCTGTCAGGGCTTCGATGTCGCCGGTTACCATCGCGATCTTGCCGTCGCGGGTGTTGGTGTCGAAAGAGACGATCGTCGGGATCAGAAAGTCCGGCAGGCCGGCACCCTTCAGCCCCTCGGCGAGTTGTTCGTCGCTGACGTGTACGACCTGCAGCGGCAGGCCGGTGGCGCGGGCGGCGGCGGCGGCGATTTCGTCGACCGTATGGGCGACAGGGCCGGTGAACGTATAGATCTTGCTGTCCTTGTCCTGCGAGAGAAGGGATGCCGCGATCGCAGCGCCGATATCGGCGCGTGCGACGTGGGCGATCACGCCGTTGCCGGAGGCGCTGTACCACTGGCCGGTCTTCAGGGCATGCGGCAGCGCCATGAACAGGTTTTCCAGATACCAGCCGTTGCGGAAGATGGTGTAGGGGATGCCGGTCGCCTTGATCGCATTTTCCGTTCCAAGATGATCGCCGGCAAAGCTGACGCGGGAGTCGTCGGGCTGCGGCAGGGAGGTGTAGAAGATACGCCCGACGCCAGCCTTCGCAGCGGCCTCGACCGCGGCCTTGTGCTGGTTGAGCCGCTTGCCCGGTTCGCCGAGCGCATCCGTCGAGATGATCAGTGCCTTGTCGACGCCGGCAAAGGCCGCGGGCAGGCTGGACGGATCGTCGAAATCGACCTTGCGGAGGGTAACGCCGCGGGCGCTGTAATCCGCAAGCTTTGCCGTGTCGCGGGAGGCGGCAATGATGGAGGAGGGGGCGATCTGGCCCGATGCCAACAACTGGTCGAGCACGATGCGGCCAAGCTGGCCGGCGGCGCCGGTGATGAGAATAGTCTCGGACATGGCAATTCCCTTTCAAGGTCTTTCGGGAGAGATGGTTCTCTTCCGTTTCATGGTCTCGTATTGAGACTTTACCCTGTTCTATGCTATGAACAGCGCTTGTAAAGGAGGCAGTTTTGGCTTCCGTGGTTACCTGGAAGGAACCTTGCCATGAACAGGATGACGCAGCCGGCCGATGGGGAACGGGTGATCATCATTGACGGTGTCGCCATGTCGATGGACAACTGCCCGGTGCGGGATGTGCTCGATCACATCGGCGGAAAATGGAACTCGCTGATGGTGCTTGCGCTTGCTGACGGGCCGATGCGCTTTTCGCAGCTTCGCCGTTTCATCCCGGATATTTCGCAGCGCATGCTGACCCAGACCCTGCGCGATCTGCAGCGCGATGGCTACCTGACCCGCACGGTCTATCCCACCCAGCCGCCCAGTGTCGAATATGCGCTGACCGAGCTTGGGCAATCGCTGCTGGTGCCGCTGCGGGCGCTCGTCCAGTGGTCGCAGGACAATCATCCTGCCATCAGGAGGGCCCGCAGCGCCTTTGACGGACAGGGCAGGGGGTAGGCTGCGGATTCCGTGGCGCCCTGCCGGCGGGCCGATTATGGCCGGTCCCTTCGCAGCCCGACCGCTGTCCTCAGTGCAAGGCTCGCATGAAAAGAAAGCCGTTGTGCCCATCTACCGTCGCGAAGATTGTAGCTCCCGGCGCTTTCCCTTGACACTCGTCAAGCGTGAGGCGGGGTACAAAGCAGGCGGAACTTCGGAATGCAGAATCTTCATCACCTCGTAGTCGTCGGCGGCGGATTTGGCGGCCTTCAGCTTGTCAATTCGCTGAAGGGAGCGCCGCTTCGCATCACGCTGATCGACCGCCGCAACCATCATCTCTTCCAGCCGCTGCTCTATCAGGTCGCAACCACGGTGCTGGCGACTTCGGAGGTCGCCTGGCCGATCCGCCATCTCTACCGCCACCGTGCGGAGGTCACGACCCTGTTGGACGAGGTCGCGGGCGTCGATCCTGCGGCCAAGACCGTGCAGCTCGGCAGCGGTGGCATGGTCGCCTACGACACGCTGGTGCTCGCCACAGGCGCGACGCACGCCTATTTCGGCCATGACGAGTGGGAGCCTGTCGCGCCCGGCCTTAAGACGCTGGAGGACGCCACGACCATTCGCCGCCGGATCCTGCTTGCCTTCGAGCGGGCGGAGCTTGCCAGCGGCGCGGGGGAGCGCGAGGCGCTTTTGACCTTCGTCATCATCGGCGCCGGCCCGACAGGCGTCGAGCTGGCGGGCATCATCGCCGAGCTGGCGCAGCGCACCCTGCCGGCAGAATTTCGCCACATCGATACGCGTCAGGCGAAGGTCATTCTCGTCGAAGCCGGACCGCGGATCCTGGCGGCCTTTAGCGAATCGCTGTCGGACTATGCCCGGCGTTCGTTGGAGAAGCTGGGCGTCGAAGTGCGCACCGGGGTGCCGGTGACCGCCTGCACGGCGGAAGGCGTGACGATCGGCGACACCTTCGTGCCGAGCCGCACGCTTGTCTGGGCGGCCGGCGTGCAGGCCTCGCCGGCGGCGCGCTGGCTCGGCATTCCCTCCGACCGGGCCGGGCGGGCGATCGTCGGGCCGGACCTGTCGGCGCCCGGCGTGCCTGATGTGTTCGTGATCGGCGACACCGCCTCGGTGATGCAACAGGACGGCAAGCCTGTGCCAGGTATCGCGCCTGCAGCCAAGCAGCAGGGCACCTATCTCGCCCGGCTCATCCGTGCCAGGCTATCGGGCAAGCCCGCGCCAGGGCCGTTCCGCTACTGGCATCAGGGGAGCCTCGCAACGATCGGCAGGCGCGCGGCGATCATCGAATTCGGAAAGTTCAAGCTGAAGGGGGCGTTTGCCTGGTGGTTGTGGGGTATCGCCCACATCTACTTCCTGATCGGCACGCGCAGCCGTTTCGCCGTCGCCTGGAGCTGGCTATGGATATTCCTCAGCGGCCAGCACAGCGCGCGACTGATCACGCAGAAGGAAACGATTCAGCAACGGGAAAGCCGGGGATGAGCTTAAGGCGCGCCTCGGTTCGCCCGGTGGTGAGCACAATGAAAAAGGCCGGATCGCTCCGGCCTTTCCGAATTACTGTGGGCTGCCGCAACCGGCGGCGCTGCCTTGAAAAATCAGGCGGCGACCAGCTGGTCTGCGGACATCTTGCCCGACTTGCGGTCGCGGATGAGCTCGTAGCTGACCTTCTGACCTTCGTTCAGGCCGGCGAGGCCCGCGCGCTGTACGGCCGAGATATGTACGAAAACGTCCGGCTCGCCGTTATCGGGAGCGATGAAGCCGTAGCCTTTGGTGGTGTTGAACCATTTAACGGTACCAGTTGCCATGACGAAACCCTTTCTGTGGCATTGCTGATAGCTCACCGGTCCTGAGACCGAAGAACTCGATTTGGTCGAAATTGAAGGGGAAGTTCGTCAAACTGCGCTGAAGCGCAAAAGCAAAAGTCGTCGTTCAATTGTCGATCCAAGAGAAATAAGTGGTTCGCTTGACGAGGTCAAGGTACGAGCCACGCGCCTTGCTAGGCGAAAAGCGGTCTTTTTGGCGGCCGCGCATGCGGCAGGCAACGACCCCTCGGCGCATCATCCGGACGAAATCCGTCGCGCCGCGGAGCGGCGCGGCGGCCAGTTCAGGCATCAATGAAGTGGCGATGCAGTGCAGCCTTCGGCCTGAACGAAGACCGAGGGGGTTTCGCCTTCCTGCAGGCGTCGCTTGCGGATGAGGACGCCCATGACGCGGGCGGCCGTGGAAAACGTCATGACATCCAGCGAGCCTTGACCATCCCAGGGCTTGGTCAGCCGTTCGGTCACCAGCTCCGTTGCAGTCTTCGGCATGATATCCGTGCATTCGCGCATCGCATCAAAGACTGTGCTGATCGGCACGAGCGTGCCTTCGTGCATCACCGATGGTTCCGGCTCGCCGAGTTTCCAATCATGGAAGGCATCGATCGCGTCGCGGAAGAGAAGTTGCAGGGTTATGGGAGCGTGTCCTTCGTGAAGGTCAGGCAGGAAACTCATCATTTTCTGTCTCCTTGGCGTCGGGGTTAGCTGCTTACTCCTGCAGCGATCGCCCTCAGGTTGCTTGCATCCCAGACGGCGACCTCACCAATTCTATCGAGATGAAATGTCTTGGGAAGAGAAAAATGATGCGTGAATGGGCGCTAATTTACTGCCATTTGGGAATTTTGTTTCCGTTCAATCGTTTAAGCAGTCGTTCTCATGTGCAGATTCATGGCGGCACGAGGGCGACATCGCGGCCAGGGCCTGCTTTGCACTGAAGAATCGTGTCGACCGGTCCGATTTTGACGCGTTCGTGTGGGGTCGTAGGGGCATGGCGGATTTGCAGTTGACGGTTTGTGACAATCGGCCTAGAACGATGCCGAACCGTACCGTACGGTACGCAAGCTTGACTATTAGAAGGGTGGATCGTGCAGGTCGTTGAGGAGAGCGCAGCGAAGGTGAATGGGGCCGGTCTGACCGAGCGCCAGAGCGCCGTGCTGGAAAGCGCGCTCAACCTCCTCGTCGACGGTGGCGAAAAGGCGGTGACGACCGCCGGCGTCGCGCGCGCCGCGAACTGCTCCAAGGAAAGCCTCTACAAGTGGTTCGGCGACCGCGACGGTTTGCTGTCGGCGATGATCGGTTATCAGGCGGGCAAGGTCCGGACCGTCGAGGTCAAGGCCGAGAGCCTGACGGCGGAGGGGCTGCGTCGGCATCTGTCCGCCTTTGCGCTCGACCTGCTGGACGTTCTTTCCGGCGACGTGTCGCTGGCCCTCAACAGGCTGGCGATCGGCCAGACGGTCAGGGGCGAGCGTCGCGGCGGTGCGGCGAACGGCGGGGCGACGCTGGGGCGGCTTCTGGAGGAGCGGGGGCGCCGACAGATCGGCCGCCGCGCGACGACGTTGCTGGAGGCCGGGCGCAAGGCGGGCCTGCTGGCCTTCGATGATGCGGATGAGGCGTACGGCACGCTCTACGGGCTGATCGTGACGGATGCTCATCTGCGCATGCTGTTGGGCGAGGACCCGAGGGCAATGAAAAGGGAATTCGCCGGGCGGGCGGAACGGGCGGTGACGTCGTTCCTCACCCTCTACGGCGTAGGTGCAATGGCCGACGCATAGGGCGGCTGGCCAAAACTGTCTGACAAGCAAGGGAAGGAAACGAAAATGCGCGTCTATTACGATCGTGATGCCGATCTCAACCTCATCAAGGCGAAGAACGTTGCCATCGTCGGCTACGGTTCGCAGGGCCGTGCACACGCCCTCAACCTCAAGGATTCCGGTGCAAAGAACGTCGTGATCGCGCTGAAGGCCGGTTCGCCGACCATCAAGAAGGCCGAAGCCGACGGTTTCAAGGTCATGACGGTTGCCGAAGCTGCCAAGTGGGCCGACCTCCTGATGATGGCGACCCCGGACGAACTCCAGGCCGACATCTACAAGGGTGAGATCGCCGGCAACATCCGCGACGGCGCGGCCATCGCGTTTGCGCACGGCCTGAACGTGCATTTCGGCCTCATCGAGCCCAAGTCCTCGGTCGACGTTGTCATGATCGCGCCGAAGGGCCCGGGCCACACGGTTCGCGGCGAATATCAGAAGGGCGGCGGCGTTCCCTGCCTCGTTGCCGTTCACCAGAACGCTTCGGGCAACGCGCTTGACCTCGCGCTCTCCTACGCCTGCGGCGTCGGCGGCGGCCGTTCGGGCATCATCGAGACCAACTTCAAGGAAGAGTGCGAAACCGACCTCTTCGGCGAACAGGTCGTTCTCTGCGGCGGTCTCGTGGAGCTGATCCGCGCCGGTTTCGAAACGCTGGTCGAAGGCGGTTACGCCCCGGAAATGGCCTACTTCGAGTGCCTGCACGAAGTGAAGCTGATCGTCGACCTGATCTACGAAGGCGGCATCGCCAACATGAACTACTCGATCTCCAACACGGCCGAGTGGGGCGAATACGTCACGGGTCCGCGCATCATCACCGAAGAGACGAAGGCCGAGATGAAGCGTGTCCTGAAGGACATCCAGACCGGCAAGTTCACCTCCGAGTGGATGCAGGAATGGAAGGCCGGCGGCGCACGCTTCAAGGGCATCCGTCGCAACAACGACGCACACCAGATCGAGGAAGTCGGCACCAAGCTGCGCGCCATGATGCCCTGGATCGGCAAGAACAAGCTGGTCGACAAGGCCGTCAATTGATCGTTTCGCTGTCTCGCTGAGGCGAGTTGGCATCACATCGCTGAAACCGGGCGGGCAACCGTCCGGTTTTTTTGTGTATTCGGTGTTCTCGTTGTTTGGGGCTAACCCAAGGCTTTCTGTCGAACTCTTGATCCTGCGCGTGGAGCGCGTGGCTTCTCCTTTCGACAGAACATTGCTTGGCGGGCATTGTTTCTGCTATTTTACCTTTGGTTGTAGTGACCGATGGAGGGCGTGCCGTGAAACTGCAGTCCGCATTGGAATTACAGGGAGAGGTCTTCCGCAAGATCTTCAATTTCGAAGAGATGCCGATGGCCGCCGTTGGCGAGGCGCCGGTGGCTTCCACCTTTGTCGATCCCATCCTCATGGACGAGGAGCAAGCCCGCCGCCGCTCGCTGGCCAGCGCCCGCCGGCGTATCGCAGAGGATATTGCGCTTGGGATCGCGGCGGGGCCTGGCGATGAGGAGGCGCAACTGGCCGTGCTCGTTCAAAACCACCTGCTGATGAACAGTTCGGTGATCGACGAGATCCGAACCCTCTCGCGGCGCGAGGCGGAGGTCATCTACATCGGTCGACAGGTCCCATTGTGGACCCGGACCCGGAACCAGCCGCTTCGTATCGGATGCAGCACATCGCCGGCAACGGTGAACTACAGTGGCACCCTCGGCTGCTTCTGCCGGGACGCTCAGGGCGACAGGGTGGGCATCCTCTCAAACAACCACGTGCTGGCCGACGTGAACCAGTTGCCGATAGGCACGCCTGTCATCCAGCAGGCGGCAGGCGACGCCGGGCACCGGGTAAAGGATGTGGTCGGCAAACTTACACGCTTCGTCCCAATTCAGTTCGGCGGCTTGCCCAATGCCGTCGATGCCGCGTTCGCAGAGTTGGGAGACCACGGGCGAGGCATAGATACGAGCGGCATCTACGACAGCCGCACGCCTCCAGTTCAGGTGTTGACGCTGCAGCCGACGGGTGTCGTGCAGGCTTTTCCGGGAATGCCGGTCTTCAAGACCGGGCGGACAACGAGGCATACGGCCGGCAAAGTCCGGGCGGTCAACGTCAACAACTATGTCGTCAACATGGGGGTCGGGCTTGCGCGTTTCGACGGCCAGATCACGTTCGAAATGAACAACAGTCCCGCTCGCGCATTCTCCGCACCCGGCGATAGTGGTTCTCTGATCGTCGATGGGCAAGGCGTTCCGGTGGCGCTTCTTTTTGCAGGCTCACAATCGGGCGGTGCTGGAAATCTTGGCATCACTGGCGGAAATCCTATATCGTCAGTCAAGGCTCAGTTGGGCGTGATACTGATCTGAGGATTTTGCGATGGGTGCGTTGCGGCATTCGATCGACCAGGCGACCGCGATCCAGAAGGACTTCGAGGAAGCGTATGCCAATGAAAGCGGTGTGGTCGGTATCGGAATCAGCCTGAATGACAAAAACGACGATCTTGCCATAAACGTTCAAGTCTCGAAGCAGGCGATTGTGCAGAAGCTTCCGAAGACATTCGATGGCCTGGATGTCGTCGTCGATGTCGTGGGAACTGTCAGATCGTTTTGATCTTCCTGCGAACGAAAATCGGCCGTCATAGTCCTTTTGCTGTGAGACAACAGAAGAAATAGTCTGCGGGATTTTTTTCCACACTTCGTAGTTCACCAGAATTTTTCGCAGCTCTTTCCGTGGCCACTTGCACTGTTCCTTCGTTTTACACCGCTTTTGTGTGATCCCGGTCCGAGGCCACGTTGACGCCCCCGGCAAGTCGGTGCATCTTCGCCGGCGCGGTGGGGGACGTCGCCGGAGGGGGATGCTTCAGGAGTGAGGCGAGCCGGCGTCAAATCCATCAACATGATTGCCTTTGCGTGCATGCAGTTCTTTCTGGATTTCCTGGGAGTGTGCTGTGAAGCGACGTGCATCGAATTTTCTCGTGTCGACCATTCTTGCCAGTGTGTTTGCGACTGCAAGCGCACAGGCGGCTGATCTGGTGATCTCCGCACCGAACTGGCCCTCCGGGCAGGCGACCGCAAATATTCTCAAAGTCGGCATCGAAAAAACGCTGGGGCTTGCGGTCGACGTCAAGCCGATGGGCACGATGAACGCGTTTGTCGGACTGGACAAGGGAACGGTCGACGTGCAGCCGGAAATCTGGCGGCCGAATTTCGACGATCTCGTCAGGAAGTATGTCGACGAGAAGCGGGCCGTCACGCTGGCTGGCAAGAGCGTCGCTGCGTGGCAGGGGCTCTGCGCCACGCCTTCGGCAGCCAAGACGATCAAGTCCATAGGCGACCTCGGCGATCCCGAGAAGACGAAAGTCCTCGATACCGACGGCGACGGGAAGGGCGAGATGTGGATCGGCGCCGCCACCTGGCTTTCGACGGGGATCGAACGGGTTCGGGCCAGAAGCTATGGCTATGGTGAAAACATGACGCTGGTCGAGGCGGAAGAGGATGTCGCCATGGCGGCGGTCGACGCCGCGATCGCCACCGATCAGCCGATGGTCTTCTACTGCTACGCGCCGCACCACGTCTTTCAACTTCACGAACTGACACGGCTGGAGGAACCGGAGCACGACGCGGCCAAGTGGAAGCTCGCTCCCGCCAGCGATCCGCTCTGGATCGAGAAGTCGAGTGCGACGACCGCCTGGGATGCGGCACATTTCCAGATCGGCTATTCGTCCGCACTCACCGCGAAGCGGCCCGAGGTCGCGAATTTTCTGGAGCATGCGGACTTCACTGCCGACGAGGTGACGCAGATGAGCTACGCCCTCGGCGTGGAACGCCAGGAGCCGCTCGAATTCGCCCGGAAATGGGTCGAGCAGAACGAAGCCCGGGTGGAGAGGTGGGCCAAGCCATGAATGCTGTTCGGGAAAAGAAAAGCACGAGTCGGCTCGGCCGCTTCGGATGGCTGGTCGCGGCGTGCATGGCGCTGGCTCCGCTCATGGCGCTGGCGCAGACGCAGATCTACGATTCCAAGACCGGCAAATGGGTCAACTACGACAAGAAGAAGGCCCGGCAACTCTATGCCCGCAACAAGCAACTGCCGGAAGCCTTCCAGCGACAGATCGTTCCATTCAGGACCGCCGAAGCGCCGGGCACCATCATCATCGACGGCAACCAGCACTTTCTCTACCTGGTGCAGCCGGGCGGGCAGGCCATCCGCTACGGCATCGGGGTCGGGCGCGAGGGCTTTGGCTGGGCCGGCATGGTTCGCGTCGGCCGCAAGGCGGAGAACCCGACCTGGACGCCGCCGCCGGAGATGGTGGCGCGCGATCCTCATGCGGCGAAGTGGGCGGCCGGCATGCCGGGCGGCCGACCGGACAATCCCCTCGGGCCGCGGGCCATGTATCTGTTCGTCGGCGACAGCGACACGATCTACCGCATCCACGGCACGATCGAGCCCTGGACGATCGGGCTCGACGTTTCGTCCGGCTGCATTCGCCTGAACAACGAGGATGTCATCGACCTCTACGATCGCGTCGACGTCGGCGCGAAGGTGATCGTGCTGATGCAGGGGGCAGCCCTTTACAAGGGCGTGTGAGGCGGCGACACAACAAACAAATGACGACGGCAGGACGCAACCGGCCGCGACGGCCAAAAGAGAGGATGTATCTGGAATGGATGCACGGGGGATAGCATTCGGCTGGCTGACGCTGGCCGCAGCAGGAATGCTCGCCGGCTGCCAGTCGGCGCCGGCGCCGCAGGACATGGCGCGGACCAGCCTCGGCACGGCACCGGCGGATCTGCAGCTGATGTGCGCCACCGCTGCGGCGGTTCCTTCCGGCGTCGACAGCAGCAGGATCCTGCCTACCAGTTCGAGCCAGCTCGACGCGACGAACTACCGCGTTGATCTGGATGCGGCCGGCAGCAAATTCACCTGCGTCATCGACAGCAGCGGCTCGGTGAAATCGATCGGGCCAGCGACGGCCACCGCCACCCCGGCTGCACCGGCTGAGGCGGGGTAGGCCGGACCGGAAACTGACGATTGAACAGGAAGGGCCTGATCGCCATACGCGGGGCGTGTCACGTGGCGCAAGCAACGATACCCGTCTGAACCGGATTGCAATCTCCGCGGAAAGGGAACATGATTTCGGCGTAGTCGTTTCACGATCGGGAGGATAGTGTGATGGCAACGTTCATGTACCATTTCGCCTGGTTCGATCTGCTGATCCTGGGCGCGATCGCCATGTTGGTCCTGCTAAGCCTTTGGGGTGAGCGCAAAGCCTGAAGGCTGAACTTTGCGCTGTTTTCCGCAGCGTCGCAGAAGCGTGTTCCCTGAAAATGGGCGGCACGACCATGGCTGTGGGTGGTCCGGCGATTGCATCGTTATGTTGCGTCTTGTCACAACGCGGTTTCCAGTGGGCCGTGCCTCAGATGCGAGCGTCCATGCTCACTTCGAGAGATCGTATGGGAGAGATTGGATTGCGAACGGCGTCCTGCACGTGGCGCTTCGCAGATCGGCAATCCGAAAGGGGAGAGCGGAGGCTCCGCGCGACCTGATGGTGCGCGGAGCCCCATCGGTCATTTCTCGGCGATGATCAGCTTGCGGTAGAGATGCCAGGTGGCATGGCCGAGGATAGGCATCATCACGGCAAGCCCGGCGAAGACGGGAATCGAGCCGATCATCAGGCAGACGGCGACGATGAAGCCCCAGAAGGCGACCGGAATCGGGTTCATCATCGTGGCGCGCAGCGACGTCTCGACGGCGGATACCGCGCCGACATCCCGATCGAGCAGAAGCGGAAACGCGATCACGGTCGTCGCCAGCACGACGGCGGCGAAGCAGAAGCCGATGAGGTGGCCGAGAATGATCAACTGCCAACCCGCGGCCGTCCCGAAAACCTGCGACACGAACATGGAAAGAGACTGGGGCTGCTCGGTGCCGAACAGGCTTGCATGGAGCCGATCGGCTGCAAGGATCCATGCGACGAACAGGACCACCAGCATGGCGCCGACGGCAAGGATTGCGGGCAGGGCGGGCGAATGGCGCACCTCGAAGGCATGATACCAGGAGGTGTCGAGCCCGGCCTCGCGGCGCCGGCTGATTTCATAGAGCCCGAGTGCAAGCAGCGGACCCAGCAGCGCGAAGCCTGCCGTCAGCGGGAACATGATCGGCATCAGGTTGGCGCCGGAACTCCAGATCATCAGGATGACGCCGGACAGCGGAAACAGCAGGCAGAGAAAGGCGTAATGCGATGGCTGTTCGCGGAAGTCGTCGATGCCCAGGAGAAAGGCGTCCCAGACCTCGCTCACCGAAATTTTGCGCACCTGCGGATGTGCGACCCTGTGTTGCGCGTCCGACATCACATGAAATGTGGCCATGCTCCAGTCCTCCTTGCCGGTTCGAACCGCAGGATCACCGTGGCACGGCCTCGAGCCACCGCACGGTGGTCCCTCAATGATCCCCGACAATAGCATTCCTGTCCCGGATTGTCCTGCTTCTTGAGGTTCACCCTTGACATGGAGGCGCAGCGACCGCACATCGCCAGCCATGAAAGCATCCGACGCAGACATCCTGATCATTCCGGGTTACACGAACTCCGGACCGGAGCATTGGCAAAGCCGCTGGCAGGCCAAGTTGTCGACCGCGCGTCGCGTGGAGCAGGCGGAGTGGGCAAAGCCTGTGCGCGAGGACTGGGTTGCGCGCGTGGTCGAAGAGGTCGAGGCGGCGACGAAGCCCGTCGTGCTGGTGGCGCACTCGCTCGGTGTCGCGACGGCGATCCACGCGGTCCCGCATCTCGGCAGCAAGGTCGCCGGGGCGTTTCTGGTCGCGCCGCCGGACGTGGCAAATCCGGCCATCCGGCCGAAGCATCTGATGACGTTCGGACCCTATCCGCGCGATCCGCTGCCGTTCCCCTCCCTTTTGGTGGCAAGCCGCAACGATCCGTTCGGCAGCTATGAACATGCGGATGACATTGCCAATGCCTGGGGCTCCTTCATCATCGATGCCGGCGATTCCGGCCATCTGAACGCGGAGTCCGGCCACGGCCCCTGGCCCGAAGGCGGGATGGTATTCGCGCAGTTCCTCAGCCGCCTCAAGCCCTGATATCTCCTTGCCTCTGTCCGGTTCATTCCGAACCGGACAGAGGCTGAGGTTTCCCTGTTTCGTCTGTCGTTTCGGGAAAGCCGGTTCGGCTTCTGCCTGACAAACTTCAAGCGGTTTCGCGCGCAGAAGCTGCGTCATTAATCGGAATTTCACGGTATGCGCGGATGCTCGCAATCCAAATGATTGCGAACGGGCGCGCGTGCATGGGGGCATTCCACGATCCGGAGACAAATTCGCCAGCAGGCGAACCGGTGGACCCGGTTTGTCGGCGGTCGCCGTTCGGCATGGGAATAGCCAACGATACGTTCAGCTTCGTGTCCGCAAATCCCGCGCTTTTGCGCATTTTCGGCGTCAACGAACTGGCTGAACTGCCGGCGCTGGACAGGATCGCCGATGACGGGTCCTTCGTCACGCTCCTGTCTGCGGCCCTCGTCGGTGACAGACCGGTCGAAGCGGTGGAGCTTATGCTGCGCAGGCCCGGCGGCGATGGGGTCTGGTGTCTGGTCTCGATTTTTCGAAGTGAGTGCCGCGACGGTCGGCAGATGGTGCTTCAGGTCGTCGATATCGACGCGCAGAAACGGCGCGAACTGGAGCTTGCCGATCGCGAGAGCCGCTGGAACAACGCGCTTGAAAGCGCGGGCCAGGGGGTGTGGGATCACGATTTCGCAAAGGGCGACCTGTTCTACTCCCGGCAATGGAAGGCCATTCGCGGATTGGCGCCGGATGCGGAGGTGGACGGCCGACTGGAGAGCTGGATCGAGACGGTCCATCCTGACGACCGGGAGCACGTCCTGCGGGAAATCGCGCGCCAGGAAACGGCCGAGGCCGCCTTCAACGTTTTCTGCTACCGCGAGCGCCATCGGGACGGTCACTGGATCTGGATCGAAAGCCGCGGCGCCGTCGTCGCCTACGGGCCGGACGGCAAGCCGTCGCGCATTGCCGGAACGGACACGGATGTTACCGAGCGTCGCAAGGCCGAGGAGTTGCTGGAGCAGCTTTCCCGCCGTCTGGAGCTCGCGCTCGATATTTCCCGCATTGGCGTCTTCGAGGCAAATCTCATGGCCCGCACGCTGACCTGGGACGATCGGCTGCGGCACATCTACGGAAAGGGCACGGGCAGGGTTCGGCCGCTGGACTGGGAAAATGCCATCCACCCGGAAGACCGCGCGCAGGCGACGGCGGCGGTCAAGCGGGCGATCGTCGAGGGAGGCGAATACAGCAACGCCTTCCGGATTGTTCGCGGCGCAGGCGAAATCCGGCACCTGCGTTCACGTGGCGCCCTGTTCGTCGACAGCGACGGCATGAAATGGCTCGTCGGCGCCAACTGGGACGTGACGGAGGACGTCCAGCTTCAGCAGGAACTGAAGCATGCGAAGGAACTGGCCGAGGCGCGCAGCGCGGCGCTGGAGGAAGCGCGCGGGCGGCTGGAGCACAACGCCCTGCACGACCACCTCACCCAACTGCCGAACCGTCGCTATCTCGACGCAACGCTGGAGGAGCGGGCGCAGCGGGCCGGACGGGACGGCACGCGTCTTTCGATCCTGCACATCGATCTCGATCGCTTCAAGGAGATCAACGACACCTTGGGCCATACGGCCGGGGATGCGATGCTGAATCGCGCGGCGGCGGTGTTGCGGGCGCATATGGGGCCAGAGGACTTCGTCGCCCGGATTGGGGGTGACGAATTCGTCTTTCTCGCCTGCGGAACGGAAAAGCGCAAACTGGACGAACTCGCCGAGCGGATCGTGACGGCCATGCGTGCGCCGGTGCTGTTCGAGGGGCATGTCTGCCGCTTCGGCGCGAGCATAGGGATTGCGAGTGCGGTGGGCAGTTCGATCGACGCGCGGCAATTGCTGATCAATGCGGACCTGGCACTCTACCGCGCCAAGAATCGCGGTCGCGGGCGCCACGAATTCTTCACCAGCGATTTCCAGGCGCAAATCATCGTCAGCAGGAAGACCGGTGACGAGATCATGGCGGGCCTCGAGCGCCGCCGGTTCCTGCCCTATTACCAGCCGCAGTTCTGTGCCCGGACGCTCGATATCGTCGGCATGGAAACGCTGGCGCGCTGGGATCACCCCGAGCGCGGCATACTCGCGCCGAGCGAGTTCCTGTCGATTGCCGAGGACATCAATGCGGTGGCTGCGATCGACCGGCAGATCCTGGAGCGGGCGCTCTTCGATCTGGCTGCCTGGGATCTGCAGGGTGTCGTCATCCCAAAGCTGTCTGTGAACGTGTCGTCCAGACGCCTGCAGGATCCGGACCTTTGCGCGTCGCTACGCGGCATGCCGCTGCAAAAGGCGCGCCTGTCGTTCGAGCTTCTCGAATCGATCTTCCTGGACGACTGCGATCCCAAGATCCTCGACAACCTTGCCGAGATCCGCAGGCTCGGCATCGAGATCGAGGTCGATGACTTCGGCACGGGGCACGCCTCGATCGTCAGCCTGACGAAGCTGCTGCCGCGGCGCTTGAAGATCGATCGCCAGCTCGTCCGGCCGATCGTGCGCTCGGCGGCACAGCGCCGGCTGGTCAGCACAATCATCGACATCGGTCGGTCGCTCAACATCACGGTGACGGCGGAGGGTGTGGAGACGGCGGCTCATGTGCAGGTCCTGCGCGACATGGGCTGTGACGCGTTGCAGGGATTTGCGCTCGCCCGGCCGATGCCTGCGGGCGCGGTGATCGACTTCGTGCGTTCTGAACGCTGGAGGAACGGGGCAGCCGAGACGGGCTCCGACGGAAGCCAGACCAACCCGGTGGCCAGCCGCGCCTGAACACCGCCGACGGCCACAGCAAAGACAAGCCTTGCCGCCATCCGGCAGCGGTGATACGGCCTGACCCGGGAAGTACCGGAAGATAGGTCAATATTATTGACTTAAAATGGCCGCTGTGGTCCTCTCCCGCATTAAAAAAATCCGAGGAAACCCCCATGCTGAATTGGGAAGATATCTTTGCCACGCGTTCATCCCGGATGAAGGCGTCGGAAATCCGTGAACTGCTGAAGCTTCTCGACCGACCGGACATCATCTCCTTCGCGGGCGGCATTCCGGATCCGGCCCTGTTTCCAGACCAGGAGTTCAAGAAGGCGTATGCCGATATCTTTTCCGGCGGTGCGGTGAACTCAGCCCTGCAGTATTCCGTCAGCGAAGGCTACAAGCCGTTGCGCGAATGGCTTGCCGGCGAAATGGGCAAGCTCGGCATCGGCTGCACGGCAGACAACGTCTTCATCGTTTCCGGCTCCCAGCAAGGGCTCGACTATCTCGGCAAGCTGTTCCTGTCGCCCGGCGACACCGCGCTCGTTACATGGCCGACCTATCTCGGCGCGCTGCAGGCCTTCAACGCCTATGAGCCGGTCTACGACCAACTGACGTTGAACGGCAACCGCACGCCGGACTCCTATCGCAAGGTGGCGCAGGAGGCGGGTGGCAGGGTGAAGTTCGCCTATCTCTCGGCCGATTTCGCCAATCCGACCGGCGAGACCGTTGACCGCGCCGGCCGCGAGAAGGTGCTCGATCTGGCCGAAGTGCTCGACGTCGCCGTCATCGAAGACGCCGCCTATCAGTCGTTGCGCTACGATGGAGAGGCTGTTCCGCCGATCCTGGCGCTGGAACTGGCGCGCAAGGGCGGCAACATCAATGCCACCCGCACGATCTATTGCGGCAGTTTCTCCAAGACGCTGGCGCCGGGTCTTCGCGTCGGCTTCATCGTCGCCAACGCCGAGATCATCCGCAAGCTCGTGCTGATGAAACAGGCGGCGGACCTGCATTCCTCGACGATCAACCAGATGGCCATTGCGCTGGTCGCCGAACGCGGCTTTGAGGCGCAGGTGAAGAAGATCAAGGCCGCCTACAGCAAGCGTCGCGACGCGATGCTCGAGGCGCTCGCCAAATACATGCCCGAAGGCGTTCGATGGACGCGCCCGGAAGGCGGCATGTTCATCTGGGTGACGCTGCCTGATGGCTTCGATGGCGCCGATCTGCTGGCCAAGGCGATCGAGAGGAAGAAGGTGGCGTTCGTGCCGGGCAAGGCGTTCCATGCCGACGGCAGCGGCGCCAACACCTTCCGCATCTCGTTCTCCTGCGCGGACGAAAAGACGATCGACGATGGCATCTCCCGTCTGGGCGCGCTGATCCGCGAGGAAATGACAGCCTGATCCGCATGCCGGTCACTTCCGCGCGCAACGATTTGCGCGCGGGTCAGGGTGCTGCGACGTCAATCTCGCTGCCGTCGGAGGCAAAGGTGACGCGGCCGATCTTCTGGCCGTCTGCGCTTTCGACGCGCACTTCCAGCGTCGGCCTGCCGTCTGGCGAGGGCACCCTGTAGGTGCCGTCAGGCCCCATCGTCTGGCCAATGGCGAAGGTATAGCGCGAAAGCGGCATGGATTTCGCGTCGATGCCGAGGATTGCATAGGCGCGTTCCGTGAAGCCGGCCAGCTTTGCCGGCGCGTTGAAGGCACCGAGAGCGTCGAGTGGGAACAGGCGCTCGGCGCGGAACTCGGCGTCCCACGGCATCAACTTGCCTGAACGGCTCGTCTGCGAGGGGCCTGCTACGAATTCGGTCATCGTTTCGTTCTTGTCGGGATCTTCCGCGAGGATGCGCGCCTTCTCCCTGTCGAAGGTGATCTCCGCGAAGCGCGCGCCGGTTCCGAATTCCCGGGCCAGGCGAACGAACGTCGCTGCAACCACCTCTGGGTCCAGCCAGTTCGCCGCGGAAGCTTCCGACGGTGGCCTGTTGACCTTGCGGACCTTGCCGTCGGGGGTAACCTCGATGCTGCCGGCGGAAGCGGCGATGCCGCCCTGGGCGTCGAGAACGTTGAAGTAGGCGATCCAGCGCATCTCCGCGGCGCCCGGCGCATCGGCAACGCGCCTCAGCGTCATGTACTCGAGGCGCGCCTTGTCGTTGCCCCATTCCCGCCGCGCGATGTTGCGGATTTTTGCCAGGGAAGACAGGTCGACGTCGCGGAGCGAAAACAGCTCTTCCGCGCTGGCGCCGTGCACGAGGGGGGACAGCAGCGGCGAGCGCGTGACGCCGGAAATGGTCCAGTTGTAGTCCTCCTTGCGTCCGGCAACGGTCGGATGATCGGCGGCGACCGAGAGCGCGCGCGGGCGAACGGTCAGTTCGCGCAGCCGCCTGTCGCCGCCGATCGCCGCCAGGAGCGCGTCCATCGCCTGCTTCTGCGGCCAGTTTGCATCGGCAAGCAGGTCCATATTGCGGGCGCGGTTGGTATTGGCGAGATCGCCGCCGGTGATGTTGCCGGCGGCGTCGGCGCGGATCGTGGCGCTTTCGCGACCGGAGGTGACATAGATCGACCAGCGGACGTTGCCATAGGCCGGCTGGGGAAGGATCGTCACGTCGCGCGAAATCTCGATCGACTGGACATGGGCCTCGTCGTCGAGGTCGGCGTAGGCGACTGCACGGGCGGCGATGTCCGGAACGATGTCGAGATTGATCGCCCCGCGTTCGAAGAAGCCGCTTTCGACATCGTTCACCAGCCCGGCCGATCCGGAGGGGCGCGGGCCGACCGTCGTCTCGAATTCCATGAAAAGGCGCGTGACGCGGCCGATCTGCCATTCGTCTATGTCGGTGCTGCGCCTGCCCTGCAGATCGACCGTAACGCGCCTGTCGGTCAGCTCTATCGACCGCAGGCGAGGGCTTCGCCCGGTCTGCGCAATGATTTCGTCCACCGCCCGTGTGGCTTCCCCCGCGTCGGCAATGTAGGAGCTTTCGGCAGCATGGGCTGCGGCGGCGAACAGGGCAATGCAGAGCCCGGCCGCAAGGGCGCTCGCCATCATGGTCCAAGCCCTCATTCGGTCCTCCCGACCGATTCTGCTCTTTCCCGGCGATCATGGAGCCTGCGCCGCCGACAAACAAGCCGTCATTTCCTCGCCCGCCCCAGATGGCGCGCGGCAATCGCGCACGTTGCGGAGAAAGGCGCTTCCCTTCGCTGCGTCGGCGGGTAAACTCCGCGCCGTTTCAATGGTTTTTTCTCATGTCCCTGCGTCTTGCCACCTTCAACGTCGAAAACCTGCTCTCCCGCTTCGATTTCACCGGATTTCGCAACCAGGCCCGGCAGGATCGGGTGCTGCGGCTGTTCAGCATCCGCAGCGAGGCGGAGTTTCAGCGTCTGGAGGAGGCGCGCACGATCGGGCTTGCCGACGACGCGCGCCAGCAATCGGCGCTGGCGATCGCCGATGCCGATGCCGACATCCTCTGCCTGCAGGAGGTCGACAACATGGAGTCGCTGCAGGCCTTCGAATATGGCTACCTGTTCAAGATGGTCGGCAACGGCTATCGCCAGCGGTATCTGATCGAGGGCAACGACACGCGCGGCATCGACGTGGCCGTGCTGATGCGGGAAACGACCCGCGACGGGCAGAAGATCGAGTGCGTCGACGTGCGCAGTCACGCCTCCGTGACCTATGACGACCTCGGCATCTATGCGCCGCAACTTGCGCCCCTTCGTCCGGCCGACCGGGTGTTCAAGCGCGACTGCCTCGAACTCGACCTGCGGATCGGCGGCCGGCCGCTGACGCTTTTCGTCGTGCATTTCAAGTCGATGGGGCCGGGACGCGACGGGTTGGACGGACGCTCCTCGACGATGCCGCTGCGCATGGCGGAGGCTCGTGCCGTTCGCCGCATCATCGAGAACCGGTTCGCTGCCGGAGACTTGGCAAAGAAGTCCTTCGCGATTTGCGGTGACCTGAATGACTACCAAGAGAAGCTGGCGGTGGAGGGGGACCGGCGCAACGGATACACGTTCCGCAGGGTGCTCGAGGACCAGAGCTGCCTCGATGTGCTCACAAGGGACGGCTTCGTCGAAAATCCGGTCATGCGGCGCCCCGAGGACGACCGCTGGACGCTTTATCACAGCATGGGACCCGAGGAGCGGCACCTGTGCCAGCTCGACTACATCCTGCTGTCGCCCGCCCTTGCCCGCCGCAACCACACCCGCGTGCCGGAGATCATCCGCGGCGGACAGCCTTACCGCACCGTCTTCCCGCCGGGGCAGGAGGTCGAGCGCTATCCGCGCATCGGCTGGGACCGCCCGAAGGCTTCCGATCATTGCCCCGTGGTCATGACGCTGGACGTGTGATGGACATGAACGCCGACAAGATGCCCCGCTCGTGGCCACCCGAGGGGCAGGTGTTCCCGGTCCGCCGGGTCGAAATCCGCGTGTCGGATGCCGCCCATCCTTTTTCCCTGGCCGAGCGGGACGCCATCGAGCGGAACTGGCGGGAGGAGAGTGCCGCCAATCCGGCGCTCTACGATGGCGAGATGCTCCTGCAGAGCGCGGTCGACATCTCCGATGCCGGCGTCCTTGCAACCGCTCATCTCGTTTCCTTCTCGACCTTCCTGCTGTGGCGGAAGCGGCGTCCGAGGGCAGGTGGTCTGCATCTCTTCGGCCTGCCGCTGCTCGTCTCGTCCGATGGGGCCGTCGTCGCGATCCGCATGGGGCGGCACACTGCCAATCCCGGCAAGGTCTATTGCGCGGCCGGTTCGCTGGACGCGCACGACATCCAGAACGGCTACTGCGATGTCGAGGCGAACATGGCGCGGGAGGTGGCCGAAGAAACGGGACTCGACCTCTCGGCCGCGCTGGCCGAACCGGTGCTGCATGCCCTGCATGTCGACAGCGTGGTTACCGTCCTTCGTGTCTACCGCTTCGCGCAGACGGCGCAGGAAATGCTGGCTGCGATCGCCGCTCACATGGAGACGGAGACCGAACCGGAGATCGACGGCGCAGTGGCCATCCGCGACAGCGATCCGGCGCGCCATGCCTATGCCGCCTTCATGCCGCCGGTCCTGCGCTGGTTTTTCCAGCGGGGACAGGCGTGATTTGCGCTTGCCGGGCACAGGGGGCTCGTGCAGTTTGGCCGAGATATCTCGCGAAGGAGTGAGCCGTGGCGCGTCGATACGCCGTCTATGACGTTTTCACCGACCGCAAGCTCGCAGGCAATCCGCTCGCCGTCGTGTTCGATGCCGACGGGCTGGACGATGCGGCAATGCAGGCGATTGCCACGGAATTCAACCTCTCGGAGACCGTTTTCGTCCACAAGGCGGAGGTCAGCACGCATGCTGCGCGCCTGCGCATCTTCACGCCGGCGCAGGAGTTGCCTTTTGCAGGACATCCTACCGTCGGGACCGCGATTGCGATTGCCGAGGCTGGCAATGGCGAACGGACACGTCCGCTCGACCTGGTCAGCGTCCTGGAGGAGAACATCGGGCCTGTCCGCTGCGCTGTGAAGCTGCCGAGGGAGGGCGCGCCCTTTGCCGAGTTCGACCTGCCGCGCAAGTCCGTTCGCCTGGACGCGGCGCTGGATCGGCAGGCGATCGCCGACGCCTTCGGTCTCAAGGTCACCCAGATCGGCTTCGAAAACCACGTACCGTCCTTGTGGAGCGCGGGTGTCGCCTATGTAATGGTGCCGGTGCACGATCTTGCTGCTGCCTCCGACGCCGAGTTCGACCTGATGATATGGCAGCGCTGCGTCCCCTTTGCCGAGGGACGGCTCGCCTCCGCCTATCTGTACTGTCGCGGCGCGGTCAATCATCTGGCACGCTTCCACGCGCGCATGTTCTCCTCCGACATGGGACGCGAGGATCCGGCCACGGGATCCGCGGTGGCGGCGCTGTCCGGCGCCATCCAGCTCTTCGACCAGCTGGTCGACGGCCATCATCCGATCCTGATCGAGCAGGGGGTGGAGATGGAGCGACCGTCGATGATCCATCTTCATCTCGACGTCGCGGCCGGACACATCGTGGGTGCACGCATCGGCGGCCAGGCGGTGCGCGTCGCCGCCGGAGTGCTGGAAATCTAATTGGTCGAAATCTTATTGGCAGGGACCGCCGTTGCCCCTGCGTCTGTGAGCGAACACCGCGGCCGGAATAAGCCCAAACAAAACGGGCCCGCAATCGCGAGCCCGATGTCTGCCGGCCGTTTGATGGCTGGCGCGTGATGACTGGCACGCCTGAATGCTATCCAGCCGTGGTTACTGCCGTCGTCCCGCTCGTGGCGCTAGCGGGCCAGAACTGAGAGCCGCCGTAAAAGATGGCAAGTACCAAGAACACAAATACGCCGACAGTCGCTAATTTCCATGACATTCCCCGTCATACCTCCCATGACATAAAGACGGGCGCCGCCAATTTCTGCCGGCGCCGCGGGATCGATCCTCCTAATGATCCGGTTGCAGGGTGACAGGTATCAATCGCAAGTCAAGTTACCGCGCGCGGTATCACTGTTGCGACCTGCATGCCGCCCGGGGCGGGCCGCCTCATGGATTAGCGGCAGCGCTTCGTCGTCTTGGTGACCTGACCGTCGTCGGTCTCCTTCTTCACGGTCTTGGTCGTGCAACGCTCAGTCTCGGCAATGGAGCCGAATGCCAGGCCGTCCGGCGTCAGCACGATCGTCGGCTCGGTCTCGCCGGTCTCATAGGTCGTCCTCTTTTTCACAATCGTCGTGGAATCGGCTGCGGCCGGGGCGGCAAGGCCGATGACGGCGAGGGTGGAAACACAGGCAATGACAACTCTTTTCATCGGGGTTACTCCTCTTGTCGTGTTGGAAGCAAACGCGGGGCGGCCTGGAAGGGTTCCCTGATGAGAGCATTCCTGGAACGGCGAGCCTCACGCGCAGGGTGAGGCCGCGCATTCAAATCAACACGCATGCGGCAGATGAAATTGACAGGAACAGGCCGTGCTTTTCGACTAGGTTGAAGCCGTGCAGGGCTTCCCAAAACATCCTGAGGGAACATCTGCCGGGCCATGCCGTTCATCGTGCACGCTGGAGGACATAAGATGGAAAAAGATCGTGAAACCAGAATTCGCGAGCGAGCCTACGAAATATGGGAGCGCGCCGGCCGGCCCTTGGGTCAGCAACTCGAGCATTGGGACCAGGCCGTGCGCGAGATTGATCAGGGCGACGGCGAGATCGAAGGCGACGACATCCCCAACCTTGCGGCCATGCGTGAGGCGGTGCGGGAGCATTCGGACGTCTATCTCGTGAAGACGGATCTGGAGGATGCGGACCAGCGCGAGGCCGCGCCCGGCACCCGCGAGCAGCCCTAGGGGCAGGGCGCGGCCGGCTGCTCCAGCAGCTGGCGGCCGCGCTCTTCGGTCCCGTTCGCCGGCGTTTGCGCAAGGGCTAGAGGTCGTGCGCTTGCCCGGATATCGGCGCGCGCCGGATCAGTCGTTCCACATATCGAGGGTCATGGTTTCGCCGGGACCGAGGCACGATGGTTCCCGATGGCCGCATTGCTGCTACACCAGTCTCTGGGACGTCATCCTGGTGGATTGCGTTGTAGTGGCGCAACCGGGTGTGAAAATATGATTGATTAGGTCTTGTTTTTGCTGTGGCCGAGGCTATAGGGCAGGCAACCGCAACGACAGGATCCGCCCAGTGAACCTTTTCAAATCTCTTCTCGCTGCCTCGGTCTTTGCCTCCGTCGCCGCTCTTGCCGCAACCTCCGCGTCTGCAGCCGCCACCCGGTATCCGCTGACGCTTGAAAACTGCGGCGCGCAAGTCACCTTCGAACACGCCCCGGAGCGGGCGATCGGTCTTGGCCAGAACAGTGCCGAAATCCTGCTGATGCTCGGGCTTGAAGACAAGATGGTCGGGACCGCCTTCTGGCCGAGCAAGGTCATGCCGCAGATGGAAGAGGCGAATGCCAAGGTAAAGTTGCTGACCGTGGAGTTTCCGACCTTCGAGTCACTGTTGGCAGAGAACCCCGACTTTGTCGCCGCCGCCCTGCCAAGCCTGATCGGGCCGACCAGCAAGGTGGCCAAGCGCGAGGACTTCCAGAAGGTCGATGTTCCGACCTATCTGTCGCCCAGCACCTGCCTCAGCACCGACAAGGTGCAGGACCAGTACGGCAGCCGTGACAAACTGTGGAACATGGACCTCCTCTACAAGGAGATCGACGAGCTGTCGCAGATCTTCGACGTGGCCGATCGCGGCCAGGCGCTGATCAAGGACCTGAAACAGCGCGAGGCGGCATTGCGGGCAAGCGTCGCAGCCGACGGCAAGAAGCTCTCTTACGTCTTCTGGTTCTCAAGCCCCGCACCTTCGGCCGACGCCTATCTCGGCGGCAAGAACGGCGCCTCCGGTTTCATCGCCGACGTGCTGGGGGGCGTGGTCGCCATCGATGCGGAGGCCGAATGGCCAACGCTCGGCTGGGAGAGCATCATCGCCGCCAATCCAGACGTCATCGTCGTCGCGAGCCTGGACCGCAATCGCTGGGAACTCGACAAACCGGAAGCCAAGATCGCCTTTCTCAACGGCGATCCGGCCGTGAGCCAGATGCCGGCGGTGAAGAACAAGGCGATCGTCGTCATGGACGGCCAGGCGATGAACCCGACCATCCGCACCATCTACGGTGCAGAGCAGGTGGCAGAGCAGCTGAAGGCGCTCGGTCTCTCGAAGTGACGCAGGCAATTCGGACCGCCCGCGCGCTCGGCGCCCTGCTTGCGCTGCTGGCTTTCTCCGGCAGTGCGATCGGGCTCGTGATTGCGATCAGCGTCGGGATCGGCGACCTGCCGATACCGCTGTCAACGACCGTTTCCGCCGTCACCAACCGGCTGGGCTGGACCGCGGTCGAGCTCAATCCGATCCACGAGACGGTGATCTGGGACTACCGCCTCAGCCGTGCGCTGGTAGCGGCCTTCTGCGGCGCGGGGCTGGCGCTGTCGGGCGCCATCATGCAGGCGCTCCTGCGCAACCCGCTCGCCGAGCCCTACGTGCTCGGCATATCCGCCGGCGCCTCGACCGGTGCGGTGGCGATCGTCATTCTCGGCCTCGGCGCCGGTGCCGTCTCGCTCTCGGCCGGAGCCTTTGCCGGAGCCTTTGCCGCCTTCTTCTTCGTGGCGCTGCTCTCGAATGGCACACGCGGCGGTGCCGACCGAACCATCCTTGCCGGCGTTGCCGCCTCGCAGCTATTCAACGCCGCCACCTCTTACGTCGTCACCACCTCCGGCAATGCCCAGCAGGCGCGCGACGTGATGTTCTGGCTGCTCGGCAGTTTCGGCGGTGTTCGCTGGCCGGAATTCATGCTGGTCGCCACCGTGGTCGGCCTCTGTCTCATCCCCTGCCTGCTCTATGCCCGCGTCCTCGACGCCTTCGCCTTCGGCGACGAGGCCGCCGCCTCGCTCGGCGTCAACGTCGCCCGCGCCCGCATCGCGCTTTTTGCACTGACGGCGGTGATGACGGCGACGATCGTCAGTATGGTCGGCACGATCGGCTTTGTCGGCCTCGTCGTGCCGCATGCGGCGCGTTTCCTCGTCGGTCCGCTTCATATCCGGCTCCTGCCTGCGTGCGCCATTGCGGGTGCGATCTTCATGGTGCTCGCCGACATCGCCTCGCGTATCCTGATCCCGCAACAGGTGCTGCCGATCGGCGTGGTGACGGCGCTGGTCGGCGTGCCCTTCTTCTCCTTCGTCCTATATCGGTTCCAGCGCGCGTCATGAGCATCACGGCTGAAAATCTCGTCTGGAAGATCGGCAAGCGCACCGTGCTCGACGATGTGTCGCTGCGGGCTGAGCCCGGGCGGTTGCTCGGCCTGCTTGGCCCCAACGGCTCCGGCAAGACGTCGCTCCTGCGCTTGCTCGGGGGGCTTAAGACGCCGTCCGCCGGCCGCATCACGCTCGACGGCCGGGACATAGGTGGAGTGGGACGCCGAGCGCTGGCAAAGCGCGTCGCATTCGTCGAGCAGCATGCCACGACCAATGTCAACCTGCGCGTGATCGACGTTGTCAAGCTCGGCCGTTTCCCGCACCGGTCGATGTTCTCCGGATGGTCGGAGACCGACGAGGTGGCGGTGGAGGAGGCGCTCGAACGGGCAGGGATGGGCGAGAAGCGCAACGACTTCTGGCAGAGCCTGTCGGGCGGCGAGAAGCAGCGCGTCCACATTGCCCGCGCGCTGGCGCAATCGCCCCGCGAACTCATTCTTGACGAGCCGACCAACCATCTCGACATCCAGCACCAGATCGGCCTGCTGCGCCTCGTCGCCGGCCTGCCGGTCACCAGCGTCGTCGCACTCCACGACCTCAACCATGCGGCGATGTTCTGCGATCACCTGATCGTGCTGCAGAACGGGCGCGTCGCCGCCGCCGGCACCCCCGAGGAGGTGCTGACGGAAGCGCTGCTGCGTGACGTCTTCTCCGTGGAGGCGCGGGTGGAAAGGTCGATGCATCACGGCCGTCCGCACATCCATTATCTGGGTTGAGCCGGGAGAGACTTGGCTATCCAGGCATTGAAAATGCCCTGATCGCGGCAAGCTCTGCCGTGAACTTCGATCGCTTCATCGTTCGGACCTTCAAAGTGGGCCGAACTCTACCGCAAGATCCGGGGTCAAAGGACGTGCAGCTTTTCATGATCTCAACGCCATCGCCAAATCTAACAGGGTTACATGGGTCAAGTACGAAGATGCTCCAGTTCAGCCAGCGTGAAGCGCGGCGTTATGTGCTGTGGGCAGTTCCAGTCGAACGCCTCCACCGCGATGAGAACGAGGCGCTCCACCCGTGCGGGATAGCCAGGTACCGTCAGCCGCTTCGCCAGCTCAGCGTCGTCCTGCGCATCGATGACCTGCATGTGACCATAGATTTTCAGGCGCCGCCGGTGAACATAGTCCATCAGAAACAGTGAGACGCGATCATTGGCGCGCACATTGCCTGTCGTGATGTATTGCCTATTACCGCGAAAATCCGCGAAGCCCAGCATCGACGAATCGACGATGGTGAGAAAGCCTGCGGGCCCGCCACGGTACTGGACGTAAGGCCAGCCGGTTTCCGAAACGCTGGCGAGATAAAAGCCGTCGCGCCCCTGGATAAAGGCGGTTTCTGCCGGACCGAGGCGCTGGGTCTGCGCGGTCTCATCTGAGCCACCGCGCGCGCCGATCCGCGCCCATTGCTCCGCGCTGCCATAATGCTCCTGCGCGGCCACCACGGAGGGCGTCGTGGCGATATTCAGATATCTGCTCATTGCCTTCGATCCTTTCCAGGCGGCCGGAGCCGACCTCAATCCTGCAAGGCCCAGTCTGCAACAGCCCAGCGCATTTGGCCCCGGTCGGCAACGACGCGGCCGAGTCCCGGAAAGGGCATGTGCGTGGCGGCAATCAGCGCGCCTTCCGAGGCTGCGAGAGGGAAAAAGCGGTCGCGCATCGCCTTGGCCGCTGCTCGGTCCTGCTCGAACAGGAAGAACACATCGGTTGCTCCCGGATGCACAACTGGAAAGATCATGTCCGACACCATGATGAGGCTCTTGCCTTCATCTTCAACCCGCACGCCGATATGGCCGGGTGTATGACCGGTCAGGTCGACGATCGAGACACCGCGCACGATTTCACGCTCTCCGTCCATCGCCTGCAGTCTCGGGTAAAGGCGCACGACCTCGTCCGCCATCTGGAAGCTCGTCTGCAGATAATCGGGCGCGCCGCTGCGCTTGGCCGGGTCAGTCCAATGCTTGACGTCGCGACGATCGATATAGAGCTCTGCCTTGGGGTAATTGTTCTTGCCGCCGGCGATCAGACCGCCCATGTGGTCCTGATGCATGTGCGTCACGATCACCGCGTCGATCTGGTCAAGCTGCAGCCCGAGCGCGGAAAGTGCCTGCGGCAGTTTTCCGGTCTGCCCGATCGAGCCCGCTGCACCGGCATCGATCAGGATGCGGCGTTCGCCATCATCGATGAGATACTGATTGAAGAGGAACCGCACCCCACTCTGCCGGGCGGTGTGCTGGGCAACTGCTGCCTGTTCGACCTCTGCCGGGCTGCGTCCCGGGAAAAAGTCGTAGGGCATATCGGCATAGCCGTCTGTCAGTGCTGTCACCGTAAAGCGACCGATGCGGATCTGCGCCAGTGGCGTAACGCTTAAAGGCGTCTTGGTGGTGTTCTGCGCCGCGGCAACGGCCGGTACGCCACCGATCAGTCCTCCGCCCAGAAGACCGAGAGGAAGAGCGCTGGCAAAGGCACGACGTGAAAGTTGTGGCATGACGTCTTTCTCCTGATCCTTGGGAATACGGGGAGCCGGGGGCGTCACCCCCGACGACATCAAAGTTAGAATATCCAAAACCAATAGGGTATCGTGCCGTTTCAGGAGCTTTCCTCTCAATTTTCGGAAGGTCAGGATGGATCGGTTTGAAGCGATGTCGGTGCTGCTGGCGGTGGTCGATGCCGGCAGCCTCTCGGCTGGAGCGCGGCGATTACATGCACCGCTCGCCACTGTCAGCCGCAAGGTGGCAGATCTTGAAAAGCACCTTGGCGTGCGCCTGGTGCTGCGCACCCGCCGAGGCCTTGCCCTGACGGATGAAGGGCGGAGCTACGTCGCCGCGTCACGCCGGATTCTGGAAGAGCTGGAGGCCGCAGAGCGCCAAGCCAGCGGCGATTATGGCGCGTTGCGCGGAGGGCTGCACGTAACAGCACCGGTTGCCTTCGGCGAGCGCCATGTGCTGCCCATCGCGCTGGAATTCCTGAAGGAGCAACCCGATATAAACCTGCGCATGACGCTCGCCGATCGACAGATAAGTCTCGCAGATGAGCATGTCGATGTGGCCGTCCGCATTGGACACCTGGCGGACAGCGCGCTTATCGCAACGCGCGTCGGCGACGTCCGCCGCGTAGTCTGCGCAAGTCCCGACTATCTCGCCCGCCGAGGTGTGCCGTGTCAGCCGGAAGACCTCGCCCAGCATGACGGCATAAGCTTCCAGGGCTTCGCGACCGCGCCGGAAGTGCGCTACCGCGGCGACGGAACAGCCTTTGCCATCGAGCCGCGCTCCAAGCTTGCGGTCAACACAACGGCGGCCGCCATTCAGGCGGCCGTAACAGGTATCGGCATTATCCGCGTGCTGTCTTACCAGATCTCCGACCAATTGCGCTCCGGCGCTCTGCAGGAAGTGCTGACAGAATTCGCACCGGAACCGCTGCCTGTGAACGTCGTCCATACACCCGTTGATCCCCTGCCGATGAAGGTGCGCTGTTTCATAGACTGGATCACGCCCCGTCTGCGCAGGCGGATGGCCAGCTAGCGTTCCTGTTAGGCGCGCCTCCGTTGATGTTTTTAGACAAGAGCCAAAGCTTTTCTCGCACTCGAGCGAATTCCACGTAACGGCCGGAATGGCTCGGCACCAATGCCTCATCGTTGCCATCGAAGGGGCACCGACATGGGCCATTGCCGTGACCTGAGTTCGGAGAACTGGAGGCTTCACAAAAAAACCATGGCATGTGGTACTTGCAGTGTATAGGATTCCTATCTATATTGCGGTCATGGAAACGCCGAAGAACCCAACCGCCATTCAGCACCGCATCCGTGAGGGCCTTTCGCGGATCGCGATGGTGATGCGTGCGGACGACTGGAACCGGGCGAAGCTCGCCGGCATCAACCCGACGCAGCTTTCGATCCTCGAATTGCTCGAGGGACGAGAGGGCGGCTTGAGCGTCAAGGCCGTCGCCTTCCACCTGGCGGTGTCGCAGCCGACGGCCACCGAATCGATCGCCGCCCTCGAACGCAAGGGTTACGTCGAAAAACGGGCGACGGAGAATGACAAGCGGGGCGTGAGAGTGGTCCTGACTGCCGATGGTTTTTCTGCCCTGCAAGCGGGCGGTGTGGTCGAAGGCGATGCCGAGCAGGCGACCGAGATGCTGGGCGAGCAAGAGCAGGAGGAACTCCTGCTTACGCTGGTCAAGATGATCCGGACCCTGCAGGAACGCGACGCGATACCGATCCAGCGCATGTGCGCAAGCTGCCGATACTTCGCGCCATTCGTTCATGCCGATGCGGCAACGCCGCATCATTGCAATTTCGTCGACGCGGCCTTCGGTCAGCGGGAGCTCCGCATTGATTGCCGCGACCATGAAACCGCCGACCCAGCGCTCCGGGCTGCCACCTGGAACGCTTTCGTCGAAGGATAGTCAACCCTCCAGGCAAACGGAAAAGGAAGGAAATTCAGATGTTTCGGAAATTCGCAGCCGGCGCGCTCGTCGCCGGAACGGCAGTGCTATGGCTGACGACAGCCGCAGACTGATTCCAGCGTCGGCCCGGCGACTGCCATCACCGGACCGACAATTCCTCCCCTCCAGGCAATGAAAGGAAAGAACATGTCAAGGATTACCCTTATCGACCCGTCCAATGCAACGGGAACCACCGGCGAGCAGCTCGCACAGATCAAGTCTGCGTTCGGCATGGTGCCGAACATGTTCAAGGCCGCGGCAAACTCGCCGGCAGCGCTTGCCAGCATGTGGGGCTCGTTTGGAGCGCTCGGCGGCGGCCGCCTCGGCGCCAAACTCGGCGAACAGATCGCCGTCGCGATCGCCGACCGCAACAATTGCAACTATTGCCTCGCCGCCCATACGGGTCTCGGCCGCAAGGCCGGCGCCAGCGTGC
Organism: Pseudomonadota bacterium; assembly: GCA_023404095.1. Taxonomy (GTDB): domain Bacteria; phylum Pseudomonadota; class Alphaproteobacteria; order Rhizobiales; family Rhizobiaceae; genus Mycoplana. The sequence goes on along the minus strand of JAEYDD010000041.1, from coordinate 207,472 downwards.
AGGAAATGGCGGAAGCCCAGGCGGGCCGCTCGGCGGATCCGCGCACCGCAGCCGCTCTCCGGTTCGCAATCAAGGTCGTCGACACCAGGGCCGGCGTCGAGGCTGCGGACGTCGATGCACTCAGGGCGGCCGGCTTTGACGACGAGGAAGTCGTCGAGATCATCGCCCACATCGCGCTCAACCTCTTCACCAACTACCTGAACGTCGCCCTCGACGTCCCGGTCGATTTTCCACGGGTGATGCTGACGCGGGCTGCTGCCGAGTGAGCCTCCCGGGAGCGGGCCGTCCTCCCCTCCGGCCCGCCCATTACTAAAGGATCGAAAACATGTTCAATTCCAAAGCACCACTGGCACCCGAACTGGCCGTGAGTGAATGGTTCAACACCACAACCCCATTGACGCTCGCAGCCCTTCGCGGACGCCCGGTCTTCCTGCACACTTTCCAGGTTCTCTGCCCCGGCTGCATTGCGGAAGCCATTCCGCAGGTCAAACGCATCGAGCGCGTGTTCGCCAATATGGACCTAGAGATCATCGGCATTCACACCGTCTTCGAACATCACGCGGCAATGTCACCGGTGACGCTGCAGGCATTCCTGCACGAGTACAGACTGAAATCTCCGGTCGGCGTCGACCTGGCCGAAGAGGGATCCGACATCCCTGTCACGATGCGTCGGTTCGGTCTGCGCGGCACACCCTCGTCAGTCCTGATAGGCCGCGATGGCTCCATCCTTCATCACGTCTTCGGCGTGGAGGATGACATCGCGGTCGGGGCGAGGATCGCCAACGCACTATCTGCGCGCGTGCCTGAGATCACGCCCGACCGTGTCTCTGGGCAGGATGGAGCTTGCGCCGACGGAAAATGCGAAGTTCCTTCCCCGTCCAAAGACGCTGCGTGAGGTCGATATGACGAAGACTGCCCTGGCGCTGGGGCACGTCCACTTCGAGGACCTCGGCTCCTTCGCGCAACCCTTGCAAGCGGCCGGTCACAGCATCCGCTACAGCAGCGTCGGTGACCCGGATTTCTGCAGCGGCGATCCGATGGCGCCGGATCTCCTGGTCGCTCTCGGCGGACCGATCGGCGTCTCCGAGGAGGAATCCTATCCTTCCTCGCCGCCGAGCGTGCATTCTACGAACATTGCTTGTAGGTATGGCACCGCTTTGCAGCGCGGAATCCGCTAATCTGCGCTGGATATCTGGCGCGACCGAATACATGGCGAGCGCTTCCTACTCGATGAACTCTATACGGACGCCGCCGCCGCCGAGGCGCACGGCATGACGTCCCACTATCAGTCTTACCTGGCTAAGATTCCCGAACTCGCTGAGCGAACGGCGTGGATCCTAGAGGTGTTGGACGTCGGAGGCGAGATGAGACCCTTGCACCCGAGTGCGGCCGAGGGCATTGAATCCCAGGCAATCAGCGCCGGGATCGTTGAGCGACAGAGCATGCTCGTTGGAAAGGGGAGGTTTGCTCGCAAGACGGCGCGCGGCATGAATGTGGCTTTGCAGATGGGGGCTACAAACAGCACCGACGGGGCGGCAAATCGGAGGTCCCTGGGGACCGGACCTGGCTGATATTCCTGGCAATCAGTACCGCCAATCCGCTGAGGTCAAAGATCGTAACGGGTTCGTAGGGCTGGCCCTTCTTCCTGGATGGATTGGCAAGCCGTATTTCTGTATTCCGAGGGCCCACTCCTCGCGGTCGGCACCAATCAGATCATAGGCAGCCACTTCGTAGTCATGTGTGCGATATCCGGCCGGCACCACGAAGACAACGAACCCGCCGGAGCCTGGGGACTCCAGGGCCAAACCCGCAGGCGCATCCAGCGGAGCGCATTCAAGATTCAGTTGCGAATTCTTTCGGTGCTTTACGCTCCGGACCAGCGTATTTGTCGCCAAACAGCCGCAGGGAAGTCTGGCTTTGCCCAATTCCCTGGCAATTCTAATGTCTTGAATTCGCAGGGGGAAATCTGGTGGGTGATCACGGGCTCGAACCGTGGACCCGCTGATTAAGAGTCAGCGTATGCGAGTTTCATGGGGTTTCTTCGTGTTGCATACTGTGTTGATTTTTATGAGATTTTCCCTAGATTGATTTCCGGTCGTTTCCGCTGAATTCCTCCATTTCTATCTTATGGTGGCGACTCGGTGGCGACTCTACGAGGAAATCAGAGGGTCTCCAGTTGCCAACGTTGAAGCTCACCCGGAAAGCAGTCGCGGCGATAGAGTCGGTCGAGAAGTCCACTATATACTATGACGCGGACCTGAAGGGTTTCGGCTTAAAGGTCATGCCCAGCGGGGTGCGAAGTTGGGTCGTCGAGTATCGGCCAGGGGTAGGGGGGCGAACGGTTGCGAAAAAGAGGGTCAAGATCGGGACGCCCGCAACACATTCCCCCGAACAAGCCCGCGACGAAGCCGCGCGAATCCTCGCGAGGGTAACTCTCGGTGGTGATCCAGCAGCCGCCCGCGCTGATGAGAGAGCTGGCATGACTGTGAAGGAAATCGCCGAGAGTTTCTTGGACAAGCATGTCAGCGAGAAGCGAAAGGCTACTACGGAGCGACAGTATCGTTGGGTCTTGAATGATTATGTAATTCCGGAAGTCGGCTCGATGCGGGCCTCTATGGTGACGCGCGCCGACGTAACGCGGATGCAGGCGAGCATCACGAGGGGCCGCAAGGAACTGGCCAACGGTGGACGGACCACAGCCAATCGAGCGTTGGCGGTTTTGTCAGCGATGTTCAATTGGGCAGGAGGCGAGGGCTTGGTGCCTGACGGATTCAATCCAGTTCCGAAGGTCGAGCGATATCGCGAAAACAAGAAGGAGCGATATCTGTCCACAGACGAGCTTGCTGCCCTTGGCGCTGCCTTGGCGGAGGCGGAGACGAGGGGACTTCCTTACGATGTCGATGAGACGAAAGCGAAATCGAAACACGCCCCAAAGGCAGAGAGCCGTCTGACCGTGTTCTCGCCGCACGTGACGGGTGCAATAAGGCTCCTGATCCTGACTGGCTGCCGCCTTCGTGAGATCCTTGATTTGCGCTGGACGGACTTTGATCCGGAGCGCGGACTGCTCTTTTTGCCAGACAGTAAATCCGGAAGAAAAACTGTCGTTCTATCGATGGCGGCAGTTGGCGTGATCTGCGCTATACCCCCCGTTGGGCGGTACGTCATTGCCAGCTCCAGCGCCGGCACCGAGAACGAAAAGCCTCGTGCCGATCTGAAAAAACCCTGGGACTCGATCCGCGCACGCGCTGGCCTCGAGGGAGTGCGACTGCACGACTTGCGGCACTCGTTTGCATCCGTCGGCGCCGGTAGCGGCCTTGGGCTTCCCATCCTCGGGAAGCTGTTGGGCCATAGCCAAGCCGCCACGACGGCACGATACGCACACCTTGACGCGGATCCGGTTCGGCGCGCAGCTGATGTGATTGCTGACCGGATTGCCGCGGCTATGGGAGGGAAGTGATGGCAAAGCTTCCTGATGGATTCAGCCTTCAAGCGGTCCCTATCAAGTCTGCGTTGGCTGAGGGGCGTACTGAGGATGCCAAGACGCTCGTTGTCGACTTGTTACGGGCGGGCAAGGCGGACAAAGTTGTTCAGGAGCTCGCTGCTGCCATGATCAAGCCTCCGAAGCGGAAGCGCGGACGCCAGCGTGCCAACACACGTCATTGGCTGGATATCGGGGAACAATTCCACTGGCTCCGCGACGACGGAGTTCCCTATGAGGACGCTCTTCGGCAACTGTCCGAACGGTTCGGCTATTCAGAGAGTCATGTCCGCAATGCCATCGCGGAATATGACGCGGTCAAAGAGGCCCACGACGAGGCACCCGAATATTATGCGGCCGGCAAATAAATCGGATTTGCTTGCCTAAACTCTCTCCGGCAGTTCGATCATATTCAAGGCATCACCACCCACCACGATAGGAGATGCCATGACCAATATTCGCACTAAGCAAGCCGCCCACTACCTGGGGTTATCAAAATCCACGCTCGACAAAATGCGCTGCTTTGGTGGCGGGCCTCGATTTTACAAGTTCGGCCGAGCCGTCATATACGACGTTGCCGACCTCGATGCATGGAAGGCCGAGCGGGCGCGAACGTCCACGTGGAGCGCTGCCAACAGCAATTCGGCGGCGCCGGCCGGCGTCTAATCACCGCAGACCGAAGAACGACAAGACCGCGATGACGATGACGACAAGTCCGACGATCCAGATAATCTGATTCATTTTCTGCCTCCGTTTCGTTTGTACCTCAACGGAGCAAGCTACTCAAAGTTCCACCAACACACCATGCCGACCGGCTTCGCGCCGGCGAGAGGAGACTCATGCTCAATTTGAAACACCCGAACCTTGGAACGGTGCTCGCATACTGCACTCTCGGTCCTGCCGACGAAATTGCTCGAGTTGAGCACGCCGTCCACAACCGAATGCGGAAGGAGCGCGGATGGACTGGATGGCGAGTCGCTGAAGTCCATATTGCCGAGGACGCCGACAATATGGCCAGATTAACCGTACTTTGTGATCCGTTGCCCCATCTCTACGCGGAGCCACTGGTCCTCGAGTTTCTTGAGGGACTGGACGGCGGCCGAAGGTCGCGCCGGCTGAACGCCTTTCTTGCTGCATGCGGCATCAGTGCGTGCTGCGACGAAACACGCGAGATTCAAGGCCGCTTCTTTTCGACAAGGAACGGGGCGGCTACCGCTGTAGACTTCGCCCCGTTCGAGCGGGCGTTCTCCTGATGAAGGTCCTCAACATGCAACCCGCTGCCAACTCTAGCGGCGGGGCGATGAAGCTTGTCGCCGAGTTCGATTTGCAGATCGCCGAGGACATTAGGATCTGTGGAATGCGGCTCCTTCAGGCGCCAGACGGGCGGTTACTTTCGTACGCGCCGACAGCACTGGGCGGCCGGCGCTCGGTAACCTTCGCCCCCGAAACCGCGGCCGCCATCACTGGAGCCGCAACACGTCAATATTATTCGGAGCCCGTGACCGCCCATGACTGCAAGCCCAGCACCGCAGATTGAACCGCAGACACCGCTGGATCAAGCGCTTGAGTACAATCGCAGGGGGTGGCCAGTCTTCCCTTGCAGGGAAGCGCCTGAGGACGTGGTCGATTCGATTACCGGGGAGGTGGAAACTCGCGGTGCAAAGACACCGCTTATCCCGAACGGCCTGAACGGCGCTACCCTGAACGCCCCACTTATCGGTCGTCTCTGGGCGCGGCATCCCACAGCTATGATCGGAATTCCGACTGGAGAAAAGATAGGCGCTTGGGTCTTGGACATCGATGTCCCGCCCGGGCACGAGGACGGCCGCTTATGGCTTGCCGAGATGGAGGCGATCCACGGACCGCTCCCCGAAACCCGCACCGCCACCACGGCATCCGGCGGTCGTCATTTCTACTGGAAGTACACCGCTGAAGTGAAGAACCGCGCGGCGGTCGGCCCGGGCGTGGATTTGCGCGGCGCCGGCGGATACGTCATTGCTCCTGGCAGCGTCATGGCGGATGGTCGTTGCTATACCTGGGACAACGATGCACTGATCGCCGAGGCTCCGGATTGGCTGATGCAGTTGGTCACGCCGCGGCAGGCACCGCCGGTGGCGACCACGACATATACACACGCAGACTCGGGATCTGCCGACCGCTACACCGAGGTTTCGGTTGCCGACGAGCTGAGGTCGTTGGCTAGCCAGCCCCCTGGCGGGCGAGGAGCTCTTGTGAACGCCACAGCCTACCGCCTTGGCCGGTTCGTTGGCGCCAACCTGCTGAACCGCGCAGAAGCCGAAGCTGGTCTTTTCGCTGCCGCGCAGTCGAACGGAATCGTAACGAAAGACGGGGAGCGAGAAGTTCGAGCAAAGATCCGCCGCGGACTTGACGCCGGAATGAGAGATCCCAAGCAGATACCAGAACCGGAGGTTCACCGGGACGACACGCGACCGTTAGATCCAGCCGCGCTTGATCGCTTCGTTCGAAACAGCGTGAGCAAGCAGCAGAGTACAGCCGATGATGACCGCGTTGCTGCCAACGACAACGTGCCGCCGGGGCTTTCGATCTTTGAGTGGACCGTGGATCGCTTCGTAGGGGAAGCGCCTGCTGTGGAGTGGCTGGTTGACGGTGTGATTCCGCTGGGTGTTCCTGGGATGGTCTCGGCAGCCGGTGACACGGGCAAGTCTTTCGCTCTGTTGGAGCTTCATCGCCGCATCGCCTTCGGCAGCGCGAAGCTCGCATCTCCCGTCTTCGGAGGGAAGGTCGTGGCCGAGGGCACGTCGGTAATGATTACCAGTGAAGACGATGCCGGCGAGGTGCATCGACGCATCAGTGCAATTGATCCGAAAGGCGACCGCCATTCAGGCTCGGGAAAGCGGATGATCGTCGTTCCGCTCCCATCTGCCGGTGGCGCCAGAGCGTTTTGGCGCGAAGATCGAAAACTCGGGCTGATTGAGACCGACGAATTCAAGCGAATCTGCGACCAGTTGAGCACTGTCTCCGACCTCCGCCTAGTGACCTTCGACCCGCTGGCCAGCTTCGCTCACCTGCCGCTCAACGAGGATCCAACGGCAGGACAGTTCGTCTGTTCCTCGTTGGCGCGATTGGCGGCCGAAACTAAGTCTACCATCTTGGTGGCGCATCACATGCGCAAGAGTAAGGCGCCAATCGAGAGTCTTGCGGACGCCCGTGAGGCGATCCGCGGCAGCACGGCGCTGGTTGATGGTCTTCGGGTCGCCTATGCGATGTGGCCGGCGGACGAGGCGAAAGCGAAGGCTGCGTGCAAGCAAATTGGCGTGACCTGGCAGCCCAACAGAATAGTTCTTGGCGGCATCGTCAAGGCGAACGGCCCGGCACGGCGGATACTCAGTACCTATGCGCGCGGCGAGAACGGCCTTCTGGTTGATCGTACCGCGGCCACGGGCTCGTCTTCCTTCGACCAAGTCGACCTACGCACCGCCTTGGTCATCGCCGTAGAAGCCGCAGCAGCGGTCGGAGCGCCATTCACGAAGACGGGAACCAGCGGCCTGTTCGAAATGAGGGAGCGGCTGCCAGATGAGCTCCGGGGCCTCGCCAAGGGTAAGCTCGACATGCTTGCCGCCCAAGCTTTGGAGCGCGGCGAGATCGTCAGAGCGGCGGCACGCGGTGAGAAGACCGCCAAGTGGCTCGACGTGCCTGGCGGGATGTTTGCGGTGGGGCTCGGGACGTTCACCGCTGGCGCTCCTAGGTAGGCTTCGGAAAAGCCGTTCACAAAGACGTTGGGAACGGTCGTTCCCATGGGAACGGGAACGCTAAGTGATTGAAAAGTAGAGATTTACCATTCCCATTCCCGCCGTTCCCAGCCGCGTTGGGAACGGCTTAAGCCATTGAAAATAAAAACATTCCCACGTTCCCAAGATTTGCCCCTCTTACAGAGGGGTAGGCGCCGGGAACGCCTTACCCCGGAGAGTGAAGGAGAACAGCGTGGTTCATCATGAACATTGAAACTTTCCAAATGCGTCATCGGCGCCGCAAGGGTGAGGACCTTCGCGCGTACGTTCTGCGGGTAATTACTACAGAATGCGATTCCGACATCCCCGGCGTTAAGGAGGACATGATCGAAGAGAGCCTGGCGTTCTATCGGAACCGTGTGGCTGAGCATGTCGAAGATGTCGAGCGCGAGCGTGCCGCGAACGAACAGCGGCATTTACAGGAACGTTTAGCGGATCTGAGTAGGCGGTACGCCGAACTTCAGTCTCAGCACGACGCGCTCAGGGGTTCGATGCCGACTTCGATCTCCATACGAGAGGCAGAACAAGGGAGACTGGGGGCGTTCCGACTGGCGATCTTCAAGGCTGCTGCCTTGGCCGAAAATCAAGGAGTGCCGACCGAGCTATCGGTGGCAATAGAAAACCTACCTGAACCGAAACCAAAATGGACCAAGTGAGGGCAAGCCGCATGACCGATCAGAAACTCGACAACCGCGACCTCACCCACCTCTCGGCGCTCCTTGCCGCTGCGACCAGTTTGTCAGCTCCCGTGGGAACCAAGGCCAAGAAAACCGCCCCGACTGCCGCCAACGACAACAAACGCGCACCCGACGTGCTGGCATGGCCTACGCTTGAGCGGTTGGCCTATAGAAGCGATGAGGCCCGTGTCTACGCTTTGCGGCACTGGCGGAACATGGTCTACCCAGGGTCGGGCTATGTGCCGCCGGAGGCAGCGAACGATGACAATGGGGAACCCGAAATCGAAGTCCGTCCCTCGGAGGGTGAACTGCTTCGTGCCGTCGGGTGGAAAGTGACTGGACAGGAGCGCTGGGAGGTTACCGGGAAGTTGGTGAGCACCTACGAACCCAAAGTCACCCTTCCAGTTTTCAGCCTCAACCGGAACGGCGCCGAGGAGGTCCGCCAGGGTGAACTTCTCTTTCGTAGTGGCAAGCTTATCGAGTGGGGCAAAACAAAAAGGTGTCGCGCGCTCCGGCCAGTCGAACGTGCCCGTGGCATGAAGGGAGCGGCCTCCCCGGATCGGTCGGAGGCGGCCATCTGGCGGTATCTGAAAGCCCCATCATCGGCACCCTCTCCTCTTTCTGCGGCGTCTTGCCGTCGGCCGTTCTCCAGCGAGCCCGCGATCGGGGACCACTACACGCCCCTGCCGCGGGAGGTGCCGACAGAGCGAGACAGGCATGGACGCTTCGGCGTGGAGCAAGCTCGTGAGCTGCTTCGATCCTTCGGCGTGGATGGCAGTGTGCCATTCGAAAGGCTGCCTGTTCCGGCGACACGCTGCCCAGATGGTCTAGTCTCCGGGCCGCAGTGGATCGGCGGGGTTAAGAAGCCCAAGCCGCTCGGCGAGATTTCGGCAGCAGCTGGTGGTGAGCCGGAAGCCGTGCGCATAGTGGAGACCGCGAACTATCTCACGCAGCTCCGTCGCTTGCTCGGCGACCATGCAAAGGTCTTGGATCTGGCCATAACAGATGCGACAGCGAAGGAGATCGGCATGGAGATGGGCAAGGCGCCGGCCTACGCGGAGAAAGCAGGCCCGCTACTGATCGACGCGGCAATAGATGCGTTACTGGCAATCGACGAGACGGCCAGAATAGAAATATCGCCCAAAGAACAGAAAATCGCGGCATAGTGTCGGGTGAAGCTACCCGCCATTCCGTATTTCTTTGAAGGGATCAGTCCCAGCGGCCGCCTCGTGCGGCCGTTTCATTTTGAGGCGCTGGCGGCCACGGACGTGTAAACTCGTGGGAGTCGCCGGACAGCCTCAGCCTCATCGATGTGTCCATTGGATTATTGGGTACGACGATTGAAATCGTCGACAGCATCGCTGTATTCAGACGCCGCCGCATCGGCCTTCCGCTCTGCCTCGTCCACCGCATCCCGAGCTTCCCGCCGCTGACAGGAGATGAAGTCCTCCACTTCAGATCTGTAGGAGTCCAGGTCGCTTTTGCAGCTATCGTATTCCCACTGATCTTCGAATGCGCCGAAGCCACTGACGCAACTCGGTGCAGTGGGCTCTGAACAATACGCAAATGCGCCGTTGGGAAGCGCTGCTCCCAGCAGCAAACTGCATAATAATGTACGCATAGACAACCCCAATTTGCCCCATGCATTTCTGCATGGGTTTCTGAACTTTGTCTACGCCCCCATCCTCATTGCCTCGGCGCGCGCTCCTCTCGCAGCCTTGGCGATCGTGCGGCGGGCTCCCTTCGGGTTGAGCTCGCCGCTTTTGTTTTCAGCTCCGGGAGAAGTAATGCTGCTTCATCTTAAGCGATGCGCGGCAGCCGTTCGTGATCCTGTACCAGCGCGTCAGCTTCCCGAATCTTCTTGGGCGATAATTGGCGCTGGTTGGCGAAGTCGGTTGGTAAGAAACTTGTAGCGTATCTCTCCGGTCCGTTGAACACGACTTGGGCTATGCGATTGTCAAAGTCGATTTCAAAAAACAGCAGATGATTGGCGTTGAATTCCGTCTTTCGAAATGCCGGGCCGCGTCTTGTGCCAGTAGCTTTCACCTGGACGGTGGTGTTGCCATCTGGCGCGTAGCCATCAATGCCGGGGTGTGACTTTGTCTCAATCAGTCGAACGCCAAAGTGCTTGACCGCCAGTGCTTCGCCCAAGTCGCCGACGAGATTGCCGTCGAAGGTGAAGTGAAGTTTCACGCCTTCTGAATGTGTCACGCGCAGAAGGGCGTCGTAATGGTCTCTCATTTTATTGCGCGCCTCGACTAGCTCGTCGAGCATGGGAATTTTTATGTCCGTCATGGCGCCTTTGATGCCACGAGGATCAGGCATATTCAAGCAGTGGTTGTCATCATGCCATTAAGGCCTCCACGCTTCTCTCCGTCGCACCAGCGCACCGCCGTTGAGCGTAAGCGCGACGCAGATCGCGCTCGCGCCAATGTCCCGTGGCGCGGCTGGTACGGCACTGCTAGGTGGCAGGCCATACGCGAGGCGCAGCTATCGATGCAGCCGCTGTGCGTCATGTGCCTGGACGGTGAGGTTGTAGAGCCTGCGACGGTTTGCGACCACGTGACCCCTCATCGAGGGGATGAGGCGCTGTTCTGGTCTGGCCCATTCCAGTCGCTCTGCGCTCATCATCACAACAGCGCCAAGCAGCGCGAGGAGCGGCTGGCACCCACCCCGTCAATAAGTCTGGGGTGCTCGGGCTCAGGACCGGCGCGGTAGGAAATTTTACACGTCCGCAAAATTGTAAATCGGAGATTGGTGCCATGGCAAGGCCGAGGAAGCCGACGGCTGCCCTCGAATTGAGGGGCGCCTTTAAGAAGGATCCGCAACGAAAAGCGGCGAGGGCGGCAGAGCCCAAGCCAGACGGGGCAATCGGTGATCCGCCTGACGCGATGGGCGCAGATGAACGCAAACTTTGGGGAGAGTTGGCGGGTTACGGTTTTTGGCTGACCAATGCTGACCGGTTGATGCTTGAGATTGCCGTCAAGCTGATGGTGCTGTTCCGCGGCGACAAGCTTGACGGTGGTGGCATCTCGAAGCTGATCGCTACGCTGGCGAAGCTTGGGTTCAGCCCGACCGATCGGAGTAAGGTCCAGGCGCCGGGCGCCAAGGAGCCTGAGGCCGACCCGTTCGCCGACTTCAAGTAAACCATGGAAATTGATGCCGACCAGCACACGCATGTTGCGGCTGGCTACCAGTATGCTTGCGATATCGTGTCAGGCAAGATTGATGCGTGCGAGTACGTGCGCCAGGCTTGCCAGCGGCAGCTAGACGATCTGAAGCGCGCAGAGAACGGTTGGGACTTTTATTTCGACCACCGTGCCGCCGAACTCGTGTGCAAATTCACCTGCATGCTGCCACACATCAAGGGGCCGCTTGCTGGGCAGAACCTGACGCTCGAGCCTTGGCAGTCGTTCATCCTTACGACAGCCTTCGGGTGGCTTCGCCACGATAACGGTAAGCGCAGGTATCGGCGGGCCTATACAGAGGTGCCACGCGGCAACGGCAAAACGACGCTTTCCGACGGACCCGCCCTTTATTGCGGGTTCGGCGAGAAGGAGGGCGGTGCGGAAGTCTACTCTGCGGCGCGCACTCGCGACCAGGCCAAGGTGGCGTTTTCAGCCGCGCAGGCGATGCTTCGGCGTGCAACCGCGCTGCGGACGGCACTTGGCATCGATGTCGACGCACATCGCATCATCCAGATGCGATCGAACAGCTACTTTGAGGCGCTGTCGGCAGACGCCGACTCCCTGGACGGCAAGAACGTCCACTTTGCGCTAATCGATGAGCTGCACGCGCACCGAGATCGCAGTGTTTACGACGCCATTGAAACCGGCGCCGGCAAGCGTAACCAGTCGATGGTTTGGGCCATCACAACGGCTGGAGCCGACAAGACCGGCATCTGCTATGAGCACCGCGCCTACACGGTCAACATCCTGAAGGGCACCGCTCAGGACGACACCTACTTCGGCATCATCTACACGATCGACAAGGATGATGATTGGACGGAAGAGGCGACCTGGCGGAAGGCGAACCCGAACTACGGCATATCCGTTGAGCCTGAGCACGTTGCTGCACTTTGCCGTAAGGCGATGTCCTCACCGGCTTCTCAGGCAAACTTCCTGACTAAGCACCTCAACGTCTGGATTCAGACTAATGAGGCGCTCTACGATATGCGCGCGTGGGATCGTTGCTACGACGAAACGCTTGATATCGATGACTTCGAAGGAATGCCTTGCCGCATCGCGGTTGACCTTGCGTTCGAAAACGGACATCGCGGCGCTCGTTGCACTGTTCGAGAGGGACGGCAAGGTCGTTCCGTTCGCGAAGTTCTATGTGCCAGAGCAATCGATCATTGAGAGCCGCAACGACTCCTACAAGGGATGGGAAGTGGAAGGTAAGCTGGTCACTACGCCTGGCGATGTGATCGACATCGACCGAATTGAGCAGGACATCATAGAGATGTCCGCCCGGTTCCAAGTCCTGGAGATCGCCTACGACCCGTGGCAAGCTCAGCAGATGGCCAACCATCTGGTTGAGCAGGGCGCCACTGCCGTCGAGTATCGCCAGACGGTTCAGAATTTCTCGGAGCCAACCAAGGAACTGGACGCACTGATGCGGTCAGGGAAGATCGCCCACCCTTATGGCCCGCGCGATCCACTCTCCTGGATGGTCGGCAACGTCGTTGGGCACTACGACGCAAAAGAGAACGTCTATCCACGCAAAGAGCGGCCAGAAAACAAGATAGACGGCGCAATCTCGCTGATCATGACCCTCGGGTTGAGGCTGCGAGCAAAGGCCGACGAAGGCCCGTCCGTCTACAAAACCCGCGGCATCCGCTTGGCCGGCTAACCCGGAAGGAAATCATGGGAATTCTTGACTTCTTCCGGTCGAAGCCGGAGGCGGAGGCGGCTAAGCGCGCCCCGCGTGCCGACTGGACGGCGTTTTCTGGCTTGGATGACCCGTATCTTGCGCAGTTTCTCAGGACTGGCGCGGAGACAAACAGCGGGGCCGTTGTTACGCCGAACCTGGCGCTGTTTAACACTACCGTTTTCCGGTGTGTTGACCTGATTTCCGGCACCATCGCTATGCTTCCGCTCTACCTGATGAGGAAGGATGCCGCCGGCAAACTCGAAGAGGCCACGGAGCATCCACTCCACAGCGTTCTGCAGTACCAGCCTAACTCTTGGCAGACCGCGTTCGAATTCCGGCGACAACTGCAGGCACACGCGCTCACGCATGGCAACGCATATGCGCGCGTTGTGCGAGGAGTTGGACGGCGCGTAGTCGCGCTGCATCCGCTGCATCCATCGAATGTCTGCGTTGAGCAGAATGACGACCTTAGTGTGGTCTACAAGGTGACGACCAAGGGCGGCCGCTACGTAGAGCTTCCTGCGTCCGAGGTCTTTCATATCCGCGACATGTCGGATGACGGCGTTGTCGGGCTTTCTCGTGTGCGTCAGGCCCGCGAGGCGATCGGTTTGGCGGTCCAGACAGAGCAGGCCGCAGCAAGGCTGTTCAAGAACGGCACCATGGTCGGCGGGGCTTTGACACACCCCGGTAAGCTGGGCGACAAAGAGTTTGATAACCTCGACACGAGCCTCAAGGATAAGTTCTCCGGCGCGGAGAACGCGCACAAGTGGCTGATCCTTGAAGAAGGCATGGAGGCCAAGCCGTTTTCGGCTTCAGCCAAAGACAGCCAGCAGATCGAGACCCGAAATCACCAGATCGAAGAGATTGCCCGCGCATTTGGTGTGCCGAGACCGCTCCTGATGATGGACGACACGTCCTGGGGCAGTGGCATCGAGACGCTGGGGCAGTTTTTCGTCCGCTATGGCTTGGACCCTTGGTTTATCGCCTGGGAGCAGGCCATTGCGCGGTGCCTTCTCACGCCCGATGAGCGCCGGACGATGAAGGCCGACTTCGATGAGCGCGAATTGCTGCGTGGATCGATGAAAGACCAGGCCGACTACCTCGCCAAGGCACTCGGTGCAGGCGGCTCGCGTGCGTTCATGTCTCAGAACGAGGCCCGCGACTACATCGGCCTCCCGAAGGACGCCGACCCGGATGCCGACAGTCTCAAGAATCTGATGACGCAGGCAACTGCGCAGGTACAGGAACCGAACGATGAGCCTAAATAGGGCGCCGGTTGGCGCAATAGAGCGTCCCGGCGCCTACCGTTGGGACGTGCCGAAGTCAGCCATGGCGCGGTGGAGTGCTGCGCCACTCGCTGCGGAAGCCGATGAGGCGAACACCATCTCGATATACGATCAGATCGGCGAGGATTGGTGGACTGGTGAAGGGTTTACCGCCAAGCGGATGGCCGCCGCCCTTCGCGGCATCGGTGCCAACCCTGTCACCGTGAACATCAATTCGCCCGGCGGCGATATGTTCGAAGGTCTGGCGATTTACAACCTTCTGGCAGAGCATCCAGCCGAAGTGACGGTGCGCGTGATGGGCGTTGCAGCTAGTGCGGCCTCCATCATAGCAATGGCCGGCGACAAGGTGCTCATGGGCACCGGTACCATGATAATGGTGCATCGCGCCTGGGGCATGGCGATCGGCAATCATCACGATTTCGCCGAAGCGTCTACGCTTTTCCAGAAGTTCGATGAGGCGATGGCCTCAATCTATGTGGAGCGCACCGGCCTCTCCGAGGCCAAAATCTTTGCGCTGCTCGACGGTGTCGGCAAGAGCTCCGACGGCACGTTCATGACTGTGTCCGAGGCGATCGACAAGGGCTTCGCTGACGGCAAGTTCGAAAAGGTGAGCGGAGCGGAGGCAAAGGCCGCCGTCCCGTCACAGATCATGGCCAAGCGGCGCATTGAGGCCGCTTTGGCGTCGCAGGGGCTGTCTCGCAAAGAGCGTTACGAGCTCCTGAATGAAATTGCGGGTGAGCGCGATGCAGCCCTGGACGCCACGCGTGACGCTGGCAACAAGCAACCAAATCCAGACGACATGGTCGCCCTGAAAGCGGCGTTCGCCAGCGTCAAATCAATTTTGGAGGTCCGACGTGGACACTAGGGAAATCAAGGCTCTCATTGAAGAGCAGGGCCGCGCGTTCGAGGCGTTCAAGGCAGAACACAACGCCGCCCTTGCCGATGTAAAGAAGGGCGCCGAGGACGTCGTCCGCAGTGAGAAGGTCGACCGCATTAACGCTGCCGTTGGCGACCTGCAGGCCGCTCTTGATGAGCAGGCAGTCAAACTTGCCGCGCTGCAGACTGGCTCGCAGGCCGGCGATGAAAAGCCGCGCTCCGAATATGCCAAGGCGTTCGAGCGATTCTTCCGCAAGGGCGACGAGGCCGGCATTGAGGCCGCGATCGAGGCTGCCATCGCCGCTGGCCCGAAGGCCGCAATGAACGTCACCACGCCGGCTGACGGCGGCTATACGGCGCCGACCGAGTGGGACCGCACCGTCACTGACAAGCTCAAGATCGTCTCGCCGATGCGCCAGATCGCAACGGTGATCACGATCAGCGGCAACGGCTTCACGAAACTCTACAACGACCGCGCTACGGCTTCCGGCTGGGTCGGCGAGTCCGCTGCTCGTCCCGAAACGAACGCTGCGAAGTTCGCGGAGGTCAAGTTCAACACGGGCGAGATCTACGCGAACCCGGCCGCTACCCAGCGCCTCCTGGACGACTCCGTGCTCAACCTCGAGAACTGGCTTGCCGGTGAGGTCGAGACGGAATTCGCCTACCAGGAAGGCATCGCGTTTGTTTCCGGCAACGGCACCGACAAGCCGAAGGGCATCCTGACCTATACCACGGCACCGTCGCATCCGTGGGGCGCGATCCCGACCGTCAACTCCGGCTCCGCAGCCGCACTAACGACCGATGGTCTGGTCGACCTGGTTTATGACCTGCCGAGCGAGCGCACGCCGAATGCACGGTTCACCATGAACCGTAAGACGCAGGGTGCAATTCGTAAACTGAAGGATGGCCAGGGAAATTTCGTTTGGCAGCCCGGCCTTGTTGCTGGCCAGCCGGCGACCATCCTTGGCTTCCCGGTCACCGAGCTTGCCGCGATGCCGGACATCGCTGCAGACGCGATTCCGATCGTGTTCGGCGACTTCGCCCGCGGCTACCTGGTTGTTGACCGCACCGGCATCCGCATCCTGCGCGATCCCTACTCCAATAAGCCGTTCGTGCAGTTCTACACGACCAAGCGCGTTGGCGGCGGCGTCACCGACCCGACCGCGCTGCGCTACCACAAGGTCGCTGTGAACGCTTAATAGGTGAGGGGCGCTTCGGCGCCCCTTTTTCCCACACGATAGGAGGCGCGAATGGAAGCGCGAGTAACCAAGGCTTTCCCCGGCGTCCCCGAGGGCGAAGTATATCCGCGGCAGTTCGAAGTCGACGAGATCGTGACCGGCCGCATGGCCGAAGTGGCAGTGGCTGAAGGCTGGGCTGTCGAAGAGGTTGTCAAGGCCAAGGAAGCGCCGAAGCGGAGGCTGTCCAATGGCGGTGACACTTGAGCAGGCAAAGCGGCATCTCCGGGTAGGTTTCTCCGATGATGACGCCGATATCCAGCTCTATCTGAATGCGGCGGCAGCCTGGGCGCTGCGGTACTGCAATCGCGAGACGGTGCCCACTGGCGCCGAGTTCGAGTTTGACGCCGCCACGCTGCTGGTGATGGCGGATCTCTATGAGCAACGTGAAGCGCAGACGACCGAAAAGCTCATAGAGAACAAGAGCGCGCGCCGGCTGATCGATCCGTATCGACTGTTGATGGTGTGATGATCAAGTCCACCCCCTTTGACGCGCTTCTCTGCAACTTTCGAAGAGGCGCGTGATGCCCTGGGTCCGCTTCAGCGACGATTTCTACTGGATCCAGCCAGGATTCACGATTGCCTACAAGGCCGGCATGCACCTGAACGTCACGCGCGCTTGTGCCGCTGAGGCGATCGA
The DNA here is from genome assembly GCA_023404095.1 of Pseudomonadota bacterium. Lineage (GTDB taxonomy): Bacteria > Pseudomonadota > Alphaproteobacteria > Rhizobiales > Rhizobiaceae > Mycoplana. The sequence goes on along the minus strand of JAEYDD010000041.1, from coordinate 190,638 downwards.
TAAGGGCAAGGCCGTCGCGGCTAAGCGGAAGAGGACGACCGATGGCGAAGAAACCCAGCGCCGGCCGCATGCGCGAACTGCTGCACTTCCAGCGGCAAGGTGCAACACCTGAAGGCGAGCCTGACTATGGTTCGCCACAGGGAGGTCCGTGGGAAACGATCTTCACCGCGCCGGCCGAGCTAGTGCCGCTACGAGGTGGCGAACCGGTCCAGGCAGCAAGGTTGACCGGCGTGCAGCCGTACACGGCGCGCATTCGCGTCAGTTCGGATAGTCGCCAGGTTACGCCGGCCTGGCGTGCTGTCGACGCACGAAACCCTTCACGGGTCCTGAACATCAGGACGGTGACGAATCCCGACCAAAAGGGCGCATGGCTCGATCTGCTGGTGGATGACGGAGTTGCGACGTGATCAAGGCGAAGGTTGCGGGCCGCGAGGCGCTGTTCCGGCGACTGGCAGAACTGGCGCCCAGCGTTGACAAGTATACGACCGAGGCAAAGCTCAAGGCCGGCGAGGAGCTTGCGGACGTTATCCGAGTGAGGGCGCCAGAGGGCGCTACGCTTGAATACCGCGAAAGCATCGAAGCGGACCTCATCAGCAGCCGCCCGCATCAGGAGCGGCTATCGGCAAAGGTGAAGAACGACCCACATGCCGTTGGAATCTTTGCCGAATTTATTTGGCGCTTTCTTGAATTCGGGACCGCACCACACAACACGGCCAAAGGCGGCGGCACAGCCTTGGGCTGGGCGCAGCATCGGGCGGGTGAAGGCACGCAGCATCCCGGCACCACGGCGCAACCGCATATCTTTCCGACATGGCGGGAGCGCCGGGCGAAGATCAAGCGCAGCATCAGCCTTGCGGTTAGCCGCGGCGTGAGGGAAGCCATGAGGAAGTAGAATGGCCAGTTCGGACATGGAGCTGCAGGGCGTCATCGTGCCACGCCTTAAGGGGTATGCGCCGCTCAACGCGATAATTGGCAGCCGCGTCTACGACCATGTCCCGGTCGACAACAATGGCAACGTTGCTGCGGCGACCTTTCCGTATGTGACGATCGGCGAGAGCCAGACGCTTGTCGACGATGCCACCTGCATCACCGGCGAGCAGGTTTTCCTCACCTTGCACGCATGGTCTCGCGAGAAGGCTAGACCAGAGGCTCGGCAGATTGCGGGCGAAGTAAAGGCTGCGCTGCACCGATATGAGGCGACGCTGCCGACCTGGCGGCTTGTGTCTTTGAACTACCGGAATACGCGTGTCTTCCGTGACCCTGACGGCATCACCAGCCACGCCGTGATCGAGTTTGTCGCGAGCGTTGAGCGCCTGACGGCTTAGGCCGACGACGGCGTAGCTCTCCCAATAACCACACCACCACAACCACCACAGTGACGTCCGGCTGTCGCCGGCGAAGGAGACCCTATGGCAGACGGCCAGCAGCTCGGCAGACTTTTGCTCCTGAAAATCGGCGATGGCGCAGATCCCGAAATTTTCACGAACCTTTGCGGCCTGAAGACCCGCAGCTTCAATATGTCGGCAAACGAAGTCGACACCACCATTCCATCGTGCACCAATCCTGGCGGCCCGGTGCAGAAGACGAGCCGCCCCGGCATTTCAAACCGCACCTTCAGCGGCTCCGGCAACTTCGTGGCCGGCACTGCGATGGATGCCTTCATGGCCCACGTCCGCGCGGCCACGGCGTTCAACGCCCAGGTCGTTGTTCCCGGCGATGGCACTTACGAAGGCTCGTGGATGGTCACAGACTTTTCCTTCGATGGTGATGTCGAGCCGAACATGGAATTCAGCGCAACCTTTGTCGCTGCGGACGTGCTCGAGTTCACGGCGGAGGCGTAACGAATGGCCAAAGAGGAGAAACTGAACGCCAACGGCGCCCGCGGTGAAGTCCTGCTCAAGATCGACGACATCGAGCTTGTGATCGCGGCCACCATGGGCGGTCTCGCGGCCGTGTCGACCCGTCTTGAGTGCAAGTCCTTCCAGGATCTGTTCATCCGGCTTTCTGGGGTGGAGGCGGCGGCCACATTGGCTGGTATCGAGCTCCTTACCATCCGCGGCGACCGACTTGCTGCGATCGAGAAGCTGAAGCTGAAGCACTTTGCCGCTTGCGCGGCGGCGTTCGCTGAGGCGCTGTCGCACCATTTCGAGGGTGAAGAGGGAAACGGAGCAGCCGCCGAAGAGGCGGCAAGCTAAACACCGAACCCGATTTTCCTTGGCGGGACTGGATGCGGATTGGCCTTGGTGGCCTCGGCTGGCGCCCCGGTGATTTCTGGGACGCCACGCTTACCGAGTTCTTCGAGGCGATCCATGGCCGCAACGATGCCAACGGAACCGGCAAGGAGCAAAGCGCTCCGACCGGGCGCGAGATGGAAGAGTTGCTGAAGAGGTATGGGTGATGGACGAAAGACCTACCGTCGGAGATGCGGCGATAATTCGCCTAGAAGCCGAAGTGCACTCTCTACGGCAAGAGCTTGAAGCTTTCCGAAAGGCATACTTCCGGCATCAGGAGGCAGCCGCACGTGGATACTCAGGGTATCACCGTGAGGATCTTGCTCGTCGCGCCTGACCCGTAACTCGACCTTGGCAATGAGGTCTTCTCCGACTTGACGAAGGAAGTCGACCTGGTGGTCGATGATTGGTCCATCCATTTCACCCCTCCAGAAGGCCCGCCTCGCGCGGGCTTTCTCATGTTTAGGACATACTGCTGATGGTTGAAAAGACCTCCGACGATCTTGTTATCTCCATCAGCACCGACCCGTCTGCCGCCACGCGCGGGCTGAAGAAGCTCCAGGCGGATGTGGCTGCGGCTACCGGAACGATCCAGAAGCAGTTCGATTCCGTCGGTCGCGGCATCAACAATTCTATGACCACCGCCCTCCAGTCCCGCATTGAGGGCATGGTTGGCATAGGCACCAAGGCTGCAAAAGAGTGGAACGGAGCCTTGGCAGACCAAGGCAAAGAGCTTGAGCGCCTTCGTGCTCGCTACTCGCCGCTGTTCGCCACCATCAACAACTACAAAACCGCTGTCGCCGACATCAGGCGGGCGCATGCCTTGGGCGCGATTTCCGCGACCGAGATGGCGTCGGCTATTCAGAAGGAGCGGCAGGCGGCGCTCGCATCGACGGCGGCCATTAAGGGTCGCAATGCGGCTCTGGCGGATACGCCGGTTCAGCGCGGTGGATCTGGGCAGGGCTTCCAAACCGCAAACATCGCCGCGCAGTTTCAAGATATCGCTGTAACGTCCGCGATGGGGATGAACCCGCTGCAAATCGCGCTGCAGCAGGGTACACAGCTTTCATCCGTTCTCAACACCATGGGGTCGGGAAGGCAAGTCATTGCCGGCCTTGGCGCCGCATTTGCATCTCTCGTCAGCCCAGTTTCGCTGGTCACGATCGGCCTGATCGCCGGTGGCGCTGCCGCCATCCAATACTTCAGTTCGCTTGAATGGGGCGGACAGAAGTCTGAGGAGACGCTCAAGAAGGAAGCTGAGCTTGTTGAGGCCGTCGTTCAGAAGTGGGGCGAAGCATTACCGGCTCTCAAAAAGTACCAAGACGAGCGCCGAAAGCTTGCAGACAACGCCTCGATCAAGGATGCGGCCGCGGCGGAAGCCGATAGGCAATGGACCGATTTGCGAAAGAGGGCCATAGATCTTCGCGTTGAGTTTGCCGATCTATCTTCCTTGATCTCAAACGACTTGGCGAATGCAGGGTTAGTCTCTGCGGTCGAGCAATCCTTCTTTAAGTTAGCCAACGGAATAGACAAGGGAACTGCCAGTTCCGAGGAAGCGAAGAAGGCGCAAGATGCGCTGCTTATGCTTTTCGATAAGACGGGCGTCCCTGTTGTAAAGACGTTCGCCGAGCAGATTGGTGCGCTTAGTACCGCGCTGGATACAGCGTCACAAAACGCTGGAGAACTGAAGACTGAAGCGGCGGTCCTAGTCGACCTGGTTAAGCAACTAGGCCCGCTGGGGCAAATCGGTCCTGTATTCAGCGGCGATGGCCGCTTTCTCATAGACCAGAACGACATTCAGGATTTCCGCGCTCGGCAGGCGCAGAACGAAAACCCAGCCGTCACGAATTCTGACGGCCGGACAGTAGGCGTTCCAATTCCCGGCGCCAAGCCAATTCAGCTCGGCGACGAGCCGAACAAAAAAGCCGAAACAGCAGCGCAACGAGCGGCAAACGCCTATCGCGACCTGATAAAGTCGGCCGACGACCGCATTGCACAGTTGCAACTCGAGTCCGACTTGCTCGGAACTTATGGTGCGGCAACCGACGCGGCGCGGTTCCGATTGGACCTCCTCCAGCAGGCTGAAGACAAAGGCCGGTCACTCAACGAAGCCCAACGGGCAGAGATTGAGCAGAAAGTCGCGCTTTACGCGAAGTTCTCAGAGGCCCTGGCGCAGGCAAAGTTGCAGCAGGATCTGTTGAACAAGGCACGATTCTCGTCCCTGTCCAAGCAGGATCAGCAGATCGTCACGACGCTGCGGCAGTACGGGCTTTCAGAGGATTTGGGCAGCCGTCAAGCCGCCATGATCCGGCAATCGCTGGAAAGCGACGAGATCCGCGAAGGCGTTTCGTCGTTCCTCGGCGACTTCAAGAGCGCGCTTCTGGAGAATGGCGGAGACATCGGCGACGCCTTTGGCACTGCCTTGCTCAATGCGCTCATGAACTCGATGAACAAGCAATGGGAGTCGATCTTCGACCTCATTGGCTCAGGCATCTCGTCCATGATGCGACCTGGCGCAGCCAGTGGGCTTACCGGCCCTCCGGCTGCGCCAGGCGGCGCCGCTGCCGCTGGTGGCGTATCCTCCGCGGTGGATCTGGCGTCTGGGCTATTCGGCGCCAGCGAAACCAGGAATCGCGGTTCGATCAACTCCTTCCTCAAACGGGGCGGCGTCGACATCGATGCGGCACAGACGGCGTGGTGTGCGGCGTTCGTCAACTCCTCGTTGGAGCAGGTAGGCGTGAAGGGCTCCGGATCACTGACGGCCAACTCGTTCCAGAACTGGGGCAGCAGCATCAATCTGGCAGATGTTATGCGCGGCGACGTTCTCCTGCAAAGCAGGGGGCTCGGCGCGGGGCAACCCGGTGGGCATGTCGGCTTCGCGACAGGCGCATCTCGAATGGGTGCGAGTGGCCTGCAGCTGGAAATGCTGTCCGGCAACTCGGGCAATGCTGTCGCGACTGAATGGGTGAACGCAGTGGAGCTTCAGGCGCGTCGCGCTACGGAGGCGGCTTCATCGCTGGCGAACGTAGGAAGCACCGCGCAGCAGGCGACGCAAGGCTTGGGGCAGCTAGGCTCCGCCATGTCAGGCGCTGGCGGTGGGGGAGGCGGCTGGCTCTCTGGCATCTTTGGGGGCCGTAGTCAGTGGTCCATGGCGCAAGCTGGGCTTTTGAAGCCTGGCCTGTTCGCCGATGGGGGCAGCGTTCGTGGCCCTGGTGGTCCGCGCAGCGATGTTATCCCGGCGCTGCTATCCAACGGCGAGTTTGTCGTCAACGCGCGGCAGACGCAGAAGCACCGCGCCATCCTCGAGGCCATCAATAGCGGCTCGTTCGCTCGGTTTGCTGACGGCGGCATCGTCGCGCCACGCATTGTGTCCGCGCCGCGGTCGCCGCGGTTGGCGGCGCGCAGTACCGCACAGACGGTGCGCAACGAGACGGCCCTGACGGTCCAGATCCAGGGCGCGTCTGGTGACGACCACGTCCGCATGCTGGTCAAGCAAGGCGTGGAGGCTGGACTTCATGCCTCCCGCGAGAACGACCGGCGCGGCGGTTTCGGGCAGATCCAGACGAGCTACATTTCGCAAAGGGCTTGACGTGGCGACTTACACCAATCTGCCGACGATCGCTGCGAACTTCCTCGCTCCAGAGCGCGCCTCCTTTGACGTGAAGGGGAGCGCGCTCGACGGAGGTCGAAACAGCCTCGGCGAATCCATATCTATCGAGACGACGGGTGGCGGCATCGTGACCGCCACCTACGAGGACTGCAAGATCAAGGACAAGGAGCAATACGAGTACATCAACTGGCTAGGTGCCAGGCTGAACGGCTCGTTCCGCTTCATCAATGTCGAGATCCCAACGGACTGGTACGGGCCGTTTCCGACGATCGGCGGGCTGCCGAGTCCTCTGGTGACAGCTATCCCGAACTCTGATGGCGTGCTGTTTGAGGCGGGCCATCCGTTCTATGAGCCGACCTCATGGGGGCGCGCGACTGACTATGCGCCGCTCAACGCCGGCATTCTCAAGATTGAGGCCTACCGGCTAAGCAGAAAGCTTCGGCACAGCGACTGGTTTTCGATCGAGCACCCGACCAAGGGCTGGCGGGCATACCGTTACTGGGATGTTCTCTCCGAGCCAAGCGGCGCGAACGGCAACTATGAGCTGGCGATTTCACCTCCGCTCCGTGAAGCCGTGAACACGAACACGCGGATCGAGTTCGCTCGGCCGAAGTTCGTGGCGAAGTTCCCGTCGGATTTCACGCTGCCGTCGGTGGTCGAGGCTTTCTTCGTCACAAAGCAGACGATCCAGTTCACTGAGGCCTTTTAGCCCACCCCACCACAACCAACCACCGTCTTTCAAGGCTCGCCGTGCGGGCCTTTTTCAGTTGCGAGGCCTAATGGGCTGGATACCCGATAACGTTATCGAGGCGATGGAGGGGAGCCATCAACTCGGCATCTTCCTGCGCGTCGAAACCGACCCGGCACTCCACGTCTGGATGGGCGTTAATGATATCCCAGTCGGCTTTGACAGCATCGATCCAAGCGGCACGGTCTATATGGGGGGCGGCCGCCTCATCGGCGTGCCAACGCTCGAGGTGCTAGTCAACGGCACAGCTGACAGCGTCGAGTTCACGATTTCCGGCATTGATCCGGCGACCGGACAGGCGATGCTTAACAGCATCCCGGCGGTTCGCGGCTGCGCGGTCCACATGGGGCTCACCACGCTGGATCAGTATTTCCAGCCGATGAGCGATATCATCCCGATTTGGAATGGCACAGCCTCGCACCTGGGGGAGGCCAGCCAGATGGTCACGGGCACGCAGTCGCCTTCGCTGACGCTCGGCCTGACAGTCGTATCAGGCGAGCCGACCCGCTCTCGCCCGGCCCGGTCTCTTTGGTCGTCGGCGCATCAGAAGGCGATCTCTCCAACGGACAAGTTTTGCGACCAGACCGCCCGCCTCGCGCGTGGCGTCCAGCCTGTTTGGCCACTCCTCAGCAACTGAGGTCCAATGACATTGCACGAGTTCTTGCGGCTGCCTCACCGCTTTGTGTGGGGCGGGGTCGGCGGTGATGACTGCACGACGTTTTGCGCTCGCTGGATCGAGGCGGCCATGGGCGTCGACCCGGCCGCCTCCTTTCGCGGCACGTATCGCGATGCCACTGGCGCCGCGCGCCTGCTGAAGGCCGCTGGCGGTCTCGTCCCGTTCGCTGACCGCCATCTTGGTCTGGATCGCACAGAATCCCCGCGCGACGGAGATGTCGGCGTGATCGTGGCGCCGTCCGCACTCGATGGCGAATTCAAACAAATTGCTGCGATCCGCTTTGGGCCGCTTTGGGCGACGCTGTCACAGGCAGGCGTGCGCGCGAGGAAGGCTGAGTTCGTCGCAGCCTGGAGGGTTCCAGGTTGAGCCTCAAGCGCCTCTATGAGGACGCGCCGTCGGACGTTGTCTGCGGCCGCATGCGCCTCGACGACTTTTTCAGCACTACTGGCCTCTATAGCCGGTACGCAAACGACCCGATTTTCACGCCAATCTTCACGGCGATCGGGTTCACTGGCTCCATCACGATCGGCGCCGCCACTATCTCCACGGCATCAATTGCCTCGGCAATAGCGACCACCGCGCTAACGGTTGGATTGCAGATGCTGATGGCCCCGAAGCCGCCGAAACCGGAGGACGGGCGGGCTCCACTGACGCAGCCGATTCCCTACCGCCAGTGGGTTGTTGGACGGACGCGCGTGGCTGGCGCTCGCATGCTCTGGGAGGCGAAAGGTTCGCGCCTGTTTTCGGTGCAGGCCATTGCTGGACATCGGATCAAGTCCATCAATCGGTACTACCTGCACGATGACCAGATCGAACTATCTGATCTCGACGCCAATGGGCAGCTGACCTGGGACGACGACGGGCGATACGGAAACAACGTTTGGCTGTTTCACCGCCTGGGGGATCCCGGCCAGACAGCCTATGCCGACATCGTCACGCATCTCGGCACAGAGGGGATTTGGACCGCCGACCATATCGGAGTAGGGCAGGCATCCATTGCTATGCTGGCCGAGGACTCCAGCGCGCAGAAGCAGAGCCGACGGTTTCCTCATGGGCCGCCTAATGCGTCTACGGAAGTCGACGGCGCTTATGTGTTTGACTACCGGATCAGTTCCAATCCATCGAATCCAGCCGCGTGGGTGTGGTCGCAGAACTCCGCCCTCATCATGTGCTGGCATCAGTGCTTTAGCGAGTTCGGCCATCGCCGCGACTTCACCCGCGCCATCCTCCCGGTCCTCGATATGTGGATCGAAGAGGCCAACATCTGCGACGAGGACGTTCCTCTCGCCGGCGGCGGAACAGAGAAGCGCTACCAGTGCAATGGCTTTGACACGACCGAAAACGGCCCGAAAGTCGGGACAAACGCGATTTTGGCGTCCTGTGATGGCTGGATCTGCGAACGCGGCGATGGAGCGCTGCTCTTTACCGTAGGCAAGTTTCGCGAGAGCAGGTGCGGCGTTATCACAGACGCGCACATCCTAGGGCATTCGCTGAAGTACGACGTCTTGCCGGAGGAAGAATGCAACCGGCTGATCCCCAAGTTCACCTACCCGGCGACGGCCTACACGACCACCGATACCGACTACTTTGAAGACACGGCCGCCCAGCTTACGGCGGGCCGCGTTCTCGCGCAGGAGGCCGAATACTCTTGGGTTCATCAGTGGCGCCAGGCTCGGCGGCTTGCAAAGCGTGAGTGGCTGCGCCTCCAGGAGAAGGCCAGAGGTTCTCTCGATCTTAGGCTGGCCGGCATCAATTCGGTTTACTTCCGGTGGAATCGCCTTGAGGCGCCAAAGCGTTTTCCGGCACTGAGTGGCAGCATTTTGGAGAACAAACGGTCCCTTCTCAACCTGACGAAGGGCGGCTTCTCCATGGAGTTCGTCAAGCATCCAGACAATATCGACGCATGGAACCCAGTAACGGATGAGGGGGCGCAGCCTCCGATACCGCAGTCGCCTGATCCGGAAGTTGTGCCCGTTCCGGTGATCAACCTCGTTCAGGTGAAGGAGAAGGGAGGAACGGCCTATTTGCGCGTTCTGATCGTCGACCCTGACGACAAGAGTCTGATTCCAGTTGTTCAGTACCGAACGGCCGCGGTCGGGGCCACCCCGGCGGGGGCTTGGCTAGAGCAGAAGTTTCCGGATGCGACAGCCTCGGGCGGGTTCATTGAGCTCGCGACAAAGCCGGTTCCCGTGGACGTTCCGCTACAGGTGGAGGTCGCATTCGAACCGAGTGATGGCGAATATGGAGCCTGGACGCCGACGGTAGACCTTGTTGCCGGCAAACAGCTTATCTCTAACGGTAGCTTCTCATCCAGCTCTGCCTGGTCGCTCGGGTCCGGTTGGTCGATCGGTAGCGGTGTCGCGTCATTCACGAGCGGTGGCGGGCTTCTGGCGCAAAACATCGATCTAGAGGACGGCGCCACCTATCAGGTCAACTACAGCGTCACCGCCTTGGGCGTAGGCGCGACGGTGCGAGCACGCCTTCGCGGAGATACCGACGCTATGGGCGTAGAGCGCGACGCTCTAGGCGCATTCTCCGAAACCATCACAGCTCCCCTTGGCGCAAACACTTTCGCGATTTCAGCGTCCGGCGCGGTCAGCGTGGACAACATCTCCGTCCGGCGAACCGGCTAGTTGCACACACATAAGGATTGAACAATGGCGATTGCACCTATCACCGTTGGCGACGTCGATTCGATCTCCAAGATCAATCAGGCGATCGAAAAGGCGAACCTCGTTGACGGGAAGGCCAGTCAGTCAGCGTTGGACACCGAGGTGTCGGCGCGAGCGTCCGGAGACGCAAGCCTCCAGGCTCAGGTCAATCTCAGGGCCACCGCCACAGCCCTTTCGGCGGAAACATCGGCTCGGCAGGCCGCAGACGGGAACCTTCAGGGGCAGATTGCCGCGGAGGTCGACACGCGCGCCGCGGAAGATGCCAAGCGTCCGCTATTTGCGCAAGCGCAGCCGCCGATCCGGCCCGGCGAGGCGATCCGGTTTTTTACCGGCAGTCTCGATGGCGAGCCGACGGGGATGCAGCCGCTTCCGGATGCAGACTCCGTATCCTCCACCTACGGGCGCGCCGCGCAGATCGACGGCGCGGGCATCGTCGCCCCCATGGCCGCCTGGCGACTGGAGCCGGGCCATCTCTACCGGCTGCGCTTTGTGGTGCGCCGCGTCGTCGATACGGAAGACCCGTCCAACGATGCGGTGCGCCTCGGGGTTCGCTGGCTGAAGTCCGACAAGACCGGGGCTGGCTCTACTGCGCTTGCGAACATTCTTGATCTCACCGTCGAAGACGGTCGCGTGGAATACGTCTTCACCCTCGCGGCCGCTGACGCCCCGGATGTTGACGCCGTGCCGCCGGTTTCCGGCATCTACTTCCGGCCATTCGTCCAGGCGTTCGGCTCCGGTATGACCCATGTCGAAGTCATTCAGGTGGTCGATGCGACGGACGCTGTTGTTTGGTCGCCCGATGTTGAAATCCTGCGGCGGGAAATCGCCGCGCTGACTGCGCAGGTCCAGACGCTCTCCGATCGCGTCCATACTCTCGAAAGCTAACAACCCTCCAAAGGACATCACCATGGCGACCTTCACGGTTGCCGCCGGCACTGACTGGATCGACACGATTGTGTTCGGGACGGTCAACGATCGCTGGCGGCTGGACGACTATGACATCTGGCTGCAGGTCAAGAAGGCCGGCGATGCCACTGTCCTGCTCGAATTGACCACGGGCAACGGCGGGCTGGTGATTTCCGATGCTCGCGCCCGACGGCTAGAAATCAATGCAGGGTGGGCGCTGATCGAGGCGATCGAGCCCGGTCCTTTCGTCTTCGACTTCCTCTTCGAAAACAAGACGACTGCAGAGCGAGATCGCAGCGGTCCCCATACCCTTTCCATCACCCCTGGCATCACCTTCCCGGAGGCCTGATTTATGGCTCGCTCGATTTCCAATACCGTATATCTCGCATCCCCACAGAAAGGCGTCGACGGTCGCACCACGCTTGCGGGCGAACGCGCTCCTGTGATCACCGACGGTCGGATCGGCGACTTTTGGATCGACACCCGCACCGACGAGCAGCGGCTTTACGGCCCGAAGAACGCCGCCGGCTGGCCGGACCTCGGGTTGATCAAGGGCAATCGCGGCTGGACGCCTGTCTTTGGCGTCGTGACCGACGGCAGCCGCCGCGTGCAGCAGGTGATCGACTGGCAGGGCGGCGAAGGCACCAAACCGGCGATCGGCAAGTATGTCGGGCCGACGGGGCTCGTTGATACGGCTGCTGCCGCCGTCGATATCCGAGGCCCGGAAGGCCCGGAGATGATCATCGACGGGCTGACGCCGGCTGTTGCCGACATCTCCGATGCAACGCAGCTCCCGGTCGCGGACGCTGGAGACGACAATGAGAAGCGCACTGTTGTCGAGGTGTTCGACCTGGGGGCGGTGCTGGACCGTCGAAGCGTGGCACATGCTCAGGCATCCAATGTCCGGGCGGCTATCAGCCGTATCCGCATAGGTCAGCTTGTCTACGAGAGGGTCAATGCTCAGCCGAACATTGAAGGCAAGTTCCGCACGCTCGACCGCTGGACCGCTGACGGTGACAGCGATTCTGCGAACGGAGGCTGGTGGCGCTTGGCGACTGGCGAGAGTCGCGATTTCGTCCTGACTTTGACTGTCGGGCCCAGCGGGGATTATCCAACTCTGAACGATGCATTGCGTGCGGCCTCTGTTCTCGGCGCCCCACGGTTCAAGGGTGGCGGCGTATCGACCGAGATCAAGCTCCTATCCGGCTTCGTCATGGCCGAGCAGGTGATCGTAAATGGCGTCGATCTCGGATACATTAAGATCACTTCTGAGGCTGCCGAAGTCTCGGTTACGTTCTCGGCGCTGGTGACGGACGTCCCTGACATGGATGGGGCAAATTGGCGGCCCGTGTTTTCGGCAAACAATGGCGTCTTGCCGACGATCGGGTGCAAATTCCGGGTTTCCGCGGGCTCTGGTGGGATTGCGAACGGTATTCTTCTGATAAACGGCGCGCGCGCGACGGTTCTTCCCGGCTGCGGGGTCGAGGATGCCCCCGGCCGAGGCGCGATGTTGCAGGGCGGCGCGCATCTGATTGCCAACGGTGCGACCTTCCGAAATTCCACGCGCCACAATCTCTTTGTCGAGAACGGATCGAAGGTAACCGGCGCTCAGATGAACCTCGATCGAGACGTCGCGAATGTCGGCGCTTTCGGCAATGTATTCATCTTCGAAAACTCGTTTGCGGAATTGCGGGGATCAACGATCCAGAACGCGAATGCGTCGGCGGTTGAGGTCCGCGATGCGTCGGTGGCCGTTCTGCGCGAGTGCAACATGTCCGGGGCGACTCTTCGCGGGCTTTGGGTTTACCGCGCGTCCAATGTCGACGCCAAGGCGTGCATTATCGAGAACGTCGGCGAGCGCGCGCTTTACACGCAGCATGGCGGCCTGATTGATGCCACGGAATGCCAGATTACGAATTCCGGCGGCTACGCGATTTATGCGCAGTTCGGGTCGAAGATCATCGCCGAACTGGCCGACATCACCACTACAGGTGCGACGGCTGTTTACGCGGAAACCGGATCGGAAATCGACATAACCGGCGCCGTGCTTTCCCTGGCGAGCAACATAACGGCCGTCTACGCAGAGAAGGGCGGCAGAGTATCCGCGACCGGCATTTCGGCGATCAACTGCGATATCGGCGTCCGGACGGCGCATGGCGGCTACATATCGGCGGCTGGCTCCACGCTTACCGGCTGTACAACGGCCGGCGCGCAGGCGAGCGGGGGCGAGTTGCACATAAGCGGGTCCAACTGCCGAAAGTCGGTAGGCGTCGACGGCTCGTCCGATATCCGGGCCTTCAACGGGGCGATTATCAACTCCGTGGGCGCCACAGGCGGCAAGAACGTTGCTGTCAACACAGTATCGTCCAGCGGCGTGATATTCGCGTAAGGCAGCAACACGCCCGCTGCGTTACGGCGCAGTGGGCAGCGTTATGCCTTTCGCTAGCACTGGAACATACTGTTCACAGCAAGCCGTTCCACCCCCGTCCAGGCCCTCCCGCGGCGCTCGTCCCGCAAGGGCAGACCCCCAATCCAAGCACATCAACACGACAGCGCAGACCCCCTAGCGGCGCTTGACCGCGCTTGGCGCATAACCAGTCACACCCAAAGGACACCACATGAAACTCGCTCCCAACTGGCGCGAGGTGCTTCGCTATGCGTGGAGCATCCGTCTGCTGCTGATTGCCGCGGCGCTCTCTGCGCTCGAGGTGGCGCTCCCCTTTATGGGCGCACTGCCAATCCCGACCGGCATCTTTGCCGCGCTGTCAGCTCTCACGACAGCTGCCGCCTTCATAGCTCGGCTTATTGCGCAGGCGCCCGTAACCGATTCAGGAGAGAAGAATGAGCAGACTTAGGAAGGCCGGCCTCGGCGTGACTGCGGCCGGCGCGATGGCTATTGCGCTCGTCGGCGGCTGGGAGGGGCTACGCACCCAAGCCTACCGCGACGTGGTCGGCATCCCGACCGTTTGCTTTGGCGAGACCCGCGGCGTGAAGATGGGCGATCGCTACACGGTCGCTCAGTGCAAGGAGATGCTCGGCAGTCGGCTTGTGGAGTTTGAGACGGCCATGCGCCGCTGCCTGGTGGCGCCCGACCGGATACCCGACAAGCCTTATGTCGCGATGCTCTCCCTCAGCTACAACATTGGCAGCAGCGCCTTTTGCAAGTCGACCGTAGCGCGCAAGGCAAATGCCGGCGACCTGCGTGGCGCCTGCGACGCATTCCTTGCGTGGAACAAGGCCGGCGGTCGCGTGGTGCAGGGGCTAGTCAACCGACGCATCGAAGAGCGCAAGATGTGCCTGGAGGGCGTCAAGTGATCGCGCTGCTTCTGCACCCCGCCGCTCGCTATGTCCTGGCTGCGCTTGCGTTGGCCGCCGCCTACTTCTGGATCGATTCCCGCGGCTACGACCGCGCGGCAGCCAAGTACACAGCGGAAATCGCCACGATTCACGCTTCCTACGCGGCCGCCGCCAATGCCGAGACAGAGCGGCAGGTCGCAGCCAGCAACGCCGCCAAGGCCCGCGAGGCGCAGCGCATAGCAGAAATGCAGGCCGCCAATGATTCCCTCCAATCTCAGATCGAGGAGCTCGAGCGTGAAGCCAGCCAAGATCCTGATGCTGGCCGCGCTGCTCTCGGTGCTACCAGCGTGCAGCGCATCAACAAAGTACGTTAATCGGGCGCCCATCCTTGCTGCCCCGGATTCGGCGCTGCTGAAGGAATGCGATCTGCCGGTCGACCTCGGCGCAGCACCGATGGCGCAGGCGCAAGTGGAGAAGTTTTGGATCTACGACCGCTCCAGGCTGCTGACTTGCCATCGTCGCCACCTAGCGCTGCGAGACTTCGTTATTGATCGCGATGACGCGCTGCGGGGTGTCGAATGACTGGCCCCGAAATCATGGCCGTGGTCGGCTTCATTGTGATGCTGTTTGGCGCGGTGTCCGGCGTCTGGTGGCGGATCGAAGGCAAGGTGCGCTCTGCCGAAGACAAGGCCACCAAGGTGGCAGAGGATCTGGCCGCGCATCGCCTCCATACGTCAGAGGTGTACGCTACAAAGGCCGGCATGCAGGAGCAGACGGCCCAGATCATGCGTGCTATCGAGGGAGTGGGCAACCGCATCGACGGCGTGCATGAGAGGCTGGATAGGGTGTTTGAGCAGAGATCGGCGGGCAGGCGTGTGAGTTGAACCCTGACTGATCGCCGCATTGCGTTTCTATACTCGCTCGTGTACCCATCTACACGCTGGGGATGAAAATGAGAGCGGGAACAAACTGGCAGCCTTCTCAAATTCTACGCGTGAACAGAATCGTTGAGTCGAGCACTCGACCCCTGCATGCCGTCACAGATGCCGGCCCCGCGCTAGTCAAATACATGGGTAATCGTGCTGGGAACGACGCTCTCATGGGCGAACTCCTCGCCGCCGAACTAGCTGCGGAAATTGGGCTGCTGACGCCGGATTTCGCGGTTGTCCGCATACCTATCATCCCGCCCACCGACCCCCTGTTGATGATTGGTGAAGGGCCGGCTTTTTTCTCCCGATGGGAGCAGGCGCAGAGCTTGTCTCCTAACTCTCAACTTCTTGCGAATCTCCGCGAAACGCACCACATACCACTCTTGGTGGCCTTTGATACTTGGATCCGAAACAAGGATCGCTTCGCCGACGATTTTGACGGCGTGAACATGAACTATGACAACATTCTCTTTCAAGCCGACAAACAAAAAACCCGGCTTCTGGTGATCGATCATAGTCACGCGTTCGCTGAAACCACGTTCGAGGACGAAATCAACGATGAGTGGGTTTCAGATGAAAATGTGTACGGGTTGTTTAACGAGTTTACACCCATGCTCACCCGGCCCGGTGTTCGGTCGGCGTTGGCTGCGATTTGCCGCCTGGAAGCTGATCATGTAGAGGCTATATGTCGCTCGGTTCCGGCTGTGTGGGGAATGACGCCAGACTTGGCCACGCGCATTTCGCGTTGCCTAGTGGAGCGTGCGAAACTCATGGAGCGCTGGCTGCCAGGGAAGCTATTCGCTCAGATGGAGCTAGATTTAGGCGGGAAGGAGGTTTGACGGATGAACGACAACAATCTTCAATATACAATCGTTCAGTTCAGCCCGTTCCCCGAGCGGTTTGAATACGTTAACGTCGGGGTTGTCGTAGTCGAAGGCGTGGGTAAGAGGGTTTCACTTCGGCTCACCGACGACTTTTCGCGCGTCCGGAAGTTCTTTGGTGAAGTCAATGTGATCTTCCTACGGCGGGCGCTGCATGACTTTGCCGAGAGGGTTTCCCGGGAGTTCTCGCGACGGAGTGGCCTTGGCGCTTCGTGGATAGCCGAATTCAATTCTAGACGCGCCGACCTATTTCAATTGACTGCCCTCAACGCAGTCGCTGGAAGCCAGGCAAACGTTGTCGCTGAGAAGTTGTTTGAGGAGTTGGTGGCTTGGCAAGCCCCCGCGAAGCGTATCGATCGCGTTAATACGCTTCTGACCGGTGCCTTTAGGGACGCTGGCGTCCTGTCATTGCTCGACAAGCGCCCGGAGCCGGTGTTCATCGACCAGTATGGCGTCAGCATTCAAGCAGATTACGGGTATCAGAATGGGGTATACAACCTTATCGACGCGGCCCGTTTCGACGATCCCCACCGCGGTTTGGCGGAGGCCGGCAAGCGGGTCCTTGAGGGAAGGGCTCTTTCCGAGATGATGGGTAGACGTTTGGTTGTTGTCGGCGTATTCGGCTCGCAGCCAAGACGCTTTGTAGAAAACCTGCGCAGTGACTTTGAGAACGTCGGCGCGAAGCTATTCAGGCTTGAGGAGGTGAGCGAGCTCGCCGATGAAATTCGGAGAACCGCTCATTAGAGCGCGAACCACACGGCCCTGACACAGCCCCGCTGCCCTAACCGGTGGCGGGGCTTTTTGACTCGCTCAACTCGCTTGCGTTTCACCCAGCCTTGCAGATAGCTTACCTACACGAGCACGAAAGACACAGTGACTGCTCTTCTCATGCGTCCATTGGCCGTGGGCGCATTGACATGCTTGAGGGGTGAGAGATGCGGGTAACATGGTGTGACAAACTAGCGTCGCAGCCCTCCATCGGGTTACTACTGGATCCATTCTATGGAGGCAATGAGACAGTTCTCACACGTATTGCTCCCCTTTTCGAAAAATGGGGGACACTTGAGAAACCTGGATTCCAGGTGAGCGTTCCGGACATTTTCAAAGTTGATGTTCAAAGAGATGACGGATTTCACTATTCTTTCGACGCAACTAAGGCAGCTGTTCAGTTTCAGCACCGGATGAAGTTTCGGCCAGTGAGTGGTGGTTTGCCGGTAGCCGAGCTCATTTCTAGTCCGCAGGTCTTTACGTCACTATTAGATACGGCCTCTCGAGAACTCGTGGAGTTTACGCTTCAATTGCCGGAGATTGGTCGTCGGGCTGTTAGGCGAGTCGGGGTTGTGTCGACTACCGCGGTTTCGGAGGAGGACCTTCCTCCGGGAATACAGAGGCTTGTAGAGTATGTTGCGCGTCCATGGCCAGGTGGGATGGAGACATACAACTTTAACATGACGACGAAGTTGTATGAGCACGAGAACTATTGGGATCGATGCATTCACTCTTTGGTTTTGCCTGAAGATGAGGACGCGCTGCTCACGCTTCGATTTGACTGGCAAAGAATATTGAAAAAGAAGCAAGTTGCGAGCCGGCGAGAGCTTGACCGGTTGTGTGCGTCGGCCATCGAAGATGCGCTAAGCTATTTCGAGGAACTGGCAGTGGGGAATGCATTCGATGTCTAGTCTAGCTTCACTTAGTGGTGACGGTGGATCGGCGGAACAGACAGTTGCAGCCGAAAACACGGCTGCTGCTGCTGCACGCAATTTTTTGCCTGAAACGCCCAATGAGCGCGAATCGCATAGCACGGGCAGCACGCTGGTTCCCCCTAACTTCGGCCCAAAGTCCCTGTACGCCGTCACCGCCAAGGTGGCGGGGCGTCTAAATGCCACCGCTGTTTCCGATGAAGAGCATGCTGCTCTACTTGACGAGAGGCAAACGCTTCTCGACAAAAAGTTCTCTGGAATTATTACCCGGCAGGAGCAGAATCGTCTTTCGTACATACGTTGGTCACTTGACCGAATTGAGGATGCAAAGTTTGGTGCAAGTTTAGATGTTCTTGAGGAGCATGTAGAACAGTTTGAGGGGCTTCTATCCGAGCTTGCAAAATTTCGAAGACAGGTAGATCGCCTCTCGGATCGCAAGAGATAGATGGACAGCATTCCCGATATTATTCCTCGATTTGATGTTGAATTGGTGACACGTTCGCCTGTTCCTATTGGGTTGCCGTATGCTGAATACAGGCAGTATCTTCGGTATGATTTTTTTCATTCCTGTGCCTACTGCACAATGGCGGAATCGGAGGCCTCCGGGATAAGGTTTACGATCGATCACTATGAGCCGAGGAGTAAATTTCCAAAACTTGAGAATGAGTACTCGAATTTGATGTATAGCTGTGACGAGTGCAATATTCGAAAGGGCGATCGGGCCCCCACTAAGGGAATGCGTGATTCCGGGATCCGATTCTTCCGACCGGACGTTGACGCTTACGCAGAGAGTTTCCAACGGGCTGGATTGCTGCTCTCGGGGCTCACGGCAATCGCAGAGTACACAATCGACGCTGTCGACCTGAATAGACTAAATCTTAGACGGCTGAGGGAGATCCGCATGCGGCTCGCTGACTGCGAGCAGTTGATTTCTTTGGGCATACGCGGCCTTCGGACGGTCAGAATTGACAGGATGCCCCGAGAGGTGAGGAAGACGGTACAGGATGCACTAGCGAAGTTCGAAGAATCTGCCACGGCTATTGCCGCGGCGATCGAAGAGGTGTTGCGCCGCCATGCGAGATCACCATATCTCGATGAAGATCCGGATCGGGAGGCCGCGCGGCGCGACCGTCTAAAGAAGCTGCGGGGAACTGAGGCCCGCTTTGCTAAAGCTATTCGCGAATAGGCCGGATAGCCTCCAACTTCCCAATCGCCCGCCTTGCCAACTCCGCCTGCCCACCGAGGTAGTGAGTTCGTAGGATCGCATCGACATCCTTCAGCGAATGCCCTGTCACGGCAGCGATCTCGAGTGCTGTGCAGCCGGCCAATGCGAGCCGTGTGACGGTTGTTCCGCGAAGGTCGTGGAATGTGAGCCCCGTTACGCCGGCTCGCCTGGCTGCAATGGCGAACCATCGGCGGCCTTCAGCAATGGCCCGCCTCGCCAAGCGTAGCAGTAGTAGACGGTGAGGCCGCTAGCGAGTGTCTTCTTGACCTTCATCAGGCCTTTTAATTGAGCCCTCATCGTCAGCTTCCACCGGCGTTAAATGGCGCTCCGCGATTGGTTGGTAAAGGTTGTAGAGTGCGGTCTGCGCTTCGGAACGTAGGAGCTGCCGGCGGCTCAATCAAATGTCTAAATTATTGATTGTATTATAAATTTGTAAAAATCTAGGGAGTTTCGTCGTGCCGCTTCATTTGCAATGCTACTGATGGATTCAAGCGCTGCAGCTCGGGCAAAAGGAAGGAAAAGCGCCAAAAAGCCCCGCACGGTGGGCGGCAGTAACGCGGCGCGGTTGGAGGGAGACTCGAGATCATGGAGCTGTACGACATGAAATGCCGCTGCGCGAAGGCCGATCGCACGGACGCCGTCTGACCTTGTCGATCCGAAATCGGGTAGGACGCCATCCACCGCTGTGTCAACGTACTTTGGGTGGCTGGGCGAAGTCTCACAGGGAGCGACTACCGTAATATGTTCGAGATATGTGCGAATGTTCACGATCCAATAAGTTGTAATCTGCATTATTCTGATATTTAATGTTGGGAAATGTGCATCAACTCGAGGCGGACGTGCCTAATAAATTACTTTCTCCTAAACTCGACACCAGTAAATTGTCTGAACAATTGCAAGAGGGCTTTTACGAGTTCCAGATGCTGCGGAGCTCTGACAGAAAGAATTTTGAGGCAAAGCTTAAGAATAGTGGGCTCTTGCTCACGGTCGAAAATACAGGCGACGGATTTGCTCCCATCCCCTGGTTACTGGCGCGAATTGCCGGCGCTAGTTGGGCAGAAAAAAACTATCGAAACTGGATACGGCCTCCCCATCAATATTGGGATGCACTGCGAGCATGTGGTTTCGCGAGGGTAGGGAAAGGCGACGCCAGATTCGAGCGCTACCGGCACGCCTACTATGAGTACTGCCGTAGCGAGGGCTTCGAGCCATCCCTGGGTGATGGGGATCATCAAGGGTCCAACCGCGAAATTTGGGTGCTCTACACAACGAGCGGCACGTTGTTCCCCGAGGAGATTTCAGAGGAGAATAAGGCTGACTTGTGGGAGGGTGCTGCCATCACAAGGTTCGTAAATGTCTTTGAGAGGAACAGTAAAGCGCGGGCCGAATGCGTCCAGCGGCATGGCAAACGGTGCAAAGGCTGCAATATCGATTTTGAGGAACAGTATGGCGAGCTCGGACGCGGGTTCATCCATGTTCATCATGTCGTCCCGATTAGCGGCATCAAGAGTAGGTACCAAATTGACCCGATCAAAGATCTCATACCATTGTGCCCCAACTGCCATGCGATGATCCATAAGCAGGACAATCCTGCCGATATTGAGGGCCTAAGGCGTCGTATCTCACGGCGCTTTCTCTGAGAAGAACTCGGGGAGGTCAACTTTTTACCCGCGAACATCCTTCCACACAGGCACCTTCACGCTCTTGATCTCCACCAGGTGGCGGACCGTCATTTTCACCCTATCCGCAGCGCTGGGGATCACAAACGACAGATTGCTCCAATCCTTTGAGCTGCAGCGTCGGCTGTACCGGAACCGCCCTTCAATGTCGAGAATTGTGACTTCGCCGTAGATTTGGGCAATGTCGCCGGGTCGGTAGAAATGCGTGACGCTACATATCCCGCATTTGGCCTTCAGAAGCTGCCCGTTCTCCGCGGCCCTCGTCAATGTGGTCATCTGTGCTCGGACTCGCGGGTGTATCATCCCCCGTTGATAGCTCTCGGGCACAGTCAGGGACGCCAGCCGCGTGTGTACCCCGTCCCCATAATGACGACGGCAGTAGCCAGCCTTTCTTCCAGGTTGTCGCGCTCCTCGAGCAGCGTTCGGATCGCTTCAAGGGCGTCGCCCTTGTGGAGCGCGAGGACTTCCGCCGCTTCATCTCTCTGCGGCGCCTCTCTCTTGGCTTCGGCGGTCATTGCAGCGGCAACTCCATTTGCATGTGCTTCCGGCCCAGGACGTAAAGCGGGCGAGGTCTTTCGGCTACCTTCTGCATCTCGGCCCGGCGGGCGAGCGTACGTTCTCGAAGTGCCTTGCAGGCAGCGACTTCGGCTAGGGCATTCGCAATGACTTGATCGGTTTTGGCCATAACGAGAACTCCAATTTGTTCTCTTTATGTTCTCATTCGGAAAAGGCGGAGTCAAGACGCCGAACTCATGGAAATTGACGAGAACCTGGCTCGTTCAGAGCTGACCGCAGCGGAGGAGAGCGCGTATATCCTGCGGAGGAAGGCGGTGTGGGATGAAATAAACAAGACACTGGGTGGGCAAAATTTTCCCACCCAGAAGGCTACGGACCACAAAGATCGCCCTCAAAATCAAAAGCAATTCGCCTCTGAAGTGGCATCCGTGACATGAGTGGCAGCGAACTTCACAATAAACCGCGATAGGTTCACCGAGTGATGGCGTGGGAACCCAAAGGTGCTGATTGGTTCGGTGAGATCACGCTCAACTACGTTAATCCGGAAAGATGATGGGTGGTGGGCGAGGCGTCTTGGCTTGATTACGAACATCCGGTGTGACGTCAATGAGTCTTACCTTCCCGTTTTCATTATCGAATATCGCGGATGCGCCTTCGTCTAGCGTTCCCCCAGTTCCACCGCTCACCGAGATTTCCCACCAATCGTTTCCGGAAGTTGAACTGCATTTGATCGTTGTTGTCGTGTAAGGCTGCAGTTTGAACCGGGCTCTTTCACAGTTCTCTCCCTCATATGTAAAGGTGACCGCTCTGTTAGTTGCATTCAGCAGCCGAACTGGCTTTCCATAGCGAGCTGACTTGAACTTTCCCCAGCCTTGCTCATCCTGCCATTTCCTCATCTCTACAGCAGCCTCAGCAATGAACGCAGCGACCGTAACAGGATCGGCAGCAGCGCGAACAACCCCAGCGGAACCGATCCAGGCGGCGAGGCAGTAAACGAAGAGCCTCTTCATTTTGCACCCCACTTTATTAGTAATCGATAATATAGCTGATGGGCCGCAGGCTGACTAGAGCCGGCCGCTGTCAACCAAACGGGCAAATATTTGCCTTCTGGGTCGGGCCGCCTATATCCAGCGCTAGTTCAAGGAGAGGAAGCGCCATGATACGTCAAATCGGTATTGCTCTAGTCGCAACAGCACTCGTCGCAGGTTGCGCGTCGTCTGAGCAAGACAGGCGAGCCGGAACGGGTGCTCTGGTAGGGGCCGCCGGCGGCGCGCTCGTAGGGCAGGCGGTCGGCCGCAATACCAAAAGCACCATCGTTGGCGCTGGCGTAGGTGCGCTTGCGGGTGCAGCAGTCGGAACAGCAACGACACCAGCGGGCTCACGCAACGGCGATATGTGCCGCTATCAGGATTCGCAGGGACGTATCTATACGGCCCCCTGCCGGTGAACGATGTCTAGCTCGGCTTCACAGCCCGGGCGCCCACCAGGCATAGACTGCCATTCCGTTCAGTAGGCTCGCAGCAAAGCACGAGAGGATGGTCGGCCTGTAGAACGCCAGGCCGGCCGAGATGATGGCGAGGAAAGAGAGGGCGGTGGTCACTTGCTCCGAGGATGCGCGAACGGCAGAAAGTCGTCCTCGTATTCTTCGTGCGCGAAGTAATCGAGTGCACGTTGGCCTTCAGGCAGGTCGAAGTCGACACACTTGCCGCCAGGTCCAGCTAGAAGGATTCCTATCACCTGATAAGCCTGCCCGACCTTGGCCTCAAGCTGCTCGATTCGTTCTTCTGGGGTCATTTCGATCTCCAACGTCAAGGAAGACGGCGCTTCCCAAAGTGCCAGTCATTAATCCGGGCTATTTCTTCACGCCCAACATCGGTGACCGTCCAAGTCCGGTCTCCCTGGGTATCGCGTTTTCCTTCCGTGAGGGCGCCGGCCAGGGCCAGTTGCTCGAGCGTGAAATCGCGAGCTCCGGGAATCTCCACGCTGGTGCGCACGTCAGGGTGCTCGACCATGTAGCGCAGAGCCTTGAGGCACCGGGTGTTCAGTTCGAGTTGTGGCTTTCGCTCGGCTCGGATCTCGCGTTTCGAACGCCATGCGTCTGGATTGTCTTTCGTGGGTTCCAGCGTCTGGAGAACGTAGCTTTTTTCTACCCCCATATACTGGTTGTACCACTTGCGTACCAACGGCACCGGGCGGCCGCCATGAAGCGCGTCAACCTTTGGAAAGCCCCGCGCCTCAAACAGTACGAGTGCGCCGCGCTTCCAGTGCGAGGCCCGCGCTTTTCCCACGATCGCAATGGCGATCTCATCGTCGGTTGCGAACATCGGTAGCTTGGATAGAAGGTCAGTGGTCATGGACTCCCAGCACCATTATCGAAAAACAAGTTGCCGACGGCACGAATGCCAATGGCGGTATTGCTCCGGTGGTGGCGGAATGCAGGCGGCTTGGTGGGCCGCAACACTAGCTAGTAGAGCGTGGCGTGGTGGTCAATGCACTGCCGGAGGATCATCCTCTTCAAGGAAGGACTTGATGCCATCGCGCGCAACCGTGGCTAGGAACTCGTTGAACGCATCGCGATCTGTGGCGAAGCCATCCTCCCACTCGAAGACGTCTTCGTTCTGCGTGATGACCTCGAGCCGCCAGTCATTGTTGGTGCCTGCCGGGCGGAAAATATCGACTAGGACGGTCACGCCGTCCTCGGTGAATTCGCCGGCAAGTTCCGAATGTTCGTTCTTAGGCTTCTTGGGCATCTTATTGGTCCTGCCGGTCGCGCAGGCGGACGCCGGGGCCCCCTGTGGTGGTTTCACCGTCCGAGAGGAAGATCACCTTCTCCTCCAGCACTTTTTGAATAGCGCCTAGCGTAGACTGCTTCGCGTCGGCACCGTTCTCGATACGTGTGATGGTATTCGCCGTTACCCCCGCCAATTCGGCAAGTTCTCGAACACCAAGGCCTACTGCAGCGCGGGCCATTTTCAACTGAATGGGCTTCATTTTGGTACCCTGTACAAATGCGTGTTGACACGGAACCAGAATCGGCTATTGTGTCGGTACAGTGTATAAACACACTGCGACAAAAGCAACACGCGAGGAGATCCAACCATGACAGCGGCCATAGCCAGATTAAGACGAGTACCAGCAATCGCCTTCGAGCCTGAGGAGGGCGCCAGATTAAGACGCCGCGCCTCTGAGGCCAGCAGAACCACGGAAGCGGGCGGTCATCGCCCGCGCCAACCTGAAGCACGCGATGTCCTGATGCGCGCGAAGATCCTGTCGACGTTGGCTGAAGAGATGTATCGGCATCTTCGAGCGCTTGAGGATCTCCACGAGATCGAGCTCGAGGAACAGCTCGGCTTCAACGAGCTGAACTTCCAAATTTGGCAGGTCGTCGAGGCGGCAGCAGCGCTCCAGCCGAACTAGAGTTTCAAGTCAGCCGTTTGCCGCAAGTCCCGGCTGGCTCTTGCCGCTGGCGCCTTTGGGCCGCCGCGGCCCTTTCTCCCAAGACCCCGGCCGGGGCGGCTTGCCGCGTGAACCGGCAGGCCGGGCGGGTCGTCAGCGGCACAGCGTTGGCGGCCCGTCACCTACCACCGCCACCACAGCGCACCGGCCTCACCAGCCGGTGTTATCCTTTTCTTGCGCCGTTGCGGAATACGTTGCACGTTCTGGCTGGGAGGGGCGTCGTGCGACAATTTTTAATGGCGATAGTGGCATTGGCCGTAACGTCGATACCGGCGCATGCGGCAAACACTCCGTGCAGCGGCAAGAAAGGCGGCATAGCGCGTTGCCAGGGGGACACGTTCATCTGCAATGACGGATCAGTTAGCGCGAGCAAAAAGTCTTGCTCAGCCATAATGGGCGGTGCTGTCGGGTTCCTCGGTGGCAACACAGAGATGGCACCATCGTCAGCAGGTGAATGCTCATGTCGAGAGGGGCGCTACTGCGTTGGTCCGCGGGGAGGGCGCTTTTGCTACTCCGACAATGGCAAGAAGAGCTATCTTAGGAAGTGAAATGGTACCGAAGGGAATTTCTTTGTGTTGGAAGGAACTTCCATTCCCGTGGCGACTCGGTGGCGACTCACGAAATTCGTGAGACCAGCATCCGCCTCTAAGTCATTGAAAGTTTTGGTGGGTGATCACGGGCTCGAACCGTGGACCCGCTGATTAAGAGTCAGCTGCTCTACCAACTGAGCTAATCACCCGTCCAGAACCGCGTCGCTGCGGTCTGATGGGGCGTATAATGGCGTTCGCCGACCTTGTCTAGCCACTGGCGAAAAAAATCCTCCGGTCCGTACATTTTTCCGCAGGCGCCCTGTGGATGTGGCCGGATCGAGGGGGCGGGCAGGGCGGCGGACCCAGCGAACCAGGCCAATTGCCGGGATGGAAGCATGACGTTTGTGCTATAGTTTTTCTTAGACGGCACAAAAGTGCCGCCGATGCGTCTGCCTTATGAAAGGCAAATGGTGAGCGAGATGAGGTATTTTGCAGCAATCTGCCTGTCGCTGGCCGCTGCGGCCTCGGGCGTCGTGCCGGCACAGGCGCTGCCAGCGTTCCAGGCGGCGAGTATCGGCAATTCGGACATCGTGCAGGTGCGGGATCGAGGCGGGTACCGGGGCGGTCACTGGGCCGGAGGCCGTCGGGGTGGAGGCTACTGGGGCGGCACCCCCTATCGTCACGGCTATTATCGCAACGCCTACCGGTATCGTCCCGCCTGGCGTGGTCCCTACAGATACGGCGGATATTACGGACGCTACTACGGTCCCTACTACGGGGGCTACGGCCCTTACTATGGCGGCTACGACGGTTTCGGAGCGGTCGTCGGAGGTCTTGCTGCCGGAGCAATCATAGGCAGCGTCATCGCCCAGCCCCGATACGTCGCGCCGCGCTATTATGGCGGCAACACGCATGTCAGTTGGTGCTATGCGCGCTACCGTTCCTACCGGGCCTTCGACAATACGTTCCAGCCTTACTACGGCCCCCGTCGTCAGTGCATTTCGCCGTATTGACGGAGGGGCTGACGCTGCTCTCTCAGGGCGAGGGCTTGTTTGGAACACAACGGCCCCCCATATGATGGGCATCGGTCCCGCCGGTTAAGCGTCCCACTCAAAGTCGTGGATGCCCGCGGGATCAGTCGAACTTGATGTCGCTGACCACGGATGTACTGGCAGGGCAACAATTCGGCGTTGAGAAGGTCGGTGCGTTTCCTCGCCCGGCCTTTTCGTTTTTCCGGGTGGCAGCTGCGGCATGCTTTGATGCTCAGGCTGCATCCGTTTTCCGCTCTTCCGACGGAGAATCAGTCGCTGCGCGCTGGAAAAGGGCTGCGATAAGATCGGATTGCGTGACGATGCCGATGACGCGGTTGTTGCGGTCGACCACGGGCATATGATGAAGGCCCATGTCCGCCATCGGCGGCACGAGCTTGGCGATCATCGTCTCCGGGGCCGCGGACTGGACGCGGCGCGTCATGATGTCGGCGACGAACCGCGGCTTGCCGTTGCGACCGCCCAGCGCCAGGCGGACCTTGCCGGCGAAGCCGAAGCGAAGCTGGCCGTTGTTGTTCAGGACGGCGTTGTGCATGAAGTCGGTCTGGGTGACGATGCCGACGAGTCCATCGTTTGCAGTGACGACGGGCAGGGCCTTGATGCGGTGCTTTAGCAGAAGCTGCCATGCGTCGCGCAGCGATGTTTCGGGTGATACGGTGGCGACATCGCGCGACATGACTTCCGCACAGCTGATTTCGCCGGAGCGGCGCGTGTAGGCGCGGATTTGCGCCTGATGAAGCAGTTCGTCCAGAACGTCAGGGCTCACGTCGATGATTTCGTCATACTGGGCAAGGACCGCCTCGAGGTCTTCCGGAATCGTGCCCAGCCTTCGCGTCGGAGCCGGATCGGCCGTCTGCTGCGGATTTGCCGTGGCGCCGGTGGCGAAGTGCGGATAGCGCCGTCCGGTGAGGTTGTTGAAGGCGATGGCGACGGCGAGGATCAGCAAAGAATTGATGCCGACCGGTGTCAGCACGAACCAGTAGCCTGCGTCGTGCACAGAAGGTCCGCCGAGAACGGCGGTCAGTGCGACGGCGCCGCTCGGCGGATGCAGGCAGCCGAGCATCATCATCGCGCCGATCGCCATGGCGATGGCGATGGCAGCGGCAACGATCGGATCCTTGATGAACAGTGCGCAGGTGACGCCAATCACGGCGGCAAGCGTGTTGCCGCCGACAATCGACCAGGGCTGGGCGAGGGGGCTTGACGGTGCGGCGAACAAGAGCACCGCGGAAGCGCCCATCGGTGCGATCAACAGCGGCAGGCTGGCGCTTGCCCCGAGCGCGAAGGTGCTGACGAAACCGGTGAGGAGAATGCCGAGAAGGGCGCCGATAGCGGCACGAAATCGCTCCGCTCCGCTGACGGGGGCGATGGCGGGCCGCAACCGCCTGAGAAATTCCGAGGGTTTTATCATGTCGTCTCGCCGGATCGTGCCCGCGGGACAGTCCGCGGCAGGTGCGGGCATGTCGTTAGCACGGCTCGCGGCTCGCGGCGCGCAAATCTGACCTAAAATAAGCAGATAGCCCGAAAAATGTGCAGTGCTTGGTCCGGGTCGACCCGCTGATGCGAGAGTCTGGTCGCCTTTCCGGGGGGGGGGGTGCTTGTCAGACGGCGAAGGGGCGCTGGATCCGAGGGCTGAGCGCGCCAGTGGAGGCTGGCGCTACTCGTGTCCTTGCTGAGGCGGCCGGCGCTCCTCAGTTGATCCGGCGGCCCGTGGCGTCGTCGAAGAGGTGGGTGCCGGCCGGGTTGCCGCGGACATGGACCTTTTCGCCGACACGGATTTCCGCGTTGCGGGGGAATTCGACGGTCAGCATACGGCTTTCGCCGATCTCGACATAGCCGTATGTCTGCGCGCCAAGGCGCTCGACCACGGAAAGCTCGCCGGAGAACCATGCCTCTTCCGGCGAACAGCGGATCAGATCTTCGGGGCGTACGCCGAGGGTGACGCTGGCCGGTGCGTGTGAAAGAGGCGCGCCCAGCTGCACGGTGACCGTCCTGCCGCTGACCGTCAGCCGGGTCTCGCCATCATCGGACGAGGTGAGCTCAGCCGACAGGGTATTCATCGTCGGACTGCCGATGAAGCGGGCGACGAACAGGCTTTCGGGACGGTGGTAGAGTTCCAGCGGCGGGCCGATCTGTTCGATCCGGCCGGCATTGAGCACGACGATGCGGTCGGCAAGCGTCATCGCCTCCACCTGGTCGTGGGTGACGTAGACGGTTGTCGCCCTCATCCGGTTGTGCAGCTTGGCGATCTCAAGGCGCATCTCGACGCGAAGCGCGGCGTCGAGGTTGGACAGCGGTTCGTCGAACAGGAAGGCCGACGGTTCGCGCACGATGGCGCGCCCCATGGCGACGCGCTGGCGCTGGCCGCCGGAAAGCTGGGCCGGCCGGCGATCGAGAAAATTGGCGATCTTGAGGATATCTGCAGCACCGGAGACGCGCTTTTCGATCGCGTCCTCGCTCGTGCCGCGCATCTTCAGCCCGAAGGCCATGTTCTCACGCACGGTCATGTGCGGGTAAAGCGCGTAGTCCTGGAACACCATGGCGATGTCGCGATCGGACGGTGGCAGCGCGTTGACCACCTTGCCGCCAATGTCGAGCACGCCGCCAGAGATCTCCTCCAATCCGGCGATCATGCGCAGCAGTGTGGATTTTCCGCAGCCGGAAGGGCCGACAAGCACGAGAAACTCACCGCTCTCGATGTCGATGTCGACCTCGTGGATGACGTCCAGCGAACCGTAGGTCTTGCGGATCTTTCTAAGGGCGATTGCGGTCACTGCTTTCTCCTCCGAAGGCCGAAATCGGCCCTTGACCATCTTTATCGATATCAATATCAATAATGATACGAACGCCGGTTGGCAACTCCATGGAACGCGCAATGTCCTATTTTTCGACAAGGCCGAATGCCCGCTTGATGCCCTCGAAGCCCGCAAAATCGGCGGCTGCCTTCAACGCGTTGAAGCGTGACATCATGCTGGGTGTGCTGCCGGCCGGTGCTTCGCTGACCGAGCTTGACCTTGCGGCGCATTTCGGCTGCAGCCAGGGGACGGTGCGCGAGGCGCTGCTGCAATTGCAGGAAGAGGGGCTCGTCCTCCGCCAGGGGCATCGCGGCACGCAGGTCTCGGAATGCACGGAAGACGAGGCGGTCGAGATGTTCCGCGTGCGCCGGCAGATCGAGTGCAGTGGTATTCTCCGCGTGGTGCAGGCGCCGAGCCGAACGCTGATCTCCGACCTCAATGTGCTGTTTGAAGAGATGATGGATGCGGCCCATCGTGATGACGAACTCGAGCTTGCATCGGCGGACCGCGATTTCCACCGGCGCATCTTCCAGGATGCGCGACTGCCGGCGCTCGATCCGATCCTTCATCGCTGCCTCGTCCACAATCACCGTTTCAAGATTTCCCGCAGCACGGCGCCACGCGATCTGGTTGCCACGGCACAGCGTCACGCGGCTATCATCGAGGCGATCGAAAGCGGCGACGTCGCCCGCGCCAACGCGGCGCTGTTGCACCACATCGCGACGATCGTCGATCTCGGCCCGAGCGTATTTCCGGACGTCGTCCAATGAGTGCGCCGGTGCCCCTCGACCCGACCCTCTCGCCTGAAATGGCGGCTCTGATGGCGCAGATCGCGGCCGAGGGGCCGCAACAGGACCCGACGCTGCTTCCTGCCGCCGAGGGGCGGGCCCTGTCGGAGCAATCCAACAGGCGCTGGAATCGCGATCTGCCGGCCATGGCTGTGACGACCGACGTCTGGGTGGATGCGGACACGGCACTTGGAAGCGCGCGTTGCCGGATGCGCGTCCTGATCCCACAGGATGCGGCGCCGGGTGCGATCCTTTATGTGCATGGCGGCGGCTTCGCCTTCTGCAGCCCGCAGACGCATGAGCGTTGCGCGCGTGTGCTTGCTGTCGAATCGGGTCTCCCGGTTCTCCTTCCCGACTACAGGCTTGCTCCGGAAAACCCCTTTCCGTCCGGCTTGCTGGATGTGGTCGGCTGTCTTCGTGCGGCCTTTTCCGCAACCTCGGAAGCCGGTGTCGTCGCGGGGCCGTTGCTCGTTGCGGGTGATTCTGCCGGGGCCAACCTGGCACTGGCCGCCCTGCTGCACGAGCAGGATGCCGGCCGGGCCGATGCCGCGGCCGGCGCGCTGCTTTTCTACGGCAACTATGCGATGGACTTCGAAACCTCGTCCTACGAGGCCTTTGCGAACGGCCCAGGGCTGACGCGGGCCAAGATGCAGCGTTATTGGGCCTGGTATGGCGCCAACGGCGCCGATATCTCCGGCGATCCGCTCGCCTGTCCCCTGAGGGCAAGCGATGCGGCGCTCGCGTCCCTGCCGCCGCTGCATCTGATGGCGGGCGGCGTCGACCCCCTGCTCAGCGACACCCTGATCCTGCATCGGCGCCTGCGGGCCCTTGGCCGGGACGAAACCGTCACGGTCGTTCCGGGCGTCACCCATGGATTTTTGCAGAACACCATCGATCTGACCGCGGCGCGGGAGGCACTTGCCGCGGCCGGGATCGCCGCAAGGCAGATGACCGGGCGAGGAGCCTAGGCCGCTTTTAGGTTTTCAACGGAGGAGAACATGACCAACCTTAGAAAATTCAGCATCGGCGTCGCGCTAGCGACGACATTTCTTGCCGGCAGCGCTTCGGCCGAAACCGTGCGCTTCTGGTATCACTTCGACAACCCCGAAAACCCGATGGCGGAACTCGTCGCCAAGTTCGAGGCGACCAATCCGGGCATCAAGATCGAAGCCGAGAACGTGCCGTGGAACAGCTACTACGACACGCTCTACACCTCGCTCGTCGGCGGCAACGCGCCGGATGCGGCGATGGTCAAGCTGTTTGCCCAGCCGCGTCTTGTGGAAATGGGGGCGCTCGAGCCGATCGGCGACAAGATCGACGCCTGGCCGGGCAAGGCTGACCTGCTGGACAACCTGCTCGAACTGAACAAGGGGCCTGACGGCCAGCAATACTACCTGCCGATCCAATATGTAACGCTCTATCTCTATTATCGCACCGACCTCTTCGAGCAGGCCAGCCTGAAGCCGCCGACCACCTGCGAGGAATTCCGCGATGCGGCGATCAAGCTGACCAAGGCGCCGACCACCTACGGTTTCGGCTTGCGCGGCGGCAAGGGCGGCTGGGACCAGTGGGGCGCTTTCGTGCTCTCCCAGGGCGGCGAGTTGAAGCCGGGCGGCCTGACCAACGAGAAGGCGGTCGCGGCCAACCAGTGGCTGATCGACCTGTTCCAGAAGGACAAGGTCATTCCGCCTTCGGCACCGAACGACGGCTTCCAGGAAATCACCGGCGCCTTCAAGGGCGGTACGACCGCGATGACCATCCACCACATCGGTTCGTCCAACGACATGGTCAAGGCGCTTGGCGACAAGGTCTCGGCAGTGCCGGTACCGGAGTGCGGCGGCAACCGCTGGACGTCCTACGGCGACGAATCGCTGGCGGTCTTCTCCGCTTCCGAAGCGAAGGACGCGGCCTGGAAGTGGATATCCTTCCTTGCCGAGGGGGAGAACAACGTTGCTTTCAACAAGGCGACCGGCCAGATGACCGTGACCAAGAGCGGCTCGGAAAACTGGAACCTGCATGAGCGCCGCTTCGTCGAGGCCACCGTGCAGTCGCTGCCCTTCGCCCATGTGCTGCCGCAGACGCCCGCGACGTCCGAGTTCGTCAACACGGCCTGGCAGACGGCGATGCAGCAGGCCCTGACCGGCCAGATCACCTCGCAGCAGATGATGGAGCAACTGGAAGCGCTCTTCGCCCAGTAAGCGCGTCTGTTGCACTTCTCCCACCCGCCGGCGTCAGGGCGGGTGGGAGGACCATTCCCGCCGAGATGGCAAGGAAGTGAATTTCTATGACCGTTATAACCTCGCCCCCCGCCACCGATGTTGCAATTCCAGCGCCCTGGAGCTCGCGGCTGATGCCGTACATGCTCTTGGCGCCGGCGGTTCTCGTCACGGTGTTCATCGTCTTCATGCCGATGGTGCAGGCGGTCGTGACCAGCTTCTACGACCTCATCCTGTGGAAGCCGAATGCCAGCCGCTTCGTCGGCTTCGGCAACTACGTGAAACTGTTCGCCGATCCGGTTTTCTGGACGGCCCTGTGGAATACCGCCATCTGGATCGGCCTGACGGTGCCGCTGCAGATGGGGCTGGGGCTGCTGACCGCGCTGCTATTGAACCGCGAATTCCCCTGGCGCGGCCTTGCGCGCGCGCTGATCGTTATTCCCTGGGCGCTGCCGAGCGTCGTGATCGCGCTGATGTGGCGCTGGATCTACGACCCCAACACCGGCGTCCTCAACGACATCCTGATCTACCTGTCGATCGTCAAGAGCGCGGTTCCGTGGCTCGCCGATCCCAGTCTCGCGCTCTATGCCGTCATCGCCACGCTGACGTGGCAGGGCTTTCCCTTCTTCGCGGTGATGATCCTCGCCGGCCTGCAGGGAATCCCGAAGAGCCAGTACGAGGCCGCCTCGATCGACGGCGCATCCTCCTGGCGGCAGTTCGTCCACATCACGCTGCCGGGGATTGCGCCCGTGCTTGCCACGGCGGGGCTCCTGCGCGTCATCTGGGTCGCCAATTCCATGGACGTGATCTTCGTCATGACAGGCGGCGGTCCGGGTTATGCGACCCACACGCTGCCGCTCTATGCCTTCGTGCGCGCCCGGCAGAACCTCGACTTCGGCTACGGCACCGCGATCGCCGTTACCTTCACCATCCTTCTCGGCGCGATCGTCGCCGTCTATCTGGCCCGCACCA
The DNA here is from genome assembly GCA_023404095.1 of Pseudomonadota bacterium. Classification (GTDB taxonomy): domain Bacteria; phylum Pseudomonadota; class Alphaproteobacteria; order Rhizobiales; family Rhizobiaceae; genus Mycoplana. Next base: position 157,762 of record JAEYDD010000041.1, on the reverse strand, counting down.
TGCGCGAGGTTGAGCGATGAACAAGCCAAGCACCGCACGCCGTATCCTGACGACTGACCTGCCGGTCCTAGTCATCGTCCTCTTCGCCATGGCGCCGTTCGCCTGGATGGTGCTGACCTCGCTGACACCAACGGCTGCGCTGAATGCGACCGGCGTATCGGTCTCGCCGGCCGGCTGGAGCCTCGACAACTATGTCCGGCTGCTGGAGCAGACCTCGTTCCTCGGCAACATGATGGACAGCCTGATCATCGCCGGTGGCACGGTCATCCTGGGGCTGGCGGTCGCCGTGACCGCGGCCTACGCCTTCTCGCGCTTCCGCTTTGCCGGCCGCAAACTGCTGATGCTGCAGTTCCTGCTGATCAACATGTTCCCGGTCGTGCTGCTGATCCTGCCGTTGTTCGTGTTGATGAAGAACGTCGGCATCCTCGATACGCATTTCGGCCTGATCCTCGCCAATGCCACCGTGGCGATCCCGTTCGCGGTGTGGATGCTGACGAGCTATGTCGGCGCGATCCCGAAGAGCCTCGACGAAGCGGCGATGATCGATGGCTGCTCGCGGCTGACGGCGCTCCGCCGGGTGGTGCTGCCGCTGACGATGCCCGGCATCATCTCCACCGGCATCTACATCTTCATCACCGCCTGGAACGAGTATCTCTACGCGCTCACGCTCGGCGGGCGGAACGTGCGCCCGGTCACCGTCGCCATCCAGACGTTGATCGGCGAGTACCAGATCGAGTGGGGCCTTCTCGCCGCCGGCGCCGTCGTCGGCGCCATGCCGGCCACCATACTTTTCCTCCTCGTCCAGCGGCGCCTGATCGGAGGCCTCACGCAGGGCGCGGTCAAGGGCTGATTTTTATCCAACCGTTTGCGCCCGCGGTTTCGGACGCAAACCGCCAGGCATTTTGCCGGCACTGCTTTAGAAAGAGGACTGACCATGAACCCCGTCGGGTTGATATCCATGCAGTATGCGCGGCCGTTCACCGCCGAGCATTTCCCGCTGTTTTCCGAAATGCGAAGGCTCGGCTACGATTTCGTCGAGCTCCTCGTGCCCGAGCCTGGTGAGCTTGATCTGGCCGACACGAAGAATGCGCTCGACGATGCCGGCCTGTCGGTCGTGCTCGCCGCGCGCGTCAACCTGCAGCGCAACCTTTCCTCCGACGATCCGGTCGCCCACCGCGCCGGCATCGACTACCTGAAATATGCCGCAGACTGCGCGGCCGCACTCGGCTGCAAGATCGTCGGCGGCCCGCTGACCGGCAATCCTCTGGTCTTCGCCGGCCGTCCGCCGCAGCCCGTTTCCGAAGAGGAGCGGCTGGCGCGCAAGGCCCGCTGCGTCGCAGGCCTGAAGGAAGCCGGCGACCACGCCGAAAAGCTCGGCGTCATCCTGGCGGTCGAGCCGCTGAACCGCTTCGAAAGCGACGTGCTGTGCACCACGCAGCAGGCGATGGAATTGCTCGACGCCGTCGATCATCCGGCCGTACAGCTGATGCTCGACACCTTCCACATGCACATGGAAGAGGCCTCTATCGCCGAAGCGATCCGTCTCGGCGGCAAGCGCGTCGTCCATTTCCAGGCAAACGAAAACCACCGCGGCTTCCCCGGAACCGGTGCCACCGACTGGGTGGAAGTTTTCCGCGCCCTGCACGAGATCGGCTACGAAGGTCCGGTTTCGCTCGAGCCGTTCCGCCGCAACGACGACCGCTTCGGCGTTCCCTTCGCGCAGTGGCGCCCGCCGCACGAGGACGAAAGCGCACGGCTTTCGGCTTCCGCTGAATTCATCAAGTCCCACATCCTGCTTACGGAATATCGTCGATGACCCTGAAAATCGGTTGGATCGGGTGCGGCATCCACGCCACCCAGATGCTGTTGCCCCAGCTCGTTCGCCATGATGTCGAGCTGGTCGCCCTTTGCGATATCGACGCCAAGCGTCTCGCGTCCGCCGGCCGCCAGTTCGGCGTGTCGAAGCTGACGAGCGACGCGGAGGAACTGATCCGCACCCCCGGCATCGATGCCGTGGGCATGGCGGTGGGCCCCGACCAGCACCTCGCCTTCGGCAAGATGGCGCTGGAGCGCGGCCTGCCGGTGTTCATGGAAAAGCCGCCGTCGGGCAGTGCGGCGGGGGCGCGTGAGTTGCGGGCGGCGTCGGAGAAGTCGGGCAAGCCGTTGCTCGTCGGCTTCATGAAGCGCTATTCGGCCGGCAACAAGATCGCCGGAAACATCCTGCGTTCGGGCCGCTTCGGGGATGTGCTGGGGCTGACGGGCTACTACATGACCGCGCCCGGCTACTTCGTCGGCAATGTCGACTATACCGGCTTCTTCCTGCACCACTGCGTCCACTACATGGACCTCGTCTCGTTCTTCGTGTCGCCGGTGAAGAAGCTGACCGCGCGCAAGGTGGAGAAGGAGCCGGGCAAGGTGCTTTTCCACGTCAACTTCGATTTCGAATGCGGCGCGATCGGCACGATCGCGATGGGGACGATCCAGTCGCGCGGCGCGCCGGTCGAGCGCATCGAGATCATGGGTGATCACCAGCGCATCGAGGTCGACAACGTCATCGACGTGCGCTGGAACCGCAATCCGCAGTTCAAGGTGGACGATCCGTCGGCGACGCTGTCCGACAGCGTCGACAGCCTGACCTGGAAGCCGAACTTCACCGCTGCCGCCAATGAGGATCCGAAAGGCTACTTCTCGCTGCTGGCAGACGTCGTTCCGGCGCTTGGCGGCGCCGACACGCCCGCTCCGACGATCCATGACGGCGTCATCGCCATGGAACGCCTCGAAACGCTGCGGCGCGAACTTGCGCTCTAGCATACCGATGGCGCTCGTGTACTGATCACGCAGACGCATGAACCGCATTGTGGCGGCGGGTACGTCAGACCCGCCGCGATTGTTCCCAAAGAGAGACAGGCAGCGCATGAAAACTCCGGTCATCCAGTTCGGCACCAGCCGCTTCCTGCAGGCCCACGCCGATCTGTTTCTTTCCGAGGGAACGCCGGCCATGGCGGTTACGGTCGTTCAGACGTCGGGCGACCCGGCGCGGGCAGGGCGGCTTGCCGCACTCGCTGCACCTGAAGGCTATCCGGTGCGGGTGCGCGGCCGACAGGATGGCAGGGTGATCGACGAGACGCGGCGTGTCACCTCCGTCAAGCGCTGCCTGTCGATGGCCGGCCAGTATGGCGAGGTTCGCCGCGTCTTCGTGGAGGAGGCCGAATACGTGCTCTCAAACACCGGCGATTCCGGCTACGAGGGCAGACCGGAAGATGGTGAGCCTGACTTCTCTCCTGCAATGAGCTTTCCCGCAAAACTCTACCATCTTCTTGCCGCGCGCCATGCCGCCAATGCTGCGCCGCTCACCATCTTGCCGATGGAGCTGATTGCCGACAACGGCAAGGTGCTGCGCGGTCTCGTCGGCGCGCGCGCTCGGAGCAACGGGGCGCCTGCCGATCTCATCCGCTACATCGATGAGGAGACCGTCTGGGCGTCCAGTCTCGTCGACCGGATCGTTTCAGCACCGATCGAGCCGGCCGGTGCTGTGGCGGAGCCCTATGCGCTCTGGGCGATCGAACGCACGCCCGGCCTCGCCGCGCCGACGCAGCATCCTTCGATCCAGCTTGTCGATGATCTCAGGGAGATCGAGACGCTGAAGCTGCACATCCTCAATCTCGGCCACACAGCGCTCGTCGACATGTGGCAGGGGCATGGCGCCCCGGCCGATGCTGTCGTGCGCGCGTTCATCGCGGTTCCCGACGTGGAAACGGAGCTTGCGGCGATCTTCGAACACGAGGTCCTGCCGGCCTTTGCCGCACTTGGCCGCAAGGACGAAGCGAAGGCCTATCTGGCTGCAACGATGGAGCGCTTCGCCAATCCCTTCCTCGACCACAAGCTATCTGACATCGCCCAGAACCATCGACAGAAGGTCGAACGGCGGATCGAAGCATTCATCCAGCTTGCCAGGGACGCCGGCTATGGCGCTGACATGCCGAGGCTTTCTGCCATAGCGGATCGCAGACAGGCGATATGAGCCTTCCGGTGTCGGTGCCGTCCTATTTGCTCGTCTCGCCTTGAGCGGAGCGGAAGAGCTGCACCAGCCGTTTGCGGAAGACGAATGCCAGTGCAAGCAGGAGGCCGCATGGAACTGCTGCCGCCAATAGAAGGTGGTGCGGTAGCGGCAGCCGTCCGAGAAGATGTTCGGCCCCCTGACCGAACATGTAGCCGAGCCCGGCGAAAAGCGGTCCCCAGATGCATGCGGCAAGCGCATTCAGCACCACATACCGGGCGGTCGGGATCTGGGTGGTGCCGATCGCGATCGGGCTGATCGTGCGAAGGCCGTAGATGAACCGGAACGCGAAGACGAAACCGTTCGGATGGCGTTCCAATAGCCGCTGTACCGAAGCGATCGCAGGATTGGCGAGCATGCGCCGGACCATGGCGCTGGTGCGGGCATAGCGTCCGGCCAGAAAAAAGAACTGGTCGGCGATGAACGATCCGATCGCGGCGGCGACCGCCACCTGCCAGAACGACAGGTAGCCGCGGTGAGCCAGCACGCCGCCGATGACTACCGCCGTCTCCCCTTCCACGCCTGCGCCAAGGAAGACGGCAAGCGTTCCATATTTTTCGATCAGCAGTTCCAGTGACAAATGCAGGAGCCTTTCCGCGCGTGGAGTGTCCTGGGTGACAGCGGCGCTATCCTTCCAGGATCAGCAAAAGATAGGTGATGAACAGTGTGAGGTGGACGGAACCCTGCATCAGGTTCGTGCGCCCGCTGGCAAAGGTGATCATGCTGACGGCGAGCGTCAGGATCAGCATGACCATTTCCGAACGGCCGAGGCCGAGGGTGATCGTGTGGCCGGTGAGGTGGCTGATCGCCAACATGACGGGTACTGTCAGGCCAATGGTGGAAAGCACCGAGCCGAGGAAGATGTTGACCGCCCGCTGCAGCCGGTCGGCGATGGCGGCGCGCACAGCACTTATGGCTTCCGGCGTTGCGACCAGCACCGCCATGACCACGCCGCCGAGAGCTGGCGGCGCATGCATCGTCTCGACCAGATAGTCGATGGGCTTTGCCAGATGGTCGACCAGATAGACGACGGGCGCCATGTAGGAAAACAGCAGCATCACGTGGACAGCCACGGGGTGTACGGATGGGGCGTGCTGCGAGCCGTGGTCCTCGCGACTGTGGCGCTGCGTGAAATAGACCCTGTGCCGTCCCGTCTGCAGCAACAGGAACGTGCCGTATAGCACTATGGACATGAACACGAGCACCGTCTGGTGTAGCGACGAAATGGCAGGGCCGTCAGCGGCGGGCTGGAACTCCGGCAGGACGAGGCTGAGTGTCGCCAGCGGGACGATCAGCCCGAGATAGGCGTTCGCGCCCTGGAGGTTGTGGCGTTGTTCGGGGCGCCGCCAGGCGCCGAGCAGCAGCGACAGCCCGACCATGCCGTTCAGGATGATCATGATGACGGCGAACAGCGTATCGCGCACGAGCGTCGGGTTGTTGTCGCCGTGGAACATCACGGCCGAGATCGCGACCACCTCGATCGTGGTGATCGTCAGCGTGAGGATCAGCGTGCCGAAGGGCTCTCCCAGGCGATCGGCCAGTTCGTCCGCATGCCTGACAACGGAAAGGACCGATCCGAGGATAACCGCGAAGAGTGCGGCGAAAACGACTGCCAGACCTACGGGATGGGATAGCCAGACTGCGAACGTATCGCCATAGGCATAGAAGGCTGCGGCAGCGAACAGGCTGACCGGCAGGAGTCGTTCCTCGCGGGCAAGGAGCGCCAGCGTCGATTTCTGCGGCTTGGTATCGTGTTGCATGCAGGTCTATCCGGCCGAGTTCAGCTACCAGGTCTTACTGCAAAACCCGCTCCACAATCATGTCTGCGATTGGAATGGCGGACGTGGCTGCCGGCGACGGCGCGTTGCAGACATGCAGCATGCGGTCGGTGGCGGCAAAAAGGAAGTCGTGTACCAGAGTGCCATCCCGCCTTACGGCCTGGGCGCGGATACCGGCCCTGTGCGGCAGCAGGTCCGCAAGTTCCAGGCCGGGGCAGTATTTCCGGCATTCCTCAAGATAGCCGCGCTTCCACAGCGAGTTGCGCATCTCGACGAGGGCCGATTTCCTGTTGCCGACCAGCGTTTTCCAGAAACCCGGGAAGAGGGCGTAGTCGGCTACGTCGCCGGGGGAGAAGGAAAGGTGGCCGTAGCCTTCCCGCGCAAACCCCAGGACGGCATTCGGGCCGACGGTGACGCTTCCGTCGATCATTCGCGTGAGGTGGATGCCGAGAAAGGGGAGGTCCGGGTCGGGGATCGGATAGATCAGGTGGCGCACGATACCGCTCTTGTGATCGGGCAGGCGGTAGTACTCGCCGCGGAAGGGAACGATGCGGTGTTCGATCGCAATCCCGGCGATCCGGGCGAGCCGGTCCGACTGCAGGCCTGCGCAGGCGATCAGCTTGCGTGCCTGCCAGTTTTCGCCGTCAGTCGCGATGGAGACGGCATCGGCCGCTTCCCTGATTGCGTTGACGCGGGTGCCGAGCCGGATCTCGCCGCCCCGGGCTGTTATGATCCGGCCCATCGCCCGGCAGACCTCCGCATAGCTGACGATGCCGGTGGACGGCACGAACAGGGCGCCGAGTCCTGCGATGTTAGGCTCCCGCTCGCGCAGTTCGCCCTCGCTGATCCGGTGCACCTCGATCGCATTGCTTTGGGAACGCTCCAGCAGCGCCTCCATGCGCTTCGCCTCCAGCGGATTGGTCGCGACCAGCAGCTTGCCGCAGACCTCGAAGGCAATGTCGTGCTCGGCGCAGAAGTCCTTCGTCGCCTGTGCACCCTTGCGGCAAAGCTCCGCTTTCAGGCTGCCGGGCGCATAGTAGATCCCGGCGTGGATGACGCCGCTGTTGTGCCCGGTCTGGTGCAGGCCGAGGGCGTCTTCCTTTTCGATAAGGACCAGGCTCGCGCCGGGCCGGGCCGCCAGAAGCTGCATCGCCGTGGCAAGCCCGACGATCCCTCCGCCGATGACGCAATAGTCGTAGAGCATTTTCGAACTCTTCTCCCTGGACGGAATCGCAGCCGGGCGCATGCGCAACCAAGATAGCCGAAACATGGGCTTGCGGGAGAGGGGACCCGGCAAAGAAGGCGGAGACGTTCGAATGAGCAGCGGTACGCCCCTACCAAGCGCGAGGTAGGCGCGGGCCACCGGACGTTCAGCCGCCCGGCCGGGTGAGGATGAAGAGCGCCGGGCCGGCCATGGCGAGGGCAACCACGGCGGCAGTCTGGGTGCTCGGGCCGCTCAAAAGCAGGAAGGTTGCATAGCTCGCGGCGATCATCGCCAGCGCTGTGGCCTTCGCGCGCGGCGCAATGGCGCCTTTCTCGCGCCAGCGGCGCAGCGGCGGGCCCAGTTGCGGATGGTTTACCAGCCATGTCTCGAAACGCGGCGAGGTACGCGCGAAAAGCGCGGCCGCCACAAGCAGAAACGGTGTTGTAGGCAGCAGCGGCAGGAATATGCCGACAACGCCCAGCGCGACCATTAGCCAGCCCAGGCAAAGACAGAGTATTCGAAGCGGCAGTTTCATCGGAATCCGGCCAGGTGGGGTATGTGGGGCGGGCCGTTGATAGCATGGCCGCATCGATGCAGACAGTCGCCTCATGGGCGCACCCGCCCGGGCACTCCATCGTTCCCGTGTCGCAACCACGGTGGAGCGTGACCGTTCAGGATGCCTTAAGCATGATCGCGCCTTTCGGACCGGTTGTGGCGCCTTTTCGATTTTGCGCGTGGTGGCTGGGCAAGACGTCTTCCCAATCGAATTGTTCACGACTACTCTTTCTCGTGGTGCCTATAAGGAACCTTTCTGTATGTGCGGGCTAGGCGGGGACATTGCATGCGGATTATGGGGCTTCTGGTAGCAGTCATGTCGTCTTTCGCTTTGGCCGGCCTTCTGCCGGCAGGGGCAGCAAGGGCGCAGCAGGCGCCGCCACCCGCCGTCGTGGTCGTTCCGGCCAAGATCATGGACCTGCGCGAAAGCGTTGACCTGACGGGGCGCCTGGTGGCGATCCAGCGGGTCGATATCCGCGCGCGCGTGTCCGGCTTCCTCGAATCGGTGGATTTCCAGGAAGGGCAGAAGGTGAAGGCCGGCACGCTGCTCTACAGCGTCGAGGACGGAGCCTATCAGGCGGCCTTGCAGGAGATCGTCGGCTCGATACAGTCTGCGGAGGCGCAGCGCGATCTGGCGGTCATCGAGCGCGACCGCTCCAACCGTCTGCTTGCCAGCAACACAGTGCCGCAATCCCAGGTCGACATTGCAAACGCCCAGCTGAAGAAGGCCGAAGCCGATCTCGTGCGGCTGAACGGCAGCAAGGCGCAGGCCGAGCTCAACCTGTCCTACACCAAGATCACCGCACCGTTCGACGGGATCGTGGGATTGACGACCGTCGACGTCGGCGCGCTCGTCGGGCCGGACAGCGGCGCGCTCACGACGCTGACGCGACTCGACCCCATCAATGCCGAGTTCTCGGTCGCCACCGCCCTGTACCTGACCTATCAGGAACAGGTTCGCAGCGGCGAGATTTCGCCAGGCGCCAATGTGCGCATCATCCTGCCGAACGGCGTGGAATATCCCTCCAAGGGCACCATCAACTTCGTCTCGAGCAATGTCACGCAAGGCACGGACACCGTTACGGTGCGGGCGCAATTCCCCAATCCCGACGGGTTGCTGCTCGACGGATCGCTGGTGCGCGTCGAACTGGAGCAATCCAACAAGCAGGACGTGCTCGCCATTCCTCAGGAGGCCGTGCAGCGGGATCAGCAGGGCGCCTTCGTCATGGTTGTCGGTGCCGATTCCAAGGTGGAGCTTCGCCGGGTCGACATTTCCCGGTCCTCGCGCGGCTTTTCCGTTATCGCCTCCGGGCTGAAGGACGGGGAAGCGGTCATCACCGACGGCATCGGCAAGGTGCGGCCGGGCATCGTCGTCGACGCTGCCGTCGCTCCTGCGGCAGGTGGCTGATCGATGATTTCGGAAATCTTCATCGATCGCCCGCGTTTCGCCGCCGTCATCTCCATCGTCCTGACGCTGGCAGGGCTGATCGCGATGACGCAACTCCCCGTGGCGCAGTTTCCGGATATCGTTCCGCCGCAGGTCAGCGTCAGTGCCAGCTATTCGGGCGCCGGCGCCGACGTCGTCGAGGCGACCGTCGCCCAGCCGATCGAGAGCAAGGTCGTCGGCGTCGACAACATGCTCTACATGAAGTCCACCAGCGGCGCGGACGGCTCGTACAACCTGACCGTCACCTTCGCCGTCGGCACGGACCCCGACATCGCCACGGTGAACGTGCAGAATCGCGTGTCGCTCGCCGAGGCCGGGTTGCCCTCGGAGGTCAAGCAATCCGGTGTCAGCGTGCGCAAGAAGTCTTCAGCGCTGATGCAGGTGATCACCATCTACGGCGAGGAAGGCAAGGACTTCGACAATCTGTTCTTGTCAAACTACGCCACCATCAACCTTCTCGATACGATCAAGCGCGTGCCCGGCGTGGGCGACGCCTCGCTGTTCGGCGCGCAGGACTATTCCATGCGGATCGTGCTGAATGTTGATCGCCTGACGAGCCTGAAGCTGACGCCCACGGATGTGGTCAATGCGCTCCGCGCGCAGAACGTACAGGCCGCAATCGGGCGCATCGGCGCGCAGCCGATGACGGACGATCCCCTGTTCCAGCTGAATCTCCAGACGCAGGGGCGCCTGAGCGATCCGTCTCAGTTCGAAGACATCGTGCTGCGCGCCGAGCCTGATGGTTCCTTCGTGCGCGTCCGTGATGTGGCGCGGGTGGAACTCGGGGCAGCCAGTTCCGATTCGACCGCGCGCTTCAACGGCCGGCCGGTTGCCATGATCGGCACCTACCAGGCACCGGGCGCCAACGCGCTGGCCGCTGCGCGCGGTGTCAACGAGGCGATGGAGCGGCTCTCGAAGGGGTTTCCCGAAGGGCTGAAATACCAGGTCGCCTACGACACGGCGCAATTTGTCGAGGCCAGCGTAGAGAATGTCGAGCACACGCTGATCGAGGCCTTCGTGCTTGTCATCATCGTCGTGTTCCTGTTTCTCGGAAACTGGCGGGCGGCACTCATCCCGCTGATCGCCGTTCCTGTCGCGTTGATCGGCACCTTCGCGGTCATCCTTGCGCTCGGGTTCTCGCTCAACACCGTCTCGCTATTGGCGCTCGTGCTGGCGATCGGCATCGTCGTTGACGACGCGATCGTGGTGGTCGAGAACGTCGAGCGGGTGATGGAGGAGAACCCCGGCATGCAGGCGGCGGAGGCTGCCCGGCTGGCGATGGGGGAAATCACCGGTGCGATCGTCGCCATCACGCTCGTTCTGCTGTCTGTGTTCGTCCCTGTCGCCTTCATCCCGGGATTGAGCGGGCAACTGTTCCAGCAGTTCGCCGTCGCAGTGTCCGTCTCCATGGTCTTGTCGGCCATCAATGCGCTGACGCTCAGTCCGGCGCTCTGCGCGATCCTGCTCAAGCCGCATCACGGGCCGAAGCGGGGTATCCTCGGCTATATTTCTCGCGGCATCGACAAAGGGCGCGACGGATATGCCTTCGTCGCCGGCCATATCGCCCGGCGGGTCGTGATCGGGCTGGTGTTGCTGGCGGTCGCCGCAGGCGCTGCCGGCTGGCTGTTTCGAATCGTGCCGACCGGCTTCCTGCCGGCGGAGGACCAGGGGGCGTTCTTCACCGAGATCCGCCTGCCCGAAGGCGCCTCGTTCAACCGCACGGATGCGGTCGTGAAGCGGGTCGAGGCCATGCTCGGCGAAATCGAGGGGGTTTCCAACGTCATCACCGTAACCGGCTACAGCTTCCTCGACGGGCTTGCGAAGTCGAGCAGCGGCTTTGCCGTGGTAACGATGAAGCCCTTTGCCGACCGGACGACCGCTGCCGCCTCCGTCGACGCGGCGGTCGCGACCGCGATGGCGAAGGGAGCGTCAATCCGCGAGGCGCAGGTCTTCGCCTTCAACCTGCCGCCGATCATGGGGCTTGGAACGGGCTCGGGCTTCGAATACCAGTTGCTCGACCTGCAGGGGCGCTCGCCGGCGGAGCTTGCCGAGACCGCCCGCGGCCTCATCATCGCTGCCAACCAGAATCCGCTGCTGGGCCCGACCTTCACGACCTATTCGGCCAGTTCGCCGCAGCTCTATCTGGATCTGGACCGCGACCGCCTGCAGGCGCTCGGCGTGTCGGTCAGCGACCTGTTCGCCACCCTCCAGGGCACGCTCGGCTCCTTCTACATCAACGACTTCAACCTCTATGGCCGCAGCTGGCGCGTGACGATGCAGGCCGCACAGGCCGACCGGCGGTCGGTCGCAGACATTTCGCGCCTGCACGTGCGCAACGCGCAGGGCCAGATGGTGCCGGTGGCATCGGTCGCAAGCGTCCGCTACATCGTCGGGCCGCAATCCATCGTGCGCTACAACAACTATCGCTCGATTACGCTGAACGGGCAGCCCGCGCCGGGCGTCTCCTCCGGTCAGGCGCTGCAGGCCATGGAGTCCGTGTCGGCCGCGACGCTGCCGCCTGGCTACAGCTACGAATGGACGGGCACGGCGCTGCAGGAACTGGAGGCGGCCGGCAAGACCACGACGATCCTCGCGCTCGCCGTGCTGTTTGCCTATCTGTTCCTCGTCGCCCTCTACGAGAGCTGGATGATCCCGGTACCCGTCCTGCTATCGGTCATCGTCGGCGTGGTCGGGGCGCTGGTCTCCATCCTGGTCGCCGGCCTATCCTTCGACATCTACGCGCAGATTGGCCTTGTGGTGTTGATCGCGCTCGCCTCGAAGAACGCGATCCTGATCGTGGAATTCGCGAAGTTCCGTCGCGAGAAGGGGGAGAGCATCGTCGACGCGGCCATCGACGGCGCGCGCACCCGCTTCCGCGCCGTGATGATGACGAGCTTCGCCTTTATCGTCGGCCTGATCCCTCTGGTGACCGCGCAGGGGGCGGGCATGCTGAGCCGCCGTGCCGTGGGTACCGGGGTTGCAGGCGGCATGCTGGCCGCCTCGCTCGTCGGTATCTTCCTGATCCCGGCGCTGTACGTGACTTTCCAGTGGCTGCGCGAGCGGGCGCATCGCCTTACCGGCATCGGCGGGGCCGGACCTGCGCCGGAAGCCGCCGGCCCGCCGGCGACGCCCGCGGAGCACGACAAGGCAGCACAGTAAAAAAACGCGGCGATGGCACGCCGCGGACACAGCCGTTCCCGCGAAGGCGACTGATTGGCCGATGCGGCACTGCGCCTGTCGGACGCGCAACCGCTACGGTCTCAGTAGCGGCCGAGGCCGAGGTCGGCGGTTTCGATCTCGGGCGCCCTTCCGCTGACGAGATCGGCCAGCACGCGCCCCGAGCCGCACGCCATGGTCCAGCCGAGCGTGCCGTGGCCGGAATTGACGTAGAGGTTTTTGAACCTCGTCGGCCCGATGATCGGCGTTCCATCCGGCGTCATCGGCCGAAGGCCCGACCAGAAGGTCGCCTTCGACTGGTCGCCCGCGCCGCCGAACAGGTCCTCGACGGAATGCTCGAGCGTGGCGCGGCGCGCCGGCGGCAGATCGTTGTTGAAACCCGCGATTTCCGCCATTCCTCCAACGCGGATGCGGTCGCCGAGCCGCGTGATGGCGATCTTGTAGGTCTCGTCCATGATGGTGGATACAGGCGCGCGGCTGTCATCGACGATCGGCAGGGTGATCGAATACCCCTTCACCGGATAAATCGGCGCGACCAGGCCGAGCGGCTTCAACAGGGCGGGTGTGTAGCTGCCCAGTGCCGCGACGAACGTGTCCGATTCAATGAAGGCATCGGAGGTCATCACGCCCGTGACGCGGTCTCCGAGGTGCTTCAGCCCGCGGATGTCGACGCCGAAACGGAAGCGCACGCCAAGCGCCTCGGCATGGCCCTGCAGGATGTTGGTGAACTTGAAGCAGTCACCGGTCTCGTCGTTGGGCAGGCGCAGGCCGCCGACGATCTTTTCGCGTACGCGCGCCAGTGCCGGTTCGGCGGCGATGCAGCCAGCGGGATCGAGAACCTCGAAGGGGACGCCGTCGGCGCGCAGCACTTCGACATCCTTGCCGATGCCATCGATCTGCTTCTGCGTGCGGAAAAGCTGGAGCGTGCCCTGCGTGCGGTGGTCGTAGGAAATGCCGGTCTCCTCGCGCAGTGCGATCAGGCAATCGCGGCTGTATTCGGCCAGGCGCACCATGCGGCCCTTGTTGGTGGCGTAACGGGCGCTGGTGCAGTTGGCGAGCATTGCCATCATCCAGCGCCAGGTGGCGGCGTCCGCCATCGGCCGGATGATCAACGGTGCGTGCTTCATGAACAGCCATTTCACCGCCTTCTGCGGGATGCCGGGTGCCGCCCAGGGCGAGGCGTATCCGGGTGAAATCTCACCGGCATTGGCAAAGCTCGTCTCCAGCGCCGGGCCGGGCTGCCGGTCGAGCACGGTGACCTCGTGGCCCTGCTTGGCGAGATAATAGGCCGACGTCACGCCGACGACGCCGGCGCCCAGAATGGTGATTTTCATGATTGCCCCTCGTTAATACTTGTCGTGACGTTCAGCGGTATTCGCGATGATAGCGGTTGCCGAGCGACGTCAGGATTTCATAGGAAATGGTGCCGGCATCCGCTGCGATAGCCTCCAGCGGCTGGTGCGGGCCGATGATCTCCACCAGGCTGCCGAGCTTCAGGGTGCCCGGCGGCAGCGCGCTGATGTCGATCGTCATGCTGTCCATAGAGACGCGGCCGACGATCGGCAGGCGAACGCCGCCGTGATAGGCTGCACCCCGATCACTCAGGCTGCGCGGCAGGCCATCGGCATAGCCGGCGGCGATGGTCGCCAGCCGCGTTTCCGTCCTCGTCACATGCGCGCCGCCGTAGCCGACGCGGCTGCCGGCCGGTACGGTGCGCGTCTGCACCACCCGGACGTCGAGCCTTGCGACCGGCTTCACTGCAATGCCTGGCACGTCCGTCGGCACGCCGCCGTAGAGCGCGATGCCGGGGCGGGCGAGCGCGCCGTGGAAATCCTTCCCCAGGAAGATGCCGCCCGAATTTGCAAAGCAGAGCGGAAGCTTCGGGAAGAGCGCGGCCGCATCGCGCAGGGCTGCAAGCTGGTCGCCATTCTGCTGGCTGTCGTTCTCGTCGGCGCTTGCCAGATGGCTCATGAGGTAGAGAAGATCAACGCCGGTCAGAAGCGCAAGGTCGCCGGCAAGCGTCGCGATCTCCTCCGGCGGAAGGCCCAGACGGGACATGCCGCTGTCGATCTGCAGCACGGCGGGCAGGGCGTCCCAGCGCGAGATCGCCGTCCGCGACCAGTTCTCAACCTGTTCGAGCGAATTGAGCACGGGAATGATGCCGAGATCGGCGCATCGGCCTTCAGCGCCCGGCTGCAACCCGTTCAGCACGAAAATCCGCGCATCCGGCTCGATGAACGTCTTCAGGCGGACAGCCTCGCCGAAATGGGCGACGAAGAAATCGCGGCAACCGGCGTCGTAAAGGACAGGAGCAACGCGGCCGGCGTCCAGGCCATAGGCATCGGCCTTGACCACGGCTGCCACGGGGACGGGGGCCGTGCGCTGCTGCAAGAGGCGGTAGTTGTGCTCGATCGCGTGCAGGTCGATCGTCAGGTATCCCGAAGCGCCGTCACGGCTGGAAATCTCGTAGGTATGCGTATTCATGGCCGATCCCTCGATACAGGATCAGGCTAATGAAAGAATCGAGCGCTTTCCTTCGAATTTGCGCTCTGATATTCAATTAATCCGGATATGGGAAAATTTTCTGCGGCAAAACGAAAGATTCTTCATGAAGGGCCTGGATGCCATCGACCGCAACATCATCCGTCTGCTTCGGTTGAACGCGCGCATCACCAATGCCAAGCTTTCCGAGGAGGTCGGGCTTTCGCCGTCGGCCTGCCTACGGCGCATCACCCTGCTGGAGCAGACGGGCGTCATTCGCGGGTATACCGCGCTGATCGGCAGCTCGGAGGGCGGCAGCCCGATCGCCGTAATTATTAACATCACGCTCGAGCGACAGACGGAGGAGCATCTCAATCGCTTCGAAAACGCCGTCCGGCGCCACCCGGAAATCCAGGAGTGCTACCTGATGACCGGCGGCTCCGACTACCTGCTGCGGGTCGAGGTGCAAAGCGCCGGCGAGTTCGAACGCATCCACAAGGAAATCCTTGCCAAGCTGCCGGGCGTCCTGCGGATCCATTCGAGCTTTTCCATCCGCAACGTGCTGGCGGCGAGGGGCGTACAGCGCTGACGTCGCACAACCGCAGAGAGCGGGCAATGGCCGGCGCTTGCCAATTGGGCAGAACGATTTGGCAGCGTCTGAACGCCTGACAGCCGGTGCGACTACGCTTGCGCGCCCTCAAGGCTCCGGTCCGGCCTGGCCGGCTGACGGGACTGGGGCTTTGGCTCGCGCACGAGACGGATCTCGCGCGTGAACAACGCCTTGTCCGGCAGAACCCGTCCCAGGCTCACGACGGTGGAGCCTTGCAGCTCGGTCTCCAGGATCGACAGGACGCGGCGCAGCGTCGTCGGGTCCATGGCCTCCAGCACCTCGTCCAGCACGATCCAGTGCGGCTTGTGCAGCAGCGCCCGCGCGAAGGCCAGCAGCCGTTCGTCCTCGTCGCTGAGTTCGCGGTCCCAGCGCGCCTCGGTATCGAGCAGCGGCGTCATGCGCTGCAGTCCGACACGGGCCAGCGCTTCGATCAGTTGGGTGTCCGTGAACGTATCGGTCTGCGGATAGGACAGCACGTCGCGCAGGCGGCCGGGCGGCATGTAGGGCGTTCGCGGCAGGAAGGTGATCGCCTCGCCTTTGGGAAGGCCGACGCGACCGCTGCCGAGCGGCCAAAGTCCCGCCAGTGCGCGGAACAGCAGGGTCTTGCCGGTGCGGGGCTCGCCAGTGATGACGACGCGCTCGCCGGCAGCGATCTCGATGTGCGGCTCGTCGAAGCGGGTGCGCCCGGTGGGCGAGGCGACGTCCAGCCGGTCCAGCGTCAGACGGTTGGAGTCGTTCAGCACGAATTCGATGTGGCCTTCCGCGTCGTTGAGCGTATCGGTGGCAACGAGCGCGCTGCGGAAGGATGTAATGCGGTGAAGCGTCGCGCGCCAGTCGGTGATCGCGCCGATGTTGGCCACGAACCAGCGCAGCGAGGTGTGCACCTGGTTGAAGGCGCCGACCGCCATCATCAGGCCGCCGAAGCTGATGTGCCCGGAGAAATAGACGGGGGCGGCCACGAGGATCGGTGCCACGACCGTAACCCAGCCATAGCCGTCGACGACCCAGGCAAGATTGATCTGGGCGCGGAAGATGTTGCGGAGCGCGGTCAGAACCGAGCCGAGGTCGTTTTCGAGCTTCTGGCGCTCACCCGCTTCGCCGCCGGCGAGCGCGATGGAATCGATATGCTCGTTGACGCGCATCATGGTGAAGCGCAAGGCTGCCTCGCGATTGTAGCGCTCTCCGTTCAGCTCGATGAGCGGACGGCCGACACGCCAGCTGAGCAGGGAGGCCGAGCCGGCATAGATGATCGCCGCCCAGACCATGTAACCGGGGATGTCGATCGTCCGCCCGCTGATCTGGAACATGAACCCTTCGGAGAGTGACCACAGCACGCCGACGAAAGAGACGAGCAGGATGGAGGACTGCAGCAGGCCGAAGGCCAGGTCGGTGGTCAGATCGGCGAGATGGCCGGCGTCTTCCTGCATGCGCTGATCCGGATTGACGCCGATGGCGCCGGCGTTTGCAAGGCGAAACGCCCGGCGCGGCCGCATCCATTCGCAGATCAGGTCATGGGTCAGCCCCTCGCGCAGCTTCAGCCGGAAACGCTGGTTCAGCCATTGCTGCAGGATGTTGAAAAGAAGCATGCCGCCGGCGATCGCAGCGAAGATCTTCAGTTGGTAGAAGAAGGCATCGACATTGCGCCGCTCGATCGCGTCGTAGAAGGGCTGGTTCCACTGGTTGAGCACGATCTGGCCGAGCGCGGTCGCCACCACCACCAGAAAGCTGCCTGCGGAAATAAGGAGGAGCGTGCCGAAGACCGGGGAACGCGTGTAGATCCGCCGCATCGTCATCAACTGCGACCAGAGCCCTTCGCTCTTCATGCCTGCCCCCGGCAGACCGTTGGTGCCGTTCTGGGCGGAAACGTTGGCCATGGCTGGCTCCTTCCTATGCGGGAATCACCTTCCCGCACATCCCGGGCCGGCGATGCGAATACTGGAGCACCGACAGGGAAAAACGGCAAGGTCGCCACGAGACACGCTCTGTCATGGGCGAAAATGCGGCGTGAGCGCACCCGCGATCCGGAATTTTCGCTGCACCGCATCCTGAAGTCGAGCGATTTAGTGGAAAATTGCGCAAAGGCGCCGCTTACGGGATGGATTTTCGTCGGTGGCTCCGCCTAATAAATGACCGTTCTTTGCCTTATTGTTGGGCATTTGCGATTTAGTTGATGCAACTGGCGGCGATCCTCCCAAGCACCGCCTGAACATCGAAAGCAGGTACATTCATGAGCAAATCCGTTCTGCAGCTTGTCGAGCGCGCCCGGTTCACCCGTCGCTTCGGTCTTTCCCTCTGGCTGGCGGCTTCCGTCGCGACATTTACCGGCACGATGATGCCGCACCCGGCCGCGGCCGAAGACAAGACGAGCGTCAAGGTCGGCATCATGAGCGGCGAGGACGAGGACGTCTGGCGCGCCGTCGCTGCGGAAGCGGAAAAGAAGGGACTGACGGTCGAAGTCGTCACCTTCAACGACTACACCCAGCCGAACGAGGCGCTGGAGCGCGGCGAGATCGACGCCAATGCCTTCCAGCATGGCCCGTATCTCGAAAACCAGATCCAGGCGCACGGCTACAAGATCAAGGTGGCAGGATACACCGCGGTCTGGCCGATCGGCGTCTATTCAAAGAAATTCAAGAGCGTTGCCGAACTTCCGGAAGGGGCCGTGATCGGCGTGCCGAACGATCCCTCGAACGAGGGCCGCGCCTTGCTGGTGCTGCAGGACGAGGGCGTGATCAAGCTTCGCGACGGCGCAGGCATCCTGGCGACCGTTGCCGATGTTGCCGAGAACCCGAAGAACGTGGTGATCAAGGAGCTCGATGCCGGCATCGTCGGCCGCTCCGTCGACGATCTGGACGCGGCCGTCGTCAACACGGACTGGGCGTTGAAGAGCGGGCTGGCAATCGAAGACCGCATCGCCCAGGAGAAAATCGCCGACAATCCCTACCGCAACTTCATTGCCGTTCGCGAGGCGGACCTGGGCGAGCCGTGGGTCAAGACGCTGGTTTCCTCCTATCAGAACGATACGGTTAGGGCCGAGTTCGACCGCGTTTACAAGGGCACCGGCACCGTCGCCTATTGACCTTTTCCCCTCAAGGACCTGAACATCAGGCGGCCTGCGGCGCTTTGGGCGTTGCAGGCCGCCTCGCCATTGCAGATGGCGGAAAGGAACTGGCATGACATCCCCATTCCCGCAAGCCGGTGAAGCCGAGCAGGGTGAGAACCGGCGCGAAGCCGTCGTCCGCCTGTCCGGTGTCCACCGCCACTTTGGCGACACCCCGGCCATCGACGGCGTGTCGCTGACGGTGCACAAAGGCGAGATTCTCGGTCTGATCGGTCGCAGCGGCGCCGGCAAGTCGACCCTTATCCGGTGCCTGAACGGCCTTGAGCGACCCGACCGCGGTTCGATCAAGATCGAAGGGCGCGAAATCACCGGCCTGAGCGAAGAGCAGCTACAGCCTCTGCGCCGGCGCATCGGCATGATCTTCCAGCATTTCAACCTGCTGTCGGCAAAGACGGTCGAGGAGAACGTGGCGCTGCCTCTGAAGATCGAAGGCTGGAGCAGGGAGAAGCGGCTTGCGCGTGCCGCCGAACTGCTCGATCTCGTCGGTCTTTCCGGCAAGGCAAAGAGCTATCCGGCAGCGCTTTCCGGCGGTCAGAAGCAGCGTGTCGGCATCGCACGGGCACTGGCGGCCGGGCCGGCGCTGTTGCTGTCGGACGAGGCGACCTCGGCGCTTGACCCGGAGACGACCGCGGCGATCCTGGAGCTTCTGAAAGACATCAACGCCAAGCTGGGCCTCACGATCCTGTTGATTACCCACGAAATGGAGGTGATCCGCAGCATCGCCGACCGCGTCGCCGTCATCGATGCGGGACGTATCGTGGAGGAGGGGCCGGTCTGGTCCGTCTTCGCCAACCCCCGCACGGCGATCACCCAGAGCCTGCTGTCTGGCATCCGCCCGCATCTGCCGCAGCATGTGGCGGCCAGGCTTGTGAGCGAGCCGGTGGGCGAAGTGGTCCTGGGCGTGGATCTTTCCGGTCCCCATGCCGGATTCCTGCTGGCCGGACTTTCCAGCGAGCTTGAAGGTGGCTTCCGCCTGATCCATGGCGGGGTCGAGCATATCCAGCAGCAGTCCGTCGCCCGCTTCTTCCTCGGCATTCCGCCTGCATCGGACGGTCCGGCAAGGGCCGTCGCCTATCTCGAGCGCCACGGCGCCAAAGTGGAGGTCCTGGGCCATGTCCCCGGTCATGATTGAGCTCTTTGTCCGCTCGTTCTTCGAAACCGTCGTCATGACGGTCGCATCGGGGGCCATCTCGCTTATGGCGGGCCTGCCGCTGGGCCTAGCGCTCGTTGCCACGGCAAAGGGCGGCATTGCGGAAAACCTCTGGATCAACCGCGTTCTCGGCGCGATCGTCAACGGTTTCCGCTCGGTTCCCTTCATCATCCTGCTGGTGGCGCTGATCCCGGTCACCCGCTTCATCGTCGGCACGTCGATCGGCATGTGGGCGGCGATCGTTCCGCTTTCGATCGCCGCCACGCCCTATTATGCCCGCATGGCGGAGGTCTCGCTTCGCGAAGTGGATCGCGGCCTGATCGAGGCGGTGCGCGCGATGGGCGGAAACCGCTGGACGATCGTACGCGAGGTGCTGGTGCCCGAAGCCCTGCCGAGCCTCGTCGCAGGCTTCACCGTGACGCTGATCACGCTCATCGGCGCCTCCGCCATGGCGGGTGCGATCGGCGCCGGCGGGCTCGGTGATCTCGCTATCCGCTACGGCTACCAGCGCTTCGAAACGACTGTCATGGTCGCAGTCGTCGCCGTCCTGATCGTGCTCGTCTGCGCCATCCAGTGGGCCGGCGACCGGCTTGTCCTGCGACTGGATCACAAGCACTGATGCTTTGACAGAGGGCTCTGGCTCCGGGGTCCCCTTCGCATTCGGCGTTGGTGGGGCGGGAAAAGCCTCGTCACGAACGGCTTTGCCGGACGGCGTGGATCACCGGCCCTGTCCCGGCGCGCCATCGGCGATGCCGGCTTGCTCCGCCGTGATCTGTTTTGTCTTGGAGGCGGCGGGGACGTCCTCGGCGTAGAGGATGCGCTCCGCCGCGCCGTCCAGATCCTCGTACTGCCCGCTGCGCATGCTCCAGAGAAACAGCAGAAGCCCGCCGGTACCGAGCAGCAGCGAAATCGGGATCAGATAGAAGAACGACGCTGTCATCTTCGCCTCTTGCCGTGCCCTGCGATCGCCAGGGCCTCAGTCCGGATCCTTGATCGCCTGGTAGGCATGCCAGGTCGCATGCCCGAGAAGCGGAAAGGTGATGATGAAGCCGAGCATGCCAGTCAAAAGGCTCAGGGCGGTCAGCAACATCACGATGGCGCCCCAGGCCAGCATGACCGGAAGATTGTTCCAGGCGAGCGAGATGCTGGTGCCCATGGCGGTGAAGGCGTCCACGTCGCGGTCGACGACCATCGGCACGCCGAAGACGCTGATGGCGAAGGCAAAGGCCGCGAACAGGGCGCCCACCAGCGTGCCGAGGCCGAGAAGTGCCCAGCCGACGGGCGTGCCGAACAGGGCAGGCAGGATGTGGTCGAGGCCCTGGAACGGCTGCCAGCCGACGAAGAGCGCATAGAGGATGACGGCGGCGCGCATCCAGAGCAGCATCAGCCCGCACAGGACGGCGCCGACGAACAGCACGTGCTGGCCGGTGCCGGGTTTCGGTCGCAGCATCGCGATAAGGGAGACCGGCAGGTTTTGCTCGATCCGGCGGCTTTTTTCGTAGAGACCGGCGGCCGCGACGGGACCGACGACGAAAAAGCCGGCAAGGGCCGGTAGCAACGCATAGTCGTAGCCGAAGGCAAAAAGGCCACCGACGATAATGATCGAGACGGCTGCGACGCCGGCGCCGTAAATCAGGCTCGGCAGAGGCATATTCCAGAGGTCGCGCCAGCCCTCGGCCAACCAGGTAAGAGCCCGGGCGGCCGGCAGATGGCGGTTCCGGTCCACGGCCTTCGGCAGAGGGGGAACTGTTTCAGGCATCCTCATCTGAATTTCCTCCGACAACGCATGGGCGCCGTTTCATTTTAGCAGGCCGGGCGGGCAGCGCGGTAGCTTCCGGGCGCCTTCGATGCCCCCTTCAGGTGTGCCACGCAGTCCGGCTGCGAGACGGTAGCGACATAGACGAGGTGGGCATTGGCGAGCGCCAGCAGGGCCGCGACGGCGCAGACGGCGGCAATCGCTATGGTGCGCGCCCGCATGGGAAGCGCGCTCATGTTCCGCTGCCGCCGGTTGCACGTCGCTGCTCCCTGAGGTCGGTGATATAGAGGGTGAGGATCTTGATATCGAGCGGGGAAAGCCGCAGCCCCCAACTCGGCATGTGGCCCTGCCTGCCACCGTAGATCGACTGGTAGACCGCCTCGCGATCCGAACCGTATATCCAGAAATGGTCCGTCAGGTCCGGTGCGCCGACATCCTTCAGGCCCCTGGCGTCCTCACCGTGGCAGGAGGCACAGTTCTGGGCGAACAGTTCGCGCCCGGCGTCGATCGCGGCGGCATTCTCCGCCGTTCTCTCCTCAAGCCCGGACAGCGAGCGGACATAGGTGACGAGTTGCAGGATTGCCGGACGCTCCAGCACCTGGTCGCGGCCGAATGCCAGCATCTGCGAGACACGCGTTCGCGGATCGGCACCGTTGATGCCGACGGTGATTGTTTCGGCGATGGTCGCCGGATCATCGCCCCACAGCATGGGGGCGGCCGCGAGGTTGGGATAGCCGCCGTTGCCGGTGCCGCCGATGCCATGACAGGCGGCACAGTTGTCGCCGAAAAGGGTGTGCCCGGTCTCCCGGACGATCGGCATCAGGTCGCCATCCTTCAGGATCGTTGCGAAATCCTCGCTCTCGATCCGTGCGACCCAGGCGGCGCGATCCGCGTTGCCTTCCTGCAGGCGCTCTGCCACCGTCTGTTTCTGATCAACGCCGAGCCAGCCCTTGAAATAGCCGGTGCCATAGGGAAAACTCGGCATCAGCAGAACCCAGATCACCCCGAACAGCGTAAACGCGATCAGGAAGAACCAGACGGGCTTCGGCACCGGCGTGTGCAGTTCCTTGATGCCGTTCCATTCGTGGCCGGTCGTCATATGGCCGGTGACGGGATCGCGTTCGCCTACGGACATGGCCGGTCCTCGTCGTCGGAAATGATGGAATTTGCCGCGTGGTCGAACTGTTTCCGGTTCGCCGGCCAGTAGGCATAGACGACGACACCGATCGACATGGCGATCAGGTAGAAAAGCCCGAAGGACTTGGCGAAACCGGTGACGGTGTCGTGGTCGAAGCTCATGGTGCTACTCCACATTGGCCTGTTCGGTCTTTTGCGCGACGTCGGTCAGTCGCCCGAGAATCTGAAGATAGGCGACGATGGCGTCCATCTCCGTGAGCGTCTCCGGCTTGCCGTCGAACAGGCTGACATTTGTCGCCTCGCCGTAGCGGGCGGTCACGCCGGCGGACTGTACGCTGTCCGGATTGGCCTGGCCGTAGGCGTCGGCACTGGCGTTGGCGATCATGTCATCCGTATAGGGGACGCCCACCGCACGCATGGCGGCCAGGTGCTCGCCGAGATCGCCGATCTTGAGCGAGTTGCGCATGAGCCAGCGGTAGGCCGGCATCTTCGATTCCGGCACCAGGTCGCGCGGGTTGTAGAGATGGGCGACGTGCCATTCGTTCGAGTACTTGCCCCCGAGCCGGGCTATGTCCGGTCCGGTTCGCTTCGATCCCCACAGCATCGGGTGGTCGTATTTCGATTCCACCGCGAGCGAATAGGGACCGTAGCGCTCGACTTCGTCGCGCAGTGTGCGGATCATCTGCGAGTGGCAGGCGTAACAGCCCTCGCGGATATAGATGTTGCGTCCCGCCAGCTCCAGCGGCGTGTAGACTCGCATGTCCGGGGCGTCCTCCACCGTCTCGTCGATGGTGAAGAGCGGGGCGATCTCGATCAGGCCGCCGATGCTGGCAACGACGACTATGGCGAGCACCAGGCCCATGGCGTTGCGTTCGAGCCGATAGTGGAAGTTGAACATCGCCTATTCCCCGGCCTGCGCCCAGGCCCGCGGCGCGGGCGGTTCGACCGGCAGGTCGGCGGCCGCCCCCTCGTCCACGGGCGCCGGTCTGCTGATCGTCATCCAGATGTTGTAGAAGGCCACCACGGCACCAGCGAGGAAAAGCAGGCCGCCCACGGTGCGGGCGATGTAGTAGGGGTGCATGGCGACCAGGGTGTCGATGAAGGAGTAGGCGAGCGTACCGCTCTGATCATAGGTGCGCCACATCAGGCCCTGGGTAATGCCCGAGTTCCACATCGAGAAGACGTAGATGACGGTGCCGGCAAGCGCGAGCCAGAAGTGCACCTCGACAAGCCTTGCGGAATAGAGGGCGGGCCGCTTCCACATCCAGGGAACGAGGGCATAGAGCGAACCGAAGGTGATCATGGCCACCCAGCCGAGCGCACCGGCATGGACGTGTCCGACCGTCCAGTCGGTGTAGTGGGAGAGCGAGTTGACGGCGCGTATCGCCATGAACGAGCCCTCGAAGGTGGCTATGCCGTAGAAGATTGCAGCCAGCATCATGAAGCGCAGCACCGCATCGTCGCGCACCTTGTGCCAGGCCCCGTTCAGCGTCAGCAGCGCATTGCCGGCCGAGGCCCAGGAGGGGACCAGCAGCACCAGCGAGAACACCATGCCCAGCGTCTGCACCCAATGGGGCAGGGCGGTGTAGTGCAGGTGATGGGATCCCGCCCACATGTACATGAAGGTGATGCCCCAGAAGCTGATGATCGACATGCGGTAGGAATAGATCGGCCGGCCTGCGCGCTTGGGCAGGTAGTAGTAGAGCATGCCGAGGAAGCCGGCGGTCAGGAAGAAGGCGACAGCGTTATGGCCGTACCACCACTGGGTCATGGCATCCTGCACGCCGGAGAAGAGCGAGTAGCTCTTGGCGTGGCCGATTGAGACGGGCACTGCCAGGTTGTTGACGATGTGCAGGATGGCCACCACCAGGATGAAGGCCATGTAGTACCAGTTGGCGACGTAGATGTGCGGTTCGCGGCGGCGGGCCAGGGTGCGGATGTAGATCAGGAAATAGACGACCCAGACGATGACCAGCCAGAGGTCGGCATACCATTCCGGTTCGGCATATTCCTTGGACTGGGTGAGGCCCATCAGATAGCCGGTGGCAGCCAGCACGCAGAAGAGATTGTAGCCGATCAGCACGAACCACGGGCTCAGCTGGTCGGGCAGTCGGGCACGGGTGGTGCGCTGCAGCACGTGGAAGGACGTCGCGATCAGCGCGTTGCCGCCGAAGCCGAAGATCACGCCACTGGTGTGGACGGGCCTCAGGCGGCCGAAGCTCGCCCAGGCCGCGTCGAAGGTCAGGTCGGGCCAGGCTAGGAGGGCTGCGACCCAGACACCGACGAACATCCCGATGACGCCCCATATCAGGGCCAGAATTATGCCGACCTTGGTCGGATCGTCATAGTACTCGCGGAAGCGTTCTTCCCAGGGCTCCGGCGCATCGATGCCACGCAGGAGGACGGCCATCACCGCCATGCCGAAGAGGGCGACGATCCAGCCGTGGGCGGCCATCAGATCGCCGCGACCGGCCACGGCCATTGCCACTCCGACGCAGATGACGAAGACAAGGATGATCGCCGCATAAGTGCGCTCCAACGCCGTCAGTTGTGCAACCATTCCGACACCCCCGCGCAGGATGATCCAAGTCCCCTGGATCATCCGTTACCTGTCTTTCGTGGCAGTCCTGTAACGTCAAAGTCTGTAGCGATGCGGTTAGCGGAGACCATGCCCTGCATGTCGGAGCCAGTCGAGTTCGGCGCGCTAACATGCTGATGGTTACACGATTTCGAAGGCGCGGCAATCGGATTTGCGCGTTGATAAACGCCCGGTTGCGCTTTCGGGCAGCCGCCCGGCGCAAGAGCCCTGCCGCCCGGGCGACAACAACCGTACGGTCGCCCGGGGTCAACCGGAAATCGTGGTCCGAAACTGCGGGTTGCCGCGGATGGTGTTGCTGACGGTGCAGATCTCGTCTTCGGCGACGCGCACGATGGCCTGTCTCGTACCCTCGTCGATATCGCCGCCGATGATAAACGCGATGTCGAACGTCTCCACCCGTGCAGGGCCGGCCTCGGCCTTCTCGCCGCTCACGGTGACCTCGATCGTCGTCAGCCGGTCGAGAACGCCCATCCGGCTGGCCGCATAGCGGGCACTCATGGCAAGGCAGGCGGAGAGCGAGGCATAGAGAAGGTCGAGCGGGTTGAAGCCGGCCTGGTTGGCGCCGGTCACGATGGCGAGCGTCCCGCCGGTTCTGGAGCGGATCGCCGGAAAACCCGTGCGCCCGATCGTCGCCGTGGCCCCGGTCGGACGTTCCCTCATCCTTGCTTCAGCCATTCCGCAATGCTCCGCGCGCCGAATTCTTCGTCCCGTTCGCACTGCGCCTGGACCAAGGCCCATGCGGTCTGGCGTTCGCTCTCCGGCCGTCAGGCAGAGACCGTCCGGAAGCGGCGAAGACAGAGATATCCTGCGGTGACGAATGCCACGAGAACGATGCCTTGCGCAATGGCGAAGGGGGGCTCGTTGCCGTTCGGCGCCAGCGCATTGAGGGCGTCGACCTTGAGGAAGGCCTGAACCACGAGGACAAACACGTTGAAGTAGAGCGAAACGATCGAACAGACGAGAAAGGTCGCCCGCCAGCGGCCCGAAAGCCGGAAGAGGTAGAGTGCTGCGATCGCGCCCAGCAGGAATGCCGTCGTGATGATGCCGACGCCGATCGCCGGTGTGAAGGCCGTAATGGGAAAGAGGAAGCCGGTGATCGTCGTGCCCAAGGTGGTGGCGAGAAAGGTCGCCGTCCAGCCCGGGCGGAGGTCGGAGGCCAGCCAGCCGCGCAATGCGACAAGCCCGCTTACGATGCCGACGAGGCTCAGAAAAACGTGAAAGAGCGTAAAAGGTGCCATGCCAAGTATCATGTCGATAGTCCCCATCCTGGAAAATATGGCGGGTGCATTAGACGTCGTCTCGAAGCGTTTGTAAATTTCGCCAGGTATTGATTCCGCGCTATTCTTCGCGGATCGTCCGCGTAGCAGAACCGCCCCTGCGGGGACTGCCAATGTCGGGAGGAGAGAGCATGCGTGCCGATGGCGATGTTGCCGAGCCGATGGAAGTGGTCGAATTCTGGTGCGAAATGCTGTCAAAGGAACATTGGTTCTCGCCGCCGCCGCAGTTGGACGCCCATATCCGCGAGCGCTTTGCTGCAACGCATCTGGCGCTGGCGCGGCATGTCGCCGAGGCGTGGCGAGAGACGCCGGACGCCCGCCTGGCGGCCGTCATCGTTCTCGACCAGTTCCCGCGCAACATGTATCGCGGCACGCCCCTGGCTTTTGCCACCGACTGGATCGCCCTGCGCGAGGCGCGGCTGGCAATCGATGCGCGCGCCGACGTCAAGGTCGCGCACGGACGCCGACATTTCTTCTACATGCCGTTCGAGCATTCGGAGGATCTTGCTGACCAGAATACGTCAGTGGCCCTGTTCAAGGCGCTGGGTGACCGGGAATATTTCGACTATGCCCTGCGCCATCATGCGGTCATTCGCGACTTCGGCCGTTTCCCGCACCGCAATTGCATGCTCGGTCGCCAGTCAACTTCTGCCGAGCTCGACTACCTGGCACTGCCGGGGGCGGGATTCTGATCGGACATGCCTTCACTTCGCCCGGGTCCCGCAATAGCTTGCGCGCCGATTCCCGCACTCGCGCGGCAATTGCCGCCGGTCTGGCGGCCATTCATTGATATTGCACGCGAAACTATCGATTATCCGTTGTGCGCCAAATTGACAGGGACTGTCCGTGACGAGATTCAAGAGCGCTTTTCTTGCCCTTTTGGCCCTTATGCCTCTGCTGCTGCCGGTCGCGGCTGTCGGACAGGATCCCGCCGCCGGCGCGCAGTCCGCCGTCGTACCCAATCCGATCAACGATGCAAACCAGCGGGTGAACAAGGCGCGCGACCAACTCGCAGCCTTGCGCCGGCAGGTCGAAGAGGCCCGCAGCAGCGAGCCTAAGCTTGCCGAACTGAAACAGCACGTCGAGCAGGTGGGGCGCGGTGCGCTCGATGCCTCCGTCTCGACCCGCCAGCGTTTCAACGAGATCAAGGCCCGCCAGGATGAGTTGGGCCCAGTGCCGGCAGAAGGCCAGCCGGCCGAATCGGAGATCATCAAGGAGGAGCGTGCACGCCTCTCTGACGAACGCGCGGCGATCAATTCCGTCATCGGCAACGCCGAGGCATTGTCCATCGAGGCGACGCAGCTTGCCAACCAGATCACCGAGATGCGCCGCACGCTCTTCACAGAGACGCTATTCGAGCGCACGCAGGTCAGTCCGGAGGTGTTTCAGGAGGCGGTCGCCGCCGGCGCCGACGAAGGGACGGATCTGCATCGCACCGTCGGCGGCTGGTTTAGATTCGTCTGGAACTTCAAGCGCGAATCGCTGCTGGCCGCCGTTTCGCTGTCGCTGGTGGTCGGGCTGCTGCTCTATTCCATCGGCCATCGTGTGGCCGGCCCCTTCATCCAGCGCAACAAGCTGATCGAGAAGCCGCACTACATCACCCGGCTGATGGTGGCGTTCTGGTCCATCACCATACCGACGTTCGCCGTCGGCGCCTTCGCCTTCGCCTGCTATTCGCTGCTCTTCAGCTTCAATGTGCTGCGTCCCGACATCACGCCGATGGTGTCGTCCTTGCTCGCCGTCTCCGTCGGCCTCTATTTCGTCTCCGCACTTACGCGGGCCGTGCTCGCGCCCAGGAGACCCGCCTGGCGGCTGGTGAGCGTCTCGGATCGCGGTGCGCAGCGGCTCGAACGGTCGATCTTCGCGATGGCGCTCGCCAATGCGCTCGACTATTTCCTGGGCGCGGTGAGCGTCGCGCTCGGCTCGGCGGTGGTTCTGACGGTCGCCAAGAGCATGATCGCCTCGATCGTGATCGGTCTGATCCTCATCTGGATTTCCTTCATCCGGCCGATGCTGCGTGCCGGGGACGATCCTGCGAGCGAGGGCCGCCCCTGGCCACGCGCTCTGACGATGGTGCTGATGCTGACCGGCTTCGGCCTGATCGCGCTGACCATGATCGGCTATGTGGGGCTCGCCAGGTTTATCGCCACGCAGATCGTCGTCACCGGTGCCATCCTCGTCACGATGTATATCGGCATCCTGTCCGGCCGGGCGATCGGCACGCAAGGGGCATTCGCGCAGACCTATCTGGGGCAGCGGCTGGCCGAGCGCTACCAACTCAACGAGGTCGTCCTCGACCAGGCCGGCCTCGCCGCCAGCCTCGGCATCTACATGATCGTGGCCCTGCTCGGCCTGCCGGGGATACTGCTGCAATGGGGCTTCCAGATCGGCGACATCGAAAGCTGGGCCTACAGGATCTTCACTGAGATCCGGATCGGCAGCATCTCCATCTCGATCGTCGGAATTGCCGCTGGCCTGCTGTTGTTCGTCGTCGGGCTGGTGGTGACGCGCTGGTTCCAGCGCTGGCTGGACGGCACGATCATGGTCCGCAGTCATGTCGATCCCGGCGTGCGCAACTCGGTGCGCACCGCGGTCGGCTATGCCGGCGTCGGGCTGGCAGGTCTCATCGGCATATCGGCGGCGGGGATCAATCTCTCCAGTCTCGCGCTCGTCGCCGGTGCCCTGTCATTGGGTATCGGTTTTGGCCTGCAGAACATCGTTTCCAACTTCGTGTCGGGGCTGATTTTGCTGGCCGAGCGACCTTTCAAGGTCGGTGACTGGGTCGTGGCGGGGACCACCGAAGGCTTCGTCAAGCGGATCTCCGTGCGCGCGACCGAGATCGAGACCTTCCAGCGGCAGACGATCATCGTGCCGAACTCCGTCCTGATCAACGGCCAGGTCGGAAACTGGACCCACCGCAACAAGCTCGGGCGGATCGAAATTCCGGTCAGCGTGTTTTCCGGCAACGATCCGCGCCGGGTCACGGAGATCCTGCTCGATGTGGCATCGCAGCAGGCCGTCCTGCGCAACCCGGAGCCCACAGTCACCTTCCTCAACTTCTCCGCAGCCACGCTCGACTTCGAGGTCAGGGCGTTCGTGGCGGACGTGCTGACGGCGGGGACGGTGAAGACGGAGATGCGCGCCGCGATTCTCGAGCGGCTGCGCCAGGAGGACATCGCACTCGCCGGGCCGGCTGCTCCGACCGTGCCGGTCACCATGGACCCGGAAAGCGCCCGGCTGCTGAGCGCGATGATCGAAAATGCGAAGGCCGGACTGGTCGTTACCACGGAGGCGCCGCGCAAGCCGGCACCGAAGCCGGTGGAAGAGGGAGCGGACGAAACCGGCTGAACGCTGAATGCCTCATTCACGCCATATTCAGCATCGCGGGCATAAAACACATGCAAATCCTCCCAAGTGCGGCTACGGTCGGCTTGGGGTTTGCAACAGGGGCGGCGCTCGACGCCGGGTATAAATGACGCGAATGCTTGCAATGCTGCTTATGTCGACGGCGGTCGCTGCACCGGCTCTTGCAGCATCGATTACCAACAAGGATGCCGACGCGGTCGTGCTGACGATCGTGGAGAACGGCAGCCGTTCTGAGGTCGCCGTCGGAGCCGGACAGACTGAATCTGTATGCCCGTCGGGCTGCTTCGTTACCCTACCGAATGGCGACCGGGTGGCGCTGAACGGCGATGAGACGGTGGAAATCAGCGGCGGTGCCGCGGTCATCAAGTAGAACCGAAGCCGATTTGCAAAGCGGCGCAGGCTCCCGCCCGCGCCGCTTTTTCATGCCCGATTGTTCCGCTCGCCGCGGCGCGAGAAAGCGCTTTCCCCGCCATGACTTACGTGGTTGTCGGGAGCGCGCTTTAACGCTTTCTCAAAAACGTTGCGCTTAGTTGTTTGCCTGTTACCCGAAGAGTGGAAGATCCCTTCGGACGGGACCATGCACAGGTCCGGTGCTGCCTTTCCACCCACGCCAGAACCGGCGGCAGCGCGAAAACCCTTACATTACAAGGCACACGATGTCGTTCATTGGTATCTCCGGCATGCAGTATTCCGGCGAGTCGCTTTCCCACCACCGCATCCTGCTCGTGGAGGACTCGAACGTCTTCACCTCCATGATCGGTATGCGGCTGAAGGAGCTTTTCGACATCGAGGTCGAGATCTGCCGCAATTTCCTGGAGCTGGAGGAGAGCTACGAGCGCTCGTCGACCCCGATCACGCTAGCCATCTCCAACATCAACCTGCCCGGCGCCGAGAAGGGCGAGGCGCTGAATTACCTGGTGGATCTGAGCGTGCCAACGATCGTGTTCACCGGCACGTTCCAGCAGCAGACCCGCGACCAGCTGCTGTCGAAGGAAATCGTCGACTACATCATCAAGGACAACGTGTTCGCCGTCGACATGCTGGCGGAATCCGTCTGCCGCTTCCTCACCAACCATGATCATCACGTCCTGATCGTGGACGACAGCCCGACGGCGAGGGCGCTGCTTTCGACGCGACTGAAGCGTTACAACTTTCGCGTCAGCACCGCTGACAGCGGAGCGGCCGCGCTCTCAATCCTGCAGGCCAATCCGGATATCGGCCTGATGGTGACCGACTACAACATGCCCGACATCGACGGCTTCGAGCTGACCCGTCGCATTCGCGCCTTCATGGGATCACACCAGTTGCGCATCATCGGCGTGTCGTCCTCGACCGATCGGCTCCTATCGGCGCGCTTCCTCAAGGCCGGCGGAAACGACTTCATCCTGCGCCCCTTCATCGACGAGGAATTCTATTGCCGCGTCAACCAGAACCTCGACACGCTGACGCAGATCAGGATCGCTCATGCCCGGCGTGCGGCGTAGGGCTTGCGTGCGCGCAGCGAGCTGAAACCGGAGTTCGATCTCACGTAAGGTGAGATAGTTCTGCGGAATTAACGGCATGGTAAAACCCTGTGGTTGTAATGCGCGCAAAGCGATGTGAACGAGAGAGGGCGTGGCATTGAAACGGAAACGGCACCGCGAGGTTGCGTTCCTGCGCCATGGCGGTCGATCCGTCCTTCTCGTGGAAGATTCGCGCATGTTCTCCACGGCGATCCGCTTCCGGCTGGAATCCGAGCTCGGCGTCCGTGTCGTCCACTGCGCCGACATGCAGAGCCTTCGCACCGTGTTCGAAAAGCAGGACGTGGAGTTTGGCCTTGCCATCGTCGACCTCAACCTGCCCGGTGCGCCGGATTGCGGGGCGCTCGATTTCCTTCTCGACCACAACATCCGCCCGCTCGTCTTCACCGGTTCGTTCGGAGACACCACGCGGGACAAGATACTGGCCAAGGGTGTGCTCGACTATGTGGTCAAGGACAGTCCGTCTGCCATCCAGCAGGTGGTCGTCAGCGTCGACCGCATCCTTGCCAGCGAGCGGACGAAGGCGCTGATCGTGAAGCCGTCCGAGGGCTGCATGGAGCAGGAGCACAGCCTGCTGCAGCGGCAGCGTTTCGAAGTGATCGTTGCGTGTGACGGCGCCCAGGCGCTTGAAGCGCTCGATGCCGAGCGCGACATCGACCTGGTGCTGCTGGATCTCGACTCCCCGGAGTTCGAAGGCCTGCTCGTGCTGGCCGAGATTCGCAGGCGGTATACGGACATGGGCGTTCGGGTGGTCGGGCTGTCGGGCAGGGCGGACGACATGGCGGCGCCGCGGTTCTTGAAGGCCGGCGGCGACGAATTCATCCGCAAGCCATTCTACGCTGACGAGTTCACGTCGCGCCTGCTGCATCTGGCTGCGATCCACAAGCGCATCCAGGCGCTGAGCATGGCCGCGTCGCGCGACTACCTGACCGACGTGTACAACCGGCGCTACTTCTTCGAGACCGGCAAGCGCCTTGTGGACAAGGCCATACGCCGCGGCGAAAAGGCTTCCATCGCTATCCTCGACATCGATCACTTCAAGCGCCTGAACGACACTTACGGCCACGAGGTCGGCGACATGGTGCTGAAGGACGTCTCGCGCCAGCTGAAGGCGCGGCTCGGCGGCCGCCACTTGCTGGCGCGTCTCGGCGGAGAGGAATTCGGCATGTTGTTCGAGGATCTCGACCTCGCCGAGGCTGTCGCCTGTTGCGACGGCCTGCGCAAGGAACTGGCGGCCACACCGATCGAGGCGGACGGGGAGCCAGTGACGATCACGGTATCGATAGGCGTTGCGGCGATCGAGGGCGAAGAGGCCTTCGACAACCACCTGAACGCCGCCGACCAGTTCCTCTACATGGCCAAGCATGGCGGCCGCAACCGGGTCTTCTCGGTGTTGGCACTCGAAGCGACGCTTGCGGCGCGACGAGCCGCTGCCTACTGAACGGCACGCCGCAATTCAACGGCGCTTGCAGCCACAGAATAGTCTTCAGCGACATGCCTGCATGCCTGCAACGCAGTGCGGCGGTCCGTGTCAACGTCTGCAAAACGCTGGCCGGTCTCGGCCGGCCACAGACTTAAGCTCCACGGGCAGTCGCTTGAGCCGGTACCATCAGTTTGCGATCGGCGCGCTCCTGCTGGGGCGACCGGTTGTAGAGTTCGCGGTAACACTTGGAAAAGTGCGAGGCCGATACAAAGCCGCAGGCGACGGCCACTTCGACGACAGGCATGGACGACTGCACCAGCAGGTGGCGCGCGCGATCGAGCCTGATTTCGAGATAGTAGCGGGCCGGCGAACGCCCCATTTCCTGGCGGAAAAGGCGCTCGATCTGGCGGCGGGATAGATCTGCGCTGTCGGCGATCTCCAGCAGCGAGAGCGGTTCGGAAAGGTTGTTTTCCATCAGTTCGATGATGGACAGAACCTTGGAGTTCTGCACGCCGAGGCGGGCGCGCAGGGGCAGGCGCTGGCGGTCATGCGGTCCGCGCACGCGATCGGTCAGGGCTTGTTCACAGACGCTGTTGACGAGCGTTTCGCCGAAGTCCTGGTCGATCAGGTTCAGCATCATGTCCAGCGAGGCGGTGCCGCCCGCGCAGGTGTAGATGTTGCTGTCGATCTCATAGAGATCGGCGTAGACCTCGGCCTGCGGATAGGCTTCGGCAAAGCCCGGCAGGTTTTCCCAGTGGATGGCACAGCGCTTTCCGTTCAGCAGGCCCGCCTGCGCAAGCACATGCGCGCCCGTACAGAGCGAGCCGATCGCCACGCCGCGGTTGTAGGCTTCGCGCAGCCAGGCATTGACCGACTTGTTGTTGAAATCCTCAACGTAGACGCCGGAACAGACCAGAACCATCGAGGGGCGGCTTTCCCCGCCAAGATATTTGCGTTCGTCGGCAAGCGATGAATTGACCTCCAGACCGATGCCGCTCGACGAGACGACCTGCTGGCCGTCGGTCGAGGCGAGGCGCCAGCTATAGGCCTCGTAGCCGAGCATGCGGTTGGCGATGCGCAGCGCCTCGATGGCCGCAGAGAACGGCAGCATCGAGAAATTGGGCACGAGAAAGAACACAAGCGAACGCTTTTTTGCAGCTGTCTTGGTCATGGGAGTTCCGCTCTGGTTTTATTCCCAAGCGTCTTATGAAGACGCGTCATCTGGATTGTCTGTTTGCGACATTTGCATGGAATGGTGCGACTGTGAAGATGGGAGCTCGACCACTGCTGCGCGAACAGGCGGCCGCGATGCATCAAATTGTGTGCAATGGCCTGGATTTTGGGCGCTTGAGCATTTTCTCCACCCCTGCCTTTACGAAAATCGCGCGCCATCGACGTGGACTGTTCCATTGGTGCGCGCGACAGCCTATGTAGGTGCGTCCTGAATGTTCTGGGAGAGACATATGCTGATCGACGGCTACACGAAAGTTCCGGCCGGGAAACTGGTGGCCGCCGTGACGTGCCTTGAAATGCGGGCGCCGGTGAAGGCAGCACGTGACCCCGTGCCGGAGGCGGTCACGCTGGAACGTCAGGAGAAGCCGGGACTTGACTGGTATCGCGATCTCTACCTGCGCGTGGGAGGCGACTGGCTGTGGGGTTCGCGTCTGGCGCTGGACGACGACGCTCTCGCTGCGATCCTTGAGGACGCGCGTGTCGAGGTCTACGCCGTCGTATTGGGCGGGCGTGCCGAAGGCATCCTGGAACTGGACTTCCGCGAACAGGACCAATGCGAACTCGCATTTTTCGGCCTGACCAGGAACGTGATCGGGCAGGGCGTGGGCCGATGGCTGATGAACCGCGCGATCGAACGCGCCTGGTCGAAGCCGATTTCGCGCTTCTGGGTGCATACCTGCAGCCTCGACAGCCCGCAGGCACTGGATTTCTATATCCGCTCCGGTTTCGTGCCCTTTGAGCGCATGGTGGAGGTCTTCGATGATCCACGGCTGACGGGCGTGCTGCCGGAACATGCGGCACCGCAGATACCGATCCTGCGGGGATAGTCTTCAAACCGCAAGAAGGTACTCTCAGGGCGTCCGATGGCGTTCGGATGGCCGCAAAAGAATTCGCCAGGCTGAAGATCGCATCATGCGATTTCAGACCTGGCGAATTGAGATGGTCGTCTTAGGAGTAGGCTGCGGACAGTCCGCGATCATCGTGTCTTCCTGGGCAAAACATTCACGTCTGCGCCCTGTTCGGTAGACGGAAAACCGATGTCCTTGCGGACGTCGAACGGCAGGCTTTCGAGTTCAACCTCCGCCCGGTGATGGCGCCATGCCGCGACCAGCCGGCCGGCAAAGCTGCGGACGGAAGCCGAATAGCGGTGGGTACCCGAGCCTATCGGCTCATGGTGCAAATGCGACGTCAAGATGCTCATTGTTCAGGTTCCTTTCGAGCTTGGGAGTTTCGAAAGGTCGCGACCTTGATTGTCATCATGCCGCGGCCCCATTCATCAATCAATCGAATATAATTGATGTCATGTATCAGTGTTTGTCATGCAAGAAGCGGCCTTCCCAGCCGACGTCCCGCTGCAGTTCGGGCGGGAGTGCTTCGAGTTCCCGTTGTGCACGGCGCCGCAGACGGCGGGCGGCCTGCGCATCGAGAAACTGCCGGATGGAGAGCGCAAAGCCCTTTCCAACGACGCGAATTGTGAAGGGAACGGCGTTTGAATGCGGTCTATCGGTACCCATGACACCTTACCTCTTCCTTTGCCGGGTTTCGTTGGATTGACTATCCCGCGGAATGAGTGTTCAATCAAACGAAATGGAATGATCTATACGATCAGATAAATTGAAAGGGAGAGAGCCATGAACCTGATGCTGCGCCAGACATTGCCGCTGCTGGAACTGGACATTCTCAGAACTTTCGTGGCCATTGCCGAAACCGGCAACTTCACGACGGCCGCCGAGACGGTGCACCGGACACCGTCCGCCGTTTCGATGCAGATCAAGAAGCTGGAGGAGATGCTGGGCTGCACCCTCTTTCGTCGCGATGCCCGGTCGGTGACGTTGACGCATCACGGCGAGGTGCTGCTGTCCTATGCGCGCCGGCTGCTTTCCCTCAGCAATGAGGCGGTGTCTCGCTTCATGATGCCGGAGATGAACGGCGTGGTGCGGCTCGGTGCGCCAGACGACGTGGGCGAGCTGATCCTGCCGGAAGTGCTGCGACGGTTTGCGGAGACCTTTCCGTCGATTGCCGTTAACGTGTCGATCGAGACGAGTTCGAGCCTGCGGCGGGCCGTCGCCGAACGGCGGCTGGATCTGGCAATCTTCAACGCTCCGGACGGTTCCATGCCTCCGCCCGGCGAACTGCTGATGAAGGAGCAGCTCGTCTGGGCCGGAAAGAACTGCGGCAGCGCGCATCTGAAGAACCCGCTGCCGGTTTCCGTATGGGAAGAAGGCTGCATCTGGCGGGCACGGGCGCTTGAGGAGCTTGCGAAATCCGGCCGCGAGTTCCGCGTCGCCTATTTCTGCGCCCATCACATGGGGCAGCGCGCTGCCATCCGCGCCGATCTTGCGGTTGCGCCGCTTGCGCGCTTCCTCGTCGGCGACGACATGGTGGCGCTTGGAGAGAAGGACGGCCTGCCGGAACTCGGGCACTACCACATCGGCCTTCTCGTGTCCGACGAGGCGGAGGCGCCGGCGCTGGCGGTCGCAGACTACATCCGCGCCGCGTTCGCCCGCATGGAGCGCCGGCCGATGGAGATGCTGCAGGTTGCCTGCTGAAAAGGTTCGTTGTGCGCAGGCGCCTCGCGCCCGCCCGCCCGGTGCTTACTGATAGACGTACAGCGCGCACATGCCCTCATCGCTCTTTGGAGCGTCTGGGCCGGTGAAGGCTATGACGATCCTGTCCTTGCCGTCGGCCCAGGTCGCGACATAGGTCACGGGCTGCCCGCAAAAGCTGTTGCCGTTGAGGAGCACCGGATCGCTCGGCTCGGCGATGCGGTAGACCGACGCCTTAACCGGCTTCTCGAAATAGATCAGCGTGTCGGCGACGCGCTCCCCGAACGCCATGTGCGCGCCGTTCTCGAAGGTAATGCCGGCATCGTCCAGGTCGATGCGCCCGGTGATCGCCTGCGCTGTGTTGCTGTCGGGTGCGTATGTTTCGGCCGCCGCGGGAAGGGCGGGCAAAAGCATGAGTGCAAGGGCAGCGAGGCGGGTGCGGAACATGTCGTTTCTTCCTGAAAAGCGGAAATGGGGCAGGGACTGTGAATTCGCCGACAAATCCGCTTACAATGCTTTGACTTGAACTGCCAGCAGGTCGGTTCGGCTTTGGAGCCCGATCAGCCATTTGCC
Source organism: Pseudomonadota bacterium (assembly GCA_023404095.1). Taxonomy (GTDB): domain Bacteria; phylum Pseudomonadota; class Alphaproteobacteria; order Rhizobiales; family Rhizobiaceae; genus Mycoplana. The sequence continues at coordinate 120,752 of JAEYDD010000041.1, read as the reverse complement.
TTGCGAAGCGGCCCGAAGCGCCGCATCAATGCCTTCTCCGCCTCCAGAATGCCCATCAGGACGACGCCGATCGCCACGATGATCAGGCCGTCGACGAAGGCCACCGGAGCGCTGTCGAACAGCGCGTGCATGAAGGGCGCATAGGTGAAGGCGAGCTGGCCGGCGACGACGACGGCGAGGGCGAGCAGGACGGGCGGTGTGCCAAGCACGCCTCTGAGGCTGAACGACGTCATGTGCAGGTAGCGCACGTTGAAGAGATAGAAGATCTCCATCACCACCAGCGTATTCACGACCATGGTGCGTGCCACCGGTTCGCCAAGCCCGCTGCGCATCGCATAATCATAGATGCCGAAGACGCCGATCGTGAACAGGATGGAGACGAACAGGATCCGCCAGGCGAGGAACGGGCCGACCAGCGGCGCGTCGCGCTCGCGCGGGGGGCGCTGCATCACGTTGGGCTCCGCCGGCTCGAAAGCCAGCACCAGTCCCAGCGTCACCGTGAGGATCATGTTGATCCACAGGATCTGCACCGGCGTCATCGGCAGCGCAAGCCCGAAGACGATGGCGAGCACCACGCAGAAGGTCTCGCCGCCGTTGGTCGGCAGCGTCCAGGAAATTACCTTGCGGATATTGTCGAAGACGGTGCGGCCCTCTTTCACTGCGGCAACGATGGAGGCGAAGTTGTCGTCCACCAGCACCATCTGCGCGGCTTCCTTGGCGGCTTCCGTGCCTTTGCGCCCCATGGCGATGCCGACGTCGGCCTGCTTCAGCGAGGGGGCGTCGTTGACGCCGTCGCCGGTCATCGCCACCACGCGGCCGTTCTGCTGCAACGCACGGACGATCCTAAGCTTGTGCTCCGGGCTCGTGCGCGCGAAGACGCTCGTCCCTTCCACGACGGCCCCGAGGTCATGATCGGATATCCGGTCGACCTCGGTGCCTGTCATAGCCCTGGGATCGTCGGCTATCGCCAGTTGACGGGCGATGGCGACGGCTGTGTCGACATGATCGCCCGTGATCATCTTGACTGCGATGCCGGCGGAACGGCAGTCAGCCACGGCGGCGATGGCCTCATCGCGGGGCGGGTCGATGAAACCGACGATGCCGAGGAATGTCAGCCCGGCCTCCACGTCGCCGAAGCCGAGCCTTTCCAGCCCTGCCGGCGCCCTGGCCGTGGCGAAGCCAAGCACGCGCTCGCCGTTGGCTGCTGCTGCCGCGATGCGCCTGCGCCAGTATTCGGCATCCACGGCCGCATCGGTGCCGCCATGCTGGCCGGATATCTGGCCGGCGCACATGGCAAGCACCCGTTCCGGGGCGCCCTTGACGAAGATTCGGCCGCCGCCTTCTGGATCGCGGTTGAGCGTCGCCATGAAGCGATGCTGGGCGTCGAAGGGAATCTCGTCGATACGGGCGAAGCGTTCCCGCTCCGCTTCGGGATGAAGCCCGGCCTTCATGGCGAGCGTGACCAGCGCGCCTTCCATCGGGTCGCCCAGGACGTTCCAGCGCTCCGCCGCCTCGACCAACTCGGCGTCGTTGCAGAGAAGGGCCGTGCGAACCAGCAGCGTTTCTGCCGGAGCAGCGGTGCCTTCGGCAGTCTCGATGCGGCCGTCCGGGGAGTAGCCGGCGCCCGTCACCAGCGTTTCGCGGTCGGCGGTTGCGATCCTGCGGGCGGTCATCTCGTTCTTGGTCAGGGTTCCGGTCTTGTCGGAGCAGATGACCGAGACGGCGCCCAGCGTTTCGACCGCGGGAAGACGGCGCACGACGGCGTTGCGCCGCGCCATCCGCTGGACGCCGATCGCAAGGGTGATGGTAATCACGGCCGGCAGGCCCTCGGGCACGACGCCGACCGCGAGCGCCACCACGATCATCAGGGCATCGACCCAGGGATAGTCGTGTACCAGCATGGCAAAGGCCATCAGTGCGACGGCGGTTGCGAGCGCGAAGTAGGTGAAGAACAGTCCGAAGCTGTTGATCTGCCGCAGGAGTGGGGTTTCCAGCGTCTGGACTTCGCCGATCAGGGCGGAGATCCGGCCGATCTCCGTCTCGGCGCCGGTTGCCACTGCAATGCCGGTGGCCTGCCCGGTGGCGAGCAGCGTGCCGGAGAAGAGCATGCAGTGGCGGTCACCCAAAGGCGCGTCCCGCGGGGCCGGCTGTTCGCGTTTCGCCGCGGGGAGCGATTCTCCGGTCAGGATCGCTTCGTTCGCCAGAAGATTGCGGGCACGCACGATGCGCAGGTCGGCAGGCACCATGTCGCCGGCCTCCAGCAGGACGAGGTCGCCGGGCACGATACCGCGCGCGTCGATATCGTGCAGCCGGTCTGCCCGCAACACGCGCGCATGCGGCGCGATCATGTCGCGGATGGCGTTGAGCGCCTCTTCGGCGCGCCCCTCCTGGATGAAGCCGACAACGGCATTGACGAAAACCACCGCGACGATGACGCAGGCATCGATCCCATGGCCGACGATCGCCGCGAGCACGGCCGCCGCAAGCAGAAAATAGATCAGCGTATTGTTGAACTGGGCGAGGAACCGCAGCAGCGGATGGCGCGGTGGCGGGGCGGGCAGTTCGTTTGGGCCGTGGTGTGCAAGACGGCGCGCGGCCTCCTGCGGATCGAGGCCTTCGTCGCTTGTTTGGAGCTCAGCGAATACGGCGGCGGTCGAGAGCGCATGCCATGACGGGGTTTGCTTGCCTTCTACGGCTGGAATTCCGCCCTCGGCGGCCGTGCGAAGATTCATCCCGGTTCTTCTCCGTGCAGCAGGCTTCCCTCGGCTGCGCCCGGTCCAGAGTGCAGCGACGGTCCGGCGCGTAACACGAGTGTAGCGGGAGACGGTTGACGCACGTCAAGGACGTGGCGCAAACACTTGCGTGATCGCGCTTCTGCGATCACGGTTTGGTGAAGCGGGGGATATGCGCCGCGCGGAACCGCTATTCGCGGCTGCGCCGCCTGCGGCGTCCGCCACCTTCGCCGCCGTCGTCGGAGACGACCTTGCGCTCGGGCAGGGTGACGACGGTTGCGAGGTTCGGAAAGGCATCGACCTTGTTCGGCATCGCCATGGCGTCGATGAAAAGCTGCTGGAAATTGCCCTCCAGCGCCGTCTCGATCTTCTCGATCCTGCCGACCACCTGTTCGATCTCGCGGCGGTGACCGCGGTTGAGCAATGCCATCAGCGCGCCCGTCCCGGCAGCGTTGCCGACCGCCTTGACCTCGGAGAGGTCGCAATCGGGGATCAGGCCCAGCACCATGGCGTATTTCGGATCGATGAAGGAACCGAAGGCGCCGGCGAAGCGGATGGTGTCGACATGGTCGACGCCCTGCTTTTCCATCAAGAGCTTGATGCCGGCGTAAAGGGCGGCCTTGGCGAGTTGGATGGCGCGGATGTCGTTCTGCGTCACGGTGATGCGCTGTTCGCCATCGTGCACCAGGTAGGAGAAGGTGCGGCCGTTCTGGATGATGCGCGGGCTCTTCGCGGCCATCGCACCATCGACGACGCCGTCCTCCGAGATGATACCGGAGAGATACATCTCGGCCACCACCTCGATGATCGCCGAGCCGCAGATGCCGGTGACGCCGACCTTTGCGGCCTCTTCGGCAAAGCCCTCTTCGTTCGACCACTGCTCGACGCCGATGACGCGGAAGCGCGGCTCCAGCGTTTCAGGGTCGATGCGCACACGCTCGATCGCGCCGGGGGCGGCGCGCTGGCCGGAGGAAATCTCGGCACCCTCGAAGGCGGGGCCGGTCGGCGAGGAGGCGGCGACGACGCGGGCCCTGTTGCCGAGGACGATCTCGGCATTGGTGCCGACGTCGACGAGCAGCATCATCCGGTCCTGCCGGTAGGGGCCTTCGGACAGCGTGGCGCCGGCCGCGTCCGCGCCGACATGACCGGCTATGCAAGGCAGCAGGTAGACGCGGGCGCCGCGGTTGACGTCGATGTCGAGGTCGTTCGCCCAGTACTGCAGGGCACCGGAGACGGCGAGCGCGAACGGCGCCTGGCCGAGCTCTGTCGGGTCGATGCCGAGGAAGAGGTGGTGCATGATCGGGTTGGCGACGAACACCATGTCGAGAACGTCATGGCGGTCGACGCCGCCTTCTTCGCAGACCTTGCCGATCAGGCCGTTGACCGCCTCGCGCACGGCCTTGGTCATGGCTTCCCGGCCGTCGGGGTTCATCATGACGTAGGAGACCCGGCTCATCAGGTCTTCGCCGAAGCGGATCTGCGGGTTGGACGTCCCGGAGGAGGCGACGATGCGTCCGGACAGAAGCGAGACGAGGTGCATCGCGATCGTTGTCGAGCCGATGTCGCAGGCGATCCCGTAGGCCTCGTTCTTCAGCCCTGGCCACAGGCCGATGATGAAGGGGCGCGAGGAATCCATGTCGCGGTGGATGGCAGCGGTGACGCCCCAGTTCCCCTTGCGCAAGATGTGCTGCACCTGCGGGATGAGGTAGGGGGCGATCAAAAGGTCCTTCCAGCCCCAGTCCTTTTCGAGGATCACCTTCAGCCGGTCGAGGTCGCCGAGCGGCTTGTGCATGTCCGGTTCGTCCACTTCAACATAGCAGAGCTGGACGGCGGCATTGCGCTCGATGACGCGGTCGCTGGCGGCCTTGCGCACGACCTGGGCGTTGACGACGGTATCCTGCGGCACGTCGACGACGAGGTCGCCGAGGATCAGGGCCGAACAGGAGAGGCGGCGCCCTTCGGGCAGGCCGCGCACCTTCTCGTAGCGCTCCTCCTTCGGTCCCTTGGCCGAGATGTGCTCAAGCGAGGAGACGATCTTGTGCTTGGCGAAACTGCCTTCCTGCACCTCGATCTGACAGCGCCCGCAAGTGGCGCGGCCGCCGCAGACGCTTTCGACGTAGACCCCGAGTTTGCGCGCGGCGTCGAGGACAGGAGTGCCCACCGGGAAGCGGCCGCGCTTGCCCGACGGCATGAACAGCACCAGCGGATCGGTCTGTGCAGCTTCGCTCATGTTGCTCTCGTTCTCGGACGTGCTTTCGATGCGCATCGCTCTCGTCTTCCTTTCGGGCGCGCGGCTCAAACAGCCGACGTGTCCCGCCTTGGTGCCAGACTGCACCTTAAAATCGCGTGATAATTGTCAGATCCCGACATGGGAAGCTCTGCCAGCATCATTCTGCCGGAGAACCTGCTCCAGGGCAGCTGCAGGTGTCGGGACCGGTGATGTCAGGTCTTCTTGCGCGACAGGCGCCGCACGTTGCTCCGCACGCGCTTTCCATAGGGCTTGACGGCGGCTGCGGCGATCGCTTCGCCGGCCTTTTGCGCCGACGGCCGCCCGCCGGCCATCATCTGCATCGCCGCACCGAAGGCCGCGCGCGAGATCGCCATGTTGACGGCCACGGCACTTTCGGCCGTCGCCTTCACCTTTTCCGTCACCATGCGATTCATTTCCGCCGCATCCTGCGACCGCCCCGTCAGCGCCGCCATCTGCATCTCGTGGAGCCGCATCGCCATGACGAAGGGGGCTTCGAACCAGAGCGTGGCGGCATCCTTGCGAAGGCGGCGCGGGGTCATGGCATTTACTCCCTTGAAGCGCCGGCACCGGCGCGGGCCGCACGGCCGCCACGGCGGCCGCCACCGGCGGCGGCGGCAGGGGCTGCTGCGGCTGTTGCACCGGCTTCTGCCGGTTTGTGGTCACGATAGGTCATGATCCAGTTGGTGCAGTTGGCATCGGTGCCGTTGAGGACGTTTGCGGCGCGCACGGCTTCCATTTCCTGCGGGCGGCAGGGGTTCATGATGGCGCTCGTCATGCCTGCGCCGATCACCATGGGGATGAAACCGGCATTGATGCCGTGGCGATGCGGCAGGCCGAAGGAGATGTTGGAGAGGCCGCAGGTGGTGTTGACCTTCAGCTCGTGACGCAGACGATAGAGCAGCTGGAAGACCTGGCGGCCGGCATCGCCCAGCGCGCCGATCGGCATGACGAGCGGATCGACGACGATGTCGTGCGGCTTGATGCCGTGGTCCATGGCACGCTCGACGATCTTCTTGGCGACGGCGAATCGAACGTCCGGGTCCATCGAAATCCCGGTCTCGTCGTTGGAAATGGCAACGACAGGCACGTCATACTTCTTCACAAGCGGCAGGATGGCCTCCAGCTTCTCCTCCTCGCCGGTGACCGAATTGACCAAGGGCCGGCCCTTGGCGACCTTGAGGCCCGCCTCGATGGCGGCGGTGACGGAGCTGTCGATCGACAGCGGCACGTCGACCAGACCCTGAACGATCTCCAGCGTCTTGACCAGCAGCGGCGGCTCGGTCTCGTTCGGATTGACCGCGGTGACGCCCGCATTGACGTCGAGCATGGTGGCGCCGGCGGCGACCTGCTCCAGCGCGTCCTTGATCACCGTATCGAAATTGCCCTCGATCATCTCTGCGGCCAGCTTCTTGCGGCCCGTCGGGTTGATCCGCTCGCCGATGACGCAGAAGGGCTGGTCGAAGCCGATGACGATCTCGCGGGTGGCGGAGGCGACGATGGTGCGGGTCATGAAGTTTCCTCTGGTCGGGCGCGACAGTAGCGCGCGGGATATCGGGTTACAAGGCGGCTGCCGGAGGCGGCGTCCGTCTGGATCAGTGCGGGTGATGGGCGGCGATCTCTGCCATTTCCTGTTGGTTCTGCTCCTTGCCGGCGCGCGCTTCCTCCAGGCGCTCGGCAACGAGGCTGTCCACCGGGTTTGGCTCGCGCGTCCAGGGCTTGCGGCCCTTCAGCACGCCGGATTCATGGACGATCTCGGCGACATACTCTTCCTGGCGATAGGCCATCACGTGGATGCCGGACACGCCCTCGATCTCCTTCACCTCGTTGATGATGTCGATGCAGAGCTGCTTGCCTTCTTTCTTCTGGTCCTGCGCGCCCTCGAGGCGGGCGATGATCTGGTCGGGAATGTGGATGCCCGGCACGTTGGAGCGGATCCAGCGGGCGGTCTTGGCCGACGCCATCGGGCCGACGCCGACGAGGATGTAGCATTTCTCGTGCAGGCCGAGGTCGCGCACCTTCTTCATGTATTCGCGGAACATCGGCACGTCGAAGCAGTACTGGCTCTGGACGAACTGGGCGCCGGCCTCGATCTTCTTGGCGAGCCGGTAGGGGCGGAAGTCGTAGGGCGGCGCGAAGGGGTTGATCGCAGCCCCCAGGAAGACCTTCGGCGGCGTCGTCAGCTTGCGGCCGGACAGGAACTTGGCGTTGTCGCGCATGATCCGCACGGTCTCGAGCAGCGACATGCAGTCGAGGTCGAAGACGGGCTTGGCGCCCGGCTGGTCGCCGGCCTGCACGCCGTCGCCGGTCAGGCACATGATGTTGCAGACGCCCATGGCGGCCGCGCCCAGCACGTCGCCCTGGATCGCGATGCGGTTCTTGTCGCGGCAGGCGATCTGCATGATGGGCGCATAGCCCATTCGGGTCAGAAGCGCGCAGATGCCGACCGAGGACATGTGGCAGTTGGCGCCCGAGGCATCGACCGCATTGATGCCGTCGACCCAGCCGTCGAAAATCGCCGCGCGCTCGTAGACGTCTTCGGGGTTGGCGCTGTCGGGCGGGTTCAGTTCGGCCGTGACGGCGAACTCGCCGCGCCGCAGCACGCGCTCCAGTCGGCCGAGCGAGGAATGGCCGGGCAGGGGATCGAGCGGCAGGTGGGGACCCAGCGGGTTCTCATCGATATGGGCCATGGGTCAGGCGTCCTTTCCGGCCGCTTCGCGGGCGGCCGCAGCCTCGGCGGTCACGCGCAGCCACGAGGACGTTTCGCGCAGCGACTGGTTCACCGGCTTCTGCACGTTCATGATCGAATTTCCCTTCACCATGTTCTGCGAACCCTTCCAGGCCTGAACCCAGACGCAGGGCATGTCCGGTTCCACCTCGCAATTGCCGTTGGCGCGCACGCCGCCGCAGGGACCGTTGCGCAGCTGCTTGGGACAGTTCATCGGGCACGACATGCCCGTGGACGACAGCGCGCACTGGCCGCACATGCGACAGTCGAAGAGGAAACCTTTCACGTGGCGCTCGACGAAGGTGATCGGCCGTTCCACGCGTTCGTAGCCGAACAGCTTCCACACCGGGTGCAGCAGCAGAAAGGCTGCGGCGAAGCGATTGTAGAACCACTCGAAGAAGCGCGAATGACGGACTGCCCAGAGGCGGACGGTGTATTTGTGGCGGGCGCGGCGGTTCGGCGAGACGCCGGCGGGCGTATAGGCCCCGGTCGCAGCCTTCTTCGCCGGAGCGGCGTTGCCGGGCTTCGGGTCAACCATCGTCGCGGCCTCCGGCCTTGACGAGCGCCACCAGCTTTTCGCGGTCATAGGCGGCTTCGAGTTCCGCCGCGGCCTTTTCGGCTTCCGCCTCCAGGTCGTCGGAAACGGGGACGGGATCGGCCTTGCGCCACTCGGCGAGGTAGTCGTCGGTCTCGGCTGCACCGGTGCGCATGGCGCACATGTCGATCGCCTCGGTGAAGCGCAGCGACAGTTCGCGCTTGGCTGTCTTGCGGCCCTGCTTGATGATGACCTGGGCGGGGATGTCACGCCAATAGACGATGATGCGATCTGCCATGGTGATAGTTCTCCTCGGCCCCGACAATGCTTGCTGCGCCGCGCCGTGGCTGCGCTCGCCACGACCGGGCATCGCTCAAAAGCGACGTCGGATTTGACCGCGCAGCTGCGGCGTCCGCAAGGGCGACGAACAGACTGTCCACCGGAGGGTGCGGGAGCTTACCAGATGCCGCGCGACACGCCGATCCACAGCCATTTCCATACCGTCGGGTGATACCACTGACGGGACGGCTTCTTCGTCATCTTCTGCGGGGAAAGCTTGCCGGAAAGTGCCGCACCGACCGCGCGGACGGCGATATTGGTGCCAGCGGCCGTCAGCAGCAGCGGGTAGGTGTGCATCGAGTCCTTGCGCGACGGGGTGACACGCACCTGGTAGATCACCCCACCGGTGTCGACGCCGGCATCGACGAGATGCACGGTCGCGCCGAAGTTGCGCTCGTCGCGCATGACCCGCGCCCAGTAGCCGCCCTGCTGGCCGCGATACTGCGGGTTAATGCCGGCGTGGAAGTTCAGCACTGGGCAATTGACCGCTTCGAGCGTTGCCGGCTTGAGCATGCGGCAGCTCACCAGAAAGAGGACGGCCGGCTTCAGTTCGCCGATCAGGCGGCGGAACTCCGCCCCGTTGGCGCTGTCGATCGAAATGCGCCTGAGGCTCGGATCGGGCCGGGTATCGACATGGAACTGGCGGACGATCTCGTTTGCGCGGCGGCGGGCCAGGGGTTTGCCGAACTTCGACACCGCCATGGTGGCGACCTGCCCCAGGGCGGTTCCCCAGCCGAAGCGGCGCGCCTTCTGGCGCAGCATCTGCTTCTTGGATTCGGGCCGCTCTTCGACGACGACGAGATTGGAGAAGTGGCGTTTGAGCGTGTTGATGAGAATTTCCGGGTTGGGGCCGCCCTGTGTCAGCACGACGACGCGCGGCCCGGCTACCTCCGAAAAGACCAGAGGGGGCGAAGAGATCAGTTCGTCGCGTTCAGCATTGGTCAGCGGTTCGGCCCGCTTTTCATTGATGGTCATGTCCGTCACTGGCAGGCCCTGTTGCTCCGCCCGCGTGGAGAGCGCGGGTTAGATCCAAACTTAAGGAGAATGTCGCTTTCGTTGCAAGGCGAATTGCGCGCCCTGGCGTTATCGCTGCCTAGATGGCAGTGAGGGCAGAAGTAAGGTCGCCGTAGCCGGTAAATCGATACTCGTATTCAAGTCCCAGATATTGTGCAGCTTTTTTTGCTTTGGCCTGCAGTTCTTCGTCTTCCAGCTGCGACAGGTAGACCAGCTTTCGGTAGTTGCCGAAGTACATGGGAAGCAACTGGGGGTGCCTGTCGAGGCCGAGCGGCTCGATGACGAATGCGTCGAATTGCCGGGCGAGGAAGTCGGTCAAGAAGAACGACGTGACATCGTCGTCGTTTTCGGAAAACGTCGCATTGCCGGAAAAGAAGGAATAACAATGCGGACCTTCTATGCGGGCCACGCCTTCGCGCGCGCACACCTTGTCCAGCTCGCCGCCGGTGCCGCAATCGGCATAGCCGACGAAGATGCGGCCAATGCCCTGGGCGCGGGCTTCCGCGATCGCCTTTTCGATGCCTGGGGCAATCTTTTCGGGATAGGCGTGCCAGATGGCGGGAAGACATTGGAGGTCGATATGTCCGAGGCGATTGGCCTGGCAGACGGCGATGACCTCGCGTGCGATTGCGCCACATGCGATTACGCGAACTTTTTCCTTGTTCGCGCGTTGAAGCAGGGAATTGTCGTTCCATACTTCATTTATGTTGGCATCCATCGAGAGGAACTCCGGCCATGACAATCAAGACCCTGTCCAAGATCAGCCTCGTACTCGCAGCTCTCGCCACCCTAACCGCCTGCGGCAATACCATTCGCGGCATGGGGCAGGACGCGGCCAATACCGTCAACGCCACCGAAGATGCCGGCAAGAGGGTAGCCCGCGCGGCGAACTGACCATTCCCATATGCGATCTGGGCGGCGTCTGTACAAGCGGACGCCGCCTTTCTCGTTTCGGCTTCCGTCAGGCGCCGGCCAGCATGTTGTGCTTGCGCTTCATGAAGTCCTTGGCGGTTTCGACGGCGACTGCGGCGTCGCGGCAGTAGGCGTCGGCGCCGACGGCCTTGCCGAACTCCTCGTTCAGCGGCGCACCGCCGACGAGCACGACATAGTCGTCGCGCAGGCCCTTTTCCTTCAGCGTGTCGATCACGACCTTCATGTAGGGCATGGTGGTCGTCAGAAGCGCCGACATGCCGACGATGTCCGGCTGCTCGCGCTCGATGGCTTCCAGGTAGTTTTCGACCGGGTTGTTGATGCCGAGGTCGACGACGTCGAAGCCCGCACCTTCCATCATCATGCCGACGAGGTTCTTGCCGATGTCGTGGATGTCGCCCTTCACGGTGCCGATCACCATCTTGCCGAGCTTCGGCGCGCCGGTCTCGGCGAGCAGCGGGCGCAGGATCGTCATGCCGGCCTTCATGGCATTGGCGGAGAGAAGCACCTCGGGCACGAAGAGAATGCCGTCGCGGAAATCGATGCCGACGATGCGCATGCCTTCGACGAGCGCCTGGGTGAGAATGTCGTAGGGCGTCCAGCCGCGTTCGAGCAGGATATTCGTCCCTTCCTCGATCTCCTCCTTCAGGCCGTCGTAGAGATCGTCGTGCATCTGCTGCACGAGCTCTTCGTCGGAGAGGTCGGCGAGAATGATTTCGTCGTCTGCCATAGGTGTCTCCTCGTCTCCATTGGCACGGCAGGCAAATGGCCGGGCATTCAAGTGTTAGCTGCGTTGGCCTTAAAATCCGATTTCGAAAGCGACGTCGCGCAGAGCAAAAAGCGACGACGCAAACGCGGTCATCGTAACGGGTCGCGCGCGGGATTGACAGGGCAAAACAAAGCGGCGACTGGAGGAGCCTGCGGTGTCTCCACTGCGCCACCTGTTGGCGCATTGAGACCCGTCCCGGGTCGGTTGCTTGATAGCATATGGGCGACAGGCGACGGAGCGCCATTCAGAAGCTGAGGAAACACGGATATGAGTTTGACGACAGAGCAGCCGGAAGGCGAGGGTGGCGGTCGCCGCGCACGCGGCGAGGGACGCGGGGCTGCAGCGCGCCGCGCATCGCGGTCCGGCGGCGGGCCTGGCCCGTCCTTGCCCTACATCACCCGCAAGATCCGTGAATACGAGGTGCTGGACGAAGAAGGCCTACAACTGATCGAGCGAAATGCCGACACGGTCCTTGAAGAGATCGGCATCGAGTTTCGCGACGACGCCGAGGCTCTGGCTCTTTGGAAGGATGCCGGCTGCGAGATCAAGGGCGAGCGGGTGCATTTCCCTAAGGGGCTTTGCCGCGAACTTCTGAAGACCGCGCCCAAGACCTTCACCTGGCATGCCCGCAATCCGGTGCGCAGCGCCGAGATCGGCGGCAAGGCTACGGTCTTTGCGCCCGTCTACGGCCCTCCCTTCGTGCGCGACCTCGAGGGCAACCGCCGCTATGCGACGATCGAGGATTTCCGCAATTTCGTGAAGCTCGCCTATATGGCGCCGTCCATGCATTCGTCGGGCGGCACGGTGTGCGAGCCGGTCGACATTCCGGTGAACAAGCGTCACCTGGACATGGTCTACAGCCACATCAAATATTCCGACAAGCCGTTCATGGGCTCGGTGACCGCGCCTGAACGCGCCGAAGACACGATCGCGATGACGAAGCTCGTCTTCGGCGAGGACTTCGTCGAGAAGAACACGGTGACGCTGAACCTGATCAACGCCAACTCGCCGATGGTCTTCGACGAGACCATGGTGGGTGCGCTGAAAGTCTATGCCCGCCACAACCAGGCCTCGGTCGTCTCGCCGTTCATCCTGTCGGGCGCGATGAGTCCTGTCACCGTCGCCGGCACGCTGACGCAGATCCTCGCCGAGGTGCTGGCGGGTGCCGCCTTCACCCAGCTGATCCGCGCCGGCTCGCCGGTGCTGTTCGGCACGTTCGCAGCCTCGATCTCGATGCAGTCCGGTGCGCCGACCTTCGGCACGCCGGAGCCATCGCTCGTCTCCTATGGTGCGGCCCAGCTCGCCCGCCGTCTCGGCCTGCCGTTCCGTACCGGCGGTTCGCTCTGCGGCTCCAAGGTCCCGGATGCGCAGGCAGCGCACGAAAGCGCCAATACGCTGAACATGACGCTGCTCGCCGGCACAAACTTCGTGCTGCATGCGGCCGGCTGGCTGGAAGGCGGGCTGGTGTCGTCCTACGAGAAGTTCATGATCGATCAGGACCAGCTCGGAATGATGCAGAAGATGGCCGAAGGCATCGACCTGTCAGCGGACGCGCAGGCGCTCGACGCCATTCGCGAAGTCGGCCCCGGCAGCCACTATCTCGGTTGCGCGCATACGCAGGCGAACTTCCAGACCGCGTTCTACCGCTCGCCGCTCGCTGACAACAATTCGTTCGAACAGTGGGAGATCGAGGGCAGCAAGCGTATCGAGGAGCGCGCCAATGCGCTCTGCCGCACATGGCTCGACCAGTACGAGGCGCCCTATCTGGATCCGGCGATCGACGAGGCGCTTCTGGAGTACATGGCCAAGCGCAAGGATTCCATGCCCGACGCCTTCACCTGAAAGGCTCCCGAACGCGCCAGGGAGCAAGGCGGAGCATCGGCGGTGGCGGACATGATCCAGAAGGAAGTCTGGCGACCGCACTACGAACTGCAGGGACCGAAGCCGAAATGACGGCCGAACGCCCCTCAAGCGACACGATCCGTGCGGCCCTGCGGCCGCACGGTCTTTTTTTGCGCGGTGTCGTCACCTTCGCCGGAGGCGAAGGCGCGCCTTTGCTGGCAGACGGTCGGCGCGCGGCCAGCGTCGCGCTCATCGGCAATGTCGGAAGCTCGATCTGGCCGCACTTCCGCGCGTGGCAGGATCAAGCGCCGGAAGGCGGCGGGCGCGACCCGCTGGACGCCTGGTCCAAGGCGGTGATCGGGCCTGTGGCAAAGGCGCTTGGTGCTGCCGCCTACTTTCCCTCCGACCCGCCCTGGCAGCCGTTCCAGCAGTGGGCGATGCGGGCAGAGGGCTTGCGGGCCTCGCCGCTCGGCATCCTGATCCATCCCGTTTACGGCCTCTGGCACGGCTATCGCGGCGCGCTTGGATTTGGCGAGGTGAATGATGCGGAGGCGGTGGCAGAGCCGCCTGGTCCGCATCCCTGCGACGAGTGCCGCGAGCAACCCTGCCTCGCCCCGTGTCCGGCCGGTGCCGTCGGTGCTGCGGGTTTCGACGCCCCGGCCTGTCATGGCCATCTTCGCACGAAAGCCGGACAGGAAGGCTGCATGGCAACCGGTTGTCTTGCCCGCGAAGCCTGCCCCGTCGGGGCGGGGTATCGCTACTGCGCCGAGCAGTTGCGCTTCCACATGGCGGCGCTCGGCGTCTGATTGCGGCGGAGGGAGGAAGATGCGAGGCTGGACGGGCGATCTGCAACCTGACATCGGTAGTGACGACATGAACCGCAGCGGACTCGGACGACAGGAGAAGGCGAAACGGCACGGTAGCCGCTCCGGCGCGCCCGCGTCCCATGGTCATGCAGGCGTCGTCCTCCGCTCGCCCATTTTCGCAACCGGGGCGCGGCGTCAGCAGGAGACCGGGCGGGAAAGCGGCCACGCCAGCGAGGATCGGAACTTCGTCGGCTCGATCTCTGAGTGCGACGACCGATGAGGCGCCGCCTGATCGAAATCGCACTCGCAGCCACGTCGCTCATTGCCGGCCCTGCGTCTGCCTCCTGCACGGAGATCCGCCATCTCGCCGAGAGCTACATCGTGTGCACCTTCGATCCGGCGCGGGAGACGATCCGCGTCTACGGTGTGCCGGACGGTTCGACCGAGCCGCTGACCTATGGGGCGGTGCGCGACCTTCTGCGGCAGGACCGGGAGTTTCTCGTCTTCGGGATGAACGGCGGCATGTATCACCCCGGCTATGGTCCGGTCGGGCTGCTGGTAGAGTACGGGCGCGAGCGCCATCCCCTGAACCGGGAAGAGGGCGAGGGAAACTTCTTCCTCAAGCCGAATGGCGTTTTCTTCGTCGGCAAGGGACAGGCAGGCGTGATGGAAACGGAGGCCTTCGCAAGGGCGCTGCCCGAGGTGCAGTTCGCCACCCAGTCGGGACCGATGCTCGTTGTCGACGGCCGCATCCATCCGCGGTTCCTGCCGGACAGCACGAGCCTCTACGTGCGCAACGGCGTCGGCATCCTGCCGGACGGGCGCGTGGCGTTTGCGATCTCCAGCGGGACGGTCCGGTTCCACGACTTCGCCACCCTGTTTCGAGACGCGCTGGGATGCCGCAACGCGCTCTTTCTCGACGGCAGCATCTCCAGCCTCTATGCGCCGGAGGTCCGGCGCAACGACCGGTTTTCGCGGATGGGAACGGTGATCGCGGTGGCGGGTGCGCTGCCCTATTGAGGCGACTTAGCTTGCCGCCCCGCCAAGGAATCGCAGGCGCCGCACGTCCCAGAACGGCCGGGCGTCGGAAACGCAGGGCCGAAGAGTTCAGGCCCGGAGCATCAGACCTTGGGGAAGGCCCTCTCCAAACCGCCGGAACGGGTGAGCCCGGCGCGAAAGGCCTGGTGCGCAGGGTGTTGGCTGGAGCGCGCGGCTTCCATCAGCCGCATCTGCAGACGCGCCGGCGCCGTGTTGCCAAGCCACTCGCCGAGCCTTTCCAGTTTCAGCGAATTCAGGAACTTGCTTTCCGCCGCACGCGCCAGATGGAGGTCGAGTCCGGCCAGCAGGCCTTCGTCCTGCGATGGATTCTCCAGCAGCAAACGTAAGAACGACTGCTCGGCTTCCCCATGGGTTGCAAGCTTCTCGGCGATCGTCCCCCGGTCGGGAAAAACAGCTGCATTCATGCGGACGGCTCCAGCGAATCTCTGTGGGAGTCCCGGATAGTGGAGGGCGAGGAGGCGTGCAAGCGCTGAAGGCAAGAGATGGGTTGGCCGTGCCGTAATTCGGGGCTGCGTGGCATTGGCGCTACTGACCACCTGCGGCGGTGGAAGCCCGACGCGTGTGCCTAGGGTACGTGCTGCATGATGATTTGCGTGTGCAGCGTCGGCGCCTCGGCCCCGAAGTAGCTCTCCAGCAGCGGCAGAAAATCGTCCGACATGTAGAAATCCGTCAGCGCGCGGTCCGCCAGCAAGCGGAAGTCGGCGTCGTTGCGACGCAACGCGATGGCATAGGGTTCATGCGTGAACATGCGATCGCCGACCGTAAGCGAGGACGGATCGCGCGCCCGCTTCGCCAGGCTGATGAGCAGCGCCTGGTCTGCGATGTAGGCATCGATCTTGCGGCCCTCCAGCGCCTTGAGGCCGTCCTCGTGCGTGCTGAAATCGGTTAGCTTCGTCTCCGATTCCTGGATCGCCAGTGCCTCGCGAAGCGTCGCCGCCGTCGTCGTGTTTGCGCGCATACCGATGACGTTTGTGGCAACGCGCTCGCTGACAGCTTGAACGGCGGGGCCGTCGAGAAAGAGTGCCTGCAGGTAACTGGGCGAATCCTTCCGCAGCAGCGCGCTGGCCCCGGTGAGGAAGATCGGCTGGGAGAAATCGACGATCTCGCGCCTCTCCAGGTTCACGGTGATGGACCCGCACAGCAAGTCGATCTCCTCATTCTTCACGGCGTCGAAGCCGTCGGCGAGCGTCGTCTCGACATATTCGCGTCTTAGCTGAGGAAACTGGTGCTCGATCTCGTCGGCGATCTTGCCGCAGAGGTCGATGGCATATCCCGCCGGTTCAGCCCCCGGCTTGCCGTAGGAAAAGGGCGCCTGGTCGGCAATGTAGCCGATGCGCACAGTTCCACGCTCGGCAATCGTGTCGAGTGTTGCGGCAACGGTCGCGAAAGCCGAGAGGCAAAGGGCAGGGATCGCCAGCAGAAACCGTCTCATGCGCTTGGCCATACGGATCTGCGGGGCACCTGCATGAACCTTGTCTCCGCAAAAACGGTGTCGATCTCAAAGGCGTGCATGCAGATTATGGGCTGCAACCCATTTGTCAACCGACGCCGCCCGCGGTCGCTCGGCGGCATCGGCATCACGGCAAGGTCGATCCGGCCGCTCGCTCGCTATCCCCCCGCGTGCGTGGGGCCGGCGAAGGCCCAACGCACCGCTTGAGTGCCAGAGGCGGATCGGGTCTCAGTGGGGGCGCGACCATCACGCACGCGGGGCGATGACGGGCCTTTTCAGGGCGGACGTAAATGCGCCGCAGGTCATACGCAGTTGGCAAAGCGCGGCGACGTTGCGCTCGAGGGCCAGGAGGCGCGCAGCGGCCGAGCTTTCTGCCTCGCGGGACCTTGGACCGCTCAACTCCGGCCGCGGCGGCCGCGTTCGCGGGTGGGGGCGGCGGGGGTCTCGTTGGCGCTTTTGTTACGCAAGGGCCCGATCACCTCGATGATCGTTTCCAGCGTCGGGCGCTGACGCGGTTCGTGGGCGTCCAGCGCCTCGCGCATGGCCGCGAGGTGTTCGCAGGAGGTGCCGCAGCAGCCGCCGATGATGCGGGCACCGGCGTCGCGGGCGAGCCTGGCATATTCGGCCATCAGCGGTGGCGTGCCGGAATAGTGGATCTCGGCGCCGCGGTACTCCGGGATGCCGCAGTTGCCCTTGACGACGATGGTCGCGGACGGATCGGCCCCGGTCATGTCGAGCAGCGAGGAGAGGATGTCGGAGGCACCGACGCCGCAGTTGGCCCCCACTGCCAGCGGGCCTTCGCCGATATCGCCGGCGACGCTGTGGATATCCTTCGGATGCAGGCCCATCATTGTCTTACCGGCCGTATCGAACGAGCCGGTGTAGACGAAGGGCAGGCCGACCTTGACGGCGGCTTCGGCGGCCGCGCGGATCTCTTCGGGCGAAGACATCGTCTCGATCCAGGCGACGTCGGCACCTCCGGCCTTCAGGCCCTCGATCTGCTCGGCGAAGGCGGCCACGGCATCCTCGTAGGTCAGCGCCCCGAGCGGAACCAGCAGCTCGCCGGTCGGGCCGACGGAACCGGCGACGATCACCTTGCGCGGCGCATTTTCTGCAACGGCGCGGGCGATTTCGGCCGCGCGCTTGTTGAGCGCGAAGACCCTGTCCTGCGCATTGTGAAGTTTCAGCCGGTGGCGGGTGCCGCCGAAGGTGTTGGTCAGGATGATGTCGGCGCCGGCATCGACGAAGTCCCGGTGCAGCTTGGTGATGTTGTCCGGCTTCGCCTCGTTCCAGAGCTCGGGTGCCTCGCCGGCTTCCAGCCCCATGGCGAACAGCGACGTTCCGGTGGCGCCATCGGCGAGCAGGAAGGGCTTCTCGGCAAGAAGGGCGGCGAGCGCATTGCTTTCGGTCGTCATCGGGTCACTTTCCTGTCACGCGCCCAACCGTCCGGCGGTCGAACGCTGAGGTCCTCATAGTGGGTGAGGATATAAAGATTTCTTTATGTCCTGGCAAGGCAGCAACTGCGCCGGCGCCAAAACAAAGCTGTCGGGGTGGTCTCAAGGCGTTGCGCGTTGCATCCGAGCTGGCGTTCCTCGTGGCGGGGAGGCGCCGCCATGCGCCGGAAGCTCTAGAGTGAAGGTTGCCGTGCGGCAGGCATGGTCTACCAGATCGCGGAGCTGGTCCGCGATGTCGAGAATTGCTGGCGACCCTGCCGGACCGGTTCCGGCTTCGCCTCACGCCGCCTCCTGCGCCTCGGCCCCGTGGCTCGTTGGCGTCACCATCGCAGCGATAATCGTGTCGAGCGAGACCGTGCCGACCGGCCGGCTTGCCTCGTCGAGCACATGGGCGGTCGACTGACCCGCCGCCGTCATCGCGCGGGCCGCAGCTTCGAGAATCGTGCCCTTGGCGACGGGCATGCCTTCCGGATTGCCGGCCATCGGCTTCATGATCGTCTCGACGTTGATGACCCGGCCGCGGTTCACCTCCTTCACGAAAGCGGTGATGTAGTCGTCGGCCGGTTTCAACACGATCTCCTGGCCGGTACCCTGCTGGACCACGCGGCCATCGCGCAAGATGGCGATCTTGTCGCCGAGCCTGAGCGCCTCGTCGAGATCGTGGGTGATGAAGACCACGGTCTTCTTCAGTTCCTTCTGCAGTTCGAGGAGAACCGTCTGCATGTCGACGCGGATCAGCGGGTCGAGCGCGGAATAGGCTTCGTCCATCAGAAGGATCTCGGCATCGTTGGTGAGCGCGCGGGCCAGGCCGACGCGCTGCTGCATGCCGCCGGAAAGCTGGTTGGGGTAGTGGTTCTCGAAGCCCGAGAGACCGACTCGGTCGATCCAGTAGCGGGCGCGCTTTTCGCTTTCTGCCGCCGGAACGCCCTGGATCTCCAGCCCGTAGACGGTATTTTCGACCACGGTCCTGTGCGGCAGAAGCGCGAATTTCTGAAACACCATCGCCGTCTTGTGGCGGCGGAACTGGCGCAGGTCTCGGTCGTTCATGCGACAGACGTCGACGCCGTCGTAGAGCACCTCGCCGGAGGTCGGTTCGATCAGCCGGTTGATGTGGCGGATCAGCGTCGACTTGCCCGAGCCCGAAAGCCCCATGACCACCATGACGCCGCCGGCCGGCATGGAGATGTTGATGTCCTGCAGGCCGAGGACATGGCCGTACTTCGCGTTCAGTTCGGCCTTGGATAGTCCGGATTTCACCTGGTCGATATAATCGGCGCCCCGCGGGCCGAAGATCTTGTACAGGCTTTTGATTTCGATGGCATGACTAGCCATGGACTACCTCCGAATGCTTCTGCAGGCGCTTGCCAAAGGCCTGGCTGGTACGGTCGAAAATGATGGCGATCGCGACGAGCGCAAAGCCGTTGAGGAACCCGACGGTGAAGAACTGGTTGTTGATCGCGCCGAGAACGTTCTTGCCCAGCCCACCCACGCCCACCATCGAGGCGACGACGACCATCGCCAGCGACATCATGATCGTCTGGTTGATGCCGGCCATGATGGTGGGAAGCGCAAGCGGGATCTGCACGTTCTTCAGCTTCTGCCAGCCGGACGAACCGAAGGCGTCGGCCGCTTCCAGGACTTCCTTGTCGACGAGGCGGATGCCGAGATTGGTCAGCCGGATCATCGGCGGAACGGCGTAGATGACGACGGCGATCATGCCCGGCACCTTGCCGATGCCAAAAATCATGACGACGGGGATGAGGTAGACAAAGCTCGGCATCGTCTGCATCACGTCGAGGACCGGGTTGACGACCGCCTGGACCCGGTCGAAGCGCGCCATAAGGATACCGATCGGGATGCCGAGCAGCACGGCAAAGATTGTGCAGACGGTGGTCATGGCGAGTGTCACCATCGCGTCGTTCCACAGCCCGAACAGGCCAATGAAATACATGGCGACCGCCGTGCCGATCATGACGCGGATGCTGCGGCTGCCGAGATAGACGATGACCAGCATTACGATCAGGATGATCGGCCAGGGCGAGGTGACGAACAGCCGTTCGAGAAAGTTCAGGAAGACCTGCAACGGCTGGACGGCCGCGTCGATGATGGAGCTGTAGGAGCGGACGAAGGCGCGGAAACCGTCGTCTATTGTCTTGCGGCCTGCGCGAATGGTGGAGTCGCTCAGCGCGGGAAACTTGCAGAGCAGTGCCGGCAAGCTGTCGCACAATGCCATATCAATCCCCTTTGTCTGCCGATTGCTGACTCCGGATCGCTTCCGCCGCCTCGTGCGCGCTTTCACCTCCGGGCCGCTGTTCTTGTTTTCGTTCCGGCCTTTTTTATCTTTGTCCCATGAAGCCCGCGGCATTCATGTGCTGTTTGCGACCTTGCTTTCTCTGTTAGCAATTCGAGGCGGAAACCCGTCCTGCCTTCGTCGCGTGACAATGAAAGAGGGCCGGCGGGCGATCGCCGGCCCTCGATCGAGCCTGTCAGAGAGACGCCTTGACCTTCTCGGCGACGTCAGGCGTAACCCATTTCGTCCACATGTCGGGGTTGTTTTCGAGGAAGTACTTGGCGCCATCCTCGTTCGTGCCCTGGTTCTCGACCATCCAGGCCAGCACCTTGCCGACCGTCTGGTTGTCCCACTGGCGCGTCTTCATGTAGTCCATCGCGACGCCCGCCTTGTCGGCGAAGGCCTTTGTGACGACCGTGTAGACGTCGGAGACCGGATAGGCGTTGACCTTCGGGGCCGGGCAATCCGGGATCGCGGTGCAGGCGTCCCATTCCTTCTTGTCGTGCTCGACGCCGAAGGAGAGCTTGGTCATCTCGTACTTGCCGAGAATAGCGGTCGGGGCCCAGTAGTAGCCGAGCCAGCCGGTCTTCTTTTCGAAGGCGTTGGCGATCGAGCCGTCAAGGCCTGCGGCGGAACCGGTGTCGACCAGGTCGAAGCCGGCCGCTTCGGCGTTCAGGGCCTTGTAGAGGTTGGCGGTGGAAACCTGGCAGTTCCAGCCCGACGGGCAGTTGTGAACGGCAGCACGGGAAGCGTCTTCCGGCGCGGGGAACAGTTCGGGATGTTTCAGTGCATCCTGAACGGTCTTGATGTCCGGGTGGGCGTCGGCGAGGAACTTCGGAATCCACCAGCCTTCGACGCCGCCTTCCGACAGCAGGGGGGCGGCCTGGATCAGGCTTCCGTCCTTGACCGCAGCGTCAAGGGCCGTGCGGAACGAGTTCACCCACAGTTCCGGGGCCACGTCCGGCTCGGCCTTTTCCGACATCGAGGTAAAGGTGGGCATGGTGTCGCCTGTAACCAGCGTCACCGTGCAGCCGTAGCCGCTTTCGAGAATGATCTTGTCGACATAGGCCGCGACGCCGGCCGAAGCCCAGTTCATCTCGGCAATGGATACACTGCCGCAATCGGCAGCCTGTGCGGAACCTGCCCCGGCGTAGAGGCCGACGGCTAGGACGGTAGAAGCAAGCAGCGTCTTCATGGTTGTGCGATCTCCCAGTCTTGATGCGGTTATCTGTTCCGGACGGTGAAGAAGCCGTACGCCTCCCTTGCGGCCCGATCGATACGTTCGGCAGGCTGGGGTCGAAGAACCGGGTCGGGCAAGTCGAAACCCTGCTTGCAGCGACTCGAGTTCTTGTCAGCCGGCAGCGGAACCCTGTCACTGCCTCGCCTGTTTCATCGCTGAAGGCAGCGTAAGGATTCCCGCAAAGAAATCAACCGTACAGCGTCGCAGCGACAAATCCGGGTTCGATCCGCAGGAGAGGCAGCGCCGGCGAAATCGGCATGGGTGCGATCAAAAAATGAGCTTTTGCTCACGGATGGGCGTTGCCCAGGCAGGCCGGCGTCGCATGGGCGCCGCCGGATATTCCGATCGGGACATTTGCTGTCCTGAAAGCGCCGGTTATGCTTTGGGCGGGTTTTTCGGGGATCGCGCTAAAAAATGCGCAATTTATCTTTGTTTAAGGTCTTAATAACGATCCAGTAACGATGTGGAGCTATCACTGGTGACGCGGCAGGTGATCCTTGCCCATCCCCGGATCAGGTAGTGCGTACCGGGGTCGATCATTCGACGATGCGCGTTTTGCATCCGAAAGGCCGTGGGACGCCCCGCCGGGCGCCCGCGGCTTTTTTTGTTTTCGCTGCCAGATTCACTCCGCCTCAAGAAGCAGCAACGCCCCCGCAAGGCGAGGGCGCTCGAAAACAGTGTTCCCCTCGCTCAGCCGACGTTGCGGGTGCGGATCAGGCTGATCGGTCCCAGCGGCGCATCGTCGACGACGTTGCGGACGCGCGAGTGATGGCGGGGAGCCAGACCGTTCCATGCGATCTGGACGAAATTGGGCTTGCTGAAGATGAACAGCATGGTGTTTTTCCCTGGTTGGTCGGCGACGGTTCGGCCCGTGGCTCACATGCCGGCGATATAGGCCCGCTGTGCAGTGAAATCGCATTTGCCAACGCCATGGCATGTCGCAAATGGAATATGCCTGCCAACGCTTTTGCCGCGCCCCTTCGCGACGGTTGCGCATTGCGGCGACATCGCGGCGCTTTCAGGGCTTTGCGGTGTGCTGGCGCGATGCTAATTGAGGCGTATGACTCGGAAAATCATGCTGCAGGGAACCGGCTCGGATGTCGGAAAAACGGTACTGGTGGCCGGACTGTGCCGCATTGCCGCGAACCGTGGCCTGAAGGTCCGCCCTTTCAAGCCACAGAACATGTCCAACAATGCCGCCGTTTCGGACGATGGTGGCGAGATCGGGCGGGCGCAGTGGCTGCAGGCCCTGGCTGCGCGCGTACCGTCTTCCGTCCACATGAACCCCGTGCTGCTGAAGCCGCAATCCGACACCGGCAGCCAGATCGTGGTGCAGGGTCAGGTCTACGGTCAGGCGAGGGGGCGCGACTACCAGGCACTCAAACCGAAGCTGCTCGGCGCGGTGATGGAGAGCTTCGAAACGGTCTGTGCCGACGCGGACCTCGTGGTGGTGGAGGGGGCCGGATCGCCGGCAGAGATCAACCTGCGCGCCGGCGACATCGCTAACATGGGTTTTGCGACGCGCGCGGGCGTGCCGGTCGTGCTCGTGGGCGACATCGATCGCGGCGGCGTCATCGCCTCGCTCGTCGGCACGAGGGCGATCCTCCCGGACGAGGACATGGCGATGGTCAGCGGCTATCTCATCAACAAGTTCCGCGGCGATGTCTCGCTTTTCGACGACGGCATTCGCGCGATCGGCCAGCATACCGGCTGGCCCTGTTTCGGGGTCGTGCCGTGGCTGAAGGACGCGCGGCGGCTGCCGGCGGAAGATTCGGTCGTGCTGGAGCGTTTGGCCGCCGGGAAGGCCGGTGCCCTTCGCGTGGCGGTGCCTGTCCTGCCGCGGATTGCAAATTTCGACGATCTCGACCCGTTGCGGCAGGAAAGCGACATAGACCTTGTCTTCGTGCGGCCCGGTGAGCGCTTCCCGGCCGATGCCGGCCTCGTCGTGCTTCCGGGTTCGAAATCGACCATCGGCGACCTGAAGGATTTCCGGGCGCAGGGCTGGGACCGCGACCTTGCCGCCCATCATCGCCGTGGCGGCCGCGTCATCGGCATTTGCGGCGGCTACCAGATGCTGGGGCGGACGGTGCGCGATCCGCTCGGCATCGAAGGCAGCGACCGCGTGATCGAAGGGCTGGGCCTGCTCGATGTCGAGACCGAGATGGCGCCGGAGAAGACGGTGCGCAACAGCAAGGCGCATTCGCCCGCCTACGACGTGCCGCTGGAGGGGTACGAGATCCATCTCGGCGTAACGGTGGGCCCGGACTGCGCCCGGCCGAGCGTGGTCATCGACGGGCGGCCGGACGGCGCGACTTCGCCGGACGGTCGGGTGTTCGGCACCTATCTGCACGGACTGATGTCCAGCGGCCCGTTCCGCGGGCGGCTGCTCGCTGAGTTCGGCATCGAGGGCGGCGGCTTCGACTATCGCAAGTCGGTCGACGAGGCGCTGGACGGTGTCGCGGCCGAACTTGAGGCAGTTCTCGATCCCGCCTGGCTTAAGGGCCTCATGGAGCGGGACTGAGCAGGCTAGCCGAGGCGGTGAAACCGTCCGGGCAGCCACAGGGGTGTTCCGGCTCGATTTTTCGTCATCTTGCCGCGGTAAGGTTACCATCAAACTTGTGTCAGAATCCCGTGCAAAGCCTTGAGGGCTCCGGAATTGCCGCTATCTATCTGCGGAGGTCCGGCATGCGATCGAAAAAGGGAATTTCTCGAATGACCACTGCGCGTTTGGCGAAACTTGGATTGGCCGGGCTTGTCGGGCTTGCGCTCGCCGGGGGGGCTGCAGTGCAGGCTGCCGAGACCAAGCCGCCCGTCAGCGCAGCCAAGCGTTGGGAAAGCGAATTCTCGCTGTGGCAGAAGGTTTCTTCCAGCAGCGACCCCGCCGGTTATGAGGATTATCTCAAGCAGTTTCCGAACGGCACCTTTGCCTCGATGGCGCGGTTGCGGCTTGCCGAGTTGAACGCAGCCGGCGCGTCCAAGCCGTCGAGCGGTGCCGCGTCCGCGGGCACGGCAGTCGGCGAGAAGGAAAGAAACGAGGAAGCGCGCAAGGCCGCCGAGGCCGATCGGCTGAAGGCCGAGCAAGACGCGAAGGTTGCAGCCGAAAAGGCGCAGGCCGAGCAGGATCGGCTGGCGGCAGAAGCAGAGCGCCAACGGATCGCGGAAGAAGAGCGGTTACGGAAGGAAGAGCAGGCGCGCGCAGAGGCCGAAGCCAGGCGCGCCGCCGAGGCCAGGGCAGAAGCGGAACGTCAGGCAGCCGAAGCCGAGCGCGAGCGCGCACAGGAGGCAGCAGAGGCAGAAGCGCTGCGGGCCGAGCAGGAGGCGAAGGCCGAGCAGGCGCGCCTGAAGGCCGAACAGGAAGCAAAGGCTGCGGCCGAAGCCCAGGCCAGGGCCGATGCCGCCGCGGCGGAAAAGGCAAAGGCGGAAGCCGAGCAGGCCGCCGCCGAGGCAGAACGCGCGCGCGCGCAAGCTGCGGCCGAAGCCGAGCGCCTGAAGGCCGCCGAGGAGGCCAAGGCTGCGGCAGAGGCGCGAAGAATGGCCGACGAGGCGGCTGCGGACAAGGCCGAGGCCGAAGCGGAAAAGGCACAAGCCGAGGCAGAGCGTCTGCGCGCGGCGGAAGCCGGAGCGGCCGAAGGCGAAAAGGCCGCGGGCGGTGCTCGACCGGAAGAGGAAAACCGTCCGGCGGGGGCCACGGCCGATGCGCTGGATACGGAGGCGCTTCCGACGGATTCCGCGCAGGGAGCTGGGCAGGCAACCGGGCAGAGCGACGGGTCGCAGGCCGCCGCAACAGACGATGCCAGTGCTGGCAATACGGAGACCGAGCGCCAGGCGCGCCGGGAAGACAACGCCTGGAGCCGTGCGGTGCTGAACGGCCGCGCACAGGCATTCGAGGGATATCTGCGGGTCTATCCGGACGGGCGCTTCGCCGAACAGGCCCGCGAACGGCTGTCGGCGATCGAGAAGCAGGGCGGGACCGCCGAGAGGGATGTCGGGCAGCCGGCCGAGGACAATGCCGGGCTTGGCGGCTCGGACCCAGGAAGTGCCGGTGCAGACCGTGCAGACCAGGGCAGCATCGTTTCTCCGAGGCCGGCGGCGCCGGCGTCGCGCGAGGTGCTGGCCGACCCGCGCCAGCCGACGATCTACCGGACGCCCGGCGATGCCCGCGAGGCCTATCTCGATCCCGCGACGCGGGCGCAATCGCAGCAATGGTTGAGCATGCTCGGCTACAACACCGGGGGCGTCGATGGCGTGTTCGGTGCGCGCACGCGGGGCGCGATCGCCGCATGGCAGCGCTCGGCCGGCTATGCCGCCGACGGCTACCTCACGCGCAAGCAGTTCCGCCAGTTGGGCGAGGCGGCGCGCTATGCCCAGCGCCGCGACCGCCAATATGTCGCAAGGCAGCGCGCCGAGCGAGACCGTTACTACAACGACGGCTACGGCGTCTACGAAGGGCCTGTGGGCGGCTATCTCGAAGGGCCGGTCGGCGGCTATTACGAGGGGCCTGCCGATGGCTATTACGTCGGACCGCGCGGCGACCTCACGATCAGCGGCCCTGGCTATTGACCCGTGCCTTTCCTGATCTCGGTCTGGAACGCCGCTTTCAGGGCGGCGGACGGCGTTTCCCGTCGATTGACTTCCGGACCGGCCAGGCATAATCATCGCCAGTATTGGATGGTGCGCCG
This sequence comes from Pseudomonadota bacterium, assembly GCA_023404095.1. Lineage (GTDB taxonomy): Bacteria > Pseudomonadota > Alphaproteobacteria > Rhizobiales > Rhizobiaceae > Mycoplana. The sequence goes on along the minus strand of JAEYDD010000041.1, from coordinate 94,637 downwards.
GTCCAGTGATGGACGGGCGCTTAAATGGGAACGTGACGGGGTGGACCCAATCAGGGCGCTCCAATCACGGCCGACCCCGCGACTGTAGAGTGGCGAGGCCTATCCGACCGGTTCGCGCGAACCGGTAAAGCCACTGGGTGGCGGCATGATGAACCGGGGTCTGGACGCCTCTATCTCTACGAATCGTCCGCCTTTCATGCCGCGAACCACCCGGGAAGGCGAGGAGGGCTGCCGGCGCATGAGCGCCCGACGCTGCGAGCCAGGAGACCTGCCGGCCAATAAGGGCATTGTGCCCGATTCTGGGGGTATTCCCCGTTGCCAGCACGGAGGTTGTCATGGCTGCTTCTAACGTTTCTTCTGTTTCCCTTTCTCTCAGCGATCGTCTCGTCGCCGGTCTCCTGGCGCTTCTGCTCGGTGGCTTTCTGGTGTTTGGCGCAGGCCTCGCCAATTCGTCGGTCCTGCACGACACCGCGCACGACACCCGTCACTCCTACGGCTTTCCCTGCCACTGAGGAGCTGATGCCATGATCGTCAAATATCTCCTGGCCGCTCTGGTGGCCGGGCTGTTCTCCGGCGTGCTGATGACGGCCGCCCAGGAGGCGCGCGTGATACCGCTGATCCTCCATGCCGAGGAGTTCGAGGGCGAGGAGGCCGAGCCTGCCGCCACTGGAACAGAAGCCCCGCAGGCGACGCACGAGCACTCCTCGCTCCGCAGCGCGCCGTCGCTCGCCGATATTGCGGCCTATTTCTCGCCGATCTCGGTGGCCCATGCCCATGACGGCGAGCATGAGGACGGCGGCATCATGTTCGGCATGAGCCGCTTTTCCGGCACGCTGCTTGCCAATCTCGTCACCGGAGCGGGCTTTGCCTTGCTTCTGGCGAGTGTGAGCCTTTTGACGGGCAACGCTATCACCGTCGCCAATGGTGCGATCTGGGGCGCTGTCGGCTGGCTCGCCGTTCATCTGCTGCCGGCTATCGGCCTGCCGCCGGAGCTTCCAGGCTTCCCCGCCGCCGAACTCGGGGACCGGCAGGTCTGGTGGGTAGCCACGGTCGTTCTGTCGGGGGCGGGGCTTTACCTGCTGATCCTGAAGAACGGCATTGCGGCGAAGATCGCCGGCATCGTACTGATCGCGGCCCCGCAGGTCTATGGCGCCCCTCAGCCGTCCGATCTTTCCAGCAATGTTCCGGCCGTCCTCGGTGCCGAATTTGCCGTGGCGGCACTTGCCACCACGCTGTTCTTCTGGATCGTGCTCGGCCTTTCGCTCGGTTTCGCCAACGAGAAGATCGCAAAGGCAGTCTGATGAAAACGACATCGCCCGGAGCCGTCCTGGTTCTGGGCGGTGCGCGTTCCGGAAAATCAGCGTTTGCCGAAGGGCTGGCGGCTGAGACCGGCCTTTCCAAGCACTACATCGCCACCGGGCGCGCCTGGGACGAGGAGATGCGGCAGCGCATCGACCAGCACAAGGCGCAGCGGGGCAGCCATGGCTGGATCACCCACGAAGACCCGCTGGCCCTGCCGGAGCGCATCAACGACACGGCGCGCGACGATCGGGTCCTGCTCGTCGACTGCCTCACCCTCTGGGTGACGAACCTGATGATGGAGAACCACGACATGGCGGCTGCCTACAGCGATCTGGCCGCCGCGACTGTCACCGCGCCGGGCAGGCTCGTCTTCGTCTCCAACGAGGTCGGCCTCGGCATCGTCCCCGACAACCAGATGGCGCGCGAATTCCGCGACCACGCCGGGCGGCTGCACCAGCAGGTGGCGCAGCTTGCCTCCGAAGTCTATTTTGTCGCGGCAGGCCTGCCGCTGAAAATGAAGGGTTGAGCCCATGCTCCAGCAAAAGATCCCCGCCACCGTCATCACCGGCTTCCTCGGTGCGGGCAAGACAACGATGATCCGCAACCTCCTGCAGAACGCCAATGGCAAGCGCATTGCGCTGATCATCAACGAGTTCGGCGACCTTGGCGTCGACGGCGACGTGCTGAAGGGCTGCGGTGCGGAAGCCTGCAGCGAGGACGACATCATCGAACTGACCAACGGCTGCATCTGCTGCACCGTCGCCGACGACTTCATCCCGACCATGTCGAAGCTTCTGGAGCGTGAGAACCGGCCCGACCATATCGTCATCGAGACCTCCGGCCTGGCGCTGCCGCAGCCGCTGGTCGCCGCCTTCAACTGGCCGGAGATCAAGACGGAGGTGACGGTCGACGGCGTCATCACCGTGGTCGACAGCGCCGCCGTCGCCGCCGGCCGCTTCGCCGACGACCACGATCGCGTTGATGCTCTGCGCGTGGAGGACGACAACCTTGATCACGAAAGCCCGCTGGAGGAGCTCTTCGAGGACCAGTTGACCGCGGCCGACCTGATCGTGCTGAACAAGACCGACCTGATCGACGCCGCCGGTCTGAAGACGGTGCGCGACGAGGTTTCCGCCCGCATCGCCCGCAAGCCGACCATGATCGAGGCGCGGAACGGCGACGTCGCAGCCGCCGTGCTGCTCGGGCTAGGCGTCGGCACCGAGGACGACATTGCCAACCGCAAGTCGCATCACGAGCTGGAACATGAGAACGGCGAAGAGCACGACCACGACGAATTCGACAGCTTCGTCGTCGAGCTCGGTCCGGTTGCCGATCCGGCCGGCTTCGTCGAGCGGCTGAAAGGCGTAATCGCCGAGCACGACGTGCTGCGCGTCAAGGGCTTCGCCGACGTGCCCGGCAAGCCCATGCGGCTTCTGATCCAGGCCGTCGGCAGCCGCATCGACCAATATTTCGAACGCGCCTGGGCTCCGGGCGAAGTCCGCGGCACCCGCCTCGTCGTCATCGGCCTGCACGATATGGACGAAGCCGCCGTGCGCGCGGCGATCGACGCTGCGGTGTGACAGGCATGGGCGCGCAGCCGCTCCGCTTGCGACCACACAATCTGGGGGCACTCCTGTTGGGTATGCAGTCGGACCGGATCGGCTGGGGAACGTCGGCAGATCCTCGGGACAAGCCCGAGGATGACGCGAGGGGCCGGTTGCCGTCTCCCGTTCGTCCGCGACGCGAGCGGCACTTGTCGTCTCGAACTCCAGAGCATCGCCTGTGGCACTCGCTACCGTCATCCTCGGGCTTGTCCCGAGGATGCGACCCCGTTTCAGGGCACAGGGAGAGCGCGGTATGCATCTGCTCCTAGCCCAGAAGGGCACGATCGCCGACGGCAAGGAGGCGATCGATCTCGGCCAGACGCCGGGGGACGTGCTGTTTCTCTCCGCCGCGGACACGGAACTGGCCTCGATCGCCGCAGCACATCGCGGCCGCAAGACGGATATGCGGCTGCGGCTTGCCAGCCTCGCCTCGCTGGCGCATCCGATGTCGGTCGATACCTATGTGGAGCGGACCGCGCGGCATGCGAGGCTGATCGTCGTGCGCGCGCTCGGCGGCGCCAGCTATTTCCGCTACGTGCTCGAGGCGCTGCATGCGACGGCGGTCGCAAACGACATCGCCATGGTGGCGCTGCCCGGTGACGACCGGCCGGACGAGGGGATCGCGCCGTTCAACCGCATTGCGGAAGACGACCGGCTGCGGCTCTGGGCCTACCTGAACGAAGGGGGCGCGGAAAATGCCGGCCGGTTTCTCGCCTATGCCGACGCGCTCCTCTTCGGCTGCGACAAGCCGGCGCCGGCGGTGCCGCTTGAAAAGGCCGGCATCTGGTGGCCGGGGCGCGGCGTGGTCGATACCGAGACGTGGAGCAAGATCTGCCCCTCACTGCCGGATGACCAGGGGGGCGATGACGCGGTCGCCATCGCGACCGAGAGATCCGTCCCGCCCACCGTCGCCATCTGCTTCTACCGCGCCTATGTCCAGAGCGGCGAGACGCGGCCGGTGGAGCTTCTGATCGAAGCGCTTGCGGCGGAGGGCGTCCGCGCCCTGCCGGTCTTCGTCTCCAGCCTGAAGGACCCCGCGTCTGTCGAGACCGTCCGCGCCGCCTTTGCGGCTGTCCATCCCGATGTGGTCCTGAACGCCACCAGCTTTGCCGTCTCCGCGCCCGGTGCCAACCGCAAGCCGACCGTGCTCGACGAGGCCGGCGCGCAGGTGCTGCAGGTGATCTTTTCCGGCTCGTCACGGGAGGCCTGGGAGAAATCCGGGCAGGGCCTTACGGCGCGCGACCTCGGCATGAACGTGTCGTTGCCGGAAGTGGACGGGCGGGTGCTGGCGCGGGCCGTGTCTTTCAAGGCGGCAGCGCGCTGGGATCCGGCGGTCGAGACCAACATCGTCAGCCTCGAGCCGGTGCAGGATCGCATCGATTTCTCCGCAAGGCTCGCCGCCAACTGGGCGCGGTTGCGCCGAACGCAGGCCGGCGACCGGCGCGTGGCGCTGGTGATGGCCAACTACCCGAACCGCGACGGCCGGCTCGGCAACGGCGTCGGGCTGGACACGCCGGCGGGCACCTTGGAAATTCTGCGGGCGATGCAGGGCGAAGGCTATGCAACCGGCGAACTTCCGGTCGACGGCGACGCGCTGATGGCACACCTCATGGCGGGTCCGACCAACGCGGCAAGCGACGGGCGGGAGATCCGCGAGACGCTTTCGCTGAAGCAATACAAGCGCTTCTTCGAAAGTCTTCCCAAGCTGATTCAGGGGGCCGTTACAGATCGCTGGGGGCAGCCCGAGGCCGATCCGTTCGTTTCAGGCGACGTCTTCGCGCTTCCGCTCAGCCGTTTCGGCGAAACGCTGGTCGGCATCCAGCCGGCGCGCGGCTATAACATCGATCCGAAGGACACCTACCATTCGCCGGACCTCGTTCCGCCGCACGGCTACTTCGCCTTCTATGCCTATCTCCGCGAGGTCTGCGACGTTCATGCCGTCGTTCACGTCGGCAAGCACGGCAATCTCGAATGGCTGCCGGGCAAGGCGCTGGCGCTCTCGGAGGCGTGCTATCCAGAAGCCGTGCTCGGGCCGATGCCGCATCTCTACCCCTTCATCGTCAACGATCCGGGCGAGGGCACGCAGGCCAAGCGCCGGTCCTCCGCCGTCATCATCGACCACCTGACGCCGCCGCTGACGCGGGCGGAGACCTACGGGCCGCTTAAGGACCTGGAGGCGCTGGTCGATGAATACTATGACGCTTCGGGCGGCGATCCGCGGCGGTTGCGGCTCTTGAGCCGGCAGATCCTCGATCTCGTCCGCGACATCGGGCTCGATCAGGACGCGGGAATCGCCAAGTCCGACGGCGAGGACGCGGCGCTCGAAAAGCTCGATGCCTATCTCTGCGACCTGAAGGAGATGCAGATCCGCGACGGCTTGCACGTCTTCGGTGTCTCGCCCTCGGGGCGGTTGCTCACCGACCTGACGATGGCGCTCGCGCGGGTGCCGCGCGGCCTCGGGGAGGGCGGCGACGCCAGCCTTCAACGGGCGATCGCGGCGGATGCGTTTGGGGGCGCGGCTGGTGGCATCGTGACGGTGGACGACCTTCCCGCTGGAAGCCATGCCTTCGACCCGCTCGACTGCACCCCGTCCGATCCCTGGACCGGCCCGCGTCCCGACATTCTTGCCATCCAGACCGACGCTCCCTGGCGGTCCGCCGGCGATACGGTCGAGCGCATCGAGCTGCTGGCGGGAAAACTCGTGTCGGGCGAGGTGCCGTGCCCGGAAGGTTGGGACGCGACCCACACCGTGCTGGCACAGGTCGAGGCGGTCATTCGTCCATCGATCGAGGCCTGTGGGGCAGCGGAGATGGCTGCGCTGCTGCGTGGGCTTTCAGGGCGCTTCGTCGAGCCCGGACCTTCCGGCGCACCGACGCGGGGGCGACCTGACGTGCTGCCGACGGGCCGCAACTTCTATTCCGTCGACAGCCGTGCGGTGCCAACGCCGGCGGCGTGGGAGCTCGGGAAGAAGTCGGCGGAACTGCTGGTGACTCGCTACGCGCAGGACCACGGCGAGTGGCCGACTTCGTTCGGCATTACGGCCTGGGGGACCTCGAACATGCGCACCGGCGGTGACGACATCGCCCAGGCGCTGGCGCTGATCGGTGCGAAGCCCGTGTGGGACACGGTGTCGCGAAGGGTGACCGGCTACGAGATCATCCCCCCAGCGATGCTCCGCCGGCCGCGGGTGGACGTGACGCTGCGCATCTCCGGCTTCTTCCGCGACGCCTTTCCCGAGCAGATCGCGCTCTTCGACCGGGCGGTGCGGGCGATCGGGGGGCTCGACGAGGACGAGGAGGATAACCCGATCGCCGCCCGCATGCGCGCCGAGGCGTCCGCCCTCGCCGGTGACGGCATGCAGGTGGCCGACGCGCAGGCCATGGCGGGTTACCGCGTGTTCGGCGCAAAGCCCGGTGCCTACGGCGCCGGCCTGCAGACGATGATGGACGAGGGCCTGTGGAAGGACCGCGGCGACCTTGCCGAGGCCTGGCTCACCTGGGGCGCGCATGCCTATGCCGGCGAGGGCGAGGACGTCTCCAGCCGCGACCGGCTGGAGGTGCGGATGAAAAGCCTGCAGGCGATCGTCCAGAACCAGGACAATCGTGAGCACGATCTTCTGGACAGCGACGAATACTACCAGTTCGAGGGCGGCATGGCGGCTGCGGCGGCCCACTTGAGCGGGGCACAGCCGACCGTCTACCACAACGACCATTCGCGGCCGGAAAAGCCGGTGGTGCGCACGCTGGAGGACGAGATCGGGCGCGTCGTGCGCGCCCGCGTCGTCAACCCCAAGTGGATCGATGGGGTGATGCGGCATGGTTACAAGGGCGCCTTCGAGCTGGCCGCGACAGTCGACTTGATGTTCGCCTTCGCTGCGACGACGGGACGGGTAAAGGACCACCATTTCGAGGCCGTCTATCAGGCGTATATTCTGGACGAGCGCGTGCGCGACTTCATGGCCGAGAAGAATCCCGCGGCGTTGAAGGAAATGTCCGACCGCCTGGTGGAGGCGATCGACCGCCGGCTGTGGTCGCCCCGCTCCAATTCGGCGCGGTTCGAACTGGAGGATATCGGTGCGAGGCGGAGGGCGTCATGACCGGACTTTCCGGAGGCTGCCTGTGCAGGTCGGTGCGGTTTTCCGTCACGGGCCCGATCATCCGCACCGGCCATTGCCATTGCGAGAGCTGCCGCCGGGCGACGTCGTCGCCGGTGACGAGCTTCTTCTGCGTGGCAAGGGCCGACGCGAGCTTCGAGGGAGAGGCGCTTCGCCATTACGCATCGTCGCCGGGTGTGAGACGCGGCTTCTGCGGAAACTGCGGCTCGCCGATGAGCTACGAGACGGCGGAGCGCCCCGCCGAGATCGACCTCTACGTCGCATCGCTGGACGATGCGACGAGCGTCTCGGTGACACAGCACTGGTACTGGAATGAGCGGGTCGCATGGTTTTCCTGCGATGACGACCTGCCGAAACACGAGAATTGAGGAGCAAGCGATGAGCGACAGCGAGACCGAAACCGCCGGCATGAGCGAGGCCGAGCTTGCGCGCCACTCGGAGAAGATGGCGAAGAAGAAGCAGGCCCGCGAAAAGATCATGGCGACCAAGACCGACGAGAAGGGCCTGGTCATCGTCCATACCGGCAAGGGCAAGGGCAAGTCGACAGCCGGTTTCGGCATGATCTTCCGCCATATTGCCCACGGCAAACCCTGCGCGGTGGTGCAGTTCATCAAGGGTGCGATGCTGACGGGCGAGCGCGAACTGATCGAGAAGCATTTCTCCGATCTCTGCCAGTTCCATACACTCGGCGAGGGCTTCACCTGGGAAACGCAGGATCGCGCCCGCGACGTGGCGATGGCGCAGAAGGCCTGGGAAAAAGCGAAGGAACTGATCCGCGACGAGCGCAATTCCATGGTGCTGCTCGACGAGATCAACATCGCGCTTCGCTACGACTACATCGACGTCGCCGAGGTGATCGACTTCCTGCGGACGGAAAAGCCCTACATGACGCATGTCGTCCTGACCGGGCGCAACGCCAAGGAGGAACTGATCGAGATCGCCGATCTTGCGACCGAGATGGAGCTTCTGAAGCACCCGTTCCGTTCGGGGATCAAGGCGCAGATCGGCGTGGAATTCTGAGGAAAGGGCGGCGCAATCCGTCCCCTACCAGCCGAGCCAGACGCGGATCGGCTGGCTCGGATCGGCCATCAGGCGAACGGCAAGCGCCAGGCTCGTGAAGATCAGCAGCGGCTTGATGATCCGTGCACCCTTCTTCATCGCGAAGCGGGAGCCGACCTGGGCGCCGAGGAATTGGCCGATCCCCATCGTGATGCCGACCTTCCACAGCACGACGCCGTATGCGAGGAAAAAGGCGAAGGCGCCGACGTTGGAGCCGAAGTTGAGCATCTTGGTGTTGGCTGTCGCCTTGAGCACCCCGAAGCCCGCCAGCGAAACGAAAGCCAGCATGAAGAACGAGCCGGTCCCGGGGCCGAACAGGCCGTCGTAGAATCCGATCAACGGAACGATCGTGAAGCCGAAGGCTGCCTCGGAGAGCCGCCGGTGTCTGTCGAGATCGCCGACGTTCGGCTTGAGCGCAAAGTAAAGGGCGATACCGACCAGCAGGCACGGCAGGGCGGCGCGCAGCGCATCGGCGGGGATGACCGTGGCGACTGCCGCTCCGACCACGGCGCCGCCTGCCGCCAGCGCCGCCATCGGCAGTTGCCGGCGGATGTCCACATGGCCGGCGCCGGCATAGGCCACTGTCGCCGAACCCGAGCCGAACAGCGACTGCAGCTTGTTGGTCCCGAGCGTTTCCAGCGGCGGAATTCCGGCAAGGAGCATGGCCGGAATGGTGATCATCCCGCCGCCGCCGGCAATCGAATCGATGAAGCCGGCGATGAAGGCAGCGATGAAAAGAAGAAGCAGGACATGCAGGGCAAGGTCGGCCACGAAACTCAAATACCACCGGCTCAGGAACGTTCTGCGGCACTCTTTGTCAGATGAGCCACGGAATTGCAAAGCCGAAACGGATCTCAGAAGCTGCCGACCGTCGCGCCGATCACCAGTATTGCGACCAGCGCAAGGATCGCGCCGCCGATGCTGACGATGGCGATATCGCGGTAGCTCTCCCGGTGCCCGGTTCCGCAGACGGCAAGCAGCGTGATGACGGCGCCGTTGTGGGGCAGGGTGTCGAGCGTCCCGGACGAGATGACGGCGACGCGGTGCAGCAGCGAAAGGTCGACGCCCGCTTCATACGCGCGCGCAATGAAGGTGGGACCGAGCGCTTCGAGCGCGATCGTCAGGCCGCCGGAAGCCGATCCGGTTAGGGCGGAGAGAATGTTGGTGGCGACAGCCAGCGAGACGGCGGGTCCGCCGCCTATTCCGAGCACCCAGTCGCGTACGGCATCGAATGCGGGCAGGCTGGCGATGACGGCGCCGAAGCCGACAAGGCTGGACACGCTGATCGAGGGCATGACCGAGGCGTTGACCCCGGCGTCGATCGTGTCGCGCAGCAGTGGCAGCCGACGGTAGTTGAGGGCCAGTGCCAGCACGATGCCGGCGGCCAGTGCCGCGACCACCGCCCAGACGCCAATGACGGCCGACAGGGTGGTTGCACCCCAGCGCGGTTCGGACAGGAACGCGGCGTCCATGGAGGGAAGGACGACGAGCGACAGCAGCATATTGCCGGCGATGACGGTGACGAGCGGCGCGATGGCAGCGACAAAGGAGGGCTCGACCGCCGCAGCCTTCCCGCGCGCGAGTTCTGCAGGATCGAATTCGCGCGCGGCATTGGCGTGCTCGCGCAGCTTGGGATCCTCAGCCACATTGCGCGACGGACGGTCGGCGCCGAAACCTTCTCCTGATTGTCGTGCGGCGCTTTCCGCGCGCGCCAGCCACCAGAGGCCGAAGGCTGCCATGATTGCGGAAGCGATCAGTCCCAGCCCCGGGGCGGCAAACGGTGTGGTGCCGAAGACCGGCATGGGGATGGCGTTCTGGATCGACGGCGTGCCGGGCATGGCGGACATGGTGAAGGTGGAGGTGCCGAGCACAATCGCGGCCGGCATCAGCCGACGCGGAATGCCCGCCCGCCGGAACAGGTCTTCCGCCATCGGCGCGATCACGAAGAAGGCGACGAAAAGGCTCACGCCGCCATAGGTGACAAGCGCACCGGCCAGCACGACGGACACGATCGCCCGGCGTATGCCGAGCTTGTCCATCAGAACGCGCGAGATTACCCGGATCGATCCCGTATCCTCCATCAGCTTGCCGAACAGCGCGCCCAGCAGGAAGAGAGGGAAATACTGGGCAAAGAAGCCTGCCGCGTTCGGCATGAAGATCTGCGTCCAACTGGCCAGCAGCGGCTCGCGGGACAAGGCGGCGGCAAGCAGGGCTGCAAGCGGGGCCAAGAGCAGGATGCTCCAGCCGCGGTAGGCGAGTGCGATCAGCAGCGCGAGGCCGGCAGCTATTCCCAGAAGACCCATCTCAATTCCCCTGGATCAGTTCGTCGATGTCGAAGGAGGGACGATGGCCGATGTCGTCGGCATGTTGCCGGATAAATTCGTCGGCCGCCTCGCGTCCCTTGTCGCGCAGCATCGTCAGGAAAGGCCATTCGGCATTCAGCTTGGAGGAGTAGCCGAGGTCGAGCATCACATCACCCGCGATCCGGTGCAGCCGCATCGTGCCCCAGCGCGATCCCTCGGCGTGGCCGGAATCGGCGATCTTGCGCATGATCGCCGCCATGCGCAGTTCCTTCAGCAGGACCGCGTTGAAGGAGACCTCGTTCAGGCGGCTCTGGATTTCTCTCGCCGTTCTGGGCGTTTCCTGGCGCTCGATCGGATTGATCTGGACGAGGATGGTGTCCTCGGCGGCGCAGTCCTCGATCAGCGGCGTCAGCGTCGGATTTCCCGAGAAACCGCCATCCCAATAGGGCACGCCGTCGATCTCGACCGCCTGATAGAGCGTCGGCAGGCAGGCGGAAGCGAGAAGGACGTCCGGCGTCAGTTCGGCGTTGCGGAACACGCGCCCGCGCCCCGTATGCACGTTGGTCGCCGTGATGAACAGCCGCACGGGGGAGGCGACCAGCCTGTCGAAATCGACGCAGGCCTCCAGGATCTCCGTCAGCGGATTCTTGCCGCTCGGGTTCATCTGGTAGGGAGAAACCATGCGCGCCATCATGTCCATGACGACGAAGGCGGGCGAGAAGTCGAGCGCCCAGCGGCCGAGCATGATATCGAGCGGGGTGCGCTGGAACGGGCTGAACCGGGCGGCGTCAGACACCTTTTTCCAGAAGGTTTCAAGCGATGCACGGGCGCCTTCGGGGCCGCCGTGCTCATAGCCGTCAGCGAGTACCACTGCGTTCATGGCGCCGGCCGAAGTGCCGGAAATCGCTTCCAGCTTCAGCCAGTCTTCTTCGAGGAGGCGGTCGAGCACGCCCCAGGTGAACGCGCCATGCGAGCCACCGCCCTGCAGGGCGAGGTCGATCGGTCTGGTGTTGCGGGACTTCGCATGCGGCATCGACATCAGCGCGGCCTCCGTGCGTGGCAGTGTTTTCCCGCACTGCAGCAAAGCTGCTGTATGCATAATCCAAGTTTTCCTGTCCGTCACCTCTTATGATCGAAATGCAAGGACTGATGGCGCTGCCGTTTCATCGCACGCCGCAATCCGGTTTGACCGGCAATGACCGCTTCGCTAAACAGGTTCGACATGCGGCGGTGCTCCATGCGGAGCCGGAAAGGTGCCCGATGCGGCCGACCCAACAAGGGGGCCGGATGCGGGACTGCCGGAACGGACGGTTCGCGCCGCGCATGTGCATTTGCATGGGAGCGAGAGCGGCCGGATGAATGACGCTGCACAAGAGGTCGTGGAAAAGCCCGCACTGGTGCTGGGTCTCGGCTGCGAGCGCGGCACACCGCCCTCGGAGGTCATGGCGCTGGCGGAGGCGGTCCTGGATGCCGCCGGTCTTGACGCGTCTGAAAGACTTTGCCTCATCGCATCCCTCGATACTCGTTCGGACGAGCCGGCGATGATTGCAGCCGCGCGCCATTTCTCCGTACCCTTGCGCACCTTTGCTGCCGGGAGGCTGGAGACGGAGACGCCGCGGCTGTCCGAGCCCTCGGACATCGTCTTTCGCCATACCGGCTGCCACGGCGTTGCCGAGGGCGCGGCGCTCGCCGCAGCGGGGCCGGACGGACGGCTCGTCGTGACAAAGCGCAAGTCGGCGCATGCGACGGCGGCGATCGTCGAATCATTTCAGGTTGTTATCGGTGCTTTTTCGCAAGGCGATTCCGTTCGCTTAGAAAACGAATCAAGTCTCGGGGGCGCTGCCTGATGGAAGCGCTCTTTTCCAATCTGCCGGAACTGGAGGCTGGAAGCGTCTGGCTGGTCGGCGCCGGTCCCGGTGATAGAGGACTGTTGACCCTGCTTGCCGTGCAGGGGCTGCGCCAGGCTGACGTGATCGTGCACGATGCACTGGTCAATGCGGACTGCCTGCAGTTGGCCCGACCCGGCGCGGAACTGGAATTCGCCGGCAAGCGCGGCGGCAAGCCGTCGCCGAAGCAGCGCGACATCTCGCTGCGGCTGGTGGAACTGGCGCGCGCGGGCAAGCGTGTGCTGCGGCTTAAGGGCGGCGATCCCTTCGTGTTCGGCCGCGGCGGCGAAGAGGCGTTGACGCTTGTGGAGCACAACGTGCCGTTCCGCGTGGTGCCGGGCATTACGGCCGGTATCGGCGGCCTTGCCTATGCCGGCATTCCCGTAACGCATCGCGAGCTCAACCATGCCGTCACCTTCCTGACGGGGCATGATTCTTCCGGCGTCGTTCCCGATCGCATCAACTGGCAGGGAATTGCCGCAGGCTCACCGGTGATCGTCATGTACATGGCGATGAAGCACATCGGCCAGATTGCTTCGAACCTTTTGGCCGCGGGACGCGCGCCGGACGAACCTGTCGCCTTTGTCTGCAATGCCGCGACCGCCGCCCAGACGGTGCTGGAAACGACGCTCGCCGCGGCTGAGGCCGACGCCACAAAGGCGGGGCTGGAACCGCCGGCGATCGTCGTCGTCGGTCATGTGGTGCGGTTGCGCGGCTCGCTGGACTGGCTGGGGGCCTTGCGCGAGGGCAAGGTGTTGCGTGCCGATCCGTTTGGATCCCGGAGCATGAAGGATCCCGCATGAGCGGGCTGATGATTGCAGCACCGGCCTCCGGGTCGGGCAAGACCACGGTGACACTCGGCCTGCTTCGCGCGCTGGCCGACGAGGGCGTCGTGCTGTCGCCGGGCAAGGCGGGGCCGGACTATATCGACCCGGCGTTCCACGCCGCTGCCAGCCGCTCGGATTGCCTCAATTATGATCCATGGGCGATGCGGCCGGAGCTACTTGCAACGCATGCGTCTGAGCAGCGGCAAGACGGCAGGCTGCTGCTCATCGAGGCCATGATGGGCCTGTTCGACGGGGCTGCCGACGGAAGCGGCTCTCCCGCAGATCTTGCCGCCATGCTCGGGTTGCCGGTGGTGCTCGTCGTCGATTGCAGCCGCCTGTCACACTCGGTCGCAGCCATGGTGCGCGGCTTTGCAGATTTCCGGGCCGACGTCTCCGTTCGCGAGGTGATCCTCAACAAGGTTGGCAGCGCCCGCCACGAGGCGATGCTGCGGGATGCGCTCGGCAAGGCGGGTGTGTCCGTGCTGGGGGCGATCCCGCGCGACGGCCTTCTGGCCCTGCCGGAACGCCATCTCGGTCTCGTGCAGGCCGGCGAGCACGGGGCGCTCGAAGACTTCATCGGTCACGCCGCCGAGACGATGCGCAGTCATCTCGACCTTCGCCGGTTGGTTTCCATCGCCGGCGAGGCCGCCAGCCGCGGTGAGACACGTCAGGCAGTACGCATGCCGCCGCTGGGACAGAGGATCGCGATCGCCCGCGACAACGCGTTTGCCTTTTTCTATCCGCATCTGGCCAAGGGCTGGCAGCATCAGGGGGCGCAGCTCGATTTTTTCTCCCCGCTGCGGGACGAGGCGCCGCATGCAGACTGCGACGCGGTCTTCCTTCCCGGCGGATATCCCGAACTGCACGGCGACGCGCTTGCTAATGCCGGCAATTTCCGCAAAGGCATGCTGGCGGCCAGCGCACGCGGGGCGCGCATCTACGGCGAATGCGGGGGATACATGACCTTGGGCGAGGGGCTGATCTCGGCGGATGGGACGCGGCATGGCATGCTCGGACTGCTGCCGCTCGTCACGAGCTTTGCCGAGCGGCTTCGCCATCTCGGCTATCGCCGGGTGGTGCCGCTCGCAGGTTCCGGATTCGAGGCGCCCATGATGGCGCATGAGTTTCATTATTCCACGGTGGTGGAGGAAGGTGCCGCCGACAGGCTGTTTCGGGCGACGGATGCGGCGGGGCAGGATCTCGGCCTCGTCGGGCTGCGGCGCGGGAACGTTTCGGGGTCCTACATGCATCTCATCGATCTTGCTGCAGGTGCGCTGTGAACACCGCGCCGATCCAGCACGGCGGCGGAATATCGGCGGCGGCCCAGCGCTATGGTGGCCGGCTTGAGGACTGGCTCGACCTTTCTACCGGTATCAATCCGCGGCCGGTCGTTCTGCCTGCGATCGAGGAAGCCGTCTGGCACCGGCTGCCCGATGCCCATCGCGTCGAGAACACCCGGCAGGCCGCCGCCCGCTACTATGGCACGCGCACGTGCCTGCCCCTGCCTGTGCCGGGGACTCAGGCGGCCATCCAGCTCCTGCCGCGGCTGGTGCCGACCGGTCGGCGCGTCGCGGTCGTTTCGCCGACCTATGGCGAATATGCGCGCGTGTTGCGGGCAGCCGGTCATCCCGTGGACGCGGTGAATGATGTGCGAAACCTGAGTCCGGAGCACGGGCTTGCCGTCGTCGTCAATCCGAACAATCCGGACGGCCGCCTGTATCGGCCCGAGGACCTGCTGGAGGCAAGGGATCGTCTTGCCCCGGCCGGCGGCACTCTTGTCGTCGACGAGGCGTTCGCGGACATGGTGCCGGACGCCTCGCTTGCGGGGCATGCCGGCCGCCTGCCGGGCCTTCTCGTCTTTCGCTCCTTCGGCAAGTTCTTCGGGCTAGCAGGCTTGCGGCTCGGGTTCGTGCTTGGCCTCGAACCGGTGCTGGCCGACTTTGCCGACTGGCTGGGGCCCTGGTCCGTTTCCGGCCCCGCGCTTTCGATCGCTGCCGGCCTGATGAACGGCGACTGCGCGCCGATCCGGCATTCGATCCTGGAGCGCAAGGCGGCGCTTGATGAAGTGCTGGGCGGCGCCGGCCTTGAGATCGTTGGCGGCACGCCGCTCTTTTCGCTGGTGGCTGACAGGCGTGCTGCGGAAATCCACGAATGGCTGTGCACGAAGCATATACTTGTGCGGGCGTTCGACTATGATCGCAACTGGCTGCGTTTCGGCCTCACGCCGGACGAAGCCTGTGACCGGCGCCTTGCCGAGGCGCTTAGCCGTTTTTCCGCCTGACCCATGACCGTTACACTGCTCGTTCTCGCCATCGCCCTGCTGCTCGACCGCCTCGTCGGCGATCCGCCGTGGCTCTGGAATCGCGTGCCTCATCCGGTCGTCCTCTTCGGCTGGTCCATTTCGGCGCTTGACCGTATGTTCAACGGCAAGCGGATGCGCCCGGACACGCGCCGTTTCAACGGCGTGGTCGCGATCGGCGCCCTGCTGTCGTTGGCGCTCGTCGCCGGCTACGTGATCCATATGCTGCTTTTGCTGCTCGGATGGGCCGGACTGGTGGTCGAGGCGGTCATTGTGGCGCTGTTCCTTGCGCAGAAGAGCCTCGCCGACCATGTGGGCGCCGTTGAGCGCGGCCTGAAGACGGGCGGACTGGAAGGCGGGCGGCAGGCGGTGTCGATGATCGTCGGCCGCGATCCCGCGACGCTCGACGAGCCGGCCGTCTGCCGGGCGGCGATCGAGAGCCTGGCGGAGAACTTTTCCGATGGCGTCGTCGCGCCGGCGTTCTGGTACGCTTTGCTCGGCCTGCCGGGACTGCTCGCCTACAAGATGCTGAACACCGCCGATTCGATGATCGGTCACAAGAATGCGAAATACCTCGACTTCGGCTGGGCTTCGGCCCGGCTGGACGACATCGCCAACTGGCCGGCGGCGCGCTTCTCCATCCTGCTGATCGCCTTCGGCGCATGGCGGACGGAGGGCAGGCGCGCGGCGCAGGCGGCGCTGGACGTCGGACTGCGCGACAGCGGCTTGCACCGATCACCCAATTCCGGCTGGCCGGAAGCGGCTATGGCCGGCGCGCTTGGCATCGGCCTCGCCGGTCCGCGCATCTATGGCGGCGTGCGCGTGGACGAGCCGATGATCAATGCGGGCGGGCGGGCGGTGGCGACAGCAGCCGACATCCGGCGTGGGCTCTCCGTGTTCGGCCGCGCCTGCGACGGGCTGGTATTGCTGACGGTGACGGGCGCGCTGATGGCTGCGGTTATCTGAGGCGTCAATCGATGCCGGCAGACTGCTGCAGGCGTTCGATATCCGGCACGATCACGTGGCGGTTGTTCTCGATCTGGATGACGCCCTCCTTGCGAAGGCGGGTGAACTGGCGGCTCACCGTCTCGATCGTCAGGCCGAGGAAATCGGCGATGTCGGCGCGCGACAGCGGCAGATCGAAGACGGAGCCATCCACCGTCTCCGGATCGTAGTGCGAGGCGATGAGGAAGAGGAAGCTCGCCACCTTTTCCTGCGCGTTCTTGCGGCCGAGCGTCAGCATCCAGTCGCGCGCCTCGTCCAGTTCCTTGAGCGACTGCTGGTACAACTTGTGCTCAAGGTCGGGAGTGCGGCCCACCAGACGTTCCAGCATCTGGCGCGGGAAGGTACAGATCTCCGCATCGGTTGCGGTCTCGGCGCTGTGCGGGCTTTCCTCCACGAAAGGGCGGCCCAGAAAGTCCGGCGCGAACTGCAGGCCGACGATCTGCTGGCGGCCGTCCGGCATCATGCGGGTCAGCTTGACGACGCCGCGCATGATGTTGGCGAAGGCGCCCATGTCCTCGCCCTGGCCGACGACTTCCGTGCCGGCCTCGAGACGTTTACGCGTCGAGTGCTTGCTCAGTTCCAAGAGCTGTTCGGGAGACAATGCTCCGCATACGCCGCCATGACGCGCTTCGCAGGCCCGGCATACGACCGGTATCTCGGAGCTGTGGACGTCCTTGCGCTGCATATCCATGGATTTGCCCCCAACTTGTCTGCCGCTGCGCGATCCCTGAACGAGATCGGGCATTGTTGCAATGCGACATTGTCGCCCCGGTCCTATCCGCGGCAGAATATCGCGACCTCTGATTGACGATTGTTAATTCCAGATCGGGTGCGCCGATTTGATCGAAATCAATTCTCGGAAAGATTGTGAGGATATTTCCTGGCGGCGCCGGATTTCTCATCGTGTGTCTTCTTGCAGCTTTTCATGCCTAGGATAGGCTTGTGACAATCGATGCGCATCGGAAATCGGCGGTTGGTGTTTGCGCAACACCATGTTGCCAAAACGCAGCAGCGCCGACACTGCCCCATTGGCATTTCCGCCGCATTTACTTATAGGATCGGCCGACCAAAGAATTCATGAGGTACTGGCGTGACAGCTACATTTGACAAGGTTGCCGACATCATCGCGGAAACCAGCGAGATCGATCGCGATACGATCAAGCCCGAGAGCCACACGATCGACGATCTCGGCATCGACAGCCTGGACTTCCTCGACATCGTTTTTGCGATCGACAAGGAGTTCGGCATCAAGATCCCGCTCGAGCAGTGGACGCAGGACGTCAACGAAGGCAAGGTGGCGACCGAAGAGTATTTCGTTCTGCAGAACCTCTGTGCCAAGATCGACGAGTTGCGCGCCGCAAAGGCGTAAATGCCTAGTGCCGCCATGCGCGGCCCCCCGCATTCCGTTGCCGGGCGCTGACGGCCTGCCGAACATGGCAGGCCTTTGACGTTCCGGGCTCCGGTCACAAAGCGGTAACTTGCGGCTTAATGGGATTGCGATGCTGCTTGAATATTTCCAGATGATCGACCGGGTGGAAACCGTGGACGCCGAGCGCAAGACGCTCACGGCGCGTTCGGTGGTGCCGTCGAAAAGCCCCGTCTTCGAAGGGCACTTCCCGGGCATGCCGCTCGTGCCGGGCGTCCTTCTGATCGAGACGATGGCGCAGGCTTCCGGCTTCCTGGTGCTGGCCGCCACGAATTTCAACGCGATGCCGTTTCTGATGTCGGTCGACGGTGCCAAGATGCGCGCGTTCGTCGAGCCCGACGCCGTGCTCGACATCGAGGCGGTGCTGGAGCACGACGGTTCGGGCTTCGCCGTGACAAAGGCAAAGATCACCTCCGACGGCAAGAAGATCTGCGACGCACAGCTGAAGTTGCGCACCATGCCGTTCAGCGAAGTGCCGCTGGCCGACATCGTGCGCCGCCGGGCCGGCGAAGTCGGCCTGACGGAAGCGCTTGCCGCAACGGCCCAATAAAGAGGAACTGACGCATGACGAAGGCGCAAAACGACGTCGTCATCACCGGCATCGGTATCGTCACCTGCCAGGGTGTCGGAACCGAGCCGCATATCGCGCTGCTGAAGGCTGCGACCGCACCGGACCTGAAGATCGAGACCGAGCGGTTCGCGCCTTATCCGGTGCATCCGATGCCGGAGATCGACTGGTCCCAGCAGATCGCCAAGCGGGGCGACCAGCGGCAGATGGAGAACTGGCAGCGCCTCGGCGTCTTTGCAGCCGGCCTGGCGCTCGACGATGCCGGACTGAAGGACGATGCCGAGGCTTGCGGCACGATGGACATGATCGTCGCCGCCGGCGGTGGTGAACGCGACATCAACGTCGATTCGCTGATCGTGGACGAGGGGCTGAAGCGCAACGACCGCGAGCAGCTGCTGAACGAGAAGCTGACGACGGAACTGCGCCCGACGCTGTTTCTGGCCCAGCTCTCCAACCTCATGGCGGGCAATATCTCGATCGTTCACAAGGTGACCGGTTCCTCGCGGACCTTCATGGGCGAAGAGGCTGCGGGCATCAGCGCCATCGAGACCGCGTTTGCCCGCATCCGTGCAGGCCAGTCGACGCACACCCTGGTCGGCGGCGGCTTCGTCGCCGAGCGGCCCGACGTGATCCTGCTCTATGAGGCGCTCGGCGCGCACGCGACGGGCGGCTGGACGCCGCTCTGGTCGCGCGACGAGAATGCCGGCGGTGGCATCATCTCCGGTTCCGTCGGCGCCTTCCTTGTGCTGGAATCGCGCGCGCATGCCGAAGGCCGCGGCGCCCGCATCTACGCGACCATTGCGGAAATCGGCGGCGACCGCGGTCGCCGCGAGGATGGGCGGCTGGAAAGCCGGCTGGACGCGCTCGTGGACGGCGCAGAGGCCAAGGCCGGGTCCGCGATCGTGTTCTCCGGCGCTTCGGGCATGCACGCGCTTTCGAAAAGCGAGAAGGCCTGGCTCGACAATCGGTTTGCCGGCGTACCGGTGCGCGCTTATGGCGGCGTGACCGGCCATGCGCTGGAAAGCCAGTTTCCGCTCGGGCTGGCGCTTGCCGGACTTGCGCTTGCCAACGAGGCGAAGGTTCCTGCCTTCGATCCCTCAAGCGAAGGCACGATGGACGGCGCTGCCGATACGGCGATCGTCACGACGATCGGCCATGCGCGCGGCGAGGGCATTGCAATCCTGAAGGCAGAGAAGTGAGGACGGGCGCATGACCAAGGCAGCCTTTAGGGATCATCTCGGACGCCCGATCGTCGCCGTGACCGGCATGGGCGTCATCACCTCGCTCGGGCAGGGGCTGGAGGACAACTGGGCGGCGCTTTCGGGCGGCGTTTCCGGTATCCACGGCATCACCCGCTTCCCCGTCGACGGGCTGAACACCCGTATCGCCGGCACCGTGGACTTCGTGGAACTCCCGGCGGAAAACCCGGTGGAGCGTTCCTATTTCTATGCGCGCGAAACGACCGACGAGGCCCTGGCGCAGGCCGGCCTGTCCGGCGATTTCGGCGGACCGCTGTTTCTCGCCGCACCGCCGATCGAGCCGGAATGGAGCGCGCGCTTCGCACTTGCCGATCGCGCACCGCCGTCGCAGCGGCCGGGCGACGCCTATGACCGCTTCCTGTCGGTGCTGCGCGACAAGCCCGATCCGGCACTGCACGAGGCCTGGCTGTTCGGCGCAATTTCCGAGCGCCTTGCCGATCGCTTCGGCACGCGCGGCCTGCCGGTGACGCTGTCGACGGCCTGCGCTTCGGGTGCGACCGCGATCCAGCTCGGCGTCGAGGCTATCCGCCAGGGTCGCACCGACCGGGCGCTGACCGTGGGCACCGACGGCTCGGTCACGGCCGAAGCGCTGATCCGCTTCGCGCTGCTGTCGGCACTCTCTACCCAGAACGACCCGCCGCAGAAGGCCTCGAAGCCGTTTACCAAGGACCGAGACGGCTTCGTGATCGCCGAGGGTGCTGCGACGCTCGTTCTGGAATCGCTGGAATCGGCAGTCGCCCGCGGCACGCGCGTGCTGGGCATCATGAAGGGTTGCGGCGAGAAGGCGGACCATTTCCACCGTACGCGCTCCTCGCCGGATGGCGGACCTGCGATCGCGACGATCCGGGCAGCGCTGGAAGACGCCGGCATCGCCGAGGACGGCATCGGTTACATCAACGCGCACGGCACCTCGACGCCGGAAAACGACAAGATGGAGTATCTCTCCATGTCGACGGTGTTCGGGGAGGGGCTTTCGCAGATCGCGGTTTCCTCCAACAAGTCGATGATCGGCCATACGCTGACGGCCGCCGGTGCGATCGAGGCGGTGTTCTCGCTGCAGACCATGCTGACGGGCACGCTGCCGCCGACGATCAACTACCAGAACCCGGATCCGACGATCCTTCTCGACGTCGTGCCGAACGTGAAGCGCGACAAGCAGGTTTCGGCCGTGCTGTCGAACTCGTTCGGCTTCGGCGGGCAGAACGCCAGCCTGGTGATGACGGCGGGACCTGCCTGACGTGCCACGCGGGCAGGGGCTTGCTGGACATGAGCCGATCGTATCGAGTCTGGCTTCGCATGCTGTGGTCTGATCGCGGCAGAAGGTACCTGCCCGAAATCGCCTTGCTTTCCCGCCGTCTGGGGCGGGAAAGCGGTTCCATTCGACCATCCGTTGCTCTAGAGGAACGGTCCGAAATGGGCGCAGCCGGCCGCAGGGCCGATCGCTCTGCGCCAAGTACGCCCGGTATGTCATCCGACGTGGCGGGACGTGATCAGACGAATTTGGGGCCGCGACCTGCGGCAAGGGACAAGAACGATGCGCGCACTGCAGCTTCTCGATGATCGCAAGCTCGAACTGACCGACATTCCAGAGCCGCCGGCTCCGGCGCCCGGCGAGGTAACGCTGCGGGTCAAGGCGGTGGCGCTGAACCATATCGACGTCTGGGGCTGGCGCGGCATGGCGTTTGCCAAGCGCAAAATGCCGCTGGTCATCGGCGCGGAGGCCGCCGGCGTCGTCGACCAGATCGGCCCGGGCGTTGCAAACGTGCTGCCGGGCCAGCTCGTGTCGGTCTACGGTGCGCGCGTCTGCGGCCTGTGCAAGCCCTGCCGCGAGGGGCGCGATAACCTGTGCGAGCATGTCGGCGGCGTGCACGGGTTCCATCTCGACGGCTTCGCGCAGGAAAAGATCAACATTCCCGCCCGCCAGCTCGTGCCGGCACCTCCCGGCATCGACGCGGTCGCAGCCGCGCTTGCGCCCGTCACCTTCGGCACCGTCGAGCACATGCTGTTCGACAACGCCAAGTTGGAACCCGGCGAGACGATCCTCGTCCATGCCGGCGGTTCGGGTATCGGCACGGCTGCGATCCAGCTCGCCAAGAAGATCGGCTGCACCGTCATCACCACGGTCGGCTCGAACGACAAGATCGAGAAGGCGAAGGCGCTTGGCGCCGACCACGTCATCAACTACCGCGAGGACCGCTTCGAGGGCGTCGTGCGCAAGCTGACGAAGAAGAAGGGTGTAGACGTGGTGTTCGAGCACGTCGGCAAGGACACCTGGGCGGGCTCGATGTTGTGCCTGAAGCGCGGCGGCCGCCTCGTCACCTGCGGTTCGACCTCCGGCGTTTCCACCGAGATGAACTTGATGATGCTGTTCCAGCAGCAATTGAAGCTGCTCGGTTCGTTCGGCTGCCGCATGGAGAACATGGCAAACGCCATGCAGAAGATGGCCCGTAGCATCGTGCATCCGGTGATCGACACAGAGGTTACCTTCGACGGCATCGCGACCGCTCTGGAGCGGATGGAATCGCGCCAGATCTTCGGCAAGATCGTGTTGCGGCTGGACTGACCACAGTGCGTCGTCTCATTACCCGCATCGTGTTGGCGCTGCGCAGCTTCCAGCAGTGGCTGGTCGCCCAGTTCGTGTTCGGCCTGCTCAACGTGCTGAAGCTGTTTCCGGCCGACGGCGCGATGAACTTCGCCGACCGCTTCGGCCGCTTCGTGGGGCCGATGACCGGTCGGCATAAGCTGATGCTGACCAACCTGCGCAACGCGTTCCCCGAGAAGTCTGATGCGGAGCTCTCCGATATCGCCATGGAGAGCTGGGGAAACATGGGGCGGATGGCGGCCGAATACGTCTTCCTGGATCGACTGTTCGATTTCGATCCGTTCAGCGACAAGGTCGGGCGCGTCGAGGTGGAGGGCATCCCGATCTTCATCGATCTCTACGAGAACCGGCGGCCCTTCATCGTCTTTACCGGCCACACCGGCAATTTCGAGATGTTGCCGGTCGCAGGTGCTGCCTTCGGCATTGAGGTGGCGGTGCTGTTCAGGCCGCCCAACAATCCCTACATCGCCGAAAAGGTCTTCGAGTTCCGCCGCGCGCGCATGGGCAACCTCGTGCCGTCGCATGCAGGCTCGTCGTTCACGCTGGCCCGCAAGCTCGACAGCGGCCAGCCCGTCGGCGTTCTGGTCGACCAGAAGTACCGGAAGGGATTGCCCACAAGCTTCTTCGATCAGCCCGTCCATACAAATCCGTTGCTCGCAAAGCTTGTGCGCCAGTTCGACTGCGAGGTCTATCCGGCCCGCTGCATCCGGCTGCCGAATAACCGCTTCCGGCTCGAACTGGAACCGGCGATGGAGATCCCGCGCAAGGCGGACGGCGCGGTCGATGTCGACGCCACGGCGCAGAAGCTGAACGACAAGGTCGAGCAGTGGGTACGCGAGTATCCCGCCCAGTGGCTCTGGTATCACGACCGCTGGGACATCAAGCATACGTTGAAGGCCAAAAAGGCGAAGAAGGCGAAGAAAGCCTGACGGGCGAGTGAG
This sequence comes from Pseudomonadota bacterium, assembly GCA_023404095.1. Lineage (GTDB taxonomy): Bacteria > Pseudomonadota > Alphaproteobacteria > Rhizobiales > Rhizobiaceae > Mycoplana. The sequence continues at coordinate 71,442 of JAEYDD010000041.1, read as the reverse complement.
GCCCCCCCTCAGGCGGCGTTGACGCCGCGCAGGAGGTGCTCGCGCTCGAAGGCGATGTGGCGCCGGATCGTCTCGAAGAAGCCGCGCAGCATGTAGCCCGCCGCCTCCGCGTTCACGTCCGGCGCGCCGCTGCCGAGCTTGAGAAGGATATCGACCAACTCCTCTGCAAAACATTCGTCTTCGCAGTGCTCGAACTTCAACCGGTTCAGCGTCTGCCCCAGGGCGCCGTCGCTCGCAGCCCTGGCGGCCAGGTGAGGAAACAGTACCTGTTCCTCATAGCGATGCAGTCCGTGGATCAGAGGCCCCAGAACCTTTGCCGCATAGATGCACTTCTGCCGGTTCACGGCCGCCGGCAGGCTGTCGGCGATTTCTTCCAGCGCGTCGCACAGCCGCAGCTGTTCACGGTGGGCGCCCGCCAGCCAGTCGAGCGACACGGTGTCGCGGGGCATGGCGGAGAGAAGGTGCTCGACCCTGTCGTGTTCCTGGTTTGCCAGCGTCATTGGCCCGTTCCTCGTCCTGAAACTTCAATCTGGCGACATTGATGCCTGCGCGATTGAAACCTCGCGTTGATCTGCATCAAGGCTGAGCCTTCACGCTTCTGCGAGCACTGCCCTGACTGCCGTGACGGGTTTCGAGCGAATCCCCTTCCGGCACGTAACGCTCGTTGAGCTGGGCACGTTGAGTTGGGGATGCCAACGATGAAATATGGATTTGAAACCGCGCTGCTTGCGGTGGGGGCGTTCTTTGCGCTTCTCGGTGCGGCATTTGCGCATGACAGTTTGTTCCAGGCCCATATGTGGGTGCTGTTTTTCGTGCTGCTGGGCAGTACGGTGGTGATGCTGCGGCGCGTGTCGTTTGCGCCGTATCCCGTTCCCGGCGGCTACGGCAACATGGCGGGCGCGAACCCGTACTTCGATGACGTCATCCGGTACGGCGTCATCGCCACGGTCTTCTGGGGCGTCGTCGGCTTTCTCGTCGGCGTGGTCGTGGCGCTGCAGCTTGCCTTTCCCGATCTCAACATCGAGCCCTGGTTCAACTTCGGCCGCATGCGTCCGCTGCATACGTCCGCGGTGATCTTCGCCTTCGGCGGCAATGCGCTGATCGCGACGTCGTTCTACGTCGTCCAGCGCACCTCGCGTGCGCGTCTCTTCGGCGGCAATCTCGGCTGGTTCGTGTTCTGGGGCTATCAGCTGTTCATCGTCATGGCCGCGACCGGCTACCTGCTGGGCATCACGCAGGGGCGCGAGTATGCCGAGCCGGAATGGTACGTGGATCTGTGGCTCACCGTCGTCTGGGTCGCCTATCTGGTCGCCTTCCTCGGGACGATCCTGAAACGTAAGGAGCCGCATATCTACGTGGCGAACTGGTTCTTCCTGTCGTTCATCGTCACGGTCGCCATGCTGCACATCGTCAACAACCTGGCGGTGCCGGTGTCCTTCCTCGGCGTGAAGAGCTATTCAGCTTTCTCGGGCGTGCAGGATGCATTGACCCAGTGGTGGTACGGCCACAATGCCGTGGGCTTCTTCCTCACCGCGGGCTTCCTCGGCATGATGTATTACTTCGTGCCAAAGCAGGTGAACCGCCCCGTCTATTCGTACCGTCTATCGATCATCCACTTCTGGGCGCTGATCTTCCTCTACATCTGGGCTGGTCCGCACCATCTGCACTATACCGCGCTGCCGGACTGGGCGCAGACGCTCGGGATGGTGTTCTCGATCATGCTTTGGATGCCCTCCTGGGGTGGGATGATCAACGGCCTGATGACGCTCTCGGGCGCCTGGGACAAGATCCGCACCGATCCGATCGTACGCATGATGGTCATGGCCATCGCCTTCTACGGCATGGCGACCTTCGAGGGGCCGATGATGTCGATCCGCGCGGTCAACTCGCTCAGCCACTACACCGACTGGACCATCGGCCATGTGCATTCCGGTGCGCTCGGCTGGAACGGCCTGATTACCTTCGGCGCGATCTACTTCCTCGTGCCGAAGCTTTGGAACCGCGAGCGGCTCTATTCGATCCGCATGGTCAACTGGCACTTCTGGCTCGCCACTCTCGGCATTGTCGTCTACGCCGCGGTGATGTGGGTCGCCGGCATCCAGCAGGGCCTGATGTGGCGCGAGTACGACGGCCAGGGCTTCCTCGTCTACTCGTTCGCCGAAACCGTGGCAGCGATGATCCCTTACTACGTCCTGCGCGCCATCGGCGGCGGCCTGTTCCTCGCCGGTGCGTTGATCATGGCCTTCAACGTCACCATGACCATCCTCGGCTACCAGCGCGACGAGGCGCCGATCCCCGGCGCAGCACCCGCACTGCAGCCGGCCGAATAGGAGCACCGACCATGTCGATCCTCGACAAACACGCACTTATCGAACGCAATGCGACCCTGCTTCTGGTCGGCTCGCTGCTGGTCGTCACCGTTGGCGGCATCGTGGAGATCGCGCCGCTCTTCTATCTCGAGAACACGATCGAGAAGGTGGAGGGCATGCGTCCGTACTCGCCGCTGGAACTGGCGGGACGCGACATCTACGTCCGTGAAGGCTGCTACGTCTGTCACAGTCAGATGATCCGGCCGTTCCGCGACGAGGTGGAACGCTACGGCCACTACAGCCTCGCCGCCGAGAGCATGTACGACCATCCGTTCCAGTGGGGTTCCAAGCGCACGGGGCCGGACCTCGCCCGCGTGGGCGACCGTTACTCGAACGAATGGCACGTGCAGCACCTGATCGAGCCGCGCTCCGTCGTGCCGGAATCGATCATGCCCAGTTACGCCTTCCTGAAGGAGACGCCCTTGAAGGTGACCGACGTCACCATGAACCTCAAGGCGAACCGGGCCGTGGGGGTGCCTTATGACGACGCGATGCTGGAAAACGCTGTCGCGGACCTCAAGGCGCAGGCTGATCCGAATGCTGACACCGCCGGCCTGCTGGAGCGCTATCCGAAGGCGAAGATCGGCGATTTCGACGGCGATCCGCAAAAGCTGACGGAGATGGACGCTCTCGTCGCCTACCTGCAGATGCTCGGCACGCTGGTGGACTTTTCCACCTACGACAACGCCAGCGGCTACCGCTGAGGAGGGCGCGAGATGGAAACCTATACCGCCATGCGCCACTTCGCCGACAGCTGGGGTCTGCTCGCCATGACGATCTTCTTCGTCGGGGTCGTTCTCTTCACCTTCCGGCCCGGCGCGCGCAAAGCCGCTGAAAGCGCCGCTGAAATCCCTCTCAAGGAGGACTGACATCATGCTCGATAGACCAAGTGCCGAAAAGCACGTCGATGAGATCTCGGGCGTCGAGACCACCGGCCACGAGTGGGACGGGATCCGTGAACTGAACAATCCGATGCCGCGCTGGTGGGTCTGGACCTTCTACGCGACCATCCTCTGGGCGATCGGCTATACGATCGCCTATCCGGCATGGCCGTTGTTGACGGGGGCCACGCAAGGCGTGCTCGGCTACTCCAGCCGGGCGAACGTCGCCAGGGACCTCGAAGCCGCCCGCATCGCGCAGAACGTCTATGTCGAGCGGATCGCCGCAACGCCGCTCACGGAGATTGTCGCCGATCCGGAGCTCGCGCAGTTCGCGATTGCCGGCGGGGCTTCGGCCTTCAAGGTCAACTGCGCGCAGTGCCATGGCTCCGGTGCGGCCGGCTCGCAGGGTTTTCCGAACCTGAACGACGACGACTGGATCTGGGGCGGCGGCATCGACGATATTTACAAAACAATCGCGCACGGCATTCGCTTCGAAAGCGATCCGGACACGCACGTTTCGGAGATGCCTGCCTTCGGCGACATGCTGCAGCCCGACGAGATCAGGCAGGTGGCCGCCTATGTGGTCAGCCTCACCGGCACGCCTGCCGACCAGGGCATGGTCGAGCCCGGCAAGCAGCTTTTCGCGGACAATTGCGCCTCCTGCCACGGCGAGGATGCCAAGGGAAACCGCGAGCTTGGCGCGCCGAACCTTGCCGATGCCATCTGGCTGAAGGGAGAGGGCGAGGTGGCCATCGCCACCCAGATCCGGTCGCCGAAGCATGGCGTCATGCCCGCCTGGCTGCCCCGTCTCGGCGAGCCGACCGTCAAGCAGCTGGCCGTCTTCGTCCACTCGCTGGGCGGCGGCGAATAGACGTCGGTCAAATCTTCCTTCAGGATCGGCCGGGGCCGCCACGCCCCGGCCGTCCTTTGTCTGTCAGAGCATTTCCAGCTGGAGCCACATTATCGCGTCGGATAGTGCTGCGGTAACGTTGCTCCGGCGCAAATCCGTTGAACTGGAGTTCACCGCATTCTCTCTAGCGGTCGGACCAGACCGCAAGCTCGTATCCGTCCGGATCGGCAAAGTGGAAGCGCCTTCCACCGGGAAACGGGAAGATGGGCCTGGCAATCCTGCCGCCTGCCGACTCCACACGGGCGAGCGCGTCCTCCAGGTCGTCGGCGAACAGGATCACCAGCGGTCCGCCGGCGGCATTCACGGGCGCCAGCGTGGTGAAGCCGCCGGTCAGGCGACCGTCCTGGAACTCGCAGTATTCCGGCCCGTAGTCGGTGAAGGTCCAGCCGAAGGCGGAACCGTAGAATGCCTTGGACCGGGCGATATCGGCCACGTTGAACTCGATGTAGTCGATCTTGCGATCCGTGCCGGCCGTACCCATCAAAACATCTCCGTCGTTTCCAGAATGACCTTCAATGCCTCCAGGTCGCGGGCGATATGGGCGGCATCGGCTTCGAACGCTTCATCGCTTACGCCGGGCAGGCGGTAAAGGGTGAACATGACCTCTGCCCCATCCGCATTTGGAACGATCCGCAGCGCATTGTAGATGCGGGTGCCGTCCGGCAGCGTCACCGTGTGGTCGATAACTCCGAACGCGTTGGCGGGCGCAAAGCGCACGCGCAGCTTGCCGATCGGGCCACCGTCGCCGATCCAGTCCTCCCCGTCCGGCGTCAGTCCGGCGGCGAGCCCCGATGCCCATTGCCGGATGTTTTCCGGCTGCGCCGCAAAGGAATAAACCTCGCGCCAGTCGCGGGCGATGGACCGGTGGATGATCCGGACGGGATAAAGCGTCATTCCTGCCTCCTCCTGCACGGAATATGGATCGAGGGCGGACCCCGTCAGTGCCGCCTCGCGATTGCGGCCGGCGCATTTGTCGCATCCTCCGATGGCGTCTCCAAGCCCCGTTGTTGACTTAAGTCAAGGAGCGTCGGGCGTCCGGGGCGCACAAACGGGGAACTGAAACGGTGCCGATCATGAATATATACAACGCCTTGGAACCTCGGAAAGATGCAGTGGTCGAACGGCTCGACGCTGAAGCCGTCAATTCGGCCAAGCTGCGCAAGCCGCTCTACGAGAAGCGCAGGAAGATCTTTCCAAAGCGCGCCGAGGGGCGGTTTCGGCAGTTCAAGTGGATCGTGATGCTGATCACGCTCGGCATCTACTATCTGACGCCCTGGATCCGCTGGGACCGCGGCGCCCATGCGCCGGACCAGGCGGTGCTGGTGGACCTTGCGGCACGGCGCTTCTACTTCTTCTTCATCGAGATCTGGCCGCAGGAGTTCTTCTTCGTGTCGGGGCTACTCGTCATGGCCGGATTCGGGCTCTTCCTCGTGACCTCTGCGGTGGGGCGGGCCTGGTGCGGCTACGCCTGTCCGCAGACGGTCTGGGTGGACCTGTTCCTCGTGGTCGAGCGCGCGATCGAAGGCGACCGGAATGCGCGAATGAAGCTGGATGCCGGCCCGTGGAGCTTCGACAAGCTGCGCAAGCGCGTTGCGAAACATGCCATCTGGCTTGCGATTGCGATCGCTACCGGCGGCGCGTGGATATTCTACTTTGCCGACGCGCCGAAGCTTCTGATGAGCTTCGTCACCTTCGACGCGCCGCCCGTCGCCTACATCACCGTGGCAATCCTGACCGCCACCACCTATGTCTTCGGCGGCCTGATGCGCGAGCAGGTCTGCACCTACATGTGCCCGTGGCCGCGGATCCAGGGCGCGATGGTGGACGAGAACTCGCTCGTCGTGACCTATAACGACTGGCGCGGCGAGCCGCGCTCGCGACACGCAAAGAAGGCTGCCGCGGCGGGCGAGAGTGTCGGCGACTGCGTGGATTGCAATGCGTGCGTCGCGGTCTGTCCCATGGGCATAGACATCCGCGACGGGCAGCAGCTCGAGTGCATCACCTGCGCCCTTTGCATCGACGCCTGCGATGGCGTGATGGACAAGCTCGGCAAGGAGCGTGGCCTGATCGCCTATGCGACGCTGTCTGACTACACAGAGAACATGGCGCTTGCGACCGATGGCGGAACGCGTCCGATCGACCCGGCGCGCGTGCGTGCGGCCGATGGCAGCCTGTCGCCCAAGCTGCGCCACTTCGACTGGCGGGTGATCTTCCGCATGCGGACGATCTTCTACATGCTCGTGTGGACCGTCGCCGGTCTTGGCCTTGTCTTCGCGCTGGTCTCGCGTGACCGGCTGGGGCTGAACGTGATCCACGACCGCAATCCCCAATACGTCATCGAATCGGACGGCTCGATCCGCAACGGCTACGAGGTCAAGCTTCTCAACATGATCCCCGAGCCGCGCATCATCACGCTTTCGATCGAGGGGCTGCCCAATGCCACCCTGCGCATCGCCGGCCATGACAGTGCTGACGGCCGCAGCTTCAACATCCCGGTTCCGCCCGACAAGGTGACCGCCATGAAGGTATTCGTGACGCTGCCCAAGGACTTCCGCAACGAGGCGGACGAGGGATTCCGCCTGATAGCCGAGGACCGGCCGGGCAACGAGCGCAGTACCTATGATGCCAACTTCAATACCCCCGGAGACGCGAAATGAGCCCGATCGCCAAGCGCGAGAAACTACCGTTCCGTTTTACCGGCTGGCATATGCTGGGGGTAATGGTGCTGTTCTTCGGCACGATCATCTCGGTCAACGCGTTCATGGCCTGGAACGCCGTCAGCAGTTGGAGCGGGCTCGTGGTGCAGAACACCTACGTCGCCAGCCAGCAGTTCAACGACAAGGTCGAAAAGGCCAAGGCCTTTGCTGCGAGCGGGATGAACGGTGAGCTCGTCATTGCCGACCGGCGGGTGACCTACACGCTGCGTGACGCGGATGGGGCGGCGGTCGCAGCCGACAACGTTTCGATCACCTTCAAGCGCCCTGTCGACGAGCGGGACGATTTCCAGCTGGCGCTTGCGGCGGACGGCGGCGGCAACTACTCTGCCGTGCGGGAGATGGAGCCCGGCCAGTGGATTGCCGACATCGGCACGACGCGCGGCGGGGAGGTTCTCTTCCACCAGACGATCCGGCTGATCGTTGCAGGAGACAGACCATGAGCTGCTGCGCACCGGGCACGGAAGGCGCGCTCGACGTTGCGTCGGGCACCGGGGCCGTGCCTTCGGCCGAGGAGTTGCTTTTGGCCAGCAAGGACCTCGGCGACGGTCTCCACCAGACCGACCTCAGCGTCCCCGGCGTCCACTGCGGCGCCTGCATCGCGACGCTCGAAGGTGCGCTCGCAGCGGTTCCCGGCATCGAGGATGCCCGCGTCAACCTGACGGCCAGGCGCGTGGCGGTTCGGTGGCGTGAAGGCGACGGCTTTGACCCGCGCTCGATCGTGACGGCTGTGACGTCGCGCGGCTATGCCGCCCATCTCTATGCCGCACCCCTGGCGCCGGACGACGAGCTTCGCAACGACCTGATCCGCGCCGTCGCCGTCTCCGGTTTTGCCGCGATGAACATCATGCTTTTGTCGGTTTCGGTCTGGTCGGGGGCCGAGGCGTCCACGCGCGACCTGTTCCACTGGATCTCCGCACTGATTGCCGGGCCGGTGCTGATCTATGCCGGGCGCTTCTTCTTCCGCTCGGCTTGGGGTGCGCTGAAGCACGGCCGTACCAACATGGATGTGCCGATCTCGCTTGCCGTGATGCTGTCCTACTGCGTCTCGCTTTGGGAGACGATCCACAGCGCCGAGCATGCCTGGTTCGATGCGACGGTGACGCTGCTGTTCTTCCTGCTCATCGGCCGCACGCTGGATCACGTGATGCGCGATCGAGCGCGTTCGGCGATCACCGGCCTTGCAAGGCTTTCGCCGCGTGGCGCGATGGTGGTGCAGCCGGATGGGAGTCGGATCTTTCGCCCGGTGGAGGAGATCGCGGTCGGCGACCGTCTTTCGATTGCGGCGGGCGAACGTGTCGCCGTCGATGCCCGGGTCGTCTCCGGCGTCAGCGACGTCGACCGCTCGCTCGTCAGCGGTGAAAGCGTGCCGGTGACGGCGCGGCCGGGCACCGTTCTGGAGGCCGGGGTGATGAACCTGACCGGTGCGTTGCAGGTGGAGGCGACCGCCGTGGCCAAGGCGTCGTTCCTGGCGGAGGTCATCGGCCTGATGGAGGCGGCCGAAGGCGGGCGGGCCCGTTATCGCCGGATCGCCGACCGGGCAGCCGCTTACTACTCTCCGGCCGTACACCTGCTGGCGCTGGTCTCCTTCATCGGTTGGGGTTTCTACGACGGAGACTGGAAGCATGCGCTGCTCGTCGCCGTCGCCGTGCTGATCATCACCTGCCCCTGTGCGCTCGGCCTTGCCGTGCCGGTGGTTCAGGTCGTCGCGGCCGGACGGCTGTTCGGCAACGGCATCATGGTCAAGGACGGCTCGGCGATGGAGCGGCTTGCCGAGATCGACACGGCGCTGTTCGACAAGACGGGCACGCTGACCATGGGAACGCCGCGCCTGATCGGCCGTGAACCGCTGGCGGCGCAGCATGGGACGCTTCCGCCCGATCGCGCCTTTGCTGTGGCCGCAGCCCTTGCCACCCATTCCCGCCACCCGCTGTCGGCAGCACTCGCGGCCGCCCATTCCGGTCCGGTGCCGGCATTCGAGGCGGTGACCGAAATTCCAGGATGCGGGCTTGAAGCCGTGACTGCCGAGGGCGTCTGGCGCCTCGGCAACCGCGCCTTCGCATCCGGCAGTGAGGCCGTGGTGGATGACGGCTCCGCCGCTTCGGAGGTGGTGCTGTCCCTCGACGGGCACCCTCTGGAGACCTTCCGCTTCGAGGACCGGTTACGGCCTGCTGCCCGGTCGGCGATCGACAGCCTGCGAAAGGGCGGCGTGCAACTTGGTATTCTTTCCGGCGATCGCCCGGCGGCCGTTTCGCGGGTTGCGTCGAAGCTCGGTGTGGAGCGCTGGATGGCAGGGCTTGCCCCGCGGCAGAAGACCGAGGCCGTCGGCAGGGATGTCGCTTCGGGCGCCAAGGTGCTGATGGTCGGCGACGGCATCAACGATGCGCCTGCGCTGTCGGCAGCACATGTCTCGATGGCGCCGGCGACGGCGGCGGACATCGGCCGCCAGGCTGCCGACCTCGTCTTCCTGCATGAGGGGCTGGACTCGGTTTCCTTTGCACTCGATACCGCGCGCAGGGCCGACCGCCTGATACGGCAGAACTTCGCGCTTGCCATCGGCTACAACATCATCGCGGTGCCGATCGCCATCCTCGGTCACGCGACACCGCTGATCGCGGCGATCGCCATGTCGACCTCGTCGATCGTCGTCGTTGCGAACTCGCTTCGGCTGAAGGGGGCCGCACCCGCCACTGCGGACCGACAGGCCGAACGACACGAGGTAACCGGAATGGTGCGCACCGCATGAACACGCTGATCTATCTCATTCCGATCGCGCTCTTTCTCGGCGGCCTCGGGCTTGGAGCCTTTCTCTGGTCCATTCGCAGCGGCCAGTACGAGGACTTGGACGGCGCGGCCTGGCGCGTTCTCGACGACGGGGATGCTGGCAGCGACGCCAAGGCAGGCGTCAGGGGAGGCGCCAAACGCGGATAGCAGCCATGCGCGTTTGAGGACAAACAACGGCTTGTCCCTAATCGATTTAAGTGCCAAAACAGCCGCCTAACCGCCGGCGGGGCACTTCCATGTTCCGATTGCGGGGAAGTATCTTTGCGCAGTCCCTGCCACGCGCTGCCGTCGGCCGGGTCGCACCATTCCATACGGAGGTAAGAACGTGGCACAGGCGGAAATCGGGTTGATCGGTCTCGGCGTCATGGGATCGAATCTGGCGCTCAACATCGCCGAAAAGGGCAACAAGATTGCGGTCTTCAACCGCACCGTCGAACGTACCCACGAATTCGTCGAGGAAGCGGGCGCGCTGAAGGACAATATCGTGCCCTGCGAGACGATCGAGGAGTTCGTTGCGGCGATCCGCCCGCCGCGGCCTATCATCATCATGATCAAGGCCGGCGACCCCGTGGACCAGCAGATGGAGTTGCTGCGGCCGCACCTGGAAAAGAACGACATCATGATCGATGCCGGAAACGCCAATTTCCGCGACACGATGCGCCGCTTCGACGCGCTGAAGGACAGCGGCCTGACCTTCATCGGCATGGGGGTCTCGGGTGGTGAGGAAGGCGCGCGCCACGGTCCGTCGATCATGGTCGGCGGCACGGAAGACAGCTGGAAGCGCGTCGAGAAGGTGCTGACCTCGATCGCCGCGAAATACAACGGCGAGCCCTGCGTCGCGTGGCTCGGCGAAAACGGCGCCGGCCATTTCGTCAAGACCATCCACAACGGCATCGAATATGCCGACATGCAGATGATCGCCGAGATCTACGGTATCCTGCGCGACGGCCTGAAGATGAGCGCCACGGAGATCGGCGAGGTCTTTGCGACCTGGAACAAGGGGCGTCTCAATTCCTATCTGATCGAGATCACCGCCAAGGTGCTCGAAGCGGCCGATCCGATCGGCGGCAAGCCGATCGTCGACATGATCCTCGACAAGGCCGGCCAGAAGGGCACCGGCAAATGGTCGGTGATCGAGGCGCAGAACATGGGCATCCCGGCAACCGCGATCGAGGCTGCCGTTGCCGCTCGCAGCCTGTCCGCGCTCAAGGGCGAGCGCGAAGCAGCAGAAAAGATCCTGGGGCTTCCCGCCGTGGCGCCGCTTTCGGTTACCGACAAAGCTGCCTTCATCAAGGACCTGGAAAGCGCGCTCCTGGCAGCCAAGATCGGTGCCTATGCGCAGGGCTTCGCGGTGATGGCGGCAGCCTCCAAGGAGTTCAACTGGAACCTGCCGATGCCGACCATCGCCAAGATCTGGCGCGCGGGCTGCATCATCCGTTCGCAGTTCCTGGACGAGATCACCTCGGCCTTCACCAAGGCTCCGGATGCGGCCAACCTGATCGTCGCGCCGGCCTTCGCCGATATGGTCAAGGAGACCGACGGTTCGCTTCGTCGCGTCGTTTCGGCGGCCGTCCTGGCTGGCCTGCCGGTTCCGGCACTGGCATCCGCGCTCGGCTACTTCGACAGCTACCGTCGCGGCCGCGGCACGGCCAACATCATCCAGGCCCAGCGTGACTTCTTCGGCGCGCACGGTTTCGACCGCATCGATGGCGCCGACAGCCATCACGGCCCCTGGGGCAGCGGCCTCGGCGCCGGCGCCTGATCGGATCCGATGGCAGGCGAGTGCCACCGTTGAGACCGGTGGCATAGAACACTCAGAGGGCCGGCGTTCGCGCCGGCCCTTTCTGTTGCAGGGCGCGATCCGGCATCATCGCGTATGCACAGTTCGCTGCGACGTCGCTGTCGATGTGGGCAATGAAGCGACGCAACTGTTCCGCTCCGTCATCCCGGACTTGATCCGGGATGAAGCCGCGCCGCGCGGCAGCGCAGGAAATGCTTCATCGCGCAAAGGACTTGCGCGGCTGGATGCCGGATCAAGTCCGGCATGACGGTGGAGGGATGTTCGCCGGCGTAATGACGCTGCGCGACGCTGGCTTGGAAGGCTTGCCTGACGAGGCAGGGCTTCGCTGGAAGTGGACGAGAACGATCCGTGGCCGACCCGGCGGTCAATCCGTCGGGATCGGGTAGCTCAGCGTCTGCAGTTCGCTCGCCGGGCGGCCGTCGATGCGGCCGATGACGGCTTTGGCGAGTTCGCGGCCGGCGAGGCGAATATCCTCGCGCATCGTGGATACCTCGGGCCTGAGCCATTGCAGGAAGGTGCTGGGTTCCTTGGAGACGATGTCGATCTCGTGACCGATGCGTCGCCCGCTGCCTTCGACGGCCGCGATCAGCGCAACGGCGCCGGAGCCGCTGCCGGACACGATGCCGTCAGGCGTATCGGTCGATCGCATGACCCTTTCGCACGCCGCGCGAATTTCCGGCAGGCTCGAATCGAGATTGACCTGGCTGAAGGGGACGATGGTGCCGCCGAAATCGCGCACGCCGCGTTCGAAGCCGGTGCGCATGTGGATATTGAACGTCAGGTGCGGCGGCGGCTCCAGCAGCATCAGCCTGTGGCGTCCGCGCTCGATCAGCCGGCGCACGGCCTCGTAGGCGAAGCGTTCGTTGTCGAAGTCGTGGAAGGGGTGATCCAGTCCCATGACAGTGCGTCCATGGGTGACGAAGGGGAAATTGCGCTCCATCATCAGCGCCACCCGTGCGTCGCGCGGCTCGGTGCGCGAGATGATGACGCCGTCGGCAGCGCCGGTTTCGAGAATGTAGCGCACCGGGTCCAACGGATTGTTCACGGTGCGATAGGGCGTCACGACCAGGTGATAGGGTGTGCCTGCCAGTATCTCGGAGATGCCCACGACGAGGGGGCTCGTCAGGCCCATGATCTCCTCTTCCAGGCTGAGGACGAGACTGATGACGTTGGTCTTGCCGGTCCGGAGGCGAACACCGGCGCGGTTCGGCTGGTAGCCGATCTGCCGGGCCACGAGGCGGACGCGTTCCTTCGTCTCATGCCCGATGTCCGGCGCGTCCTTCAACGCGCGTGAAACGGTGGTGATGCCGAGCCCGGTCATGAAGGCGATCGTCTTCAGCGTGGGCCGTTCGGCGGACGATGCAGCTGCATCGAAATGTTTGTCGGGCTTGTCCATCGTCTCGTGCGCCCCTTTCGCGTTCCGGCGTTATCACGCTTCGCACCGGCCCGCCAACATGCCTGTGAGCAAGACGGTTATACTGAAACGATACAGCGTTTTTGTCGAGGCCTATTAACCCAGGGAGCTTGTTGTCTTTCCGCTTTTCGCGGATGCAGCCGAGGGAGGGTACGCTCTTCGCCGCAGCGTCAAGAGGCGAGGCTGGTTTGAGTTTTATTGTTCAAGGGAGGTGGATTAATACGTTGAAATAATGACATTAAATTCAATTCCTGGCCGGTGCCGTGGAGACCGTCATGCGTCTGCCTGTAAGACCGCAAGGTCGTTTCCCCACAATTCCAACATCCTGCGGGTTGCTTCATCGGCACACTTGTTCTACGTTTTTACTGCAACGTTTCAGTGAGGGAGGAGACTCATGAAATTTCGTTCGGTGATCGCAGTCCTGGCTGCAACCGTCGCGCTGCCCGCAGCTGCCGGGCATGCGACGGACCTGGAAGTGACGCATTGGTGGACGTCCGGCGGCGAGGCGGCTGCGGTCGCCGAACTGGCCAAGGCCTTCGACGCGACCGGCAACAAATGGGTCGACGGCGCCATTGCCGGGGCCGGCGGAACGGCGCGACCGATCATGGTCAGCCGCATCACCGGCGGCGACCCGATGGGCGCGACGCAGTTTAACCACGGCCGTCAGGCGGAGGAGCTGGTGCAGGAAGGCCTGATGCGCGACCTGACCGATGTGGCCGAACGCGGCAAGTGGAAGGAGATCATCCGTCCGGCCAGCCTGCTCGACTCCTGCACGATCGATGGCAAGATCTACTGCGCTCCGGTCAATATCCATTCCTGGCAGTGGCTGTGGCTGTCGAATGCGGCCTTCGAGAAGGCCGGTGTTCCCGTGCCGAACAACTGGGACGAACTCGTCGCCGCAGCGCCGGCACTGGAGAAGGCCGGCATCGTGCCGCTCGCCGTCGGCGGCCAGCCCTGGCAGGCGAGCAACGCCTTCGACGTGCTGCTGCTGGCGCTCGCCGGAAAGGACACGTTCCTGCAGCTCTTCGAGGAGAAGAACGCCGAGGTGGCGGCAGGTCCCGAGATTGCGAAGATCTTCAAGGCGGCCGACGATGCGCGGCGCATGTCGCGGGGCACGAACGTCCAGGACTGGAACCAGGCCACCAACATGGTCATCACCGGCAAGGCCGGCGGCCAGATCATGGGCGACTGGGCGCAGGGCGAGTTCCAGCTTGCCGGCCTGAAGGCAGGCGAGGACTACAGCTGCCTGCCGGGGCTCGGCGTCAACGAGGTGATCGCGACCGGTGGTGACGCCTTCTATTTCCCGCTGCTGGAGGATGAGGCGCAGTCAAAGGCACAGGAGGCGCTGGCCGAGACGCTCGTCGACCCGAAGGTGCAGGTCGCCTTCAACCTGAAGAAGGGTTCGGTGCCGGTGCGTGGCGACGTCGACCTAGCGGCTGCGAACGACTGCATGAAGAAGGGACTGGACATTCTGGCCAAGGGCAATGTCGTCCAGTGGACGGACCAGCTGCTCTCGGCCGACAGCCAGAAGCAGAAGGAGGACCTGTTCTCCGAATTCTTCACCAACCCTTCGATGACCCCCGAAGATGCGCAAAAGCGCTTTGTCGAAATCATCGCTACGGCCGAGTGATCGGTTCGTTTGCGGTGATGCCGCCGGCTCCGGTCTCCGGACGGAGCCGGCGGTCCGGGGCGGCTTCCGCCGGAAGTCCCTAAGGCGGAGAGGACAGCAGGGGAGGAGAACCCATGTCGAGCAATGCGCGCGCCGGACGGCCAAGCCGTCTCACGCGTAACCTGAGCGCCAAGATCGCATCTGTTCCGATGATGCTCACCGCCGTGGTGATCTTTCTCGGTGGCACGTTGTGGACGGTTGTCTATTCGTTCACCAGTTCAAAGTTGCTGCCGCGGCTGAAATTCGTCGGCCTCGATCAGTACGAACGCCTCTGGTCGACGCCGCGTTGGCTGGTCTCGATCGAGAACCTGGCGATCTATGGCATCTTCTCGCTGATCTTCAGCCTGGTGATCGGCTTCGTGCTCGCAGCCCTGATGGACCAGAAGATCCGCTTCGAGAACACCTTCCGAACGATCTTCCTCTATCCTTTCGCGCTGTCCTTCATCGTGACCGGGCTTGTCTGGCAGTGGCTGCTCAATCCCGAGCACGGCATCCAGTCGGTGGTTCGCGCCATGGGCTGGGCGGGCTTCGACTTCGATCCGCTCTACAATTCCAGTATCGTCATCTACGGCATCCTGATCGCAGCACTCTGGCAGGGCACCGGGCTCGTCATGTGCCTGATGCTGGCGGGCCTGCGCGGCATCGACGAGGACATCTGGAAGGCTTCGCGGGTGGACGGGATCCCGATGTGGAAGACCTATCTCTTCGTCGTCATCCCGATGATGCGGCCGGTGTTCGTGACCACGCTCGTCATCATCGCAAGCGGCATCGTGCGCGTCTACGACCTCGTCGTCGCCCAGACCAGCGGCGGGCCGGGCATCGCCTCGGAGGTGCCGGCGAAATACGTCTACGACTACATGTTCCAGGCGCAGAACCTCGGCCAGGGCTTTGCCGCCTCCACCATGATGCTGATCACCGTTGCGATCATCATCGTGCCCTGGGCCTATCTGGAATTCGGGGGAGGGCGCAAGCGTGTCTGATCGTGGCCATCTGAAAAAAATTGCCCACCTGGCGGAAGTACCCGCGACCCGGCCAGCCGGTCCGAGTGGGGCAAAACCGCGCCGGCTGCTGTCGACCCGCACCATCGTGGTCTACGGCACGCTGTTCGTGGCCGCCGCCTATTATCTGCTGCCGCTCTACGTCATGATCGTGACCTCGCTGAAGGGCATGCCGGAGATCCGGCTGGGGAACATCTTCGCCCCGCCGCTGGAGATCACCTTCGAGCCATGGGTGAAAGCCTGGTCGAGCGCCTGCACCGGGCTGAACTGCGACGGGCTGTCGCGCGGCTTCTGGAATTCGGTGATGATCACCGTGCCCTCGACGGTCATCTCGATCGCGATCGCCTCGATCAACGGATATGCGCTGTCGAACTGGCGCTTCAGGGGCGCGGACATCTTCTTCACGATCCTGATCGTCGGGGCCTTCATTCCCTACCAGGTGATGCTCTACCCGATCGTGATTGTGCTGCGCGAGATCGGCCTCTACGGCTCGCTGTCCGGCCTCGTCATCGTGCACACGATCTTCGGCATGCCGATCCTGACGCTGCTCTTCCGCAACTATTTCGCCGGGCTTCCCGAGGAACTGTTCAAGGCCGCGCGCGTCGATGGCGCCGGCTTCTGGGGCATCTACTTCAAGATCATGGTGCCGATGTCGCTGCCGATCTTCGTGGTGGCGATGATCCTGCAGGTGACCGGTATCTGGAACGACTTCCTGTTCGGCGTCGTGTTCACGCGGCCCGAATACTACCCGATGACGGTGCAACTCAACAACATCGTCAACTCCGTCCAGGGGGTGAAGGAATACAACGTCAACATGGCCGCTACGATCCTGACGGGCGCCGTCCCGCTCCTCGTCTATTTCGTTTCCGGCCGGCTGTTCGTCCGCGGCATTGCCGCCGGCGCCGTGAAAGGCTAAGCGCATGACCAGCGTTTCCGTCAAAGACTTGAGACTCAGCTTCGGCCAGGTCACCGTCCTCGATCAGTTGAACCTCGATATCCAGGAGGGCGAATTCCTCGTGCTGCTCGGCTCGTCCGGCTGCGGCAAGTCCACCCTTCTGAATTGCATTGCCGGGCTGCTCGACATTACCGACGGCCAGATCTTCATCAACGGCCGCAACGTCACCTGGGACGAGCCGAAGGACCGCGGCATCGGCATGGTGTTCCAGTCCTATGCGCTCTATCCGCAGATGACGGTGGAGAAGAACCTCTCCTTCGGCCTGAAGGTGGCGAAGATGCCGCAGGCGGAGATCGACAAGCGGGTGGCGCGCGCCGCCGAGATCCTGCAGATCGGGCCGCTTCTGAAACGAAAACCGTCTGAGCTTTCCGGCGGCCAGCGACAGCGCGTGGCGATCGGCCGGGCGCTGGTCCGCGACGTGGACGTCTTCCTCTTCGACGAGCCGCTTTCCAACCTCGACGCCAAGCTGCGCTCGGAGTTGCGCGTGGAGATCAAGCGACTGCACCAGTCGCTCAAGAACACCATGATCTATGTGACGCATGACCAGATCGAGGCGCTTACGCTGGCCGACCGCATCGCCATCATGAAGGGCGGGGTGATCCAGCAGCTCGCCGATCCGAACACGATCTACAACGCGCCGAGGAACATGTTCGTCGCTGGCTTCATCGGCTCGCCGTCGATGAATTTCTTGAAGGGCGAGATCGCTCTGGGAGCTGGCGGCAGGCCGGTATTCGTTACCGAGGGCGTAAGCTTCTCGCTCGATGGATACAATGCCGGCGAGGTGCTGGCGCCGGGCCGAAAGGTGGTGCTCGGGGTCCGTCCGGAGCATGTGAAGGTGGACGAGCCGGCTGGTGCATCGGGCGAAGTGCATGAGGCCACCGTCGACATCGAGGAGCCGATGGGCGCTGACAACCTGCTCTGGCTCAAGCATGCCGGACATACGATGGCGGTGCGCACCGCCGGATCGCGGCGCTTCAGCCCGGGCACGAAGGTGCGACTGTCGTTCGACATGACGTTGGCCTCGCTGTTTGACGCGGAGACGGAGGAGCGGATCTGAGGGGTGGCCGGAAGCCCCCCTCTGGCCTGCCGGCCATCTCCCCCACAAGGGGGGAGAAACCTTCCCGCAGCCGGTTGCCAAAAGCGGGCGTTGACGGGGCGGCCGGTTAAGCCCTCCCCTTGTGGGGAGGGTGGGGAGGGGCTTTTTCACCGAGCGATGGCCCCTGAGGTGCGATTGCTCTCCCACCTGCTGGGCAGGGCTAGGGGCAGTGGCGCAATCCTCAAGAAATCAAGACGGCGAGACCAAGAGAATGACAGCAAGACCGGACATCACATCCATCGACCTTTCCGGCACCTGGCGCCTTTCGACGCTGGAGGGCGACCACGCTGCGCCCATGACCGTCCCCGGTGATGTACACTCGGCACTGCTGGCGGCGGGGATCATCGCCGACCCCTATGCCGGTCGCAACGAGCGCGACGTGCAGTGGGTCGCCGAGGCCGACTGGGCGATGGAGCGGACGTTCCTCGTTCAGCCGGAGATGCTGGAGGCGGGCTGGTATCTCGACATTGGCAGCATCGACACCGTTGCCTCCGTCTACGTCAACGGCGTGCTGGTGCAGGACACCGACAACTGCTTCCGCCGGTACCGGCCCGACGTGACCGAGGCGCTCAAGGCCGGCGAGAACAAGATCCGCGTGGTCATTCATTCGGCGATCGCGGCGGGTGCGGCCCGGCAGGCAGACCTGCCCTTCTTCGTCCCCTGGCACGACGGCAACTCGCCGATCGCCAACGGCAACATGCTGCGCAAGCCGCAATGCCATTTCGGCTGGGACTGGAACCTTGCCATCGCGCCGCTCGGCATCTATGCGCCGATCGTGCTGCGCAAGCTTGAGATCGCCCGGATCGAGCACGTGACCACGCGGCAGTTCCATCATGCCGACGGTTCGGTCGATCTCTACGTGACCGCCACCTTCCAAGCCGAGGAGCCGGGCATCCTGCCGGTGCATTTCTCGCTCGACGGCGAGCGGGTGCGGCTGGATATCGGCGTCAATGCCGGCGAGACGGTGCTCACGCATCTCTTTCACGTCGACGAACCGCAGCTCTGGTGGCCGGCCGGCAGCGGCAGACAGGCGGTGTCACACGTAACGGTGGAGACCCCGACGGAGGTCGTGGGCCGTCGCGTCGGTTTCCGGCGGGTCGAGCTCCTGATCGACCCCGACGAAGCCGGAAGCCGCTTCGCGCTACGCCTTAACGGGCGCGAAATTTTCTGCCGCGGCGCCAACTGGATTCCCGCCGACGCGCTGTTCTCGCGCGTGACGAAGGAGGGCGTGCGCGACCTGCTGCAATCAGCAGTCGACGCCAACATGAACATGATCCGCGTGTGGGGCGGCGGATTCTACGAGCCGGACTGGTTCTACGACCTCTGCGACGAGATGGGCCTGATGGTCTGGCAGGACTTCATGTTCGCCTGCAACCTCTATCCCTCGACGCCCGATTTCCTCGACAACGTCACCGCGGAGGTCGACTACCAGGTTCGGCGTCTCTCCTCGCATCCCTCGATCGTGCTGTGGTGCGGTGACAACGAACTCGTCGGCGCGCTGACGTGGTTCGATGTCTCGCGCAAGGACCGCGATCGCTACCTCGTCTCCTACGACCGGCTCAACCGCACCATCGAGCTTGCGATGAAGAAGGCGGCACCGGGAGCGATCTGGTGGCCGTCGAGCCCTGCGTCCGGCTATCTCGACTTCGGCGACGCCTGGCATGCGGACGGGTCCGGCGACATGCACTACTGGTCAGTCTGGCACGAGAACAAGCCGTTCGAGGACTACCGCACCGTCCGGCCGCGCTTCTGCTCGGAGTTCGGCTTCCAGTCCTATGCGTCCATGCCGGTGATCCGCCGCTTCGCGGAAGAAAAGGACTTGAACATCGCCTCACCGGTGATGGAATGGCACCAGAAGAACGCCGGCGGCAACGAGCGGATCACGGCGACCATGTTCCGGACGTTCCGCTTTCCGAAGGATTTTCCGGACTTCGTCTATCTCAGCCAGGTGCAGCAGGGGCTCGCGATCCGCACGGCGGTCGAATACTGGCGCTCGCTGAAGCCGCATTGCATGGGCACGCTTTACTGGCAGCTGAACGACACCTGGCCGGTCGCCTCCTGGTCGAGCCTCGACCATGGCGGGGGGTGGAAGGCGATGCACTACATGGTGCGCCGGTTCTTCCAGCCGGTCGCGGTCGCCGCCATTCCTTCGCACGACGGGCTGCGGATCGATCTCTCTGTGGTGAACGATACGCCCGAGGCGGTCGAGGTTGCGCTGGTGACGTATGTCGTCACCCCTTCCGGCGAGCGCCGACTTCTGCGAAAGGTTTCCGGCGCATGCGGGACGGAACGGGCCGAGACGCTGTTGTCGATCGATGCCGCCGACCTGCCGGAAGGGACGCTGCTCTTCTGGAGTTTCGAGGCTTCTAACGGCATGCGCGGCGAGGGGCACCATGCACCGGTGGCCTACAAGGCGCTCGACCTTGAGCCGTCCGGACTCCACGTGAAGGCGACGTCGCGCGGTGACGGCAGTTTCGATGTGGCGGTGACAGCCGACGGGCTTGCGCTCTACGTGATGGTTGAGGCCGGCATTGTGGGTCGTTGGTCCGACAATGTCTTCGACCTGACCGCCGGCGAGCGGAAGGTGCTCGTCTTCACCCCGCATGAACCGATTGCTGACGGTGCGGCGCCCTCCTTCCATGCCTTCGACCTCCATTCCTGCCACGCCGGGTCGCTGTCGTCCGGCGGCTAGGCTCGTCCCCTCCCATTTCCGAAATTTCTAAGGAGAAAGTCCCGTGCAGAAAGTCAGCTTCCAGCTTTACAGTGCCCGCAACTTCCAGCCGTTTTCCGAGGTGTTCCGCGTCGTCTCGCAGGCGGGGTACAGCCAGGTCGAAGGCTATAGCGCGCTCTATGCTACGCTCGATAGTGCCGCAATTGCCGCGACCAAAAGCGATCTCGACCGGAACGGGCTTTCGATGCCGACGGCCCATTTCGGCATCGACATGCTGGAGGACGAGCCGGAACGCGTGCTGGAGATCGTCCGCGCGCTCGGCATCGAGGCGATCTATTGCCCCTATCTCTTGCCGGAGGACCGGCCGACCGATGCTGGCGGCTGGCGCGCCCTCGGCGAGCGTCTGCAGAAGGCATCTGTGCCCTATCGCAAGGCCGGGCTGGACTTCGGCTGGCACAACCACGATTTCGAGTTCTTCGCCCTTCCGGACGGCAGCTTTCCGCAGGATCACATCTTCGCCGGCGGCCCCGATCTCTCCTGGGAGGCCGACATCGCCTGGATCGTTCGCGGCGGTGCGGATCCGCTGGCCTGGATCGAGAAATATGCCGATCGCATCACCTCCGTCCACGTCAAGGACATCGCCCCTGTCGGCGAGAACACGGATGAGGACGGATGGGCGGACGTCGGTCACGGTACGCTGCCCTGGGGTGACCTGATGAAGGCGCTTTCCGGAACAAGGGCGAAATACTTCATTGTCGAGCACGACAATCCGAAGGACCTGAAGCGACTTGCCGAGCGGTCCATCGCAACGATCAAGGCATTGTGAGGATGACCAAAATGACAAAGGAATTCGGCGTCGGCATCATCGGCTGCGGCAATATCTCGGG
Organism: Pseudomonadota bacterium; assembly: GCA_023404095.1. GTDB lineage: Bacteria > Pseudomonadota > Alphaproteobacteria > Rhizobiales > Rhizobiaceae > Mycoplana. The sequence goes on along the minus strand of JAEYDD010000041.1, from coordinate 50,293 downwards.
CGCCTATTTCAAGCTGATCCCGCTCTACCGCAACCTCAAGCTCGTAGCCTGCGCGGACATAATTCCGGCAGCGTCAAAGGCGCGATCGGAGGAGTTCGGCGTGCCGGCGCAGGAGATCGAAGCCCTGCTTGCCAACCCGGCGGTCGACGTCGTCGTCAACCTGACCATCCCCGAGGCGCATTATCCCGTGTCGAAGCAGGCGCTGGAGGCGGGCAAGCACGTCTATTCGGAAAAGCCGTTCGTGCTGACGCTGGAACAGGGGGAAGAATTGCGCCGGATCGCCGATGCGAAGGGGCTGAAGGTCGGATCCGCGCCCGACACCTACCTCGGCGGATCGCACCAGTTCGCCAGGCACCTGATCGACAGCGGCCGGATCGGCAAGGTGATGTCGGGGACAGCGCACGTGCTCGGACCGGGCATGGAGAGCTGGCATCCGAACCCGGACTTCTTCTTTGCTCCCGGCGGGGGGCCGATCCTGGACATGGGGCCATACTACATCAACAATCTCGTCAACCTCGTCGGGCCGGTCAAGCGCGTCGTGGCGCTTGCCAACAAGGCGCGGACGGAACGGACGATCGGTATCGGGCCGCGCAAGGGAGAGAACGTGCCCGTGGTCGTTGCGACCAACATCCACGCCGTGCTCGAGTTCGTCAGCGGCGCGCAGATTTCGCTGATGGCGAGTTGGGACGTGTGGGCCCATCGCCACCAGAACATGGAACTCTACGGCACCGACGGGGCGATCTTCGTTCCGGATCCGAACTTCTTTGGCGGCGAGGTGGAGGTGGCCGGCATGGACCGGGAGCCGAATCCGGTAGAGCTATGGGACCATCCGCTGACGGCGAAGAACTATGCCTTCGACTGGGGCATGCAGGCGAACTACCGCGGCGTCGGCCTTGCCGACATGATGGAGGCGGTGGCCACGGGCCGCGACTATCGCTGCTCGCTCGACCGCTCGCTGCATACGATCGACGTTCTGACGGCAATCCTGCGCTCTGCCGAGGAGGGGCGGGCCATCGATATCGTGACCACCTGCACCCAGCCGGAGGCGCTGGGTATCGAGGAGGCGCGGGCGCTTCTGCGCGATGACGTCGGGGCCTCGACCGTCGAGGTGGCGGCGGAGTAGGAGACAGGGGGACGACACGCTCGGCGTGCGCGTCTCCCGCCCCCTTGCCGGAACGGCTCGGGCGGGAGTATCCATTCCCGCCCGTTACATGAATTGGAGGACAGCCATGGCCTGGACACCTGCGGAAAACCGCTACGAAAGCATGAAGTACAACCGCGTTGGACGCTCGGGCCTGAAGCTCCCGGCCATCTCCCTCGGCCTCTGGCACAATTTCGGCGGCGACACGCCGCATGAGCGCAAGGTGGACATGTGCCGCACCGCCTTCGATCTCGGCATCACACATTTCGACCTCGCCAACAATTATGGGCCGCCGCCCGGTTCGGCGGAGACCGCCTTCGGGGAGATCCTGCGCACCGATTTCGCCGGTTTGCGCGACGAACTGATCATCTCGTCCAAGGCTGGCTACGACATGTGGCCCGGCCCCTATGGCGAGTGGGGCAGTCGCAAGTACCTGATCGCCTCCTGCGACCAGAGCCTGAAGCGCATGGGGCTCGACTATGTCGACATCTTCTATTCGCATCGCTTCGATCCGGACACGCCGCTGGAGGAGACCTGTGCTGCGCTCGACCACATTGTCCGCTCGGGCCGCGCGCTCTATGTCGGCATCTCCTCCTACAATTCGCAGCGCACCCGCGAGGCGGCGGCAATCCTCAAGGAACTCGGCACGCCGTGCCTGATCCACCAGCCGAGCTACTCCATGCTCAATCGCTGGATCGAAACCGACGGACTGATCGATACGCTCGAGGAACTGGGGATCGGCTCCATCGTGTTCTCGCCGCTGGCGCAAGGCATGCTGACGACGAAGTATCTCGGCGGCATCCCGGACGACAGCCGCGCGGCGCAGAACCACTTCCTGAAGAAGGATTTCATCCGCCCGGAGACGATCGACAATATCCGCAAGCTGAACGACATCGCGCAGGCGCGCGGCCAGACGCTGGCGCAGATGGCGATCGCTTGGGTGCTTCGCGGCGGCCGCATCACCTCGGCGCTGATCGGGGCCAGCCGTTCTTCGCAGATCGTCGATTGCGTGAAGGCGCTGGAGAAGGCGGAATTCAGCGAGGATGAACTGAAGGCGATCGACGTCTACGCACGCGAGGCGGACATCAATCTGTGGACCAGTTCCGCCGAACTTGTGTGATGAAACAGCGCAGGCGCCGTGCGGCAGTTCTGCCGTGCGGCGCTTTTCTGCTGAAGATTTCACATTATTATCTATTTATAAGATGCTGATATAGTTACGGAAGTTTAATTTAAATTTCAGTTTCCGTTCATCGGTGGCGCCATAGTTTCGGGCCGTCAAGACGATAGGAAACGCCCATGAAAGCGCTCCTCACGCTCCTCATCGCCAGCTCGGTTCTGGTTGCTCCGTTGGCTGCGGCGCAAGCCCAGGCACAGGATCATCGCGGGCCGGCACGCGGGCAGCAGGTGGAACGGAAGGTCGTGACGACCACCACCGTAACGAAGACCAAGACCCGCGAAGTGACCAGGAAGCACCGATGGACCAAGGGCAACAAGCTGACGCGCTCGGATCGGCGGCAGATCATAGATGCGCGCGACTACCGGCGTCACCACTTGCATCAGCCGCGCCGCGGCGAGCAGTGGGTGCGGGTGGACAACCAGTTCTTGCTCATCAGCGCTGCAACGGGCCTGATCCTTGGGATGGCAGCCGCGAACTGACCAGTTCCGCAATGTGATCAAAAGGGCGGCACTTGTGCCGCCCTTTTTGCGTTCTCCGACCCGGTTCCGGCAAAACGAGCGGATGGCTCCTTGCCGGTGCCTGCCGCAGGGCGGTTTCAGATCTCCAGCTTGAGGATAACGTCGCGCGCAGCATACAGGCACACCTTGCCTGAAGATCGAAAGCGGCTTTTCTTTCCTCTCAACGGAGAAGGCCCGCGCCTTTGTCGCGCGGGCCCTTCGATCTCAGTCTCGCCGGCAGTCTGCGTCGTGTGGGTGGCTTATGAACCGGTGCCGACGACATCCGCATGGGCCGGGAAGAATCGTTCCAGGCTGCGGCGCTTGCCGAACATGATGTCATGCTGCAGGTAGCGGTAATCACGGATCAGCGGATCGATTTTCTTGTTGCGCGACCAGTCGGCGACCGACTTGCCGTCGTGGCGGATCAGCTGGTAGCGGTCGATGACGTCGTAGCGCTCCTGCACGCGGCCGAGGAAGCCGGTGTAGTAGGGGTGCTCGTAGCCCGCTTCCTTGAGGATATGGTAGGGCAGCAGCGCCGGACTGATCGTGCCGATCTCTTTCCTGGCGCCGGTCTTGTTGGACCAGACCAGCAGCGGGGTCTCGTGCTCGCGCTTCATCTGCTCCACGGAGGCGCGGCGTGCCGCCGTGATATCGTTCATGTAGCCCGACGAGGTGTAGACGGTGTTGAGCGGCGGCAGGTGATCGCCGAACATGACGATGATGGTTTCGCGATCACGTTGCCTTGCCCAGTTCATCAGCGTCCTGAGGCTATCGTCCGCCTCCTTGACGCCCTGGGCATAGGTCGCAAGCATCTGGCGGTCCGCATAGGGAAGATCGCCCTCGATCTTGATGGTGTTCTTCGCGTAGCGGTTCGCCTCGTAGGGGCCGTGGCCCTGCAGCGTCACGGCGAAGAAGAAGAACGGATCCTCCTGCGCGTCTGCCTGGCGCATGATCTCCTTGGTCAGGGATTCGTCGGAGGCGAAGATGCCGCGCTTGGTCATCGGCGGCATCGTCTCCTCGGTCTTGAAAGTCTGAAAGCCGAAGGAGCTGTAGACGGATGTGCGGTTCCAGAACCAGCCCGCGAAGGGATGGATGGCGCGTGCCGTATAGCCTTCGCCGCGGAAGAAGGTGGCGAGCGAGGGTACCGGATCGCGCACATACTGCTGGTAAGGGATGCTGCCGGTGGGCAGAAACGCATTTGAGAAACCGGTAAGCGCTTCGAATTCGACGTTGGCGGTCAGGCCGCCGAATTCCGGCGAGAACACCGCGCCGGCGGCATTCTTGCGGATCGTCGGCATCGGATCGGGGCTTATCTTGAGATTGGTGAGCTTCGTCGGATCCCAAAGGGATTCGCTCATGATCACGATCACGTCCGGCTTGGTGCGGTGGCTCGTGCCGGCCGGCAGCGGATCCTGGTTGATCTGGTCGATGGCATCGGCAGAGTAACCGCCCGGCGCCTTGACGTTGGCCATCGGTAGGTTGATCGCGAAAGCCAGCATGAACCCGTTGTGTCGGTAGTTCTCGGTCTGGTCCCACATGATCGGCGAGACTTTCAGGCGGTCACGGACCCAGAAATACTGGTTGTAGTCCATAATCGAGACGAAGCCGGCGATGAGGGGCAGGGCGACTGCAAGCCGGGCGAGCCGTTCCTTGCGGCTCAGTGGGCGGAAACGGCGCCAGGCGAAGACCCAGAGCGAGACGAGGGCTGCAAGGACAGCGATCGAACCGACGACGATGGCGACGGCGGTCATCGGGCGATCGCGCACAAGAGCCGGCATCAATTCCATGATCTGGCGGCCGAAGAGCAGGTCGGTCGGATACAGCGGGTCGGTGAGGAAGATCTGTTTCTGCTCGGAGATGAGGGCCAGCAGCACGGCTGCCGGCGCCAGTACCAGAACGGCCTTGTGCTGCCTGCCGATCAGGGCGTCGAAGCCGAGATATGCGATGAAGAACAGGCCGAATGTGGTCCAGCCGGGCTGGGCGGCAGACGTGAGGAAGGTGAACGTGTCGCCGAAAGACTTGCGGGTGATGAGTTCAACCGCCGCCACGCTGACGACGGCAAAGAGCAGCGTCAGCGCGAGCGATGCGAACGTCTTCGAAAGCCCGTAGAGGCGGGTGGACGTGCCGACGCCGACGGAAAAGTTCTCCTTGACGGCTGTGGCCGCTACGGCAGAGGTCGAAGGTCTCACACGCTACTCCAGACTTCACAAAATTTTCGCTTATCTGTCATATCGTTGTCATCTTGAACAGGGGATGAATGCGCACCTGACTACAACCCCGTGACCTGTCCTTCCTCAGGGAGCGGGCCGTCCAGCACGGTGGCGGCCGGCAAAGGCGTCAATCGAAAAGCCTTCGTTTTCAAACGGCCCGTCATCCTCTAAAGAGCATTCGGACCCGACGCGTTCGGGGCGAGACGCTTGAGGATCGAAATGACCGGTAACAACGACAGGACGACACTTCGCATCGCGGTTGCGCAGCTCAATCCGACGGTGGGCGATGTGGCGGGCAATCTGGCCAAGGCGCGGGCGGCCCGCGAGGATGCGGCCCGGCAGGGCGCAGACCTTTTGCTTCTGACGGAGCTTTTCATCTCGGGCTACCCGCCGGAGGACCTCGTGCTCAAGCCCGCCTTTCTCAAGGCCTGCCAGGCGGCGGTGGATGGACTTGCTGCGGACACGGCCGACGGCGGTCCCGGCGTCATTGTCGGCTTCCCCCGCCAGGGCGAGGCCGGGCGCCACAACTCGGTGGCAGTGCTGGATGGCGGCAAGGTGCTGGTCCTGCGCGACAAGCTCGACCTGCCCAACTACGGCGAGTTCGACGAAAAGCGCGTCTTTGTCGAAGGGGCGATGCCGGGGCCGGTGAATTTTCGCGGCGTCCGTCTCGGCATTCCGATCTGCGAGGAGATCTGGAACGATCTCGGCGTCTGCGAGACGCTGGCTGAAAGCGGCGCCGAGCTGCTGCTGGTCCCCAACGGTTCGCCCTACTACCGCGGCAAGGTGGAGGTCCGCCAGCAGGTGGCGCTGAAACAGGTGATCGAGACCGGGCTTCCGCTCGTCTTCGCCAACCAGCTCGGCGGCCAGGACGAACTGGTGTTCGACGGCGCAAGCTTCGGGCTCAATGCCGACAAGACGCTCGCCTTCCAGATGAGCCAGTTCGAGGAAACGATCGCGCTCGTGACCTGGAAGAAGGTGGACGGCGTCTGGCATTGCGACGGCGGTCCGATGTCCAGACTTCCCGAACGCGAGGAGGCGGACTACCGCGCCTGCGTCCTGGGCTTTCGCGACTATGTCAACAAGAACGGCTTCAAGAACGTGGTGCTCGGCCTTTCCGGCGGCATCGATTCGGCCATCTGTGCGGCGATCGCGGTCGATGCGCTCGGCGAGGAGCGCGTGCGCTGCATCATGCTGCCCTATCGCTACACCTCGCAGGAATCGCTGACAGATGCGGCGGCCTGCGCCAGGGCGCTTGGGTGCCGTTACGACATCGTGCCGATCGAGTCGCCGGTGACGGGCTTCATGGAGGCGCTTTCTGACATGTTCGAGGGCACCGAGCAGGGAATCACCGAAGAGAACCTGCAGAGCCGGGCGCGCGGCACGATCCTGATGGCGATCTCCAACAAGTTCGGCTCGATGGTGGTGACGACCGGCAATAAGTCTGAGATGTCCGTCGGCTACGCCACGCTCTATGGCGACATGAACGGCGGGTTCAACCCGATCAAGGACCTGTACAAGATGCAGGTCTATGCGCTCTCGCGGTGGCGCAACACCACCGTGCCGCCCGGCGCGCTCGGCCCCGCCGGCGAAGTGATTCCGAAAAACATCATAGACAAGGCTCCGTCTGCGGAGCTGCGGCCGAACCAGACCGACCAGGATTCGCTGCCGCCCTATCCGGTGCTGGACGACATCCTCGAATGCCTGGTCGAAAACGAGATGGGCACCGAAGAGATCGTGGCGCGCGGGCACGACGAGGCGACCGTACATCGCGTCGAGCACCTTCTCTACATCGCGGAATACAAGCGCCGGCAGTCCGCGCCGGGCGTGAAGATTACGAAGAAGAATTTTGGCCGCGACCGCCGCTATCCGATCACCAACCGGTTCCGCGACCGCTGAAGAACAGGGATTTGCGATGCGCAGCTCCGTCGAGATCCATGACATCGAAACCGGGGAGACCTACATCGTCTGGCAGACGGACGATCTTGTCGAGGCGCCGAACTTCGCCCCGGATGGCAGCCATCTAATCGTCAACGCTGATGGCGGGTTGTTCAGGCTGTGGCTCGACGGCGGGGAACCGGAGCCGATCGACACCGGGTTCGCCATTCGCTGTAACAACGATCATGGCCCTTCGCCGGACGGGCTGTGGCTTGCCATCACCGACAAGACCATGTTCGGCAAGTCGGCCGTCTACGTGCTGCCGGCCGAAGGCGGCATGCCACGCCTTCTGACCAAGTCGCTTCCGTCATACTGGCACGGTTGGTCGCCGGACGGGGCGCATGTCTGCTACTGCGGCATCCGGAACGACGAATTCGACATCTACACGATGCCTGTCGCCGGCGGAGAGGAAACGCGCCTCACGTTCGGCGAGGGGCGCAATGACGGCCCCGACTGGTCGTCGGACGGCTGGATCTACTTCAATTCCAGCCGGACGGGCCGCATGCAGGTCTGGCGAATCCGGCCGGACGGAAGCGATCTGCAGCGGATTACGAACAGCATCTACGGCGACTGGTTCCCGCATCCGTCGCCGGACGGAAAGTCGCTGCTGGTGCTTTCCTATGACGGGGACGTAGTCGATCATCCTCGCGACCAAAAGGTCCGCCTGCGGCTGATGGATGCGGATGGCGGCAATGCGCGGGTGCTGTTCGAGCTTCTCGGCGGGCAGGGGACGATGAACGTTCCGAACTGGTCACCGGACGGATCCGCCTTCGCCTATGTTCGTTACGCACCGTGACGTGGTGTGCTTCGGAAATGCGGCCTTAACGTTTTGAACACCAGCTTGTTTAAGCGAATTTTCCGCCTTCCCCGCTAGTCTCCGGCCAAGAAGAACGAAACGCGGCAGAATGAGCGCGCGCATGTCGGCGGGGATAGGCAAGTCGGATCTGGTGATTGAGCTGGGGGCTCAGCGCCGCAGACGGATGAAGATTACGATCGGCATCGCGGCCGTCGCGATCGTCGCGCTTTTCGCCTGCGCCAATTTCATGGTGCTGGACTATTCCGTCCGGCAGGCGAACGACTTCGTCGCGACCACCGAAAAGACCCTGGTCAAGAACGAGTTCCGCCATCAGATAGAACAGGTGGTGCTCTACCAGAGCGGCATCTCATTCTGGGACAAGAGCTTCGACGAGCTGGGAACCGGAACGGTCAGCGAAGAATTCGTCCGGCGCGACCTGCGTCATCTGATGCGAGCTGATTCCGGATTCTCTTGGATGGTGTTTGCCACCAGCGCCGGTGGACCGGTTTTTGCGATGAGGGACGGGCGCGCCGTCGAGGCCAAGAGCTCCGGCAACCTGCTTTACTGGATCATCGACCTGACGAAGCGGGCCGAGGCAAGCTATTACGAAGCGTTGCGGCGCACGCGCGACGGCTGGATCCTCGACAGACCGCATGCCTCCGACGACCTTCTCTCGCCGTCCATCCCAAGCATCAGCGTGACCGGCATGCGCATGATCGAAGGAACCATGAGTATCGTCGTGGTTCAGGCAGTGGTACCGCGCCGACTGTTCATTCCCGATCATCGCAAGACGCCGGTGCTGATGGTTACGGTCAAGCCGATGACGGCGGAGATGCTTCAGCGGTCGCAGCAGCGGCTGGGGCTTACCGATCTCGGCTTCTCGCCCATCACGCTTGTAGACGAAGACCTGCTGACCACCGGCGTCGGCGGCGATGCGTTCAATCCGATGGTGGCGTCCTGGCGTCCGAACCGGCCCGGCTCGTTCGTCTGGACGATGGCGGTCCCGCAGATCACCGCACTGGTGGCGATCTTCGTCGCCGTCATGGGCTTCGTTGCCTGGAAGTTCTCCTCGCTTGTACGGGCGCTGGAGCGGAGCGAGGCGCGCAACGCCCGCCTCGCCCGACACGATGCCTTGACCGGCGTCCTCAACCGGTCCGGCTTCGAGGAAATCGTCCGTGGTCTGACGGCGAAGGCAACCGCGCCCTTCGCCGTGATTGCCGTGGATCTGGACCGGTTCAAGCAAGTGAACGATAGCCACGGTCATGCTGCCGGAGATGCGGTGCTGAGGGCGATCACGGATCGCTTCCGCAACAGAATCGGCGCCCGGGGCACGCTTGCGCGGCTCGGCGGTGACGAGTTTGCGATGGTGATCCCGGGCGAGGGCGATCGGGCAGCGATCCTTGCGCTGGCACAGGCGCTTGTGCGCGACGCACAGCTGCCGGTCCCCTTTGGCGGGCAGCTTCTGAGCGTCGGCGGAAGCGCAGGCGCTGCGAGCTTCCCCGAGCACGGTCGATCGCTTGACGGGATCATGCAGATGGCGGACCATGCTCTCTACGAGGCGAAGAACGGTGGCCGAAACCGCGCGATCTTCGCCGGGGCCAAATTCGGCACGGACGATCCGAACAGTATCCAGGCCGCTTGAGGGAAGGCGGTTGGCGTCATTGCGACATAGCTGAGCCGCCGACAGGCTTGCGCAGCGCGTCCGGCTATGGGCAAATGGCGCCGTCAGGTGCCCCGCGTCATGCGCGGGGAGAATCGGGAATCCGGTGGGGGCTCGCCCGAACCCGGAACGTGCCCAACGCTGTGACGGGGACGGCAAGGCCAGGAAGGGCATCCTTCCGTTTCATGCCACTGGCTTTCGGGCCGGGAAGGCTGGCTGCGCCGGTTGAACCGGAGTCAGAAGACCGGCCTGGCGAGATGGACCTGCCCGCGCGGACGGCGGATGGTCGAAGGCATTGTTGGGGAGATGACGATGCGACCTTCCAGCCGGGGCGAACAGGCCCCCGCATACCCGTTTTCGCCTTCTGAGAGGGATGCTGTCTATCGCGCCATCGAAACGCGCCGCGACGTTCGCGACCAGTTCCTGCCGGACCCCATTCCCGAGCCCGTGCTGCGCCGGCTTCTGCAGGCCGCCCACAACGCGCCTTCGGTCGGTTTCATGCAGCCATGGAGCTTCGTCGTCATCCGCGACGCCGCGGTCAAGGCAGGCGCACACCGGGCGTTCCAGCGGGCCAATGCGGAGGCTGCCGACCTCTTTGTCGGCGAGCGGCAGGACCTTTACCGCTCGCTCAAGCTGGAAGGCATCCTCAAGGCGCCGGTCAGCCTCTGTGTGACCTGCGATCCTGACCGTGCCGGGAGCGTCGTGCTGGGGCGCACGCACAATCCGCGGATGGACGTCTATTCGACGGTATGTGCCGTGCAGAACCTTTGGCTTGCCGCGCGCGCCGAAGGGGTCGGCGTCGGCTGGGTCAGTATCTTCCACGAAGACGACATCCGCACGCTTCTCGGCATTCCCGATCGGATCGAGATCGTGGCGTGGCTCTGCCTCGGCTACGTCGATGCGCTCTACCAGGAGCCGGAACTGGCAGTCAAAGGCTGGCGGCAACGACTGCCGCTGGAGGACCTCATCCATACGGATCGGTGGGGACGGTCCGAGTAAGTTCGGTCCGGTTGCTGTAGGCGTGTCGCGCCTGCGCCTGTCGGCACCGGAAGGCCGCTACACTTTTTGCGCGACATGCTTCAGTCGGAACCGGCGGGATGGTGCAGATCGAGGGCCGGCTGGTCGTTCGGCAGGAAGACCGGGCCGACGATGCGAACCTTTTTCTCGTTCGGATCGTAGGGACGTTCCTCGATCGCCTTTGCCTGCTCGGGAGCCTTGGCGACGGGGTGGATACGGATCGTGGTGACCGAACCGACATCCTGCCGCGTCGTGCCGGATGCGCTTCCACCACCGGAACCGTTCGAGGAGGACGGATCCGTCACGCTCATCTTGCGATGGTAGGCACCGAGGTCGCAGCCGCAACTGCTATCCATGGAAAGATCGCGGCTTTGATAGGCGAAGGCGTTGGGCAGGGCGGAATAGGGCTCGCCCGTGACCGTGGACACCATATCGCGGCTATCCGGCGATTCGAGCGGCTGATAGAAGAGCTCCGTCTCGGTCTGCGGGCACATGGCTGCGCAGGCGCGCTGATCGCGGCGGAAATCGATCGGCGAGGCAGAAGAGGAGACGGGGAAGAAGCCACCGTCGCAGGTCCTGACGCAGACCGTTCTCAGCGCTTCGCCGGAGAGTGCAGCACCCGGCATGGCGGCCCCGGCGGCATTGCTGAAAGTGGTGGGCATACTGCGCCGCATGTTGCCGTCCCATCCTCCTTCTTCCGTCGGGAGCCCATCCCCGTCGTCCGTTGTCCCGACTTCGATGGATGCGGTGGTGTCGCAACCGTTCAAGGCCATCTCGGACAGGATCCGCGTGCGGACGGCGCGGTCGTCGGCGACGAAAGATGCTTCGCTTCGCTTCTTCTCGAGGATTTGCAGGTTGCGCTCCATCTCGCTGACGGATGCGGCGATCGCAGCGCATTCGCTGCCGCCTGACGAGCCATAGACCGTGATGCTGCCGTCACTGCAGCCGAGCTTGCGCAGGTCCGAGCGCGCCTTGCGCAGTTCGAGGTTCTGGCGGCTGATCGCGCTGGAATAGATCTGTGTGCGGTCCTGAACATCCACAGTCACGGGCACACTCGCCAGGCGGGCCTGCAACTCGGCGCAGATATCCGACGCCGCAGCTGGCAGCGAATAGCATGACAGCACGACGGCGGCTGCCAGGATTTTCGAGCGGCGGAGGCGAGCGGGCACTTGAACCGTTCCTTTTTCGTGTCTGTTGCCGGGGCAGGGCGCGAACATGGCTCGATCATAGGTGGCTGTCCTGTTTGCGCAACGCGCTCCTGGAAATGTGATTAACCCCGCTGACGAATGTCAAAAATAGATGATTTCCTAACTCATGTTTCCGGTGCCAGAATTGCTATCGCCCTGCCCATGGTGTAGCAAAAAGCAGCCGAACCGGCTGATCGCGCGCGTGGCGTCTGCATCTGCGCAGCCGATTTTGCCGGTTTCTTGAGATCATCAGCAAAAGCAGGTTTTGCATGCGCCTTTCTTCCGTTCTGCTGAGCCCGTTCTATGCCCTCCAGCTTGCCTCGGGCGCCAAGTCCTTCGCGGACAACCCGATCATTGGCAGCAAGACGCTGAACCGCATGGGGCTGCACGCAAAGCGCGTGTCGGTCGCCATGGACATGGCCGACTGGCGGCGAAAGTCGCTGGCGCGCCTGGTCACGCCCGAGCAACGCCGGGAGTATGAGGAGAACGGCTTCGTCAAGATCGAGAATTTCCTGCCGCCGGAGGTGTTCGCGAAGGTCGCGTCCGAACTGGAGAACAGTGATTTCGACCGTTACGACATGCTGCAGGGCACCACGGTTACGCGCCGGGCCCTGATCGACGACAGCGACCTCGAGCGCCTGCCGGGATTCAAGGCTGCCCGCAACGATCCGCGCCTGAGCAACCTCCTGCGATACGTTTCCTCGAGCGACGGCCAGCCTCTTCTCGTCGTGCAGGTGGTGATGGCGCTTGCCTCGAACCCGTCGAGGGAAAGTGCCGCCGATCCGCAGACGGCACTCCACAGCGACACCTTCCAGCCCACCGCCAAGGCCTGGCTGTTCCTCAAGGACGTCGGCGAGGAGGACGGGCCGTTTTCCTACGTTCCCGGCTCGCACAAGGTCACGCCCCAGCGGCTTGCCTGGGAACAACGCATCAGCGAGAGCGCCGATACGATCGAGAACAAGTATTCCGCCCGCGGCTCGCTGCGCATCATGCCGCACGAACTGACGGCGCTCGGATACGGTCAGCCGGTCAAGATGGTGGTGAAGGCCAACACGCTGATCGTCGCCGACACGCACGGCTTTCACGCCCGTTGCCCGAGCTACAAGCAGACAACCCGCATCGAGATCTACGGCTCGCTGCGACGCAATCCGTTCCTCCCCTTCACCGGCCTGCACATCGCATCGCTGCCGTTCATCAAGTCGCAGATGAACCGCCTGATCATCGGCGCCATGGGGCTGCGCGGCAAGCTCGGCCTCAAGGGATCACCCTGGGTCCCTGCGGGCCTCGGCAAGGCGGGCGAATGGTCGAAGCGGCTGAAACAGCCGGGCTCGTAATGCCGGCTCCGGGCCACCGGCGCCGTCTGCGTTCCCGCAGCGAGGCGGTCCACGGGACGGGCTCATCAAGTTTTGTTCATCCGGCAGCGTGTCAAAAAGACCGCGCTTGCGCTTTTCCGTTCTCCGCTGTCGTGCTATCAGCGCGCCTGACCGAATTGTTTGGCCGGAACGGAAGCAAAGACAGCCATGCCTGACGAAGGCGACAGTACCAGCGAAAGTCGATACCGATCCGGGCTGGCATCGTTTCTGCGATGCCAGCGTAACTACAGTTCAATGCATTTCCTTAAGCGCGCCACAGGCCCTGGATCATCCGTCCGGGGCTTTCGGCGTTTTACCGTTATCTTCTGACAGGTCTCATCATGGAAATCCTCGCAGATCCGAACATCTGGATCGGCCTCGTTACCCTCATTGTCCTTGAAGTCGTGCTTGGCATCGACAATCTCGTCTTCATCGCGATCCTTGCCGACAAGCTGCCGCCGCACCAGCGGAACAAGGCGAGGGTGCTGGGGCTTTCGCTGGCGCTGGGCATGCGCGTCGCGCTGCTGTTCTCGATCTCGTGGATCGTCACGCTGACGCAGCCGCTCTTCGCCGTCGGCGGTCTCTCGTTCTCCGGGCGCGACATCATCCTGATTCTCGGCGGTGTGTTCCTGCTCGCCAAGGGCACGATGGAACTGCACGAACGGCTGGAGGGCGCGCACAAGCCGAAGGACGGCAAGGTCGTGCACGCCGTCTTCTGGCAGGTCATCGTCCAGATCGTCGTGCTGGACGCCGTGTTTTCGCTGGACAGCGTCATCACGGCGGTCGGCATGGTCAACAATCTCTGGGTGATGGTCACCGCCGTCTGCGTGGCCATGGCCGTGATGATGCTGGCGTCCAGGCCGCTGATGGCCTTCGTTTCCAAGCATCCGACGGTCGTGATCCTTTGCCTTGGCTTCCTGCTGATGATCGGCTTCAGCCTCGTCGTCGAGGGCTTCGGGTTCCACATCCCCAAGGGCTACCTCTATGCCGCAATCGGTTTCTCCGTCCTCATCGAGGCCGCCAACCAGATTGGCCGCCACAACCGCGAGAAGCGAATCACGACGGGGGACCTGAGGGAGCGCACCTCCGAGGCCGTGCTGCGGCTGCTCGGCGGCCGGGTCGGCGAGGAGACGCTCGGCGAGGCCGCCGACGTGATGGCCGAGCAGTCGGCGCAGGGAGCGCTCTTCAAGCCGGAAGAGAAGGAGATGATCCGCGGCGTACTGGACCTCGGCGACCGCCCGGTCAGCTCGATCATGTCGCCGCGCAACGAGGTGGAGTGGCTCGACCTCAACGACGATTCGGACGAACTGAATGCCGCGATCCGGCAACTGACGCACAGCCGGGTCATCCTGGCGCGCGACACGGTGGACGAGTTCGTGGGCGTTGCGATCACCAAGGAACTGCTGAACGCGCAGATCGACGGCAGGGCCATCGACTGGGCGCGCGTCGCCCGCCAGCCGGTCATCGTGCACGAGACCACCGACGTGCTGCGGGTTATGGAGCAGCTTCGCCGTTCGCCGGTGCAGATGGCGATGATCGTCGACGAGCACGGCACCCTCGAAGGCATCGCCACCCTGACCGACGTGCTCGAGGCGATCGCAGGCGAATTTCCCGACATCGGCGAGGAGGCGGCGATGCTCGAGGAGCAGGACGACGGCAGCTGGCTCGCCGACGGCTTCATCGACATCCGCCAGTTCAGCAGCACCATGGGCCACGATCTGGTGGACGATGCCGATCGTTATTCCACGCTTGGCGGCTTTATCATGACGCAACTCGGCCACCTGCCCGTTGCCGGCGAGAGGGTCATGGTCGATGGTCTCGAGTTCGAAATTCTCTCGCTCGACAAGCGCAGCATCGGCAAGATCCGTGTCCGGGCCGTGGAAGCGGTGGACGGCTGAGAAGGGCGGGCCCCGCCAGGCTCCGGGCCGGGCAGGGCGTGACGACGACGGTGAACGCCTTGGGACGGGCGATGCGCCCGGGCGTTCGCCTCAGTCGCCGTAGCGGTCGATGATATAGCGCAGCGTCACTTGGCCGCGGCAGGCGCCGGAGCCTTCCGCCGTCTCACCCTTTTCCAGCGCAATGGCGTAGCGGACGGCGGGATCGTTCTCGAGCCGGCGCCGAAGCGAAGCAAGCTTCGGCCAGCGATCCGGGGACGCCACCTGGTGGACATCGAGCCAGCGGGCGACGCCGACGAAGACGCCGTCTGCGAGGGTCGGCCGGTCCCCGACGAGATAGGGCGTGTTGCCGATCATCGCCTCCAGCTTGTCGTGCCGCTGCAGCGCCGCCTCCCGGCCGAAGCGGCGCAAAGCCGCCTCGTAGGCCGGCTCGGGCCGGTCCAGTTCCAGCGCAGTCCAGAGCGGACCGAAGGCACCGGTGAAGCCGGTGTTGATGAACGCCATCAACTGGACCATGCGGTCTGCTTCCTGCGAGTGTGGTGCGAAGCTTATGCGGCGCTCGTCGTCTCGCGCCGCCAGCCAGTGAGCGATCGCCATCGTCTCAGTGACGACGCGGCCGTCGTCGGTCACCAGCACGGGCGTCTCGTGCCGGGCGTTGATGCGGGCATACGACGGATCGCGCATCTCACCGAGCATGTCGACGCGGCAGAGGCGATAGGGTTTGCCGAGCCATTCGAGCGCGGCGACGAGTCCCATGGAGCTTCCGGCGGGGAAGCCGTAAATAAGGATAGGTTCCAATGTCTTTCTCCGTGATTTCTGTCGATCACGCTGCGCAGCGACACTGGACCTATACCGCGCCATTCCCCATGTAAATTACGCACATTTTTGTCACCATGCCGGAGAATGTCATGAAGGATCTCGTCTCGCGCTGTCCGATCGAGGAGGTTATGCAGGTGCTGAGCGGCCGGTGGCCGACCATGCTAGTCTACTACCTGAAGGACGGTACCAAGCGCTTCGCAGACCTGCGTCGCGACAATCCGACGGTCTCGCACCGCATTCTGGCGCTGGAACTGCGGAAGCTGGAGGCGGCGGGTGTCGTACAGCGGACGGCATTCGAGGGCTATCCGCTGCGCGTGGAATACGACCTGACTCCGGCGGGACTGGCGCTGGTGCCGCTGATCGACGCCCTCTCCGATTGGTGGGAGCAAAACGCACCGGCCCGCACCTTGGCCTCGAACGTTGCCGAGATGCCAACGCCGCAAGTCGCGTCGTGAGCAGCCGGCGGCAAAAATGACAAAAGGCGCGTCCATGCGGGCGCGCCTTTTGCTCGGAACCGAATACGATGCTCAGGCCGGGTAGGATGCCTCGACGACGGCGAGGGCCGCCATGTTGACGACCCCGCGGGAGGTCACCGACGGCGACAGGATGTGGGCGGGCATCGCCGCACCCAAGAGGATCGGGCCGACATGCAGGCCGTCGGTCATCGTCTTCAGCACGCCCAGCGTGATGTTGGCGGCGTCCAGGTTCGGAAATACCAGAAGATTGGCCTCCCCGGTCAGCGTGCTGCCCGGCATGACGCGCTGACGCAGCGCCTCGGAGATCGCCGAATCGCCGTGCATCTCGCCGTCTGCCTCCAGGTCCGGCGCCGTCTCGCGGACGATTGCCATCGCCTTGCGCATCTTGAAGGCGCTGACGGAATCGCGGGAACCGAAATTGGAATGCGAGACCAGGGCTGCACGCGGGGTGATGCCAAAGCGGCGGATTTCCTTGGCCGCCATCACGGTCATCTGCGCCACTTCCTCGGCCGAGGGGTCGAAGCTGACGTAGGTGTCGGTGAAGAAGGTCGCGCCGCGCTGGGAGATCAACAGGCTGAGTGCGGAGAAGTCCGTGACGCCCTCGCGTAGGCCGATGATCTGGCGGACGTCGCGCAGGTGCTTGGCGTAGCGTCCCTCGACCCCGCAGATCAACGCATCGGCCTCGCCACGGCGCACGGCGAGCGCGCCGATCACCGTCTGGTTGGTGCGAACGATCGTGCGTGCGGCTTCCGGGATCACGCCCTGGCGGCCGACGAGCTTGAAGTAGTCGTCGACATATTCGCGGTAGCGCGGATCGTCCTCGGGGTTGATCACCTCGAAATCGCTGCCGGGGCGGATGCGCAGGCCGTAGCGTTTCAGCCGCGTCTCGATGATCTGCGGACGGCCGATCAGGATCGGGTTGGCGGTGCCTTCTTCGAGCAGTACCTGGGCGGCGCGCAGCACGCGTTCATCCTCGCCTTCGGCGAAGATCACCCGCTTCTTGTCGGCGTTCTTCGCGGCGACGAAGATCGGCTTCATGATGAAGCCGGAGCGCCAGACAAAGCGGTTCAACTGGTCGAGATAGGCGTCGAAATCGGCGATCGGCCGGGTGGCGACGCCGCTCTCCGCTGCGGCACGGGCGACGGCGGGCGCGATCCGCAGGATCAGCCGCTGGTCGAAGGGCGAGGGGATCAGGTAGTTCGGGCCGAACACCGGCGTCTCGCCGGAATAGGCGCGGGCGGCGACGTCGGAGACTTCCTCGCGGGCAAGGGCTGCGATCGCGCGGACCGCCGCCATCTTCATCTCCTCGTTGATCGTGCGTGCGCCGCAATCCAGCGCGCCACGGAAGATGTAGGGGAAGCAGAGGACGTTGTTGACCTGGTTGGGGAAGTCGGAGCGGCCGGTGCAGATCATCGCGTCGGGACGGGCGGCGCGCGCTTCCTCGGGCATGATTTCAGGCGTCGGGTTGGCGAGCGCCATGATCAGAGGCTTCTCGGCCATGCGGGCCAGCAGCTCCGGCTTCAGTACGCCGGCTGCGGACAGGCCGAGGAAGACGTCGGCGTCGTCGATCGTCTCCGAGAGGCTGCGCTTGTCGGTTTCCTGCGCATAGACGGATTTCCACTGGTCCATCAGGACCTCGCGACCCTTGTAGACGA
The DNA here is from genome assembly GCA_023404095.1 of Pseudomonadota bacterium. Classification (GTDB taxonomy): domain Bacteria; phylum Pseudomonadota; class Alphaproteobacteria; order Rhizobiales; family Rhizobiaceae; genus Mycoplana. The sequence continues at coordinate 32,476 of JAEYDD010000041.1, read as the reverse complement.
CGCCCTCGATGTCGTGGACCCAGATGTTCTCGATCTTCGCACCGAGGATGACGAGCAGGTTGAGGCAGGCGAGTGCGGCAGCGCCGGCACCGGAGGCGACGATCTTCGCCTTGGAAATGTCCTTGCCGGCGAGTTCCAGGCCGTTGAGGATTGCGGCGGCGACGATGATGGCGGTGCCGTGCTGGTCGTCGTGGAAGACGGGAATGTCCATCTTCTCGCGCAGCCGGCGCTCGACCTCGAAGCATTCGGGCGCCTTGATGTCCTCCAGGTTGATGCCGCCGAACGTCGGTTCCAGCGCGGAGACGACGTTCACCATCTCGTCCACTGTCGCCGCATCGATCTCGATGTCGAAAACGTCGACGCCGGCGAATTTCTTGAACAGGACCGCCTTGCCTTCCATGACGGGCTTGGAGGCGAGCGGGCCGATATTGCCGAGGCCAAGGACGGCGGTGCCGTTCGAAATCACCGCCACAAGGTTGGAGCGCGCCGTGTACTCGGCCGCCATTTCCGGATTGTCGCGGATCGCGAGGCAGGGTGCTGCGACGCCCGGCGAATAAGCGAGTGCGAGATCGCGCTGGTTGCCGAGCGGCTTGGTCGGCTGGATTTCGAGCTTGCCGGGGCGGGGATGGCGGTGGAAGAAGAGGGCCTGCTGGTCGATGTCTCCGCTTGCCGGAGTGGGTTTCGTCTTCGATTTGTCGCCAGTGGTCATCGTCATCCTGCCAAGTCCAATCCTGCCGCGTCTCTTCTGCTGCCCCTGGTGAGCTGAGCGAAGCGCGCCCATGCCATAAAGCCCCAATTGCCGTTCCTTGCAACCGTCAATCCCGCCGCATGGCGCTCAATCGGCGGATAGGCACTGCCAGTTGTGCAAATGCGGCGGATAGCCGCCGGGTGGCTGCGCGCTGTCATGCTGCTGCAACACGAGTCTGGTTTTGAGCGTGCATGCGGAATACGCCCGCTTCAGCCCGATTGCCGGAGTGCAGACCATGACCGTCCACAACGCAGCATCGAACCTCCGCCGCGTGAGAACCCTGTTTCTGTCGGACGTTCATTTGGGTTCGAAGGCGGCAAAGACCGACTTCCTCCTCGATTTCCTGCGCTGCCACGAGGCGGCGACCATCGTTCTTGTCGGCGACATCGTGGACGGCTGGCGGCTGAAGCGCAGCTGGTACTGGCCGCAAAACTGCAACGATGTGGTGCAGAAGCTGCTGCGCAAGGCGCGCAAGGGCGCCCGCATCGTTTACATCCCCGGCAATCACGACGAATTCCTGCGCGATTTTCCGGGTGTCCATTTCGGCGGCATAGAAGTCGCCAGGCAGATCGTTCACGAGGCAGCCGACGGCAAGCGGTACCTGGTGCTGCACGGCGACGAGTTCGATGTCGTCGTGCGCAATGCCCGCCTGCTCGCCTATCTTGGCGACTGGGCCTATGACGCAGCCATCGTCGTCAACATCGCGCTTGCGGCGATCCGCCGGCGGCTTGGACTTCCTTACTGGTCCTTCTCGGCCTGGGCGAAGCTGCAGGTGAAACATGCGGTGAACTTCATCGGCGCCTTCCAGGCCGTGGTGGCCGAGGAAGCCCGCAAGCACGGCGCAGACGGTGTGATCTGCGGCCACATCCATCACGCCGTGATCGAGGACATCGACGGGATCCGCTACATCAATACCGGCGATTGGGTCGAGAGCTGTACGGCCGTCGTCGAGCACTGGGACGGCACGATGGAGCTGATCACCTGGCAGATGCCGGCCGCCCGAACGGCGGCGGTCGCGGCGCTTCCGCGGCAGGCGGAAAAGGCGGGCTTGAGCGGTCAGGCGCAGGAAGCCGCCTGAGCGTTTCTATAGGCGTGGCGGTTTGGCGGAGCGAACTCGCTTGCCATCGGGACGGTGAAAAATCGCGGATTGGCGGGCGCCTGTCGGCGTGATAATCCTGCGCCGTTCTTTTTGACAGGTTTCCCATCATGAACGCGCCTCACGGCATGGTCGCGATCGGTGCTCCGCCGCGCCATTTCGTCCTGCGAACTGCGATCGTCTTCTGCGCCCCGATGCTCGTCAACGGCATTGCCCTGCCGTTCTTCCCGGTCTGGCTCAGTTCCCTCTCCATGACGGATTGGGAAATCGGCATGGTGCTGGCCGTGCCGCTCGTGGTGCGCGTCATCTCCGCTCCGATTGCGGGCGCGATCGCGGACCGGATCGGGGATCGCGCCAGCGTGCTCGTCTGGTCAGGGGCCATGTCGCTGGCGACGGCGGTGGCGCTGCTGTTTGCCGAAAACTTCTGGCCGGTGCTGCTGCTGTACACGCTGCAGGGCATCGTCTACGCGCCGTATCTGCCGATCACCGATGCGATTGCGCTCAGCGGCGTACGCCGCTGGAACTTCGACTACAGTTCCATGCGGTTCTGGGGCTCCGTCGCGTTCATTGTCGCGACGATGGCAGGCGGGTGGCTCGCAGGCATTTTCGGCGGCGCGATGGTGCTGCCGGCGATGACGGTCGGGTTCGTCTCTACGGTCGTCGCCGCGTTCATCGCGCCCAGGATCGGCAAGCCGCGCCGGCCGTCGCCCATATCAGCGCTGGCGGTGGCGCCTGCCGCACCGACGCGGCAGCTCGACGTCCAGCTGATGCTGATCGGTGCGGCGCTGGTCAACGCCAGCCACGGCATGTTCTATGCCTTCGCGGCGATCCTGTGGGGGGCGGAAGGTTTTTCGGGTACCGCGATCGGATTGCTTTTCAGTGTCGGCGTGGCAGCCGAAATCGTCTTCTTCATCTTTGCCGCGCGCATGAGACGGCATTTCAGCCTTTGGGCGATGATTATCACCGGCTGCTTCTTTGCCGTCCTGCGCTGGATCATCTTTCCGCACGACCTGAGCTTTATCGGATACATCGTTCTGCAATGTCTGCACGCGCTCACTTATGCAAGCATCCACGTCGGAGTACAGGGACGGATCGTCGAGCGCGTCGCAGAGCAGAAGGAGGCCTCCACGCAGGGCCTCTACTTCTTCTACAACGGTATCCTGATGGCGCTGACGACATTCGTGTCGGGATATCTCTACGCTTGGTACGGCATCGCGGGCTTCTATGCGATGTCGGTGGTGGCGGCACTGGGGTGCGCGCTGGTGCTGGCGGCGCGCGCCGTTCAGCCCCAGAGGCTCGCCTTCGGGGGAAAGACCAGCGAGCCCTCGTAACGCAGGCCCGGATCGCGGTCGCGCGCCAGAAGCAGCGGACCGTCCAGGTCTACGAAATCGGCACCCTGTGCCAGGAGCACAGCCGGCGCCATTGCCAGCGACGAGCCGACCATGCAGCCGATCATCACCTTCAGGCCGAGATGGGAGGCTTCCGTGCGCAGGGCAAGCGCCTCGGTCAGGCCACCGGCCTTGTCGAGCTTGATGTTGATGGCATCGTAACGATCCCGCAGATGCACGAGATCGGCGGCGAGATGTACGCTTTCGTCGGCGCAGACGGGGACCAGCCGCTCGATTTGACGAAGGGCCGCGTCGTTGCCCGCCGGCAGGGGCTGCTCGACAAGCGCTATATTTGCCTCGGCGCAGACCGCCATGTGGTGCTCCAGCGTGTCCTCGCTCCAGCCCTCGTTGGCATCGAGAATGATCTGCGCGTTCGGGGCTGCTTTGCGGACGGCACGGATGCGTTCGGCGTCGTCGCCCGTTCCCACCTTGACCTTCAAAAGGGCCCGTTCGGCATGTTGCGCCGTCTTCGCGGCCATCTCGGCGGGCTCGCCAAGCGAAATCGTGTAGGCGGTTGTAAGCGGCCCCGGTTCGCCGGGATTGATGCTCTTCCACACCGGAAGGTCGGTCAGTTTCGCCTCCAGGTCCCAGAGCGCGCAATCGATGGCGTTACGGGCAGCGCCTGCACGCAGGGCCCTTCGAAGTTCCTCACGGGAGGCGCCTGCCTCGACGGCCGCCTTCGCCGTCTCGATTTCGGCCAGTACGCTTTCGACCGATTCGCCATAGCGTGGATAGGGAACGCACTCGCCCCAGCCGGTGCGCCCGTCCTGGGTGATTCGGCAGACGACGACCACCGCTTCGGTCTTGGTGCCGCGGGAAATGGTGAAGTTGCCGGCGATCGGGAAGCGCTCGACGGACGAGCTCAGGTATCTGCGCATCTCTCGTGCTCCTTCCCGGACTTTTTACCTTGATCAGTGGCTTGCTGCGGCTTCTGTCGGTGACAGATCATGGTCGAGCCGATATGAATCGCGATCATCTGATCCATATCACCATTCGGTCGAGTCGTCCGGGAAGAAGCAAGAGCATTGAAGTCTTCAGCCGTTCCAGCCGCTGAAATCGAGGTCGCGGACAATCCGCAAGGCAGCGGGTCTGTCTGGCGACTGAAGGGGGCGTGGGGGGCACAGACGGCCGTCGCTGCACAGCGCAAGCTCGATTCGCTCGTGAAGGGCAATTTGAAGGCGCCGCTCGAGATAGATCTCAGCGCGGTCGAAAGGATGGATACTGCCGGTGCCTGGCTGCTGCGGCAGGCGATCGGGGAGCGGGAGGATGCAGGCGGAGAGGTCAAGCTGACCGACCCGCAGGGACGCTTTTCCGATCTGATCGAGGCGTTGCCGGAAAAATTGCGAGAGCCGGCGGGACCGAAGGCGGGCAAGCCGAGCCTGTTCGTGCGCTTCTTCACCCCCATCGGCCGAAACGTGGTGGAGGTGTGGGACGACATTGTCGCGGCGATGTACATCCTCGGGTCGGCCGTTCGCGGGGCGCAGCTCAAGCTCGGCCGGCGCAGCGGTGTGTCGCCGGCGGCGATCGTCAACCAGATCGACCAGATGGGCGTCAAGGCGGTTCCGATCATCATGCTGATGTCGTTCCTGATCGGAGCGATCATCGCCCAGCAGGGCGCTTTCCAGCTGCGGTACTTCGGCGCCGAGGTATTCGTGGTCGATCTCGTCGGCATCCTGCAGCTCCGCGAAATCGGCGTTCTCCTGACCGCTATCATGATTGCCGGCCGCTCCGGCAGCGCGATCACCGCCGAAATCGGGTCGATGAAGATGCGCGAGGAGATCGACGCGCTGAAGGTGATGGGGCTGTCGCCGGTCGGCGTGCTGGTGTTCCCGAGGCTGGTGGCGTTGACGGTGGCGCTGCCGCTTCTGACGATCATCGCCAACTTCGCGGCGTTGGCGGGTGCTGCCGTCGTCGCCAACGCGTATTCCGGCATCACCTACGACACCTTTCTTTCGCGCCTTCGGGAGGCGATCGACATCTCCACCATCGTTTCCGGCATGATCAAGGCGCCGTTCATGGCGCTGGTGATCGGCATCGTCGCTTCGGTCGAGGGGCTGAAGGTGGGCGGCAGCGCCGAATCGCTCGGCCTGCACGTCACGACGTCGGTGGTGAAATCGATCTTCGTCGTCATCCTGATGGACGGACTCTTTGCCATGTTCTATGCGGCGATCGATTTCTGATGGAAAAGACGCACGTGGACAGCAAGACGGCAAAGGGCGAAAAGACCGAACGCGAGGTGGTTCTCTCGGTCAAGGACCTGACAGTAGGTTTCGGCGACCATCTCGTCCTCGACAAGCTGAACCTCGACATCTATCGCGGTGAGATTCTCGGCTTCGTCGGCGCCTCGGGTGCTGGTAAGTCGGTGCTGATGCGAACCGTTCTCAGGCTTTTGCCGCGCCGCGGCGGCACCATCCGCATCCTCGGCGCCGACTTCGACAAGACGAGCGAGGAAGAGCGGCTTGCGCTCGACATGCGGCTCGGCGTGCTGTTCCAGCAGGGGGCACTGTTTTCCTCGCTGACGGTTCTGGAAAATATCCAGGTGCCGATGCGGGAATATCTGGACCTGCCGCAGGCGATGATGGACGAACTGGCGCGCCTCAAGATCGAGCTGGTTGGCCTGGCGCCGGAAGCGGCGGAGAAATTTCCTTCCGAGCTCTCGGGCGGGATGATCAAGCGCGCGGCTCTTGCGCGCGCACTGGCGCTGGACCCGGATCTCGTCTTTCTGGACGAGCCCACGTCCGGCCTCGATCCGATCGGGGCTGCCGAATTCGATGAATTGATCGCCAAGCTGCGAGACACCCTGGGACTTACGGTCTATATGGTGACTCACGATCTGGACAGCCTGTTTTCGGTCTGCGACCGCATCGCCGTGCTCGGCAAGAAGCGGGTGCTGGTCGAAGGGACGGTCGAGGACATGCTGGCGTTCGACGATCCCTGGGTGCAGGCCTATTTCAAGGGGAAGCGCGCCCGCACGATCGTGCGGTCGTAGCGCCGTCGACTGGACGCCGCCCGCAGGGTGGGGTTGAATTGCCGCGTTCGGGCGCCGATTCCCGGTGCCTGGGTATTCTGCGACTGTGCCCTTTGGCGGTTGCGGTGGATACGGATGGACTGAGAGACATATGGAAACCAAGGCAAACTACGCCATCGTCGGGTTCTTCACGCTTCTGGTGATCGCGGCCGCCTTCGTGTTCGTCTACTGGATGTCCCAGTATGGCCGCAGCGGCGAGATGGCGCCGCTGGCGATCCGAATCCCGGGTTCGGCCAATGGCCTCAGCGTCGGTTCGCCCGTGCGCTTCAACGGCATTCCGGTCGGATCTGTCCGCAGTCTTGCCATCGATTCCGACGATCCGCGCTATTCGATCGCACTGACGGAGGTCTCCACGGAGGCACCCGTCAAGCAGTCCACGTCTGCGGTTCTCGAAGTGCAGGGTCTGACCGGTGCGGCCTATATCGAACTTTCCGGCGGGCGGGCTGAGGACCAGAACATCCTCAAGATGGCTCTGGAGTCGGAAGGCACCGCCGTTCTGATCGCCGAGCAGTCGAGCGTCACCAACCTGCTTGCCACCGCCGACAAGATCCTCAAGCGCGCGGACGACGCCATTTCCGACGTGCAGGGTTTCGTGGCCGATGCGCGCGGACCGCTGACGACGACGATCCGCAATGCGGAGAAATTTTCCGACGCGCTGACGCGCAACTCCGACAATATCGACAAGTTCCTGCAGAGCGTCGGCGGGCTGTCCGACACGTTCAGCAGCGTTTCGGGCCGTCTCGATTCTACGATGGCGGCGATCGATTCACTGATCAAGGCCGTGGATGCCCAGAAGATCGACCGCGTCGTGTCCAACGTCGACAAGGTGACGTCGGACCTGGCTGCGGCGTCCGGAGAGGTGAAGGGCACAATCGAGAGCTTCAAGCGGACGGCGGATACCTTCGACACCGTCGGGCGCAACGCCACCGCAACACTGGATAAGGTGGACAAGCTTGTCGCGGCCGTCGACAGCCAGAAGGTTCAGTTGACGATCAACGATATCAACGCGGCAAGCTCCGATGCCCGCCAGGCGATCGCCTCCATCCGGCAGGTGGCCGACAAGCTCGGCGCCCGCAAGGACGATATCGACCAGACGATCACGGACATTCGCCAGATGGCCGGCAAGCTGAATGCCGCTTCCAGCCGCGTCGACGGAGTGCTGGCCAAGCTCGACGGATTCCTGGGCGAGGGTGATTCGCAGTCGCTGTTTGCCGATGCGAAGGCGACGCTGCAATCCTTCAAGCAGGCGGCGGACACGCTCAATGCACGAATCGGCCCGATTGCCGACAATCTGCAGCGCTTCTCGGGCGGCGGTCTGCGCAATGTCGAGGCGCTGGTGAGCGAAACCCGTCAGACGGTGCAGAGCCTGCAGAACACCATCTCCGACTTCGACAAGAACCCGAGCAGGCTTTTGTTCGGCGGGGAAACGGTAAAGCAGTACGACGGCCGCACCCGCCGGTAACGGATATTCTGCCAGGTAACACCAAAAGCGAAACGCCCGCGCTGCCCAGCGCGGGGCCGCAGTAACCGTACCGAACGGGCAAATCATATCCTATCCACGGTGGCGGACGCCTTCGCCGCCGCGTCGCCCGCGCCTGCGGCGCTCGAAACTGTGGCGACAACTCCACAGCGCGTGAAGCGATTGGCTTTCCTAGCATTTGTGCCTTCTGCCAGCGGTGACAGGCCCGTGCGCCGCTGCTACAGATTGCATATCGGAGAGATTCGCACAGCATGACGAGTTCTGAAACGGCGAGACGGGGATACGGGTGGACGACGAAAGTCGCGTTCGCGTTCCTGTCGCTATCGGTCTTGCCCGCCTGCGGCACCAAGCCCGTCAACGACACCTATAGCCTGACGTCCGTGCCGCTCGTCGAAGGGCGATCGGCACGCGGCAAGCAGATCCTGGTTCCCGAGCCGACCGCACTGAAGGCACTGGGAGGCGACCAGGTCGTGGTGCGACCGACGACCTCCGAAATCCAGTATCTCGCCAAGGCGCAATGGAGCGACACGCTGCCAAAGCTGGTGCAGTCCAAACTCATCCAGGCCTTTGAGGCATCGGGTGCGCTCGGGGGCGTCGGCAAGCCGGGCGAGGGGCTGGCGATAGACTATCAGGTCGTGACCACGCTCAGGGCCTTCGAGGTGCGCACGAGCGGGCCGGCGACGGCCGTTGTCGAACTCTACGTCAAGATCGTCAACGACCGGAATGGTACGGTGCGGGCCCAGCAGCTTTTCCGCGCAACCGCGCCTGTCTCTGGCAGCGGCGGCCCAGCCTTCGTCTCTGCCCTCGACGCGGCCTTCGCCAGGGCCACGGCGGATGTCGTCGGCTGGACGCTGAAGGCGATCTAGCAGACCGACCGGGCAGGCGGTTTCCAGCAGGAGCCGGGCTCGGCTTGATGGCCGTGCACTTGTAGCGCACCAATCTTCGGGTCCATTGCGGCAGTCGAACATCTTCCGGTCGCGGAACGTTGCAGGCGGTCTGCACGAAGGACGCGCGGCGGTTACTGCCGATCGGAGAGACGCCTGTGGCGCATCGCCGATCCTTTGGGCGCTTGTCGTGGATTGAGGAGGCGATGGAGCCTTTTCTGCCTGTCGCTGCGACACCGCCGCTGCGGTTACGGCAGCGAATTCAAATCACAGCCTGTCATCCATAGGTGCGTTGAGCAGTGAGGCGTCCGGCTGCCGAGCCGGCGGCGACAACCGCTATCGCGGGCAACCTTGCCTGCGGCGGACGGAACCGCACGCCTGACATCTAACTGATGTTTGCCGGCGCCGGATGGAACGGCCGCATCGAACGCAGATCGAGCAGCGATGACCTTTCTCAACGACGATTTCCGTGCGACTGAACGCCGAACCGGCACAGGGCGAAGAGGGCCTCAGCCGAGCTGTGAGGTCCATTCAGGAAAGAGAAACGGCCGCTCGCGCGGCCGTTTTTTCGTTATCGGTTGAGGTCACGCCTCAGTTGAAGCGACCGGCGGCGTGGGCCAGCATCGTGTAGACCTTGCCGGTGTCCGACGTCAGGTAGGACTGTGTCAGAACCTTGTCACGGTCGTTGCGGGCGACGTCAGCGAGCAGCTTCTCGAAGTCGCTGATGTAACGGTCGACGGCGGTGCGGAACTCCGGCTCGCGCTCGTACTTGCGCTTGATCTCGTCGAATGTCTGCTGGCCCTTCAGCGTATAGAGGCGACGGGTGAAGACGTCGCGCTCGCCGCGCTGGTACCGGCGCCAGAGGTCGACCGAGGCATCATGGTCGATGGCGCGGGCGATATCGACGGACAGCGAGTTCAGCGATTCGACGACGTGGTGCGGGTTGCGGGTGTCGGCGCTGCGCTGCGGCTGGTTCTCCTGCCGCTGCGGCTGGCCAAACTGCTGCTCCTCGCGCGAGGCGCCGCGCAGGAGGTCGCTCATCCAGCCGCCACCAGCGGCTGCCGGACGGGCGGGTTCGGCAGCGACCGGCGTTGCCGGTGCGGCTTCCCGGATCGTCGGGGATGCCGTGCGTTCGATGCCGAGGGTGCCGCGCAGTGCCGGGGCAGACTCTTCCTGACGCGGTTGCGGCGCCGGGGTGGAAACCTGCTGGATCGCCTGGGCGACCGTCTGGGCCGCGGTCGGGCGAGGCGCCGGCCGGGAGATTTCAAGCCCGTGCGAGGACTTGCCGATGATATCGGAAAGGTCCTGCAGCGCCTTGATCTGCTCGGATACGGCACGGCGCATGCTGGCGGCGCTTTCCTTGGCTTCTTCGGGCAGGTCGAAGGCGCCGCGCTTCAGTTCGGTCCGGGTCTGGTCGAGCTCGCGACGGATCTCGGAGGCCGCCCGGCGGATCTCGTCGGTCGCGCCGGAGAACTTGCCGAGCGCATCCTCTACGGCCTGGCGCAGCGTCTCGCCCATCTGCCTGGTCGTCTCGTCCGACTTCTGGCCCGTTTCGGCGACCAGGCGATCCACGTCGGACAGCGTTGCGCCGACGCTGCCGCGCAGGCGGTTGGCGACGGAACGGCTGCGCTCCTCGGCGTTGGCGAATGCTTCCTCGACAGCCTTTCCGGCATCCTCGCCGGCGCGCGACAGGGTGTCACGCAGCGTGTTCGACGCGCTCTGGGCGCGTTCTTCGGTTTCGCTCAGCAGGCGGCCGACGTCGGCGAAGGATGCCTGAATGCCGCTGCGCAGATTGGTTGCGACCTGTCCGGAGCGCTCCTCGGCGCGGGCGAAGGCGCCCTCCACCATGCCTTCAAGCGAACGCATGGAGTTCTCGATTTCCTCGGAACGCTGTACCAGCCCCACCGACAGGTTGCGGAGTGCGTCCTGACGTTCCTCGAGCGTGCTGACGAGGTTCGACTGGGCAGCCGACAGCAGGTCGGAGGCCTGCGAGAGCAGCTTGGAATGGTCCTCGAACCGTCCGACGATGCCGCCGATCTGCGACAGCGTACCGGACGCGACATCCGAGAGACGGTCGATCTTGCCTTCCAGCAGGCGCGACGTCGTCGAGACCATGTCGGCGGAGGCGCTGAAGCGTTCGCTTGATGCGGTGAGCTGGTGATCGACCTTGGACAGGTTCGATGTCGCCTCGCTGACGAGATTTGCGATCGCGTCGTTGCTGCCGGAAAGCCGGTCGATCAGGCTGAGAACGCTGCTCTGCAGGCTCGATTCGACTTCGCCAAGGGCGCTCGCAGCCTGCTGTGTGCGGGCGGAGATTGCTTCGAGCGTATCGTTGGTGCGGGCGGAGATCGCATTCAGCAGTGCGGCGTTTTCCGAACGCAGCCGGTCGGTGTTTTCCTGCATCGCGGTCGAAATGCGCTCGGCGGCTTCGCGGCCGGTCGCGGCATACTGATCGATGATCGGCTTGGCCTGCTCGTCGATGAGCCGGCCGAGTTCGGCCGACCGGCTCGCGAGCATCGAGTTGAGCTCGCGGGTGCGGTCGTCGAGCGTCGAGCGGATCGAGTTGCCGCGGGCGTCCAGCGCCTTTTCGATGTCGGAAAGCCCGGTGCGGATTGACTGGCTGTGGCCTTCGATGCGGCCCTCGACTTCCGCGAAGCGGGTGACCGCGGCGGTCGTCGTCTCCTCGACGTTGCGGGTGAAGGCCTGGTTGCGGGCAGCCAGGTTCTCTGCGAATTCCTCGCCGACGCGGGAGATGGTCTCGGCCGCACGCTGCGCTTCCGTGCCCATATCCTGGGCGGCGCGCGACACCGCACCCCGCAGCGAACTGCTGAGGCTTGCGAATTCCTCGCCGGTCTTGGCGAGAGACTGGGCGGAGCGGACCGCCTCGGTGTCCATTTCGTGGGCCGCCTGCGTGACGGCCTGACGAAGCGTCTGCGCCAGTCCGGCAGCCTTGCCGTCGATCGTCCGGTTGACGTTTTCGAGGCCGATAGACAGGGCCTTGTCCATAGTGGACAGGCGTTCCTCGATGCGGCCGGTGCGTTCGTCGAGCGTTCCGGCGATGCGGCTCGTGGCTTCCTCGGTCACGCGGTCGATTTCGGCGGCATGTCCGGTCAGCGTTGCGGAAATGCGCTCGGCGACGGCGTCGCTGGCGTTTTCCAGAGCGCCGATGCCGGAGGAAACCGCGCGGCCGATCGTGCTGGTGGAGGCCGAGGCCGCCCGCTCGATCTGGTCGAGATTGCCCGAGATCGCAAGGTTGATCGCATCGGCGGATGCCGCGGATGCCCGCTCCAGTTCGACGATGCTGCCCGAGATGGACGAACCAATCTGCGCCGACGCGTCGCTTGCAGCCCGCTCGAGATCGCTCAGGCGATCGGAGAGGGTGTCGGCAATACGGTTGCCAGCTGCGTCGACCAGTCCGGACACGTGCTCCACGCTGCTCTGGATGCGGTTTTCGAGTGCGCCGAGATTGCCTTCGAGACGGCTGCCGGTGTTGTCCAGGCGGACGTGGACGTTGTTGAGCGTGGCATCCATCCGGTTGCCGAAGCTGTCGGCAGCCTGGGTGATTTCCTCGGACGCGGCGCTGAGGCGGTCGGCCACGGCACTTGCGCCGTCACGGACGCGGCGTTCGAGGTTGGCGGCGCTCTCGTCGATCGCCTTGCGGAAATTCTCTTCGTGCTGCTCGAGCGACATTTCCAGCATGCCGGCGCTCGTCGCAATCGAGGTGCCGATGGCGGTGGCCTGGTCGCTCAGGGTATCCGAAAGCTGCTGCTTGCCGTCTGTGATCGCAACGTTGATCGCGTTGATGCGGTCGTCCAGCGTCGAGCGGATCTGCTCATGGGTGGAAACCAGCGATCCGGCCAGTTCGGTGGCGCGCTCGGATAGCGTGCCGGCGATTTCCGCGGCGCGGCCGGAGAAGGCGTCCGCGAACTCCGCGACCTGTCCGTGGAGGACGCCGCCGATTTGCTGGGTGCCCTCGGAGAGAACGCCCTCGACGCGATCGGCAGCCTCCGTCAAAGCGGTTTTCATCGTCTGGGTGCTGCTGTCGAGCAGCGAGCCGAGCGCTGTCGTGCGGACGCTGACGACGTCATCGATATCCTGGGCGGCGCCGGCGATCTGTCGGGCCGCGCCGGTCACCACGCTTTCGACGCGGTCGGCCGCGCTGCGCACGGTCGATTCCAGCGCACCTCCGGTCTGTTCCAGCATCGCCGTCAGCGCTGCCGTGCGTTCGGCAAGTGCGTTGTCGATCCGGCTGTGGCTGGCCGCGATGGTCGAAGTGATTTCGTCTGCGCGTCCTGCAAGCGCCTCTTCCATGCGCGACTGTGCCGTATCGACACTGGCAACAAAGCCGAGCGTGCGGGCATCGAGTGCGTCGGTGAGGCGCTCCTCACCGGCGGCAATCGTCTCGACCAGCCGGTCGGAGCGGTCTGCCAGCGCCTCTTCCATGCGCGTCCGTGCGGTGTCGACGCTGGCGACGAAACCGAGCGTGCGGGCGTCGAGCGCGCCGGTGAGGCGTTCCTCGCTCGCGGCAATCGTCTCGACCAGACGGTCGGCGCGGGCGCCGAAGCCGCTTTCAAGCCGGTCCTGTGTCTGGCCAAGGCTGCCGAGCAGGGCGTCGGCACGCTCGCTGAGAGCGGACTGCATCTTTTCCTGCGCGTCCACGAGCGAGCCCTGCAGACGCTTGTGGGCGTCCTTCATGACGCTGCGCATCTGTTCCTGGGCACCGTCGACGGAAGCGCGGATCTGGTCCGCATGGCCCTTCACGGCGCTTTCGAAGACCTCCTGCCCAGTGCCGAGCGCGGTGGTGATCGCGAAGGACTGGTCGGTGAGCGTCGTGCCGATGCGTTCAATGCTGGAATTGAGGATACCTTCGATGGCTTCGTTGCCGCCGCTGAGGGTCTCGTTCAGGCGACCCAGGCTCTCCATCAGCTTGGTGTCGAGCGAGCCTGCGCGCTGGTCAAACGCTTCGGCGAAGTCCGACAGCCGCTGGTCGAATGCACCGGCAACATGGCCGATCGTCGCCTGAAGCTTCTCGTCGAAGAAGCCGGAGCGGAGGTCGAGATCCATGATGGTGTCATCGGCGGCGTTCTTGAGGTTCTGACGGAACTGCGCACCCTTTTCGTCCAGGGTGGCGTTCATCGTCTGGATCACGTCGTCGAGGCCGCTGGTGATGGCGTGCTGGCCGACGGTCAGGCTTTCGTTGATCTCGCGGGTGCGGGCGATAAGCGTTTCGTTGAGCTGGCGGGCGCGCTCGTTGAGTGCGGCGTTGAGCTTCTCGGTGTTCGCATCCAGCGACGTGGCCCGGGTCTCGAACTGCTTCAGCAGGGCCTGGCCCTGCTTGTCCAGGGTCGAGGACAGGTTTTCCAGACGATTGTCGAATTCGTTCGCCAGTGCGAAGCCGGAAGAATTGAGCGTCGACAGCAGCGAATCGGTGCGGGCGGCGAGCATGGCGCCGATGGTCTGCGTCGCCCCGTCGGACTTCTCCATAAGCATGGCGGAACGGGTATCGATCATCGCGGCAAACGCCTCGCCCGAGGTGGCGATGCGCGACGCGATGTTTTCGCTGGCCGACTCCAGGTCCTTGCGGAGCTGTTCGTTGGCGCTGGAGATCGTGGTGCGGATGCGCTCGGAGTGGTTGACGATCGCCTCTCGTTCCGTGCCGAGTTCCTGCACCAGCGTGCGGACGCGGATTTCGTTGTCGGCGTAGCTGCGCTCCAGCGCGTTGACTTCGGAATGGACGAGTGTCTCGAGTTCTGTGGCGCGCGCGATGGTCCGCTCGATCCCCTCGTTCATCGCCGAGACTTCCCGGCGGACGGCCTGGCCGACCGACATGATGCGTTCGGCGGCGACCGTTTCCGGCTCGGAGAGACGCAGGGCGACCTCGGCCATGGAGCGGGCCGCGTTGCGCAACTCCTGGGCGCGGGCAATCATCGTCGCAAAGGCGAAGAACAGCATGATCGGCATGATGATCGCGACCAGCATGCCGATGGCGCCGGGCAGGGCGATCAGATCGGCGACCGAGCGGATCTGCCAGATCTGCGGCGCATAGAGAAGATTGGCGATACCGACGCCACCGATGACCCAGAAGAGCGATATCAGCGCCGCCATGCGGACCGCCGAACGGCTGGAGCGCATTTCCAAGGTGCGCAGGATCGCAGCCGGGGATTTGCGAGATGCGTCGTTGGCCGGCGTAAAGGCCGGGCTCTTGGGAGCGGGGTCGGGCGAGGCGCCCTTCTTTTCGGCCCTCCCGGTGTTTGCGCCCGGACGCAGAGACGGCTTGACCGCGGGATCGGCGCTATTCGCAGCGGCTGTATCCCTGGTCGAACTTGCCGGGGCCGAACTTGCGGATGCAGTGCTTGCGGAAGGCGTGGGGGCCGGATTTGCTGGTGTCGCCGGTGCGAGATCGTCGAAGTCGATTTTCAGCGCTTCTTCCAGGGCCTGGAAGGCGGTGTCGTCGATCGACTCTGTTGTTTTCTTCGTCGCCATGCGAATACGCCTCGTTACATTGTACGGAAGCGATATGGGTCTCCTGCCGCCAAGTCAGGTGACCGAACCGTCCTTCCGATCGCGGCGGGCGCCGGATGCAGAGGCATCATGCCGTCTGCGGCGTGTACGCCACTTCCTACTCTAAACGCGTCTGATAACCCGAATTTCCTAAAGCTGTTACCTTTGGAATTCGTTTATCCACCAGGACTGTCCCGCCGACCTGGCATGAACATGACCTAATCGTATCGTAGTGACACATTAGCGTGTCTCGCACAATTGACGGGCATGCGGGCTGGCATGGTTCCTAACAGAAAGTTAATGGTAAAATCCGGTGTATCATAGCGGAAAGACACGAAATTCGCACATTCCGGCAGCTGTTAACCATAGTTGGCGATTTTCGAGCTCCGGCGGGACGAATTTACTTGAGCGCACATCTCTCGCATCCAGACTACACCGTCCAGCACGAGCGGGCGGCGCGGTTGCCAAGGGGCGTAATTCGGCCGTGCGCACCTTCAGGCCTCGCTGCCGCGCGCCGAACAGGGGAGAAGTCGCCATGACATTGGAAAGCACGCTTTTGCAGACGACTCCGGCAAATGCCGGGTCGGGGCAGTCGGCGCCACCGGCTGTCGACCTCGACCATCTGGCGCGGCAGACGATGGGGGACGAGGCCGTCCGGCGCGAGGTGCTGGTTCTTTTCGTGGAGGTCGCCGACGGTGTTCTCGCCGAGCTTGCCATCGCCGACGAGCCGAAGCGCAGGGCGCTGGCACACCGGCTGCTCGGTGCTGCGCGCGGCATCGGGGCGCTTTCCGTCGCCGCAGCCGCGCAAGCACTCGAAGCCGAGCCTGCCTCTCAAAATAGCCTGAAGGACCTTGCAGCAGCCGTCTCTTCCGCAAAGGCGTTCGTCGCCGGCCTGGGGTAGGGAAGGGCTGCGCTATCCCGATCACCGTCAGTTAAACGGTATGACGCAGTAAGAGCGGGCATCTCGTCCGTCGTTGCTGGCGCCGGCCCCGGCGGTGGCGATGTTGACTGTCGTTTGGAATTGTTGGAAGTAACCGGCAACGCCATATTGCGTCTTCCTTCGGGAGTTGCGGGCGCTCAATGCCCGCATTCGACGCGAGACGAAACAATGATCCGGAATTCACGATGACCAAGCTTACAATCGTCGCATTCGATGGAACCGCCAACGAGCTGGAGGTGGCCAACGGTTCAACCGTCATGGAAAATGCGGTTCGCAACTCGATTCCCGGGATCGAAGCCGAGTGCGGCGGTGCCTGCGCCTGTGCCACCTGTCATGTCTATGTCGACGAAAAATGGACCGAGATCGTAGGCCCTCCGGAAGCGATGGAGGAGGATATGCTCGACTTCGCCTATGACGTCCGCCCGACCTCGCGGCTCAGCTGTCAGATCAAGATGTCGGATGCGCTGGACGGCCTCGTGGTGCATGTCCCAGAGCGGCAGGGCTGAGCGGCACGCTGACGCCCGCCCATGCGTCACGCAACTGCATGGGCGGCCTGTGGGGGCGACGGGAGGGGCGATGACGGACGGCGAAAACGCTGACGTACTGATCGTAGGCGCCGGACCTGCGGCCCTGTTTTCCGTCTTCCAGCTCGGTCTGTACGGGCTGCGCTGCCATCTCGTGGACGGGCTCGACAAGGCAGGCGGCCAGTGCGCCGTGCTTTATCCGGACAAGCCGATCTTCGACGTGCCGGGCTTTGTGCAGATCGACGGCGGCGAACTGACCGAGCGGCTCCTGGCGCAGGCCGCCCCCTTCAATCCCCGTTTCAGCTTTGGCCGCACTGTCGTCGACGTCGCACCCCAAGGGGATGGGCGGTGGCAGCTACGGCTGGATGACGGCACTTGCGCGCGGGCCGGCTATGTCATGCTTGCGGCCGGTCTCGGTCTCTTTTCGATGCCAGTTGAAAGACGGACGGACCAGGCGCAGCTCGTTTCCGGTCCTGTTGCGGACTGGCCGTTCGCGAGAAGTCGCGGCAGCATCACCGTTGATCCCTCGACGTTCGAAACGTCCTGCGCGGGAATCTTTGCCATCGGTGACGCCTGCGACTACCCGGGCAAGGTCAAGCTCATCCTTTCGGCATTTCACGAAGCTGCGCTTGCAACGCAGGAAATCCGCAAGCGCGTGGCAGGGGCCGGACGCGTTCCGATCGAATATACGACGACATCGAAGCGGATTCGGGAAAAGCTCGGCAGGGGGTGAGTTGTAACGTCCAAAAAAGTGCCTCGCCGGTCCAGGGACAAGCGAGGCGAGGAGGGCGCATCGTTAGCTCGCGTGGGAGGTGACGCCAGCATCACAGAGAGGACGCGCCAGGAGAAACCGCTAAAAACCGCAAACTTCCCTTCGAAAACCTCTTGAAGTCTTCGAGCATTTGTCATTAGCCAAATTAGGCTGATTCGCCGCTGCACGCTATCGCTAGAATTCACCATTCATTTTGTGGGCTGCGAGCTTTGGCCCAACCGTGCACCATGGAACATTTGGGGCAGGGCTACTGTGTCCGCTCAAGGCGATGGGTCAGAAGCCGCAGCATACGCTCGTTGAAATTGTGGGCCTCGACCCGGTCGAAGCGGGCCTGATCCTTGTCATGCGCCTCGACGGCGGCGGCGGTGATGCGATCGACCTTGGCCTGCAGCTTGGCGCAGTCCCTTTCGGGGCGCAGCGCCTTCAGGGAGCGTTCCAGGTCACGGGCATGGTTGCGGGCGATCTCCGCGTGGCGCTCTTCATGTCGCTTGATGTCGGATGAAAGCGTATCCCAGATCAGACCGAGCGACTTGGAGGCGGAGCGGCGATGTTTCCAGCGGGGCAGGATGATATTGGTCGTCAGCGTGACCTTCGTATCGCCGACATAGCATTTCCCGCCTCGCCTGACGTAGGTGACCGAACCGCCAAAACGAATGCGCGTGGCGCCGGGATGGCGCGACCCGGTGTTCTTCATCTTCGGGCCGCGCTTGCTGAGTTCGTCGTCAAGCTCGGCCGCGGTGCGTCCGCCGACCGAGAAATAGGAGAAAGTCTTGTTGGTGATCGTGTCGCCATGAGACGGCGTTGCTGCGGCGGTCAAGGAGGCAAGAACCAGGAGCGGGCGGAGCTTCTTGGCGATAGACTGCATAATTTTCCTCGGGCGCCGGGTCGGTCGATCTGTCTGTCTGTGAGATGGCGCCACTTTAGGCGGGTTTATTGTTCAAAGGTTTAATGCGGTCTCGGTCGCTGTGGACGGCGGGCGTCGATGGCAGTTGAACTCGATCCGAGCTTGAGGCATAGCCTCGGCGCGCGCAACAGCTTTCCGGACTGATCGCGTCCTGTTGAAGGATCTTGCCATGTTCTCTGCCTTCACGCCTTTCCAGCCCTTTCAGTGGTCCCTTGCGCACGGACGCAGCCTGCTACTCGGGCCACAAGGCCTGATCATGGCAATCGTGAACGTGACGCCCGATTCTTTTTCGGATGGCGGGAGCCATGACACGGTCGACAGCGCGGTCGAGCATGCCCTGCGCTGCCTGGAGCAGGGGGCGGAGATCATCGACATCGGCGGCGAGTCCACCCGCCCCGGCGGGGCATCGGTTTCGGCCGGGGAGGAGCAGGACCGCGTGCTTCCGGTCATCGAGGCCCTGGTGCAGGCGGGACACCCGGTGATCTCCATCGACACCTACCGGGCCGAGACCGCGCGGCTGGCGATCGCCGCGGGCGCCCATATCGTCAACGACGTGCACGGCCTGCAACGGGAACCGGTGATCGCCGAAGTGGCCGCGGCGACCGGTGCGGGGCTCTGCATCATGCACACCGGCCGCGACCGGCAGAAACTGCCCGACGTCGTGGAAGACCAGTTCGCCTTCCTGGATACGTCCCTTCGGATCGCCCGCGCGGCGGGCGTTTCCGACGACGCGATCGTGCTCGATCCCGGTTTCGGCTTCGCAAAGGATACCGACGAGAACATCGAGCTGATGGTCCGCTTCGAGGAACTGGCGCGATTTGCGCGGCCGATCCTCGTCGGCACCTCGCGCAAGCGTTTCGTCGGCGCTGTCACCGGGCGCGATGCCGCGGACCGCGATGCCGGCACAGCGGCGACGACGGCGCTGTTGCGACAGGCGGGCGCGGCGATTTTCAGGGTCCACGATGTCGCAATCAACAGGGATGCGCTCATGATGGCTGATGCTATGGTGGACGCACGACTTAGGCTTTGCGGGCGCACGGGCGCCTGAAGAAAGAACGCAAGATGACGACGATCTACACCATTACGCTCAAGAACTGCGCGTTCTTCGCCCGCCACGGCCTGCATGACGCCGAGGAGTTCCTCGGACAGCGATTCTTCGTGGACGCCGAACTGGAGGTCTCGCCGTCGCTACCGCTGGCAGACGACCAGATCGAATCGACCGTGGATTACGGCGTGGCCTTCGAGGCGATCGAGGCGATCGTGACGGGACGCCGGCGTTTCCTCATCGAGGCGCTGGCGCAGGAGATCGCGGTCGCGCTCTGCGCGCGCTTTCCGCAGATCCGGCGCGCCAAAATTTCCGTTCGCAAGCCGAACGCGCCGGTGGCCGGGGTGCTCGACTACGTGCAGGTGACCGTCGATCATGTCGTCTGAGTTATCGCCCCATCGCGCGACATTGGGGCTGGGCGGAAACATCGGGGATCCCGTTGCGGCGATGTGCAAGGCACTTGCCGGTCTCGACCGGCGGGGGGATTGTCGCGTTCTCGCCGTCTCGCGCCTCTACCGCACGCCGCCATGGGGAAAGACCGACCAGGACTGGTTCTTCAATGCCTGCGCGCTGATTGCGACCGACCTTTCGCCTGAGGCCTTGCTCGACGCCTGCTTGTCGGTTGAACGGGAAATGAAGCGCGAGCGCATCGAACGCTGGGGCCCGCGGACGATCGACATCGACGTGCTGACCTACGACGACGCGCGGCTTGCCGGTGAGACGCTGGAAATTCCTCATCCGCGCATGACCCAGCGCGGCTTCGTGCTGATGCCGCTTGCCGATATCGCGCCGGATCTCCTCGTGGAGGGCCGTCCGGTCTCGTCATGGCTGGCGCGGGCCGATGTTACGGGAATCGAACAGGCAAGCGAGGATGGCGACTGGTGGCGGAAGCCGGCCGACCTTATTTGATCGAGCCGACAGCCATCGTGTCGACCTTGCGGTTCAGAGACATGCCGATCACCGGCACCATCTTGTCCTCGACCTTGACCGAGATCGTGATGTTCATCGTGTTGTCGTCCTGGAGGCGGGCGATCATGGCGCCGTTCAGCTTCTGGCGGTTGATCGCGACGACGACCTTGTCGCCGGAGACCTTGCCCGACAGGATATCCAGACCCTTGCCGGCCGCACCATCGAGGAACTTGCCCTTGTAGGTGCCGCCCGCGCGCGTGATGAGCGCGGACATCGGCTGCTTGAACACGCCGACGCGGCAATGCCCGTCGAGCTTGATGCCGGTCCCTTCGGAAACTTCGGAATCACCGCTGAGATTGCAGGTGAACTTCGTGCCCTTGTACTTGCCGGCGACGATTTCACCGGGGCCTTGCCAGTTTCCGCTGACCTGGTCGAAGAACGCCTTGTCACGCTCGGCAGCCTGCACCGGGCTTGCGACGGTGGAGGCGGCGAGGAAAACCGCTGCGGCGCCGCGGGCAATCAAAGAGGTGCGCGAGTACATGAACGATCCTTGACGGGCTGGTCGAATGTTGGTTTCAGCCTTGCGCTAAAATGGTTAACGAACGGTTTCTTGCCGGGCCAGTGAGCATCGTTTTGGGGCGGCCTGCAGCGGTTGTCCACCACCCATGCCGCAAGTGCTACAGCGCGTCCTTGTCCCTGCCGCCGAGCGCTCCGGGGGCGAGGTCGGACAAAAAATCGCCGATGCCGGGACGCTTCACCGCGCGAAAGGGCATGGGTCGGCAGAGGTCCATGGCCGCAATGCCGATCCGGGCGGTCATCAGCCCGTTGATGACCCCTTCGCCGAGCCGCGCCGAGAGCTTCGATGCCAGCCCGTGGCCCAGAACCTGCTGGACGAGGCTGTCGCCGACGGCGATCGAACCGGTGACGGCGAGGTGGGCGATGACGTCGCGCATCAGGCGCAGCATGCCGAGACTGCCCGGCCTGCCGCCGTAAAGCTCCGCCATGGCGCGGATCAGCCGGCTGCTTTCGAAGAGTACATAGCCGAGGTCCACCAGGGCGCGGGGCGAGACCGCGGTGACGATGGAGACCCGTTTTGATGCGGAGAGAATGAGGGCGCGGGCTTCGCGGTCGAGCGGCGCCAGCATTTCACGCTCGGCAAGATCGAGGAGGTGCGGCCCGTCGATAATCTCCCCTTCGGTTTCCAGCAGCCGGGTCCGCCCGCGCGCCGTCTGCGGCCGGCCGGCAAAGAGGTGGACGAGGCGGGCAACGACCTTTCTTGCAGGTGCGGGGGCGGGCAGGGCCGCGGCTTCGATCGCCTCCTGCTTGATGTCCTGCACGGCTGCCAGTCGTCGGAGACCGACGAGTTCGCGCGCCACGACGGCAAGAACGGCAAGCACGCCCACGGCGGCGGCGCCGGCGGCCAGGTAGCCAAGCCAGTCGCTGCGGCTGAAAAGGTTGCGGATGAGGCTGTCGATCCACAGGCCAAGAGCAAGTGACAACAGGATCCCGAATGCGGCGGAGGCGACCTTGCCGAGCGTCAGCCGGCGCCGCCGGGGAAGTGCTTCTTCGTGTCGGACGAGTTCAGGCAGGTCGATCGTTGTCTCGGCGAACGGATCGTCCGTGTCAGGCGTCAGGACCAGGCCCTCGTCATGGTGCGAGGGCGCGCGCGGCGTCCTGCGGGCCTGTTTGGGTTCCTTCCGTTCCCCCTGCGGATCGTCGGGAATGGCGAAGGCTGCGGGGCGCCGGCCGGCGTTGGGTTTGTCGGTCATGCCAGCCGGTCTCCGATCAGATACTGCATCGCGCGGTCGAGCCGGATGTGGGGGATTGCGAGCCTCAGCTCGCCGCCGGGTGCTTCCATTTCCGGCGGACGGAAGCGGACGAAGTTGAGCGTCGGCGCCAGCGGTTCTTCGGAATTCGATTCAACGGCTTGAAAAAACGAATCCGGATTCTCCGGCAAGTCGCCGGGAAATATGGCGGTTTTTCGCTTTCCGTCGAAGGTCTCGCCGTTGATGCGCTCGCCTGCCATGGGTGTGCCGACGATGACGGGAAGCGTCGTGCCGTCCTGCTTGACCGTCGCCTCGCGGGTCGCACGGACCGACGCCAGCGCCATGACTTCCACGCCCGCCCCGCTGAGACCGATGCGGGTGATCGCCCGATCGACCAGCCGGCGCGTCAGCGCCTCCAGGTGCGGATGGCTTTCGTGATGCAGGTGATCAGCCTTGGTCGCCGCCACCACCACGCGATCGATGCGGCGCGTCAGGAACGAGGACAGGAATCCGTTTGCGCCGGGGCGGAAGCACGCCATGACGTCGCCCAGCGCGCGTTCGAGATCCTGCACGGCCTCGGCGCCGCGGTTGACGGCCTGCAGAGCGTCGACCAGCACGATCTGGCGATCCAGGCGCGCGAAATGTTCCCGGAAGAACGGCTTGACGACATGGGCCTTGTAGGCCTCGTAGCGGCGTTCCATCATGGCCCAGAGCGACCCCTTCGGTGCCCGGCCTTCCGGCAGTTTCGGCAGCGGCGCGAAGGTGAGCGCCGGCGAGCCTTCAAGGTCGCCTGGCATCAGGAAGCGGCCGGGCGGCAGCGTGGACAGAGATCGCTCGTCGGACTTGCAGGCTCTCAGATAAGACGTGAAGGCTTCCGCCAGCCTGCGCGCATCGGCTTCCTCTGCAGGCGCGCGGGCATCGGAAAGCGCCATGGCGGAGAACCATTCCGCCGACAGGATGCGGCGGACACCCGTGTGCGCGAGCGCGATCGTCGTCTCGCTGAAGGTGCGGAAGTCCTGGGCGAGCAGGGGCAGGTCCAGCAGCCATTCGCCCGGATAGTCGATGACATCGACCGAAAGGCGGCCGGGTGACCACAGCCTTCCCCAGCCGCTGGCGCTTTCGTAGTCGAGCGTTATGCGCAACTGCGAGATCGCGCGCGTCGAATCCGGCCAGATCCGTTCGCCCACAAGCGCGCGGACGTGGTCCTCGTACTGGAAGCGGGGTACGGCGTCGTCGGGCTGCGGCTCCAGGCGGACGCGGGAGATGCGGCCGGAGCGCATGGGTTCAAACAGGGGCAGGCGGCCGCCGTTCAGCAAATTATGGACGAGCGAGGAGATGAACACGGTCTTGCCGGCGCGGGAAAGGCCTGTGACGCCGAGTCTGATCGTGGGGTTCACAAGGCTGGCGGCGCGGTCGCCCAGATTGTCGAGTGCGATCAGCGCATCGTCAGCAAGGTTGGTCAGTGTGGGCAATCGCATCTTCCACGTCAGTCGGCTTCAATGGCGATATAGGTGCCGGCGGCGGCGGGTAAAAGGCGAGGACAGACGGAAATGCCGCTACCAGTCCCTCAGCGGCTGGAGCGCGGCGTCATGAAGCAGGAGAGGCGGCCGCCCGAATAGTCCCTGTCGCTCGGCCGGCGGTCGAAGTCGATCGTGGCAAGCGCTGCCGTCGGGAAACCGTTCGGCGCGGTCGCATCGGCGATCGGCTGGCCAACGACGACCCGGAAGAATTCCTCCATCATCGGATTGTGCCCGACGATCAGCACGGCCGTCTCTTCCCGAGCGGCAAAGGCGACTTCCGCATAGGACTCGATCGTGCCTCCATAGAGCGTGTCGACATATTGGATCGGCAGGTCCTCGCCGAAGGCGCGGCGCAGCGGTTCGGCCGTCTCCTTGCACCTGATGGCGGTGGAAGAGATGACGAGCTGCGGATGATAGCCCTGGTCGGCCATTTCGGCGGCGATCACTTCCGCTTCCGCATAGCCCTCATCGTCAAGCGTTCGGTCGAAATCGGTTTGTCCGGGGGAAGCCCAGCCTGCGCGGGCATGCCTGAGCAGGTACAATCTGTAGACGCCTGTTGCCGTCGTTACCAAGTCCGGTTCCCCTTTGCCCGCTTCGCTGCTTTCGCGTTTCGTTTTCGATCCCCAGGCAAAAAAGATCAACTCATTTTGCTTCCCTGGCAAGGCGGGGAACCAAATAGATCGGCCACCCGTTACTTGTCGGTGCCGCAGGCCGATGAGGCACCGGCGGAAGGAACGGTGAACATCCCTGTGGAGGGCGCGACGGACCCGGCGCGAACCGTTCAAACGGCCGAAAGTTGCAAGCTGCTGTTATCGTGATGAAATATTAGCCTGATAGTCTGAATTTCGAGCAGATTCAAAAATCGTTTTACAAGATCAGTCAGGCTTGAATCGGCTCTTTCAGAGGGATATACAGCGCCCTTGAGATGTTCTTCAGGAGAATCGCGTTGAGTGAGAAGATCGATCTTAGTACCTTTGTCCTCAATGAAGACGAAGAGTTCATGAATGCCAACCAGCGTGCCTACTTTCGAGCGAAGTTGAACGCCTGGAAAAACGACATTCTGCGCGAGGCGCGCGAAACCCTCGATCACCTCGCCGAAGAAAGTGCCAACCATCCCGACCTTGCGGACCGGGCATCCTCCGAAACCGACCGTGCCATCGAACTGAGAGCCCGCGATCGCCAGCGCAAGTTGATCTCGAAGATCGACGCAGCCCTGCAGCGGCTCGATGAAGGCACCTACGGCTATTGCGAGGAAACCGGCGAGCCGATCGGTCTCAAGCGCCTCGACGCCCGACCGATCGCAACGCTGTCGATCGAGGCGCAGGAGCGCCACGAACGTCGCGAAAAGGTCTACCGCGACGAGTGATGGCCGACAGCGTGCGACGAGGAGGTCGTTACGCCGAAGGCCACATTGCTCAAGCGTCCAGTCTGTCCCGGTAAAATGGGGCGAACAAAAGCCCGCCGGCTGTGTTCGGCGGGCTTTTCAGTTTCGAAGGGTATGATTGTTCGTTGATGGAATCAGCGGGCGCCCATGGGCTGTTGCTTCCGCCGGCCCGGGGTGACTGCCGATGCGGCTCGTGATCACCTGTGGCTAGCGATCACCGGTGCGGCACCGGCTTGGTGTGGCGGCAGCGGTGGTCGCGGCACGATCGGTGCCGAAATCATCCGTTCGGCGCTGCTGAAACCGTTTCAGGAGTTACGGGTGACCGATATCTCGCCGAGCAGGCGTGCCATCTCGGCTTCGGTTTCCTCGCGGCTTTTGGGCTGTTGCGGGCCTGCGTCGGGCGCTGCGGGTTCCGTTCGCATGCCAGGCGCGACGCTTCCGATGCTGCGGGGCGGGGCGGTAGCGATTTCCTGCTCCAGGATGCGTTCGAACTCGCTGACGAGCGCTGCGTTTTCGACCGCCGATCGTTGCGGTGCGACGGCCGGAGACTGTGGCTGCGCCGGTGACGGCGTGGGCATGACCTGAGTTGCAAGGCGTTCGCTGCCGGTGCCGACCGGGCTCGTCAGGACGCGGTCGCGGGCGCGATCGAGTGCGTCGATGGCATTGCGTTCGAGCGACGGC
This sequence comes from Pseudomonadota bacterium, assembly GCA_023404095.1. Classification (GTDB taxonomy): domain Bacteria; phylum Pseudomonadota; class Alphaproteobacteria; order Rhizobiales; family Rhizobiaceae; genus Mycoplana. The sequence continues at coordinate 6,906 of JAEYDD010000041.1, read as the reverse complement.
GCGGGCGCATGGGGCGGCTGGATCGACGGGGCGGCCGGCGCAGGGCGGGCAGGCGCGACCGCAGGCTCCGGCTGGCTCGCGCGGGGCGTAGCCACCGCGGGGCCGGTGTCTGCGCCGTAGAGCATGTTCCCCATTGCCGAGATACCGCTTGCCGGCGTGGGCGGCGCGGCCTGTTCGGCGCGCGGCGGCAGGACGGCCGCGGTCGTGCGCACCACGGCGGGCGCTGGCGGAACAGGCATCGCGGCGGGGGCGGGGCGATCCGCAACCGCGGCCGGTGCCGATTCCCGGGCGGGGGGCATTGCGGCAATCGACGGTTCTGCCGGCTTCTGCTCGCCCGGCATGGGCGCAGCGACGATACCAGAAGGCGCCGTTTCCTGTGCGTCGGCCTGCGCTGGGGCGAGGATGCGGCTTTCGATGACGATGTCCGTCGGTCCGCCGATCATCAGCAGGTGTTCGACGTCGTCGCGCCTGACCAGGACGAGCCGGCGGCGCGTATCCACGGCGGCGGCATCCAGCACGGCAAGACGGGGCTGGCGGTTGCGCCCGCCACGGATGAAGGGCGAAGACGGGCGGCGGCGGACGATCCAAAGCACCAGCGCCAGGCAAGCCAGGCCAATCAGAACAGCGAGTGCGGCAACCAGGAACTTCGTGCCGTGTTGAGCGATGGTCTCCTCGAACATGAAGGCTAACTCCTTGGTCACAGGTTGCGTTCACTTGACGGCTTTTTTCGGGCTCGCACAAGTTCGGCGGGCAGGTTGTCCTCTAGCGGCTGCGACCGGCCCACGCAATCGGCGGCCGGGACTTAGACGTGAGCGAGCGATATTCCCTGTGAATTGGGCCTTGCAGCTTTCATTCCTTTGCTTTTTGGGTTTCCCTCAAAAAGCTAAAGTGATTCCAATGGCTCCCGCGCCGCGCGGCCTTCAGGAGTTTCAGGCCAAGAGAGAGGGCGATGTCTAAGATCCGGCAGGAGGTTGAGTATCACGCACCGATCGTCGAGCGGAGCAGCCGGCCGGGCGTGATCCTGCGGATCGTGCTTCTGGCGATCGTGCTGACCGCATCGGCGGGCGCCTTCATTCTCTTCAAGAACCAGCTCGAGAACGAGATTGTGCTCGGCATTCTCGGCGTGCTCGCGATGGTGGGCATCTTTTTCTTCGTCTCGGCCATGATCGGTTTCATCGAGATCATGCCGCAGTCGCGTCCGGACGAACTGGCCCGTACTTTCGTCGATACGCAGCCGGAAGGGACGCTGATTACCGACCGCAAGGGACGCATCATCTATGCCAATGCGGCCTACGGCGCGCTCACCGGTGCCGCCCACGAGAACGAGGCACAGACGCTGGAGACGCTGTTCTCGCGCGATCGGGAAGCCACCGAATCGGTCTACCGCCTGACCAACGGCCTGCACGAGGGCAAGGAGGGGGCTGAGGAATTCCGGCTGCTGAAGCCGCTGAATCCCGCTTCTGCGGGTGGAACCAGCGCCCGCTGGTACCGACTCAAGGCGCGGGTCCTGCCCAATCGCGAAAGGAGCGGTCCGTCGCTCTATGTCTGGCAGATCGCCGACATCACATCCGAACGCGACGATCAGGAGCGCTTCTTCAAGGAGTTGCAGAACGCGATCGACTATCTGGACCATGCGCCGGCCGGTTTCTTCTCCGCCGGGCGCAAGGGCGAGGTGGTCTATCTCAATGCGACGCTGGCCGACTGGCTCGGCATCGACCTGACGAAATTCCATCCCGGGTCGCTGTCGATAGGCGATCTGATCGCGGGCGAGGGGCTGGCGCTTGTGCAGTCGGTACAGGCCGAGCCGGGGGCGAAGAAGACAGAGGTGCTCGACCTGGACCTGCGCAAGTCCAACGGCCAGAGCCTGCCGGTCCGTCTTGTTCACCGCGTCACCGCCAACCGCGACGGCGCGCCCGGAGAAAGCCGGACCATCGTGCTTGCGCGCGACGTTGCCGATGAAAGCGACCAGTCGGCCTCGGTGGCCGCCATGCGCTTCACGCGCTTCTTCAACAACACGCCGATGGCAATCGCCTCGGTCGACGGCGACGGGCGAATCCTGCGCACGAACGCGCCGTTCCTGAAGCTGTTCTCCGGCGTCGTGTCGCGTGACGACATCGACAAGGGTGCACGACTGGAAAGCATCGTGCACACGACCGACCGATCGCGGCTGGCGGCGGCGCTTGAGGCGGCGCGCGACCGGCAGGGCGATATCGCGCCGATCGATTCGCTGCTTCCGGGCGACGAGGGGCGCCATTTCCGCTTTTATGTGAACGCCGTCATTGACCAGAACGACCAGTCGCCCGAAGAGGCCGCGATCGTCTATGCGGTCGAGATCACCGAGCAGAAGGCGCTCGAGAAGCAGATGGCGCAGACGCAGAAGATGAACGCGGTCGGTACGCTTGCCGGCGGCATCGCGCACGACTTCAACAACGTGCTGACGGCGATCCTGCTTTCTTCGGATCATCTGCTCCTGTCGGCGCGGCCTGCCGATGCCAGCTTTGCCGACCTGATGGAGATCAAGCGCAACGCCAACCGGGCGGCGGTGCTGGTGCGCCAGTTGCTGGCGTTCTCGCGCAAGCAAACCATGCGCCCGACCGTGCTGCAGATGACCGACGTGATTGGCGACCTGCGCATGCTGGTCGACCGGATGACCGGCACCAACGTCAAGATCGAGGTCGACTACGGCCGGGACCTCTGGCCGGTGAAGACGGATCTCGGCCAGTTCGAACAGGTGCTGGTCAACCTGGCGGTGAATGCCCGCGATGCGATGCCGGACGGGGGAACCATCACGTTCCGCACGCGCAACGTCGAGGCGGCGGACGTGCCGGCGCTCGGCTACCGCGAACTGCCGGAAGGCGACTATGTCGAGATCGACGTCATGGACAGGGGCACCGGCATTCCGCCGGAAATCCGCGACAAGATCTTCGAGCCCTTCTTCACCACCAAGGAAGTTGGCAAGGGGACCGGTCTCGGCCTGTCGATGGTCTACGGCATCATCAAGCAGAGCGGAGGCTACATCTTCGTCGATTCGGAAGTGGGTCGAGGAACCACGTTCCGCATCTTCATGCCCCGCCATGTCGAAGAGATTCCCGCACCCGCGCTGCAGGCCCCTGGCGTGTCCGGCGGCGAGGCTGTGCAGCGCGCCGTTCCTGCGCCGGCAACCGAGCCCGCCAAGGAGCCGCGCGACCTGACCGGTTCGGCCGTGGTCCTGCTCGTCGAGGACGAAGAGGCGGTGCGCCGCGGCGGCAAGCGCATGCTGGAAACCCGCGGCTACACCGTGCACGAGGCGGGCTCCGGGGTGGAGGCGCTCGATATCATGGAAGAACTCGGCGGCGCGGTCGATATCGTTGTGTCCGACGTCGTGATGCCTGAAATGGACGGCCCGTCGCTGCTGCGCGAGCTGCGCAAGAACTATCCCGACCTGAAGTTCATCTTCGTTTCCGGCTATGCCGAGGATGCCTTTGCCCGCAACCTGCCTGCGGACGCGAAATTCGGCTTCCTGCCGAAGCCGTTCTCGCTGAAGCAACTGGCCGAGGCGGTGCGCGAGATGCTGGACGGATAGCACCGGTTCGCCCGCGCTCGGCCCGTTTTCGAGCGAAGGGCCTGATGAAGCTCGGCCGGGTACTTCCCCTGATCAGGGATATCCAGGAGGCGGCTCGGTTCTATAAGCGTTCGTCGGCTTCGGTGTATGCCGCCGGGATGACGACCGCATCGTGGAACTGGCTGGCAGGCATGCCGGCGCGAACATCATGCTCCACGCTGCCACCCGCAGCCCGCGCCTGGGACAGGCGACGGTGACGTCCGTGTCCGATGTGGAAGACGTGGAAGCCATCTGCCGGGATAGCGTCGTTGCGGGTCTTGAAATCGGCCCGATGCAAGGGGCGCACGGCTATGCCTTCGCCAATGCGACGGATCCCTCCGGCATTCCGATACAGGTTTCGAACCGAGCCTTTCGCCTATCCATATAGCGAAGGCCCGGCGTCGCCGGCCGGCAGATCTCAGTCTGCCAGCGCCACCGCTATTTCGGCCGCCAGCCGCGCATTGTTCTCCACCAGTGCGATGTTGGTCGCCAGGCTGCGCCCATCGGTGAGGCGGAAGATGGTATCGAGCAGGTACGGGGTCACAGCCTTGCCGGAGATTTCGTCTCGCTCGGCATTGTCAAGGGCGCGCTCGATGTAGATCTCCATCTCGCGGCGGGGGATTTCGTGTTCCTGCGGGACGGGATTGGCGACCAGCATGCCGCCGTCGATGCCGAACTGTTCGCGCACCTTCTGGAAATTGGCGATCGCGGCCGGACTGTTCAGCATCAGCGGGCTCGCAAGTCCCGAATCGCGAGACCAGAAAGCGGGAAAGCTGGGGCTGTCATAGGTGACGACCGGCACGCCGCGCGTTTCCAGCACTTCCAGCGTTTTTGGAATGTCCAGGATCGCCTTGGCGCCGGCGCAGACGACGATGACGCCGGTACGCGAAAGCTCGTCCAGGTCTGCCGAAATGTCGAAGCTTTCCTCCGCCTTGCGGTGCACGCCGCCGATGCCGCCGGTCGCAAACACGCGGATGCCGGCGAGTCGTGCCGCTATCATCGTGGCGGCGACGGTCGTGGCCCCGGTACGGCGTTCGGCGATGGCAAAGGCGAGGTCGGCCCGCGACAGCTTCATCGCGCCGCTCGTCTGCGCCAGCGCCTGCAGTTCCGCGTCGTCAAGGCCGACATGCAGGATGCCGTCGATGACGGCGATCGTGGCGGGGACGGCGCCTTCCTCGCGGATGATCCGCTCGACGCTGCGCGCCATCTCGAGATTGCCGGGGAAGGGCATGCCGTGGGTTATAATGGTGGATTCGAGCGCCACCAGCGGAGCGCCGCGTTCCTTGGCGGCCGCGACCTCTGCGGAATAGGCGATTGGCAACAGCCCGGAAGCGGATTTGGTCATCTTCATTACCTCGAACATCTGTGCGCCGGCCTCGATGCGTGCGGTCGATTGGCAGTTGCCGGCATTCTCATTGTCTCATGACAGCATTTCCGCCTCGGGGACAAGCCCCGTGACGCGGTCGAGCAGGTCCGGCTCCAGCTCTTCGGCGACTGCCAGCGGCGACCGGACCGCGATCAGCGCCGCAGCCGCCCCCTGGCGCAGCGCCGCCGCCAGAGGCTTGCCCTCCAGCCGTGCGGAAAGGAAGCCCGACGCCATCGCATCGCCCGCACCCGTAACGTCGCCCAGCGTCTCCAGGGCAGGCGGCGCCAATGCTGCGACGCCGGTCGGATCGAAGGCGATCGCCGCATCCTTGCCCCGGGTCACGACCGCGCACGTCAGGCCGATGTCGCGAAGGAGGTTTGGCCACTGCCGAGGATCGTCGGGCCGCGCATCCGTCAGCGCGCGCGCTTCGGCTTCATTCATGAAGAGGCCGGTGAGCGCGGGAAGCGCTTCGCGGAAGCGGACGACCTTGGCCGGCGAGATGGCGATGCCGTAGACCGGCTTTCCGCCGGCGTGCGCCGTGTCGGCGATCGCCACGACCGTTTCTGCCGGCAGGTTGGCGTCGGTCAGGATCGCGTCGGCCTTTGCGAAAGCGTCGCGCACGGCGCGCTGCTGCAGCCGGCGCGGGGAAAACAGCCGGTAGAGCTCCATGTCGGCAAGCGCGATCACCAGGTTGCCGTCGCGCTCGATGATCGCCGTATAGCTCGGCGTGGCGCGGTCCAGGAAGGTGAAGGGCGTGTCCTCGACGCCGGCGGCAAGGGCGGCTGCAGCAACGATCTCGCCATCGGCATCGCCGCCGCGCGGCGCAATCAGGCGGACGGCATGGCCGAGGCGGGAAAGGTTGCGCGCGGCATTGAAGGCGCCGCCGCCGGCCTCCACGAACCAGCTCCCCGGATTGCTGGCGCCGGGGACCGTATCGCCATGGATGCGACCACGCCGGTCCACATGGGCGCCGCCGAGAACGAGGATGGAAGTCCCGGTCATCGTGCCGCTCCCGCAATCAGCCGATTCGCACCGGCAACACGGTTTTGGTCGTCGCGGATGCGGTGGTATACTGTCTTCCACGGCGTTGAAAACATAACGCGAACACGCCCCGGAAATGCGAAACTAATCAATTGCATGGTGTGCGGTTGCCAAAAGAGAACAAAGAGTGTACATAGCTTTCATCGGCGGCTTCATTGCCTGTCTGGCCCCAATAACCTAAAGGTGGAGCAAATGGCACAAAACTCTTTGCGGCTCGTAGAGGATAAATCGGTGGACAAAAGCAAGGCACTCGAAGCGGCACTTTCTCAGATCGAGAGGTCCTTCGGCAAGGGCTCGATCATGAAGCTCGGTTCGAAGGACAGTGTTGTCGAGATCGAAACCATCCCTACCGGCTCGCTGGGGCTCGACATCGCGCTCGGAATTGGCGGCCTGCCGAAGGGGCGCATCATCGAAATCTACGGCCCCGAGAGCTCGGGCAAGACGACGCTCGCCCTGCAGACGATTGCGGAAGCCCAGAAGAAGGGCGGTATCTGCGGGTTCGTCGATGCTGAACATGCGCTCGACCCGGTCTATGCCCGCAAGCTCGGCGTCGATCTTGAAAACCTCCTGATCTCGCAGCCGGACAACGGCGAGCAAGCGCTGGAGATCACCGATGCGCTGGTGCGGTCCGGCGCGCTCGACGTGCTGGTCATCGATTCGGTCGCGGCTTTGACGCCGCGGGCGGAAATCGAGGGCGAGATGGGCGACAGCCTGCCGGGACTTCAGGCACGCCTGATGAGCCAGGCGCTGCGCAAGCTGACGGCGTCGATCTCGAAGTCGAACACCATGGTCATCTTCATCAACCAGATCCGCATGAAGATCGGCGTCATGTTCGGTTCGCCGGAAACCACCACCGGCGGTAATGCGCTGAAGTTCTACGCTTCGGTGCGTCTCGACATCCGCCGCATCGGTGCTGTGA
>JAEYDD010000058.1 GCA_023404095.1 Pseudomonadota bacterium | reverse complement strand
TTCTTCTGCCGGCGTGGATATGTCAATAATTGTACCGATCCCAATGGCGGTTGGGCGTTGGGCTGTCGTATCGATGGGGGGCAGGCGGAGTATGTCCGGGTTCCTTATGCGGATCGAGGCTTGAATCATATCCCAGATACGGTCAGTGATGAGCAGGCTTTGCTGGTCGGTGATGTGTTAGCGACAGGTTTTTGGGCCGCTCGTATCTCGGAGATTACAGAGGATGATACGCACCGCGAAAGCAAATAGCAAATAAAAGCAAAGCTCTGAAATTCAAGGATTTCAGAGCTTTTTCTTTTTCTCGCTCCGGCAAAAATGGGGACCCGAAATATCCGGTGCATAAGCAATTTTCGAGTTTCAGCTTTCTCAGACTTACATCACAAGAATAAGAAACTGAGCAGCAATGAATGGGCAGACCGTCCTCCGGATAGGGACAAAACTGGAAGAAGGTATAGGCAGAATCCACGTATGTCCCATGCTTTTTATTATGAAGGTTCATGTAAACCCTCGTCCCACGCACGTGGGCTCAACGGTTCACGCAGGCAAACCGGCGAGCACACATGCGTGGGACGAAGTTTTGTAATAAGGTTTCGGGAATTATGCGCCAAGCTTCTCTGCATTACACACAGGACATGAAGGGAAAAAGTGCCCATATACGGGGAGCAAAAGCCATACTTCCGGCACTATAGACAACGGAGTTCGCCCCTTAATCACCATATTTGCACGAAGAAAACGGAAAATAAGCCCGAAATAGACATTAACAAATGTTATTTATTATAAACGAAAAACAGAAAAAAAACACGTGGTTAAATTCTTGCTGTCAGATAGTTAAAGCCGAATATGAGAAGAAAAAGTAGTGCTGGCAAAAATGATGATTTTTAAAATCGGGGTCTGACTTACGAACTACAACTGCATGTGTAAAATAGGATATTCTTTACCTTCTCCGTCCAAATCAGACCTTTTGTATACGTTAAAGCCTATATATTTATAAAAACCGACAGCTTGAATATTCTGCTCGTTCACATCGACTTTCGTTACCTGCAAATGATTTATGGCATAAGTAACCAGTTTTTTCCCAATTCCTGTGCCTCGATAATTATTGTCAATAAACAACATTTCAAGATTTCCTTCTGCAATTCCCATAAATCCGATTAAGATTCCCTCCTGTTCAAATCCGAATAGAGTGACATACTGAAAATATACCGGAAGCTGTTCCTTATAGTATAGACAATCTTCCTCTTTAAGAAAATCATGTGTACTCAATACTGCACTTTCCCAAATTTCTATCAAACGTGGATAATCCGTAACTTTAATTTTTCTAATCATAATTGTAATTGCTATTTAAAGCCGCAAAGTTCGGAACTTATACATTCAATGCACTGAACCCAGGTTAAAAAATACGTTTACGGATTCTGCTTAGTGCTTGCGGCGTGATACCCAAATAAGAAGCTATATCTTTGAGTGGGATATAGTTTAATGTAATGCCATATTCTTCAATCATCTGTAGATAATACTGTTCAGGAGAATATTTAATCAAGTCGATATTTCTTTTCAAGAGCTTATTCAGTAGTATGGCATTCAAATCTTCAAATACGGTTTTCACCTTAGGAATAGCAGTATACAGTTCATCTACTCGCTTCTTGTCTATTCGGTAAATAACGCTATCTACAATTGTCTGCACATTAAATGCAGATTTTGTTTGTAAGGTAAAAGATATGTTCGACATTGAAAACGTACCTTCTTTACAAAACCAAAAAATCTGCTCTTCCCCTTTATGATTCAAAAGCCAACAACGTAACATCCCATCATAAACGAAATAACTATATCTTTCTATTTCTCCTTCCTTAATCAAAAATGTATCTTTACCAATCAATATCCGCTCAAAATATCGGTCAAATAACTTAGATTCCTCCAAATTAAAAGTATTGATGCTAAAATTAAATTCTTTAAGCAGTTTTTCTAAAAGCATAATATTCACTGACTATAGTTTTCATAAGTTTTGACAGCCGATTTTTATTCCACAATACCAAAATGAACCAGAGCGTTCCGGATACCATGCTCATCCACCGTCTCCGTTATATAATCGGCAACGCTTTTCACAGCCTCGGAAGCTCCTCCCATAGCTATTCCCATCCCGGCTGCACGAATCATGGAAATATCATTCCCACCATCACCAAAAGCGATGGTTCCTGAAACATCAAATCCATAATAGGAAGCAAATTCATTGATACCCATAGCCTTGTTTACTCCCGCCACATTGACATCCGCAAAGAAAGGGTTCCATCTGGAAACAGAAAGTCCGGAAAGTTGTGCCATAACTTCTTTTTCCATTTCTTCATCACAATATATACATAACTGACAACATTCGCCTCCCATAAACTCCTTTTCAATGTCTGCCACTGGCGGTGTAGGGTGATTGACCAACCTGGCCAATTCGATGACGGTCGGATTGAGTTCGTTGACAAAAATACCTTTATTTGTTTCGATAGCCAGAGCAAACCCATAATGTTGAGCCAATACCAGTACCATCTGAAAATCCTTTTCGGGAATCTGTTTACGAGATATAGGAGTGCCATCTCTCAGTACACAATCGGACCCATTCAAAGCTATCACTGCATCGTATGGAATCTCTTCAAGCTCGTGAAGATCGGTAAACGCCCTCCCAGTTGCTATTATGATTTTTATACCGGATTCATGAACTTGCTGCAACGCTTCGATAGCCGACTGCGGAACGCGGTGAGTGTCGAAACTCACCAATGTTCCGT
>JAEYDD010000039.1 GCA_023404095.1 Pseudomonadota bacterium | reverse complement strand
GGGCCGCCACGATCCAAGGAGACGGACATGAACATTGGAGAAGCGAGCAAGGCGTCCGGGGTCTCGTCGAAGATGATCCGGTACTATGAGCAGATCGGCTTGATCAAACCCGCGCACCGTACGGATTCGAGCTACCGGACTTACACCGACAACGACGTCCACACGCTGCGCTTCGTGCGTCGGGCGCGGGACCTCGGGTTTTCGGTTGAGCAGATGAAGACATTGCTTGCCCTCTGGCGCGACCGCTCGCGGGCAAGCGCTGACGTCAAGGCGATCGCCCTAGAGCAGGTGGCCGAACTAGAACGAAAGGCGGCCGCCATTGCCGAGATGACCAGGACCCTCAAGCACCTCGTCAACAACTGCCATGGCGATCAACGCCCCGACTGCCCGATCATCGAGGGCTTCGCCGAAGGCAAGGGAAAGGTCGACGCGACCCCCGCAAAGGAAGGCCGCAAGTTCGGGGTCGCGGCGGTGTGATGGTAACAATAACTCCACGATCAGCTTCAAGATGGAGGTCAACGGAGCGATACTTGGATTACGGCCCCAGTAGCTCAACGCAAGAGCAGCTGCTCCGTACGCAGTCGATCCAGGTTCCAGCCCCGGCAGGGCCTCCATTCCCCACCTCCAGACGATTTCAAGTCCAGAACACCGGACAGGGGATAGACATGCTCAATCATTCTGTGCGCCACGACGCACGCGTTCTGACTGCTCATGACGGCCGTTTCAGCATGCGGGTGATCGGCAGCGAGCTTCTGCGTGTTGCCGCCGTCGCGGTCCTCGTCGGCAATTTCGTGATCGGCACCTACCAGAGAAGTCCGGTCCACACGGCTCTCATCGGCGGCTATCTGGCGGTGACGCTGCTGTCGCTTTTCGTCGCCGCCCGTCGTCCGAACGCTGCGTGGTGGCAACCGCTGTTCGTGCTCGCCGATGCTGTCGCTATCCTGCTCATGCTCTTCATGCATGCGGCGCAAGGGCCGCTCGATCACGGGCACGCGCTGACGCCCCCCGGCCTGGTTGTCGTCTTTATCCTGCTCATCAATACCGCGCTCACATCCAACGCCAGACTCGTCGGACGCTTTTCGTCTATCGTCTTCGTCGGATGGATGTCCATCATCGCGGCCGCGGTCGCCAACACGGGCCTCGGGTTTTCAGAAGCTCTCATCGACGCGGAAGTCCAACGCGAACTCGGTCTGGCGCTCAGCTTCGGTGTCACGGCGCTCGCGGTCTACGTGATCGTGCGCGAGCATGCGAAAACCGCGACCGCCGCCGAGGCGGCCCGGCGGCGCGGAAGCAATCTCGCGCGGTTCTTTTCCCCGACCGTTGTCGATCAGCTCGCGGGCGGCGAGAACCTGCAACTCGAACGCCGGAAAGTCGCCGTCATGTTCGTCGACCTGAGAGGCTTCACAAGTTTCGCAGAGTCCGCGGTTGCCGAGCAACTACGCCATATACTGTCCGAGTTCCGCGACATCGTGTCCGCTGCCGTGGTTAGGCACGGCGGCGCTGTCGACAAGTTTCTGGGTGACGGCGTCATGGCCGTGTTCGGACATCCCGCGCCACGCGCCGACGACGCCGACCGGGCGCTGGCATGCGCGGTCGAACTCGTCGGCGAACTCGAGGAATGGCGGAAGCGCGAGGAAGCCGCAGGCCGCCCGGCATTGAGAGCGGGCATCGGCCTGCATGCCGGGACCGCAATGGCGGGAGTGCTGGAGGCGGGGTGCCACAGCGAGTACACCGTGCTGGGCGACGTCGTGAATGTCGCTCAGCGGCTACAGGCCGTCTCTATGTCGGTGGGTGCAACGCTTGTGGTGTCCGAAGACGTCAAGTCGGCCGCTAAGACGATCGGCACTTTATCGGCCTGGCGGGACGCGAAGGCGGTGACGATCCCGGGTAGAAAGCTGCCGCTAGACATCGCCTATGTTTGATCCGACGAACTCCGCCTGGCGGGGCGGATGGCGCGAGTGAGTCTTCAGCGCCGGACGTGCCGTCACTCGAAATAGGTCACGCCGTTTGATCCTTTGCCGACCTTCAGGTTGGAGACCACACAGAATTTCGCAAGGTCGATGACGGAAAACGTGCCGTCGTAGATGTTGGTCACGAAAGCGAGGCCGCCGTCCGTCGAATGCGTGACGCCGTGCGCGCCGAGACCCGTCTTCACGCTTGCGACCATCTTTCGGGAGGCGACGTCGATTGGACACCGTGTCGCCGGGCCGGCCATCGGGTGTAGTGTGGACCTGGATAGGCCGTCAGCGACTACGATGCGGTCGAGCGCCTTCCTGGTCCTGATTTCGATCATCGCGTTCGATTGTTCGGAATGACCGAGACGGTTCCGCGCGCGAGGAGGAATTGGCGCAACCCGGTTGCGTCATGTCGGCCGCACGCTGAGATGGCGGTAACGCCGTCAGCAAGGGGATCACGACACGCACATCGCCTCGCTGGCTGGCGTCACGTCGAGCGCGATGGCACGTCCGAGGCTGTCGCAGACCGCGTGGATTTTCGTGCCCCCCACGGGACCGCCCGATCGCCTGCCTCTCCGCCCCCTTTTGCACCGGCCGCCGCGCGATAGGCCTTGCCGGTGGGCGAATCTATGGCGTGGAAGTCGTCGCCCGGGGAGACCGACCGCAGAGCCTCGAACAGATTGCGCCAGACCTTGCGCCGCGATCAGCGGTTCCAGCGATTGTAGGCGGTGGTGTAAGGACTGTAGACCGACGGGCAATCCCGCCAGCGGCAGCCGGATTTCACGACATGAATGATGCCGCTGAGAACGCGCCGGTCGTCTACGCGGCGCGCCGGTTTGGTTCCTCGGCAAACAAGGCTCAATCACTGCCCACTGTTCGTCACTGAGCCAATTTCGGCGCAGATTCATGGCCCTGTTTAAGTACAGACCTCAGCGATCGGCATCCGGCACTCCCAGCTCTGACCTGTGGACGACGCGCGGATGCAGAACCATGAAGCCAAGGAGCAAAATGAGGGATGCACAGGGAGTGTTTGGTGGAGGGATGTGGAGCATTGGCCGTATTGGCCATCTCGTTCTGGTCCTGATCGTCCTTGGGATCGCTGCGCTGGTGAAGTACCTGCGCCAGTTGGGGCTCGGCGTTTCGGATCGTTCGTCCTCCACGGATGTCCCCCTGGGACATCCGTGGAGGACGGGTGGGGTTTACCCGTCTGCGGCTCAGGCCGCCTTCGCCGGATAGCCTGCCTCGTTCAGCACTTCCTCGATCTCGGCCCGGGAGGCCGCCGTTTCGACTTCCACCTTGCGCGTGACCGGGTCAGCCGTGACCTTGGCCTTGGCGTCCAGCGAGAGAATGGCGCTTGTCACGGCCTTGGCGCAGCCGCCGCATGTCATGTCTTCGACGTGAAACTGCATGATGAACTCCTTTTCTGTCTCACTCAAAGTAAGATGGGGTTTGCCAGCGTGACAAGGTCAAGCCCATGGATCGAGAAAGTCTCTGTGACGACGAATCCCATGCGTGGGATTGACCTTCCAACGCTGGAAATCCGCATTCTGACCGACGCGACATCCCGTCGCCTGAACGAAAGGATGCAATCAAATGAACGAACTTCCACGCCAATCCAGGCACCCCGCAGGTTTCCTCGTGCTTCTCCCGCTGGAGAGAAGCACGATCCGCGCCGCGCCGAACCAGACCCTGCTTGCCACAGCGCTCGCCGCTGGCGTGGACTATCCGCACGGCTGCAAGAGCGGGCGCTGTGGCTCCTGCAAGTCCAGGCTTGCCAGCGGATCGGTGACGATGCTCCCGCATTCGAGGTTCTCGTTGACCGATGAGGAGAAAGCGGCCGGGCTGATTCTCGCATGTCGCGCGGTTCCTCAAAGCGACGTGACTGTCATGTGGAGCCGCGGCGACGAGCAAGCCGGGCATCTGCGCAAGCAGGTGGAGGGCCTCGTGACATCGGTCTCGCCTGCGACCCATGACATCCTGAAGGTGCATGTCACGTTGGGCGGCGAGGACTTCGCGTTCTCTGCCGGACAGTATGTCAAGATGACGGTCGGCAAGCGCCTCGTGCGGGACTACTCCATCGCCAGCGTGCCCGGCTGCCGCGAGTTGGAGTTCCATGTGCGCAAGGTGCCGAATGGGTTGGTGTCTTCCCACATCCACGAGAAACTTTGGGTCGGCGACAAGGTCATAGTGGAGGGGCCGTTCGGCGACGCGCACCTGCGCTCTTTGCACACCGGACCCATTCTCGCGGTCGCGGGCGGCTCAGGCCTAGCACCAATCCGCTCGATCGTGGAGACGGCGCTCTCGTCCGGAATGCGGCAGCCGATCAGGCTCTACTTCGGCGTCAGGGACGAGCGCGACGCCTATGATGTCGACCTCCTCGATCGGTTGGCCAGCGACCATCCTAATTTCAGCTACCAGGTCGTGACTTCGCGATCCGATAGTGCGCGGTTCCGCGTTGGGCACGTCAGCGCCGCGATCAACGCCGACCTTGCGCGTCTCGAAGGCTGGAAGGCCTATGTCGCGGGACCGCCCGCGATGGTCGAAGCGGTGGCAGAGGGGGTCTTCGCGGCCGGATTGGGTACAGACGACTTACATGCCGACGTGTTCTTCACGCCTGAGGCGGTCGCCGACTGATCCCTGGCGGGGGCGAGGCCCGGCCTGGATGTCGTAAGGATATGGCCAGCCTCTCTTGACCTTACGAGCGTTGGAAACAGTAGACCTCGATGTCGGCCGCGCGATCGCGTGCGGCCCCGGAGCAAAGCTCCCGGGATTCTTCTCTGAAGGAACTTCGACATGTCAATCACGACTCCCGATCCAAGGCGGTGGTGGGCACTCTCGCTCCTCTGCGCCGCCCAGTTCATCGTCATCCTCGACACCTCGATCATCGGCATTGCGCTTCCAGCGATCCAGACGAGCCTTGGCTTCACGGCCGAGGGTCTGTCCTGGATATTCAACGCGTATGTGATCGTCTTCGGTGGCCTCCTACTGCTCGGCGGCCGGCTGAGCGACCTCTTAGGCGCGCGTCGGCTCTTTATGCTCGGCTTCGCGATTCTGACCGCGGGATCGCTTGTCGCTGGCTTCGCCGCCTCGCAGGAGGTCCTGCTGCCAGGCCGCGCGATCCAAGGCCTGGGGGCGGCGTTGATCGCACCGTCGGCCATGACCATCCTGATCGGGCTCTTCTCCCACAGCGGCGCGGAACTTGGCAAGGCATTCGCCTTCTGGGGCGCTTCGGCAGCGGCCGGCGGCACGGCGGGCGTCTTCCTCGGCGGCGTCATCACGCAGTGGATGAGTTGGGAATGGACATTCCTGATCAACGTTCCGTTCGGGCTCGTCGTTCTCATCGCGAGTGCGGCTCTCCTACCTCGAAACCAGGCATCCAGAGGCAACGTCGATTGGATCGGCGCGATTCTCATCACGGCGGCACTTGTCCTCGCGGTCTATGCGATCGTGTCGACAGCACCCGGTCAGTGGACTTCGACCATGACTCTGACGCAGCTTGGCGGCGCGCTTGTCCTTGCCGTCGTCTTCGTGTTGGTCCAGGCCGCCCGTGCCGAGCCCCTGCTGCCGCTGCACATCTTCAAGACGCCAAGCCTCGCTGTCGGTAACGTTCTCATGGCGCTTCTGGGTGCGGCATGGATTCCGCTCTGGTTCTATCTGAACCTCTACCTTCAGCAGACGCTTGGTTACTCCGCTTGGGAGAGCGGGCTGGCGCTGGTGCCGATGACGGTCGCCATCATGGTCCTGATGGTGGGTTTCTCCGGCAGGTTTATCGCGCTCCTCGGACCCAAGACCAACCTAATCCTCGGTCTCGCCGTCATGGCAGCCGCACTGGTCATGCTCTCGCGTTTGCCCACCGATGGAGACTTCATGATTGACGTCCTTCCAGCCTCGCTGCTCGCCGCGCTCGGCATGTCCCTTGCCTACATCCCGGCGACGATGGTCGGCGTCTCGGGAGCCAGCCCAGAAGAGACCGGACTGGCCTCAGGGCTGATCAACACGTCCTACCAGGTGGGATCGGCCGTCGGTCTGGCCGCGATGGTGGCCGTCGCGGCGGCCTACCAGTCAGATTCGGCGGAGGCTGCCGACCTACTATCCGGGTTCAAGGCTGCCTTCTCCGGAGCGGCGGTGGTCGCCGCGACGGGCGTTGCTTTGGCGCTACTGGGGTTGAGGGGAGCGAAATCGGCTTCCGTCCCCGCGGAGTAGGGAAGTGTGGCGGGCGGATCATTTCGCCCGCCACTGCGCAAGCGACAATGGGATTGGGACAATCTCTCGCCAGCCAGCCACTATTCTGGGCATCATCGTGCCGACATTTGTACATCCAAGCTCCAACTAAACATTTTTCGCCTTGACACCGTTGGAAGGGCGTTGACCTTCCCAGCGTTGTAAAGAGCAAAACTCGAGCCATGACCGACAACAACCGGAGCATGGCCATGAAAATCCTCCGCCTTCCAGTGATCGCGCTCGGTAGTGCCGCGATCGCGACCTTCGCCTCGCCGCTGATTTGGAGCGCAGTCACCCCCCTGGCGGCAGCTTCCTCGCCAACGACGCAACCACAATTGATCTCGGTTCCCGTCGCGGACGTCGTCGTGCGTCGGATGGCTCCGAGCGCACGTTTTACGGGCCACCTGGAAGCTTTGCGCCATGTCGAGATCACTCCGAGGGTAAGTGGGCTCCTGACAGACGCCACCTTTCGAGAAGGAGGGCGGGTCAGGAAGGGCGACGTCCTCTTCCGCGTTGACCCGGAAGCCTTTGTACTGAAGGTGGACGCCGCCCGCGCCGCTGTCGAACGCGCGGTGTCATTGGCCGAACAGGCCGAGGCCGACCTCGCGCGCGCCGCCCCCCTTTCCGGAAGCGGGGCGATCAGCAAGAAAGCGCGCGATGACGCCGCGGCTCTCCATCGCAGCCGCAAAGCGGAGCTTGCGGCAGCGATGGTCGCGCTACGCCAGGCTGAGCTCGAACTAAGTTGGACAGAAATCCGCTCTCCGATCGACGGCCTCGCCGACCGCGTGCTCGTCGAGCCGGGAAACCAGGTGGTGGCCGGGCCGGGCAGCGTGCTGACAAAGGTCATCGGCGTAGACCAAGTGCACGTAACCTTCCATATCGATGAAAGCACCTACATACGCCTATCGGCGGGAGACCTCGCAGGCTTGACGGCAAAAATCGAAGTCGCCGCCGCCGAGGAAGGCCGCCCCATCGCCGCCAAGCTGGATTTCGGTTCCGCGGAGGTGGACCGTTCGACCGGAACTCTTCGGGTCCGGGCGGTCGTCGATAACCCCGCTGGATACCTCAAGCCGGGAATGTTCGTACGTGTCCAGCTCCCGCTCGAGCCGGCGGCCGAAACGGTTCTGGTGAACGAGTCAGCCATCGGCACAGCGCCGGGCGGTCGGTACGTCCTCTCGCTCGACGAGAAGAACACTGTGGTTCTGAAGCCCATTCGGATAGGGGCATCAGAAGGCGATCTGCGAGTGGTCGAGCATGGGTTGTCCCCAAGGGACCGCGTCATCCTCAAGGGCCTCGTCCGGCCGGGCATGACGGTCGACCCGAAGGTCGTGTCGATGCCTGGAAATCCGCTTCCGATGGAGGAGGGCGTGCTATGAGTTTTCCCCGTTTCTTCATCGACCGTCCTATTTTCGCGATCGTGCTTTCGGTCCTGATCGTGATTGCGGGGGCGCTCTCGTTCTTCCGTCTGCCCCTGTCTGAATATCCGGCCGTCACGCCGCCGACGGTGCAGGTGATGGCTTCCTACCCCGGCGCGAATCCCCAGACCCTGGCCGAGACCGTCGCCGCGCCAATCGAACAGGCAATCATGGGCGTCGAAGGAATGCTCTACATGTCCTCCCAGACGGCGACCGATGGCCGCATGACAACCACGGTCACATTCGCTCACGGAGTCGATCCGGAGGCCGCGCAGGTCAGGGTGCAGAACCGCGTTCAACGGGCTTTGCCCCGGCTCCCTGCGGAGGTTCAACGCATGGGCGTCATCACCCAGAAGACCTCGCCAGACATGCTGATGGTTGTCCATCTGGTCTCCGACCAGAAGACGAAGGACGCACTCGCTCTGTCCAACTACGCGATCCTGAACGTTCGCGACGAACTGGCCCGGCTCCCCGGAGTCGGCGACGTGATGGTCTGGGGAGCGGGCGAATACGCGATGCGGGTCTGGACCGACCCGGCGAAGCTGGCGGCGCGCGGGCTCACTGCCAGCGACGTCATCGCCGCGCTGCGGGACCAGAACCTCGAGGCCGCGCTCGGCAACCTCGGCCAGTCGCCTGGCGGCACGGCCGCTTTCGAAGTCGCACTCGGTACGCAGGGACGGCTGGAGACCGCCGAAGAGTTCGCACGGATCGTGATCCGCGCCGGAGCGGAGGGAGAACTCGTGCGCCTTGGAGACGTCGCGCGCGTGGAACTCGGAGCCGACAGTTATTCGCTGCGCGGTTCGCTCAACGGCGACCCCGCTGCCGCTTTGCAGATACTGCAGGCACCCGGTGCGAATGCGCTCGATGTTGCTGAGTCCGTCAGGTCCAGGATGTCGGAACTCGGCAGGAATTTTCCCGCAGACATCCAGTATCGCATCGCCTATGACCCCACGATTTTTGTCGAAGCCTCACTCGCGTCAGTGATGACCACGCTGTTCGAGGCGATGGCGCTGGTGGTGCTCGTCGTGATCGTATTCCTGCAGACTTGGAGGGCATCGCTGATACCGCTGGCCGCGGTCGTGGTCTCGCTGGTTGGCACTTTCGCGGTCTTGCTCGGGCTGGGCTTTTCGCTCAACACTCTTTCGCTCTTCGGTCTCGTCCTATCGATCGGCATCGTGGTCGACGACGCGATCGTGGTGGTCGAGAATGTCGAACGCCATATTGCACTGGGAAAGACTCCGCTCGCTGCCGCTCGGGCCGCCATGGACGAAGTCACGGGCCCAGTGATCGCGATCACCAGCGTCCTGGCTGCAGTCTTCGTCCCCGCGGCATTTCTACCGGGGCTCCAGGGCGAATTCTATCGGCAGTTCGCCGTGACCATCGCCGTCTCCACAATTCTCTCCGCAATCAATTCGCTGACGCTCTCACCCGCGCTATCCGCGATTCTGCTCAAGGCGCACAGCGACCCGCGCGATCGTGCGCAACGCGTGATCGACTGGTTGTTCGGGTGGTTTTTCCGCTGGTTCAACCGCGTATTCGACCGCGCATCAGCAGGCTACGCGAGGACGTCCCGCCTCGTCATACGGCGCGGCGTTGTTACCGCACTTGCCTATGTGGTAGTCCTTGGACTGACAGGGTGGGGGCTCATGTCCACGCCGACCGGATTCGTTCCGCCGCAGGACAAATACTATCTCGTCGGCATCGTGCAGCTTCCCGCTGGCTCCTCGCTCGACAGGACTGACGATGTTGTCACCAAGATGTCAAGTATCATGCTCGAGGAGCCCGGCGTCTCGGACGTTGTCGCCTTCCCGGGCATTTCGATTAACGGGTTCGCGAACTTGCCGAACGCCGCGGTTGTCTTCGCGATCCTCGATCCCTTTGAAGTCCGCAGGGAGCCCTCTATGCGTGCTGACGCTATTGCTGGACGGCTCTGGGGTAAGCTCGCTGTGATCCAGGACGGCTTCGTCGGCGTCTTTCCGCCACCACCGGTGCCGGGTCTGGGAGCTACGGGCGGCTTCAAGCTGCAAATCCTCGACACCGATGATGCCGGCCCCGAGGCGCTCGCGGAGGTCACCAGCCGAGTCATCGCGGCCGCGACGGCGCGCTCCGAACTCGCGGGCATCATGGGTAGCTACGACATCAACGCTCCCCGGATCGAAGTCCGGGTGGATCGGGAGAAAGCGCTCGCGATGGGAGTTCCTCTGTCGTCGGTGTTCGAGGCCATGCGTGCGAACCTTGGCTCCGCATATGTTAATGATTTTAACGCATATGGGCGGACCTATAAAGTGTTGCTTCAGGCCCGGGCTCCATTTCGGCAGACTGAAGATGCGCTGTCGGACCTGTATGTGCGGAACCGCGACGGCGCAACGGTTCCCCTGTCCACCCTCGTCGAAATCGTTCACACCAACGGACCAGACCGGGTGATGCACTACAACGGGTTTCCCTCCGCTGACGTCTCCGGCGGACCGGCTCCCGGATATTCGTCGGGACAGGCGACCGCTGCAATGGAGGCGGTCTTGTCCGAAACTCTACCGCCGGGCTTCGGCTGGGAGTGGACCGAACTCGCCTATCAAGAGAAGCTGGCCGGAAACGCGGCTCTGATAGTGTTCCCGCTCTCGGTCCTGCTGGCCTTCCTGTTCCTCGCCGCCCAATATAACAGCTGGTCGATTCCGCTCTCTGTCATGCTGATCGCACCTCTTTCCATTACGGGAGCATTGGGCGCTGTCTGGCTTGTGGGAGGAGACAACAACGTGTTCACCCAGATCGGCTTCGTGGTGCTGGTGGGCCTCGCGGCCAAGAATGCCATCCTCATCGTCGAGTTCGCGCGAGACAGGGAGAAGCAGGGTATCGCGCCCCTTGAGGCAGTGGTCGAGGCCGCGAAGTTGCGTCTACGACCTATCCTGATGACGTCGGTTGCCTTCATAGCCGGCGTGGTGCCTCTGGTTCTGGCGACGGGTGCGGGAGCGGAGATGCGGAGCGCAATGGGGATCGCAGTGTTCGGCGGCATGATCGGCGTGACGCTTTTCGGCCTCGTGTTGACGCCCGCGTTCTACGTGTTCGTCCGCCGCATGTCATCGACTGCAGCGGCAAGTACGCCAACTGGACGTTTAGAAGACGGCAGTATCGGTCTACAGTCTGACCATGTAGATATGCATGTTGACTACGAGAGGAATGGCCGTTGACCGGGCGTCAGATTTTTGAAATGGAGGTCAGAGTTTATTGGCTTCCATTTCGTTCGGAAAGTGGCCTTAGCGGTTGGTCCTGACATCCTCGGTCTCGAGCCCGTCCTGAGGACTGCTGCGCCTGAGAAAACCCTGTTCTTTGGTGGCCGCAAATGACCAAGATGTTGGCGTTGCTTCTGGTTATCGGGATTGCGGCCACGGGCTTGGGCATCGCTTTTGCCTGGCCGTGGATCGCGACGAAGGTGGCGGGCGGAAACGCCTCGACCGCCACCTTCGCGCTCGGAAAGACGCTCTATGCCGAGCGCTGCGCGGCTCGCCATGGCACAAACCTCAAAGGCCAGGGAGGGTGGAAAACACCCCTGCCCTCCGGACGCATGCCAGCGCCCCCACATGACGTGTCCGGCCACACCTGGCACCACCCCGACGGCGTGCTCTTCCGCATCACCAAAGAGGGTCCAGCAGCCGTCGTAGGGTAGGTTACCAAAGCGACATGCAGGGTTCGGTAGTGTTATGAGCGATGACGAAATCCGCGCGGTGCTCAACTTCATCAAAGGCACCTGGCCGGAGCGGGAGCGGCAATACCAAGAAGAAATGAGCCGACGGGAGCGCGGGGCGACACTAGGACGGTAATCGCAAAAATCGCCGCACCACCATTTATGAAGCCGCCGACTTCAAAAACCGAGAACTTCTTGGGTTCCAAGGGTCGCAAGGGCCAACACTGCGTAGCGACCCGCTTTCGCGATGCTCACCAGGATGAGAAACGACCACAACGGTTCCCGGAGAACGCCCGCAAGAACCGTCAAGGCGTCTCCGAACAGTGGCATCCATGACAGCAGAAGTGACCATCGCCCAAATCGACGATACCAGAGCTCGCCTTTTTGCAACTGGGACTGCTTGACCGGAAACCAGGACTTATCTCGGCATCGCTCGATGTAGCGTCCCAGCACCCAGTTTAATGCTGCGCCCATGGTGTTTCCAATGCTCGCGATCACCACCAGGGAGACGGGATCAAACCTGCCAGAAAGCAGCAGACCGACCAGCACGGGCTCTGACTGAAACGGCAGCACCGTCGCAGCGCCAAACGCGGCCAGAAACAATCCCAGATATGCACCCCAGTCCAGCATCTCTTGTACCCGCTTCAACAGTAGAGCCGGAGGTAGATCAAATCCGGGGGATCATCAATTTTTCTCGACACGAATTCTGACTGTTGACCTTGCCACGGTGGTAAGGCGTAGACACGCCATGGCCGTCCACAATGACGTGTTCACCGCTGCTCCGGCGTCACATTGTCGACCGAATGAAGTGCTGATTGTGGACTGACAATTGACAACTGTTGGACCGATGGTAGTCCTCTGGCATGGGTATGTTTCGAATCACATTATCGAAAATGCTGGTTCTGCTTCGCTTGGTGATCATCGCGTCACTGGCAGGCTATTCCATACCCACGGCGTCGGCAGCAATGCATGGCAGCTGGTCCAAAGTCGACGTCGGCCAGCATCAGGATCACCATGCCACGGCAGACGCCCACCAGGACCATGGTGACCACCATTCGACAGCGGATAGCGACCAGAAAATCGACAAGCAGGAGTGCTGCAACGCATTCTGCGTCAGTCTGGCCATCGTGACGGGCGCAGATGCCATCGGCGGTCCGCGCGTCGCTTCGATGCACGAATTCATGGATGATGCCCATATCATCGGCGAAATCCCGCCGCTCCACCGCCCCCCGAATATCTGAATAGGACATACCCGCTCTGCGGGTCTCACCGTGCGTTTGCGAGCGTGATTTGCTCGAAGCGCCGATGACATCTCCTATCCGGATAACATCATGAAACCTATATTTCTCGTGGTCGCCTTGCCGCTCGTCATCAGCGGATGCGCATCCACGTCCCCTCCAGAAGTTATCGCTTCCGGCGGATTTGAGGCTTCATCGGCCCCTGTTCGCCCCCTTAGCTACACCAGCCCATTCTCGGGCTACAGCCACAGGCAACCTGTCGATCCCAAGCCATGGCGACAGCAGAACGATGCTCAGTCTCCTGAGGGAGGCGAGTCATGACGCAAATCACATTGAAACTCGTGGCCGCCCTCTTTCTCCCGCTGGCCCTCGGCGGATGCGCCTCCACGGAAGAATACTCCGCGCAGGATGCGGGGTTTTCGACTGTCACGGCGAAGGTCGCCGACGGTACGGGCAAACAGACGGTCTGGGTGCAGAATCAGCAGCAGGCGCGAGCGGTGTCGGCCCAAGTGAAGACATTGATGGCCAAAAAGACCATCGACGTCGAAACGGCAGTCCAGGTTGCTCTGCTCAACAACAAAGGCTTGCAGGCGGCCTATGCCGATCTCGGGGACTCGGCCGCGGACGCGTGGCAGTCGACCATGCTGCTGAATCCGACGGTGGGGATCGGGTTCAACGGAATCGGGACCCCGGGCCTGGAGGCGTTCAATTCAATCGAGGGGGTGATCGCCACCAACATCCTAGCCCTCGCGACCCACCAGCGGAACGTCGACATCGCCGACACCAACTATCGACGCGCTCAACTTGCCGCGGCTCAACGGACGCTGCAGCTCGCAGCAGACACGCGTCGCGCCTGGATCAATACCGTCGCGGCATGGGAGACGGTTGCCCAGCTGAACCAAGCACAGGCGGCTGCCGACGCAGCTTCAGAGCTTGCGCAGAAGCTCGGTGAAACCGGCGCGATGACAAAGGGAAGTCAGGCTCGCGAGCATGTCTTCTACGCCGAGCTCGCCGGTCAAACGGCAAGAGCTCGGCTGGATGCGAGGCTTGCCAAGGAAGAGCTGACGCGGCTGATGGGCCTCTGGGGCTCTGACATCGAGTATCAAGTCGCCAATCGCCTACCCTCTCTGCCCAAGGGCGTCATGAAGAAGGACACGATCGAGGCCGAGGCGCTTCAGCGCCGTGTCGATCTCCAGATGGCGAAGCTCGACCTCGATGCGACGGCGAAGTCATACAAGCTCACCGAAGCCACGCGATACGTCACCGACCTCGAACTGATCGGTGGTTTTGAAACCGAGCGCGAGAGGGAAGACGGAAACACGAAGCACGAGACGACGGCGATCGCCGAACTTGAATTCGTCATTCCGATCTTCGACAGCGGCAAGGCGCGAATGCGCAAGTCCGAGCTGGCCTACATGCGGGCCGCGAACCTCCTTGCCGAGAAGTCCGTCAACGTTCGCTCCGAGGCGCGCTCCGCCTATCAGGCGTACCGCGCCAACTATGACATCGCGCGGCACTACCGAAACAATGTGGTGCCGCTGCGGACCAAGATCGAGGAGGAGTCCCTCCTCACTTACAACGGCATGATCACCAACACGTTCGAACTGCTCGCCGATAGTCGGGAGAAGGTCAATTCGATCCTTCTCGCCGTGAATGCAAAGCGCGACTTTTGGCTCTCCGAGGCAAATCTCGCTCCCGCGATCTACGGCGGTGGCGCTGGAGCTTCACCCGGTGCAACGGAAGTTGCCGCAGCCGCCGACAGCGGCGGTGGCGGACACTGAGAAAGGGAACCAGCATGTTCAACAGAAGACAAATCCTCGGCGCAGGGGCGGCCCTCGTGTCCTCCACGGCCTGGGCAAAGACATCCAACATGGGCCTGCCGGAAGCTGCTGTGATGGAAACAGCCGAGACACACATCACGGCCCGGCCGACCTCCGGCCCCGACTATACCCCGGTCGTCACGCTCAACGGCTGGACTCTACCGTACCGCATGAACAACGGCGTCAAGGAATTCCACCTTGTGGCCGAACCCGTCGAGCGCGAAATGGCCGAGGGAATGACCGCCTACCTGTGGGGATACAATGGGCAGTCACCTGGTCCCACGATCGAGGCGGTCGAAGGCGACCGTGTGCGCATCTTCGTCACCAACAAGCTGCCGGAACACACCACCGTCCACTGGCACGGAATGATCCTGCCGTCAGGCATGGATGGCGTCGGCGGACTGAGCCAACCGCACATTCCGGTCGGCAAAACCTTCGTCTACGAGTTCGACCTCGTGAAGTCCGGCACCTTCATGTACCACCCCCATTCCGACGAAATGGTCCAGATGGCGATGGGGATGATGGGCTTCTTCGTGGTTCACCCCAAGAACCCGAAGTTCATGCCGGTTGACCGCGACTTCGTCTTCCTGCTCAACGCATACGACATTGATCCCGGCTCCTACGTGCCGCGCGTCATGGAGATGACCGACTTCAACATGTGGTGCTGGAACAGCCGCGTCTTCCCGGACATCAGCCCGCTCGTCGTCTCCAAGAATGACAGGGTGCGCGTCCGGGTCGGCAACCTCACCATGACCAACCATCCGATCCACATGCATGGATACGACTTCGAGGTGACGTGCACCGACGGCGGCTGGGTGCGGCCGGAGGCACGATGGCCGGAGGTCAGCATCGACATCCCGGTCGGCGCGATGCGGGCCTACGAGTTCGACGCCAAATACGTCGGCGACTGGGCGATCCATTGCCACAAGTCGCATCACACGATGAATGCCATGGGCCACGATATCCCGACCTTCATCGGCGTCGACAAGAAGCAGGTTGCCGAGAAGATCAAGAAAATCCGCCCGGAATACATGCCGATGGGAACAGCCGGCATGGCCGACATGGGCGAGATGGAAATGGAGATACCGGAGAACACCGTCCCGATGATGACCGGATGGGGTCCGCACGGCCCTATCGAAATGGGCGGCATGTTCTCGGTCGTCAAGGTCCGGGAAGGCATCTCGGCGGGCGATCACGCCGATCCCGGCTGGTACGAAAATCCCCCCGGCACCCAAGCCTGGGAGTGGACCGGCGAACTGCCCGACACGACCAAGGCCAAAGACGCAAAAACCCAGATCACACCGAAACACTCGAACCACGGGTGACCTCGCATGCCAATGTTCAACCACTCAAAGGAACAAGCAATGAAAGCTGCAGCATTTGGACTTCTCCTCGCCGCCGCCGCCTCCCCGGCGCTGGCATCAGGCAGTCACGCAGGCGGCCATGGTGAAATGGCGGTCGGCGAACCCGGCACCAAGGCCAAGGCTACCCAGACCATCCGCGTCACGATGAAGGAGACCGACGACGGGAAAATGGTCTTCACTCCGTCGACGTTCGAGGTCCGCAAGGGCCAGACCATCGTCTTTGCCATCAAGAACGCGGGCGAGCTGGATCACGAGTTCGTTCTCGACCAGGAAGACAAGATCATGGAGCACAAGGCCGTGATGGAGAAGTTCCCGGAAATGGAACACGACGACCCCAATGCGATCCGCCTGGCTGCCGGTCAATCGGGCGAAATCATCTGGAAGTTCACAAACGACGGCACCTTCAAGATCGCCTGCCTGGTTCCCGGCCACTACGACGCCGGCATGCATGGCGACGTGACTGTCGCCAAAAAGTAATCAGCAGAGCGGAGTTGAAAATGAAAACGCTTGTTAAAATTGCCCTCTCGTCCGCGATCGTCCTCGCTACAGCCTATGGCGCTCTTGCGGCGGAGTTCACCAAGGGCACGGTCAAGAAGGTCGACGCCAAGGCCAAGAAGGTCACTCTGATCCACGAGGAACTGAAGGACCTCGACATGCCGGCCATGACGATGGTTTTCCGGGTCCGGGACGATACGCTTCTCGAGAAACTCACGGAAGGCGCGACTGTCGAATTCGTGGCGGAACGCGTTAACGGCAAGCTCACCGTGACACAGGTGAAATAACCTCAACAGCGAGGCGCGGCCATCGATAGCCGCGCCTCGTCGTGCGTTTACAGCAGTTCCGGCCTTCAATTTCCACCAGACAAAGTCCGCAGACATGAAGTCTACGCTCCACCCCGACTGGGATTCAGATCGGGAGACACGGTCGATCCTGCTGTGATTCGTCGCGTTTTCGATTCTGGCTGCCAACCTCGTGCCCGGAAGCAACGAGGGAGCCCTGACCACACATTTCGTGGTCGTTGTCGCTCACCTCGGCATCAGCGTGGCGTCTGTAGCCACCACTTGGTTCCTGCCGCGCAATAGCTGGCTGAACACATTGTTCGTAGTCCTGGACGCTGTTGGTCGCGCTGCTCCTGTACGCCCACATTTTGGGCGGTCCAGTCAGCGAAAACCACAACCTGACCACATCCGGTCTCGTTGTTGCCTTTATCCTGCTCGTTCACGTCGGCCTGAAGCTGGACCGTCGGTTGGTGCTCGTCTTCTCGGTAGTCGTACTGACTTCCTGGGTAACGATGCTGGCGATCACAGCTGCCCGCCACCCGGCTGATGACGTCGCCTCCTTGCTCGCCTCGTCTTGAACCAGGACCTCGGGCTGACGGTCAGCTTTGGCTTCACCGCATTCGCAATCTACCTCCTGGCCCGGGGTCACGACCGAACCCGGAGGGAGGCGATAAAGGCGGATCGACGACGCCTCAATCTCTCCCGGTTCTTCTCACCGTTTGTTGTCTCGGAATTGCAGGAGCGTGGCGACGCTCTGGGATTGCAGCGCCGGAATGCGGCGATCATGTTCGTCG
This sequence comes from Pseudomonadota bacterium, assembly GCA_023404095.1. Taxonomy (GTDB): domain Bacteria; phylum Pseudomonadota; class Alphaproteobacteria; order Rhizobiales; family Rhizobiaceae; genus Mycoplana. Next base: position 90,412 of record JAEYDD010000039.1, on the reverse strand, counting down.
ACTTGCGCGACTTCACAAGCTTCGCCGAGACCGCTCCCGCTCCCGCTCCCGAGTTGGCACTCGTACTTGGAGAGTATCGACAGCTTGTTTCACAGACCATTTTCGAGCACGGCGGAACCGTCGACAAATTTATCGGAGACGGCGTCATGGCCGTCTTCGGTCATCCGAAACCAACCGAGAAAGACGCGGACCGCGCACTTGCATGTGCCCTCGAACTCGTAGATGCCTTGAGTCACTGGAAGCGTCACAGCAACCACCATGGCCTCCCGGCGCTACATGCCGCTATCGGCTGCACTATGGCACCGTAGTTGGAGGCGTTTTGGACAGCGGGTGAACCGCGCCGGGTTTGCCGAAGGCCGGTTGGTTTAAGTTATGCGGCCATGGCTGGTTCGTCCAGCATGGCGTAATACTGCTCCTCGGCTTCGGCTGGCGGGATGTTGCCGATGGGCTCCAGAAGCCGTCGATGGTTGAACCAGTCGACCCATTCGAGGGTGGCGAATTCCACCGCTTCGAAACTGCGCCACGGTCCGCGCCGATGTATGACCTCGGCCTTGTAGAGGCCGTTGATCGTTTCGGCGAGGGCGTTGTCATAGGAGTCGCCGACGCTTCCGACAGAAGGCTCGATGCCCGCCTCGGCCAGTCGCTCCGAATACTTGATCGACACGTATTGAACGCCCCTGTCCGAGTGGTGAATCAGGCCGCCGCCATGAACGGGACGCCGCTCATGAAGCGCCTGTTCCAAAGCATCGAGGACGAACCCGGCATGGGCCGTTCGGCTCACCCGCCAGCCGACGATGCGCCGGGCGAAGGCGTCGATGACGAAGGCCACGTAGACGAAGCCTTGCCAGGTGGCGACGTAGGTGAAATCCGAAACCCAGAGCCTGTTCGGCGCAGGAGCCTTGAACTGGCGGTTCACCCGATCGAGCGGGCTCGGAGCCGTCTTGTCCGGGACCGTGGTGCGGATCGGCTTGCCCCGGATGATGCCCCGAAGGGCCATCGCCCTCATGAGCCGAGCGACAGTGCAGCGGGCGACGTCGAAGCCCTCTCGCTTCAATTGCCGCCAGACCTTGCGCACACCGTAGACGCGGAAGTTCTCTTCAAAGACGCGGCGTATCTCGATCTTCAGGCTGATATCGCTGCGGGCGCGGATCGACAGACGATCCACGTCCAGGCGTTTGGCAACGTTCTCGTAGTAGGTGGATGGGGCAATCGGCAGCAGTCTGCAGATCGGCTCGACCCCGAACACCGAGCGGTGTTCGTCGATGAAGGAGTTTGATACTCCCCCGTCTGCGGCCATGTCGCAGCTATTAGCACCATGTGCTCGGTTGTTTCAAGTTGTTTCAACGAGCTCGCTAACGCATTGATACTATTGACTTATTCTCGTTCGGTGATTTGATATAGCCATCAACGGCCTAAAGCCGCCGACGGCGACGCTGCCCCGTTCCGCTGCCCGATTCCGTTGCCCCACAGCGCCGATTCCGCATCCCGAAATTCGATCGAAACCCTGAATTCGAAGAGGAACAAGAGATGGAACGACAGCACCTTTCCGACGACCTCGTCGCGAGGCTCGACTTCACGCCGAACTCGAGCAGCCGCTACGAAATCTACGATGCGTCGTTGCAGGACCTCGCAATCAGCGTCGGTTCGAAAAAGAAGTCCTTCGTACTGCGCGCACGGTTCGGCGGACCAGCGTCCAACACGACCCACCGCATCCTCGGCAGGTACCCCCAAATGGACACACTGGCCGCCCGCGTCAAGGCCCACCACTGGATGGACCTGATCCGCAAGGGCATCGATCCGGCGGGCGAGGAAGCCGACGCCAGGAGGTCCGAAACATTGCGCCGGAGGGGCACCTTCGCCTCGGTACTAACCGACTACATCGCGCAGCTGCCGTCCCGGGACAAAAACCTCCGGGCCGAGCAGGACGGACGCTTCCTCAAGCGGAACTTCCTCAATCCGGCGACGAATCCCTGGCTCAACAAGCCGATCTCCGAAGTCACCGACTTTGACGTGAAGGAGTTGGTTCGCACGATCAAGCAGCGAGCACTGACACAGGCTTACCACAGCCTGAGCAAGATAAAGACTTTCTTCCGCTGGGTGATGAACCAGAAATTCCGACTGGAAATCGGTTTCGCACACAACCCCGTCGAGCACGTAAAAGCGAAAGACATCCCGGTCAGTATCTCCGCTCGCGAAAGGATTTTGGAATACGAGGAGGTCTACGCGTATCTGAAGACGACCAGCGCGATGAGCTACCCCTTCGGCCCATGCCTGCGGATTCTGATGGAAACCGCGCAACGCATCGGGTTGGTGTCGGGCATGCGGTGGTCTCAGCTCAACCTGGCACGCAAGCTCTGGACCATCCCCGGGACCAGAAGCAAGGGAGCGACCCCCGGCCGGACGGGCAAGGTCACCGATGGCTCTTACCAGGTCCCCCTTTCAGACCGTGTCGTCGAGATGCTTGTATCGCTCCAGGAAATGCTTCCCGCCGGCCACGGCGACTTTGTCTTCAGCTTCAAGAACGGACAGACGCCTCTAGGAGGGTTCAACAACCTGAAGCGTTCCAAGGCGGAGGCTGACGTCCCCGACGATACCGATCTCGCGCGCGGACGGTTCGAAAGGATGATGCGCGCCGAACTGGAGCTGCTCGACTTCGAGTACGAAGAATCAGTCTGGCACGACGTACGCCGGACAGTGCGGACACACCTGGAACCCATCACCGGTCGTCAGGAGGTCGCCGAGGCGGCCGTCGGTCACGGGAAGACCGGGATCAACCGGGTCTACAACCTCCACAAGTACCGCGCCGAAATCCGGCGCGCTTTCAACATCTGGTCGGCATTGCTCCAAAAGGTCGAGGAAGGGACCTGCACGATCGCCGATTGGGAACACGCCCCCGAAGCCTTGTAGGACCGTCACGATGATTACGCGTGAAGAAGCTCACAAGCTTGTCTGGAAACGTCCCGACGACGGTCGCCGCCGCAAGTTTCGATGTCGGAAGCCTTTCTCGCCGGAGTCTGCGCGGCACTGGGCGTGCCGCGTCTGACGCGGGGGTGGTGGAGGAAGAGGCCCAACGGGACGGACCCGCCACCGCCGTTCCTGCCTCCCGCAGCCGCATTGACGTCGTATTGCTGGGACTCCCGCCAGCCTCTCCCCAAAGCCTTCTAAGGATCGTCACCGTGATCACGCGCGAGGAAATGTACGAGCTTGTCTGGAACGTTCCGACGACGACTGCCGCGGCGCGTTTCGGTGTGTCGGATGTCTATCTCGCCAGGGTTTGCGCGGCGCTCGACGTGCCGCGTCCCACCCGGGGGTGGTGGAGGAAGACGCTCAACGGGACGGACCCGCCGCCGCCGCCCCTCCCTCCCGCAGGCCCTTTGACGCTGGATTGCTGGGACCCCGGCAAGCCTCAGCCGGTCAAGCGCTTGGCCCGCCTGGCACGGGTCCGGGCGGGCGCGGCGAAGGCGGGCACCCATCCCCTCGTCTTTGTCGCGCGGAATATTTTCGGTGCCGCCGGAACCAGCGATGATAAGACCCATCTCGCGCCCCGTCGCTCCGAAACCATCGACCTGACGGTGTCGAGGGAGGCACTGACAAATGGGCTGTCGCTTGCCGATGCCCTGTTCAAGCTCATGGATGCACGGGGGCATCTAGTCAAAGTAGCGCCGGGACAGGGCTTCATCCGCCCGCCGCTTGAAAACTGGACTGGTGCCCTCGCTCGCACCGCCAGGGCACCCTACAGACTATGGACGCCAGTGGCACCAACCATTGCGTCTGTTTCAGGTATTCCGATCGGCCTCGCGATCATGGAGATAACCGAGGAAGTCCTCATGCGCTATGTCGGCGATGGCAACTTTAAGAGAGCTTCAAGCTCAAAGCGGGTGTACGGCATCACCTGGACGGAATGGCAACGCCGTCCCACGCGGCGTCTCAAAGTCGTGGCATATTCACCGTATTTTCCCGCCCCTTGGCAGCGCGAATGGGCGGAGACGCGCCAGAATTCGTTGGTTCGCATGGTCGCGCCCATTGTCGACGAACTTGAGCGGACAGCGCTCGCACTGCCACATGCGACATTTTTTGCCCAAGCCCCGGTTCCGCACCGTAGCTGACAAGAATCGAACAAAACCTCGCCCCATGATCGGCATCCCTCCAGCCTTGGAGGTCGTCGGATCGCATGTGGCCTCGCCATGTAATCGATCGCAACAGAGGATTTATTCATCTTTATTCATCAAGGACAGCGGCAAACCAGACGCGCTGCTTGGGTCGGTGTGGCGCGGATTTGATCCGGAGAAAGGTATCCGTTTGCTTGGCGTGACCCTGTCCTCGCTGGAGCATTCGGTCGCACGTCAGGCCGAGCAACTCCAGCTCACTCCCTGACCATCCAAGGCAGCTAAGTCACGCATCTCCAGGTATCTGCTTATATTATCGGAGTTCTCTCAGTTTTTGTCGTGCTTCCAACCCCGAGTTGTTGATGCCGTAGAGATGGCAGAGAGTGCATTCGGAATTGCTTTCCAAACATTTCCGCCGGAACATCTGTCCGCGACGCCTCACTGGAATGGGAAGCGTGAATTGGCGTACAAAGCGCATAAAGCCTTGAACGACTAGGCTGATCTAGCTGTAGCGGCATCAAAGTCCGTTGATACCGATAAGTGCCTCCACTTGGAGATTATGCCACCATCAGATTCGTGCTTGGCCTCGAGGGCGGCGATCGTGTCACTGCCCACCGGCAGGCGTACCGGCGGATTGTTGGCATCTGAAAACTCGACCACGAGCCTTGCGAATTTTTCAGGATCGCCCGGCTGGCTGTGGTTTAGGCTAGCGGCATGCTCGCGGACCAACCCAGCCGTCTGATCATAGTCGCCAATCCGGGTCTTGCTAAGGAAGAGCGAGGATGAGTCCAGGAAGTCGGTCCGGAAATAGCCTGGTTCGATCACCGTCACGAAGATGCCGAGAGGTAAAAGCTCAGCCTGGAGGGCCTCTGACAGCCCTTCGACCGCAAACTTCGTGGAGCAATATACCCCGAAGCCGGGCGCGGCTCGATACCCACCAATTGACGAGATGTTGAGAATCCGGCCCGATTTCTGTTTTCGCATCTGCGGAAGGACGGCGCGGGTGACGGCCAGCAAACCAAACACATTGGTTCGGTACAGTCGTTCCACCTCCTCGCCTGAAGCCTCCTCGACGGCACCAAGTAATCCGAACCCAGCGTTGTTCAGAAGTACGTCGATCCGTCCGAAGCGCTCCACGGCTCTTTTGACAGCTTGGCGTCCCTGGTCCTCGTCTGTGACATCGAGTGGCGTGGCCAGCAGGTTTTGCCGCTCGCCGAACTTCTCGATGATGGAAGCCGAGTTACGTGCGGTAGCGACCACATTGTCACCGCGCACGAGCGCGAGCTCCGCGATCCGAGCGCCGAACCCCCGGGATGCACCGGTAATAAACCAAGTTTTCATGCTCATCTCCTTTGAGGAAAAATGCGACTGCGAGACAGTCGCGCGTCGCTCAAACGTGGCAGACGGTCCGCGCTACTGAACGGTTTGAGCGGAAAGCCTAGTCCAAAGGTCATTGAACACGATGCTGTCGAAGAACGCAGGCGCCTTCACGATCTTTCCCTCGTGCAAGTCGAGGAACCACGCGTAGGTGTTCACATAGGGCTTACCGTCTTTTGCGATTCCGCTCGCGTCGAAGTACACGATGACGGTGTCACCGTCTGTATACATGCTACGGATGGTCGGTTTCAGCCCGACGCTCATCCGGGCGTTGAACGGTCGAATAACCTCACCAATGAATGCCTCCCTGCTGGGATAGCTCTTGGAGGCAAGCGAGTTGCCGGTAATGGTCCAATTCACGTCCTCGGCCAAAAGGTCGTAGGGGCTACCGGTTCCGTTGGCCCATGCATCAAAAGCACGCTGAACGATCTGCTTGTTCTCCGATTGGTCCGAGGCGCGGCTTTCGCCCGACAACGGTGTCAAGGCGACTAAAGCTACCGTGACAGCTACTGCCAAAGTCTCGCAAACGCCGCGCACGGCCTGCGATGTTCTCTTGCTCATCACTTGCTTCCTTTTCAAGCATTCGCTCGATGGATGGAAGCGGCGGCGATTTTCGCCGCCGCCGATCCTTCTTCAAATCTGATTGTCCCAGGCCTTGAGCTGGTGTTCCTTCAGCATATCTTCGATGACCTTTGGGCAGACGTTGCGGAACTTGCCCGTGTCCGCCGGCACGATCTCGATCATGCGATCGATCATCTCCTTCGGGTCCATCTTGCCTTCCGGTGTCGCGAAGAAATCGTCGAAGCCTTTGCGCAGGTCGGCGCGCCTCGTGAAGTTCTTGCTGTCGTCCATCCAACGGAAGGGATTGTCGGCCATGGTCTCGTTATAGCCGGTGTAGTATGCGCCCGGGTTGATCGTCTGTATTTTGATACCGTACCCCGCGAGCTCCTGCTGCAGCGCCTCTGCTATCGATTCCAAAGCGTGTTTGGTGGACACGTAGGTGCCCCAGTTCGCCGGCGTGAAGAGGCCCCCCATGGAAGAGGTAAAGACGACCTTTTTCCCGTGGTGCTCGCCTTCGCGCACCCAGCGCTGCACGACGCCCTGCGTCAGCGTGAGCGGCAAGAAGACGTTAATTTCGAAGTTGCGGCGGACGATATCGACCGGAATCTCCCAGACAGGTCCCGGTTCGCCCTGTCCAGCGTTGTTCCACAAGACGTCGAAATCCCAGCTCTGCGCTTGCTTAATGTCGTAAGGATCGGTGAGGTCGAGCCGCTCGACGCGGATGCGATTGGTTAGGTCAAGTTGCTCAACCTCCTGGCGCATTGCAGTGACCATCGGCGAAACCTGGCACGTGGCGATGACGTTATGGCCTTTTCTAGCCATTCCGATCGCGGCCGCCTTGCCAAATCCAGAGCCACCTCCGGTGACAAGAATTGTTTTCGACATGCGTGTCTCCCTTCTCGGCTGTTCAAAATGGGTTCAAATCCGACGTATGAACGTCTCGAAGGTCGCAAGCGCGGCGTCGGCCACTTTAACGTCCTGTTCGACGCTACCACCGGACACGCCGAGTGCTCCAATAACGTGGCCATTGGCCGCTTTGAGCGGAATTCCGCCACCGAACGGGGCGAGCCCTCCATTCGTCAATTCGAGAGCGAATGCTGGTCCGCCGGGCTTGCAGTACTCCCCAACAAGCTCGCTTCTGAGCTGAAAGAGAGCTGCTGTGACGGCCTTTCGGGTTGCGATATCGATTGAAGCGATGACGGCCCCATCCATTCGACGCAAGGCTTTGAGGTGTGCTCCCGAATCCACCACGGCAACGACAACGGGCAGCAGCATTTCGGTCGCCTTCGTTTCAGCGCCTTCGATCACCAGCTCCGCGATCTGCGAGGTAATGTTCCCACCCTCGGCAAGGTCCATGCTCATCGATCTCCATAACGTTCGTTGTTGCAGCCTTAGAATGGGTGATTTATTCCCCGCCTCGGAGTGTACTTCCGTGACGTCTCGTGAATTTTCGCTTCGTGCCGCGCCGGCTCGCGCGCCCCAAGAAACGACTCATTTATGTTTTCGCATCAGAAGCTCGGCGTTACCCGGGTATTGAAGGACGCTGGGTGCTTCGGTGAACCGAAGCAATATGATGCAACCCCGTAACGATTGACGTGCAAAACATGCGGGCGATGGTCTATACTGCCGACCCTACCAGCCTGGCATTTCCCCAAAGTGGCTGTCGATCACACCATACAATGGAGGATGCACGGCTCTGGTCGCCCGCGTCACCGTCCGCTCCGAGCTAGAATCACGGGTGGACCGATAGCCGAACTGGTTCAGGCGCTCGATGACAGATTCGACTTCCGCTGCTTCAAGCAATTTTCGCCAGGCATAGGCACGAGCTATCCGGTAAATCCGAAACTTACCGTCGCGCCCGCCTAGCACGAATGACTTCGCCACCAACTGACCGAACGCGTCAATGCATTCGTCCCTCTTGACACCGACGTCGTCGACACAGGCTGTTTGCATCTCTGCAAGGGTGAAAATACCCGAGAAGGCAGAGAGCCGTCGCAGCACTGCCTTTTCCGTTTCGGAGAGAAGTCGGTAACCCCAATCGAGTGACGACATGAGCGTCTGTTGCCGAGGAACAGCTGTACGCCTGCCTTGCCATGCAAGCGCAAACATACCGGCACAAAGCACATCTGTTTCCTCGATACCGTGAACCACGAGGCGGCTCGCTACCAACTCGAGGGCAAGGGGTATTCCTTCAAGCTTCTCGCAGATTTTTGCTACATACCGCGCCTCCTTGTCGGAGTGCTCCAGCTCGTATCCGGCAGCGACGGCCCGTTCGATAAACAGCTGGGCGCTCGGATAGCGCATGATCTCGTCCGGAGAAACCGCGTTGACGTCAGGAGGTATCTCGAGTGGCGGAAGCGGATACACATGTTCCCCCTCAGCCCGAAGGTGCTCGGGAGTTGTGACCAGGAACGTCAGCTGCGGGAAACGATGCCGGATTTCCTCCACGAGTTCGGTTGCTGCATCCAGAAGATGCTCACAGTTATCAATTATCAGTAGAAGGTGCTTGTTTCCTAAAGCATCGTAAATCGCTGACCGTTGGTTACCCTCCTCAACTGCCGTGCCTAGTGCGCGCGCGAGGGTCGACTCCATCGCATCAGAGGAGTTGATGCAACCAAGGTCGAGGTAGACAAGGCCATCTTCGAAGTCCCGAACAAGTTCTTCGGCAACAGTAACCGCCACCGTTGTCTTGCCGATCCCGCCGAAGCCGTGAACCGTTACAAATCCTGACGAGTTAACGAGGGCCTTAATTTTCGCGATATCCTGTTCTCGCCCGACCGGCTTGACTGTCCGCGGCAAGGTTTGGACACCACTGTGAGAGAATGCCTGCGGGTCGTGCGATTGAAGCGATCTGCTTCTCGCCACTGCCGCAACAAGGCTGTAGCCCCGGCCGGCTATGTTTGCGATGTAACGTGCGCCATCCTGCCCTTCACCAAGCGCTTTGCGGAGCTTTGCGATCTGAACACGAAGGCTACTTTCCTCAACGTTAATACCGGGCCAGACAGTTTCGACGATGCTGTGTTTGGCAACTACGCCGCCAGCGTGCTCACTCAACAGAACGAGTATGTCCAATGCGCGACTGCCGATTTCGATGGGCGTCTCGTTTCTGAACAAGCGACGTTCCACCGGAAACAGCCGAAAAGGGCCGAACTCAAAGCATTTGGGGCTCATCGGGAACGGCAGTTGGCCCGTGCCGCTCCGGTCGGCCTCGATTAGGTCTTCTGTTCGCTCGCACGCAAACTCCAGACGGCTGTCGGAGTGTAGTCGTGTTACGCTGTCCACGCCGCGCCCCGAGTAAGTCACCGGATCGGCGGCGCTGCTATCACCAACATTTTGCGGCTTTGACAGAGCCAATTCCACGAGAACGCACGGCTTCACATTGTCCAATTTGGTCCTGCTGACATCCGCGCCGCTGCTCATGGGTATCCCCGATCGCTCAACCCTATACCGTCAAGCTACCCGATCGAAGGTCAGAGCGGCCATTATAGGTTTCTATTAAGAAACCACTCGCAGACGAGCGTTTTAGTCACTTTTCCGCGAGCAGGACAGGGGTCGGCTGCTCCCGTATCCAGAGGGAGGATCGTCTCCAAAGAAAGGAACCTGCGAGGCGTATGGATGTCGGTCTGGACTTGGACGACACGTACGAAAGTCCACGGCCGCCGAAAAAGACAGGGCCAGCCGGCGATGGCGCAGCTGGCCCTGTGCAGCAGGCCAGGCGGACTGGTCTGCCTTCAAGCGCAGTGGGAGGCCCGCGCTATGCGGGTCCGAGTTGCTGGACCGGCATCGATCAGACGCATTCGAGCATCGCGTAGCATTTGAATACAAATATTAGCGTAAGCTTCTTTTTGGGAAGAAACGAGTTAAACTATGTGAAATGCTGTGAGCGCTGTTCCGTCTGCCGTGCTTGCTTCACAAAACCTCACAACGCAGCATCTTATAACGCGTAACACCCGCAACCTCGCCTTGAACCCGCCGCGCCGCCTTGAGTAAAATTCGATGCGAACTCACTTTGGGAGCATCTGGGGATGGGGCACGAAAAAGCGGTTCGTCAATTGGCGGCGCGGAAGGATGAGATCGAGGACGCGGGCCTTCTGGTCTGGGACCTTACCCAGAATTTGCTCTATGCCGATAGGACCGTTGCCAAACTTTTCGGCCTCGACGCGCAAAGGACGGTCAAAGGGCTGCCCATCGAAGAGTATGTCGCTAGAATACATATTGATGACCGGTCAGCGTTTGTTCAGGCACTAAGCACCGCGATCGTAGCTGACGAGCAGCAGCAGCAGGTCTATAGGGTCAACCCTCTGGCCGAAAGCTACCATTACGTGGTCGGATTCGGACGCACGTTCCGTGACAAAAGCGGTTCGCCAATTTTGTACTCCGGCATCGTAGTACCTGCGTGTGCCACGGATAGGGATACCGCAGTTCGCGCGTCGTTGCTTTCATGATGGCGCGGATGCGTTCGATAGGCGGCTAATAGACTTTCCGCCGCTGGCCAAGTCGGTCCAGTAGTGCCTCCGCCTTTCGCAGGTCTTCACTGCCACTGCCTTCCCCGAATTTCGCATAGACGCCGAGCAAACAGTCGATTGCTGCTCTGTCGTCGCGCAGGTCGAGATGATGGTCTGCGAGACTCGTAGCTGTCCGCAACTGCCATGCGAGTGCGCCTTGTCCTCGAGAAAGCAACATCGACGCGTGAAGATCAGCTTCGTAAGGCAACCCGAGCCGCTTCATGATCGTGCCTCTCAAGCGCAAAAGCTCGGGTTCACACCACTTCTCCAATGAAAGTCGGGCACGGGAGACAGCCTCTTCGATGGCCGCGATTGCCTCTCCAGCGCGGTCACGTTCCGCCAGCTCGTGAGCATAAAATGCGAGCGCCCTGGAAAAGATCGGCGCTCTATGTCCCCTTCTCAGCTGACCCAACGCGTCGGCTAGAATTTCAAGGCCGATATCGTTGCCGCGCTTCAATTGCAGTATCCCGCTGAAGCAAGCTCCGATGGTGTGCCAGACATCTAATCCGTTGCGGACGGTCCTGCAAAGTGCGAGCTGGCTGTAGTGTTCCAAGAGCGACAGGTTGCCCACATTCCAGGCGACAGGACAACCGCCCTCTGTCAGTGCGTAGGCTATCGTCCCCGGGTGTCCTATCGCGATCGCATCCTCCACGTTGCCTATGGCCATGCCCATGGCCTTGTCCATGTACCCCTGAAGCCACAGCGTCTGCGCGAGAAAGCAGCGCGCAGTGATACGCTGACTGAATTGGAACGAGATAAAATCGCGTCCAGCAATCGGGTTTGCCGCTACTCGTTCGGCAAGTCTCCGAGACTGAACGAGGTCCCCCTGGGAAAAGTGCGTAATCGCCGACATCCGGTCTGCATTTGCCAACACTAGGGGATCGTTCGACTTCCTGGACAGGCGCGCAAATCGCCGGCTGAAGATAGATGCCGCTGCGAAGTCGCCGCGGTTTCGGGCATCGACCCATAGCCCCCACAGAGACTTGAGCCGATAACCGATGTCACCAGTTCGACCGGAAAGCCTGTAGACTTCGGTCCAGGCCGATCGGGTGTCCTCCCCAGCCCCTTCAATGTTCATGTACGCGCCGCCGAGTGCGGCGTAAAATTCCAGGATACGCTCGTCGTTCGTTCCCCGAGCGCTCATTCGTGACAAGATACGCTCGACATACATGCGGCATTCGCACACGAGCGACTGCTCGAACCACATAGGGATCGCCGACACAGTGAGGTTGGCCACCGCGTCTATCTGTTCTCCACTGTCGGCGGCCCAGTCCAGAGCAGCTCGAACTTCGCTGAGCTCCTTCTCAGACTGGGCGATCGAACGCTCTGCCCGAAAAGCGCGACGTCGTGCGAGCATGTTTTGCACGTAGGCAAGATGCCGCGTTCGAGCGGCACGCTCGCCTCCACGCCGCCTGAGCAACTCGTATGCGAATGAACGCGTCGTATCGAGCAGACAGAAGTGCTGACGTCCATCGACAACGACCACACTGAGCATCGATTTCAGGTACAGGTCGTTCAAACCGTTCAGCACGTCTTGATCGACGGCAGCGAGGTTACCCTTTCCAGCAACGGCGACCGCTACCTCGGAGAGGAACGGGGCCTTCAAGATCGACAAATTCTGAAGCAGCTCTTGTTCGTAGGCCGAAAGCGTCGAAAAGCTCCATTCGATTGCCGCGCGCATCGTGCGCTGTCTTGGTACTCCCGTTCGAAGTCCATCCGTCAAAATTGCTAGATGTTGATCCAGGGCAGAGAGAAGTTTGTCGACCCCCAATTGCCCTACTCGGCCAGCGGCCAGTTCGATCGCGAGCGGAAGTCCGTCCAAGCGAGCGCATACACGTCCTATCGCCTCAATCGTCTCCGACTCCAGTGATAGCGAACATCCAGCGGCGGACGCCCGTTCCAAGAAAAGTTCAATCGCGGGGTATGCCTCGAAGGTGACAGCCTCATCGGCACCGTCCATTTGGGGAAATGCAAGTGGCTGCAACCGCGTGACCCACTCCCCTCCTATTCTCAAGACCTCGCGGCTCCCGATCAGAACTCGCAGTCCGGCTGCCTGCTGTGTCAACCGCTCCACAAACTCCGCAACCGCACCGATCATGTGCTCGCAGGTATCTAAGACGATCAAGCCAGTGAGGTCGGTGAGCGCCCGCAGCATTTCATCTGGAACGGCACTCGATTGGCGCAGCCCAATCGACCGCGCGATATGGGAAATCAGAGGCCTTCCATCCTGTAAGCCGCCGAGGTCTATGCAATAGACCTGGTTGCGTCCAGTGCTAGCCCAGCGTGCCGCAATCTCCTTGATCAAAGCAGTTTTGCCTATGCCGCCCGGGCCCGTAACGGTAACAAGTCGGTGGTTCAGAAGCCGCTCGGTCACCTCAGCAAGCGCGCTGGAGCGGCCGATCAGTCGCATCCTCGTCTGCGCCGAGTTCTTTAGTTCCTCCGTTCCCAAACTCGGACGAAGGCTCGCGCGCTGGGTTGGAACAACCAAGGAATACCCTCGCCCGCTTCTGTTGACGACAAAACAGCCGCTCCCGGATTCAGATAGCGCACGCCGCAGATTCTTGATCTGAACGCGAAGTGTGTTCTCCTCGACAGTCGTGTTAGGCCAAACCGCCTTCATCAGCTCGCCGACGCTAATGGTCTGGCCTTGTCTACGAGCGAGGTGAAGCAGGATATCGAGAGCTCTTGTGCCAATTTGAGCTGGCCTGTCTTCGGCCAGCAAGACACGCTCCTTCAGCAACAGCTTGCACCTGCCCAAGCTGATCACGTCCACGTCCACCTCGCTATACCCGGCCTCGCCCAGCACCCCGGTTGTCGTTCCCTGCGCGTAGCCCTCCATTAGCGAATACTCCGGGCAAGTGAATCGATGCTGCCTGTCAACGACCGACGTAGGCAGGTTTCCTTTTTTCCCGGAATGCCAGCCTTCCCTCGCGCCGATCGGCGCTGTCTCGGAGAATGCCCCACGCGAGCTCGGACATCCGGAAGGCTTGTTCGATTGGGAGATCGGCAGTCTCCGATGCCAGCATCTTCACGAGTTGAACGGCAAGAGGGCCGTTCGCGGCGATCGTGGCCGCCACCTGCAGCGCGACCGCCTCCAGTTCCTCCGCGGGCGCGATTTCGGTCGCCAGCCCAATTTCGTAGGCGCGTTCGGCTCCGATGCGCTCACCGGCCAGCAGCATGCGCATCCCGACGCTTCTGGGAAGCGCCCGAAGGATGCTGGGGACACCGCCGCCGGCAGGAAGGCTCGAAACGATCACCTCTGGCAGGCCGAACGAGGCATCTCCCGCCGCGATGATAAAGTCGCATTGCAGCGCCAATTCCAGGCCCCCGCCAAGGCAGAATCCGTTGACAGCCGCAATCAATGGCTTTTTGATCTCGAGCGACTTGAGATCAAAAAGCTTCACGTACAGACCGCGTTCCGATGCTGCGAGCCGCGACAACGCGAATGCCTCGACGAAACTATGGTTGGATTCGATCGTAGCACCAAGGTCAGCGCCGACGCAGAACGCTCGGCCCACTCCCGTCAGGACCATCACCCTTACAGCGGCATCTTCGTTGGCAACCGCGATTGCTGCTCTGAGGTCGACGAGATGCTCAACATCCAAGGCGTTTAGCTTTTCAGGCCTGTTGATCCTGATCGTCGCGATATGGTTTTCGATTGTCGTTTCAACTGACATTTTCCGACCTCATACGCTCGGGCTTGATAGCGACCGGCCACCGCATACGTAGAGCAGTTGTCCTGTGACGTAGGAGCTCTCTCGGGATGCGAAAAAAAGCACAGCCTGTGCAATGTCCTCGGGCGTGCCGATGCGCTGCATTGGCACGCTCTTCTTCAGTCGTTCCTGGACATCGTCTGCGAACGCCTGAAACAAAGGGGTTTCCACGATCCCCGGAGCGACCGCGTTGACGGTGATACCCTGGTTTGCGAGTTCAATCGCGAGGCTACGTGTAAGGCTGACCACGCCCCCCTTGGCGGCAGAATAGTTCGCCTGCCCAAATCCCCCGAGCCAAGCCCTCGATGAGATGTTGACGATGCGGCCGAACTGTTGATCTATCATCGTCGGCACGACGCTCTTGCAGGTGAGGAACTGCGACTTGAGATTGGTTGCAATCACGCTATCCCAATCATCCTCCTCCATCTTGATAAACCTGCGGTCACGCACGATCCCGGCATTGTTGACCAGAACGTCGATCCGACCGTAACGCTCCCGAACCTCCCGGACCGCGTCTTCAACTTCCGCACGGATTGTGATGTCCGTCTTGACGCCGAAGACCCGCTCTTCGCTAAACGAGCACCTAAGTCCGTCCACGGTCGCTTGGAGCGTCTCGGCGTCAAAGTCCAATATCGCAACATCGTGTCCTGCCTCGAGCAGCTTGTTGGCGATGCCGAGCCCGATGCCGCGCGCGCCGCCGGTGACGATCGCTGTCTGTTTATTGCTCACGTCAAACTCCTAGAATGTGAACGGCTGATGCAGCATGGTCTACGCCAGCGATGCCGCCTCCTGTGCATTGGGTCAGGCCAATCTTTGCGCCCTCGATTTGGCGGCCGCCTGCGCGTCCCTGTAGCTGCCAGGCGACTTCTACCATCTGAGCTACTCCGGTCGCGCCGAGAGGATGCCCCTTGGCGAGAAGACCGCCGCTCGGGTTCACAGGAACGCGGCCTCCGAGAGCAGTTTCGCCGCTTCTCAGCAGTGAAGCTCCTTCACCGGGCGCTGCAAGCTGAAGCGCCTCGTAGTAGAGGAGTTCGGCGATCGTGAAGGCATCGTGCAGCTCAACGACGCCGACATCCTCCGGAGCGACCCCGGCCTGCTCGTAAGCCAAGCTCGCTGTCCGGGCCGTAATCTCCGCATCGAGAATATCGTCGCAACCGAGTTCCTGGTGGCCCGACTGGACAGCAGACGCCCGTACTCGAACTGCTGGGCCCGGGCGCAGCGGCCGACGAGTAGTCAGAACAAGCGCCGCAGCACCGTCCACGGCCGACGGGCAGCACTGCAGGAGGGTCAGCGGTTCAGCGATTGGACGAGAGCCGAGAACCTCTTCCAAGGACACTTCGGTACGCTGTTGAGCATATGGATTTCGCGCGCCGTGCGCACGGTTCTTCACTGCTATCTGCGCAAGGATGTCTGGAGATTCGCCACGCTCGTGCAGATAGCGCGAACCACGCATCGCATAGACAGTCGGGAGGGTCATCCCCAGAGCGGCGTAAAGCTCTGTCTTGTAATCGTTGCGCTGAAGCGGGATCGTCCCACCGCCCAGTTTGGTCAACTGCTCGACACCGAAAACCACCACCGTCTCATAGAGACCAAGCTTGAGGGCCTGACATGCGAGGTGAACGGCTGTCGCTCCGCTCGCGCACGCGTTTTCGACGTTGTAGAGGGCAGGCCCCGTTATCCCCATGTCCCGCATCAGCACTTGGCCGAGGACCATTCCGCCGTACACGTTGGAGGCATAGATCGCCTCCACATGGGACTTGGAAATTCCTGCTTCCTCGAGGGCGTCAATAACTGCGCGCTGAGCGAGGTCTTGCATTCCCAATTCCGCATGACGCCCGAACGTGGTCATGGCTGCGCCAGCGATGTAGACTTCGTCCGGCATCAGTTTTCCTCCTCAATCGCAGTGAAAAAGTATGTCGTGTTCGGGTCACCATCGGCGCAAACGACCAGCCTCGCCCCGATCACGGGCCTTTCGCCGGGCCGCAGTTGCAGACGGCCGAACACACGGACATCCTCGGGAAAATCGGCATAGACCAGAGTGAATGCCGGCTCGCCGGTCTTGGGATTGGGGTGGATCGTCGTGTGGCTGTACAGGATCGCCTCAGTCGAAAGGGTTATCGGCTCGAAGCGATCGGCGGACGGCGACGTTGCCGGTAGCCGCGGAAAAACACCTTTTCCTGTTACTCTTTCGCGAGACGCCTCAAGGCAAACGAGACCGTCGCGACCCCCGGCAATATGCCGGTTCGCTACCTCAATCGAGGTCATGTGATTTCCTCCACAGAATGCGATGTAGTTCAGTCTGGGTAGTGTACCTGAAGGACATCGTTCCTCAGAATGACAAAGGGGAGCGCGGGTGTTGACTAAAAGACAACGGTCAAACTAAGCTCTTCCATGGACACCTTACCCCCGTTGAACTCACTGAGAGCTTTCGAAGCAGCCGGCCGGCTGCAAAGCATACGTCGTGCTTCGGAGGAATTGCTCGTGACACCAGGTGCGGTGAGCCGGCAGGTCCAACGCCTTGAGACCTTTCTCGGTGTCCGGCTCTTCCGTCGCGATCCCCGCGAGATCGTGCTGACGGCGGAGGGCGAGCAGTACTTGGAGGCAGTCAGCCGACATCTCGATGGCATCCGCGAAGAAACGCAGAAACTCACTGGAAAGAAGGCAAAGGAGATATTGCGTGTCAGGGCCTACACCACTTTCTCGATGAAGTGGCTCATCCCCCGGCTCCGCACGTTCTCGGAATTCAACAGCTCTACAGAGGTTCGGTTGACCACGTCCAACGAGATGGTGGATTTTGAACGCGAAAGCGTGGATGTGGCGATACGACTGGGCGATGGCAATTGGCCCGGACTCGAGGTCGATCGACTGATGCGCAATGAGTTGGTGCCGCTATGCAGCGCCGCCTTTGCTGCCGAGCACGTGATCCAATCTCCGGACGACCTCCGATCCGTTCGCCTGTTACACTCGTTCGTCCGACCAGACGATTGGCGGTTTTGGCTTCAGGCGGCCGGCAATCAGGATATCGATCCCTACGCCGGCGATAAGTATGCGAGTTCCACGCTGGCATACCAGGCGACGCTGGAGGGTCAGGGCGTAATGATGGCGCAGAAAGCCCTCTTCCTAGACGACCTACGAGTGGGGCGTCTTGTCCAGCCGATTGACTTCAGCCTCGATCGGGGCGACTTCACCTACTACTTCGTTTACCCACGCAATCGCCTTAGAAGTCCAGCTTTCCGTCGATTTCGCGAGTGGTTACTCGCTCAAGCCGATCACGCTGACCACGGGGAGAACCCGCCCCTGCAGTCCGACCGAACGGGGGTTCCCGTGTGAGCCCAGTGAGGATCAGTCAGATAGAACGATGGCTTGTCCAAACGGGCTTGGTTGGCAGCGACGAGCTAGCGATGCTCACCGGCTTCTGCGTTCGATGCAACGAAGCCGGTCTCGGGCTGGTGCAGGCTGTGCTCTTCGTGGACACGCTACACCCCGTTTTGGAATCGTGGGGCTTCCATTGGGATGCGGAGGGTGGGAAAGCAGAAGCGCAACAATTCTCACGTTCGGATGCGGCGACAAACGCCGACCGTTGGCGGGTCAGTCCGTTTTACCATATGCAGCAGGAAGGACACGCCGACTACCACCTCGATCTGACTGAGCAGGCTTCTGATCGGTTCCCCATCCTGACGGAGCTTCGGGAAGCCGGCCACACCGGCTACTTTGCCATGATCCATCCTCTCAGTGGAGACGATGCGATCGGCGAGATGGACAGCCTCTATTCGCGATGGTCGACGACCAAACAGGGCGGGTTCACTCAAGAAGACATTGGTGTGCTTCGCAACCTGGTCCCGGCGCTTGCGTTGGCCATCAAGACTGCCGCTTTGCGTCACATAGCCCAGTCGCTAGTTAGTGCCTACCTCGGACGCGATCCGGGACGGCGCGTGCTGGAGGGCCGTATTGCAAGGGGCTCACTCGAGAGCATCAACACGGTCCTATGGTATTCTGATCTCGCTAGCTTCACTGCGATCTCAGAAAGAGTCGATAGTCCCACCTTGATCGCGCTTTTGAATGACTACGCCGAGACCGCGATTCTTTCGGCAACGGAAAATGGCGGGGACGTTGTGAAGTTGGTCGGCGACGGCGTCCTGGCGATTTTCAGCAGCCCTTCACTGACCGATGCAGCGAAATCCGCAATCGCGGCTAGACGCAAAGTTGCAGAGCGTGTCGCCGTACTGAACGAGCGACGTCGTAGCAGAGGCCAGATCACCACGGATATCTACCTTTCGCTGCACGTGGGTGAGGTGTTCTACGGAAACATTGGTAGCGACGAGCGATTGGACTTCACCGTCATCGGCCCGGCAGTCAACGAAGTGTGCCGCATTGCATCGACATCAACCGCCGGAAAAGGCTCGCTGGTGGTGTCCTCTGAATTTCTTGCGTTGTTGCCTCAGGAAATGCAGGTGGCATTCGCAGACGCCGGAGTTCACAATCTTAAAGGTGTCAGCCAGCCAAAGAGGCTCTACGTCGAGAAACATTTGTAGCCCCAGATCGCCCGATCGCAGTCGTCTAGCTGACGAACTGTGTCGGCGGTTGGTTCCAGACAGACAACCTTTCGGTGATTTCGCCTCTACCACACTGTATTGCCGACGTGGCTTAGCCGAAATCGCGAACGGACACGAGGTCAGTTCCGGACCTCGATCAGACGGCACACAGCAAAAATTCACAACTCTCAACATGCGCCTACCAAGTGTTCCTTGTTACTCTCCCCTGAGCCTTTGACCCCAACGTCTCGTTGACGAGAGGCCGATTCACGCTGGAAAGGGAGAACTTGACCGTGGCAAGCCAGGATTCGAACTCAGACGACAAAGGCCACGCCGATAGCGATTGGGCCGATCTTCTTTCCCCATACTTTCTAAGCCGCCGCGAAGTACTGCAGCTTTCCGCTGGTGCAGCGGCGTTTGCATCCATACCCGCCTTTCCCCGCATTTCCAGCGCTCAGTCGGCTGCAGTCGGGCTCGGAGAAGCGGTCGACCTGGCGCTGACCGTCAACGGAGAATCGATGACGTTGAAGGTTGATCCGCGGCTGTCGGTCCTCGACATGCTACGCGAGCGACTGGCACTGACGGGTACCAAGAAGGGGTGCAATCAAGGAGCTTGCGGTGCCTGCACAGTGCTGATCAACGAACGGCGTGTTAACGCCTGCCTTGCGCTTGCGGTGATGTACGAGGGCTCTTCAATCACCACAATCGAAGGGGTCGCCAGCGGCGACGAACTCCAACCTATCCAGCAGGCCTTCATAGATCACGAAGGATTCCAGTGCGGATATTGCACACCTGGGCAGATAATGTCGGGCCTGGGATGCATCAAGGAAGGCCACGCAGACTCTCGTAACGAGATCGCCGCCTGGATGAGTGGAAACATCTGTCGGTGCGGCGCGTACCCAGGCATCGTCGCGGCCATCGAGCAGGCGGCGCGGGAGGAACGCACATGAAACCGTTTGCCTATCAACGGGTTTCAAACGAGGCCGATGCAATCCTCGCGGCCACAGCCGGCGCACGATATTTGGCGGGTGGCACCACCCTTGTCGACCTTATGCGAGAGGAGGTTGAAACCCCCGACAGCATTGTCGACATCAACCGTCTTCCGCTGGACTACATCCGCGCCGAGAACGATGGCCTTGTGATCGGCGCACTGGCTCGGATGTCGGACGTCGCCGCGAGCGAGGACGTTCGACGGTTGCAGCCGCTTATTGCCGAAACGCTGATCGAGGGAGCGTCTCCGCAACTACGGAATGTCGCGTCCATTGGCGGCAACCTTTTGCAGCGCGTGCGCTGTCCCTACTTCCGGATGTTGGATGCGCCGTGCAACAAGCGATCGCCCGGCTCCGGCTGTTCGGCCATCGACGGGCTGAACGCGGGTACTGCGATTCTCGGAACGAGCTCTCACTGCATCGCCACCCATCCATCGGATATGGCGGTCTCGCTGGTCGCCCTCGATGCGACGCTTCATGTCGCCGGCCCCGATGGAGATCGCAGTTTTCCTGTAAGCGACCTCTTCCGCCTGCCAGGTGACACACCTCATCTGGAACACACACTGCGTCCCGGCGAACTTATCGTCGAGGTCCGGATACCCAATATTTCGTACGCTCGAACTGCTCGATACCTGAAAGTCCGCGACCGTCAGTCGTATGAATTTGCCTTGGTGTCGGCGGCGGCGGCCTTTCAAGTCGAGGACGGACGCATCAAGGAAGCGCGCATCGCTGCTGGTGGAGTTGGAACGCGTCCGTGGCGCATGACAGCCGTCGAACAGGCACTGGTCGGCTATCCCCCGACACGCCAGACCTTCGAGGCCGCGGCAGCCGTGGCGACGGAAGGAGCTCAGGCCCAATCGGGCAATGCATTCAAGGTGAAGCTTCTGCCTGCGACGATCGTCAGGGCACTGGAGATGGTGGGAGAAGGCGCATGACAACCTCGATCGGAACCCCTTTGGCGCGTGTCGACGGACGTCTCAAGGTAACCGGGCAGGCCAAGTACGCGGCCGAATTTAATCAGGAGCGGCAGGCCTATGCGGTTATCGTCGGCAGCACGGCGGGTCTTGGCCGGATCGAGGCGATCGATGCCGCTTCAGTTGAGCGGATGCCCGGAGTCGTCGCAGTGATCTCGCATCTAAATGCGCAACGCCTGCCATACACTGCACACCGCGGTGCGATCGATCCGCCGGCCGGCGAACGCCTGCACGTGCTGCAGGATGCCGAGGTGCGTTTCTTCGGCCAACCCGTGGCCATCGTCGTGGCCGAGACGCTCGACCATGCCGAACACGCCGCAAACACCCTGAAAATCACTTATGCCGCCCGGCTTCCCCAAGTCGATGCCCACAGCGCGGAAAAGGTCGTGCCGGAAACCGCACGCCGACCGGGTTCGCGGGTCCATGCCGACATCGAGCGCGGCAATGCAGTGGCGGCGCTGGAGGCCGCTCCCGTCAAAGTGGACCTGGAGTATGTGATCCAGCGCGAGAACCACAATCCGATGGAGCCGCACGCGACCGTCGCCGCTTGGAACGGCGACCGCCTGACGCTATGGAGCAAGAGCCAGTTCGTCGTTAACGAGCGGACGGAGATCGCAGCCGTGTTTGGCATTCCGCCTGAGAATGTGGAGGTGATATGCCCCTTCATCGGCGGTGCGTTTGGCACCAGCCTGCGCACCTGGCCTCATGTGACGCTCGCCGCGCTTGCGGCGCGGCATGTCGGCCGTCCTGTCAAGCTAGTCCTGACCCGCAAGCAGATGTTTTTCACCACCGGGCATCGTCCCTACACGCTACAGCGGATGGCCATCGGTGCCAACGCCGACGGCAAGTTGACGAGCATAATCCATGAAGGCTCAGGCGAGACCAGCCGCTACGAAGAGTTCATGGAGGCCCTGACCGCGGTTACCTCCTTCACCTACTCCTGCCCTAATGTCAGCACCAGCTACAGGCTGATACCGCTCGATACCAGCACGCCTACCTACATGCGCGGCCCGGGCGAAGCGAGCGGTGCCCACGCGATGGAATGCGCCATGGACGAGCTCGCCTACGAGCTCGGAATGGACCCCCTCGAACTGCGCCGGATCAACGAGCCCACGATTGACGAGGGACGCAACGTACCTTTCTCCAGCCGCTCCATGCTGAAATGCTACGACCTGGGGGCCGAACGCTTCGGTTGGAGCAAGCGCACGCCGGAACCGCGTTCGATGCGCGACGGTCGGTTACTCGTTGGGTATGGTATGGCGACCGCCTCCTATCCGTGTCTGTTCGCACCGGCCAATGCGAGGGTACGGCTGATGCCCGATGGCACGGCCGAAGTCGAGGCGGCTGCCAGCGACAT
The DNA here is from genome assembly GCA_023404095.1 of Pseudomonadota bacterium. Lineage (GTDB taxonomy): Bacteria > Pseudomonadota > Alphaproteobacteria > Rhizobiales > Rhizobiaceae > Mycoplana. Next base: position 68,298 of record JAEYDD010000039.1, on the reverse strand, counting down.
GGGCCCCGGTACCTACACGTCGATGACACAGGTGGCGGCGGATTTTCTAGGCCTGACGCCAGACCGGGTGAAGTTCGTGCTTGGTCGTTCGGACTTCCCGGCAACACCGCCGCACGGCGGTTCGATGACGATGGCCTCGGTCGGTTCGGCCATCCGGGCAGCCTGCCTCGACGCGCAGGAAAAGGCGATGATGGCGGCTACCATGCGCGACGGCAGCCCGCTCTCAGGGCTGCAGTCCGAACACCTCGAATGGCGAGGCGGCTTATTGTTCGCCAAAGACCGCGACCAAGCCGGATTATCTTACCAGCAGATTGCAGCCGCCTCCGACGGGCAATCCATCCTCGGCGAGGGTAGTGCGTCGCGAGACGCAGAGATCGCGAGCGGCTATTCCATGCATGCCTTTGGCGCGGTGTTTGCCGAAGTGGCGATCGATCCCGACGTCGCAACTATACGGGTCCGCCGCATGGTGGGCGCGTATGGTGCCGGGAAGGTGGTGAACCCGCGGCTCGCTACCAGCCAGTGCACCGGCGGCATGATCGGCGGCATCGGTATGGCGATCATGGAGCGGACCGTGCTCGACAAGCGCAGCGGCCGGCCGGTCAATGCGCATCTCGCCGACTATCTCGTCCCCGTCAACCTCGACACACCCCATTTGGAAGCACACTTTGTCGAGGAGGAAGACACGCTCGTCAATCCGTTGGGGGTGAAGGGGCTGGGCGAAGTTGCGTTGGTCGGCGTGTCGCCCGCGATCGCCAACGCCATCTTCCACGCCACCGGGAAGCGGGTCCACGAATTACCGATTATGATCGAGAATTTGCTTTAGCACCTTTTGCTCAAGTCCTGGAAAAAGCAACCTTGGACGACCTCGAGATTCTATGAGGCTTGAGGGGAGCAATGGGGCGGCGTCGACCGCGACCAGTTCGCGATCCGACCCGCCGCCTTGCTCCCAAGTTTGCTTTACAGAGACGTACCGGGGTTGCCGCCAGGTCAAATACGCGGAATTATGGAGCAGATACCACCAATGGCCCCTTTTGGGCCGCAAAGCTGCCAACGCATCATCGTTGTCGGTTGGTGGCATTTGCTATGCAATTTCGCAATACGCTGAGACTTGCGCTCACAACCTTCCTTAATTCGATTGCCCTACGACACTGGATTAATACCGTCATTGTTGTCGGTGTTCGGCTTTGCATGGAACGTACGATGCGCTAGCGAGAATAGCCTGGCGCACATTCAACAACCCATCCACCAAGGTCGAACCAAGAGGATGAAATGGCGATCGACGTTGAGAAGGTAAGAGTACACACCCCGGGGGTCACGCATCGTATTCACCTTAACAACGCTGGCGCGGGACTAATGCCGCAGCAGGTCTTGGATGCCGTGGTTGGACATCTGGTTCGCGAGACGGAGATCGGCGGCTATGAAGCCGCCGGCGACGCCTTGGCGGAACTCGATGGCGTTTACGATAGCGTGGCGCGCCTGATTGCATCGCGCCGCGAGGAAATCGCACTGACGGAAAATGCAACCGTCGCTTGGCAACTTGCATTCTATTCCCTCGCCTTTCACCCTGGTGACCGCATCCTAACTGCGCGGGCAGAGTATGCCGCAAACTACGTGGCGTTCCTTCAGGTCGCCAAGCGAACCGGCGCAGTGATCGAGGTCATCCCGGATGACGAAGATGGCGTCCTCGATCCAGTCGCGCTGGAGCAGATGATCGATGAACGCGTAAAATTGATAGCAATCACTTGGGTTCCAACGAACGGTGGTCTTCGCAATCCGGCCGCCGCCGTAGGTAAGGTGGCGCGTAAATACGGCATAACGTATTTGCTGGACGCTTGTCAGGCAGTAGGACAGATGCCGACCCGCGTTGATGAACTAGGCTGTGATATTCTTACGGCAACGGGTCGCAAATTCCTGCGAGGTCCACGAGGTACGGGGTTCCTCTATGTGCGCCGTGAACTCATGGAAACTATGGAACCACCAGTGATCGATCACTTCGCCGCGCCATGGGTTGCCCCCGATCGTTACGAGTTGCGCGCGGACGCACGGCGCTTCGAAACCTGGGAGAACAACTATGCAGCGCGTCTCGGCCTTGGACGAGCGATAGATTATGCTCTGGAACTTGGGTTAGAGAACATTGAGGCGCGGTGCAGGACGCTGTCAGCCCGCTTGCGTCAAGGACTACGTGAATGCCCGAGTGTTGAAGTTCACGACCTTGGACGTGACCCCGCATCCATTGTCAGCTTTTCGGTCGCGCACTGTCGCGGAAGCGATGTGAAGTCCAAGCTCGCGGCATTAGGCATCAACGTAAGTGTTTCCACTCCGATGAGCACATTGCTTGATGCCACGGCTCGGCACTTGCCTCCGGTGGTGCGCGCCTCACCCCATTACTACAACACGGAAGACGAAATCGAACGTTTCGTCGATGCCATTCGCGCCGTGAAAGCTTGAAAAGGACGCACGATCGGGTGTCGGTCGCACGTCCTGTTATTCAGCTTCTGCCGTGGCTCGTTACCGGAGCGGTTGGCCCTTGGTTTCGGGAAGTCTAGCGTACACGAGCGCGGCTACGACACAAACCGCAGCCAGATAGAGCCAAGTGTACGCACCATATCCGCTGCCGTTCATCGCTGTGATAATGTAAGGTGCGGTGCCGCCGAATAGGGTCACAGAAAGGGCATATGGTAGTGCGACCCCGGTTACGCGAACGCGAGCGGGGAATTGCTCGACCATCATCACCGCCGCTGCTCCAGCGAATCCCGTCATGATCAGCATTGCGACGGTCATCATCCCCAGTGCTGCTCCGAAGCTCATGTCCGGTGTAAGCCACGCGAAACTCGGCCAAGCCCAGAGCGCGGAAAGCACCGCGAAGGTTATTAAGACAGGTTTCCTGCCAACACGGTCGGCGAGAATCCCGATGAAAGGAATGACAGCCAGCGAGATGGCAACCGAGATAGTCCCGATCAGCAGAGTATCCGCTCGCGACATCCCGGTTATGATGTGGATGTACGAAGGATAGTTAACCATCCAAACGTAGTTGAGCAGGTTGCCCGACATTGCGATGCCGATGACCCGAAGTGCGTCCCCCTTATGCTTGAATAGAACGTCGCCAAGCGGATTCCGCGGCACCCCTTCGACGGCCACCCGCTTCTTGAAGACTTCGGTTTCGCCAACGGAAAGTCGAATCCAGAGGGTGATCATACCGAGAAGAGCGGCCACGATAAACGCGACACGCCAGCCCCAATCAGCTAGGCCAGATTCGCTGCCGACTACCGCAAGCACATAGCCGAGGAAGAACGACACCAACGTTCCGGCATTGATCGCGAACCATTGCCATGATCCGGCAAAGGCTCGCCGATCTGCAGGCGCAGATTCCACCAGGAAGGCCGAGGCCGAACCGAACTCCCCCCCTGCCGAAAAGCCCTGTACGAGTCGTGCCAGGACGAGGACGATTGGCGCGGCAACCCCAATGGTCTCGTATCCCGGACAGATGCCAATAACGAGCGATGCCAAAGACATCAGCAAAATCGACAGCGTGAGACCGGCCTTGCGGCCATATCGGTCTGCAAATGCGCCGAGGACCGCGCCACCAATCGGCCGCATGACGAAACCGACTGCGAATACCGCGAAAACCTGCAGCAATGCGGTCAGGCTGTCTCCTGCCGGAAAGAACTGCTGGGCAAGGATCGACGCGAAGGTCGCATAGATCACCCAGTCCGTGTATTCAACGATCGTGCCGAGCGTCGCCGCGACGACCGCCTTCTTTTGAGCCCCTGTGAGCGACCCTGCCGGTTCCGGGCGGGCTTCGTCCTTAATGGGTATAACAACTTCTGACATCGCGCTCCTCCTTCGTGCTGCCAGTCAATCGGCCGGTTGCGACCGTGGGGACATACGATCTCAGAAAGACCCTAGCGGCGTGAGCGAGTTTTAGGTTGAGAGGCGTTGACTAAAACTCAACAAAAAGCCGAAAGCTGAGCGTTGAGTTTTGATCAACGATCGAGGCGCAAATCTCACTTGCTGTGTAGTCGTTCCAGAGAGCTACTACGTGTGTGTTTCGATGGGAGGATGCCAATCGGATCGTCAAGTCCCGCTTACGCACCTTACCGCCAAGCCTGGAAAATCGATTGGGAGGAGAAAATGCAAGACGTCGGCTTTATCGGCCTTGGAATGATGGGAGCCCACATGGCCCGGCATATCGCAAATGCCGGCTTTAGACTGCATGTGTTCGATTCCAACAACGATGCGGCTGAACGGCTAAGTGCAATTGGTGCCACCGTCCATTCTTCCCCGCGATCCGTTTCAGATGCCGTCGAGGCTGTCCTCGTCTGCCTGCCCACCCCCGACATCGTTGAGCAGGTCGCTCTCGGGACTGACGGGCTCGTACATGGAAGGCGCGTCAGAATTTATGCCGATCATTCTACGACGGGGCCGACGGTGGCCCGAAAGGTCGCCGAGGAACTTGCAAAGGCGGGCATCAAGTCGCTCGATGCCCCATTGGCCGGAGGGTCGCGCGGGGCGGAGGCTGGCACGCTGTCAGTGATGGTCTCGGGCGACGAGGAAGCTTTCTCATCCCTTCTTCCCGTGTTCCAGTCCTTTGGGCAGAACGTAAAGCGCGTCGGCAAGGAGGCCGGCCAAGGCCAGGCCTTGAAGCTTGTCAACAACATGATCGTGGGCGCGAACCTCGTAGTGGCCGCAGAGGCAGTCTTGCTCGGTGTCAAGTTCGGCCTCGAGGCTGAAACCATTCTTCAGATGCTCAATGCCAGTACCGCTCGGAGCTTCGTAACGGAGGACCTGATTGAGAAGCGGATTCTCGACCGGAACTTCGACTTCGGATTCAGGCTGGAACTGATGTGCAAGGACTTGCGTCTGTGCCTTGCCGAGGCTGAGGCCGCAGGAGTGCCAATGCCCGTGTCAGCTCTGGCCCGAAGCTTTTACGACAGCGCGAACGAAAAAGGGATGACTGGCCGGGACATGACGGTGGTCGTCGACGAATTGGAGCGCGCGGCCGGCATCACCATTGCGCGCGGTAGAACCTGACGCGCAACGTTCGAGAGAGGATTCCACAATGCTGAACAAAGCTCTGGACGGCGTCACCGTCATCGATTTTACGCACATCGGCGCAGGCCCGACATCCACCATGCTCCTTGCCGACATGGGCGCGAAGGTCGTCAAGATCGAGCCCCCCGAAGGCGAGCTTGGACGAAAACTTGGCCCCTCCTGGATCGGGAAGGATAGCGCGCTCTTCCACGGCTTCAATCGAAACAAACTCGGGGTAACGCTCGATCTCAAATCGTCCGCTGGTGTAGATGCAGCAAGGAAGCTGGTCAGCAATGCGGAAATCGTTGTCGAGAGCATGCGCCCGGGAGTGATGGCCCGTCTCGGTCTCGGGTTCGATACGCTACGGAACCTGAACCCGCGCATCGTGTACTGCTCGATCTCCGCCTACGGCCAGTCTGGCCCTTATGCAGAGCGCCCCGGCGTTGACGGCATTCTGCAGGCCGACAGCGGTCTCATGAGCATAATTGGGACAGAAAATGCCGAACCCTCAAAGGTTCAAGCACCGATCATCGACGTCTTCACTGGATACGTGGCGGTCATGGGAATACTGGCTCAGCTACGAAAGACAACAGAGACTGGTCAGGGCGCGCACCTCGATGTAAACCTGTTCAACTCGGCGATCGCACTGCAGCAGGTGTCGCTGTCAAACTATCTTGCGGATGCCGTGGTGCCACAGAAGATCGGAAGCGCTGCCCCCTACTCCGCCCCGAACGAAGCCTTCGAAGCGTCGGACGGTTGGTTCATGCTGGCGGCTTACAACGGTGGTCGCTGGGAACGGCTCTGCGACATCTTGGGAATTCCCGAGATGAGGACGGACCCCCGCTTTGTCGACTCCGCCTCGCGCGTCGCTAACCGCAAAGCAATGAAAGAGATGCTCGGCGACCACTTCATCCTTCGCACGCGCGAGGAGTGGCTGGCAGTGCTGAGAGATGCTGACATACTATGCTCACCAGTCTCAGACTATGAAGACCTCATGAACCACCCCCAGTTGGCAGCCAGCAAAATGCTGCTTCCGCTCGTTCACCCCCAGGTCGGCGAGATCAGGGTTCCGGGATTTCCGATCAACAGCGGGGTCATGAATGCTATGGATCATTCCGTCGCGCCCCGACTCGGTGAGCACAACAAGAACGTCTTCGAAACCCTGGGATTGAGCGACGCCGAAATCGCGTCTGTTCTCCGCGTCGCCTGAAGAGCAGGCAGACCCGGCAAACTCAAAGGACAGCCGCGGGCTAAGCGGCCCCTTGACTATGCGGACCTTTTCGCGCCCGCACAATGGACATCGAGCCACCGGTCGATGTTGCTGCAAAGCAGACCTTGTCCAGTCCCGGTCGCGGGACCAAATCTCACGAATTTGCCAGTGCGCCATAGCCTGGACGCTTGTACAGCTTGTCTTCGTTCCCCTGAATATCGGGACCATAGACCTCGACGTCCCATTTCGCGGGGTCCACGTCGAGAATAGCAACCGACAAGGATTCGTCGCTCGAGCCGAATATTGATTTGGCGGCCTCGACCACCTTTGCGGCAAACTCCTGCTTCTGCTCGTCGGTGCGTCCGGGGAACATCTTTACGGCGATATGAGGCATGTCCATTCCGACCCTTAGTTTCGCAAACCTGAAGTGCATCAGTAGGGATATTGTTGCTCACACTCCATCCTCAAATTTGATCCGTCGCGCGTTGCCGACCAGCATCAGCGTCGCGGCTAGCAGGGTCGCGGCGGCAGCGGCGAGAAATGTCATCGTGAATGCTGAGCCAATGACGTTAGGCGAACTTTTGGTGATCTCATCCGAACCGACTGCTGCGGAGAACAGGGCCGTCATCACCGAGGCCCCCGTCATGAAGCCGAGATTACGGGACAGCCCAAGCAGACCGGAAAGAAGGCCCCGTTGATCTGCGGTCGTCGGCAGCAGAACCCTGGTGCTGTTGGCTGCGATAAAAAATTGAAAGCCAGGGGTCAGGACCATGAGGGCGACGATGTATCCGATGACTCCCAAAAGTCGCGGCAGTATTGCCAGGCAGGCAAGACCCAGAACGATTTCGATCAGCCCCAGGGCGATAACGCGCTGTGTACCGAAGCGATCTGTTGCTCGTCCTGCCAACACACCCGTTAGTGCTGCTGTTACGGGGCCAATCGCCATAACAAGACCAACGCTTACATCACTCAGCCCCAACGCAAACGACAGGAAAAATGGCCCGACCACCAAGGTCGACATCATTGTGGTGGAGACGAGCAGGTTGGCGGACAATGCCGTTACAATCGGCTTGTTGCGCAGTATCGAGAAAGGGATAAACGGCGCATCCGCGTGCAACTCCGCGATCATGAATGCGACGAACGCCAGAGCGGTCGAAGGGAGCAACGACACAGAAATCCAATTGGGAACAGCATGGCTGCCAGTCGTCGCTAACGCATACAGCGTCAGTGTGATGGCCAACAACCCAGCGCCAAGCCAGTCGGCTCGCACGCCTCCATCGCGCTTCCGCACAGCCATTTCCGGGATGAATTGGACGCTTAGGCCGAGAACGACGAGACTGAACACCGCCAGTCCTCCAAACGCTGCGCGCCAGCCAAATTCTGAGATCACGATCCCGCCAACCGAAGGTCCAAGTGCGGTCCCGATCGCCGACATCGTTCCGAGCAGACCCAGCGCCGAACCTGTCCGGTCCATCGAAGTAGTCTGCCTGACGACCGACAGGGGCAAAGACAGGAGGACCGCTCCGCCAAGACCTTGCATCGCTCGGCCTGCGATCAACACCCCCAGCGTCGGTGCGGCCGCGCAGATCACGGACGCAATTGCGAACGCCGCAGTACCAATGACCAGCACGCGCTTGTTTCCGAGTTGATCTCCGAGATGCCCGGCCAACACGATCGTTACCGTCGTCGAGACGAGATATGCGAGCATCACCCATTGAATGGTCGCGATTGGCGCTGCAAATTCTCGCGACAGAACTGGAAGTGTGACAGTGGCGATGCTCACAGCCAGTGAAGCGATCAGTGTCGCCCCCGCTAGCGCGACCAATGGTCGGGCGGAGCTTCGGATGTTCATAAGTGTTTGCTCCTCTTGCCTTGATTTTTAGTGACGGATAGGTTGCCACTTCAAGCCAACTTGAGGTCAAGCATGAAAATTCTCGACATTGGAGTGCTTTCTGAACGGAGCGGGGTCCCTCCATCGACGTTGCGCTACTACGAGGAAATCGGCCTGATCCAGTCGATCGGACGCCGAGGGCTGAGACGCCAGTTCGGAAACGAAGCTCTCACCCAGCTTGCGCTGATATCACTCGGCAAAACTGCGGGGTTCTCGCTCGAAGAGATAAAAGCAATGCTTGGCAAAGGGGGCGTGTCGGACCTTCCTCGCGCGGCTATCCATGCTCGTGCCGATGAACTCGAAACTCAAATCCGCAGAATGACCGCCCTTAGAAATGCACTTCGCCATGTCGCCGACTGCCCGGCGGAGAGTCACATGGAATGCCCAAGGTTCCGCAGGTTGGTGATCTTAGCATCGAAGTCGTCACACCGGACCCGAACTGCCATGCCCCCAAAAATTTGAGCCATTCGGACCTGGAATTTTCCACTTATGATCCCGCTGGGGACAGGAGGAGAGTTCCATGAAGGCGTGCCGCAACGCGGAGATCGGCCCGGCCGGACCTAACGACTTCCCTGCCATTCGAACCTTATGCAACGGCTTCATCGACTGGTGCCGATCGCGCTATGGCGAAAATGCCTGGTTCGTCGACCGATACTACACGCCAGAAGAATGGGCCGCACTTTTGGCCAGCCTACCGAGAATACACTCGGCTCCAGACGGGGAGATTCTTGTTGCCCGCCTGAACGGAAAGGTGGTCGGCTGTGTGATGATGCAGCGGATCGACGGACACACATGCGAGATGAAGCGCATGTTCACCAGTCCCGAGGGCCGAGGCTTAGGGTTGGGCCGCCGTCTCGCCGAGACCATCGTGCGCTTGGCTGCTGAGCGGGGCTACACCACCATGCGACTGGATACCGGCCGCAACCACGATGAGGCGCGAAGCCTCTACCGTTCTCTCGGATTCCACTCTTGTTTTGGCTTCTCCGCGACATAGAAGAATCTGGATAGTCTCGCCGTTGTCGCCAGTTCAGCCGTCGTCGCCAGAAATGTCTGCCTGCTCTTGAACCACCCAGCGTCCTCCTCTTCCAGCAGCGCGTCACGGCGGGATTCTCGAGCACGATGGAGGCGCATGGCCACACCTGCGACAGCGTCCGTCGTGTCTTTGCAGGCCCGCAACTTGAAACCCGCTCGCTCAAGCAAGACCTCATTGAAACCGACGGGAGCGATATGAAACGTTCCCTGAGACGCCCTGATGTTCAGTTCCTCCTTCGAGACAACTCCAGTTAGCACACACGCATCCGTCAAGATCAGCCGACCACCAGGCCTGAGCAATCTGAACCAGTCCGCAAACACCGCTCGACGGTCAGCCAGGTGGATGATGGCGTCAATGCAAGAGATGAAATCGAAATCATCATCGTCGAACGGCAGCACCTGACTGCAATCCGCGACGATAAACGCGGGGCCGACCCGCAATTGCCCAACCGCAGCTAGGGATTTCGCCTGCTCGATCGCGGCTTCCTCAATATCCACACCGGTGAGCCAACAACCGGTTGCAGCGGCGATCGCAATCGCAGGGCCGCCAGAGCCGCACGCAACATCGAGCAATCGGCCGTGCGGTCGCTCGTTGACAAGCCCAATCAATTCCTGCTGTTCGTCAAGCGTCCGCCACCCCTGTTGCCCAAGGTCCTCCCCATAGGCCTCGCGTCTGATTTCGGCCGCCAATAGGTTGCTGAACCGTGAATACTGGGCGCTGTAGAACTCGTAGCTGTGTGCTCCGGCTGGCTGTTGCCTTTCGACGGTCATGGCACATACCCTCCCATTTACAACTATATGCCGCCGTTTTTTTTTCTCGAGCTATCCCCCGATGGCGCTGCGGACGGTCGGCCATCCGCCCCCTTTCCATCTGCAAATCGCCGTCATATCGGCCGTAGAGACCAACTTGGCCGCTGCCCGAAAGCAGACGTCGCCGGCAACAGGGCTGGACGGCTTAATTGCGCCACCAAAACATTGATCTTCGGCGAGTAGACCACGAAACGGAAGAGTAGCGGAGCGGCCTTGCCGACCGTTCGAACTTTTCGAAGCTTAAAGGGCGGGGGCGATCCGGCTCTTTAGAGTCCGAGCATTTTCTTCGCTTCCCCGAGTGCTGCCTCCGAGCCAGTGTGGTCGCCGGACTGGTGCAACTGGTTCGCCTTGTTGGCGTAGCTGCTTAACCTTGGCCATGTCGGCTTCAGACAAGGAGGCGTTTGGGAGGGCTGCGTCAATTGCCGTCATCATAGTGGGGCACTGGTTGGCGACGGCAGTCACAGGCGCGAGCGCCAAAAAAAGGGCAGTTGAAATCCTGACGATCATGGGCGTCGCTCCTCCAAAGCCGGAGCGCGGATGCCTCTCCGGCAACTGATGGATTATAGCCCAGCATCGACCCAGCGCCAATGGCGGGCGACCAAGACAAGTATTGCCGCAAAGCGCGACGGAGGCCGTTTTGTCGATACGATTGTATCCCGACTATGCTGTAAAATGATCTGGTAACGAGTGAAGGAGCATCGGCAATGGCACTCTACCTGACACGCTTCAGCTACACACCGCAAACCTGGGACCGATTGACACGAAATCCCGAAGACCGTCGGGATGCCGCGCGTAGCTACATTGAATCAGTCGGAGGTAAGCTTCACGGCTTTTGGTACGCATTCGGATCGCACGACGGGTATACCCTGTGGGAGGCACCCGACAACGTCTCGATGGCCGCCGTCGCAATCGCGATTGGAGGCGGTGGCGCTGTGTCAAAGTACGAGACGACGCCATTGCTTACGGTGGAGGAAACACTGGAGGCTATGGAGTTAGCAAGAACGGTTGGTTATCGATCGCCAGGAGCGTAGGTGTCGTCTCGCACCTATCCAATTCGGCATGCCTAGCGGTGCATATTTCAAAAAGATGAACGTGCGGGCTGAGCGATCAGGGCGTGACTTTGGCCACACACAAGCCGGATCACTACGGTGGCCTGTCGCCGTGTCACCCCATGGTCCTGTCAACGCTTGTTGTCCGCTCTGCGCCTTCGTTTGGGCCATTCAGAGTACCGGATCAAGCTTCTGGATGCCGACGGCCTGCTTAAATATTCCCGTCTGGAAAGCGCCAGAAGCGGGCGGGCCGCTTGAATAAGTAGATTTCGGCCCTAATCCATCAATTTCGGTGCCCAGGTCATTGCCCAGAGCTCCGTTTGGTACTTTGATCACCTCTGACGTCATCCTCGTCTTGTCCGGAGCATTTAGTCACGTCAATAATCCCAGACAGTTGCTGATCCTCGGGACAAGCCCGAGGATGACGGCCGCACCGCTCATCCGAAACAACTCCTGTGATCCCCATGCCCACATTTTCCTTCCAGCAGGTCGACGTCTTTTCCACGCAAGCCATGCGCGGCAATCCGTTGGCCGTCGTTATCGCCGCCGATGAGCTCTCCGATGCCGACATGCAGGCCTTTGCCAACTGGACCAATCTCTCCGAAACCACCTTTCTGCTCAAACCAACGACGCCGGAAGCCCATTACCGCGTCCGCATCTTTACGCCCGCTCAGGAACTGCCCTTCGCCGGCCACCCGACGCTTGGCAGCGCGCATGTCTGGCAGAGCCAGGCAAAAGATGCTCCCGAAGGCGAGGTCGTGCAGGAATGCGGTGCCGGCCTCGTGCGCATCCGCCGCGATGGCGAGCGGCTGGCCTTCGCCGCCCCTCCGCTGGTGCGTTCCGGCCCAGTTGATCCGACGATTGTCGAGCGCATCGCTCGCGGCCTCAATCTGCCGGATGCAATGATAAGGGATAGCAACTGGGTCGAAAACGGCCCCGACTGGATCGGCGTCCTCCTGCCTTCACGCTCCGATGTACTGGCTGCCAAGGCAGACTATTCCATCCTCGCCGGCACCCGCGTCGGCCTCGTCGGCCCGTTTGATCCGGACCTCGATGGCACAGACGCGCAGTTCGAGGTGCGCGCCTTCACCCGCAACGGCTATGAGGACCCAGTGACCGGCAGCCTCAACGCCGGCCTGGCGCAGTGGCTGATCGGTTCCGGCGTCGCGCCAAGCCATTACGTCGCCTCGCAGGGTACTGCACTCGGGCGCGCCGGCCGGGTCCATGTCGACAAGGTGGGTGACGTTATATGGGTGGGCGGCACTGTGACCACCTGCATCTCCGGCACGCTAACGGTATAGTCGTTACGCCGACCGCAGCCAATGGTTGACGATCTAGGTTTGAGCAGCCGTCGGTGAAGCGTATTGTAATTGATTTAGAGAGTGCGTTTTACGCTCACCACGCTTTGATGCTCGTGTGCAGACGTTCTCTATAGGGTTATCGCTGCCATGGCGCACTTGGCGCGATTGACAGCTTTGCGCCCCATTTCGGCCGTAGAACCAGCCTGGCCGTTGCCAGCAAGCAGACGTTGCCAACGAGTAGGCTGGACTCCCAGCCGTCTCACCTTTCTACCACTTCGTGCAGTGCGAGGGCGTGGAAGAGGCAGTACCCCGAGATGAAATGCTCTACATCGTCGATCCTGATCCTGAATCCATGATGGCGAATGAAGAAGCTGCCGGCAATCGTGGCCGGGCTTTTAAAGTACATGGCCACCTCCGGGTAGAAATGGCTGTAGCGGAGATGTTCGAGCCGATGTCGGATGGTGTGAAGCAGCCTAGAGCGCGAGAACTGCTCCGGTAATTGCCCTGACTGGTCGACGCGTATCACCATTTCCCATGTCGCCATCAGTAGCTCGAGGAAAGTCGGATAAGCTGTGTCGCGTTGGTGGATGAATTCGAGGTTGCCAAAGCCGTTCTTCAGGCCGAATAGATAGTATGCCGGGTGCGGGAATTTTCTGGTAATTTCATTGGCGCAGTAAGCGAGCCAATGATCATGATGTTTCCAGTGATCGACCCGCACGAAGTGGTCAAACGCTTGCTTTGCTTTTTCGAGCCACAGAGAATCTCCGTCAATTTCATGCAGACGAAGGAGAGCCAGAACAGCTTCGCCGTCGTAATAAATGATGCGGAACCGATCCTTCACTCGCAGATCGATCCCATCAAGGACGTGCACGAATGCCCCGGTACCGGCATCCAGGAAACGTTCGACAATTGCGGCGGCCACCCGCCGCGCGACGCCGATGAAGCGCTGATCACCGCTCAACGCGGTGTATTTGGCCACAGCAAGGATGAAGGTCGCCTGAGCTCCCAGGCGCACCTCTCCCTTGTTCGCATAGTCCACAATCAGCGACTGGTCGCCGATATGTCGCATCGCTTCGCGGATGACATACTCAATACCTCCCGGCACTCTGTCCGCAATCTGCGCGTTGCCCGTCGCTTCGGCCGCTTCCAGCATCGAGTAGAGCGTGCTGCTGTGTCGTAGAATGTTATAGGTTGGGATCGCCTCGTCGCGAACGGGAAAGACGCCGTAGTGAAAGGCTCCATCACTGCGCAGCTGGCGGGCAAGGTAAAGCCCGGCCCGCTCGATCAGACTCCCGGCATCGTCGATCGCATTTGGACGAACTCTGATGCCTTTTCCATAGCCGGTGCTGATCAACTCGCAAGGGAGCCCCCCCAATTCCGAGCGGTCGCAGAAGTAGCCCAGAGCTTCGAACACATACCACATCTCACGATGGACTATATCCTGGGAGAGCGACTTCAGTCCTCGTGAGGACTTCAGGTAGCGATTGATGCGGTCGAAGCGAAACACGAGGTTCTTAGTGTCATCGAACCCAATACCCCCGATCCCATTCAACTCCTGCTCCAACAGGGCCAAATTAAAATTCGGATCGAAGGCGATTCCCTGGCGAAAGAAGTTGCGACGGGTGGTCGCCACGTTCCTCATTACTTCATCGGGCCTCATCGGGCGTATCGAGTGGGCCATGTCCGCTTTGATCCACACCCATTGGCTCTCGTCAGGCATGAGCTTACCCAGCCTTGAAGCCGCAGCTTTCCACGCCGTGTTTAGGGAATTGCCGACACCACACGCGCATACAGCGCGATGTTTCCCGTCCGAGGCAGACAGGAAAATGACAAGCTTTGAGGTGCGCCCGAAGTGCACAGAGTTTTCGGCAAGTATGGCCTGCGAATGCAGGCTGAGCGCGCTTCGAAGCGCACTCAGTGTCTCTCTGAAGGGTGCTAACTCCATCTACAGCCCCAATGAGATAGGCCTGACTTGTCGGCGGCGCAACAACGCAGAAATTTCACGTCGCTGAATAGAGCACCGCGGTATTCGCTGAGGCAACATCACCAGCGTACGCGCAATCCAACTCGCCCTTCCACACTATTGTAACTCGTGCTTCCCACGCCGAATTCATACGAGGCGTTCGCATATAGCCGCAGATTGGAGCTGAGATCAGCCGTCACACCACCCCCGAACTCCACGGTTGTCGCCTGTTGTTCCTCCACCAAGGGCGTCTCTCCAAAATGAACCGTGTCTTCACCGGAAAACGTATGCCAAAGGTTGGCCAGAACGAATGGCTTCAACGTACCCTGATCTGTTTTGTACTCGGCTTCTAACCGGCCCCCGAGACGTGCCGTCAGCGCATTGCTGTCGTCGATATCAATCTCGCCGCCGATGTCTTCGAACTGGTCGAAGCTCGTGTGCGTCCAGATGAGTTGCGCTTGCGGTTCAATCGACCAAGTCTCATCAATACGGAAATTTTTGCCTGCCTCGACCGAGGCCGTGAGCCCGGTTCCATCAAAATTTGACGTGACTCCGCCCACAGATTGCGATTCGACATCGAGCCACGAATACATGAACACCGCGTCGAAATAGGCTTCCTCTGCCCAGTTATGGGTCCAGTAGCCAGCAATGCTATAGGCATCGATATCGAGTGACCCAACGTCGATGTTCCTGTCGCCGAGCGCATATCCTTTCACATCACCGCTAGCGCGGCTGTATCCGGCGAAGACACCGAGGACATCATCCTGACCGTTGTCGTGTTCGACAATGTGGACAGGCCCGCCGGCTTGAATGCCCCAGATCGTGCCGTCGAACCTCGGATTGGCATCACCAGAGTTCCCATAGGAAGAGTTGTCGGCGAAGATGCGTGTCCACAGGGCATGCCCTGCCTGCTCGCTCCCTGTCCAACGCTGTTCGCCATGACGTTCATGGAATGTGCCAAGCGTCGAGCGGAGCAAGTCGCGTGCAGTGCCGGTCGTATCTGCGACAAGTGGAAACTCGGGGCGGTAAATTGGGACGGCATTACCGTTGTCTCCATCTCCGTCTCCGTCTCCGTCGCCATCGCCGTCTCCGTCGCCATCCCCGTCTCCGTCTCCGTCGCCATCTCCGTCTCCGTCTCCGTCTCCGTCGCCGTCGCCATCGCCGTCTCCGTCTCCGTCTCCGTCTCCGTCTCCGTCTCCGTCTCCGTCTCCGTCTCCGTCGCCATCTCCGTCTCCGTCCCCGTCTCCGTCCCCGTCTCCGTCTCCGTCTCCGTCCCCGTCTCCGTCTCCGTCTCCGTCGCCATCCCCGTCTCCGTCTCCGTCGCCATCCCCGTCGCCGTCTCCGTCGCCATCTCCGTCCCCGTCTCCGTCCCCGTCTCCGTCTCCGTCGCCGTCGCCATCCCCGTCTCCGTCTCCGTCCCCGTCTCCGTCTCCGTCGCCATCCCCATCGCCGTCGCCATCCCCGTCTCCGTCGCCATCTTCGTAGTGGTTGCGGAGATACCAGTTCTCCTCTGTGCCCGCGTCGTCGCCCCCACGAAAGAGGAGATACTCATAAGCGCCAGCCACGACGCGATGCGATAGGGTGAAGGCATTTGTGTTCGTTGTTGCCTCATCTGTGGCTTCTACGACAAGAATACCGTCCGCTACCGTTTGCTCCCCGTTTCCGCCGAGGTTGACCACGTCAATCCCGGTCGAGCCGCCCGCATTGCCGCCGTCGATAACCAGCTTGTCCGACGGCGAACCGTCGCCTTCGAGAACGGTCTGTATGCGCAGTTCGCCGTTCCGTCCGACGTAGTCACCATTAATCCTGAGCCGATCACTCGCCCGCGCTCCGCCGTTGGACAGGTCGATCAGGCCTGCATTAATGACTTCTGCCAGTTCCCCGCCGGTCGCGGACGAAATCAAGCGCTCGCCACCTCCGGCGTAGAGCGTGCTGGTCGCATCGATGGACAGTTCACCCGTGCCGGAGATGGTGTCGCCCAGCACGAGATTGCTGTTCATGGTCAGCGATGACTGGTCTCGCAGATTGATGCTTTCCCAGTTTAGGAGACGCGCCGGATTGGAGCCCTGTGTGTTGTTCCATGTGAGGGCGTCGTTTCCGGTACCGCCATCAATCTGGATATTGCGCAGTTCGTCATCAGAGAGGTTGTAGACATTGGCAATGTCGGCGTTGGCGTCCATGTAGACACCGTTGATTAGGCCGCCGCTCCAGATGAACCGGTCGCCACTGTTTCCTGCACGAAGATTGGCTTGCACTGTCCCGCCGAGCAGTACGAACCGATCAGACCCTCCCTGCTCCTGGATGTCGGCGTTGACGACACCGCCTAACATGACAAAGCGGTCTCGCCCTTCGCCTTGCGTGATTGTGCCATTGATGGTGCCGCCGTCGTAGTTGACGATCAGATCGTCACCACTTCCTAGCGCGATCCGGTTCTGCAAGGTCCCGTAATTATCAATCCGCGTGGCGCTTGCGCCGGACACGATGACGCCGTTGTTGATCGAGGCGTTCGCCTCATTGACGACAGTGGTCGTGCCGTCCCCATCGACGGTGACGCCCTGGTTGAGCGTGCCCTCATTGGTAACTGAGTAGTCTCCGTCGCCGGTGAAGGAAAATGATGTATTGACGTTGGCTCCACGGCGATTGGTCACGGAATAGACGCCGTTACCGCTGACGAACAGTCCACCATTGATGTTGGCGGAGTTGTCGAATGTCAGTTCGCCATTGTCGTTGAGCGTAACCCTTTGGAGATTTCCCGATGCCCTCACATCGAGCGTGCCGATATTATCCAGTTCCAGAGGACCGTTGAAATTTGTCCCGCTTTCGATTTCGACCGCCAATGTGTCCTGGCCAGCTGCCGTATAGCCGGAATCGACATTGCCATTGCAAACCACAGTGTTACCTGATGCCGGGATGGACGGACTACAGGCTGCGATCGCCTCTTCAGCGGCAGGCAGGCTAAAAAATGTGGCTAGCGCGGCGGCATATGCCGTCCCCGCCCGGTGCCTGCGCACTGCGAGGATTTGACCATTTCCGTGAGACCTGAAGCACTTTCTCGGTTTTTTGCGAGCCATCGAATTTCCTCAATTCGCTGAAGAGCAACGGATTCCGTCGCGTCGAAGGCGCTACCTTGCTCTCGACGCCATCTTTGTCATCAGGCGCGAGATGCGCCGTATGCGTATCGGATGTGCTCCCTATCCTTTCCTCCGCCTGCCCGTGAACTCGAGTGTGCGCTCAAGATGTGTCGGTAGTAGAAACCGAATTTGGCCACCCTAACAAGCCAAGTGGGGTAGCGGACAGAAAAAACCCTGTGCTGTGTCGATGGTGCATCATGCCGGTTATGACATCATCCATGAGTGAACGCACATTTTGCACATGTGTATTTTTGATGTTTAGATAGCGACGTTTTTGATGACGCTTTTTGCGTCGGCTAAATTAAGGCGATACTAAAGTGAGAGCTTGCGAATTCTTCACGTTGATGGGCTGCGGCTTACTATCGCTTCTCTGTACTACCAACACTAGGGCGGGGGACTCTAGCGGTGCAGCGCTAGCAGCCGATAGAGAATGGGCGGTTATCGTCAGCCCCTACTTGTGGGCGGGATCGCTGGATGGCTCCGGTTCTCTTGCTGGCTTCGACACCGATATTAATGTTCCGGCATCAGAAATCATTGACCATCTCGATTTTGTGTTGATGGGAAATGTCGAGGTGACGAACGGCACGTGGGGCACCTATCTCGACGCCCAACATGTTAGGACGTCGCAAGACGAGGAACTCCTTTCAAACGAAATCGGCCTTGATATCACCACGACCTGGATTGCGGGTGGCGTTTTCTACAAAGTCTGGGAACGGGAGACGGGCGGAAGCACGGTCTTTGACAAGCCGCGAACAATTTCGCTGGAGCCAACCGTAGGCGTTAGATGGACGAAGCTCAGGGCCGAAGCATCCGCGCTTGGGGTCTCGGCGACCAAGAGTGCCGACTGGACTGATCCCTTTGTAGGTTTGCGTACCAATATCGATCTCAGCGACCGCTGGAACATCTTTGCCGAGGCGGATATCGGTGGTTTCGGAATCGGCTCCGAACTCAGCGTCAATGCGCATGGCTATTTGGGCTACCGGACGACGATGTTTGGTAAGTCGACCCTCCTGCGTGCGGGCTACCGAGTCGTGTATCAGGACTACGAGAACGATGACTTCACCGGCGTCAACAAGTTCCGCTGGGACGTCACTCAGCATGGACCGGTCTTTGGGTTCTCCGTCCGTTTTTAACACTTTAACAAGGGTGAGCTATGTCAATTAAATTTCTCGGAATGGCCACTGTCATGGCTGCAACTCTTGTCATCATTCAGCAGACCTCCGCTTCGGCCTGCACCCGCGCAGTCTATCTCGGCGCGAATGACAACGTTATCACCGCACGCTCGATGGACTGGAAGAACGATGTAGCGACCAATCTCTACGTGCTTCCGCGCGGTATGGCACGCAGCGGCGAGGCAGGTCCGAACTCGGTCCAATGGACATCGAAATACGGCAGCGTGGTTGCAACTGGCTATGATGTCTCCACCACCGACGGCGTGAACGAGAAAGGTCTATCGGCCAATCTGTTGTGGCTGGCCGAATCCGAATATCCGAAATTCACCAGTGACGGCAAGCCGGGGCTAACCATAGCCGCCTGGGCGCAATATGTGCTCGACAACTTCGCCACCGTTGAACAGGCCGTCGCTGCACTTGAGACGGAGCCGTTCACCATTGTAACGGACAACGTACCGGGCGAGGATCGGCTTACCACCTTGCATCTGTCTATGTCTGACGCGAGCGGTGACAGCGCCATCGTCGAGTATATTGACGGCAAGCAAGTGATCCATCACGGCCGCCAGTATCAAGTCATGACGAACTCACCGAGGTTCGAGCAGCAACTCGCCTTGAATGCCTACTGGCAAGCTATCGGTGGAACCGTCATGTTGCCCGGCACCAATCGCGCCGCTGATCGCTTCGCTCGGGCTTCCTTCTATATCAACGCTGTTCCGAGGGAAGAAGATGCCAATCGCGCCGTGGCGAGCGTCTTCAGCGTTATTCGAAATGTCTCCGTGCCGTATGGCCTGAATACTCCTGAAGAGCCGAACATTTCTTCAACCAGATGGCGCACGGTTTTTGACCACAAGCGTCAGCTCTATTTCTTCGAATCCGCCCTGACACCGAACACTTTCTGGGTTGACCTCAAAAAGATTGATTTTTCAGAAGAACGCGGCAAGGTTATGCGCCTGGACCTTGGGTCCAATCAGAACCATACATACTCCGGTGACGCGACGGCCTCTTTCGGTGCTTCAGTGCCGTTCCGCTTCCTCGGCCTGAGGATGTGACCCAGTTCATCACCGGCTCGTTTGGTGCATCGGATGGAGTTGGTCAGTCGCGCACTATTCGCTATGACGACCTGTCCGCTTCCGTAGTGGCTGTGCTAGCTGCTGACTTTCTGGTAGCGGCCCCATTGCTGCTACTGAGCAGCGCTTTCGGTTGGGGCTATCTGCTATATAACCTTGCAAACTTTCCCATTGATCGTGCACTGGACCTATTGCGGCGATCCCGTCTTTAGACAACATGGCTGCGATCGAACTAGAGGTTCGGCAGGGCTCACCACCTTGCCGAGCTCTACAATTCTCCTCTATCCGATGGAAAGCCGCCTGACAGAATTGATCGGCGCGCTTAAAATCCGCCTTGTAGTGAACGCTCATAAGCGGATGATCACGGACTTCAATTGGGTATAGTGAGCCAAGGCGTCGATCCCCTGCTCCCGCCCGTAACCGCTCTGCTTGAACCCACCGCAAGGGGTTTGGACGAAGCCACCACCATACTCGTTGACGACAATCCGGCCGGCGTCCAGTTTTGCCGCCACGCGGTGGATGCGGCCGATATCCCGGCTCCATATGCCGGCTGCCAGCCCGAAGTCGGAATCGTTGGCGATGCGCAGTGCGTCGGCCTCATCCTTGAACGGGATGACCACCACGACAGGGCCGAAGATTTCCTCCTTTGCGAGCGTCGCTTCGTTCGTTACCCCAGTAAAAACCGTCGGCTCAATGTACCAACCGCCGCCGAGGTTCGCTCCATTGGCCACCTTGCCCCCCACTGCGCACGTCATTCCTTCGTCTTCGGCGATTTTGAGATACTCCTGAACCTTCAGGAACTGCGCGTGGGTCGTGATGGGGCCGGACGTCGCGTCGTGCTCTGGGCCGACGCGCAGCGCCTTCACCTCGTTCACGAACCTTTCGACGAATTCATCATGGATGTTTTCTTGGACCAGCAGACGAGTCCCTGCACAGCACCACTGTCCACTGTTCCAGGTGAAGGCGCGGACAGACCCTTTTGCAGCGGCGTCCAGATCGGCGTCATCGAATACGATGTTCGCAGATTTTCCGCCCAGCTCGAGAGTCAGCGGTAAGATTCGATCAGCCGCTATGCGTCCGAGTTCTTGCCCTGCCCTGACGCTACCCGTGAACGAAATCTTCTGGATTTTCGGGTGGTCGACCATGGCTGGCCCGACGACGCTCCCGCGGCCGACGATCACGTTGAGTACGCCCGCCGGTAGGCCAGCCTCTTCGACGGCCAGCCGCGCGAGTTCGATCAACGAGCCCGGAGTGTGCTCCGACGGCTTCGCAACAACGGCGTTGCCAACAGCAACTGCGGGGGCAATGGCCCTTGCTGCCTGATGCAGTGGAGCGTTCCAGGGCAGGATCACCCCGATGACGCCAAAGGGATCACGTCGGGTGTAAACATGGTAGTTTGGTCCCTGGTTGATGACCTCGCCGTCCATCACGTTCACAATACCACCGTAGAATTCAAAAAATTGCGCGGTGAGATCGATGAGTGCGGGCATCTCATGCCCGGGCTTCCCAGTTTCCAAGCACTCGATCTCGCCGAGCCTCTTGCCGTTCGCACGGATGACGCGACCGAGCTCCACCATAATTCGGCCGCGTTCGGACGGCCGCATGTCACGCCACGTGGAGAACGCCTCGTCCGCAACGTCAATTGCCGTTTTGACCTCGAGAGCACCGCTGTAGGTAACCTCCTCCAACTTCTCCCCGGTTCTCGGATTGATCTTGACGCCAAAATCCTCGACCGAAGCCCCGACGTTTTTGCCGCCGATGTAGTTGTTAACCCGGATCGTCATAGCTTTCTCCTACGTTCATTTTGTTGGTGTTTTTGCTGTGCTCGCTCAAGACCCGACTATCCGGGCAGTTCCTGTCCCAACTTGGGTTGACGCGGGTCTTGAAGCGGTCTGCTGCGCGCGATTACCAGGGCGAGCGCCAGGACCAGGCCGCCGACGGCCATCGTGCCGGTCACCAGCCCCGGCCAACCGAAGCGATCCCAGACAACACCTCCCACTGAACCGAGTAAGCTCGAACCGGCGTAGTAGGCGAAGAGGTAGAGGGCACTTGCGTGGCCCCGGTTTCCGAAAGCTCGGCGTGTTACCCAACTCGACGCGACTGTATGCGCGCCAAAAAAGCCGGCGGTAACGACGCCAATTGCGGTTATGATCAGCCAAAGCGGCTCAGCGGCCGTCAGGAGCAAGCCGACGAGCAGCATGGCGACCGGCCAGCCCAAAGCCGAGCGAACGCCAATTCGTCCTGCAAGCTTTCCAAATAGCGCGGAACTAGCCGAGCCAACAATGTATAGGAGGAAGATCGCACCTATCTCAAAGTGACTTAGCTGGTATGGCTGCTCGCCAAGGCGAAATGGTGCATAGTTGTAGACGGTGACGAATATACCCATCGTGAGGAAGCCGCAGGCATAGAGGGCGACCAGAACCTTGTCCGCGATCACGCTCCGATAAGCGCCGATGAATGCGTACAGAGACCTAGTTGTCGGTATAAATCCTCTCGACTGCGGGACGGTCAGACAAAAAATCGCCGCCGCCGACGTGCTGAACAGTCCCATGGCAGCTAAAGCCCACCGCCAATCCAACCATTCGGCTGCCATCGAGACGCCCAGCCGTCCGATCATGCCGCCTATGGCCGATCCGGCAATGTAGAGTCCAAGTGCGGGGCCGATCGCCGCCGGCGTCACCTCCTCCGCAACGTAGGTCATGGCAACTGCCGGTACGCCTGCAAGCGCGATGCCGGCAATACAGCGAAGTATAAGCAGTGTTTCCCAGGTGGGTGCCAGTGCAGCGAGAGAGCCAGACAGGGCCGCGAGGATCAACGAACACATGAGCACAGTTCGCCGCCCGAACCTATCCGCAACCCAACTTGCAACCAGAATGCCGACGGCCATCGGACCGGTCGCCAGTGAAACCGCGAGGCTGGCGCTTTGAGCAGACAGGTGAAAGGCACTTGCGAACTCGGGCAAGAGCGGTTGGACGCTGTACAATAGCGAAAACGTCGAGAGGCCGGCCATGACCATCGCGATAGACAGACGATGATACTCGGCTGTCCCGATCTGTATAAGTAGCGGCCCGTCCATCACTCCACCAGGAATCTGCATTCGCCCAACAAGTCAGCCGCGCAAAAGCTCGGCTGTGAGCCTGCACGGCTGACCCTGACCAGGCAAATTAAGAAAAGTGAATTTTCGCTGTCCTGGCTTACAGCACAGTCGCCGCGCGCCCGATGGCGGGAAGGAGATGCAATCTCCGATCAAGGTTTACGTGGCGAAATTTCAACTTCACCATCGCTCATCGCCAGCGCCTTAGCTACGATGCCAAGCCCCGATGCATGACGATGATGAAGCCCATTGAAGTTTTCGGAGGTTTCGCAGATGTCGTGCTAGATGGCAGCCTGGACAGCGGCGACGAGCGCTTTGCTGTCGAAAGGTTTCTGGAAGACTCGCTCTCTATTGTCGGGATTTGACTCGGCAATCGCAACCATCTCCAAATCACCCGAAATGTAGAAAACTGGAAGCTCGGGCCGCTTCAAAGCGGTCTGGCGACCCAGCTCCATTCCGTTCATATCAGGCATCGCGATGTCGGTAATCAGGCAGTGAATCGTTGCGAGGCACTTGTCCGCCAAAAGGTCCTTAGCCAAAGTGAAGGTGCAAACCGCGAACCCCATGGATTCAAGCAAGTCCTGCAAAGCTTCGAGCACTTTTGGGTCATCATCGACGATGGCCACCGTGTGCCTATGGGCTCTCATTATGGGTGCCCTCCATTATATCGGGAGTGCAAGATGGAAATGTCCAGTTTCGTCGCCATGCGCACGAGATCAGCCAATGAGGCCGCTTTCATTTTTTGCATGACGTGACCGCGATGAACCTGAAAGGTTACTTCGCTGATTCCGAGTTCCCCTGCAGCTTGCTTGTTGAGGAGACCACTTACGATGAGCGGCAACACCTCCCGCTCCCGTCGTGTGAGGCTTTCAAAACGCTCCCTGAGTGCGCTCAGTTCCTCGCGCTCGTACAGGCGCTTCCTGTCAAGTTCGATCGCTGCACGTACAGCGCTCAAGAGGGCCTCTCCCGCAAAAGGCTTGACGAGAAAATCAACCGCGCCGAGCTTCATTGCACTCACGGACGATGGGATGTCAGCGCATCCAGTCAAAAAGACTATCGGCGGGTGATCATCGCTATGCATTTTCGCCTGAAACTCGAGACCGCTCATGTCGGGGAGATTAATGTCGAGGACCAGGCACGACGGTTGCTCGGGTCTCGATCCGGCCAAATATTCGGTAACGGAGCCGAGCGCTGCGCTACGAATGCCCACGGAAGCGAACAGATCACACAGGGACACCTGGACGACGGGGTCGTCGTCGACAACGATGACCAATTCCTCTCCACCCGTCATCGAATGCAACTCCTTCAGGGGTAAAAGGCCTCCTAAAACGGTACCAAACCTTCCATCATGAGCGCTAGGGGTGCGCCACCGCGACAATGCAAGGTGTTGCAGAAAACCAGTTCACAATAGCTTCCTAAGCGGGTGCTGCTCCGACTGCCCAACAACCTAGCGCGCCAGTGGCTCCCATTCGCGCATCGATATTCCCTGCGAATGCTTGGCATACACGTAGACAAGTGAGCCTGATGAGAATTGTTCGAGCGTAAGCAGATGGCATATAGGATCGACGTCACATGCCCTTCCCTCTCGCAGAACACTGTACCTGTGGCTGCCTCCAAAATCCATTACACGTTTCTATAGGTTACAATCTAACCGAACGCTGCCCGCGTCGCCGGCCTTCAGCCCATAACGCTCGGCATTTGCGTTCACCGTCACACCCGGCCGCAAAGTCTTCGGATGGTGCACCCAGCGCCCAGCCTTACCGCTCAAGGAACCTCCAGCGTAGTCTCGGAGATATTCCCTTCGTTCATCCATCGAATGCCGAACACATATAACCAGACAACGCTAAACGGGGCTTAAACATCGCTTTCGTTGCTGATAAGGCACGATGATCTGTTGTTCTCGCGCAGAACCGATAAACACAGGCGGAAAATCTCTTTCAGGAAATGATCTGCCTTTCCAATCGCTTGCCCGCTAGCCCTCTGGTCGAAATCATGCGATTTTTCAGGTGCCGCGAGGCTCGTCTCGGTCTTGACGCCCGGGCAGCCAGAACCGCACGCTGGTGCCATGGGGTGCACTGGGTTCACCCCATATCCGCCCCCCGTAGTTTTCGACGATGCTTTTGCATATCGCCAAGCCTATTCCTAGACCGTTTTGCTTTGTCGAGTAGAACGCCTTGAAGAAGCGGTCATATTGTTCCGGAGGCAGCGACGGACCTGTATCCCTTACGGACGTGGTCACGCCTCCGTTATCATCGAGTTGGGTGGAAATGATTAGGTGCTTCTCCTCTTCGGCCGGTGCCGACATCGCATCGATCGCATTGACCACCAAATTCATGATCACCTGCTGCAACTGAACTCGATCGGCCAAGACGAGTGGTGTCGTCTGAGAGAGTTCAACCCGAACGTTGACGGCCTTGTGTCGGGCCTCAGAATGTAGCAAGGGGAGTGTGTTGAGCACGAGATCGTTGACATTGACGACCTCATGGACCGGCGCATTCTTTTTCATGAGCGCCCTGATCTTGTCGAGAATGTCCGCTGCGCGATGTCCCTCCTGTTCGACGCGCTGCAATGAACGACGGGCGGCTTCGACGTTGGGTGGTGTCGCCGAAAGCCACGACAATCCCGCGTTCGCGCTGGCGACCATTCCGACAAGCGGTTGTCTAACATCGTGGGCGATCCATGTTGAGAGTTGCCCAACAGTCTCGACCCGGTTTGCGTGGGCCAACTCGGACTGCAGTTCGCGGAAACGCTGTTCGCTCTCGACGGCCTTGCGCTCCGCCGCCTCCCGTTCTGTCAGATCGAGTATGAATGCGACGCCTTCGTTCGCCTCGGAATCGAACGCGGCAGCACCGATTAAGACCCTAACGCGAGTTCCGTCGCGTCTGAAATATTCCTTCTCGCGAGGCTGCATCGCACCGCTTGTTGTAAGTTCGGAGAATTCGGATTCGACTTGAGTTCGCCAGTCCGGTGGCGTCATGTCGTACCAGGCTAGCCCCTCTACAATGTCCTCCCTGGTATATTGTGTCATCTGCAGGAACGCGTCGTTTGCATCCAAAAGCCGCCCATCCCGCCCCCAGATGACGATGCCGATGATGTTCGAATCGACGAGCCGTCGAATTCTGGATTCGCGCTCTTGAAGGTCGCGGTAGAGGCGCGCTTTCTCGAGAGATGCCGCCGCCTGTGATGCCAGAAGCTTCAGGAGAGCGAAACGGCCGGGCGTAAAGGCTCCCGGGGTCAGATTATTTTCAAGGTACAGAATTCCTACCCCGCTGCCCTGGTTTTTCAGGGGAACGCAGAGGACCGACCGAAGACGGTTGTCACGGACGTAGGGATCGTCCTTGAAAACACCTTTGGCGGACGCATTGTCGAGAACGACGGGATCGTTGGTCCGCGCGACATAGAGAACGACCGACCGCGCAAGGCAAAACAAGGCTATGTCATGCTCCGCTTGGCTTATTTCCAAAGTGTCACCTATTGTTGATGCCTCCGCCATCACGCGCAGGTCCATGCCCCCCCCTGTGTCGAGTAACAGAACGGCACGTTGCGCGCCGGCATGCTCGATCGATGCCTTCATGACAGTGTCAATGAGTCTGTCCAGAACGACCTCGCTCGATACGGCATGGAGGACCTTGATAACGGTCGCTAGGTCCAATTGCTCAAGCGAGACCTGAGATGGGTGCAGAGGCGGGGTCAGTCCCTCAAACGTGTCCGTCCACGCGAGCAGTGCATTGTCCAAGAGCGCCACTTTTGCATCTGCCCCCCACTTGCGAAAGCGCTCACGCGCCTCGCGCAAGTACAGAAGGCCGAATTTGTTTAGGCCGCGTCCCACGTAATACCTTGCAGCTGCCTCGTAGGCGACCGCCTCGTCTTGCACGAAATCGTTTTCGACGGACAGCCGGATACTCTCCTCATAAAGATGCTGGGCTTCCAAGTCGTATCCATCCAGTCGCGCGGCTTCTGCCATTACGAGCGCGTACTTGCCGGCGAATGTTGGGGAGCGGGTTTGCTCCAGCCATTGGCGTAATTGGTCCATGAAGCCGTTGAAGCGTTGTCGGAGTTCACCGTTCTTTTCTCCGACTTGATGCATGTACGCTGCGCAGGCCAAAGCGCCGTAGAAATGATAGTCTAGGTGTTCGATCTGCACGATTTTGCAGGTGCCGGTCACGACCTTGTCGAGGACACCCACTGCCGCGGCGAATTCGCCGGCCAGATAGTGCAGCATCACCTTACGTGTCCAATAGAACCAAGCCACGGTCGGCGCTCTCGCCCCGCCCAAATCCCGTTCAAACGCGTGCTGATCGAAGTCAGCGTCGCTAAAATCAGACAGGCTCGATGTGAGCCCCCGCAAGCATGCGCTCGCTCGCTCGGGCACCAAGGCCATATCCGCACCGTCACGGAAGCCTGTGCTGCGGGTTGTCGTGCGCAACTCTAACAACTCTGCGGCTTCGTTATGGAGGTTGCGCCCCCTTTGAAGCAAAGTCATCGCGATAAACGCACAAGGAAAGCACGCAAAGAACACGTCCCCTGCCTCGACCCCGACACGATAGGCGGTCCGATACCAAGCAATCGACGTCGATAGCGGCTGCGTCCACGAAGATGTCAGGCTCATCGTGTTGTAAACGCGAGCAAGGTCCACAGGTGCCTTTTGCTGCTGAGCTAAGTCGCACGCCAACTGCACGATCTTATAGCCTTCGTCGTAGCGGCCGAACGCCGGCCCCATGATCCAGCCCAGCATGGCCAGACCTTGATTTGAGGACGGCGCGATGCCGTGTTGGAGACTTATGTTCACCATCCGACACGCGATCAACGTGGTAAGATTGAAATCCGTGAAGAACGCAGGCGGCCACAACTCCGCGAGCACCCTCATCAACGCGAGCATTTCCGAGCTTTCCATCGCCCGCAGTTGTGCGAAGCTGCCGATCGGCTTCCCGTCAAGGACCTTTGAGAGTGCCTCGAACTCCTCTTCGACTTGTGAATGGCTAGGGTGTGCGGGAAAGTCGATGTCAAACAGGCGCAGCGCCGCAAGGCCGCTTTGAACGGCTGCAAAATTGTCCGACTGGACAGTGTGAAGCTCCACTTTTAAACGATAGACTGTTGCAAGGTGAACCTTCGTCTGGGCCTGTTCCAGAAGCCCCCCTACCATGCCCCCTGCCTCGTCGAGTTCGCCTGCCATGAAGGTGCATTCGGCTCGCTGCAGCGCGAGATTGAATGTTAAATCGTAGTTGCTTTGCCACGATCGGTCGCCGAGATATGCAAGCCCATAAGACAGGTAGCCTAAGGCTGCGGCGTACGCGCTCGCGGATTTCGCCTTGATTCCCGCGCGGAGATTTAATGATGCCGCAAGAAGCCTGGTTTGTGGTTCCTCTTGCGGAATCGCCGCTCGATTGAATTGATCTACAACCTCGAATACTTGATCATCCACATCGCTGCCGTAGAGTACGACAAGTTGCGAAGCAATCTGCCTATGCGCCGAGCGTCGTTCGGGCTCAGAAAGCAACGCGTAGGCCGCCTCCTGCACACGGTCATGCGCGAACGAATAGGCCGAATCCACCCTGATGAGCATTCCCATACGAAGCGCGTCTTTCAATAGGTCTTGTGCCTCACGCTCCTGTTTCCCGAGGACGTGGTGGAACCGCTCGACGTCAACAGAACTCCCCATGCAAGCGGCCAGTTTCAGAGCCTGCACCGACTCGGGTGAAAGCCTGCCCAGGCGTTCGACCATCAAATCAACGACATTCTCGCTGATCTGTTTCGTCGATATCCCATCCAGGTCCCAACGCCATTTCAACGCGGCGGTATCATAATAAATCAGTTGCTCATCGGTCATTGCGCCGATGAACTGGAGGATGAAAAAGGGGTTTCCGCCGGCCTTGCTGGTAATGACCCGCGCAAGCGGCTCGACTTTGCTCGGTTCGGCCTCAAGCAAATCGGCTAACATCGTAGTCACGTCGCTGGCTGATATCCCAGTGAGCCGAATTTCATCTATCGGTCGACCGGCCGCGCGGATCAGGTCCAATCGGCGGGTCAGCGGATGATCTGGCCCGACCTCGTTGTCGCGATAGGCCCCTATTATGAGCAAGTGTTTGAGGTCCTGCCGCGTCGAAATATGCGTAAAGAGATCGAGCGTGGCCAAATCGAGCCATTGCAGATCATCCAGGAACAACACCAGGGGGTGCTCCTTTGTGGCAAATACTTCGATGAAACCCTGGAACACCGACAGCAGTCTCGCGTGGGCTTCTGGACCGGACAAAGCGGGGACCGGCGGTTGTTTCCCAATAACGGCTTCTAGCTCCGGGATGAGGTTGATCATCAGTTCCCCGTTGCGACCGACTGTCTCAAGGAGATTTTCACGCCATACGGCGAGTTCGTCCTCCTCCTTCCCCAGCAGCTGCAACACAAGGCCTTGAAGCGCCTGCGCAAAGATTGCGTAAGGAATGTCGCGCTTGTACTGGTCGAACTTTCCTGTCGCGAAGAGCCCTCGGAGCGGCACAAGTGCCCGCTGGAGTTCGTTGACAACTGAAGTTTTTCCAATCCCGGAGTAGCCTGATACGAGTACCAGTCTCGACGAGTTGCTTCCTGCCATTTCGTTGAGGGCTGCGGCCAACCTCTGGACCTCATGCTGCCTCCCATACAATCCTTCAGGGATCATCAATTCGGCCGATACATCGCCGCTGCCGAGCTTGAATACTTCGATGACATTCCTGGTCACCATTTCATTCAGGCATCTGTTCAGGTCTTGCTCAAGACCTCTTGCGGTCTGGTATCGAGCCTCGGCGGCCTTCTCCAGGAGCTTCATCAAGATCGCGCCGACCGCCTCAGGAACCTCCGGCGACAGCTCCCAGGGGGGTGTCGGGTGACGAGCGACATGGCAATGAATCCATTCGCTCTGGTCGGACGCAGAGAAAGGCAAAACCCCTGTTAGGAGCTGGTACAGTGTGACGCCCAGTGCGTACAGATCGCTCCTGGCGTCCACCGACCGATTCATTCGGCCCGTCTGCTCAGGAGCCATGTATTCAAGAGTGCCTTCGATCACCTCGGGGGGCATCGTGGAACGTCGTTCGCGTGGCAGACGGGATGCAATTCCGAAGCCAGTAATCCGGACCTGGTCGAGCGTTTCGCCAACCAGAAGGTTATCCGGCCGGATGTCCTTGTGAATCAGTCCGCTGGCATGCATCCCCTCTACAGCTCGACTGGCCGCGGCCGCCACGCGCAAGAAGTCGGGAAGGTTCAACCGCGTCTGGAGATATGCAGAGAGCGGGCGACATACGTGGTCATCGTAGGTAAGGGTTCCCGATTCGGCCTCGAAACTTTGAGGGCGTAACGCCCAATTGTTGTCGAGTTGGTCCCTGATCTGAAATTCTCGGCTCAGTCGCGTTAGATATCGGGGCAAAACACGCCGCTTCGATGGAACGACGACAAGGACCGGTCGCGCGTCATCTGCGAAGGTTACCCTGTGAAATGCTCTATCACCGTCAAGCCAGAGCATTTCGCCACGTGTCGAGTTTGACCCTTCATGCCAATCGATGGTTATCATCGCGCAAGTATCGCGTTGGGTGGATTTCAAGGAGGAATCGTCGATAGTTGACGCTGATCTCCGGAGCTAGCCTGACTCCATTTGAAACTCGGCTTCGTTGAAAGGGCAGCACGCAGGCTGTCGCCGCGGTCAGCTCACAGAGGATGGAGTTGGACCGATCGGCTTCTCTTGGACATTGAGTAACATGATAGGGCTTGGACCTGTCAGTCATCGTCGCCACCTCGAAACCGTTAGCGCGTCCGCGAAGAGGCTCCGGGCACCCCCGGAATGCCGATCGAGCAACAGTACGAACCGCATCAAGACGTAGAGTCAGCAGCGTCTTGCCCGACATGAGTTACATTCGCCACAACCCAACGGTCGTTGGGAAGCAAGTGCAATCATAGAAATGAACTGAAACCCGAATGGACGCGCCGAATATTGACGAAATCCCTCCGCGAGAACAAGGTAAGTCTTCTTTCGAAAAGCGTCAAATTCCAAATCCACGCGGTTGTATTACCGAACCTGATAGGCTCTAAGATGAACATCCGTCAAATCGAGGCGTTTCGAGCAATTATGCGGTCGGGTTCCGCCTCACGTGCGGCTGAAACAATGGGTATTACGCAGCCCGCTGTTAGTCGTTTGATCGCGGAATTGGAGAAGGCTATCGGATTTCCGCTATTCGATAGGGTCCGTGGGCGGTTGGAGCCTACCGAACAATGCCGCTTGTTCTACGCGGATGTCGAGCGGACGTTTGTCGGACTGGAGGTACTGAAGCACACAGCCTCCCAAATACGCGAACGCGGCCCGGGAATTGTGAGGATTGCCAACATGCCGGGCATCGGTCTTCCCGTGGTAGCCCGTGCAGTTACCGAGTTCCGCCTGCGGCACCCCGACGTCGTCGTCTCATCGCAATTGATGTCGACCACGGAGGTCTGGACAGCTCTTGGCACTGGCCAGGTGGACATTGGCGTTGCTCCTAAGGAAACGGACTTGTCCGGCGTGGAGTATCATCACTTCTCAGGTGACGCCGCCATGTGCGCTATGTCGCCTCGACACCCGCTCTCGGCCAAAGAGGAAATCACGCCAGCCGATCTCCACAATGTAGAGTACATTGCCCATACGCCGGCCGCGCGCATGCGCCGTGCGATGGCGGAGCTCATGGAGCGGGACGGCTACAGGTTCAACGTGGTTGCCGAGACGCCTATGTGCATGACACTGCTCTCGATGATCAGCAGCGGTGTCGGTGTCGGACTTGTGAATCCGATGTCTGTCGAGGGCCTTGGAAACGTCGACGTAGTGCTGCGTCCTTTTAGGCCGACCTTACCCCTCAATTTCTTCCTTGGATATCGCGTGGATACCCCGCCTTCGCGGCACGTTCTCTGCATGGCCCAGTGCTTGCTCGACGCCAGACCAACTGGTGAAGCACAATCGTCTGGCGAACAGCCACCGTTGGGTGTTCCGCGCCACGCAATCGCCTGAAGCGAAATCCGCTCCAACCTGCGCCGGCCGCAACCGCTTTTAAGCCTAGCGGCTATGCTTTTATCGCATCTACAAAAGCCCGAAATCCCGCCGACATGTTGCGACGGCTCGGATAGTATAGGTACAGCGGCTCTTCGGGCTGACACCATTCGTCCAAAACCTGGATAAGCCTGCCTGCGGCAACCGGCTCAGCGACACGGTCTTCCCACACATAGGCCAGCGCCACTCCATCCAATGCCGCCCGGGTCATGAGCTCATGATCGTCAAGCGACAGCGGACCTGTCGGCTGGAAAGTGATCGATTGATCGTCTTTGGAGAATTCCCACGGATAGCGCGCCCCGGAGGGGAACATGTTCTGGATGCAAAGGTGTCGCTTGAGCTCATGGGGTGTTTCCGGAGCGGGCCGCCGCTGGAAATACGACGGTGATCCCACGACGACGAGGCGCAGCCTCGGCCTGATGCGGACCGCGATCATGCCTTCGGACACTCGCTCCCCAAAGCGAATGCCGGCGTCATACCCTTCTTGCACGATGTCGACGAGCCTATCAGTGGCGCTGATTTCCAGCTCTAGGTTTGGGTTCTTCTCCAGCAGTGGGGCAATTATTGAACCAATGACGAAAGGAGCGATGGAGTTTGGGACGTTCAGTTTGACCCGTCCGAAAGGTGTATGGCGAAAACGGTTCAGCGCATCCAGGGCCGACGTGATCTCGCCGAATGCCGGGTCGAGATGAGATTGGAGCAATTCGCCAGCCTCGGTTAGCGAGACGCTGCGCGTCGTCCTATTCAGAAGGCGGATACCGATCCGTTGCTCAAGGTTGAGAATGGCATGGCTCACTGCCGACGCGGTGACACCACGCTCCTCTCCTGCTTTGCGGAAGCTCTTGTGACGGGCGACTGCCGCGAACGCTGACAGTTCGGAAAGCTCAGTGGCTCGCATTCGTGAATCTTGCTCATTATTATCTCAAAAAAGATTATTCTTATACATCAAACAGATTTCGGTCAAATTCCGCCACATCAGCAGCGAGCTGAAGAACATCACTTCGGAAGGAGATCATAATGAAGGTCTGGTTCATCACGGGCGCATCCCGAGGGTTTGGAGCACTGATCACCAAGGAAGCCTTGGCCGCCGGCGACGTCGTTGTCGCTACGGCGCGTAACCCGAAGACCGTAATCGAGCAGATCGGAGAACATCCGAACCTGCTGCCCGTAACCCTCGACGTCACCAATGAGGAGCAGGCGAAGGAAGCAGCCGCTCTCGCCGTCCAACGTTTTGGCCGGATCGACATTCTCGCCAACAACGCGGGTTATGGCCTGCTCGGCGCAGTCGAAGAAGCCACCAATACCGAAATAGAGGCGCTCTATGCTACGAACGTATTCGGGCTTTTGAAGGTCACTCGGGCGGTTCTACCGCACATGCGCCGTCAACGTTCTGGACATATCCTGAACTTCTCCTCGATCGGCGGCTATTTCGGCTATCCCGGCTGGGGAGTATACGGTTCTACGAAGTTCGCGGTCGAAGGCTTGTCTGAATCGCTGGCAACGGAACTCGCGCCATTCGGTATCAAGGTGACGATCGTCGAGCCGGGCTTCTTCCGCACCGACTTCCTGAACGACAACTCGTTGGCGATCAGCCCCGCCGCGATCCCGGATTATGTCGGCACGCCGGCAGCCGACATGCGCCAGTTCGCGGCCGCCGCCAATCATGGCCAGCCCGGCGATCCCACAAAGTTCGCCAAGGGAATTCTGACGCTTGCAAATGCGGCCAATCCTCCGTTGCGTATGCCGTTTGGCAGCGACACCGTCGCAAAGATCGAAGAGCAGAATGCCAGCGTGGCCGAGGAACTGGCACAGTGGAGAGAGTTGGCGGTCTCCACTGATTTCACGGCGTGACATCATCTCTGGCATCTCCGGCGGCAATCCGCCGGGGATGATCTTCTTTGACCGCGACTGATTTCGCCAGGATTGCACGCTGCCACAGTTGTGAATTTTTGCTGCCTCGCGAGAAAGCAATTGCCTAATGGACATTTAGCGGAGCAACGTTGACTGCGGGCCGTAGAGTTCGCCAAGTGGCCGGGGAGTGTGAAATGGCTTCGGAAGCACACGGCATGGACCTTCTGCCCGTCATCGGGCTCCTTGGTGCCGCTATTGTTGCAGCTCCGCTGTTCAAACGCCTTGGCCTTGGCTCCGTCCTCGGTTACCTCGCCGGCGGTGTCTTGATCGGGCCATTCGGTCTGCGGCTGTTAGACGACCCGGCCTTCATTCTTCACGTTGCCGAGCTCGGCGTCGTGATGTTCCTGTTTATCATTGGCCTCGAGATGAGACCCTCGCGCCTTTGGGGTCTCCGGCGCGAAATCTTTGGGCTTGGCGTTGCTCAAGTTGGGTTATGCGCCGTCTGCCTCACTGCAATTGGTGTGTTTACGGGGTTTCCGCTAGCGCCATCATTCGTCGCCGGAGCCGGCTTCGTGCTGACTTCGACTGCAATCGTTATGCAGCTTCTCGAGGAGCAAGGGGAACTATCGACTCCAAAGGGCCAGCGGGTGGTCTCAATCCTGTTGTTGGAGGACATGGCAATTGTGCCTTTGCTGGCCCTGGTGGCATTTCTCGCACCAATCGTTCCCGGAACTCCGGCAGCTATCGAAGGTATAAACTGGCTCGCCATCGGCATCGGGATGGCGTCGATTGCGGTCCTAGTCCTGGCCGGACGTTATCTATTGAACCCTTTGTTCGGAATGATAGCTGGCGCTGGCGCGCGGGAGGTCATGACTGCCGCGGCACTCCTTGTAGTGCTCGGCTCCGCCTACGTGATGCAACTTGGCGGCCTCTCTATGGCTATGGGCGCATTCCTTGCTGGTGTACTATTGTCAGAGTCGACGTTCCGGCACCAATTGGAGGCCGACGTCGAGCCTTTCCGCGGCATTCTGCTCGGCCTGTTCTTCCTTGCGGTCGGGATGTCGCTCGATCTAAGCGTCATTGCCGAAAACTGGCGGACCATCCTTTTTTATGTTGTCGCCTACATGGTCGCGAAGGCGCTTGTTATCTACGCTGTCGCCCGGCTCTTCAGGTCCTCACATTGGGAGGCACTAGAGCGATCGATAATCATGGCACAAGGTGGTGAGTTCGCGTTCGTGCTCTACACGGCAGCATTGGCGGTCGGTATCATCACGCTCGAACAGAGCGCGATACTCACGTCTATCATCATAATTTCGATGGTTTTGACACCGCTATTGATAGCGCTCCTGAGCTTCGTAGAGAAATCGATCCCCCCTTCACTGGAAGGCGCTCGGCGACCGGAGAACCTCAAGGGAAGCGTCCTGATCATTGGTTTCGGTCGTGTTGGACAGATCGTTAGTCAGCTCCTTCTCGACCGCGGCCATGAAATCTCAATCATCGATACCGACGTCGAGATGATCAACACGGCGCGAGAGTTCGATTTCGAGGTCTACTATGGCGACGGAAAGCGGCTCGACATTCTGCATGCGGCAGGCGCTGAACGCACCAAGGCCATCGTCGTTTGTGTCGACAAGCCCGAGGATGCGACCCGGATCGTCGAACTTGTGAAAGCAGAGTTTCCGTCGGTCCCCGTCCTCGCGCGGGCAGCCGATCGACGCCATGCGCTCGCCCTTCTCAAGGCAGGCGCTGACTTTCACATCCGCGACACCTTCGAGTCCGCCATGGTACTTGGCCGAAGGGCACTCGAAACGTTGGGTGCGGAATTGCATCAGATCGATGAAATCGCGGACGCGGTTCGCGAGCGCGACAGCCGGCGCTTTCAACTTGAGATTTCCGGAGGGTTGTATGCCGGCAGGCCCATGTTCAGTGGAAAACGCTCCCACCAGGAGGTATCACCCGATGCCTAACGCTGCTTTTCGGCGACCCCTGCCGAGTGGATGATCGGAGTGGCCTGTCGAGGTGCATGCTGGCGCGAGACGGCATGGCTTGGGTGAAGCATTTTGATCTCGTTCGCGACCAATTGCTGAAGCCGCCACAGTTTTCTGTCATGTATTCCGAACTCCTCGAGATGGAGAACGGTGTTGTAGAGGTATTCAGCACAGGAGCCAGCATAGCCACACGCCCTGGCCAAAATCCATGCCACGCGTTCAAGCGGCTGCCGAAGCGCTACCCCCTCGCCAGCGACCGGCCCCACCCAGAAACTCAAAGCTCTGATTGATCCTCTCTCGGTCAATGTCCTGACCCACCGGGTCGTGTAGACGCTTTCGTGGTCCCAAACCTCCCGACGCAGGAGGCGCTCGATCGCTTTTTGGCGGTCACCTCTCGCCACCTTGAGGAGAAATCCGTCACACCGCCCACCCCGCTCGAGGGCCATCATTAGCCCTGGCTGGTCAGGTGTGCCCCTCCAGGTGAGAAGCTCGAGGCAAAACGATCGGTGCCAACCAAAGGCCGCTGCGCGCAATCGCTCGGTGATCTCGAATTCCGGTTTCCAGATGAGCGAACCGTACGCAAAAACCCAAAGATCACCGTCTCCGTTCTCCTCAGAGAACCTCGAAACCAAGTCGCCGTAGTCCGCATCCGAAAGTGGTGTCCACCGTGCATCGGGTTCGGGTTCCGGCTCATCTCGTTCACAAAGTGCAACGAGCTCTGGTGTAAGAGACATTTTGCGCACAAACGCACCTCAAACCCTATCCCATCCCATCAGCCATAGGAGATGGAACTCTCCGTACAGTCAAGTTTCGCGCTATATTGGAGGGCCACCACGTGACCGCCCGTTCCTTTCAGTGGGGCGATTGCCTCAGCGTCGTCGACGCGCCCTCCACCTTCGAACCGATGGTTGGCCGATATGCGATAGCTCGTATTCCCGTGGTGAATACCATGGCCTGGGTCGCCATTGAGGCGTGAGTTTGTCCGTCGCCACCACGAAGGTAATCGGGGTCTGGCTACGGCGGCCGCCGAACCGCGCCGCTTTTTTCAGTCGCGCAGTTTCCATCGCCGTAGCGCAGCATCGACCTCATTCTCAATCGCGTCCTTGTCCGCGCTCGACAAGGCATGCTCGGCCGCCTTCCGAACCCACGAGGGATCGCGAGTGTCGTAGCCCAAAGGATCAGCCAGTTGGGGGCATTCGTTTGGCGTTGGCAGTTCGGTCTGGGGTTCTGAGCCGGTCTTAGGCCCATCGCCCCTCGAGCGTCGGGATACAGCAATGCGCCTTCCCAGAGGGCGAAATCCCACCTCATCAAGACCCGAACCAAAGGAACG
This sequence comes from Pseudomonadota bacterium, assembly GCA_023404095.1. GTDB lineage: Bacteria > Pseudomonadota > Alphaproteobacteria > Rhizobiales > Rhizobiaceae > Mycoplana. The sequence continues at coordinate 31,347 of JAEYDD010000039.1, read as the reverse complement.
GTCTTCAGCGCGTTGCTCCGCTCCCGTGTTCGCCTTGATCCTTCGTGAGCCTCGCTTCTTTCGCGGACGACGTTTACTTGACATGTTTACACTCCCATGGTTCGGGGAAGCTTCGCAAGGCTTACCGTTGGCCGACGGTGTCTTGCCATGATCTCCCGAACTTCGTCGCCAGATAGTGACCTCTGTTGCTTCAAGCGGGTGGCAATCTCCTCCAGCGCGGCACGCCTGCTCATGATGATGTTCTTTGCCCGCTCGAACTCACTGGCGATGATTTCGTGCACACGTCTCCGTAATCCCGGGTCGCCGGCGCGAAGCACCTCGAGGCGGCTCGGCGCTTTATCCGCCACCATCAGCGTGTGGCCCATGCCGAGTCCGGCCTCCAACAGTGTCGCGACTCTGGTCACGGTATTCAGGTCGGCAGTATGGGACCCCGCCGCGCCGTCGAAGAACGCATCGAACACCACCGTTTCAGCAGCGATGCCTCCCAACGACACGGCAATATCGTCGAGGTAGTCGGCTCTCGTCCTGCGCATATGCCGCGGCATAGCGTAGGTTGCCCCTCCGACCTGATTGCCGTTCCCAGGGATGGCGTAGCTGGCAATCTTGACGCTCACAAGTTCACCGAACCCGAGTTCTACGGCGACAATGGCATGTCCCGCCTCGTGGACAGCGACGGAACGAAGGTATTCGGCCGGAAGCTCGGGTGCCGGCGGCAATTCTCCGACAATGTGCTCGCCGGCGAAGTCTTCCCTTCTTCGGCGCGCCGATCGCTTGGCAAACCTTACAAGTTGCTCGATGTCGGCTCCGGAGTAACCTTCGGTCACAAGCTTGAACTGCTCGGCCTGGTTCGGATCGAGATCGATGCCGCTGTGATACTTCAGAATCGAACACCTCGCATTTTCGTCGGGGAGCGTCACTTCGAAATGTTGACCGAGTCTGCCTGATCGGCGGATCGCCGGATCGAGCTGTTCCGGGTTGTTGCACGCCGTGACGACAATGACCCCTTTGCGCCGATGGAAACCGTCCAGTAACTCGAGAAAGCCAGCAATCACGGCGCGCATGTAGCCCCGGTTCCGGTCCGTCTCACTTCGGTCTCCAAGCGTGTCGACCTCGTCGACAAACAATATCGCGGGGGCTTTCGCCTTGGCCGCTTCGAAAGAGGCCCGCATCGCTTTCAAATGCTCATCAAGGGCACCCGCCGCCTGCCAGCTGGAAACCGAACCGTAAACCAGCGGTACGCCGCATGTCTTGGCCAGCGCACCGGCGAACATCGTTTTCCCCGAACCCGGCGGCCCGGAAATCAGGACCCCGGAATCGATGTCCGCCCACTTGATACGCCCTGCCTTGTAATCCTCAAGGTCGGCCGCAAGATCGCGCCCCCAATCGAGAAGCGGTCCGAACCCGTGCATTTCGTCAAGCGTCGGTCCGTCGGGTTCGTTGTTCGCTGCAATAGGTGCTGCACGCGGATATCGCCGCAGCCGTTCCATCGCGGAAATCGGATGACGACGGGTTTGGAAAGCCTGGTGTAGTCGAGACCATGACTCCGAAATCAGGATTTCGACGTCCCTCTCGGTCACGGGAATTTCGAAACGTCGCAGCGCCGCCTCCGCCTGCCTTCTGGTCGGAGGCGCGACGTTCACCACGACGTCTGCGAGGAGCCACGCCTCGGTGTCGAGAGGGTGCCCTGACCCCGCGAAGAAAATCGCCTGGTCCTTGTTCAGGGCCACGATTTGGTCCCTGTGGCGTTTTTCATCCCAGCCGCCGATGCACGGATTGTAGTCCCGCTCCTCCCAGAGCCCCATCAGAAAGACCTCGGCGGCCTGGGAGTAGATCGGCAAGTAGCAGTCGCCTTGGATTTGCAGGATAGCGATAAACTTCGAGTTCTTCCGATTACGAGAACGAAGCGCCGCGGCGATCCCGCAATAGGCCAGGTAAACCGGCAAGGTGACAAATGGATCGTCGTTCGATTTTGATAGCTTCCATGGGCAGCGAAACCGCTTGTCAGAATGTCTAGCCAACGGTGTGGTCTCCCAGGTCGATTACAAGACTCGGGTCGAAGTCCGGGACTGGTTCGTCGGAGTAGCCCCGCGGATTGCAGATCACCCGGGTATTGACGATGGCGTAGTCACTTCGATTGTGCAGGTGGCCGTGGACCCAAGCAATCGGCTGGTACTTGGCAATGTCCGGCTCGAGATTGGAAACGAAGCTCGGTGTCAGCGGAGCACCGACGAATTCCGGAGCAAGAGAAAGAAGACTCGGCGCGTGGTGCGTCACGACGACCGTCGGACCAGCGTACTGCTCATCAAGGGTGCACCGGATGAAGCGCTTGTCCATTTGGTTGAAGCGCCTTGCGTGGCCTGACGTGAACCGTTGAAACGGCTCCTTCGAAACCTTGATTCGACGATAGTCGTTCAGTTCATTCTGCGCGGCACGCATCGCCCAGAACATGTTGCCGTAGAGCTCGAAGTCGCTCCACAGCGTCGCGCCGACGAAACGATATCCGCCGAGAATGACCGCACGACGGCTAAGAACGTGGACGTCAGGATAGTGCCGTGAAGCGGTGGCCAGCGCCAGGTCCAGCCCCTCGACAATAGAGCTGCGGTAGTACTCGTGATTGCCGGGGACCAGAATTACAGGCATCGATCCGGACACATGTTCGCCCAAGTAGCGAACGGCCCTATCCGGTCCACGATCGCAGATGTCTCCCGCGCAAATGCAGACGTCGGCTTCGGGAACGTCCAGCGGGGCAGCCTCTGCACAGAACTCGGTGTGAAGGTCGGAGAGAATCCAGGCTCTCATGGCGTTCTCCGCGGCACGGTCAGGTCGGGATACCGGTCGATCCAATGGTCGGGATCGACACGCGTTCCGAGCCGATACCAGCGGGACAACGTCCGGGCGACCCCGCGTCCCGGATCGAGGTAGAATAGCTCGCTTGATAGACACGCCCGCCCGTCGCCGATCGACGGATGCCCGATCGGACGCCCTAACAGACAGGGCACGCTGCGCCATCCAAGCGCCCACGAATTGAGAGCGACCGCAGGGGATGGAGCGTCGGCGCATTGACCAACCTTCTCGAGGTCGACCGCCAGGCTTTTCAGGGTCGCGGCAAGTCCTGCCCGTGACATCCCGAACCCAAGCGGCGTAGTCGAATCGTCGCCGTCCACCATGCTGCTCCTTTTTTGATATCGTACTCGACTTCATAGGTGGATTTTAAGGCCCTTGCAAACTATTTGAAGACGTCAAAAGAGAATTATTGACATTTTCCGATGGTGCCGGCTCAACAAATCGATGAGGGTCCCGGCTCCAGCTGACGCATTACGTGTTGCCCGCGCGCTACTGAACATCTCGCAGCGCGAAGCCGCCACGCGTGCCAACATCATGCAGAAATCGATATCCGCCGCCGAGAATTGCAAAAGCATCCTGCTGGAGACCAACCTCGCGCTGGTGGATTTCTACCGGAGCCAGGGCATCGAGTTGCTGGGCGAAGGTCTCATTGGAGAGCCGATCAGGAGAAGCGGAGCTAGGTGGCTCGGTCCGGATGGACCGAGATCGCTCCTGTCGGGCGACGTGGCATTCCACTCTGAAGGCACGGAGGTGTCGTTTCGGGCGGCGAGAGCCCTGCTCGACAAAGGGCAGGCCGAGGTCGGCCAGATGGCCAATCTCAGTCTCGATGTGATCAAGGACCTCGAGCGCGGCACGGAAGCCCGCCGATCGCAGTCGGTTCTTCGTGGGTGGTATCAGGAACAGGGAATCGAGTTCACCGGCTGGGGCGACGTGGATAGCCGCAAATTCTATGGGGTCGGTGTCCGATGGAGAACTTGAGCCCGCGCGATTGCGGACGGCATGCGTCAGCGCTTTTCCGTCACCGGAACTCGTCTGCGCCACGAGCAGGCCTCCGTCGCCGAGTGCTGGTCCGCCATTCCGGCCTTCGCCTGGCAGTGAAAACGGTGCGCCGGACCGGCCAGCGGACGCGAACATCCGAGAACCCTCCCCGCAAAAACGCGCGTGTCGACTCGCAAGGAGAGCACAGGTCGTGAGTGCTGGCCAGCTGACGTTCCTTGAACCATCCATCGCTCGTGCAGCGAGAGCCCATACCGGACTGACCCAGATAGGTCTTGGAAGGGCCGCGGGGTTGGCCTCGCGCACGGTGCACAAGTTGGAGAAGGATGGATGGATCACAGAGGAATCCATGATGAAGATACTCGCGGCGCTTAGCCGAGAGGGGATCGTGATGCTACGTGACGAGAAAGGGGTGATATACGGATGCCGGGGACCGGAAAGGTCCTGAACGCAGCACGGGCGCAACCCCGTCAGAACGCGCACGAGGTATGCCAGCTCCGCCGCCGGGAAGCCACAGGCGGGCTATGGTGGTGCGCAATGAGGGACCGACGCTGCGCCCTTCCAGACATGCCGGCTCTGTGACGGCATCTCCCGCTAAAATACCACGCGCGATGGTCTTCGAACGCGGCGTCCAGCGCGCGGTTCCAAGCCCCCGTCTCCGGTCTCCATGGCAAGCCGCGCGCCCTCTGACGGGAGGAGGCTCCAGCCACAGCTTGATAGCCACGCGTCTATCACTGCGCTTGGGGGTAGATAGATAAAACGCCGCCAGTCAGAAGGGCCCCAACCGCGGTGCATCATGAATGCATCAATTTTGGTAAGGACCACATCGCCCCCGTGATCTTGTCGGTCGCTGTGGGACGCGACGCTCTGAATGGGTCGGCGTTCTGCTGTGCATTATGAATGCATCAAAATCCAGTCCCGCGCACCGCGCCTTGCGGCCGACGATTGGGACGTTCTTGCGTGCGCGGGGCCGGCGTGAAGAGGGAAATGTCCCACGCTCGGCGTATGGCCGACCGCTTTACAGCAAAATTTCCGCAAACCTCGCGTTTGCAGCACCGGACGGACCCACGTAGGCTATTGCATTGTCGTGCGATTTTCGAGCGCGGGCAGAGGCTGGCTTCTTCCTTGGCAGGGGCATGGAATTCGACTCCTGAACAACCCGCGCGCCCTCTGGCCCCCGGCGGCCGGATGCTGGCGCGAGCCGCGTCGAGACGCCACGCCGTCAGCCGGACCGAATCGAAGGTGGGGAAGATGTGACTCCGGCATTCAGTCCCGCCCGCGGGTGGTCCTCCGCTAAGCCGTCGTGGGTGCGGTATGAGTGCATGAAATTAACCGTGGACGCCGCCGCACCCGTCGGGCGGGTGCGGCGCAAGGCAGCTCGAGCCGGTTCAGTGCAGGGTTCGAAGCCAGGCAGCCAGTTCGGACCGACTGATCGCTATCCTTCCGGACGTAAGGGGAACTGCCGCGGGAAAACGGCTGCCCGGCTTCTTCCTCAGTCGGAATATGCTGCTCCGCGAGAGCGTGGTTATCCTGCACACTTCGCTGATGCGAAAAAGCCTGAAGTCGTCGTCGTCGTACATCTTCGTCACCCTTTTTCAACGAGTTACGGGAGGAAAGGGCACGGGACGCCCGGCCCATACCGGTACTATTGCTGTCACAAATCTCCCGGGACAACAATATTCGCTACCTGTAATGTAACGACTTCGGAAAACCCCGTTACGGAGCCGTAACATGGACATGCTGGCCATTTGCTTTCACGGGAGGGCTCCCCTCCGGGGCTGCGATCACGTCACCCTCACGCGCTCGAAAACCGTGTTGGTTATGTCGGGGGACTATCTGTGGACCGCCAAGGAGGCCACCGCGTACGAACTCTACGCGGGGACAGAGCAGGCGGAGGCGGCCCTGACGTCATTTCTGAACGCTCGGACGGTCAATCACCTGCGCGCGTTCGTCAGCCAATACGGACCGTTGGAAGAGGTTCACTACCACGACCACGGCATATGCGTGTCTGTGGCCGAACTCCGCACTCTCGCCGACGCGCTCCGGCGTCTGAATTGGATGCTGCGGACGGGGCAATTCGCCGGGGCCAATCGCGCTTTTCGCGGCCAAATCATCCATCCATTCGCCGTGACCCTCGATCTTTCCCTCGAAGCGGCCGAAACCACCCGTGGCTTCTCGTCCGTCCTTTCAACCAGGAGCCTCTACCGTTTCCTCGTACACGAGGTCATCGTGCGCGCCTTGGCCCACCGCGCCCCGGTCCAGTGCGCTGGTTGCGGCGCAATCATGCTGTCGGCGAGGTCGGACCGCAAGTTCTGCACCGCCGCGTGCAAGCAGGCGAACCACCGTCTGGTCGTCCGCGGCCGCGGAACGTCGGTGGAAGGATCGCCGTCGGTCTAGGTCTCCGGCTGCGGGGGCGGCGGCCGACGTGCCTGGCTGTGCCGCGAGTTCGGGCAGCCGGATGCCGACCGTGCGGCGGGCGACGCTTTATGAATGCACGATTTAACGGCATGAGCGGGCCCACTCGCGTATCGTCGCTTCCGACGTCATACAAAGGGCGGCAAAGCCGTCGGGGCCACACTAGCTCGCTTAACTTGCGCCCGACCTGCGGCGATGGGATAATCCTGGAGGTGCCAAACGGCGGGACCGCGACGGAAATTGCCGCTTTGCGGGGACCGCACGGTGCGCATCGCGATGGCGACGCCCAGCATACCGATGGAGGTCAGGGAGAGCTGACGCTGTCCCGTTCCGCCGTCCTGTTTCGCGGTCTGCGGGCATTCGCCAAACCTGCGATGCCAATAGACTGAAAACCTTGAAAAAAAATGGCAGGGGCAGAGGGGCTCGAACCCCCGACCTGCGGTTTTGGAGATCATCGCTTCAATGGGCGGTCGAGCTCCGCCATCGCGAAATAGGCGGACGCTTTGCGCAGTATCTCATTGGCCTGCCGAAGCTCGCGGTTCTCCCGCTCCAGCGCCTTTATCTTCTCGGCGACGTCGCTTGGGAGCCCAGGCCGGGAACCATCGTCCACTTCCGCCTTCTTCACCCATTCATTGAGCGTCTGCGCCGTGCAGCCGATCTTGGCGGCGACCGAGGAAACCGCTGCCCATCGCGAGGAATATTCGCCTTGGTGATCCAAAACCATCCGCACTGCTCGGGCGCGGACTTCCGGTGAAAATTTGTTTGTTGTCTTGCTCATATCGGCTCCACTTTCTCAGAAGTTGGAGCCTCCGGCAAACCCGGCGCGGTTCAGGGTGTCATAGCGAGTTCACCGTTATCGGGGACCCGGTCAACGTGGCGCAGCGGTTGGAGACGATGGCCAAGTCGCTCGCGACGCCCCTGGTCGTCTCCTCCGACGTGATTGCTAACCTGCACTCACCGGTACCGTTCGCAGCTTGGGTCAAGCAGCCGCTTGCTATGCTTCACGGTAGGCGAAAGCCCATCGATATCTGGTGCATCGATCGTCTCGATAGCGGGCGAACCGATCATCCCTATGAGACGGAAGGGCGGCAGACAGCGACCCAGAGATCAGACTTCCAATCGGTCCCACGAGCCAACGATATGGACACCGCATAGTCCACCCCTCTGACCGAAACTTTGGCGGGATCGGAACACCTCACAAATGCCCGATGCCGGCCGGGATCGCTGTAGACGTCGCCGCTCTTGAAGTGCTTCTGCGAAAGCGAAATCAGCACGTCGTAGTCGTACTCGGCCTGGTCAGACAGGCGATTGCCAACGAGGCCGAGGCTTACGACCGTGTCGTCTGCGAAGTTCTCGGTATGAAATATTAGGGGCTCTGCGGCAGTGGCAATCGAGGCCGAAAGCACACCTGCAGAAAGGGTGAGTAAAAGGCTACGCATTCCCACCTCCCAAGGTTCAGCGAAACTGATCATAGCACAGCGCGACCAGGCCAACGCTGCCATTTCCTCGAGCAAACTCGCTTCTACTTCTGCGTCCCCGAGGCGGCGCTTGACAACTTCAAGTTACCGGGTCAGTGCCGGTCCCGATAACCTTTTATTTCCATGCTTAACTCAGTGTTACAGCTACCGGGGATAAGACCCTCCCCGGAACACAGAAGCTCTGCAACCACAGGAGTTTTTATTGGCCGCCTCTTTGCAGACTAAGGTGGTGTTCACGGGGCCCAAATCGTGAATTGACTTTGCTCCGACTGCGACAGGCTGAGGTCTTTAAATTGGTCTATGCTCATACAGCGAGCCGCTGTGATTGAAGTACGATTAGATGCCAGAAAATACCCGCCTCAATCGACACAGTCCGCGAGGTATCTCAAGACTCCGCTTCATAAGATTCGACGACAGTCCGTTGTCACTCAATCATGGCGTCGAGGTCGCCCCCCTACTCTTTTGCATGACCCCAACACTCTTGGAGCGCCCATGAGGTCTGTCAATCTTGCTCCGGACGGCTTCCCCGGCGATCAAGAGGCGAAAATGGATGCCCTATTCCGCGATAGAAAAATGCAAGACCCCAGCATCTGATGTGGCGGCGGGCATCAAAAAATTTCCTGATGCACATGTAGTGGTCACGACGGAGGGATGGCGGTAGTAATTGTAGAACTCGCGGCTGGCCGAAGCAGTATTGTGAATGTAATGGGACCAAGCGAATTAAAGACGCAACGGAACGCGTTCGCTTCGGGATGTTTTATTAGCTGAAGGCTGGCGTGCGACCCGGTGATGCTATTTGCTACCATAGCAAAGCCCGGATCATTTCCGACAATCACTCAGATTGCATGCAAAATAAAACTCTTGCTCATTAAGCTGAAGAAGAATCTAAGAAGAGGTCGGCGACGATCTGTCCCCGACAAGAAACGGGCCGCTTTGCACAGCGACCCGCTCTGAAGTGGTTGGCACTCCTAGCCGAGTGGTCAACCTATGGCCAGCACTAGGAGCCAGCCATGATACATTATTAAACTTATCCCAACGCGAAAACAAACGGAAACCGGCCGCTTGCGCACCGACAGCGAGGAGCTATGCGGACCGTTTGTCGTTGCCAAGAATAACACCATATCCGGTTCGGCGAGCCAATCTGGCAGACGGCGGTGCGGGGTTCTCTATTGCGCAACGTGATCTCGGCTTCCGTTAACCATGTCGACATTTTTCCGTCGGCAAACTCCGATCGCTACTGTATGACGTCGTGTGTCAGAGTAGAACGGGTATTACTCATGCACGCGATAGTAAACATAGCGACCACGCATAGGGCTGCCGCTCGCGAGCAATAGGCACGGCATAATACGCTTTGCCTTCACCCTGGCGGCACCCCGGAAAGCCTTTTCGTTTCCGGAGGTTTCGTCGTGTTTACTGACCCATCCAAATTACCTTCGAGCGCCCAGTGCGGACAATTTTCAACGCCAACGGGTATCCCAGTGGCTAGTCCCAGCTGTGACCTCGATTTATCTCAGCCCAATCTGCTGCTCATGCCAGACGGATCAGACGTAGGGCTGCCAGTGGCCGAGTTGGAAAGCGACGCCGTCTTCAGAGACGGCAGCCGATCGAGGCCGTTTCGCGATGCCGAGTGCATAGGCGGATAGTGTCACACAAAGCCTGTGCGCGAGCGCGCTAGCGCCACCGATTTCTAACAGATCATCGACATTCGTTCCTTCCCCAAGCTTTTCGGGGATGGGCTCCGCATGTCGTCCAATCTCAGGAGAAGAAGAATGAACGCCAAGAAAGTGCTCCGTTACATGAAGGACCGCGAGCAAGGATTTCGTTGGGAAGACAACTATGAGCCCGCTGGCGAGGTGGAGCTTTTTGGCGACGACGTCCCCTGTGGCCGACAAGTGAAACGGACGGTGACAAACAATGGGGTCACGGAGGACGTTGATGTGTGGACCCCTCCCGTCCTCAAGGGCGAAGGAAGTCATCGTCCGCCGAGGGCTTCTCGGGAGAGCGTGCGCTCGTGGCTAACGGACCCAACGACCAACCGGGAGATCGGAAGTTCCAGTCACCTCGAGATGAAATGCACCTATCAGCTGATGGCCAATCGCCGCGTCATCGAAATTATCGATCAGCACCCCACCGTCTCGTACCCCGACGAAAACGGCGAACTTCATCAAACCCGGTACGACTTTATGTTCACGCTGGATGACACGCGGAAGATCGCGATTGCAATCAAACCAGCCGATAAGGTGGAAAAAAGGGGCCTCAACAGGATCATCCGAGCCTCCCTTCCCGAACTTCGCAAAGTTGCCGACGACGCAATCATCCTGACGGACATCGAGCTCTCGGCCGAGCGCCTCTGGAACAACAAGACGATCCTACGAGCGCGCCGGCTCCGTAATCAATCAGACGTCGATTTTCTCCTGAGAGAGCTAGGCCAATGGCACGGAGTGTTCAGTGCCTTCGACCTTGCACGTTTGCACCCGTCCGTTGCTCGAGGCGAGGTGGCAGTCTGGCTCCTCATCTACGAAGGCGTACTCAAGATGCTTCATCCCGAGCGCCGCCTCTGTGATGCCCCTTCTGTTTTTGTTGAACAGAGCATGCTCGCGCGGAAGCTCAATTCTGGAACCATTCACCCCAAGATCGAAAAGGAGAACGGCGATGAACTTTGAGGTCTATTTTCCAAACAAGAAGGAAATCGTTCATTATCGGTTCGCCCCTGGGGACGGTTTTGCCTATCGCGGGCTCGAGTATAGCTACCTCCGTTCGGAGGAAGAGGGATATCTTCTTCAGCGGGTGGACAACAACATCGTCGTGGCCTTCACCCGCGAGCAAATGACAGCGATGTTTGAGGCCCGCCTAGACCCAATGCAACACTTTCCGGGTAGATACTCGCCCGAGAGACCGAAGCCGAAATGGTACGAGACCGTCACGTCGAACCTCACAGGCAAGCAGAAGAGGAAGCTGGTCTTTAAGCTTGACCTTCTGAGAGCCATCTCGAAACTGATCTATGAGGGCAGAGTCAGCCGCACTGACGAGGGTATCGACCTCGTGTTGCCGGGGATTATCAAGAAGCTTGCTCGAGTGATCCCAGTCGACGGAAAGAAGAGGCTGACCTACAACGGCAAGAAGAAGATGACGAAGGAGGTATGGGAGCCGGCGGGCAGCACCGTTCGAAAGTGGCTGACCCTCTTCGAGAGGACAGGCGATCCCATCGTTCTCCTAGACAATTATGGTCGCACCGCAGGCAGGAAGTTTCTCCATCCAGAGGTCGAGGTCCTCGTACAGGAATACGCCAGAAGATGGGCGTCGCCGCAGGAACGGCCGGACGCGACTGACCTTCATTCCGAACTCTGTGAAGAGATCGAAAAACTAAACGAAGGGCGCGGCGAAAGAGACAAGCTCAATCTGCCCTGCGTCGAAACTTTGCGCGCGCGTATTAGGGAGCTTCCTCCGGCCATGCGTGCGCTTCGTCTCGGCCCTGGCGCTGCAGAGCTCGAATTTGCCGCCGACCGCGGCGGTACTGAGCGCCTGAGGCCACTCGAGCGAGTGGAACAGGACGAGTGGATGGTCGATCTCAAGGTCCTTCTTACCATCGTCGGCGTATGGCAGACGATGAGCAAGAAAGAACGGATGGCTGTCCCTCGTATCAGGCTATGGGTGACGGCCATTATCGACGTCGCTTCGAAATGCATCATCGCGGCCGACGTGCATGCGCGCGACCCTTCCTTGACAACCGCCATTCCTGCCTTGGACATGGCAACCCGCGACAAGACTTCTCTTGCCCGGGACCTCGGATGTTCTGCTTCGTGGCATTATCATGGCTCGTTCGAGGAGATCGCCGTCGATTCGGCGGCATGGTTTACGTCGGACGAGTTTAGGGTCGCAGTTATCCTCCTCGGCGCGAACTGCCTTTTCCCACCGACAGGAGCGGCATCCGGTCGCGGGACCGTCGAAAGGTTCTTTAGGAACATGTCTGAGAAGGCCCTCGTGTACTTCAGCGGAAGGACATGGGGCCTGGCAGAGGGCCACAACACCAAGGAGGCCGAGAAAGAAGCAAGTCTTGTGGCTGAGCAAGCTAGAGCGGCGATCCTCCGCTTTATTGTCGACGTGTATCATCATACGCCGCATGACGATGGCGAGACGCCACATGCTGCTTGGACCCGGCTGACACGGCGCTACGGGGTCATCCCCTCGCCCACCGGCAATAGACGTCGCGCGATTCTCGGAACGCGGACTCAGGTGACGATTCGAGCGGAAGGCGTCACGTGGCGCGGCGTTCCGTATCAAGGAAACGCCTTGCAACACGTGCGTCGCAACCGTACGCGTAAAATTTTGCTGAGTGGCGATTTGGAGAATTTGGGCGAAGCTTCATTCTTTGACGGGCGCGATTGGTACACGGTGCGGTCGAAGTATCCCGAGTTCGAAGGCATGACCATGCTGGAGTGGACAGCCCTATGCGACGCCTTCAGGGCCGCAGGAATTGAGCAAGCAGAACTTTCCCGGGACACCGTCAGGAAGGCGCATGCCGATCTACGTGAGATCGGCAGGTTGCCACGCATTGTTGCTGGTGTTGTTCCGCCGTACATCTCGATGGAGGACTACGAGAAGTTCGATCGTCGTATGGCGACAAAGTACACGGTCGCAACGCGAGGAGCCGACGCTAGGGTCAATCTCGCGGAGTGGCGTCCGAGCCAAGACTATTTGGACATCCTCGGCCTGGGCAACATGGTTCTGCCTCCCGGTTGTTTCGATCACCCCGAGGGGTGTCCAATTGCGGAGGCAAAGCAGATCGAAGCGGAACAACGGCCTCCTGCCACCAAGGCGGTACACGCCCCTGAATTCGACACCTAGCAATTCATCCCTAACCCGAGGTTTCGCGTGGCTGCTTTGAGCGCGGTCACGGCCTTCTCTAGGAGGAAGATCATGGCAATCCAACCCTCACAACAGTCTCTGCCGAGCAGGTTAACGGGAAAGAGTTCCGATTCTGAAAAGATCAGCAGCCTTTACGAGCCATATATCGGATTTGCCCGCGACAGAAAGCTCAGCAGGGCGCTCAAAACGATGGTGAAAGGTATCTCCGCTTGCTCGCATCAGCCCGACATCCCTGACAAGAGAAGAATCCTCGTTGTATGTGGCGAGAGCGGCGCGGGAAAAACGCGAGCGCTAATTGAGCATATCGAAAGAACAAAAGAGATGCAGCCGTTCATCGATGAGGACGGAGTTTGGGTTGACCCGCTGCTCTACTTCAAGGCCCCTTCGCCTTCGACACCGCAGAAGTTCGCATATCGCGGCCTTACCGCCCTCGGTTTCCCGGTCAACGCAGCCACGAGGGAAAACAGGATTTGGGACGTATTCCAGTCTCAGTTGAAGGCTAACCGCAAGAAATACGTGGTCATCGACGAGGCACAGGACGCGATCGAAGCCGCCAACAAGCTGGAACTGATCAAGATCGCCAACGCGATCAAGGACCTCGTCCAAATGCCGAACTGGCCTATCGTGCTAATTCTCATCGGAGTTGCGCCACTCGCCGAGTTCGTATGCCGTAAGCAACTCTACAACAGGCGGATCGTTGTTCCGTTTGAGGGGGTGACGGACGATAAGATCGACGAAACGGTAGGCTTGATCTTAGAGAGGGTCGTTGTGGATCATGCAGGGCTTCGGCTAGGCAAGGACCTACCGAAGGATTTTAACCGGCGGCTCAGCCGTGCAAACGATGCTCAGATTGGCTCGATCGTTCAGATGGTCCGCGGTGTCGTCGAGTGCGCCTGGGAAGAACAATCCGAGGTAGTGGCTCTAAGGCATTTCGAAGAGGTGTATGAGGCCTACTCGGGTTGCGTCGAGAAGGAGAACATCTTCACGAGCCCGGATTGGAAGACCCTCATTCCGTTGACCGCATTGCTTCGGGATGGCGACCTCGACCACGTGGATGTCCGAGCCGCCACTTTCAACACGCAGCCACAGGACCAGAGGAGGCGCGCATGACACGGCTTGGCCTGACAATGCCGATTGGCGCTGACGAACCATTGAGTCACTATTGCTCTAGGATCGCGGCCCTGAACCTAGCCGAGTCCGCTCAAAGCTTTAGCACCCTGCTGGGCTTTAGCTTCATCGAGGTGACTCGCGGGTGCTCCGCGGCGGTCGAAAGATTTTCCGAACTCGCCGGGCTGACTCCTGCGGAAGCGCAGCGGGCCACCGTTCTCCACGTCGACACCAGGTCTAGGCAACTGGCGGGACACCTCTTTTCGAAGAAATTCGTCGCCAACACCAAAGTGAAGTTCTGCCCGCTGTGCTTCGCGGAGGACGAGGTGACCATGTCTGGTAGAAGAGGCTTCAGGGCGCGCTTCCGAATGTCATGGCTTCCACGGTTTCTCCGTGCCTGCCCGGTCCACGAGGTCACCTTGCTCACACACAAGTTTGGCGACTGGAGGTTGCGTTGCGATCCATATGCTTGGATTCGCGTAAGTGGCAGGCAGTGGCGGGACTTCGAGCCGGACTGTGTTCCTATGCGCCTCACAGTCGCCGAGAAATACTTCCTTCGGCGCATTCGAAACGAGCCGAACTCTGATCTCTGGCTTGACGATCTGTCCCCCCAGGCTGCCCTTCACTTCGTCGAAATCCTGGGAGCTGTGGAGCGCCACGGAATAGAAGTCCAATTCGGTAGCCTCTCTCTTTCCGAGCAGTCAGCAAGCGCGGCGACAGGGTTCGAGATCGCATCAGGCGGAACGACTGACATCAAATCGGTCCTTACCGGCCTGACCAAGGGCTACTACCGTTCGAAGTCACCCATGGGAGCGCACGCTGTTTTCGGAGAGTTGGCCGACGAGATGTCTGCCTACCAGTCGTTCCCGGGCTATAACCGAGTTCTCGAACTTATGCAGGAGACGGCAATCGAAAACCTACCTATCGGTCCCGGCCAGAAATTCCTGCGAGACGTTCGATATCGCAAACTTCACTCCGTTCACAGCGCATCCAGGGAAGCTGGGATAGGTGCGCGGCTGCTGTGGCGCTTTCTCTATGAGGCCGGCCTCGCTCCGGTATGGGATCAAGGATATTCCAAGCACAGGGTGGTGCTACCTGTTTCGATAATAGCGCCTTACGTCGAAAAAGCCGTGGAATGGGACCAGAAGGGCAAGCGGCGACACGGGATGATACATTAACTATTCAGAAAAAGTTGTACGGAAAAGACGCCGGCCCGGTTGGGTCGGTTTTTTTATGCACTATATTATTGGCGGAATTGCAGTTCCATTCGGGGGGAAATACGTTCTTGTCGTCTTAGAAAGATGAATAAAATCAGTAAGCGCTATCGCCTAGTTGGCCAAACTACGGACCCGCTTACAATCAGAGAACCATGCCCAAACGCGACACAAAGCGCTCGGGGCCGAAGACGGCGAGCATTGGGTGCGATAGGGCTCAGCGTTGCGCCGCTGTGACTGAAGGAAAAATAGTAGCTGGAAAGTGCTGCAAGCGCGCCCATCACCGGTTTCGCACGCGAGGAATAGGCGTGCCGCCGCCCCCGATCGAGGCGACCATAAGCGTCGGATTGCCCTCCCACACCTTGGCGCTTCTGCCAGCACGGCATCCACGTGAGATGCCGATGGGGGGGATGTGCGCCGCACGATGAGTATCTACAGTCAGTGGTATCTTCCCGCGCTCTATGGCGCTCTCGGTTGCTTTGATTTATTATATGCGCGCGGTGCTCAATCCGATTTTACCCGATCCGCCTATTGAGAAAATTGTACACCGGGTCGCCCTTGACGGGTTCGCCGGAATCATATTCGCCTGGTTCTTGGACGCCGCCCCCCGACGCCATGAAAGACTTCACCGGTCTAAGCGTAAACACGTTTGCCATAGCATTCTTGATTGGGTTCGGCATCGACGTGTTCTTTACAGCTCTCGATAGACTGATGTCTTTCCTACAGAATATGGTGGCTCCGCCGAGGCCACCTACAACTCCAACTCCGACATGGGACGCCCTGAGACAAGCTGTGCCGACGCAGCCGGCTGCCGCGGATGTCAAAAGCGGATCGTTCCTGTCTTGACGGAGTGCACCCGGAATAAGAATGGCAGGAGAAATGTCGACGTTTCACGGTTTCAAAAAAGGGGGATTGGAAATGGGATACGTGCGCAACTTCGCAGGGCTACAGAAAGACCAGATCGAAACCCTTGCAAATATCTTCCGAAATGACGGAGCAACCGTCGAAGTGATCGACGACGAAGGGGTGTTCAGGCTTTCAGTTACATATCCGGAGCCATGGGCGGCCGGGTCTCCGCCCGAGCCTGAGCTCCAGCAGCCCGGGCGACAGCATGACCTTGCGGTCCTTCTGCCCCTTGCCCTGTTCGACATGGATCAGCATCCAGTCGCTGGCGATGTCGCTGATCTTGAGGTTGCAGACCTCGGAGGCGCGCAGTCCGGCGCCATAGGAGATGCTGAGCGCCGCCCGATACTTCAGGCCCGGCCCCGGGGCGGCCATCAGCAGGTCGGAAACCTCCTCGATGCTCAGCACCACGGGCAACGTCCGCGGCTGCCGCCGGAACTGCATATGCCGCTTCATCTCCTCACGGCCGCAGGTGGTGGCGAAAAAGAACCGCAGCGCCACGATGCGGGCGTTGAAGGTCGTCGGCGTGACGCCCGCATTGGTCATGTGCAGTTGATAGGCGCGCAGGTCATCGGCTGTCGCCGTATCGGGTGATCGCTTGAGAAACCCGGCGAAATCCTTGATTGCCCGGATATGCGCTTGCCGGGCCTTGTCGCCCAGCCCACGGATGCGCATGTCTTCGATCATCCGCTCGCGCCGCGGGGTTGTCCTCTCCTCCCTCATGGCAACCTCCTGTCTGATGATTGAGAAGACCCCAATCGTCAGCCAGGACTGCCCGTTCTCAAATGCACGGCGTTTGGGTCGGTGCACGACGCCCACCACAGGCGCCAGTGCCGCGCGAGCGGCTTAGTCCTTGGGCCGAACTCGGACCACATAGCCAGATGCCCGGATGTCCGCTATCGCCTTTCGGCACCCCACAACGGACTCTCCCCTCCCGGCCCCAAAGCGGCCCCTCCGCCATCTCGATATGGAAGATCAGTCTGCTCTGGCTTCAAAACAAAGCGAGGAAGACTCGCTTGGTCCCCACGCACACCGTGATCCGGGCTCTTTCTTGGTGGCCTCGACAATTCTTCCTGGAAATCCTTGCAATTGTGCAGTGCAGCATTATCTCAAGTGCAGGCGGCTGAATTCTTCCGTCGAGGAAGGATTGTCCATGCGATCGATCTCAGACACCATCGAACGGCTCACCCGGAACCGGACGCGCTTTGCGGCGACAGCGCCCGGCACAACATCACTTTCGAAACTCGCAGAGGCCGGGAAAAATCCGGGTGGCCTGGCTGGCTGGTACCATGTTCCAAAGGCATCAGAAGAATCACCCGCCCTAGTCGTCGTTCTGCACGGATGCACTCAGACCGCCGCTGGATACGACTACGGATCGGGCTGGTCGAAATTGGCAGATGACTACGGCTTCGCGGTCCTCTTCCCGGAGCAGTCTCGTCAGAACAATCCCAACCTGTGCTTCAACTGGTTCCAAGCCGAGGACATTACGCGCGGCAAAGGCGAGGTCCAGTCGATCATGGATATGGTCGGCCGGATGATCGCAGACCACGGTGTCGATCCCAAAAGAATACACGTGACAGGTCTGTCGGCAGGTGGTGCAATGGCGAACGCCCTGCTCGCCACATATCCAGAGGTTTTCGCAGGCGGCGCGATCATTGCAGGCCTCCCTTATGGTGTGGCATACACGGTCCCCGAAGCATTCGATCGCATGCGCGGGCACGGAATTCCAGCCGCCACGACACTTGATGCGAAGCTTCGGTCCGCATCGGCGCACCACGGGCCTTGGCCGACCTTGTCCATCTGGCACGGCACCTTGGACAACACGGTAGTGGTTGAGAACGCCCGTGCGATCGTAGACCAATGGCGGGGTGTACACCAAGTCGAAAAGAGGCCCACGTCGTCTCTGCCCGTTGACGGTCATTTGCGCGAAATTTGGGAAGACGACTATGGGCGAGAAGTGATCGAACTTCAGTGCATCAGGGGGATGGCTCACGGAACTCCCGTCGACTCGGCGACGGGTTACGGCCGCAGCGCGCCGTACATGCTCGATGTCGGTATCTCATCGACCGTTCAAATCGCACGGAACTGGGGCCTGACGCCTTCGTTTCATCGGCGTGCCGACTTTTCGGAACATGCCGAGACAACTCGCGACGGACCGACGCGACCCACAGCTGCCGCAGACGGAATCCAGGACGTTATCGAAAACGCGCTGAGGTCGGCCGGGTTGATGAAGTAGAGGACCATTGGGTCAATAGGCGGACTTCTCAGCGAGGGATTGTGCCCTCGGGAGTGCCCAGGGCCTCAGACGTTTCAGCGGCCGCGATCTCATCGAACAGAGTCAGTCCTTTGACGTATTTCGATGTGTCGAGCCCGCTTGCGCTGGCTTGAGCGAGGTTGTCGTTCAGATCGGCTCGCTTCACTGGCTTGGCAAGACTGTTCGAGGCCGCGCGGCGCACGAAGGTCTCGTCGCTCTCCCCCTCACGCTTCGTCAACGCCTCCACCGCCGACACGACAGCATCGGTAAAGCCTTCGGACTTCAATCGATCGAGAGACCAGCCTGGCCCTTTCTCCACGACATCATGCAGATAGGCGACGATCTTTTCGTCAACGCTGGCAACCGCAGCCGCGACGCGATTGCAATGAAGGTAGTAAAGCTCTCCCGCCTTATCCGTCTGCCCGGCATGCGCCTCAAGCGCTATTTCGATTGCTCGGTCCAGTGCGTGCATCGCCACTCTCGCTGTTCTCTGCCCACCTTGGCAGCAAATGCGAAGTGCGCTGGCCGGGTTCCATCACTCACGGATGCCTTCACGAAGCACCCCCGAAACCAAGGTCTATGTCGAACGCCTTGAACAGGTATTCCAGATCATCGGCGATCAGGCGTAGCACACAGGTCTATTCGTATGCCTCTGCCCAGTGCGGATAGGTCGCGTAGGCGGTCAGTGCTCCCTCGCCTCTGTCATGATCGTTACTGACCTTGCCCCCAAGTTTTATCCAGTTTTTGGTTCGCTCCGGCGGTTTGTGGTTGCTGCATTTTGTGCGGTAGCGGCGGGTTGCGGTGCGGAGCCGTTTTGGCTGCGCAGCACCGCATCGCGTCGCGGGTTGATGGTCTGAGCGAACTTTGCAGGCGTCAGCCAGCCCAGGCTCGAATGGGGTCGGTGATCGTTGTAATCGCTGCGCCAGCTTGAAAAAGCTGCTTCACGTGGATGCCGGCCGCACGGGCAATCTCGGAAAGAACAGCGCCAGGCTCAAGGCAGGCTGCAACCAGCCGCTTGAACCGCGCCGGGTTTGCCGGAGGCTCCAACTTTTGAGACAGTGGAGCCGATATGAGCAAGACAACAAACAAATTTTCACCGGAAGTCCGCGCCCGAGCAGTGCGGATGGTTTTGGGTCACCAAGGCGAATATTCCTCGCGATGGGCAGCGGTTTCCTCGATTGCCGCCAAGATCGGCTGCACCGCGCAGACGCTCAATGAATGGGTGAAGAAGGCGGAAGTGGACGATGGTTCCCGGCCCGGACTCCCAAGCGACGTGGCCGAGAAGATGAAGGCGCTGGAGCGGGAGAACCGCGAGCTTCGGCAGGCCAACGAGATACTGCGCAAGGCGTCTGCTTATTTCGCGATGGCGGAGCGCGACCGCCCATTGAAGCGATGATCTCCTTCATCGACGAACACCGGTCGGTGTTCGGGGTCGAGCCGATCTGCAGACTGCTGCCGATTGCCCCATCAACCTACTACGAGAACGTCGCCAAGCGCCTGGACGTGGACCGGTTGTCGGTCCGCGCCCGCAGCGACATTGCATTGAAGATCGAGATACGCCGGGTGTTCGAGGCGAACTTCCGCGTCTACGGCGTGCGCAAGGTCTGGCGGCAACTGCAGCGGGAAGGCTTCGATATAGCCCGCTGCACCGTCGTCCGGCTCATGCGATCGATGGGACTGCAGGGTATCATCCGCGGCAAGCCGATC
Source organism: Pseudomonadota bacterium (assembly GCA_023404095.1). Lineage (GTDB taxonomy): Bacteria > Pseudomonadota > Alphaproteobacteria > Rhizobiales > Rhizobiaceae > Mycoplana. Next base: position 11,563 of record JAEYDD010000039.1, on the reverse strand, counting down.
CGCACGACGATCCCGGACAAGATGGCTCCCAGCCCGCTCGATCGGGTGAACCGCCAGTTCAAGGCTCCCGCGCCGAACAGACTCTGGGTTTCGGATTTCACCTATGTCGCCACCTGGCAGGGTTTCGTCTACGTGGCGTTCGTCATCGACGCCTTCGCGCGCCGGATTGTCGGCTGGCGGGTGAGCCGGACGGCGCATGCCGGGTTCGTCCTCGATGCCCTGGAGCAGGCCCTTCATGAGCGGCGTCCCGTTCATGGCGGCGGCCTCGTCCATCACAGCGATCGCGGTGTCCAATACGTCTCGATCATGTATTCGGAGCGACTGGCCGAGGCGGGCATCGAGCCTTCCGTCGGAAGCGTCGGTGACTCTTACGACAACGCCCTCGCCGAAACGATCAACGGTCTCTACAAGGCCGAGGTCATTCATCGGCGCGGACCATGGCGGAGTTTCGAAGCGGTTGAATTCGCCACCCTCGAATGGGTCGATTGGTTCAACCATCGACGGCTTCTGGAGCCCATCGGAAACATCCCGCCAGCCGAAGCCGAGGAGCAGCACTACGCCACGCTGGACGAACCAGCGATGGCTGCATAACTTAAACCAAACGGCCTCCGGCAAACCCGGCGCGGTTCAGCTCTTTGACCTCGCGAGACTAGCGCCGACGGCGCTCGACAGACGTGATCACTTCAATCGGATGCCATAGGACAACTCCTAGTGTTTGCACTAGGACTTCCGATGTTCGCATCAACCTCGCAAGACGGCGAGAAGACGATGAACCATTCCGCGGCACGCAGCGACATCGGATTGCCGTCGACTGCGAAGCTGGCCGCCATTGCCATGAGGGCGGTCAATGCGGCCGCCCCCATCGAGTTCGAGAAGCAGCAGAGCTATTCAAACTACGCGACTTATTATTGCAAAAAGCATTCTTAACATCAGATCCATTAGCGCCTGTAGGAAAGGGTGCTGGAGAGTGGAAAACGATGGGACCTTATTCATCTGCCATGATCGTCGGAATTCCGCAGTTTCAGCTCGCCTCGTGCTTAAGGGCGCTCAAATGATCGAGGCAGGCTTCTTTCACCAGTTCGAGCAGCAGACTGGTGCGTTCCCCAAGCCACTCAAGCGCCTCCGCACTGATTTCAAAATGCTTTGAATATCGAGCCTTCACATAGGCTTCGTTTAATGTGTTAAACCAAGCTCGCTCGCGATGCTGGTCGCGAGGGAATGCTTCAGCCAGACGGCGATCTTGCTCTTCAGCCAAAGAGCGGAGGAATTTGACGTTGTGTGACGGCGGCGCGTAGTTGGTGAGCGTCAACAACACACAGGAGTAACCCTGTTCAAGAGACTGATGAAGCAAGAAGGCACTTCGCTTAGTGTATTCCTTCTTGCGAGCATGCGCAGCCAGTTCGGCAAACTCCGCAGCAGCTCCTAAACGCTCTTTGAAATGCCCGCTTGCAAGCCGCAATCTGTCCGCCGGCGAAAGGACGCCCGGCTCCGCGAGCAGCTCGTCGTCAAGCTCATAGACGACGACACCCTCCTTGCGGATATCGGAGAAGAAATACTGCCCCTCCCTCAGATAGGTGTTCACTTCCCGCCGGGTATGCACGATGAAGCTGACCGGCGTTTCCACCAGCGGATCGCGGTTTATCCTGTCCGCCGCCTTGTGCCAGAACTCCGCGAAATCGCAGAGCTTGCGGTGGTTGACGATAACCAGCAGATCGAAATCCGACCGATAGCCCTTCATCGTGAACGGCTCATCGACCCAGCCGCCCTTTGCATAGGAGCCGAACAGGATGATCTTCAGGATGCGCCCGCGCTTCTTGAAGTCTGCCGTCCCCTCCTTCAGCGCATCCTCGAACTCCTCGTGCAGGATTTCCAGAACACGCTTCAACTCCCTCTGTTTGCGGGGCGGCATATGATCGAGGGAGGACTTCATCATGGACAGAGCGATTATTCCGAAGGGCGGTAGTGCGTGGTGCAGGAAAGTCTAAGTGGTTGGAGATTCTACATGAAGCGCCGGAAACGGCAACCGGACAAACACCTTCGAGATCTGCTTGCCGGCACGCTGTAGTTTCCACCTCTGGCGCGGAATCGCATTCTGCGCGTTTCGCCAGCCCGTCGCTTTTCAACAGCGTCCTTCGTGGACGACCGGGCGGGTAAGCCCGTGGCGATTATCCGCGTCATCGGCCGCCAGCCGGTCTTCGCCGTCGGCACCCCCGACCGAGACCGGGCGATGCGGCGTATACGGCGTCGAGAAGCGATCCGCGTCTCGCGATCTACATCCATCGGGATGTCGCCGACCGGCGAATGCGCCTACGACCGTGGTGACAGGCTCGCCGCCCGCGACAAGGCCCTCGATAAAGCGAGGGCCAGTGGCTAGACCATCGTCAGTATGAAGGAGGACTGGAAGGTCCTGTTCCCCGCACAAAAGCGCGGCCGCTCAGGATAGCGTGGAATGAATATGAAGTATTTGCGTCATGACAGTGCGCAGTTCCCAGAACTCTACAGCAAAGATCAATTTCCGAGGACCTGGAACGGGGAGTCCGTGTGGATGGATCGATTCGGGATGGTGCAACTGCCGAGGTGAAGGAATGCGGGTCCTGGTGCACGGTCGATTACACTGGGCAATACCCGTGGCTATCAGCCCAGATCATCAATAGATGGGTCGAGGTCTTGCGAGAACGTTCCGCGGGTACAAGGGAATGAGTGTCTGTTGCCGAGCTGAACTCAGCCACGCTCTCGACCAGGATTTCAAGCAAGAGATTTCTGAACCAAGCTCGTCCGCCAAGGTAGGCGGCGTCCTCCTTGCCACGATGCCAGAGTGCCGGGCCCGCCGAGGCGGCCATGATATGAGAGCGCTGTTTGCTTGGAGACGGCCCTGCAGTCAGCCTAGTGTCGAGGGCAAAGAAGACTGGGACGACGAATGGCCTTCTTGACACCCGCGTGCTCCATGTCATGTTCCGCACGGTCCGACTTGGAAATTGGCACATGGGCAACAGCTACAACAGGCGTTCACTCTACTATTTGATTGTGGGAGCCGACACCAACACCAACGAAGGGCTGGGGCGACTACTCGCGGCGATTGCCCTTTTCATTGCAATCGGGGGAACGATCGTCTGGGCGTTGGCTGGTTTTATGCCGGCTTGATCGCGTGGAGCGGTGACGCCGGCCCCAGGTCTGGGAAAGCACGGAGCCCGAGGTGCTGCTGCAGTCCGTGGACATCCTGGATATGGAATGAGGGCGGGAAGTGTCTTTACCCGATATTCATGCTTTGCGCGCAGCATTCGAAGAGGCGCGACTTGTCATTGCGTACGCGCCGTTTTTTCTCTGACCCGCTCCGGCGGGTTCTTTTTTGATCAACCGTAGCGCAATCGCGGAACCAGACCTTCCCGCAGCGACATTCAATGTCGGACATAGGGCTCGTTTTTTTGACGAGCCGCCACCGTGCGGGCCTTTTTTGTGCTTTTCATCTCTGTCGGCTTTACCTGCAGCGCTTGCATCACTTGATGCTTTGCTCGACCTCGCGGCGTCTCTAGCCCTATCGTTGTGATCCGATTGCTTGCAATCCCTGGATGCACTTTCCATGAGGTGCACAACATCGATGGTGAATGGGCATCGTTTTGAAAGTTGGAGCCGATTGTGGCTCGATATATGGCCGATTTCGACTAAGCATCCGTGACAGCGCGACGTTGTGTCTTTTAGCTCGAAGCAGAGCGTCGCGTACATTTCCGGCGAGAAAATCACCATCAAAGGTTCTGGCTTCGCGACGGATGCCGAGGGATACATCAAGCCAGCAGGCACGATCAAAAGCCTCCAACTGAACTACGCCGGCGAAACGTCGATTTCGCTCACCGGCCTGAACCTTTCAGTGACAGCTCTCGTCGAGGTCGCGGAGTCGGGCTCGGAGAAGCAGGCGCTTTCATTACTCAAATCCACCCTGAAGGGCGACGACAAGATGAGTGGCAGGCAGTATGCCGACATCATTTATGGCTACGACGGAAATGATACCCTCGCCGGAAACGCCGGACGCGACAAGCTTTATGGCGGCGCTGGCAACGACAAGCTCTACGGAGGAGCCGGTGGTGACAAGCCGAACGGCGGCGCCGGCAATGACACATTCATCTTCAAGAAGCTGAGCGACAGCACCGCCTCTGGTCCCGGTCGCGACACGATCTATGACTTCAGCAAAAAGCAGGGCGACAAGATCGACTTGAGCGCGATCGATGCGAACTCGAAGGCTTCCGGCAACCCAGCATTCAAGTTCATCGGTACGGACGACTTCAACGGCAAGGCCGGCGAACTGCGCTATACCAAGCACAAGTCGGACACGTATACCGAGGCGGACGTGAACCGCGATAAGAAAGCCGATTTTGGCATTCACTTAGACAATAGCTTGTCCCTGTCCAAAGGTGACTTCCTGCTCTGATCGAGGGATCGCTATTTATGCTTCACAGGCTCCCCAACGTGGGCCCATTTTCGTTTGAAGGAGGGCGCTCTGTGTCGAGGGATGACGCGCGGACGATCGCAAGGCGAGCGACCAGGGAGGCCCTGGGCCGCAAGCGCCTCAGCCGATCGACGTCGTCGTCGCCGAAGAGCTCTTTGCTTCCCAGGTTGACCTATCCGACGGAACAAAATGCGCGGATGATCGCTTCCAGTAGTTACTTTTTGAGAGTCTACAGGTGCCGCCATGAACGACAATGCGATGCTGGGTCGCGCAGTTGAAATCGCGGAAATTGCCCACCAGGGACAGTTGGATAAGGTTGGCGAGCCCTATATCGAACACTGCCGACGCGTTGCCTTCGCCGTCCCGTCGGCTGACGAGAAGACAGTCGCGTATCTGCATGACGTGGTAGAAAAGGCGCGTTCCTGGCCGATGGAACGCCTTGCGGCGGAAGGTTTCCCGACAAAAATCCTAGAGGCAGTACAGGCGTTAACTCGCGCAGCCGCTGAGAGCGACGAAGATTTCGTCCGCAGAGCCGTAAGAAACGACTTGGCTCGGAGTGTTAAGATCGCAGACCTGAATGATAACCTCGTGCAGACGTTGCAGGTACACGGTGATGTGGATCGACTCCTCCGTGATCTCATCATAGCAAGGACCGCGGCCTGAGTCGCAACGCGGCGGCACTTGAAATGACCTGCCATTGAATTGCCCCTGGATCGTCTACCGGGGCTCCACGTGAAGGTTGAGGTAGCCTGGATCAAACTCCGCGGTTCGTGCAAGGCGTTCCATATCTATTACTTTCACCGCCTGCTGTGTCCACTTCACCGTGTTTTGATTATGCAAAAGCTTCAATGACTTGTTGAGGTGCACCAGGGACATTCCCAAGGTGTCGGCTAGCTCCTGCTGCGTCAGGGGCAGTGCAAAAGTGCCATCTTTGACGCGGCCGATAACCTCGAGACGCGCAAGAAGCTCGCAAAAAATGTGCGCGATCTGAGAAACTTTAGAGCGTCGTCCCATTGCCACGATCCATTCACGATGGATCGCTCCGTCGACTAGCGTCAGCAGCCACAACAATCGCGTCAGGTGCGGCTCTGTCTCGGTCATCTTCTTCAGTTCGCTGTGGTCGGCAAGGGCGACATGGCAGGGCGTCAAGGCCACGATGCCATGATCCATTTTCTTCAGCGGAAAGGCGTGCAAATCCACGAAATCGCCTGCGATATGCAGTGCTGTAATTTGCCTTCTACCATCGTCAACTATCCGGTAGCGAGCAGCAAAGCCATCCAGCAGAAGGGTGCTGTAAGTCGGTCGCGACCCCTCGGTGACCAGATCCTCGTCTATGCCGAACCGGCGCTCGCGCACGATTATCGACCGCAACAGTTCGACCTCTCGGGCAGAGACGACGTCACGGGCACGCAGATTGGCAATCAAAGGGTCGATCATGAAGCGCCTCCAGGTTTTCTCTAACAGGACGACAGGAACATGACCGACTGAAGAACATCGGTCCATCCTTTGAACAGGCCGACCGGAGCAACTCACATGCCAGCTTTCACTTCCACGGTCCGACGACCGAAGACATAGAAGCCGATCATGAAGGACTAACGTTCGTGCACTGGACGCAGCCGTAGCCGACGGCGAGAACCAGCTTGTCTGACCTGATGGCACCCGCCGAATGCGCAACCAAACTCAGTGCTCCTGTGTACCGGATCAAACCGGACGTGCTCAAGTCAATGCGAACGCATCTCATCATGGGAACAAACCGGTACGCCCTTGGTTCCACGCGCCGAGCGCCAATTCGCTTGGGAGCTCTAAATGCCACGTTTCATTCTCCGATCTCAAGCGCAAAGTCGGCCGGGATGTTCCTCCGCATCAGATGCAATCAAGGAGGGAGCCCAAACCGAAGTAAAGGCGATAGTCTCAGACCAGGCTACGTTTGCTGCGAGGCAGGTGGGAGGTTTGGCCAATGCTCTGCAAAGAGACGGTACTGAGTTAGAAGGCTCCGACCAGAAGGAGGCTGGCAAGTATACCGCGCAGATAGGCCGCGGTGTTGAAGACTTTGCCAGACGGATGGAAGGAAAGGATTTTAGGCGAGCTTGCGAATACGGCCGAAGCATTTGGCCGAAAGCAGCCAATCGCCTTCCCGGGCATCGCAGCACTTGCTGGCCTGACCGCGAGTCGCTTTCTTACCGCTTCCGCCAACCGAACAGGGCCACGGTCTTCCTTCCCTCCGCGGCTGCCTTCGACTCCAATGTGAATGGAGGAAGTGAAAACGGCCAATAGCTCTGAGCACGCATCACCTTCCCAAGTTGTTAGCGGTCTCGTATCAGATGTCACCGGGCTACTGTGCAAGAAGATCGACCTAGCCAAGACAGAGGCATCGGAATGGTCTTGGCGATCGGTGCAGTCGGTGTACTCCTCGCAGCGCTTGTGGCTGTTCTGGCAGCCTTCCTTGTTGTTCAAGGCTTCAATGACACTCGCGCCAGTGCCCTTGCCTCCCTCATTGTTTGGGTCGTGGTCGCTTTGATTGCGTGGGCGTTGGTGTCGCGGGGAATCGAAGCACTTCGCGGGAACCGCCTAATGCTCACCCGGACCGCGGCCTCTCTTCGTCGCGACGCTGAAACGGTGAAGGAGAAAATCTGATGGACACTTCAAGCGAAAAAGCATCGGCCGATCTCCACGGGGAGTTTGATCAAGACCGCCAGCGGATCGGACAACATATCGACGCGATACAAGAACGGATGTCACCCCGGGCAGCTGGTTGATGAGGTGATCGCCTATGCGAAAGGAAGCGGTGGGGCCGAATATGCCAGCAACCTGGGACACGCTTAAAGAACAACCCATACGCGAATGGCAACAAGGTCGAGGCAGCCACGAGAAGAGGGGGCCAATGCAACCGTCAGACATAGCTGGTTCGATCAGGTCCACGGATTGCCATATGAGTCCTCGAAGCGGCAACTTTCCCGTAAGACTCCACACGCGCATCCTGGGGATGAGCGGCACAGGAAGGTGCGGCAGTTGATTTTTCGTCTACCGTGGCTCCACGTGCAGATTGAGGTAGCGTGGATCAAACTCCGCGGTTCCTGCAAGGCGTTCCATATCTAGCACTTCAACCACCTGCTGTGTCCACTTCACCGTGTTTTGATTATGCAAAAGCTTCAATGACTTGTTGAGGTGCACCAGGGACATTCCCAACGTGTCGGCTAGTTCCTGCTGCGTCAGGGGCAGTGCAAAGGTGCCATCTTTGACGCGGCCGATAACCTCAAGACGCGCAAAAAGCTCGCAAAAAATGTGCGCGATCTGAGAAACTTTAGAGCGTCGTCCCATTGCCACGATCCACTCACGATGGATCGCTCCGTCGACTAGCGTCAGCAGCCACAACAATCGCGTCAGGTGCGGCTCTGTCTCGGTCATCTTCTTCAGTTCGCTGTGGTCGGCAAGGGCGACATGGCAGGGCGTCAGGGCCACAATGCCATGATCCATTTTCTTCAGCGGAAAGGCGTGCAAATCCACGAAATCCCCTGGGATATGCAGTGCTGTAATTTGCCTCTTACCATCGCCTAAGATCCGATAGCAAGCAGCAAAGCCATCCAGCAGAAGGGTGCTGTAAGTCGGTCGCGATCCCTCGGTGACCAGATCCTCGTCCATGCCGAGCCGGCGCTCGCGCACGATTGTCGACCGCAACAGATCGACCTCTCGGACAGTGACGACATCACGGGCACGCAGATTGGCAATCAAAGGGTCGATCATGAAGCGTCTCCAGGCTTTGTTAAAGAGGATAACAGGAACAAAAATCCGCTCTCAGAATTAACCGACTGAGGGTCCTTCCTTTGAGCCAGCGCCGACCGGAGCAACTCACATGCCACGCTTTTACTTTCACGTTCGGACGACCGAAGGCATAGAAGCCGATCCTGAAGGACTAACGTTCGTGGACTTGGATGCTGCCGTAGCCGACGCTAGAACGAGCTTGTTTGAAATGATGGGGGACGACTTAGCGGTCGGCAAGCAGACGAAATATTTAGGCATCACCATCACCGATCGGAGGGGGACGCCCCTTGCCGAGGTCAATGCATGTGACGCCATCGGACTGCCTCGAAGCACCACCTGATGAGCCAACCGGGATTCCCTCTCACCGCCCCAGCCCCGACAGTTCTCGCTATCCAAGGATGCGACGCCTGCGCCGCGTCTGCAGCTCTTCAATCTCCCTACTCTCGTCCACCCATACCGCAACGCCGCCGGCGCACATGCCGATATACGTGATGATCTGGATCGTGTTCAGATTCCATTCGAGGTTCGGCGCGCGTCTGGGTGGCTCCATAGCATCCGCCGCTGGTGTTTCTCCCCTGTGCGAGAAGCGTCGTGATGGCGTAGAGCGCGAGATAGCCGTACTAGGGCGTGCCCTCAGGCATAACGGAAAGCCAATGGTGCCAGTAGCAGCGCCGCCGACTGCGGCTGCAATTGCTTTCGGAATCTTCTACACGTGGGTGTCCTTTCCTAGCATAGGAAGTTGCGAGAATGACCCCGCGGATTTCTTCGCTTGGCGAGGTCGTCGGCACGATCAAGCCCGTTGATGATCCGGGCGGGTGTCCTCCAGTCGGCGTTTGTCTCGTTGAAATAGTTGGCCAGCTTCCGCCGAGTGAAGCTGCCAGCGATCGTACCTCGAACATAATCCGGGTGGCGACAACGTCCAGCAGGGCATCGCCTTGGACAATTCTCGATGCCGAACTTTCGATAGCTCTCCCGGCCCGTGATGTGCACCAGCCCGCGACGTCGGTACCGTCAGCTATCGCCCCGTTGCCGTTGCTGTTGGCTTAGGCGCGGTTTGCGATCCGCTCTGGTTGGCGTGCTCACGCATTGGCCTGTGCCACGGTGGGGGTATTTCGGGAACGCCCTGCGTAGACTGCACCCGAATAGTACAGGTTCTCGGTGATTGGCGCCTCTCGGAGGTTTCCAGAAGCGCCGTTGCCAGCATGCAGGCCAGCCAGCGGGCGTCGGTCACCCCGTCCGCCTGCCACTTGTTCATGATGGTCTCCATCGACTTTACTTGCCTTTGTGTCAGCCGGCCGCCGAACTGCGACCAGCCCACAGACGCGTGAAATTCGCTGCGGTTCGTGATGCTTCCTTTCAGATTGAACGATGGGGTCGTGGCAGCCCAAATGCGCAACGCCAAAAAACTGCAGTCGGGCAAACTTCCCCGTTTGCCGTTTGCATGCTCAGTCCGCGGATGGGGTGCCAAAAGGAGTGGTTGCCTTGGCGCAGCCGACCAACTGGGCCGACAAGCATGATCCAATGCTTAAAGGGGTGCTCAACGCGCCGACCGGGTGTCAAATTTCACGGGTTGATCGTTGGCGCAGCTTCTATTCATCATAGCCTCGCAGTTCAGTTAAGGCGCACAATGATGGCTCGCCTCCGAGTAACCGGAGGTAAGCCGCCAGATGTGGGCTTCCGTCCAGCCCCAGGAGGAAGATATGCCAACGTCACGCGGCCAAAATGCCCCCGGCTACATCGTATTTCCGGATGGTTCCGACAATAGCGTGTTCGATCCCGCCGATTTGAAAAGCATGCAGACAATCTTCGATGACTGCATGCGTGAGTGCAGCTTCAACGCCGATAGCGAAAAAGCTAAAGCACTCGGCAGCGCCATAATCAGACTTTACTCGCAGGGGCACCATGATCCGATTTTCGTGAAGGCTTTACTTTTACCGTCCTTCAGGCGCCGGCACTAACGACGCCGTGCATTGGCCTCTGCGCCCTGCCTATGGCCGCTCAATCGAGCAACTCCACGAGCGGGGTCAGGCTCGATCACGGTAGCGTGACATCCTTACTGTGCCCCGCTTGCCGAGCGCGGGCTGCCTTTTCCCGAATTGGCGTCAGACGAATTGCCGCGTTCACCGCTTGCGCGAACAAGCCGCCGGCTATTCTTGAAACTGACGGTGAAAGGATACAGCGATGGAACAAACAGTTAGTGTGGAGGTTTACGGCAATCGACCTCGTGCTTCTGATCCTTGGCCTCGGGGTCGAGCATGCGACGCTCGGTTTAGCGTTGACGGCAGGCAGTTCCGGTTTTTGGGGCGGCCGGACTGCCTGCCTGGAGGCAACTGTCCTACGGCCAGTAGCTATCGTCGGCAAAACCCGCCGGGGTCGGGAGTTCATATCCGTGAAGACCCGCTCCGCATGTATGAGGATTTGGAGCGTCCACCACGTGCAGACTGTGACCGGCGGCGCTCCAGGCGAAGTCGGCGTGGCCACCATGCCAGCGATAGTGGACAGACTGGGCGCTCTTTACGATGGCGCCGATGGCGAGCGCGCCTGGTCTTGGCCGCTGTTGACGACTTCACGAGTTGGTCGATCGAGGCTTGCGAGAGCCGACGTGGGATGAGGTCCACCACACGCCGTCAGGCTAAACGGCAGACACGCAGATGTTAAGACCGATGACCTGAACGGCCTTCAAGACTTTCGAGGACTTCCTCGCCGAGCGCGGATTGAACGCGGACAGGCTCAATGCCACCTGAGGCTTCCCGTCGAACGCTCAGAGACAGCTTGCCGTCGATCTATTTGGACCGATCGGGCTCCGTCTCGTCAAAGTTCACGTCCCAGTCCTGTTCTCGCCTTTTGTGCCCAGGAGGTTTGCGATTAGCTGTTGCGTCTTCAGAGCCCGTCACAACGGTCGGCTTGGCACTGGCCACCCCGGTGCTCATGGGATCCGCCTGTGATTCAGCGAACTGGCCTTTCGCATCCTCTTTGATCTTCATAGCATCCGAGGGTCGGCTCCGCTCCGGATCTTGATTGTTCTCGCCTACCGCGTCGCGATCGACGTCCGGATCATCTTTCGCCGGCAAGTAGCCGCGCGGTCGATTGGCTTCAGGCCCTTCCCATCGCGGCGACTGGTCTGTGGTCCCAGGTGCGCCGTCCTTCGGTTTGTCCATACCCATGATCGTTCTCCTTCTGGAGAAAGAACTGGTCAACCAGGTGGAAGTTCCTTTGCTGCTCGGGCCATCGCCTTAACTCTCAGAAATCGATGGCAAAAGCGTGATCACTTCCCGCTGGTGTCTTTCATCCAGAGGTTCGATGTTCTCTTTCCAGAATGCTTCCGCCTCGGGAGTTTCATGCTCCCATAGCCGAGTGGTGACGTGG
>JAEYDD010000038.1 GCA_023404095.1 Pseudomonadota bacterium | reverse complement strand
GAGTTTCATGCTCCCATAGCCGAGTGGTGACGTGGTTGTCGTCGATCTTTGATTTTCGGTGGCCGCCTAGACGGGCATACTCCGCTGCCAACTCCGCTGCGTGTGTCTGTGGCATGTCGATCACCTTCATAGTCGCTAGACCATAAAGGCGTGAGTATAAACGTTTGTTCCTGGTCGCACCAATCGCGTTGAGAACGGCGCGGGAGAAAGCGATTCCGAACCTGTGCCGCTTCGCGTTACCGGGCAGCATACCCCTTCTACCAGGCACTCGGGCCTTCCTGGTTCACTCTTCGGGGCTCTAGCTGCTTGCCGGGCTACCCTCCCGGCTTGGCCGCTGGCGAATCGTGCATGCCAATCCGGTTCAATCAGGCGGGCGAAACCCGCCGCGATAAGGCGACGGGCTGAAACTCGTATATGGCCGAGGTCTAGCGTTTTGCTGTAACGTCGCTTTCGTCGCGTGTGAGGAATTGGAGCGTAACCGCACCAATGTTCTCTTCCAGCCACTTCGCCATCGCCAGTTCCTCCTCGAGGATGCGCCGGCACACCGCTACGGTCTCTTGATCCCCCACGTATTCAGCAGTTGCGATTAGAATCCGGTAGCTAGCAATTTCCATATGCTCGAAGGTATAGCTGGCGAGGGAACCCTTCACGACCTCATCACTGGCAAAGACACCACCCATACCCTGGGCCATTGCTGTGAGTTTCCCCGCCGCGTCCTTGAGCACGGAATGACCTTCGCCCAAACGATCGAGGCATCCCTTGAGCAATGATGCCTGTTGTTTCGTCTCCTGAATGTGCTCGCCGACACGCGCCTTCAATTTGGGATAATGCTCGAGGCGCTCAAACTGCGCGGTGAGCATCGTTTCTGCTTGTTCTTCCATTGCGTGGGCATCACGAAGCCATGCGATAAGATTGTCGCGCGCACTGGTTGCCATGGTCAACATCTCCTTCAGCCGGAAGGGTTTGAGCCTCTCGCGCTCCACTTTGTTCCTTCTGAATCAGATTGGCCGACCCTATAGCCGAAGGAACATTTGTCATCCTGTGCAGTTTGGCGGTGCAGGGAGGAACGTCCCATGGACTCGCTCGTACTTAAGGTCGTTGCTCGGATGGCCGTTGGATTTGCAATAGGCTGTGCAGCCTTGGCGATCCTAGTCTACGTACATCCGCAGCGTCTCGGTCACACGCACGGCATCAATTATTTGGGGCTTACACTACAAGTCTATGGCTTTGGACTCCCGTTTGCGGTCGGGTTCCTCTGCACGAGCTTCATGTTCGAACCGGACGACCGCCCGAATCGCTGATGGTGGTCGCAGGGCGCGAGCACTCTGGAACGTTAAAAGATGCCTGCTGTTGGCGTCATTTGGGGAAGATGCCGACGACCTCGATGTGCCGCTTGATCCGTTCGATCGGATTTGTCGAATGAAGCTCGGTCCAGTGCTGCCTGGGGAAGGTCATATAGGTGAGTACGTCTTCTTCAGCGGTGCCCATGATTTAGGCGAGCTTCAGCCCTGGAGACCATGCGTGGGCCGCTCTTGCCGGCATGCGCCAGAGCATTGCGCATGAAGTGAACCCTGCACCTCTGCCAGGTGGCCGATAGTACCTTGGAGACAGCGGCCTTGATCCTTTCATGGGCATCGGAGACGACGAGCTTGACGCCTGTGAGACCCCGTCGCGTCAGTTTGCGCAGAAAATCCGTCCAGACCGGCTCGGCCTCGGACGTGCCAATCCCCATTCCAAAGACCTCGCGCCGTCCGCCGGTATTGACGGCAACCGAGACGATGCGGCCACCGCGACGAACCTTCAGATAGGTGGGGTCGATCCACAGATAGGGCCAATCGCCTTCAAATGGGCGGCTGAGGAACGCCTTCAACTTGTCGTCGATCTCCGCGCACAGCCTCGAGACCTGGATCTTGGCGATGCCGCTCATGCCCATCGCCTTGACCAGGTCGTCGACGGACCCTTGAGGAACGTCGAGAACCATGACGGCGGCGGACACTGTGTGCTCGGAGCCGGCACCGTGGACCCATCGGGCACGCTTGGGTCACATAGTCGCGGCTATCGTTCATTAGCCAGCGTAGCGCCGGTCGTTTCTGCTATTTCATTGTCCCCAAAACTCTTACGCTGCTCATTTGTCGATATCGCGCATCAAACCGACCAGCCAGTTCACGAACACACGCACCTTGTTGCTGAGATGCCGGGTTTGGGGATAGACCACGTACAGCGGTAACGGTTCGTGCTGCCACATAGGAAGAACGCGGATCAGGCGCCCGTCGGCAAGGGCTTCGCGGACCATGAACAACGGCAGCTGCGCAACGCCAAGCCCTGTCAGAGCGGCTGTGAGATAAGAGCGGGCATCGTTGGCGGAAATCACATACTGGGGAACGATGTCCCGGGTTTCGCCGTCTCGCGAAAATCCCATGGGCAGGATGCGGCCTGCCTGCGCCTGCAGGTAGCCGACGGCAAAGTGGCGCCCTTCGGCCATCTCCTCCGGCGTGGTCGGCATGCCCATTTTCTCGAGGTAGACGGGGGAGGCACAGGTGACCATGGCGATTTCAGAAATCTTGCGCGCGATCAACGATTGGTCGGTCGGCGTGCCGGCGCGCAGCGCGCAATCGACGTTCTCCGCCATGTAGTCCACGAGACGGTCACCGACGCCGAGATCGATCTGGATCTGCGGGTGCCGCGAATGGAAGTCGCAGAGGGAGGGGATGACGACAAGGTCGGCGAAGGCGCCGGCCATTTCGACCCGCAGCCGCCCGGAGGGCTGAGCCTGCGAATTCGAGAGGCTGCCGTCGAGTTCGTCAATTTCGGAGATGATCTGGCTGGCGCGTTCATAGTAAAGTGCCCCATCGGTCGTCACCATCACACGGCGGGTCGTCCGGTTGAGAAGTGTCGTGCGCAGGTGCGCCTCCAATCCCTGGATAAGATTGGTGACGGTAGTCTTGGGCATATTCAGGGCGATCGCCGCACGGGAAAAATTGCCGGTTTCCACCACGCGTACGAAAACCCGCATGGCTGCAAGCTGGTCCATAAGCACCCCCTTTTGTGTTGCGACGCAGTATTATTCGGAATTTGGAATAGTGATACCCAATTTCCAGCCCTTATCCAATTGGCTTGGAATAATGATATCTAAAACAAGTGAAAGCGTGCACCCATCCATTTTGGACAGTGTGTGGCATGCGAAAGGCCAGGCAATGGGCAGCGAATGGAAAGAGATGGAAGTGGATGGCGCCAACAAGCGCACCATGCCCTTCCGGATCTATGATGGCTCGAACGAGAGCAAGAAAGCGCCGGTCGTTCTTTATTTCGGCGGCGGCGCCTTTCTCGACAAGGGCCGGGATGAAGAAAGCCCGATCGCAAGGGCTTTTGCGAATTCCGGTGCTGTCGTCATCGAGGCGGATTATGCCGGGCCTTCGGAAAATGTCTTTCCGAAGGCTCTTGAATTCGCCTTTGCCGCGCTGCGTTGCCTGAGCGCGAAACGCAAGGTCTATGGCGGCCCCCGGTCGCTGCTGCTCGTTGCCGGCGAAGAGGCCGGTGGCAATGTGGCGGCGGGCGTGGCGCTCAAGGCGCGCGATCAGATGCCGAATGAGATCGACGGGCAGATCCTGCTCTCGCCGCTCATCGACCCGCTGATGGCGACGGTTTCCTTCCGCGAAGCGCAGGAAACCGGCATGCGTGACCGCTGGACGGAAGGCTGGAGCCATTATCTCGGCTCCGGCGGGGGATATTGCCATCCCTACGCCGCGCCCAGCCATTGTTCGCGACTGTCAGGTGTGGCTCCCGCACTGATCCTGACATCGCAGGACGACCCGCTGCGCGACGAGGCCGCCGACTATGCGGCGCGTCTGACGGCAGCCGGCGTGAAGGTTCGAAAACGTGTGCTTCCGGCCTGTCAGGGCTGGACGCAGATATACGATGCGGAGGCGACGGCGGGCTGCGTTCCACCGGCCGAACTGCGCACCGAATTTGAGAATTTTGTAGAGGGACTGGAAAACAGGACTTTCTGTTTTTGACTAAAAGGTCCGGCTTAGGACCATAAGGAGATACCGATGTCGTCGAGCAAGAGACGCTGGGCCCTGTGGGGCGCCGGCCTGGGCGTTGCTGCGTCCATTTCAGCCGTAGCATTCCATTTCGATTATATCCCGGGGGTCAATGTGACGCCCGCTTCCGCCGCAACGCCGGCTGCGGAGGTCCCCGCCGTGCCGGTCACGGTGGCGGCCGTCGAGCCGCGCGACGTTTCCACCTGGCAGGATTTTTCCGGCCGGCTCGAAGCCATCGACCGCGTCGAGATCCGTTCGCGCGTCGCCGGTGAAATCCAGTCGGTTCACTTCCGCGAAGGCGCACTGGTCAAGGCCAACGACCTTCTCGTGAAGATTGATCCCGCTCCATACGAAGCCGCCGTCGCGCAGGCCGAAAGTCTGCTTGCTTCTGCCCGCTCGCGGCTGGAACTCGCCGATACCGAGCTTGCCCGTGGGGAAAGGCTGGTCGCCAAGAACATCATCTCTGACAGCGATTTCACCCAGCGCCAGAGCACCCGCAACGAGGCCGTCGCCAATGTCAAGGCCGCCGAAGCGGCACTGACCACGGCGAAGCTCAATCTCGGTTATACCGAAATCCGCGCGCCGATCGATGGCCGCGTCGGCAGGCTGGAGATCACCGAGGGCAATCTCGTCGCCGCCGGATCCGGTACGCCCCCCCTGACCACGCTGGTTTCCTCCGGGGAAATCTATGCGAGCTTCAACGCCAATGAGGAACTCATCGCCCGCACATTGGCGAAGCTTCCTCAAAACTCCGGCGCGCTGCCGGCGATCGAGCAGGTGCCGGTGCAGATCGGGACGCTGAGCGATGAGGGCACGCCGCTGAAGGGCAAGTTGCAGCTGATCGACAACGAGGTCGATGCCGCAAGCGGCACCATTCGCGTCCGCGCCGTTTTCGAAAACCCCGGCAATCGCCTGATTCCAGGCCAGTTCGTGCGTATCCGCATGGGCGAACCGAAGGCGGAAAAGCGCCTGATGATCAGCGAACGTGCTCTGGGCACCGATCAGGACAAGAAGTTCGTCTTTGTCGTCGATGACAAGAACACGGTGAACTATCGCCAAGTTCAGCTCGGTGCCTCGGTCGATGGCCAGCGTATCGTCGAAAAAGGCCTGATGCCCGGCGACCGCATTGTCGTCAACGGCCTCCAGCGCGTCCGCCCCGGTGTCGTGGTCGATCCGCAGACGGAAGTCGCTGCCGCCCAGTAATCGATATCGCCGGCGGCTCCTCCGCCGGCCCCTGTTTCCTGTCGCATGAACCCGCGCTTTCGGCCTCCGGCCGCAGGCCAAGGACAGTTCGTCCCCAAGTCAGCCCTTTGGAGAGGGTGTCGCTATGAATATTTCACGATTTTTTGTCGACCGACCGGTCTTTGCCGGTGTCCTGTCGCTACTGATCGTCATCGCCGGCCTGATCGGCATGCGATCACTTCCGATCTCGGAATATCCCGAAGTCGTTCCGCCCTCCGTCGTGGTGCGAGCCCAGTATCCGGGCGCAAACCCGAAAGTCATCGCCGAGACGGTGGCAACACCGCTCGAAGAGTCGATCAACGGCGTCGAGGACATGCTCTATATGTCCAGCCAGGCAACGGCCGACGGCGTGATGACGCTGACCGTCACCTTCGCTCTTGGCACCGACCCGGACAAGGCGCAGCAGCTCGTGCAGAACCGCGTCAGCCAGGCTGAGCCGCGCCTGCCGGCGGAGGTGCGCACGCTGGGCGTCACCACCGTCAAGAGCTCGCCGGACCTGATGATGGTGATCCATCTGAGCTCGCCCGATGACCGGTATGACATTACCTATCTCAGAAACTATGCCGTTCTCAACATCAAGGACCGGCTGGCGCGTATCGATGGTGTCGGCCAGGTACAGATCTTCGGCTCCGGCGATTACTCGATGCGCATCTGGATCGACCCGCAGAAGGCTGCCGAGCGGGGGCTGGCAGCCAGCGACGTCGTCGCCGCCATACGCCAGCAGAACGTCCAGGCTGCGGCCGGCGTTATCGGCGCTTCGCCGAGCGTCTCCGGTATCGACCTGCAGCTCTCCGTCAACGCGCAGGGCCGGCTTCAGTCGCCGGAAGAGTTTGGCCGCATCATCGTAAAGAGCGGCGCGAACGGCGCGATCACCCGCCTGCACGACGTCGCCCGCATCGAGCTGGGCGCTGCCGATTATTCGCTGCGCTCGCTGCTCGACAACAAGGCGGCGGTCGCCATCCCGGTCTTCCAGGCGCCGGGCTCCAACGCCATCGAGATCTCCGATCAGGTGCAGGCGACCATGGACGAGCTGCAGCTCGCCATGCCGGAAGGCGTCCGCTACGATATCGTCTATGACACGACCCAGTTCGTGCGTGCCTCGATCGAGAAGGTCGTCGACACGCTGCTGGAAGCCGTTGCGCTTGTCGTTCTCGTCGTCATCCTGTTCCTGCAGACATGGCGCGCCTCGATCATTCCGCTGCTTGCCGTCCCGGTCTCGATCATTGGTACCTTTGCGGTCATGTATGTCTTCGGCTTCTCGATCAACGCCCTCAGTCTCTTCGGACTGGTGCTGGCGATCGGTATCGTAGTCGACGATGCGATCGTCGTGGTGGAAAACGTCGAACGCAACATCGAAAACGGGCTGTCTCCACGCGAGGCGACCTATCAGGCCATGCGCGAAGTTTCGGGACCGATCATCGCGATCGCGCTGGTGCTCGTGGCGGTCTTCGTGCCGCTCGCCTTCATCACCGGCCTTTCCGGTCAGTTCTACCGCCAGTTCGCGCTCACCATCGCCATCTCGACGGTGATCTCCGCGATCAACTCGCTGACCCTGTCTCCGGCTCTTTCGGCTCTGCTGCTGAAGGATCACCATGCGCCGAAGGACTGGCTGACACGCTTCATGGATCGCGCTTTCGGCTGGTTCTTCCGCGGCTTCAACCGGTTCTTTGGTGCAAGCTCGAATGCCTATGGAAAGGGCGTCGGCAGGATCCTGTCGCGCAAGAGCCTTGTCATGCTGGTGTATCTGGTTCTGGCCGGCGGCACCTATCAGCTGTTCCAGGCGGTTCCCGGCGGCTTCGTGCCGGCGCAGGACAAGCAGTATCTGATCGGTTTCGCGCAGCTTCCGGATGCCGCAACCCTCGACCGCACCGAGGATGTCATCCAGCGCATGAGCGAGATCACGCTGGCGCAGCCCGGCGTCGAACACGCCATCGCCTTCCCCGGCCTGTCGATCAACGGCTTCACCAACGGCTCGAATGCCGGCATCGTCTTCGTGGGTCTTGCGCCGTTCGAGGAGCGCACGACGCCGGAGCTTTCGGCAGGCGCCATCGCCATGCAGCTGAACCAGAAGTTCGGCGCCATCCAGGATGCCTTCATCGCCATGTTCCCGCCGCCGCCCGTCCAGGGCCTCGGCACGACCGGCGGCTTCAAGCTGCAGATCGAGGACAGGGCGGGGCTTGGCTATCAGGCGCTGGATGAAGCAACCAAAGGCTTCCTGGCGCAGGCTTATCAGGCGCCGGAGCTGGCGGGCCTGTTCTCGAGCTTCCAGATCAACGTGCCCCAGCTCTATGCCGACCTCGACCGCGAGAAGGCTGAACAGCTGGGTGTCTCGGTGACCGATGTCTTCGACACGCTGCAGATCTATCTGGGTTCGCTCTATGTCAACGACTTCAACGCCTTTGGCCGCACCTACAGCGTGCGTGTCCAGGCGGATGCGAAGTTCCGCGCAAGGGCAGAGGATATCGGCGCGCTGAAGGTTCGCTCGCAGACGGGCGAGATGATCCCGCTTTCGACGCTTCTGAAGGTCGAGGCCACGACGGGGCCGGAACGCACCACGCGCTACAATGGCTTCCTCGCCGCCGACATCAACGGCGGCCCGGCGCCGGGCTTTTCGTCGGGCC
This sequence comes from Pseudomonadota bacterium, assembly GCA_023404095.1. GTDB lineage: Bacteria > Pseudomonadota > Alphaproteobacteria > Rhizobiales > Rhizobiaceae > Mycoplana. The sequence continues at coordinate 235,275 of JAEYDD010000038.1, read as the reverse complement.
AGGCACAGGCGGCGGTTGAGCGCATCGCAGCAGAAACCCTGCCCAAGGGCATCAGCTTCGAGTGGACGGACCTGACCTATCAGCAGATCCTTGCGGGTTCGTCCGGCTTCCTGGTTTTCCCGCTGGCGCTGCTCCTGGTCTATCTCGTGCTGGCCGCACAGTATGAGAGCCTCACCCTGCCGCTCGCAATCATCATGATCGTGCCGATGGGTGTCTTTGCGGCGCTGACCGGCGTGTGGCTTACGGGTGGAGACAACAACATCTTCACCCAGATCGGCCTCATCGTTCTTGTGGGTCTCTCGGCGAAGAACGCGATCCTGATCGTCGAATTCGCCCGCGAGCTGGAATTTGCCGGGCGCTCGCCGGTCCAGGCCGCGATCGAGGCAAGCCGCCTGCGTCTTCGCCCGATCCTGATGACATCGGCCGCCTTCATCATGGGCGTCGTGCCGCTGGTCACCTCGACCGGTGCAGGGGCCGAAATGCGTGCCGCCATGGGTATCGCCGTCTTTTCCGGCATGATTGGTGTCACCTTCTTCGGCATTTTCATGACACCGGTGTTCTATGTGCTCATCCGCAAGCTCACAGGCAACCGCCCGCTAACTCAGCATGGAGAGGCAACGGTAACAGCGCATCCTGCACCGGCGGAATAGGTCGTCCGCCCTATGGACAAACAGCCCCGGCATGCGCCGGGGCTGTCGGGACTCACTTCGCATACTCGCTCGCCTATTTGACCAACGCCGGGTGGCGTGCCCATCGCCATCGACCGACATTAAAGCGGCGGAAACATCATCGTGGCCATCACGCTGCTCTCGTGCACCGCGTTCATGGCGCCTTGACCGTACGGGAGCCGACCCACCCTGGCGGCAGATGAGAAATTGTCCGCTCGATTTGCGGGCGGAGCCGGCGCATCTGGCACTGGCCCAATGCCGTCGCGGATCAGTGATCCTCGCACGTGCCCTGAACGGCGTCTCGTCCCTGCCGCCCAAAACTGCGGCGACAACGATGGATGGTCAACGACCGCCTTCCGATGTAGGTAGGCAGCATCATCTACACGTGAGTGCGATATGGAGACATCCACGCAAAAGCTCTTGAAGCGAGGCCGGCCCCCCAAGGTGCTTCTTTCGAAGCGGGAGCCGCTTGCCCATCAGGCGGCCGCGCTTCTGCGAAACCTCATCATACGTGGCGAGATGGTCCCCGGCAGCCGCATTCCCGAACGGGAACTGAGCGTGCGCATGAAAGTATCCCGCACGCCGCTGCGCGAGGCATTGAAGCTGCTCGAACGCGATGGCCTTGTCGAGATCTCCCAGAATCGCGGTGCGCGGGTGATTTCGTTCACGGTCGAGGAAGCCCGGGAACTCTTCGAGGTAATTGCCGGCATGGAGAGCCTGGCCGCACAATTGGCGGCCCAGCGCATCACCGACGACGAACTGGCGCAGCTCGAAATGCTGCATGCGGACATGATTGAACATTACCGAAACAAGGACAAGGACGCCTATTTCGATGTCAACAGCCGAATTCACGACCTGGTGGTCCACTTTTCCGGCAACAGCATCCTGGGCGCCACCCATGCGGGGCTCATGCTGAGAGCACGCCGTGGCCGGTACATGGCGATCATGAAGCCGGACCGCTGGAGCGAATCCGTCGCCGAACACGAGACCTTGATGGAAGCGCTCAGAAAGCGCGACCCGGAGACCGCGCGACGCGTCTGGCAAGAACACCTGAACCATACCGGCGATACGGTCTGCGCCGTCTTGCGGGGACAGGCGGCGGAATCCCCGCCCCGCTAGCGCGCGCCGTGTCAGGCAGCCCTTGCACGTTGCCAGAGCCGGTCCGCGACAGCCTGGGCCGTGGCGATAATTTCGTCCTCGTCCGCCCAGGTCGCCCGGCCATCGTCGATCAGGACATTGCCGTCGCAGATGACGGTTCGCACGTTTGCCCCGGATCCCAGATGTGCAATGACGCCGAAGCCGTCGACAATTGGGTAGAGGTTGGGCGCCCGGGAATCGAGCAGGGTCAGATCCGCCCTATAGCCGATTTCGATCCGGCCGGCCTTGTCCTCAACGCCGAGCGCTCGCGCCCCACCCGTCGTCGCCCAGCCGAAAACCGTTTCTGCGTCGAAGACAAAGGTTTCCTTCGCACGCAACCGCGCCGAAGCCAGCGCCATTCGCATCGCCTCGAACATGTCGCCTGACTTGGTATCGGTGCAAAGCGTTATGTTGGCTCCAGCTTCCGCAAGTGCGGCGATCGGCGCGGCCGCACCGAACGAAGCATTGCCGATCGGCGCGTGGGCGACCTGTACACCGGCACGGCCGAGTTTTCCAACCTCGTCCTCTTCCAGAAAGATGCAATGCGCCGCGACCAGACGCTCGTTCAATACCCCGACATCCTCAAGAAATTCGCTGGATCTCATGCCTTCGCGCGCCTGCATGTGGGCAACTTCCATACGCGACTGCGCTAGATGTGTGTGGATCTGGCGGCCATCCTTTTCCGCCATGGCAGCTATTGTCCGGTAAAGCTCCCGTGAGACCGTGTCCGGCGCATGCGGGCCGTAGAAGCAGCGTATCAGGCCGTTGTTGGCGCCATCCCAGTCGGCGATGAGCTTCAGATTGTCGGCAAGCGTTGCCTCGCCAAGCGCCGGATCATGCTGGAATCGCCCCTCGGCCAGGGCCGCCGTGTCGACATCCATCACACGCCCACCGAGAAAGGCGCGGATACCCGCTTCGTTTGCGGCCTGCGCCAACGCCAAAGGCTTGCGATAGTAGTCAACGATGGATGTGCATCCGAAACGGATCATCTCCAGTAGACCCAGGCGGGAAAGCGCCAGCGTCTCCTCGTCGGAAAGCCAGTGGCCCTGCGGCACGCCCTTCGTATAGGCCGGTGCGAAGCCGATATCCTCGACCATCCCCCGCACGATCATCAGAGGCGAATGGTTGTGCGTGTTGACGAGGCCCGGCATCAGCAGACCGCCGCGTCCGTCTATCCGTCTGCCCGCAGGACTGTGCCGTAGCTCCGCGGCGGCCGCGATACGCGTGACAGAACCCCCGCATATGGCCACCGCCATGTCGCGCGCGGCCGGCCGGCCGGGTGTGACCAGGGTGACATTGTCAATGACGAGATCGAATTTCTCCGGTGCGGCGGCTGTGACTGACATGAGGTTCTCCGGAACAGAGTGAGGAAATTATGGGCAAACGCCAACTCTATAGGCGCCAAAATGCTCACTTCAAAATATTTATACATTAACAAGCCAATGTAAATATTGTTTTTTTTTAAATGGCATGCCATTTGCAATTGCGATTGGCGTAGTGCGACCAAGAAACCCGAGAGAGAGATCGCCATGACAAAGAACGGATCGATAGACTTCACCCGTCGAAGCCTCCTCAAGACCGGCGCCGCCGCGGCCACCCTTCTGGCCACCCCTGGAATACTGCGTGCGCAGACGAAGGAGCTCGTCGTCGGCGGTGCCGCAAGCCACACGAAATGGGTGGAGGAAATCGTCGCCCCCGCCTTCGAGAAGAAGCACGGGGCACGCATTATCTTCGAGGGCACCAAGTCGCTGGTGAACCTGGAAAAGATGCAATCGAACAAGGCCAATCCCTACCTGTCCGTGGTGCAGATGGACGATCCGGTCATGATCATGGCCGTCAATGAGGGGTTGCTGACGCCGATCACGGCGGACATCGCGCCAAACGTCGCAAAGCTGCGTACCGGCGCCGTGCACATGGACGGCATGTGGGCCAACTACGTGCAGCCGTGGGCGGGCGTGGCCTACAACACCGCCCTTGGTGGCGTGGATAGCTGGGCCAAGCTCTGGGATCCGAGCTTCAAGAGCAAGGTCGTCATTCCCTCGTTGCAGAACACCGAAGGCATGTGGACGCTGTTCATGGCCGCGCATCTTGCCACGGGCAAGCCGCTCGCGGAGGCACAGTACGAGATCGACGCCGCCTTCGGAAAGCTCGAGGAACTGAAGCCCAATCTGCTGAACGTCTACTCGGTGCTGACCCAGTCTTTCAACCTGCTGGAACAGAATGAAATCGCCATGCTGGCCGGCCAGTTCTCCTCCTATGCGCTACCGCGAAAGATCGAAGGTGCCGCAATAGATCTGGCCGCGCCGAAGGAAGGCATCTTCGCCATGCCATCGGGCATCTGCATGGTCAAGGACGGACCAAATCCGGAACTCGCTGCCGCCTATGTCAACGAGATGCTCGGCGCGGAGCTGCAGACGATCCTGGCCAAGTCGACCTATGCCCTGCCGGCAAACACGGAGGTCACGGGCCTGGATATCGTGCCCGCGGACGTGGAGGTGTTCAGCCCCGACTGGGCCTTCGTCTCGAAGAACCGCGCCGGCTGGATCGAGCAGTTCGACCGCCTCATGGCGATCTGATCCGTCATCAACGATCCGGGGGACGGGCTATGAACACCCGTCCTCCGCAAGGGGAAAGTGGAATGTACCTGGACGTAAAAGGCATCACCAAGAGCTATCGAGACAACACGGTGCTCGACAATCTCGATTTCTCGGTGCTCAAGGGTGAACTGGTCTCGTTGCTCGGGCCGTCGGGTTGCGGCAAGACCACATTGTTGCGGATGGTTGCCGGACTGGTTTCCGCCGACAGCGGAACGATAAGGCTGGCGGAACGGGAAGTGACCACCCTGCCCGCCCACCGGCGCAACGTATCCGTGGTTTTCCAGAACTACGCACTTTTCCCGCATCTGAACGTCCGTGAGAACGTCGGCTTCGGCCTTTCGGCACGCGGAATGACGAAGGTCCAGCAGAAGGCTCCGGTCGAAGAGGCGTTGGCTCTCGTTCGCATGGAGCAATATGCCGACCGGCCGATATCCGCGCTCTCCGGCGGCCAGCAGCAGCGTGTCGCGGTAGCGCGCGCACTCGTCGTGGCACCCGACCTCCTGCTGCTCGACGAGCCCTTTTCGGCGCTGGACCGTAAACTTCGCGAAACCATGCAGGTCGAGTTGAAGGCCCTTCTGCGTTCACGCGGCATCACAGCCGTCTTCGTGACGCACGATCAGGAAGAAGCTCTCGCTGTGTCAGACAGAATCGCGGTGATGAACGCTGGCAGGATTGAGCAGTATGGCGGCCCGATGGAGCTCTATTCAAAGCCGGCGACGAGTTTCGTACTCGACTTCGTCGGCATGTCGATGCGACTTGCCGGCACGGTTAAGAGCGCCGAGGGCCGGCTTCTTCGTATTTCTACCGCCTACGGCGACATCACCGCTCCGGGTAATTTCATCGCAGGTGCGAGGGTCTTGGTCGGAGTGCGGCCCGAACTCATCTCGCCGGGCCTGCCGCAAGGATCGCCGGAGGCGACCAACCGGGTCACGGCGACACTCAGCGACATCATGTGCCTCGGCGCGAAGACCCTGATTTACGGCGCCGGCTCCGGCGACGATCGCCTGGTGTGCGAGGAGTCCGGTGCGAACGCCATTGGCCTTCCATCCGCCGGCTCCCCGGTTATCTTCAGCTGGAGGGTGGAGGACACGCTCATCTATCCGGCGGAGAACCGCCGATGACCCACGCAGCTACCAAGTCCGCGTCGCCGGCCGGCCGGACAAGAGATCCTTTTCTTCTGCTCGCCGTTCCATCACTCCTGCTGCTTGGGATGCTGTTCGCGCTGCCGATCGCGTTCCTGCTGCTCAAAAGTTTCAGGGATGCCGACGGCGCGCTTTCCGTCGCCGGCTACGTCGCATTCTTCTCCGATCCCTACATGCTGACCGCGCTCCGCCGCACGATCGTCATCGCCCTCGAAACGACGCTGCTGACGCTCGGTCTCGGCTATCCGACAGCCTTTGCACTGGCTCGCGCCCGCGGCTTCGTCCAGACATGCATCCTGATCGCGATGATCCTGCCGCTTTCCGTCGGCGTGATCGTCAAGGCGTTTGCCTGGTCGATCGTCTTCCGCAGCGACGGGGTTATCAACAAGACGCTTCTCGGCCTTGGCATCATCGACGAGCCGCTGCGCCTGCTTTTCACCGAGACGGCGCTGGTGATCGGCGCGGCCAACATCTTCCTACCCTTCATGGTGCTGCCAATCTATGCGGTGATCCGACAGATCAATCCCAATCTCGGACCTGCCGCCGCGACGCTCGGCGCAGGACCATTCTTCCGCTTCTTCAGGGTCACCCTGCCGCTAACACTGCCGGGCGCCGTGGCAGGCGCCGCCTTCGTCTTCTCGATGGCGGTTTCCATGTACGTCATCCCGAACCTGATCGTGGGCGAACGCAGCCAGATGCTGTCCATGCTGATCGCCCGGTCGTTCCTCTACCTTCGAGATGAGCAGATGGGCTCCACCATGTCGGCGGTTCTGCTCGTCATCGCGGCGATGATCGTCATCGCATCTTCCATCGTCCTCAAACGGCTTTCGGGGAGGCAGGCATGACCCTTACGGACCGGATCGCAACGGCGGTGAGCTGGCTCATCGCCTTGTTCGCCTGCATCTATCTGCTGACCCCGCTCATCATCACGGTGATCGTCTCTTTCACGTCCTCGACCGTGTACACACTGCCGCCGCCGGACTGGTCGCTGCGCTGGTACGAGAGTATGGCGCGCAAACCGGACCTTCTGGCCGCGCTGTGGCTCTCGGTCAATCTCGCCGTGATCTCGACGGTGATAGCACTCGTCGTCGGCACGCTCGCATCGCTCGCGATCGTGCGCGGGCGCTTCCCGGGGCGAGAGGCGCTCGCCACCTTCAGTGTGTCGCCGCTAATGATGCCTGGCCTGGTAATCGGCGTGGCTCTTCTGCAGTTCTTTCGGGAACTCGGCCTGCGCGACGCCTATTGGAGCCTGTTGCTTGCGCACATCGTCATCACCCTCCCCTATGTGGTCCGCACCCTCGTCGCAGCGCTCGAAAAGTTCGATTTTTCGCTGATTGATGCGGCGCAAACGCTCGGCCTTCCCTATCCAAAGGCGATCCTGAAGGTGCTGGTGCCGGGCCTTGCGCCAGCATTCCTCACCTCGGGTATGTTCGCCTTCCTCGCCTCGATGGACAATTACCCGATCTCCATCTTCCTCACAGACGCCTGGAACAAGACGCTGCCCATCAAGATGCTGCAGTATCTGGAAGAAGCACCCGATCCGACGATCGCCGCCATCTCCACCGGCCTGATCGCACTGGCGCTCGTCGCGCTCATCGTCGGCTCGCGCACCGTCGGCCTCAACCGGATGATCCAGTGATGGCCGACAGACGCAATTTCATCGGCTATCGCCATGGCCACCCCGATGTCAGGTGGCCCGGCGGCGCGCGCCTTGCGGTCTCTTTCGTCGTCAACGTGGAAGAGGGCGCCGAGTTGTCCATCGCCGACGGAGACGAACGCAACGAAGGCATTTACGAGGCGCGCGAAGAGGTGATCGGCTCTCCCGACCCGTGCCTGGAAAGCCACTACGGCTATGGTCCACGGGTGGGCTATGGCCGCATCCTCGACGCGCTGGCACGGCATTCGATCCCCGCCACCTTCTCATGCTGCGGCCGGGCGGCGGCGCGCGCGCCATGGATGGTCCGGGACATCGTCACGCGCGGCCACGAGGCTAGCTGTCATGGCTGGCGCTGGGAGCGCCTGGCCGGCATGTCGGAGGCCGAACAGCGCGAGAACATTGCACGTACATTCGACACTGTTCGGGAGGCAGGCGGCATCGCACCGCGCGGTTGGCATACCCGATCGGCTTCGACGCCCGAGACACGGCGCCTACTCGTCGAGCATGGTGGCTTTCTATACGATTCTGATGCCTATGACGACGACACTCCCTATGTCGTTACCGTCGGCGAAATGCAGCATGTGGTGCTGCCGTATGCGTTCGATACAAACGACATGCGCTTTCAGCCGGGCGGCGGCTTCGTCCAGCCGGAGGATTTCACCCGCTACTGCCTCGCCGCCTTCGACCGGCTTTGGCGCGAAGGCGGCGATATTCCGCGCATGCTGAGCATCGGCCTTCATCTGAGGATCATCGGCCGGCCGGCCCGTATTGGCGGTCTGGAGGCGTTGCTCGACACCATGGCGGCGCGCGGCGGGGTATGGTTCGCGACGCGGGTACAGATCGCCACCCACTGGCGACATGCCGTCGGTCTTCCCGACTTTGCACCGATGGAGGCATGAATGAACGAAAGTGACATTGCCACGATGCGTGCCCGCCAGATTGCCGCCGCAGTGAATGCCGGCAGGTTCAGCGCCGTCGACGGCGTGCGCCGCCATCTCGAGATCATCATCGAGCGCAATCCGACGCTCAACGCTCTGGTGGCGATCGATGCACAGCGTTCGCTGGCCGAAGCCGCACTGGTCGACGACAGGATCGCGGAGGGCCAGCACCTGCCGCTCGCCGGCGTGCCGCTGATCGTCAAGGACAATATCTGGGCAGAGGGCTGGCCGATCACCCAGGGCTCGCGCCTCTTTTCCGACGTCGTCGCGCCCCGCGACGCGGAAGCCGTGCGGTTGGCGCGCGGCGCGGGAGCGATCGTCATCGGTATCGGCGCCTGTTCGGAATTCGCCTGCAAGGGCGTGACGAAGACGCCGCTGTACGGCACCACGCATCATCCGCTTGATGCTGCGCTGACGCCGGGTGGTTCCTCGGGCGGCAACGCTGCGGCTCTTGCAGCAGGCATGGCGCCCGTCGCCCTTGGCACAGATGCCGGCGGATCGAGCCGCCGCCCTCCGGCGCATTGCGGCGTGGTCGGCTTCAAGCCGAGCCAGGATCTCCTGCCCTATGGCCCTGGGTTTTCCGAGCCGTTCTGGGACGTCTCCGTCATCGCGCCCATGGGCAGGACCGTCGACGATTGCGCGCTGCTTTTCTCGGTCTTGGGTGGCCGGATGCAGGAAGCGTATCGCCCACTGCGCATCGGATACAATCCGACTTTCGGAATCGCGGCGGCAATCGATGGTGATGTCAGGGATGCGATCGAAGGAGCCGTTCAGTCTCTCAAGCGCGCCGGCTGGATCATCGACCCCGTCGAAGTCACCTGGCCCGAAGGGATGAGCGAGGAAGCCCTGATGCCGCTGCAGCATGCCGGGCTCGCCATGCTCTATGGCGAGCGCTGGCGGCAGGAACCGGAACTTTTCGATCCGGATATCGGGGCGCAGATCGAGCGCGGACTTGCCCTTCCGGGCACCGCCGTCGCCCGGGCACTCGACCAGTCCCATCGGTTGCGTGGCGCGCTTGATCCGCTGTTCGCAAGCCATGACCTTCTAATCGGGCTGACCACACCCTGCACGGCTTGGTCCCATGACCGACTGGGACCGGAGACAATCGGCGGCAAGCCGGCCGCGCCGCGGGACCATGCAGCTCTCACGCCCCGCTTCAACCACGCGCAACTGCCTGCCCTGTCCATGCCCTGCGGCACGGCGCGGAACGGCCTTCCTGTCGGCATGCAGATCGTCGGTCCACGCGGGGCGGATACGACCGTGCTGGCGGCGGCACTGCGCGCCGAGAGAATTCTTTCAGAACCGGCAGCCTAACCGGGTGGAGACGACCGTGAAGATATTGCTGATCAATCCCAACACTTCGGTGGAAATGACGGAGCGCATGGTGGCCACAGCCCAGTCGGTGCTGGCACCCGATACCGAACTCGTCGCGTTCACCGCGACGCGCGGCTTTCCCTATATCGCCAGCCGGGCCGAAGCCATGATCGCCGGCGGCATAACGCTCGAAATGCTGGCCGAGCATCATCACGGTTGCGACGCGGCCGTCATCGCAGCATTCGGCGATCCGAGCCTGATCGCAGCGCGCGAACTCTTCGAGCTGCCGATCACTGCCATGGCAGAATCGGCCATGCTGACCTCCTGCATGCTGGGCGAGCGCTTCGCCATGCTCACCTTCTCGCGCACGCTGGTCGCGTGGTACGAGGACGCCGTCGCCGTGACCGGGCTGAACCATCGCTGCGCCGCCATTCGCGTCCCGGATGCCAGCTTCCAGTCCGTCTCGACGGTGCAGTACGAGCTTGAGAACGAGATCGTCGCGCTTGCCGAAAATACGGTTAGGGAACACGGCGCAGACGTGCTGATCCTCGCGGGCGCGCCGCTGACCGGCCTCGCGCAGCGTATCGCGCACCGCGTCTCCGTGCCTCTCGTCGATCCGCTGGCCGCAGCCGTGAGCCAAGCCCAGACCCTCGCACGGCTGAAACCCCGTGCCGCAAGCGCCGGACGCTTCGCCCGGCCGGGCCCCAAATCCGCCGAGGGACTTTTTCCGCCACTGGCCGCCTGGATCGAACACAGGCCGACCATCGGCGCGGGCCTGACGGCCGTGCCTGCGAAACTGACTTCCTGAACCAAGCGCCAAACCCCATGAAAAGCCTTGTTGTTCTGTTCAATCCGAATACGAGTTCCACCACGACGGCCGAGATGGTCGCCATCGCGCACGAAACCACCCGGAACTGGGCGGACGTCGAAGGCCGCACAGCCGACTTCGGCGCACCGATCATTATCAATCCGCCGCACCTTGATACGGCCAGCCTCGCCGTTGACGCCTTCGCAGACAGGATGGCGGAGACGGGCTGGCCCGCCGACGCCATCGTAATTGGTGCTTTCGGAGATCCGGGTCTCGCCGCCCTCAGGCTGCGCGCTCCCGTGCCCGTGGTCGGGATCGGGGAATCCGCGATCTCAGAAGCCTCCGCTGGGGGTCGCGCCTTCTCCATCGTCACCACGACGCCGGAGCTTGAAACGTCGATCCGGCGGCAGGTCGATAGGCTGGGCGTCTGCGATCAGTTACGATCGATCCGATTTACGCCCGGCGTGCCCGCCGAAGTCATGGCGGATGCCGGCAGGCTCGACCGGGAACTCGGCCGGCTGATCAGTCAGGTGATGACCGAGGACGGCGCACAGTCCGTGGTGGTTGCCGGCGGCCCCCTTTCCGCCGCTGCGCGCCGCCTCGACCGCCGTTTTCCCCTGCTCATCATAGACCCGGTGACGACGGCGCTGAAGCGCCTCGGATTGTTGCTGCGGCCCGCGCATTAAGAGGAGTTTCGCGATGATGGCATTCGATACAATCGTCAAGGGCGGCATGATCGTCACCGCGGCGGATCGCTACATTGCCGATATCGGCATCAAGGACGGACGCATCACCGCGCTTGCCGCCGAGCTTTCCGGCGCCGGCGAACTGATAGACGCATCTGGCCTGTTGATCCTGCCAGGCGGCATCGACAGCCACGTGCATCTGTCGCAGCCGTCTTCCGACGCCTCGATGATGGCCGACGATTTCGAGAGCGGTACCCGGTCGGCGGCGGCTGGCGGAACGACGACGGTGTTTGCATTCGCTCTCCAGAAGAAGGGCCAGTCGCTGCGCGATGCCATCGCCGAATATCATGCGCAGGCCGACGGAAGGTGCCACGTCGACGTGAGTTTCCACCTGATCATCTCGGACCCCACCCCGCAGGTCCTCGGACAGGAACTGCCCGCACTGATCGAGGCCGGATACAGCTCCTTCAAGGTCTTCATGACCTATGACGACCTTGTGTTGAACGACCGGCAACTGCTCGAGGTCTTCGCGGTAGCCGGCACGCATGGCGCGACCGTCATGGTACACGCCGAAGGCTACGATGCCATCCGCTTCCTCTCGGAGAAGCTGGAGCGCGAGGGCCATGTCGCGCCCTATTATCACGCGCTCTCGCGGCCTGAGATCGTGGAGCGGGAAGCCACGCATCGGGCGATCAGCCATGCCGAGATCACCGGCATCCCGATCGTCATCGTCCATGTATCGGGCCGCGAAGCGCTGGAGCAGATCCGCTGGGCACGGGCGCGCGGCCTCAAGGTGACGGCAGAGACGTGCCCGCAATACATCACCCTGACGGCAGACGACCTGCGCGACCTCAACATGGACTTCGAAGGCGCCAAATATGTCTGCTCGCCACCGCCGAGGGACACCGAAAGCCAGGCGGCCATCTGGCAGGGTCTCGTGGACGGCACGCTGGAACTCTTCTCCTCGGATCATTGCCCCTTCTTCTTCCAGAACGAAGACGGCCGCGGGAAGGATACGCCGAAGGCCAGAACGTCGTTCCGCTGGGTGCCCAACGGAATTCCGGGCGTCGAGACACGGCTACCCATCCTGTTCTCCGAAGGAGTGAGCAAGGGCCGCATCTCTCTTGAGAAATTTGTGGCCCTGACGGCGACCAATCATGCGCGAACCTACGGCCTCTATCCCCGCAAGGGCACGATCGCGGTAGGCAGCGACGCCGATCTCGTCCTGTGGGATCCACATCGAAAGGAAACCATCCGTCAGGAGAACCTGCACCACGGCAGCGACTACACGCCCTGGGAAGGCTTTGAAGTCGCTGGCTGGCCGATCGCCACCATGCTGCGGGGTTCGATGGTCATGAAAAATGGTCAAGTACTGAATCGCCCGGGCAGCGGACGCTACTTAATGAGGCCACCCTTACGGCCCAGTGCCCGGCAAGCAATTCAACAGTCGCGAAAAGACCCAAACTGACCTTGCCCCAAGTCTTAACCAATGGCGAGTTCGCTCCAGCGGCACTTGAAGTGCTCAGAGCGAAATCGGCACCTTGTTGCCGATCGCGCTGCGTCGTGATGCGGATCGTGCGCGATCAGCAAACGGCGGAAGACGTGGCGCTACAGACCTATATGTCAGCAAGTCAATCGAGAACGACCCGATCAATCATCTCGATCTCCCTCCCGTGAGGTGGTAAACGCCATGACATATCTGTCTGTAGATACTACGGCGTACCGGCTATTGCCGCCGCTCCAGCATCCGCCGCACTTCACGGCCGCGCTCCCGCAAAATGGCGCTCCACATCTTTTCCCGAATAGACTTGCGCTTTGCAGCTACGTTGTGGCTCATGCGAGTACATCCTTCAATGACGCCGGGAATTTAGCAGAATTCCGATAGAGGGTGGCCTATTCATTTCGCATTGCAGCATTGCGCTTTTTCGAGGTGAGGGGACCGCGCGTACCATTTCGCTTCCTGTCGGATTGGATTACCGTCTTTCAGGCCAATCACGTGGGACAGAATGCAGCTTCCAATCAAGGCAATCCTCGTTTTTCACGCTGCGGCGCGTGCCGGCAGCATTTCCCGTGCCGCGGAAGACCTGAGCGTCACCCCCTCAGCCGTCAGCCAGCAGATCCAATTGCTGGAGAACCAGCTTGGGGTCTCGCTTCTCACCAAGGCCGGCCGCGGTGTCGCGCTCACCGAAGCCGGAGAACGCTATTTTTCCATGATTTCCGAGCAGATCGAGCAGATCGAGGAAGCCACCGGCACAATCCGTGGTTTCCGCTCCGTTACGACGCTCACCATTCGCGCCACCCCCACCCTCTCCAACAAGTGGCTGCTGCCCCGGCTCGGCGCGCTTCTTGACCAGCACCCCGATCTCGAAGTCCGCCTCGACGGGACCAACGAGCCGACCGACTTCAACCAAGAACTGGTGGATATCGAACTGCGGCACGGCAATGGGCGCTGGCCCGGCCTCTTCGTGGAGGGCATCGCAGAAGAACAGTTCATTCCAGTGTGCGCACCGCGCTATGCGGCTCCCGGCAGCCTGCGCGTGGACGACCTGCCGAACCAACGACTGATTCATTCAGTGAAATCTCAGGCGCAGTGGGCGACGTGGTTCCAGCTTGCCGAGGTCGCGCCCGGTGAACGCTGGCGCCGCGTGCTGTTCGACCGGAGCCACATGGCAATCGATGCCGCCGTGCGCGGCATGGGCATCGCACTGGAAAGCACGCTGATGATGGAGGACGAGCTGAAAAGCGGCCGCCTGGTCTGTCCCGTTGCCGCCGCACCGGAACTGCGCATCGTCACCCAGTGGATCGTCTGCCCGCGCGATCATCTTCGCCAGAAGAAGGTCCGCCTCTTTCTCGACTGGCTGCGGACGGAACGCGACGCCTGGCAGGCGGCACAGGTCGGTGTGCGGTTCTAGGAAAGTGTCGGCGCGACATGCAAGGCAACCAGCGCGGCCTTGGTAATGTCTTCCGGCGACAGAGCGATGTCGAGTACGATGGCTTCTTCCTCCAAATCCGGACGCTCCAATGTGCGGAGCTGACCTTCCAGCAGCGTAACCGAGGCAAAATGCCCACGCCGCGACTGAAGGCGCGCCGCAATCAGCGCGGCCGGACCGTCGAGAAGGAGGAAACGAACGGCGCCGAGCCGCGCCCGCATCAAATCTCGGTAACTCCGTTTCAGCGCCGAACAGGCGATGACGGCCGGACGGGCCGGAAGAGAAAGCGCCTTGTCGCAGACCGCATGGAGCCAAGGCTCGCGCTGGACGTCCGTGAGCGCAATGCCGTTGCGCATCTGCTCGACATTCTCCGCCGTGTGAAACTCGTCCGCCTCGACGAAATCGCACCGGAGACTTGTCGCAAGGCGTCGGCCGATCTCCGACTTTCCAGTTCCCGCCGTGCCCATGACAACCAGAAAGGCGTCATGGGGCGCATTAATCCGCACCGCCATCTCAGTAGAGGCCAAGCAGGCGGATGGGTGCGAGCGTCAGCTCGGGGAAGAGTACTAGTGCGAGGATCGCCGCTATGAGGATCGACATGGGCGCAAGCGATCCCTTCACGACGTCCTCGATCGACATTTTCGCCACCTGGGCGACGGCGAAGAGGCAGACCCCGACCGGCGGAGTGACGAGGCCGAGCGTTAATGTGATCACCATGACGATCAGGAAGTGGATGGGATCGACGCCGAGCGAAACGGCTGGCGGCAGCAGCACCGGGATCAGGATGAACATGGCGGCGATCGCGTCCATGAACATGCCGACGACGATTAGAAACAGGAAGATCAAGATGAGCGCCATGGTGGGGCCGGTACTGATCGCGCCGAGGAAGGTCGCGACCTGCGCAGGCAGGCCGTCATAGGTGAAGACCCAAGCGGCGAGCTTTGCGGTGGCCGCGATGAAGAGGATCGTGCCCGAGGTCCGCGCCGTCTCGATGAAGATGCCGGGGAGTTCGCTCGGCGCGATGGTGCGGTAGAGAACCACCGAAAGGAAGAGCGTGTAGAGAACCGCAATGCCGGCCGCTTCCGTCGGCGTGAAGTAGCCATCGACGATGCCGATCAGCAGGATCACCGGCGTCAGCATGGGCAGGACGGCGGCGATGCCGGTTGTGACGACCAACCGCAGATTGAACGGCGTCGGCGGATTGTAGCCGTAGCGTACCGCATAGAAATGGTTGAACGCCATGAACATCAGCGCGATGAACAGGCCGGGAATGAGACCGGCCACCAGCAGCGTGCCGATCGAGGCATTGGCGATCGATCCGGCGATGACGATAAGGATCGAGGGTGGGATGATTGAAGAGAGCGTTGACGTGCACAGCGTCATACCGACGGCATAGCCCTTGGGGAAGCCATGGCGTTCCATCGCCTTGATCTCGATCGCCCCGATGGAGGCGATGTCGGCGACCGAGGAGCCGGAAACGCCGCCGAAGATCACCGAGGAGGCGACGTTTACATGGCCGAGTCCGCCGGGCAGCCAGCCGACGATGGCCTCGGCAAAATCGAACAGCTTTTCGGCGACGCGGCCACGCTCCATGAGCACGCCGACGAGGATGAACAACGGGACGGCCACCAACAGGAAGGAATTCATGGCGGAGAACATGCTTTGCGCCAGAAGATCGACCGGCGTCGACGTGAAGGCGACGATTGCAATGACACTGGCAAGGCCCAGCGCGACGGCGAGCGGTACGCCGAAAACGCTCATGAGGAGGAACAGGGCGAGAAGGACAAGGCTCATAGCTCTTTCTCCAGCTTCGGCGTGACGTTTTCGGCAAGGGCGATTTCGGGCATGCCCTGCGCGGGATCTGCAAGCTCGATCAGATCGCGACGTGTTTTCAGGGATTCGACGATGCCCAGGACCGCCAGCACGGCACTGATCGGCATGATCGTACCGATCAGCCACATGGGTACGGCGAGCGTCGCCGCCGTCTCGTTCATCACGAATTGCTGCCGGACAAGGTGGTAACCGGTCCAGCCGGTGAGCGCGAAGAAGACGACCGAAGACGCGACGTAGATCGGCAGCGACAACCGCCGGATGACGATCGGCATCATCGCGATCAGCACCGTGACGCGTGCAGTCTCGACGGTCCGGAACCCTGCCGCAAGGCCGAGGAAGATCATCCAGACGAAGAGGTAGCGGGTCGCTTCCTCCGTCCAGGAGACCGGCATGCCCAGCACGCGACTGGCGACCTGGATGAGGACAACCAGAAGCACGCCGACCACGGCGATACCCGCGGCATAGTCCGTCGCGGCTTTCAGGGCTCCGCCCAGGAAAGAGGTGGATTTGTCCATGGCGTGTCCTCCTTACCGGACCGGCCGCGCGGCCGATCCGGCTGGCATTTTGGATCAGTTCTTGCCGACGGCGGCGACGGTCTTGTCGAAAAAGGCCTGATCCTTCACAAGGCCCGCGAAGACCGGAAAGAGCTCCTTCGAGACGGCGACGAACGCCTGCTGCTGTTCGGGGGTCAAGCGGTTGATCACCATGCCGTTTTTCTCAAGTTCGGCGATCGTCGTTTCCGCGGTTGCAGCGTCGTTCTCGACCTTCCAGGCCTCCGCTTCCCTGCCAGCTTCCTCAAGCGCCTTCTTGTGGGCGTCGCTGAGGCCGTCGAACTTTGCCGGATTGATGCCGAGCACCCAGCCGTCACCCATGTGATTGGTTATCGAGGCATACTTCTGCACTTCGTAGAACTTCGCGCTGAGCGGCACGTTGATCGGGTTCTCCTGACCGTCCACGACCTTCAGCTGGAGCGCATTGTACACCTCTGCGAAGGCCATCGGTGTCGGGGCAGCACCCATCTTCTTGAAGAACTCGACCCAGAGTGGATTGTTCGGGACGCGGAACTTCAGCCCGGATAGGTCCTCCGGTTTTTCGATCGGGTGCTTGGAATTGGTCATCTGTCGGAAGGGGCGCGGCCAGAGATTCAGGCCCTTGATGCCGATACTTCCCAGATCCGCGATCAGCTCCTGCCCCGGCTCGCCGGAAAGATAGCTGCGCAGTTGCGCCTCGTCGTCGAAGAGATAGGGAACGGAAATAGCAGAAAACTTCGGATTGAAATTGGCATAGAGCGATGTGGCGAGCAACAGCATGTCCAACGAGCCGCCGGCAAGCTGCTTCACCGCGCCGGACGGGTCGCCGCCGTAAAGCGTACCGTTCGGGAAGACCTTGATCGTCAGTTCGCCATTCGTCTTGGCCGCGACGAGTTCGGCGAACTTGTTCGCCGCCACTGTGATTTCGGAATTGTCGGGATCAGGCGTCGAAAGCGTCAGCGTTTCTGCCTGTGCAAACGATGCGGTGAGCATGGTGGCTGCTGCGAGCAGACCGCGAAGTGTAAAGCGTTTCATGTCGTTCCTCCCAGTTCAAATCGTTCAAATGGATGACGCGGAATTGCCTCCGCGCCGATTCATGCGTCGCAGTTCCAGGATTACGCCGCTGTGATCAAGGTCTCCGTCACCATGATCGACCATCGCCTGGAAAAGCCGGTCAACCTCCTCGCTGACCGGAAGTCGCAATGCACGTGTTCTGGCGAAGGCGATCGCGGTGGATGTATCCTTCACCTGGTACTTCGCCGGACCGCCGGGCTGGAAGTTGCCTTCCACCATGCGCAGCCCGTGCTGACGAAACACCGTCGAATCCGCAAAGCCGCCGAGAAGCGCCTCGCGCACCTTCGCCGGGTCGGCGCCGCCGCTTTCAGCAAGCGTCAACGCTTCGGCAACGGCGCAGATCGTCGAGGCGACGATCAGCTGGTTTGCAAGCTTGGTGAGCGCGCCGCTGCCGGCCGGGCCCACATGGGTCGCCCGCCCGAGACAGGCGAAGACGCCACGCATTTGCTCAACGGCCGCGCGATCGCCCCCCACCATGATGGCGAGCGTGCCCTCCTTCGCTCCCTTCTCGCCGCCGGACACCGGCGCGTCGAGACAGACGATGCCGCGCTCGGCGGCCGCCGTCGCAAGCGACACGGCCGTTTCGACCGGAATGGAGCTCATGAGGACCAGCACCGCACCTGGCCGCATGCCGGCAATCACGCCGTCCGGCCCCGCCAGTACAGCCTCGCAGACCGGACCGGAACTTAGCATGCAGATGACCACGTCGGCATCAGCAGCCGCCTCGACGGCACCACCGGCGATAGCGACACCCTTCCCCGCAAGTGACGCAGCCTTTTCCGCCGTCCGGTTCCATGCCGTGACGGTGAAGCCGGCATCGGCCATTCGCACGGCCATCGGTGCGCCCATGATGCCGGTGCCGAGAACGGCGATGGTTTCGACCGCGTTACTCATAATGTCATCTCCGCACTCAAGGATGCTGCCGTTCAGCGAAGCGGACCGGCCGCTCCTCGACGATAAGCGGCGGGAAGGCGCGACGGAAACGCTCCAGATGGGGCGTCTTGAGATGGGCGTCGAAGGCGGCGCGGCTGTCATAGACCTCGTAGAAGACCACCGTATCGTCGTTGCCCTCCGGGCAGATGACGTCAAACTGGCGGCAGCCGGGCTCGTCGGCAAGTGAGTGTTTCGCGTCTTCCCGCGCCGCCTCCAGGAAGGCCGGCAGCTTGCCGGGCTTCACCTGGAACTCCGCAATCACGACAAAGGCTGGCGTTCGCATCATCGTCTCCGGATCACTCGGCCGCGACCCGCGCCGAGCGGAAGCGATCTTCCATCTCCTGGCGCAGGGACACGACATCGAGATCGGCGACAAGCTCGACATCGTCGAAGGAGACGATCTGATCCTTCTTGATCGGCCGCTTGAGCTTGACGTTATGCGCCAGGCCGATCGGAAGCGCCTTGAGGTCGAGGCTGCGCGTCGCCGGGATGGCGTTCGCCCAGACGGCATAGCCGCCCTCCCCGTCCAGCATTTCGCCCGGCTGCATGTCCTTCTTGGCGGTCGCGACAGCATCGCCGCGGAATTCCTTCGACGAGCCGGTCGGCTCGTTGCGCAGCACCGCCGAAAGCACGCTGACCGAGGTTTCGAGGCCAATGATATGGAACGGGCGCCACATGGAGGCGTACCAGCCCGAGGGGTCGGTCAAAAGGCCATATTGCTTGAAGCATGCGCGGGCATATTCGTTGTGCGCCTTAAAAGTGACGAAGACGCCGTAGCGGATGTTGTTGAAGACCTCGCGGCCGTCCGGCTCCTGGCTGGCGGCGATGTCGACGAGGCCCGAGCGGGCCATGCGGCCGCCATCGGCCGCCGGGCGGAAGACGCGGGCAAGATCGTGCAGGCCAGCCGGCGGGAAGGCGAGGCCGTCATCAGGACAGTCGAGTCCCGTTCCATTGGCGACAGCTGCCATTTCGATCGCTGCCTTGGTGCCGTCGGTGAAGGAGTTGTAGAGCTTAGGGTTGAGGTTGTCTGCGGCGACCTGTTCCTCGGTCCAGCCGAACAGTCCCCACACCGTGTCCGGCGTGGAATAGCGGTAGCGCGGCTCGAAATTCATGCCCTTCCCGGCGGCGGTAATCTCGAAGCCGGTGGCGCGGGCCCAGTCGACCAGCTCGCAGATCAGCGCCGGCTGGTCGCCATAGGCCATGGAATAAACGAGGCCCTTGGCGCGCGCCTTTTCCGCCAGGATCGGGCCGACCATCACGTCCGCCTCGACATTCACCATCACCACATGCTTGTTGTACTCGATCGCGCCGAGCGCATGGCGGGTGCCGGCGATCGGATGCCCGGTCGCCTCGATGATGCACTCGATCTCACCGCATTCGAAAAGAGCCTTCACGTCATCGGTAACGAAGGTCCCGCCGGTCTTGATCGCTTCGCCGCAACTGGTCGCTGAATAGCGCCCCTTCGGCCAGCCGACGCGCTGGAGCGATTCCTTGGCCTTGCCGACATCCAGATCGGCAATCGCAACCATGTGCAGGCCTGCGATGCGCTGCGCCTGCGCAAGCACCATCGACCCGAACTTGCCCGCCCCGATCAGTCCAACCCGCACGGGGCGCCCATTGGCGGCGCGCAGGGAAAGCAGTGAATAAAGGTTCATTTCAACATCCTCGGCTGGGGAAAACTTGAAGAGCACCCGGCCGGATAACCGACGCGCAAAACCCTCCGGAAGACGGGCAGAGTCGCCCTTCCGGCAAACCGGATCTGCTGATCGATGGTTCTCCTCCGGAAACGCAGCAAGCCGCCACGTCTCTCTCAGCCGCCTCCCACAGCGGCTTGTGACCCAAACTGTATGGTCGAAAAGGAGTTAGCTCAATTTAGAAGAATCGGAAAATAAGTTAGAAAATCTACAATTACCGCCCTCGCACGAGGCAACGCCATTTTGGCCACCTCATCTCATGATGAGCAGGAGGACGGGGCGGACCATCCCAACCATTCGGCGGCGATCAGGTTCTTGAATAAGGACAGTCTATGGCTTTGCGAAATGTTCGAGAAGCGCTTCGACCAGCCGGTCCCCCATCTGCTGGCGCGTCTCCCGCGTGCCGCTGCCCATATGAGGCGAAAGGACGACGCGAGGGTCTTTTCGAAGCGCTTCAGGTACATGCGGCTCCTTCTCGAATACATCGAGGCCGGCCCCTGCTATGCCATTGCGGGCAAGTGTTGCGATCAGCGCCGGTTCGTTGACGATAGTGCCGCGGGAGATGTTGACCAGAAAGCCGTCCGGGCCGAGAGCATCGAGCACATGCTGATCGATGAGGCCGATGGTCTCCGGCATGGCTGGACAGGTCACGATCAACAGGTCCGCCCAGGCCGCAAGTTCCTTAGCAGTCTGGAAGTGGGCCATATCCACCGGCTTCTTGCGGGGTCCTTGATAAGCGACCGTGGCGCCCGTTGCCCGCAGACGCTTGGCAACGGCGGAGCCGATATGCCCGAGACCAATGATACCTGTTTTTAGCGACCGCAGGGAACGGCCAAGCGGAAACGTGCCACCATTCTCCCAACTGCCATCCCGCACGAAATCATGACCGCGCACCGTGCCGCGGGTCACGGATATGGCGAGCGACATAGCAAGATCGGCTACATCTTCAGCGAGGATTTTCGATGTGTTCTGCACCACGACGCCGCGCGTCTGCGCGGCCTCGACATCAATACCGTCGAGGCCGGCGCTGTAGCTGGAAATGATTTCCAGCGCCGGCATGGCATCAAGCATCGCCTTGTCTATATGGGCATGGCGCACCGCAATGCCGCGGATTTTCGGCCCACGCTCAGCAAGGAGGCGCATGCCCTCATCGTGGTCCTTTGGAAAGCGGATGATGTCGAATGCATCTTGCAGCTCTCGCTCGGTCTTCTCCGGGAGGTGTGCTGCCTGAAGAATGGTGATGTCCTTGTGCATGTGATGCGCCATATCCTTGAGGAAAATCGGAACGATTTTACCGGCCCTTGGCCTGACGCCACGCGGCGAAATCGACCTTCGTCTGCTCCTTCGTCGGCGGGTAGAGGCCGATGATCGAACGACCTTTCAAAACTTCCTCAGTCACGAAATCCTCAAAGGCGGTCATTTCCACAGCTTCGTCGGCAATCTCGTCGGCAATGTCCGCAGGCACGACGATCACGCCTTCCCGGTCGCCAACGACAACGTCGCCCGGCCACACAGCGACGTCGCCGCAGCCGATCGGTATATTGATATCGAGCGCCTGATGCAGGGTGAGGTTGGTCGGCGCCGAGGGTCGGCTGTGATAGGCAGGCATGTCCAGCTCGCCGATCTCCGGGCTATCGCGAAAACCACCGTCTGTCACGACGCCCGCCACACCGCGCACCATCAGCCGCGAGACGAGGATGGAGCCGGCAGAGGCCGCACGAGCATCCTTGCGGCTATCCATGACCAGCACCGAGCCGGGCGGGCACTGCTCGACGGCGGCGCGCTGCGGATGCTCCGGATTCTGGAAAACCGAGATCTGGTTCAGATCTTCGCGCGCCGGGATGTAGCGGAGCGTGAAGGCTTGACCAACCATGTTCTTCGCCTTGGGTGCAACGGGGCGCACATCTTGGATGAACTGGTTGCGTAGGCCGCGCTTGAAAAGCGCCGTGCAGAGCGTCGCGGTGCTGACGGTTTCGTATTTTTTACGAGTCGCTTCGGAAAGGGTGTAGGCGGTCATGGTTCCTCCAATCAGAAATGTGTGCCGGCCGGAAATGCTGGCAATCAGAAAATGTCGGGCTCGCCGGGAGACTTGCCGAATTCGGTTTTCAGAAAGTCGAAGTCGCAACCCTCATCGGCCTGGGTGATATGCTTGGAAAACATCCAGCCGTAACCGCGTTCGAACTTGTCGGCAGGCGCCACCCATTCGGCACGGCGTTTCGCCAGGGTGTCCTCGTCCACCAACATGTCGATCGAACGGTTTGGCACATCGACGCGAATGATGTCGCCGGTGCGGATAAGCGCGAGAGGGCCGCCGACATGGGCTTCCGGCGCGACATGCAGGATGCAGGCGCCATAGCTCGTTCCGCTCATGCGAGAGTCGGAAATGCGCAGCATGTCGCGGATCCCCTGCTTGATCAGCTTCTTTGGGATCGGCAGCATGCCCCATTCCGGCATGCCCGGTCCGCCCTTCGGACCTGCATTGCGCAGCACCATGATATGATCGGCCGTCACGTCGAGGTTTTCGTCCTCGACCGCCTTCTTCATCTCGGGATAGCTGTCGAAGACAAGGGCTGGGCCTTCATGCACGCGCAGGCGCTCCTCGCAGGCCGACGGCTTGATGACGCAGCCATTCGGCGCAAGGTTGCCGCGCAGAACGGCGAGCGAGCCCTCGTGATAAATTGGGTTCGAGAGTGGCCGGATGACGTCATCATTGTACACTTCGGCGCCTTCCAGCGTATCGCCCAGCTTGAAGCCACTCACCGTCCTGACATCGAGATCGAGCCGGTCCTTCATCTGCGTCATCAGCGCGCGCAAACCGCCGGCATAGTAGAAATCCTCCATCAGGTATTGTTTGCCCGAGGGGCGGATATTGGCGATGACCGGCGTCGTGCGGCCGGCCGCATCCAACTCGTCAAGCGTCAGCGGAACGCCAGCACGACGCGCCATGGCGATTAGGTGCACGACAGCATTGGTGGAACAGCCCGTGGCCATGGCGACGGCGACGGCGTTGTCCACGGACTGGCGATTGATGATCTTGTCCGGCGTCAGGTCCTCAAACACCATTTCGACGATGCGGCGGCCGCAGCGGGTTGACATACGAATATGGTTGGCGTCAGCGGCCGGGATCGAGCTTGCGCCCGGCAGCGTCAGGCCCATGGATTCGGCGATTGCAGTCATCGTGCTTGCCGTGCCGAATGTCATGCAATGACCGTAGGAGCGGGCGATGCCCTCTTCCACGCCAGTCCATTGCTCGTCAGTGATTGTTCCAGCGCGGCGCTCGTCCCAGTATTTCCAGGCATCCGATCCGGAGCCCAGATACTCACCCTTGTAATTGCCGCGCAGCATCGGGCCGGCCGGCAGGAAGATCATCGGGAAACCGGCGCTAATGGCACCCATGACGAGCGCCGGCGTGGTCTTGTCGCAGCCGCCCATCAGCACAACGCCATCGACGGGATGGGAGCGCAGCAGTTCCTCGGCCTCCATGGCAAGGAAGTTGCGATAAAGCATGCTCGTCGGCTTCAGTGCACTTTCGGAGAGCGATTGCACTGGCAATTCAACGGGAAATCCCCCGCCCTGCAGCACGCCGCGCTTCACGTCCTCGACGCGGTGCTTGAAATGCGCGTGGCAGGCATTGAGATCGGACCATGTGTTCAGGATCGCGATGATCGGCTTCTTGCCCCAATCCTTTTCGTCATACCCCATCTGCATCAGGCGCGAACGGTGGCCTGAAGAGCGGAGATCGTCGGGAGCGAACCATCTGGCGCTGCGCAGCGCACTGACTGTCTTGGGCATGGGCGTTTCCTGTCCGTGTTCTGGTCTTGCTTCGGGAAGTAGCACAGGCGGAACACAACAGCAATACACTAATGCATTAGTGTTTATATCAAGAAATTCGGCCGCTGCCCCACCGGATCCGGCGTGACGGTATATTCGAATCAAGGCGGAACGGAGAGCTTCAGTCCGCCTGAACGAAATCAGGATAACGCTCGACAATGCTGGCAACCATGGAAAGAGTGCCGGAGAGATGCAGCTTCATCGCCTGTTCGGCCCTTTCGGGATCGCCCGCCGCAAGCCCATCGATGATCGCATCGTGATTATCGACGACGCGACCCTTGCCGACATTGGGTAGGTTGAGTCGGCGAAGCCGGTCGATATGACCGCTGTGGCGCCGCACCACCGGCCACACATCCATCAATCCGGCCTCTTCATAGAGAATGTAATGGAAGGCGCGGTCGTGGCGCAGGAAGTCACCATATTCACCAGATGAAACGAGCGTCTTCAACTGAGCATTGGCGTTGACGAGACGATCGATGAAGCGGCGGTCCGGTTTGGACGCAAGTT
The DNA here is from genome assembly GCA_023404095.1 of Pseudomonadota bacterium. Taxonomy (GTDB): domain Bacteria; phylum Pseudomonadota; class Alphaproteobacteria; order Rhizobiales; family Rhizobiaceae; genus Mycoplana. Next base: position 210,996 of record JAEYDD010000038.1, on the reverse strand, counting down.
CATAGACAATCTCCTGCTCGACCGCACGCCGCATAAAATGTGACTGACGCGCAAGATTGATATCGATCTTGGAAACCAGAGTGGCATACTGCGGATAGACGGTGACAAGTCCCTCCTCCTCCAATCGCATCAGCGCATCGCGCACCGGCGTCTGGCTGAGGCCGAACTGCTTCTGCAACTCCAGGCGCGATAATGGCGTACCCGGCGCGAGTTCCAGTTCAAGAATTTTTTCGCGAAGATATTCGACGATCTGCGGGGCGATTTGGCGCGTACGGTCCAGTCCGGTACGATGCTTGGCGAGGGGCAGATCAGGAGTCACAGACGTCTTCCTTTTTCAAATCGTCTTTGACTGTCTTAATGCATTAATGCTTTAGTGAAAAGCAGCCCACCTATTTTGTGAAACCGACGGTAGAAGGCAGCGCCTCCTTGGCAGACGATACAAACCCTGTTGCAGACATACCTGAAATAAGACCGTCCAGCTATGCCGATCAGGTCTACGGTCATGTTTTGCGCGATATCTTGAAAGGCGCTTTTCCGCCGGGTAGCCGGCTGCCATCCGAAAGCGATCTCTCCGATCGGTTCGGCGTATCCCGCCCCGTCATTCGCGATGCTCTGGCGCGTCTACGGCTGGATGGCCTCGTGGAAGCCCGTCGCGGCAGCGGCACTTATGTGCTGACCACGCCGTCGCGCAGCCTGCCCGATCTTGCCGACCTCACCGATATCTCGCGCTTCTTGCGCTATCAGGAACTGCGGCTCTGCATCGAAGGTAACGCGGCGGCACTTGCGGCCGAGCGGCGCACGGACAAGGCGCTCGGTGACATCATTGAAGCGCATGAGGAGTTTTCGAGCCAGGTGGCCCGTGGCCTGCTTCTGGCGGAAAGTGACCGCCGTTTTCACCTGTCGATCGCGGAGGCGACCGGCAATGAGTTTTTCAGCATGGCGCTTGAGGGGCCGAACGTATCGCTCAGCAGCTTCATGAACGTATCGCTGTCGCTGACCCGCTCGGGATCGCCGGCCCGCGCCCGCAAGGTCATCGGCGAGCACGCCGATATCGTTGAAGCGATCCGCAACAAGGATCCGGTCTGGGCCCGGGTCGCGATGGAAAGCCACCTTCTGCAGGCGCGCCGGCGTATGACGAACGGCGATCTCGACCCCTGAAAGCAGATATGTAATTTTTCTTTACAACTTTTTCCAAATTCAGTAAGGATAGTTGACTTCAGGAGGGTCAACTATGCAACAACCACTTGCTCCGGCCGACTACGCATCTTCCGTGGTCGCCGTGCCTCCCATCGCGCTCAATGCCGATCATTCGGTGAATGCGAGCGCGAACGAGGCTATCATCAAACATATCGAAGCGGGTGGGGTGAACATCCTGCTCTATGGCGGCAATGCCAATCTCTATCATTTCGGTCTCGACGCTTACCGGGCCTCCATGGAAGCGATCAAGGCATCGACCGCCCCAACGACACATCTCATCACCTCTGTTGGGAGCGACTTCGGCAAGGCGATGGCGCAGGTGCCGATCGCCAGGCATCTCGGCTTTAGCAATGTCATGGTCCTGCCGACCAGCTTCCCGGCCGATCCGGCCGGCGTTGCCAATGGAGTGCGCAAGCTCGCCGCTGCTTTCGGAAGCGGCCTCATTCTTTATCTCAAGCGCGAGAACTACGTCGAACCGGACGAACTGGCCAAGCTGATCTCCGAAAAGGCAGTCAGCTTCGTAAAATATGCCGTTGAGAAATCGGATGCCGCTGACGACCCTTACCTCGATGCGGTGCTTTCGGCGATCGGGGCGGAATATCTGGCCAGCGGCATGGGCGAAACGCCGATACATGACCATCTCGGCAAACGCAAACTGACGACCTACACGTCCGGCGCCGTCTGCATTGCCCCGACTGCCGCTTCGGAGCTTCTCGAGCTCTACAAGTCCGGCCGTACCGCAGAGGCCTTCGAGCTCAGCAAGCCTTTTCTGCATTTTGAGAAGGTTAGGATGATGCTGGGCGGCATTCAGGTTCTGCACGATGGCCTGCGGCTGTCGGGCGTTGCCGATACCGGTCCGTTAATGCCGATGGTCTCGAATCTTCCGACCGACAAGCTGGCGCCCGCCAGCGACGCTGTCGAAGCCCTAAAATCCGCAGAGGAACAGGCAGTTTCGCGGTCGCTGGCAAACCGGAGGCGCGGCGTCCAGGTTAGTTGACAGGCAGGTGTATCTACACTAATACATTAGTGCTCTAGTGTGTTTTCTGCAGCTTGGAGGCGCTTTCCGCCAGCCTCGCGCATCCAGCGCGGGGCCAGGCAATAGTCACATCGAAGTCTTTATCTGGGAGGAGAAATGACAATGACGATGAAATTCTCGAGGGGCGTATCGGCGGCGCTGATGACGATCCTGCTTTCCGGCGCAGCCCATGCTGCCGAGGGGGAAGTCAAAATCGTGCTGCCCGAGCAGCCAGCTAACCTTGAACCCTGTCGCTCGATCCGCTCTGACATCGGACGGGTCATCAATTCCAACATCACGGAAACGCTGACCAACATCGAGCCGGAGAAGGGCACGGTTGCGCCGTGGCTCGCCGAAAGCTGGGAGCAGGTCAACGACCTCACCTGGCGTATCAAATTGAAGTCCGGCGTCAAGTTCCAGGACGGTACAGACTTCAACGCCGAGGCCGTCGCGAAGTCGATCGACCGGCTGATGAACCCCAAGCTCACTTGCGACAGCCGCTCAAAGTTCGGAGACGTCAAGCTGACGCCAAAGGCGATCGATGCGACAACGCTCGAAATCACGTCCGACAGCCCCGTCCCGATCATGCCGACGCTGCTCGGCACTGTGCAGATCGTCTCGCCAAACATGCCGTTCGACAGCGAGACCAACGCACCAGTGGGCACCGGCCCCTACACGCTGGAAAGTGCTGGCAACGAACAAATCGTCCTGGCCCGCAGTGACAGCTACTGGGGGCCAAAACCCGAAGTGACCAAGGCGACCTACGTCTGGCGCAATGAATCCGCCATCCGCGCGGCCATGGTGGAATCCGGCGAAGCCGACATGACGCCGTCACTCGCCGTACAAGATGCGACCAATCCCGACACCGATTTCGCCTATCTGAATTCCGAAACGACCCGCATGCGTATCGATGCGGAAATTCCGCCTCTCAACGATGTGCGCGTCCGCAAGGCGCTGAACCTTGCAATCGACTGGGACGGCATGGGCGAAGCTCTGTTCGGCAAGGACGTACTGCGGGCATCGCAGATGGTGGTTCCCGGCGTCCTCGGCCACAACCCGGATATCAAGCCCTGGCCCTATGATCCCGAGCAGGCCAAGAAGCTGATCGAGGAAGCCAAGGCGGACGGCGTTCCGGTCGATACCGAAATCGTCATCATCGGCCGCAACGGCTTCTTCCCGAACTCCGCCGAGTCCCTGGAAGCGATGATGGCCATGTGGCAGGAAATCGGCCTCAAGGTGTCCTTGCGCCAGCTCGAAGCCGCAGACTGGGTTCGTTATCTCGATAAGCCTTTCCCGCAGGGCCGCGGCCCGACACTCTTCCAGCAGCAGCATGACAACAACACGGGCGACGCCGGTTTCACCGCCCCTGTCATGTTCCTGAGCGAAGGCCAGTATTCGACGATTGCCGATCCGGCACTTGATGTCGTTCTGAAAAAGGCGATGGCGGCGACCGGCACGGAGCGCGAAAAACTCTTCCAGGAAGCCTTCCTCAAGGTCCATGACGAGATCGTCGCCGATATCCCAATGTACCACATGATCGGATACGTCCGCGTCGGCAACCGCCTGGACTGGAAGCCGGATCTGAAGACAAACAGCGAAATCGCGCTGTCTCAGATTAAGTTCAAGGACTAACCTTGATCTAAGGCACGGCGGCAGGAGCGTCGTGCCTTTTTCTCTCTTTTCGCTGTGGAAGGAATGGCTGTGTTTGGCTTTATCCTGAGACGTTCGGCCCAGAGCCTGATCGCCGTGATCGGCCTGCTTGTGCTCGTCTTTTTCTTGTCGCGCCTTACCGGCGATCCGGCCTATCTCTATCTGCCGCTGGATTCCTCCGAGGCGCAGCGTCAGGCTTTCTCCGAAGCCCACGGCTTCAACGATCCGCTCTACGTCCAGTTCGGACGCTACCTGCTCGGCGTCGCTAATCTCGACTTCGGCACAGCGCTCAGCCGCAACAGGCCGGCGATGGAAGTGGCGCTCGAAGCCTTTCCCCAGACCCTGAAGCTTGCAGCCATCGCCATGACGCTGGCGCTCACGCTTGCGATCGTGGTCGGCTCGCTGGCGGCCGCCAAGCCTGACAGTTTGTTCGATCGCCTTGCCAGCACTGCCTCCCTTGCCGGCGCCAGCGCCCCGGACTTCTGGGTGGCGATCGTCGCCATCCTCGTCTTCTCCGTCGGCCTCGGCCTGCTGCCGACCTCGGGAACGGGGACGCCGCTGCACTGGATCATGCCCATCTTCGTCCTGACGCTGCGCCCCTTCGGCCTTCTGGTGCAGGTGGTGCGCGGTACGATGATCAGTGCGCTCGCCTCACCCTATGTGAAGACGGCGCGCGCCAAAGGCGTGCAGCGCTCGCGGATCATCTTCCGCCATGCGCTCCGCAACTCCTTGCTGCCAGTCATTACCGTTGCCGGCGACCTCGCCGCAAGCCTCGTCAATGGCGCCGTCGTCGTCGAATCCATCTTTGGTTGGCCGGGTATCGGCAAGCTGATGATCGATGCGATCATCCGGCGCGATTTCGCCCTGATCCAGGCGACCGTGCTGATCACAGCCGTTGCGATCTTCGTTCTCAACATCCTGATCGACCTTCTCTACGCAAGGCTCGACCCGCGCATCAGGTTTCAAGCGAAATGAGTATGCCAGCGATGACCATCTCCGCAGACACCAAGCCAAAGACGGCCGGACGTTTTCAGGTCCTGCGCCTGGTTGCCCGCAACAAACTGGCGCTGGCCGCTGTGATCTTCCTTACCCTCGTCGTGCTCTGTGCCATCTTCGGCCCCTGGCTGATGGGCGACCTGATCGACAAGCCGAATTTCCGTGCCCGCAACATGGCGCCGTTCAGCTTTGCCCAAGGCTGGGCCTACGTGCTCGGTGCCGATACGCTCGGCCGCAGCCTTCTTGCCCGCCTGATCGTCGGCGCGCAGAATACGCTTGGCATTGCCCTCTTCGCGGTGTTCTTCTCGATGCTGATCGGCGGCTTCCTCGGCCTGATCGCAGGCTATTCCCGCGGGCTTCTGAGCAGCATTATTCTACGTGTTGCCGATATCGTCATGAGCTTCCCCTCGCTGCTTCTGGCGCTGATCGTGCTCTTCAGCCTGGGTCCCTCGGTTACCAACCTGATCATCGTTCTCGCGATCACCCGCATCCCGATCTACCTGCGCACGACACGCGCCGAGGTGCTGGAAGTTCGCGAGCGCATGTTCGTAAGCGCCGCCACGGCGCTGGGTGCCGGACACGTGCGGATCGTTTTCCGCCATATCGCCCCGATCGTTCTCCCGACGCTCGTGACCATCGGTGCCATCGATTTCGCGACGGTGGTTCTAGCTGAATCCTCGCTGAGCTTCCTTGGTCTCGGAATCCAGGCGCCGGAATTCACCTGGGGCGCCATGGTGGCAACCGGCCGCGGTTACCTCGCCAATGCTTGGTGGATCGCCTTCTGGCCAGGCCTTGCTATCCTTCTCACGACGCTCTCGCTCAACATTCTCTCCAACTGGTGGCGCACCTATGCCGATCCGCAGCAGCGCTGGCGCATCGAACTTGCGCGCTCGAAAAAGGGAATTCCGGAGAAACGCACATGACCGCTTCCCATCTTCTCGAAGTGAAGGATCTCACCGTCGACTTCTTGTCTCTGGGCGGCGCCTTCCGGGCCACCAATGGCGTCAGCTTCCATGTCGATGCCGGTGAAACGCTGGTCATCCTGGGAGAGTCCGGCTCCGGCAAATCGGTGAGCGCCAGCGCCATCATGGGCCTGATCGACACCCCGCCCGGCGATATCTGTTCCGGAACCATCACCTATCGCGGCAGGAACCTCGACAAATGCAACGCCGAAGAACGACGCGACCTTAACGGCAAGAAGATCGCCATGATCTTTCAGGACCCGCTGTCGCATTTGAACCCGGTCTATCCGATCGGCTGGCAGTTGGCGGAGGTCTTCTCGGCACACGGACTGGCAACCGGCGCGGAAGCCCGCGCCAAGGCGATCGACATCCTCGGCCGCGTTGGCATTCCCGAGCCGGAAAAGCGCATCGACCAGTATCCGCATCAGTTTTCCGGCGGCCAGCGCCAACGCATCATGATCGGCATGGCCATCGCGTTGCGCCCGGAAATCCTGATCGCCGACGAACCAACGACAGCGCTCGACGTCAGCGTGCAGGCGCAGATCCTCGATCTTCTAAAAAAGTTGCAGGCCGAGGATGGTCTGGCGATCATCATGATCACTCACGACCTCGAGGTCGCCGCCTCGATGGCCGATCGCGTTATCGTCATGAATTCCGGCCGGATTGTCGAGGAGGGCGAGGCGCGCGCCGTCTTTGAAAATCCGCAACACAGCTACACGCGCACACTGATCAACGCCCTGCCGCACGAGACGGCGGAAGGCACCAGCCGCCGCTCCACTAGCGAGACCGGCGAGCCGATCCTCGAGGTGAAGAACCTCAACAAATTCTACGGCCTTTCCTCCGGCTTCTTCGCCAAGCATACGCAGCTGCATGCGGTGAAGGATTTGAGCTTCAATGTGGCGAAGGGTGAAACTGTCGGCATCGTCGGCGAAAGCGGCTCGGGAAAATCCACCGTGGCGCGCGTGCTCCTGCGGCTGAACGAGGTATCGAGCGGTCAAGCACTGTTCCACGGCCGCGACATCTTCCAGATGGGCGCAAAGGAACTCCTTACCTTTCGCCGCAAGGTGCAGATGGTGTTCCAGGATCCCTACAGCTCCATGAATCCGCGCATGACCATTTTGGACATCGTCTCGGAACCCTGGCGCATCCACAAGGATATCCTCGACAAGCCGCGCTGGCGCGACCGCGTTGTCGAATTGCTCGAGCTCGTCGGCTTGAAGCCGGAGCACGCTGACCGTTATCCGCACCAGTTCTCCGGCGGCCAGCGCCAGCGCATCGCCATCGCCCGGGCGCTCGCCTGCGAGCCGGAACTGATCGTCTGCGACGAGGCAGTGTCCGCCCTGGACGTTTCCGTGCAGGTTCAGGTTATAGATCTGCTGGCACAACTGCGCGACCGGCTCGGCCTCGCCTATATCTTCATCACCCATGACCTGCCGATCGTGCGTCACTTCGCAGATCGGATCATCGTCATGAAGAGCGGTGCGATCGTCGAGCACGCCCGCACCGACGACATCTTCCGTAATCCGCAGCATGCCTATACGCGCCAGCTGATGAATGCGACGCCAAAGCCGAAATGGGAAACCGAACCGGCAACCGTGCCGGCATGAGGTCCTTTGCCATGCCCGCGACCATTGCGGGCGCGCTGTTCATGGCCGCCAACTCGCTTGTCGCGGCCATGGACGGCGTTATTGTCCGGTTGATCGCCGGTGAGATACACCCTCTCGGGATCGTCTTCTTCCGCAATTTGTTCAGCCTTCTCGCGCTCTACGCGATCTTTCCACGCAGCCGGCTGCGCAGCGACCCGGGCATATCCTTCTGGGTGCATGCGTTGCGTGCGGTTATCAAGCTCCTGGCGCTTTTCGCCGGCTTCATGGCCGTCACGCAGATGCCGCTGGCTTCTGCAACGGCGATCGCCTTCACCATGCCGCTCTTCGTGATGCTCGGCTCGGCGCTGTTTCTCGGCGAACAGTTCTACTCGGCCCGCGTTGCAGCACTCGTGCTTGGTTTTGCTGGCGTGCTGATCGTGCTTCAGCCCGGCCCGGGCACGCTCGATACCGGTGCGCTCTGGGCTCTGGGAGGCGCGATAGGGCTGGCGGCGGTAGCGCTGCTGATGAAGGTTTCGGCCAATCGCGAAGACCCGTTACGCATCGCCGGGCTCAATCTCGTCATCACCGTTCCGGTCGCGCTTCTGATCGCCATCCCGGTCTGGACCACCCCTACGATCTATGCGCTGGGGCTCATGGCGCTTCAGGGTGTCGGCGGCCTTATGGCTCAGCTCGCCTTCGCGCGGGCGATGAAGCTGGCAGATGCCTCCCTGCTCGTCGTCGTCGACTTCATCCGCCTGCCGGCGGCGCTTTTCTTCGGCCTCGTCCTTTTCGGAGAGCCGATCAGGCTTGCGGTGGTTGTCGGCGCCGTCGTCATTCTTTGCGCCATTCTAGTCCTTTTTCATCGGGAAAGTCGCGAGGGACGTTAAGTTTCGTTGTTCTGGAAACGAAGGCGTGGTTCGAACTTCTATAAAGTTCTTGTACGGTGCTCCAGTTGAACTGATGGAACGGATGCCCCCGCCAGCTGGCAAGAATAGTTCCAAACTCGCCGAGGTGGCCGCGCATGCGTTGATGAGGTGGATGCGCTGACACAAAACACTGAAGAGTGCGGAACGCCACAGCGCGTTAGCTGGCACACAAGGATCAACTTGCGAGCTTCAGGCTAGCTGGCGCGCTGGGCTTCTCCGTTCCAGAGATCAGCGCTTTAATATATTGTAAGGCGTTCTGAATTCCGTTCATCGTGTAGGGTTTCTCGATCGCGCCAATCGCCCCTGCGAAATCCTCAGGTATGCGCTTCAGGTTGCCTGACACGAAAACATAAGGGATTCCGTTGGCTGCGAGCCGCCTTCCGACCTCAATTCCGGTTGGGCCATCCAACAGGTGGATGTCAACAAAGGCAAAATCCGGCCGTGCTGACTCCATTAACGCGATCGCCTCCGCACTGTCGGCCGCGAACCCCACGACTTTGCATCCGCCCGCTTCCACTTCGCTCTCCAGTTCCATTGCGAGCAGAACCTCGTCTTCGACTATGAGCACGTTCACCAGCCACTCCTCACTTATCGACTAGTAGGGTCACCTGGACCTCAGTCCTGCGTCCATTCACCTTTCGCTCGATACCTGCGCGAAGCTGTCGCAAGGATGCATCGAGTATCGAGGCGGCGAAAGCTGCTTCTTCGGCATCGACGTCAACTGGAGCGACGGTGTCTGTCACCCTGATCAGAAAGTGTCCGTTCAATCGGCGGATTTCGAGATGTATTTCGCCCCCGCTGTCGCCCAGCCCGCGCCGCACAGCGTCGCCCACCAACTCGTTAATGATCAGCGCGAGCGGCGACGCCTTCGTCGCCGGCACAACGACCTCGTGCAAATCGGTGGTAAGGTTGATGTCGTCGCGCTTCAGCGCGTCAACGACATCGTGGACCAGGTCACGGGCGAAATCCGCGACGTCGAAATGCCCGACTTCGTCGTCGTTCAGCAGCTTCCGCTGGACGGTACTCAACGCCTCTATCCGGTTAAGCATCGCGCACACCGTCCGTTTCACGGTGTCGTCCGACGTTATGCGCGCCTGAAGTTTCATGATCGAGGCAATGGTTGCAAGATTGTTCTTTACGCGGTGATCCACCTCGTGGACCAGTGCGGTCTTTATGCGTAACGCCTCGGTCAGGTCGGCGGTGCGACGTGCTACCTCTTCCTCGGCAAGATGCCGGGCGCGAGCCAGCTCCGCTTCGTTGCTTTTGATGTCGGTGAAGTCGAGCTGCGATGCGAAAAAGTACATCACCTCACCGCTGTCATTACGAACCGGGCTAACAAAGAGCGCGTTCCAGAAGGCACTCCCGTCTTTCCTGTAGTTGAGGATGTCGACCGAAATGTCGTATTCGCCGTGGACCGCTGCCCTGAGCTTCGCCACCGCGTCGCGGCTCGTCTCAGGTCCTTGCAGAAGCCGACAGTTCCGACCGACCAGTTCATCACGCGAGTACCCGGTCAATTCCGAGAAAGCCCGATTCGAAAAGATGATTGGGTTATCGTCCTGGTGCGGATCGGTAATCAGCATCGGCATGCGCGTCGCCTTGAAGGCCGCCGAAAAGGGGTCCTCCGACAACTGCCCCGCGATCAATCTGTCGCCTGCCTCGCGCGCGTCGCCGACTTTGTCATTGCTCATGTGTGATCGTTCCAGACTCAAGACTACCCAATGATTGAACTAGCGTCACGGTTCCATTTCGAAAGACCGAAAAGGGCGGGGACGCGACTTTTTCGCGAAACTCGCACGAACCCTGGTCCAAATCCCTTGCCGTGGTGATGAAGTGTTATAATGTTTGTTTTCGGTCAAAATTAACGTCTTGGCGCACATCGAATATCGAACGAAGGATGAGAGGACTGGAACACGAAGTGCAGCTGTCACCAATGACTTCCGTGGCCGAACTCCTTGAGACCGTGGATTGGGCGTCAGGGCCGTTAGGTCCGAAGACTGACTGGCCTGCCTGCCTTCACGCCGCAATCGATATCATGGTGCCATCGCAGGCCCAGATCGTGATGTTCTGGGGCCCCGAATTTGTGGCGCTCTACAATGACGTTTACGCTCCCACGATCGGAGACAAGCATCCATACGCCTTCGGACGACCCGCTCGAGAGCACTGGACGGAACTGTGGGAGGATCTCGAACCCTTGCTGAAACGCGTTCTCTACGGCGGGGACACCGTGGCGGCCAAGGATCGGCCCTTTTACATCGAGCGGCATGGCTATCCGGAAACGGTGTACTTCGATATCTCTTATTCTCCCGTCCGGGACGAGGAACGAAAAGTCCGCGGTGTCTTCTGCATTGTGAACGAGACAACCGACCGCGTTAAGGCGGATGCGGCCGTGCGTGAGAGCGAGGAGCGCCTGCGGGCTATCTTTTCGCAATCGGCGGCGGGCATCGCCGTGGGCGATCTTGCGGGGACGTTAGTCAACGTAAACGACCGCTACTGCGAGATCGTGGGCCGTTCTAAAGAAGAGGTAATCGGGACGCGGATGCAGGATATGACGTTCCCGGGGGATCTTGCCGAAAACAAACGGCTCTTCAAACGCCTGGTGGAGACTGGTGAAAGTTTCGAGATCGAAAAACGATACATCCGTGGTGATGGTAGCCTTGTATGGGTTTCCAATTCCGTGTCGGCGATCCGCGATGAGAATGGAAATATAGCGCAGGCTGTTGCGGTCTCCATCGATATCGGGGAGCGCCGGCGTACCCAGAATGTCGAGAAACATTTGGCATCGATGATTGCCTCGTCCAACGATGCGATCCTCGGAATCGATCTGGACATGGAGATAACCAGCTGGAACGCCGCCGCGCAAAGATTGTACGGCTACTCGCAGGACGAGGTTGTCGGCAGGTCGGTCCTGATGCTGGTTCCGGAAGACCGCAAGGATGAGGAACCGAGGATTCTCAACCAGGTCAGGGCGGGCGGTGTTGTCGAGCCATACGAGACGCTCCGCCTCCGCAAGGACGGTAGCCTCGTCGAGGTTCTTCTGAGCGTGTCGCCTATCCACGATGCCAGCGGCCGTGTGGTCGGTGCTTCAAAAGTGACTCACGACATCACGGTCAGAAAAGAAGCCGAACGCCTTCAAGCGGTGCTTGTCAATGAGATGCACCATCGGGTCAAGAACATCCTCGCTACGGTCATCGCCATAGCGAGGCAAACGATTGGTCGAGACAAGAGGAATAACGACGACATCGACGCCTTCATAAGTCGACTTGGTGCGCTCAGCCGGGCGCAGGACCTACTGGTCCATAAAGATTGGCAGAACGCCGATCTTAGGGCGATCGTGGAGCAGGCAATGTCACCCTATCACGCCGATGCGTTCAGTATCAGCGGTTCAACGGTCTCTCTCCCGCCGAAGGCGGTGATTTCGCTCACGCTCGCGCTTCACGAACTTGCGACGAATGCCGCAAAGTACGGAGCTCTGTCGGTGGCCGGTGGACGAGTATCCATCGCGTGGCAATACGATCCCATAAACAGCCCGCTTCTCCGGATGACATGGAAAGAGGCCGGAGGACCCGACGTCGTCCCTCCCACCCACAAGGGCTTCGGCACCACGCTGATCGAACGGCTTCTGGCGGCCGAGCTAAAAGGTGATGTTCGTCTCATTTACGACAGAAGCGGCGTGACGTTCGTTCTCGAAGCCGACATCTCGCGCATTTCCCGTGAAGTCGAAACGGTTCGTTAGGTACCCTTTTTACTGTTTCGGGCGCTTAGATGTCCGCGACAGACATCGTCGCCACACACCTAGCCCGCTGCACAGTCGACCGGCTCATGCGATCGATGCGACTTCAGGGTATCATCAAAGCCGATCCGCGCGACGATCCCGGACAAGACGGCTCCCGGTCCGTTTGATCGGGTGAACCACCAGCTCAAGGCTCCCAAGCCAAACAGGCTCTGGGTTTCGAACTTCACCGACGTCGCCACCAGGGTTTCATCTACGTGTCGTTAGTCATCGACGCCTGAGCCCGCCGCATTGTCGGCTGGCGTGTGAGCCGGACGGCGCATGCCGGGTTTGTCCTCGATGCGCTGGAGCGATTGGTTCAACTATCGTCGGCTTGTGGAGCCTATCGGCAACATCCGAGCCATGGCCCCCTAACTTAAACCAAACGACCTCCGGCAATCCGGAGCGCGATTTTCTGGCGGCTGTCCCGCTCATCTCAGGCCCGAGACCGAAGCGCGTATCGTATCGCTTCCACTTCCCATTCATCGGTTTTCAAGAGCAACGCCGAAACTGATTGCCGCCGAAGCCCCCCTCTCTCCGCAGCAGCTCCGCCTTTCGCTCGAGTCCCCAGGTGTACCGAAACGCCGTCCCGTCATTCTTCACGACGCGATGGCATGGGATGGCGATCGCAAGCGGATTGCTTGCGCAGGCGCTTGCAACAGCCTTGCCGGCTTTGGTTTGCCCAAGCCTCCGCGCAATCTCCTCGTAGCTGACGGTCTCTCCTTGCGGAACTTCGCGCAGCGCCATCCAGACACGTCGCTGGAAGGCAGTCCCCCGGATGTCCAGAGGCAGGTCAAGGCCAAGTCCGGGCGCCTCCACCATTCCGACCACGCGAGCAACGACTGCCTCGTAGTCGGGATCGCCGCCCACAATGACTGCGCTCGGGAAGCGGTCCTGGAGATCGCGCAGAAGCTCGTGGGGATCGTCCCCCATCAGTATCGCAACGACGCCTTTGTCGCTGGAGGCAACCAGGATCGAGCCGAGCGACGTCTGGCCTAGCGCGAAGCGGAGTGTCTCCCTGAGTCCCCCGGCACGGTAGTTTGCGGGCGACATTCCCAGCGCACGACTACATACCGCGTAGAACCGACCACTCGAGCCGTAGCCGGCGTCATAGAAGGTCGACGTGATCGACCTTCCCGGCTTCAGTCCACCCCGGACGAGTTCCGCCCGCTTCTCCTGCATGTAGACCCGTGGGGTCATGCCGGTGTGTTCGCGGAAGATTCGGTGGAGATGTCCCTCGCTGATACCGAGCGCGTGCGCGAGAGCCGCCACGGTGGGCGCGCTGTATGCAGCGTCGATCAGCCTGCAGGCCTCCGCCACGAGGTCGGCGTTCCTTCTCGCGAACGATTCGTCGTCCGGGCGGCAACGTCGGCATGGACGAAAGCCCGCCGCCTCGGCAGCGGCAGAACATTCGAAACCACGCACGTTTTCCGGGCGGGGCGGCCGGGAGACGCACGTCGCCCGGCAATAGACGCCGGTCGTGACGACGCCACGAAACCTGGACGTCTTCTCTTCCGTTATCTTCGTGGCGTCAGGCATCAGGGCTGGTTCCTCCGCATCGAGCCGAACGGATTGTCGATCAGGTAGCGCCACAGACCGTCCGATCCCTTGCGCGCGATGTCGGTCGCGGTCGCCACCATGTTGATCTCGGTGCCGTCCGATGCCGTGCCGACATAGGACCAGTCGAGAATGAGAGACGCTACCTCTCCGGCCACGAACAGGTGACGCTGCGTGATCGACATCTGCAGCCCAAGGCTGAAGTACTTCTCGAGTTCCCTGCCGATGGCCTCCCTTCCGACATGGGCTTTACCGGCCGCGTCAACGATCATCCCTTCTGGGTGATAGAAGCCCAGCATGGTCTCGACGTCGAGCGAGTTCAGATGGGCGAGAAGCGCCGGGACGATTCCTTCGGGCGTGGGGGAGAGGGCGAGCCTGGTCGTCATTGGAAGTCCTTTGATGGTGTTTCAGCTCCTGCGAGCTTCCCGACTATGGCCAGGCCATTGCCGCCGGAAACTCCGCTTTCTGATCTCATATTCCGATTGTTGAACGGTCCACCTGATACAGGATTGACGCCGATCAGAATCATGGATATTTTATATCTACGATTAGGAGATGCAATATGAAACTGAGTGAAGGTGTGGAGCAGGCCATTCACTGCACCGCATTTCTGGCGGGGCTGTCCGAAGACGGCGTCCTGTCGGCGGCGGCACTTGCAGAGCTGCACGGCGTTTCGACGAGCTACCTCCTCAAGCACCTGCAGGCGCTTTCGGGCGCGGGGATCGTTGCGACGACGCCGGGGCCGAAGGGGGGTTATCGGCTGGCCAAGGCGCCGAAGGACATCAGCCTGCTTGACATCGTTCTCGCGGTCGAAGGACCGGCGCCCGCCTTCCGGTGCGCCGAGATCCGCCAGCGGGGGCCGAACCCTCTGCCGCAGCGCTACTTTACCAAGCCCTGCCAGATCAACGCCGCGATGCTGAAGGCCGAGAAGGCCTATCGCGCAGAACTCGCCAAGGTGTCCGTCGCGGACGTTCTGGCGGACCTCGGCGCAGACGACGACGGCGGTATCGCCGCTCGCGGATGCGCCTTCCTCGAACTCCACGAACGCAAGACGGGCAATCGCGCCTCGTCATAGGAGAAAGCACCATGACTAAGATGAACAAGGTCGTCGTCATCGGCGGCACGGGCCTGATCGGCTCCAAGGTAGTGAAACTCCTAGAGAGCAACGGCCACGAGGCCGTCGTCGCAAGCTCCAGCAACGGCATCAACGCCTATACGGGAGAAGGATTGACGGAAGCTCTGGCGGGAGCGGACGCCGTCATCGACGTGTCGAACATGATGTCCTTCGACAGGAACGTCATCACCGACTTCTTCGCGACGTCGAGCCGCAATCTGACGAGGGCCGAAAGGACGGCGGGCGTACGTCATCACGTCGTGCTTTCGATCGTCAACACCGAAAGCCTTGCCACTAATCCCTACATGGCTGGCAAACTGGCCCAAGAGGAGGCGGTCGCGGCGTCGGGCCAAGCCTACACAATCGTCCGCGCGACGCAGTTCCACGAGTTCCTCGAGACCTTGGCCGATGCCTACTCCGCCGACGGCACGGTGAGCGTGCCGGACATCGACTTCCAGCCGATCGCCGCCGCCGACGTCGCCGCCACTCTGGTAGAAGTCGCGCTGGCGGCGCCAAAGAACGGTACGGTCGACATCGCCGGACCCGAACGCGCGTCGTTCGAGTCCTTTATCCGGACGTATCTCGATTCGAAGCTCGACACCCGACCGGTCAACGCGGACACCACCGTCGACTATTTCGGCGCTCCGGTCGTCATCGGTTCGCTCGTACCCGGCGGAGACTACATCAGGGGCCGGATCACACTCGCCGAATGGCTTCGGGCTTAACCCACTAAACATCAGGAGAAAAATCATGAAGACATTCCTCTATGTCGCCACCGCACTGGCAGCCTCGTTGGCCACGGCCCAGGCGCACGACGTTAGCAAGCCTGCGCTCGCCTACGACACGAAGGACGCCAAGGTGACCCTCGTCTACGAGCATCCCCTACCCGACGTACCAGGAAAGAGCATCAAGGCCGCACTGGTCGAGTACGGCCCCGGCGGTTATAGCGCCGCGCACACCCACGCGAAATCCGCACTGATCTACGCGACGATCCTTGAAGGCGCGGTTCTGAGCGCGGTGAACGGCGGCGAGGTGAGAACCTTCACTGCGGGCCAGAGCTTCACGGAGCTGCCGGGCGACCTGCACGACGTCAGCGCCAACGCCAGCAAGACCGAGCCAGCGAAGCTGCTTGCCGTTTTCGTCGTTGACACCGACGAAACCGTGCTGACTACGCCGCGCAAGCCGTAGCGCCACCAAATTCCACCTTCTGTAATCTCTGAACAAGCAACGACGGCTTCTCCGCGATCGGTGAACCGTGTCCACAATAAGGGAAAACGA
Source organism: Pseudomonadota bacterium (assembly GCA_023404095.1). Taxonomy (GTDB): domain Bacteria; phylum Pseudomonadota; class Alphaproteobacteria; order Rhizobiales; family Rhizobiaceae; genus Mycoplana. The sequence continues at coordinate 194,946 of JAEYDD010000038.1, read as the reverse complement.
ACATGTCTCGTATGAACTGGTCCGAAATTGCCCCTGATGGTGCAAAGGCACTCCTCGGCATCCACCACTACGTTACGAAGAGCACCAATCTTCCGGAAGAACTGATCCACCTCGTCTTCCTCCGCGTGTCGCAGATCAACGGCTGCGCCCACTGCATCGATAAGCACAGCCGCGACCTGCGCAAGACAATGTCGGTGGACAAGATCACGCTGGTACCGGTCTGGGACGAAGTGCCCCAACTCTTCTCCGACCAGGAGCGGGCCGCGCTCGCGTGGGCCGAAGAGGTCACCAACGTCAGCCAGACACACGCATCGGACGAAGCCTACGCCGCGGCGGCGGCCGCATTCCAGCCGAAGGATTTCGTCGATCTCACGATCGCGATCGCCGCGATGAACGCGTTCAACCGCCTCGGCGCGCCGTTCCGGCTTCCGGTAGCCGCCAAGGCCGCCTGATTTCGGAGACTGTCAGTCTTAGGGGAACCTGTCGGCTTTCACTCCCAAGCCGACAGGGCATCCGCAACTATGGCCGCGCGGCTAGCATCCGCGTTGCCATTTCCCAGAGACGTGAAGCATTCTCCTCATCTACCGCATACCTTGCGACGCCCTTGAACGGACCCGACCCACGTTCGTCAACAACCGGAGCCTCTTGGCAGTCGTCGAAGTACTTTCCGGAGAACCCTTCCACGAGCGGCGAGGCGGCGAGCAGCACCGTCGTCGATGCCCCCTGCTCCTTCGTCTTGCGCAGGTGTTCTGGCGTCCGCAGGCCGCCGGTGTGCTTTTGCAGACCGGTCGCGATCGCTCCGGGATTGAGCGCATTCGACATGATCCCATCCTCCGCCCACGCCTTCGTTATGCCCACGGACAAGAGGATGCACGCCGTTTTCGACTGCCCATAGGCAAGCAGCGGATCGTAGGGAATGAACCGGAAGTCCGGATCGTCCCAAAATACCGGCGCGAAAAGGCTTCCGGTCGAAGCGACGGAGACCACGCGGGCGCCGTTCACCTTGGCGAGATATGGTCGCAGCCCCTGTGCGAGCGCGAAGTGGCCAAGGTAGTTCGTGCCGAACTGCATCTCCCGGCCTTCGGCGGTTCGCTGCAGTTCCGGAATGGCCATGACGCCCGCGTTGTTGACGAGAGCGTGGAGCGGCTCGCTCCAGCCATCGACGAATTCTCGAACCGAAGAGAGATCTGCGACGTCGAGACGGCGAACCTTCAGGCGCGCCTGCGGCATCACACACCTCAGTTCCGCGGCCACCTTCTCGGCGGCGTCGGGTCGGCGGGCGGCGATCGTCACCGACGCACCTGCGGCTGCAAGCGCCCTGCTGGTTTCCAGCCCGATGCCTCCGGCACCTCCGGTGACGATAAAGGTCCGGCCGTTAAGGTCGACGCCGTCGAGCACCTCGGCGGCGGTAGACGAGAACCCGAACGGGATAGGCGAAGTCATGGTCATTCTCCTTCAGACAATCAGCTTGTCCGAAAGATAAGCACATGGCACTCATGAACTAGATGACGAAGATTACACGCAATGATGAGACAATTCGTACAGTGAGTTTGCTTCCGCCCGGCGAGCTGACGGCTTTCCTTGCCGTCGCGGAGCACGGAGGTTTCCGCGCCGCCGCCAGGAAGCTCGACCAGACGGCCTCGGCGCTGAGCCACGCGGTCGCTGGTCTGGAGAGACGACTCAAGGTGAAGCTCTTCCATCGCTCGACGAGAAATGTCTCCTTGACGGAGCCGGGCCGACGACTGGCCGAGAGGCTGATGCCCGCGATCAGCGAAATCGGTCTCGCGGTTGAGGAGCTTCACGAACACGCCGCCTCGCCCTCGGGTCTTGTGCGGATAAACTGCGATGCCAACGCCGCCGAGCTGGTGCTGATGCCCCTGCTGACGCGTTTCATTAAGCTCCAACCCGCGATGCGCTTCGAAGTCAGGTCGGAGGGAAGGCTGGTGGACATCGCCGAGGGAGGCTTCGACTGCGGCGTCCGGGCCGCGGAACTTGTTCCCGGCGAGATGGCCGCAATCGCGATCGGCCCGGAGCAGCAGCACATCGTTGTGGCCTCGCCCGGCTATCTCGACGGTTCGCCCACCATCAGTAAGCCTTCTGACCTCGCTCTACACCACTGTGTCCAACTGCGCATGGCGGGCGGATCGATCTATCGCTGGGAGTTCCAGCGGCGCGGCGAGGCGCTCGTTGTGTCGACGGCCGGCAATCTCGTCGTCGACCAATCCCGGCTTCTGCTGGCGGCCGCTTTGGACGGCTGCGGCCTTGCATACATAACACGTTGGATGGCGGACGAAGCACTGGCCGACGGGAGGCTCAGGCAGGTGCTGGCGGACTGGACGCCGCCGTATCCTGGGCTCTGCCTGTACTACCCGCGGCATCGCCATCTCGGTGCCGGAATGCGCACTTTTCTCGACTTCCTGAGGAGCAAGGCGGTGGATCCGAGCTAGCGGCGACACGCTGGCAGGCTCGTGCGGCGCCTCGTACGCCGCACAGCCACATCTTTCAGCTGCTTCTCAGCCAGATAAACTCTGCGGAAAGGGACCTAAAGCCACGTTAGAGATTTCCATCTGTGTTTTTTCCGCTCCGCCTCTGTTCTTGCCCACGCGAGATCAGATGGTAATGACCCATCCGCGAAACGAAAAGGCGGCGTAAAATAAGGAAGGCTTCTGGAAGCCCGCCTCTCGAAAGCACTCTTCTTCCTGAGGTGGAGAAAGGAGCAGAAGGCGCTCTGACATCGCTCGGGCGGATGCTGTGGCTTGTCGGGCATCCGAGCTTGCGCCTGCGGCGAATGCTGCTGACCTCGCCAGCCATACTTCTGCCTGCCCATCGACATCCGTGTGATGGGCCACAACGAAAGCGGCACCCGGCTTCAGACGTCTTTTGATCTCCTGCAGGGTTTGCAGTCGCTCGCGCCTGTTCAGGAAGTGCAGTGTCAGCAGGCATACCGCTCCGTCGAAAGGACCAGCGGGTGCATCGCCTGCCGTGCCGAGAATAAGGTCTGTCCGCTCCGCGCAGGTCGAGGTCGTTTGGCGGGCCATGTCCAGCATGGCTGGTGAGGGATCGACGCCGGTAAATTGCCAATCCGGCCGCGCATTTGCCATTGCCCTAATCTCCAAACCGCCACCGGCGCCGACGACCAGCACATGCGCAGCTCCGGACGCGTGCTCAGCAAGAAGCAGTGTCGCCATCGTGTAAAGGTCTGCCAGTCCGGGTACTTTGCGCGGCGTTTCGCGGACGTACGCGCTTACGGAGGTCGGATCCAGAAAGGGAGTGAGATTGCCGCTCATGAGGCACCGTATTATGTATCAGTTGTTGATGCATAACACGCCATCGCGTCACGCATCAACAACTGATACATAAGAGCGCGTGCACAGGGGCTAGCTATGAACAAAGACACCAGGCTATCGGACGTACTGCATGTGCTCTTGCACATGGCGAAGGTCGAGGAGCCCTTGACGTCGCAAGTTCTGGCAAAAACCATGGGCACCAATCCGGCGGTGTTCCGCAGGACTATGGCTGGCCTACGACGGGCTGGGCATGTCAGATCCGGCAAGGGCCACGGTGGAGGATGGCAACTGGCGCGGCCACTTGAGCAGATAACGCTGCTTTCTGTGTATGAGGCGCTCCAACGGCCAACGCTATTCGCCATCGGTGCTCGCAACGGCCAGCGGGATTGCATGATTGAGAAAAACGTCAACGCGGCGCTCGCTGATACGATGATCCGCGCCGAAAGCCTGCTTCTGGAAAGGTTCGGACAGGTCGCGTTGGATCAGCTTATGCCGTCGAACACCAATACCAAATCCGCAAGCTGCGGAAGTTGAGTGAGTGCCAGCTATCTGCAGGGGATACCGCAAGCGCGCATTCGAAAACTTCCAGTAGACCGGGCCCGGCTGGGCCGAGGGAACCACGGCGCTTGCGGCCATCCCCGGCCTACATTGCAAGATTCCCGGGTTGGTGACGGCAGCTGGGCCGGACAGGTCCGCTAAACGCGCCTACCCACGGAAATCGAACGTAAAGCCAGACCGCATACGTGCGCCGCAAGCATACCGCCAGATTGGTGCGGCGACAGGTTCTCCGTTGCCGCACCGTTTGGTGATCAGAGAACGAGGAAGCCGGCATCCACCGGGTCGTCGCGATTGATCGTCCAGGCCGCGGTGCCGAGCATGCCGGCCGTGCCCTTCACCGTCGGGCGCACGGCGCGGACCGAGCCGAGTTTCGTTTCGCCGATCAGGCAGCCTTCGAACACGCCCGAGCCGAGAAGGCCTTCGGATGTGATCGTCTGGTTTAGCTTGATCACGTCGCGCTTTTCGAAATAGGCCATCATCGCCGAGGTGCCCGTTCCACCCGGCGAACGGTCGAGCTGGCCGGCGGAGAACACGTGAACGTTCTTGTAGAGGCAACCCTCGATCGTCGGCTCGTGCCAGAAGGTGATGAAGTTCAGGTTGTTAATGTGCGCTTCGGTCGGGTGCTGGACCTTCACCTTCGCGCGGATGGCCTCGCGGGCGATCAGGCCCATGTGCGACAGTTCCGAACCGTTCTCAGGCCCGATGCGCAGCTTGGTGCCGCGCAGGTCGATGATGCCGAAATAGTTGCCGCCCCAGACGAGGTCAGCCTTCAGCGGGCCGTAACCCGGCAGCTCGAGGTCAATGTTCTGCTCGGCTACGTAGGCGGGGACGTTCTCGAAGCGGGTCCACAGCACGCGGTCGCCCTCATGGGCGACTTCGGCGACAACGAGTCCGGCGGTGGTCTCGAAGCGGATTTTTGTCAGCCCGCTCGGCGAGCGGCGCACCAGCCCGTTTGCCACCATCGCCATGGCAACGGCGATCGTGCCGTGGCCGCACATGTGCGAGTATTCCTTGCCGTCGATATAGATGAGGCCGGCATCGTAGTCGGGCGAGGACGGCGGCGTCAGGAATACGCCGAACATGTCGGCATGGCCGCGCGGCTCGCGCATCAGCGCCTTGCGCAGCCAGTCGTAGTTTTCTTCGAGAAAGGCGCGCTTGTCGAGGATGCTCGAGTTCGCCGGATAGGGGATGCCGCTATAGATGATGCACAGCGGCTCGCCTTCGGTATGGGTATAGATTACGTTATACACGTCCTGAACGCGCATTGCATGCCTCCTGAGGATGGTATGGGGTGTTGGGGTCTATCTTCCGGACAGGAAGTCCAGACCGATCAGCCAGTCGATCAGTATGATCGCTATGGCCGCGGCCAAGATGGTGAGCGACGAGACCGCCGCAATCGATGGATCGACCGAATACTGCACATAGTTGAACAACTGCACCGGAATGGTGTTCAGCGTCGATGTGGTATTGAAGATCGACAACTCGACATTGATGAACGAGGTGATGAAGGCGAAGATGGCGCCCGATACAAGCCCGGCCCGGATCTGCGGCAGGGTGACGAGAAAGAACGTCGCCCACGCGGAGGCGCCTAGATCGCGCGACGCCTCCTCCAGCGACAACTGCTCCGGCGAGAATAGCGGCATGAGCGTTCGCAGCACGAAGGGCGTCACGATTACCAGGTGGCCCACCAGAAGCGCCGGGAAATTGCGCACCAGGCCGATCGAGGCGCCGTACTGAAGCAGCGCCGCACCGATGACGATATGCGGCAGGACCAGTGGCGACAGCAGCAGGGCAGAAAGCGCAGCCTTCCCGCGGAACGAATAGCGCGCCATCGCGATCGCGGCCGGCAGCGCGACGACGATCGCGGCGAGCGTCGCCAGGGCAGCAAGAATGGCGCTGACGAGGAACGAGCGCACATAGGTCGGATCCTCGAGGATCACCCTGTACCAAGAAAGTGTCAGACCCTTTGGCGGGAAGACAAGAAACTTCGTCTCAGTCAGCGACACGCCGATCACCACCACAAGCGGCAGTACGAGATAGGCCAGGGTCGTAAGCGCGATCATGCGGATGATCATTTCAGTTTCCCTTCATGTCCTGGGCGCCGAGCCGCGCCAGCCAGGACGAGAAGCCGATGAGGGCCATGGTGAAGACCAGGAGCGTGATCGAGAGCGCCCCGCCATAGTTGAAGTCGAAGACCGTCGAATATTGCTGGAACGCCAGCATCGCGAGGACCGTGACCTTGCCGCCAGACAAAAGCGCAGGCGTCACGTAGGCGCTGATCGCCATCGAGAAGACGATGATACCACCCGCCATCACACCATGCATCGTCAGCGGGAACGTGACGCTGAAGAAGGTGCGGGCTGCCCCTGCGCCCAGATCGCGCGATGCCTCCTCCAGTGCGGGCTCGACCCTTGCGAGCGCATTGCCGATGGTCAGAACGGTGAAGGGCAGCAGGATATAGACTAGGCCGATCAGGATGCCGGTTTCCGTACCGAGGAAACGGATCGGGCGATCGATCAGTCCCGCCCCCAGAAGGGCGTCGTTGACAAGGCCGGTACGCCCCAGAAGAACCATCCAGCCGAAAGAGCGGACGATGTTGGAGGTAAAGAGCGGCAGGATCAGCAGGATCACGCAGGTCCGGCGCCAGTTGCGCCATTTGACGATGCGAACGAGATACCAGGCAAGCGGATAGCCGAGGACCACGCAGATCAACGTGGACAATATCGCCAGCCGGAAGGTGACGCCGATGACCTGCCAGTGATAGCCGTCCATCAGGATCCGGCCGTATTGGGCGAAGGTGAACTGGCCGTCCTGCGTGCTCAGCGACGAGATTAGCACCACGCCCAGAGGCATCAGGAAGAAAGCCGTGAACACGCAAACCGGCAGAGCCAGCAGCCAGAGGAGGGTCAGGCGAGACGTGGACATCGCCTATCCTTTCAGAACGTGCACATCGGCCGGATCGAAACCGGCGATGACGTCGGCACCCTCGACAACCCCTTCCGGCAGCGCGCGGTAGCGCCGCGCATGCAACTCCCGCCCGCCGGAGGTGAGGTAGACGTTGGAGGTGCCGCCGACATAGGTGATGGCGGTGACCCGGCCGGAAAGCGAAAGCCAGCCGGCCGGCAATTGGTCTGCACGGGCGAAGACGCGCAGGTTCTCCGGACGCAGCACGCCTTCCGATCCACCTTCGGTCGTGAGCGCACGGCCATCGGGGCGCATCGGCAGGATATTCGCTTCACCGATGAAATCGGCGACGAAGCGGGTCCGCGGGCGGCGGTAGATGTTCTCAGGTGCGTCGATCTGCTCGATGTGGCCCGCTGACATGACCGCGATGCGATCGGACATTGCCATTGCCTCGTCCTGGTCGTGGGTGACGAAAATGAACGTGATGCCTAGTTGGACCTGCAGTTGTTTCAGTTCGATCTGCATGCGCTTGCGCAATTGCAAATCGAGTGCTGACAACGGCTCGTCCAGAAGCAGAAGCTTGGGCCGGTTGACGATAGCGCGGGCCAGCGCCACGCGCTGTTGCTGCCCCCCGGACATCGCACGGGGGCTGCGAGGCGCCATCGCCGCAAGGCCCACCATTTCCAGCGCCTCATGAGCGCGGGTTTCGGACTCCTTGCGCGAAGCGCCGGCTCGCAGCGGCCCATAGGCGACGTTCTGCAACACGGTCATGTGCGGAAACAGTGCATAGTTCTGGAACACGGTGTTCAGCGGCCGCTTGTTGGGCGGCAGGGCCGAGACGTCCTCGCCCTCGATTGTGATGCGGCCGCTGTTGGCGGACATGAAGCCGCCGATGATGCGCAGAAGCGTGGTCTTGCCGCAGCCGGATGGTCCGAGCAGCGAGATGAGTTCGCCCTGCCTGACATCCAATGACACACGATCGAGCGCGCGGTGGTTGGCGAAGGACTTGGTGACGTCAGTGATAGCAAGCAGGGTCATTGGCTCAGTTCGCGATTTCGCGGTTCCAGCGGTCGGTGATGGCCGGGCGCTTGGCGTTGACGTCGGACCAGTCAAAGAGACGCAGATTCTCGATAGAACCTCCACTGCCCCAAGGCAGCTTCCGCTCGATATCGGCAGATAGCGCCACGCCGGTGATGGCCGGCCCGAGATAGAGCTTTTCAGCCAGACAGGTGGCCGCCTCAGGCGTCAAGGCTGTGTCGATGAACTTGGCCGCAGCCTCGGCATTCTTGGTGCCTTTGACGATATGCATCCGCGCATCGGTTGCCCACACGCCTTCCTTGGGCACGGTGAAACCGATCGGCAGACCGGCGTCGATCAGGTCCCAGGCGCCGACGTTGAAATGCGCGCCGATGATGACTTCGTTGCTCTGGAACGCGTTCGAAGCGGCACCCGAGGTGTCATAGAGCAGCCCCGAATCCAGGGACTTCAGTTTGGCGAACGTCGCATCCATGCTTTCCGAGGCGTCGCCGAAGGCACCGGCGAGAAAGATCACGAAAGCCACGCCGGCGGAGTTGTTGGGCGACGGGACGGCCACGGCGCCGGCATAGGCGTCGTTCCACAGCTCATCCCAGCTGGACGGCGCTTCAGAGACTTCATTGGTGTTGTAGATGAGGCCGAGCGAATAATAGCCGGCGCTGACGGCGAAGACATGGTCATCGTTCTTGTAGGCCGCCTGCGGCTGAAGCGAACTTGCATGGGGAAGCTGGGCAAGATCGATCGGTGCCAGCACACCGGCGGCCTCTGCGATCTCGCTAATGCCGCCATCCATGTAGGCGACGTCGATGACCGCATTTCCGGACTGCTGCTGCAGCTTGGACAGCGTGGTCGTTGAATTGCCGATCTCGGCGACGACTTTGATTCCGGTGGCCTTCGAGAACGGCTGAGCGACACAGGCGTCGAACGCCTCACCCCAGTTTCCACCGTAATAGGCAACGGTGATCGACTGCGAAGCGGACTGGGCAAGCACTGCCTGCGGCATGCCGATAAGGCCGGCAACTGAGGCAAGCAATAAGCGTTTCATCATGTGATATCTCCGTCTCTGGGGTTCGCTTTGTGCGATTGGGAACTTTTTCCGGACACCACCATAGCAACAACCGCAACTTCCATATTGAACAATTCTGACACATGATTGAACATAGGCGACAAGTTAACGCCTTGGGATCGCCATGGGAACCGCGTCGGAAAGCAGCTTTGAGCTGCGTATCGCCTTCATATTGCAGAACAAGTTCACGTTGGCCGCGTTTTCGGGTTTCATCGACGCGCTCCGGCTTGCGGCCGACGATGCGGCAAAGAGCCGACAGATCCGCGTCGGTTGGGATGTCTATTCGCTCACCGGAGGGCAGGTGGCAGCCAGTTGCGGCGTCGCGGTCGCCACAGTGCCGGGACTGCCCGATCCAAAGGACTATGACTATGTCGCCATCTGTGGTGGCAACAGCTATGCCGACGACACGCCGGCTCCGGCTCTGATGCAACTGATCAAACTGGCGCACACGCAAGGGGTCGGGTTACTCGGCATCTGCACCGGCAGCTTTGCGCTGGCGCGGGCCGGGCTGGTGGACGAGCGGAGATACTGCATCCACTGGAACGTCATGGAGGCGTTCAAGAGCCGGTTCCCCCGTGCGCAGATTTCGCTGGACCGGATCTTCATCGACGAGGGCGATGTCATCACCTGCGCCGGATCGACAGCGGCGATCGATCTTGCCCTGTACATCATCGTGCGCCACTGCGGCGCCGAACGGGCGAGGCAGGTGATGCGACACATGATGATGACGTCGATGCGTCCTGCCACCGTACCCCAAGCGCATTTTTTCCAATTGCCCCCCGACGGCACCGATACGCGCGTGCGCAAGGCACTGCATTTCATGGAGCAACAACTCGACCAGCCGCCCAACAACCTTGCTATAGCCCGCTATTGCTCCATTTCGCTCCGCCAATTGGAGCGGCTGTTCCGGGCCAACCTGAACCAGACACTCGGACAGGCCTTTCGCAGCATGCGGCTGAACTACGGGCGCTATCTGCTTTTAGGCGGGTCGCTCTCGGTGATGGAGATTGCTCACATCACCGGTTTTGCCGATACAGCGCATTTCTCGCGGGAGTTTCGGAAAGCATTCGGAGAAACGCCAAGTGCCTTCCGCGCCCTCTCCCGTCGACCCAGCGCCGAGATCGACAGAGAAGAGCGCGGCATAGTCCGCAAGGCCGCCATATGATCTACGCGACAGGCAGCCGAGCGCCGGCGGCCCCGTGACTGCCGTCCCTCTCTGGGAGCGCGGCGCAACACGCTGTCGGAGAAGACACAACCGATTAGCGCCGTGGTAGTGATGACGGACACTGCGTGCCGTTTGCAAACGTTGCCAGCCGATGGACCAAGGTGTGTCCAGGAACATTAACTGGCCGGAAAATGGTGCCGATAGCTCCATTGTTACGCTGCAAACGGTGATTTCAGAATTTCGCGGACCTCTTTGACCGCCGCCAGGAGAGTGCGCACCTTGGCCCCGCCCTTCGCCGGATAATCCTCCGCACCTGCTCCAACGACAAATCTGTTGTCCATTTCAAGATCGCCAAAGGCGAAAAAGAACCCGCGCGCGGCTTGCGGAGCACTGGCACGCTTCACCTCGACAGTCACCTCTTGCCACCCTGCTCGAACACCCAGTCGATCTCTGCACCGTCGGCAGTTCTGTAGAAAAATGGAGCCACATCAGGCGAAGCCGCGCGCAATCATGACGATCAGTGCCCCCGGGGGCCAGCGCCGCACGCGCATCCCGGCGCAATCCGCCACAACGCTCGTCAGGATAATCGCCAGTCTGCAACCCTGGTTGCCGGGGAGTGCGGAAGCTGACGAAAGCCCTCACACTCCGATGTCACAGGTGTTTCAAGTTTCAAGCATCGCTGCGAGCATGAGCGCAGCGGACGCCGCGCCGGGGTCTAGATGCCCGAGCGATCGCGCGCCCAGTTTCGCCGAACGGCCCCTGCGGCTCTCAAAGGTGGCGGTCTCATCCCTGCCGGCGCGTGCAGCGTCCGTGGCCGCCTGCAAGGCAGCGTATTCATCCGCACCGTTGCCAGCGGCAGTGACCGCAGCGTCCCCGGCCGGCACCCACGCGTCGAGCATGGTCTTGTCACCCGGCCGGGCACCGCCGCGCGACAGTATCCCGTCGCCCATACCCTTGACCCAGGCGGCCATGGCCGGGCCGTCGAGATTGAGCCGGTCGGAAACGGCCGCACCGGCGCTTTGAAACGCACTGGCGTAGAGCGGTCCCGACGATGCGCCGACCGCCGTCAGGAAGGCCTGGGCGATCACGTCGCATGTCTCGGAGATCGTCGCATTCGCTTCCAGTTCGGAAAGAGCGGCGCTCACGGCCGTCCAGCCAATATCCATGGTGACGCCGTGGTCGCCGTCGCCGATGATCCCGTCAAGCTCGGAAAGCCAGTCGCGCTTCTCGCGGATGGTGGCCGCGACATTGGCCATCATCACGCGGAACCGCGCCGGCGTGACGCTTCCCGTCGTCCGCAAAAGCACGGGGTCGCGCCTGACGGCCGCCTTCTTGACCTGCACCTGACGCACACTGCGTTTCGCACTCGCCAGCGGGGCCGGCTCCATCGCGACCGTGAGCGCGGGCGTACGGCATGGATGATCGAGAAGGCGTGTCAGCGTATCGTCAAGCTTGAGGATCGTGACCGAAGCGCCCGCCATTTCCAGCGAGGTCGCGTATTCGCCGACCCAGCGGGCGTGGATGTGAATTCCCTTGTTCTGAAGAATATTGTGCACGCGGCGGAACAGCACGAACAGTTCGAGCTGCGTCGTTGCGCCAAGCCCGTTGACCAACACGGCGACACTGTCGCCGTTGTGAAGTTCCAGCTCCGCGAGGATCGGTTCCATCAGAATATCAACGACGGCATCCGCACTGGCAAGCGGCACGCGGCGCATACCCGGCTCGCCATGGATCCCCATGCCGATCTCCATATCCTCCGGCCCGATCTCGAAGTTCGGCGTGCCCGTCTGAGGCAATGAGCACGCTCCTAGAGCGACGCCCATGGAGCGGCACTTCTCATTGGCAAGTCGTGCCAGCGCTTCGACCTGCTCAAGCGGCTCTCCCAGGTCGGCAGCGGCCCCCGCGCATTTGAAGACGAAGAAATCGCCGGCGACACCGCGGCGCTCTTCCCTCCGCGCGAAGGGCGCGGATGCAATGTCATCGGTCACGGCGACATGGCGAACCGGCGTTCCCTCGCCGGCCAGTTCCTCCGCCGCCATGGTGAAGTTCAGAACGTCGCCGGTGTAATTGCCGTAGAGGAATACGACGCCAGCGCCGCCATCGGCCGCGCGTCCGGCATCGAGGATCTGCTGCGGCGAGGGAGAGGCAAAGACATTGCCGACGGCCGCCGCATCGGCAAGGCCGCGGCCGACATAGCCGGCAAAAGCCGGCTCGTGGCCTGATCCGCCGCCGATGACGATGCCAACCTTGCCGTCACGCGGTCCGTGCCGCGCCACCACGGCTCGACCCGTCGGGCCCTCCACCGTCAGGAGATCCGGCCAAGCGCCAACAAGCCCTTCAATGAATTCCGGGATGATATCGTCGGGCGCATTGATGAGCTTCTTGGTCTTTATCGTCATGGCATTCTCCTCCTGCCGGACGCACTTCGTCCCTGACGGCCATTTATGGCCGCCCCTCAATTCTTGTCCGAAAGGGCCCTCAGGCCTGATGTTTGCCCGGCACCAACCGCTTGGCGGCGGCAACGGTGCGGCCAAGCCAGACATGTTCCAGTCGCCGCGTGGCTTCCATATCGTCGGACTGCGGCAACCAATGCTCGAGGATGACGCTCATGTCGTCAGGGCAATGGGCGAGCGTTGCGAGGATTTCCTCGATCTCGGCCCTTCCCTCCGACAAGGGCGTGCCGTGGATGCGGAAACCGACACCATAGGGATCCGGCGTGATTTCGTAGTCCTTGAGATGCAGGTTGATCGTATAGGGCGCCAGCATCTTCACCGTGGTCATCGGCCATTCGCCGGCGCAGATGGAGTTGGCCACGTCGAGGCAGACGCCAAGCGCGTCATCGGCCACAGCATCGAGAAGCTCGACCATGCGGGGAGACGGATAGTTGAAGTGGTTTTCGATGGCGAAACGCAGGCCGGCGCGCTTGCCGTCCGGAAGAAGTTCGCGGATTTGCGCGGCCAGTTCCGGCACGGGGATCAGCGCATCCTCCGCATCGAGCGCGACCCGCAGGATTTTCGAACCGATGCGCTCGCCGATGGGAATATATCGCGCGAGTTCTTCCGCATCGAAGGACTGCGTGCCGAGCTCCAACGCCATGCCGTAACTGTCGGCGCGCGCCTTGAGGGCGAGGTGTTCTCCAGCGGTCAGCCGATCGAGCGGCAGGTTATCGGCATACTGCACAAGCGACAGGCCGTGCTGGTGAGCGATCTCCAGAACCTCAAACGCCGTCATGGGCCGTGCCGGCTGCAGATCCTTGATGCCGATCGACCAGCGGAAGGCGTAGCTTCCCAATCCAAGTTTCATGCATTCCTCCCCGGGGGCGGGTCCGGCTTGTCAGGACGCACCGGCCGGCAAGATCAGTGAATGAGCGAGCCGCCGTTCACATCGACTTCAGAGCCCGTGACATAGGCCGAAAGATCCGAAGCGAGGAACAGCGCGCAGCCGGCGACGTCATCCGCCGTGCCGGCGCGGCCCATCGGGATGCCGAGCTTGATCTCTTCCAGCTTTTCCGGCGTCAGCATGCCGCCGGTGATGTCGGTGGCGATGAAGCCGGGGCAGATCGCGTTGACGCGGACATTGTCGGGTGCCAGTTCACGCGCCATCGCCTTGGTGAGGCCCAGCACGCCGGCCTTGGCCGCGGAGTAGTGCGGGCCGCCGAAGATGCCGCCGCCGCGTTGCGCGGAGACCGAGGACAGGTTCACGATCTTGCCTTCCTTGCGCGAGCGCATGTGCGGAATGACCGCCTGGCTGCAATAGAGCGTACCGCGCAGGTTCACATCGAGCACGGCATCGTAATTCTTCGGCGCGATTTCCATGATCTTTAGCGGCTGGGTGATGCCGGCATTGTTGACGAGGATATCGATCTGACCCCACTTGGCGGCCAGCGCGTCGAAAACCTTCTTTACGCCTTCGAGATCGGTGACGTCGCACGCCATGCCGATATGCTGCGGACCGAGATCGGCGGCAGCCTCCTTCGCGGCGCCCTCATCGAGGTCGAGGATCGCGACGGTCGCGCCGTGTTCGGCGAAAAGCTTTGCCGTCGCCTTGCCGAGACCGCGCTTGGATGCCGCGCCGGTGACGACGGCGAATTTGCCCTGAAGCAGAGCAGTAGCCATGAGGTTTCTCCCTTGATAGCCGCGCCCGGCCTTCTGCCGCGGCGCAAATTCGTTGAAAAATGGTCAGAGCCAGCCACGGATCTGCGTGATCATGGCGGCAGTCGAGATGCCGTAACGATCGTGCAGTGTCGGAAGTGCGCCCGCATCGAGGAACTGGTCCGGCAGACCGATCATGCGGAAGGTGGGCGTTACGCCATTCGTCAGCAGCGTGGAGGCAACCGCCTCGCCGAGACCGCCCACCTTCGTGTGGTTTTCCGCCGTGACGACGAGACGACTACCTTTGCCGGCTTCGGCAAGGATCGTTGCCGTATCGAGCGGCTTGATTGTCGGGCAATGCAGCACGGCGGCGGAAATGCCCTGCGCTTCCAGTTCGACGGCGGCATCAAGCGCCCGCATCGTCATGAAGCCGGAAGCAATCACGAGCACGTCCTTGCCGTCTCGCAGAAGCTTGGCCTTGCCGAGCTCGAACTTGTAATCCGGGCAATGCTTGCGGATGACGGACGGCACCTTACCGCGCGGCAGGCGCATGTAGACCGGCCCTTCATGGGCCGTGATGGCGGGAACGGCTTCCATCACGTCGATGGCGTCGCACGGATCGACGATCGTCAGGTTGGGCAGGCCGCGGAAGATCGCGAGGTCCTCTGTCGCCTGGTGGCTTGGCCCGTAGCCGGTCGTCAGGCCCGGCAGGGCGCAGACGATCTTGACGGGCAGATATTCCTCCGCGATCGCCATGGCGATGAAATCATAGGCGCGGCGCGAGGCGAAGACGGCATAAGTGGTGGCGAAGGGAATGAAGCCCTCGCGCGCCATGCCGGCGGCGGCCGAGATCATCACCTGCTCGGCCATGCCCATCTGGTAGAACCGCTCGGGAAAAGCCTGGGCAAAGATATGAAGGTCAGTATATTTCGAAAGATCGGCGGTGAAGCCGACGACGCGGTCATTCTTTTTCGCTTCCTCCACCAGCGCGTGGCCGAAGGGTGCTGAAACCGTCTCATAGCCTTCGGCCGCCAGGGAGGCGATCATAGCGGATGTGCGTCCGCCTTCGCCGGGCTTCGGCGGCGTGCGGGCTTCCCACTTCCGGTGCGGGTCGTATTTGTGCGTGGCAGTCATTGCGTGATCCTCCCTCATTCCGGCCGGTTCGCATCGAGAACGGCGAGCGCTTTCTGCCACTCGTCCGCCTCGACCCGCACGAAATGCGTGATCTCGCGCTCTTCGAGAAAGGGCACGCCCTTGCACATGATCGTGTCGCAGATGATGACGCGGGGCTTGGCGTCCTTGAAGTTTCGAGCCACATCGAAGGCTGCGACGAGCGCGGCGATGTCGTTGCCGTCCACCCGCTGGACATGCCAGCCGAAGGAGGCCCACTTATCCGCGAGTGGCTCGGAGCACAGCATGTCCGTCGACTTGCCATCGGCCTGCTGGTCGTTGAAATCGACTATGCAGACGAGATTGTCGAGCTTGTGATGGGCTGCCGACATGGCAGCTTCCCAGGTAGAGCCCTCACCGAGTTCGCCATCCGACATCAGATTGTAGACGAAGGCCGGGTTCTTCTTGGCCTTGAGGCCGAGCGCCATGCCGACGCCGATGCCCAGCCCCTGGCCGAGCGATCCGCCGGTGATTTCCATGCCGGGCGTGTAGGCTGCCATGCCGGACATCGGCAGGCGGCTGTCATCGGTCCCGTAGGTCTCCAGCTCCTGCTCCGGAAGGATGCCGGCCTCTATCAACGCTGAATAAAGCGCGATGGCATAATGGCCGATGGAAAGCAGAAAGCGGTCGCGTCCTTCCCATTCCGGTTCATCCGGCCGATAGGCAAGCGCGTGGAAGTAGGAAACGGAGAGCACATCGGCAATACCGAGCGCCTGCCCGACATAGCCCTGACCCTGCACCTCGCCCATGCGAACGGCCTTGCGGCGGATTTCCCAAGCGCGTCGCGCAAGGCTCATGTTCGACAGCGTCGCCGTCGTGGCCTGAGTGGTCATGATTCCTCCCGTCTCGTCCGGCGCATCCCGGCGCCAACGGCCGACAGTACTGCCGCGGAAAAAAACAACCTTCAATTAAGTTATTCGAACAAGTTGTTTAGAAAAACTTAGATGACGCATCCATCAAGATAGGCGAGCTTCATGGAAGCGGGCGAGGAGGACGTTCCGCTGCATGATCTGGTCAGTCGCCGCCGCCACTCTTGCGGCATATCGACTGTCGCAGGATCACGCAGTGTCGGAGGCTTCCCTTTCGCGTATACAACCCACGCCTTAGGGAGGAGTGACATGAAATTTCGCCATCTATTGACAGCCGTTGCCTTTGCGTTCTGCGCCAGCACGGCAAGTGCCCAGACATTCCAGCTGTCTCACAATGCAGGCGCCGGCAATCCGAAGGATGTTGCCTCGCTGAAGTTCTCCGAGATCGTCAAAGAAAAGTCGGGCGGCCGCCTTCAGGTTGACGTCGGCGGTGCCGCGCAGTTCGGCGACGACGCCGAGACCATCACAAACATGCGCCTTGGCACCATTGCCTTTTCGGCAAACTCGCAGGGCACCACCTCTGCTGTCGTGCCTGAGATTGCACTCTTGGGCCTGCCCTTCCTGTTCCAGAACCTCGAGCAGGCCGAAGCCGTAATGGACGGCCCGGTCGGCGACAAGATTGCCGCCGCCGCCGAAGCGCAGGGCCTGGTCGTCCTTGGATGGTGGAACAACGGCATTCGTGAAGTGTCCAATTCCAAGAAGCCGATCGTGGCGCCGGAAGACCTGAAGGGCATGAAAATCCGCACGCCGCCGGATCCGATGACAATCGATATTTTCGAAGCGCTCGGCGCCTCGCCGACTCCCATGGCTTTCTCCGAGCTTTACATCGCGCTCCAGCAGGGCGTGGTCGATGGTCAGGAAAACCCGCTGATCAACATTTATTCGTCGAAGCTGCATGAAGTGCAGCCCTTCATCTCGATGAGCAACCACAAGTACGAGGCGACCCCCTTCCTGGCTTCGAAGATTGTCTTTGATGGCCTCTCCGCCGAAGACCAGGAAATCGTCCGCGCTGCCGCCAAGGAAGCCGGAGATCTGAACCGAAAGATGGTACGCGACCAGTCGAACGAGTTGCGCGCCACGCTTGAGGCAGCCGGCATCAAGTTCAACGAGGTCGATCCCGCACCTTTCGTTGCGGCCACGCAGCCGGTCTATGAAAAGTGGCGTGCCCAGTATCCGGAACTCGTCGATGAACTCATCGCAGCGGCCAAGGAAGCCGCCCAGTGATGACGGCGGCTCCTGTTCGGGCAACTGATGGCAAGGCGGGTTCTCCCGTCTTGCACATCGCCAATCTGGCCGGGCGCACGCTCGATAAGATTGCAATCGTCATCGCCGTCTCCGCCGTCGTCGTCATCTTCCTGGCGCTGATGGCGGAAGTCGTCGTTCGCTATTTCACCTCTGCCGGGCTAGGCTGGCCGAACGAAGTGCCCAACCTGCTCTTCCCGTGGCTGATCATGGGCGGGATCGTCGTCGGCGCCCAGCGCGGCGCCCACATCGCGGCCGAAGCGCTACGCTCCATGCTGGATGCGGCGAAGCTGCGCCTTCTGTTGATGGCCATCAATCTGCTCGTGGCTATTTCGTTCGCCTATCTCGCGTGGCTTTCCCTGCAGGTAATCCAGATCACCAAGGTTCAGGTCTTTCCCATGACCGGACTTGGCCAAGCCTGGGCGTACAGTTCACTTCTCTTCGGCTTCGGCGGCATCGCGCTGGCGGCCGTCGTCAATCTCATTCGGGTGGCCTACGCAGCGGATCCGCGCCTTGTCCACCAGACGGAAACGGAGCATATGACATGACAGCCGTCATGACCGGCATTTTCGCCGTCCTTCTGGCCCTGTCCGTCCCTGTCGGCTATGCGCTGATCATCGCCGCCGGTACGGCCATTCTATTCCATGGCGGAACGCCCACGGTGCTCGCCGTGGTCAAGCTGTTCCAGCCCACTCAGAGCTTCCCGCTGCTGGCCATTCCCTTCTTCATTTTGTCCGGCTCGCTGATGATGTCGGGCACGCTCGGCCAGAAGCTGGTGCAGTTCGCAGCCGCTCTCGTCGGCCGCTTCCATGGCGGTATGGGCCAGGTCACCGTCGTCGGCTCCACCATTTTCGGTGGCGTCTCCGGGTCCGCGGTGGCGGAAGCATCAGCGCTCGGTTCCATGCTGATCCCCTGGCAGAAGCGTGAGGGCTATCCGGCCGGTTTTGCCGCAGCCGTCACAGCCTCGTCCTCGACGATCGCGGGTCTCATTCCGCCGTCGATTCCGCTCATCCTCTATTCCACCGTCTCCAATGCCTCCATCGCAGCACTGTTTTCGGCCGCTGTTCTGCCCGGTCTGATGCTCGCCGCCGGCATGATGGTGGTCTGCTACCTGTCCGGCCGCATCCGCAATTTTCCGCGGCTCACCGACCAGACGCATCTGCGCTCCGTCGGCAAATCGATACTTGCTGCCCTACCCGCGCTGCTGATGCCGTTCTTCATCGTCGTGCTGCTGCGCGCCGGCATAGCAACGCCGACCGAGGTCAGCGTCATCGCGGTGTTCTATGCGCTTGTCGTCAGCCTCATCGTTTACCGCGACCTGACCTGGGCACGCCTCCATGAGGCGCTGGTGGGCACCGTGATTACCACCGGCATCGTCATGCTGGTCATTACCGCCTCCAGCCTGGTCGGCCACGTTCTCATCACCGAGCGTGTTCCAACGATTGTGGCGCAGTGGGCGCAGGACACACTGGTCAATGCCATTCTGATCATCCTCATGATGAACATCATCATGCTGGTGGTCGGAATGTTCCTCGACCTGCCGGCGGCGATCCTGTTGCTGGGGCCGACCTTCGTTGCA
The DNA here is from genome assembly GCA_023404095.1 of Pseudomonadota bacterium. GTDB lineage: Bacteria > Pseudomonadota > Alphaproteobacteria > Rhizobiales > Rhizobiaceae > Mycoplana. Next base: position 175,980 of record JAEYDD010000038.1, on the reverse strand, counting down.
ATCGGCCACGCAATCGGCATGGACCCAATCCAGCTCGGCGTGATGGTGTGCATAAACCTCTCGATCGGCCTCTTCACGCCGCCCATCGGCACCACGCTGTTCATCGGCGCGGCCATAGCGCGCGTGCCGATCGGCGCCGTCGTCAAGGAGCTCTGGCCCTTCTATCTCGTCGCCTTCATCGTGCTGATACTGATGTCTTACGTTCCGGCACTCACAATCTATTGAGGACAGCATGACCAAGACTATCGCCTTCGTCGGGCTGGGCTCCATGGGACTACCCATGGCCACCAACCTGGCCAAAGCCGGATACGCCGTACAGGGCTTCGACACGCGGCCGCAAGCCATGGACGCGCTTGCTGCAGCCGGCGGGGTCCGGCCCGAAAGCCTCGCAGCGGCCTGCCAGCACGCCGATGCTCTGATCCTCATGGTGGTCAACGCCGCCCAGGCGCGGACCGTGCTAATCGAGGCCGGAGCGCTCGCCGCGCTTCCCGCCGGCGCGCATGTCTGCCTCATGGCAACCTGCTCGCCGGACGAGGTCACGGCGCTGGAAACCGAGGTCCGGGCAGCTGGCAAGCGCCTCGTCGACTGCCCCGTCTCCGGCGGTGTCGTCGGCGCGAAGGCCGCGACCCTGACCATCATGGTCGGCGCGGCGAAGGAGGACTTCGACGCCGTCGCGCCGATCCTTCGCGCGATGGGCGACAAGCTCTACCATTGCGGTCAGAAGGTCGGACAAGGCGCGGTCGTCAAGGCGATCAACCAGCTTCTCTGCGGTGTTCACCTGGCCGCGGCGGGTGAAGCCATGGCGCTGGGCGAGAAGGCCGGCGTCGATGTTGCCACTCTTCTGGAGATCGTCTCCGGTTCGGCGGCCTCGAGCTGGATGCTGAAGGACCGGGGCCCGCGCATGCTGATGGAAACTCCACCGGTAACGAGCGCTGTCGACATCTTCGTCAAGGATCTCGGCATCGCCCTTTCCGCCGGGCGTTCCGCGGGCATGGGACTGCCGCTGGCAGCCGCTGCGCATCAGATGTTCCTGGCAGAAAGCGGCAGCGGAAACGGTCTGGCCGACGACAGCCAGGTCGTCGCTGCCTACCGGCGCCTCAACGGCATCCCTTGACATCGACGGCACGCCGCCGCCCATTGGCGAACGGCGTGCAGGATCTTCCCCGGCACGCCCCCTATCGTGCGGAGACCGGCGTGGCCATCAATCCCAATCTGAACTCGCTTGCCTATTTCGAAGCGGTTGCCCGCACCGGGCGCGTGTCGCTGGCCGCCGCAGAACTCGGCGTCTCCGCCGCCGCCGTCAGCCAGCAGCTCAAGCAGCTTGAGGAGCAATGGGGTGTGCGCCTCTTTCGCCGCAAGGACCGACGTCTGACGCTCACGCTCGATGGCGAAATGCTCTTCCAGGCGACCACGAATGCCTTCCGCATGATCCGGGGCGCGCGCGCCGTAGTCCTGCGCCAGCGTAACAGCTGGCAACTCACCGTGCGCTCCAGCCCGAGTTTAGCCGTTCGATGGCTGACGCCGCGCCTGAAACATTTTCTGGATGCCAATCCCGACTGGGGCGTGCGTGTCGATGCAACGCCGGATTTCTCCGACTTCGAAACGGAGGCGATCGATCTCGACATGCGCTACGGCGCTGGCGCGTGGGAGGGCCTGCACACCGAATGCATCATCAACGACTTCTTCCTGCCAATGTGCAGCCCGGGCTATCGCGATGCGCTCGCCGCGCTCAACAGCGATCCGGCCGGCCTGCTCGCCAATGCGCGGCTGATCCACTCGGTCAAAACGCTTTACCAATGGGATGCGTGGCTGCTGGTTCACGGAATAGACCCGCCACTGGAACAGGCACCGCTGCGTTTCGACCGATCCTCGATGGCGATCCAGCTGGCGCGCGACGGCGCCGGTGTCGTACTCGATTCCGCGACGTTGGCCCAGGAGGACCTTGAGCGAGGAACGCTCGTGCCGCTGTCGACCAGCTTCGAAGTCGTCGAATTTCCGGCCTACTGGATCGCCTGCCCGCCTCGCCACGTCAACCGGCGCACCGTTCGGATCTTCTCCGACTGGATCCGCGAACAGGGCCGCACTTTCGACCGGCAGGCCCGCACCTTGCTGACAGAACTGGGCTGCCGGATCCGGTTCGCCACCGACGACGAACCGGTCCTTCGATAACAAGGCCGCTCTCTTTCCTGCGCTCGCAACGCGAAAAGCAATACTTGCAATTCAGTAGATCGTGAAAGCCGGGACGTAGGAAATCAAGCCGAGTACGGCCGCTGCCACAAGATAGAAAGGCCAGAGCTCTTTGACGACGGCGCCGATCGGCACGCGGGCGATGGCCGCGCCGATGAACAGCGTGGTGCCGATGGGCGGCGTGAAGAGGCCGATCGAGAGGTTTATGCACACCATCACGCCGAGCTGAATCGGGTCCATGCCGATCGCCTGCCCGATGGCCACGAAGGTCGGTCCCAGCAAAAGGATCGCCGCAGGCAGGTCGAGGAACATGCCCACCACCAGCATGATGATATTCATCATGAGGATGATCAGGATCATCGTGCCCAGCGTCTGTTGCGCCCATTGCGCCACCATGGTGGGAACACGCTCGGTGATGAGCACGTGGCCGACCAGGCTGGAGGCGGTGATGACCAGCATGACGATGCCAGTCGTGACAACCGTTCCGACCAGCGCGGCATAGATGCTCTTGAAAGTCAGGTCGCGATAGACAACGGCGCTGACGACAAGCGCATAGAACACCGCGATGACGCTAACCTCGGTCGGCGTGGCGATGCCGGCGCGAAGCAAAAGAACGATGAACAGCGGCATGGCGAGCGCTGGAAGAGCCGAAACGAGCAGCTTGCCGAAGGGCGGGAACTGCGAGCGTTCGGTGAGCCGGGGGAAATTGCGGATACGACCCGACAGGTTGCAGACCACCATCATGCCGGCGGCGAGCATCAGGCCGGGCAGGATGCCGGCGGTGAAAAGTGCTGCGATGGAGACGTTGGCGACGGTTGAATAGAGAATGAGGGGGATCGATGGCGGAATGAGACCGGCGATCGTCGCCGAGGAGGCGGTGACGGCGGCGGCAAAACCCGCCGGATAGCCCTCGCGCTTCTGCCAGGGGATCAGCATGGAACCGAGCGCCGAGGCTTCCGCGACGGCGGAGCCGGAGACACCACCGAAGATGGTCGAGCCGACGACGGTCACCTGGCCCATGCCGCCATGGAAGCGGCCGACGAGAGCCGCGGCAAGCTGGACCAGCCTCTGACCGAGCGTGCCGGACATCATCAGCGAGCCGGCGAGGATGAAGAAGGGGATGGCAAGCAGGGGGAAGCTCTGGGTCGGCTGAAACAGCTTGACGACGGCAAGCACCGTCGGCGTTCCGCCATGCCACAGGATGGCACTGCCGGAGGCGATGATAAGAGCGTATCCGACCGGCATGGAGAGCGCCAGAAGGACCGCGAAGATGGCGAGCATGATCGCAGTCATAGTGCGTGCTCCGGATCGGATTGGTTCAGGGATTGCGGGTTCTGCGCGAAGGCGACCCGGACAGTGTTGACAAGCGAGGCGAGCGCGATACCGCCGAAGCCGAAGAGCAGGGCCGAATAGGCCCAGGCCTGGCCCAGGCCCGTCATCGGGAAAACCTGCGCCTTGGTGATGGCGATGACCTGGAGCGAGAGCCAAGCAAGGTAAGCGAAGGCGATGGCGACGAGTACATGCAGCAACATGAGAAGCTTGCGCAGTTGCTCAGTGCTTAGAAAGCTACGGATGGCCTCGGCGGCGATATGGGTTCCCCGCTGTGCACCGATGACGACGCCGCCCATGACGAGCCATGGGAAAAGCAGGTTTGGCACCTCGTTGGGCCACCCAAGGCCGGCCGAGGTGAAGTAGCGCACGACGACTTCGGCCATCAACGCCAGAAAGATGGCAACGATGGAGCCGACGGAGATCGCGATGGCGGCGTAGTCGATGACGAGACCGGCCATGTTGGAGACGCGCAAGGCGGGCGGACCCGCCTTGACGTCATAGAGGGGGAAACTGGCCTGTCCCATTACTTGGCCGCTGCCTGCTTGGCAGCCGACACCAGTTCGTCGACGAGCTCCGGATACTGCGCCCGCCACTTCTCATACACGGGCTGCGTCGCCGCAACAAACGGCGCAGGATCCACATCGTTGAAAGTCACGCCGGCTTCCTGCAGCTTTCCATAGAGTTCCTCGCTCTGCTGGCGAACCATCTGACGGTTCAGCTGACCCGCTTCGACAGCGGCCTTGCGAATGATGTCCTGATCCGCCGGCGAGAGCGAATCGAAAACGATCTTCGAGGCCAGGAACGGCACGGATTCAAACTTGTGGTTGGTGCGGCTGATATAGGGCTGAACCTCGTAGAGCTTCGAGGAATAGATATTGATCAGCGGGTTCTCCTGACCGTCGACCACCTTCTGCTGGAGCGCGATATAAAGCTCGGAGAAGGCCATGGGGGTCGGCGACGCGCCGAGCGCCTCGAAGATGTCGATGGTTATCGGGTCCGGCGGCGTGCGGATCTTCATACCGGCGAGATCGCCCGGGGCAAGGATCGGCTTGCTGGAGTTCGACGTCTCGCGGATGCCATTGTTCCACCACGCGAGAATGTAGATGCCCTGCTTTTCGGCCGCTGCGGCGATCTTGTCGCCGACCGGGCCGTCCATCACGGCCTCCGCCTGCTCGAGGCTTTGGAACAGAAACGGAAGGCCCAGAAGACCGATCTCCGGCACCGCTCCAGACGTTGCACCCTGTGCATTGGCCGAGAAGGCTATGGTGCCGAGGCGAATGTTCGTCACGCTTTCGGCATCGTCACCGAACTGCGAGCTGGTACCGACATCGACAGTTATGCGCCCATCCGTGCGCTCCTTGACGAGTTCGGCGAATTTCAGGGACGCGGTGTCCTTGGGATTGCCGGCGGCCGCACTGTGTGAAATCTGGAATTGCTGCGCGGCAGCGGAACTGGCGCACAACGAGACGACCAGAGCTGCGACGATATTGCGAACTTTCATGACTATCCTCCACTTGTTGTCACGAACTGTACAGCGTTTCGGGCTCCCCACCCGAAAATTGGCCCAAGCAAAGGCAACACAGACCCGGGCGCACCTGATTGACAGGTGTCGCTGGCGTGATACCGATCTGGCTTGGTTGAACAGACGCTCCCGTTTCAGGAAACGCCGATCAGATCGCTCCCCTCCTGGGAACGAACCGATCCTTGTGCTGCATTCAGATTGCAGTTTCCATCTGCGGCGCGGCCGCTTGTTTCCGTACCAGCCACTGAATATTGATCATGAACACCTCCCCTACCGTTTCTACATCTGAAGCAGCAGCTTCTTCAGGATCTCTCGCACGAGATGGCGGTGATCCTGGCAAAGCTTGCGCGCCTTCTCACTGTCACCGGCGGCAATGGCCGCGATGATCAACCGGTGCTCCCGGACGGAATTCGCCCTGTCGACATGGATCGGGCTGACGAATGAAAGCACCGATTTCATCTGGTCGCGAACCGAGTAATAGCTGCTGGAGATCAGCCCATTCTCGGACATGTCGAAGATGATCTGGTGAAACTGCCCGTCCAGTTCCGCCCACATCCGCGCCTGGTCGCGGTCCAGGTTCTCCTCCATCCTGTCGACCAGCGGCGTCAGCAGCGCTTCCAGTTCCTGTCCGTCGACATCGCCGGCGGCAACACGTTCTGCCAGCAGATATCCCGCCATGCCGTCCAGCGCCTCGACAAGTTCGTAACCCTTGATGAGGTCTTGCATCGTGAAATGGCGAACGAACGTCCCGGAGCGCGGAATGACCTCCACCAGCCCGTCCGCCTCTAGCCGCTTGATGGCGTCGCGCACCGGCGTGATGCTCATCTCGAATTCACTGGCGATGCGGTGAATGTCGAGGGGAGCCGACGGACGCAGACCACCATTGATGATCCTGTCCCGTAGCGTTTCATACGCCTTGTCGGAATAGTTTCGCGTCATCGCCTTCCCTCTGGACACCGCAGGGCCTCTTCACATCAGTTCGCTATATACCCTCGCTATATCCTGCGCCGACAGCGGAACATAGTTGTTCACCAGCAATCGCTGCTGCGTTTCGATCACCTTGTCGGCGTATCGGCCGGCATCGCCGGCAGTCATGCCGTATTCGCCGAGCCGCCTTGTCGGCACCACCGCGGCAAGCAGCGCATCGAGCGCATCGAACGGATTGCCGCCGTCGCTCACGCCCACGACATCCTCGATCAGGCGCGCGATATCGGCGATCTTTCCGTCCGGAGCCTTCTCGTAGTAGATCTTGAAGACCGGCGGCAGGAACAGGCGTGTCGCCTCGCCGTGCGGAACGTGATGCGCGCTGCCGAAATGCATCGCGATGGCGTGAACGCCGCCGGCGAGCACGTTTGCCAGTGCGATGCCCGCCATGTTGCTGGCGGTCAGATAGGCCTTGGCATCCTGCTGGATCACGGAGCGCCCATGTTGCACGATGCGCATGTAGCCCTGCAGGATGGCCCGGATGGCCGCCATGCAGAACATGTCCGTATACGCGCTGGCGCGCGGCGCCAGGTAGATCTCCAGCGCATGCACGAGCGCATCGGCCGAAGACGTCGCGAAGACGTGATAAGGGATTTTCGACAGGAGTTCGTCGATCAGGACGGCATGGTCCGCAAAACCCGCATCGAAACCCTTGCCGATCTTGCTGCCGATGGACGGGAAGTCGAAGACCGAGACACAGGTGACTTCGCAACCTGTACCGCATGTCGTCGGGATCAGCACGAGGCCAGCCTTGCGGCCCGGCTGCACGCCGGCCGCAAAAAGCCCTGCCACGGTCTCACCCGCATCCAAGGCCAGAACCTTCGCGCAGTCCAAGATGGAGCCGCCGCCGATCGCGATGAGACGATCGAAAGCGAGCTTGCGAACGACGCGTAGCATCTCGTCAACGGCGACATCCGTTGGCTCGCCGCCGCAGAAGTCATCGTAGAACAGGGTCTGCGCCGGCGTATCCTGCATGAAGGCCTCGTGCAGGACGCGTTGCGTGAAGATCAGGTCCCGTTCCGTGACGGCATGGGCTTCGGTGAAGGCGGCGAAGGTGTCATAGCCATGAAGCTGTGGGCGAACAGCGAACTTCATCGTCGTTCAGGCTCCCGCAGCGATGCGCACGGCGGCGATCTTCCCCAACAGGGCACCGTAGATGGCCTGATCATCCGGCGCTGAACGGTCAAGCGGCTCGGCGATGCGCGTCGTGTTGTAATAGTGCTTCTGGGTGACGTTTTCGGATACCGAGTTGCCGCCCCAGCTGCCGCAGCCGAGCGAGAAGGTCTTGGCCAGTCCATTGGACCAGCTGCCCGAATTCGCGACACCATGCGGCTGGCGCACGATGACCCGCGACGTCTTCGTTTCGAGGCCGAGCCTCAGGATGCGCTCGGGATCGTTGGAATGGATGCCGCAGGAATGGCCCGAGCCGGAATAGCCGGTGATGGCGTTGACCCGCGCGATGGCGTCGTCGAAGGCATCATACTTGTAGCAGGTCAGGACGAGGCTGAGCTTTTCGCCGGAGAACGGATAGTCGGCACCGGCTCCCTGCTCTTCCACCACAATGAACTTGCGGTCCGCCGGCACGGCGATACCGGCAAGCGCCGCGATTTCTCCGACAGGGCGGGCTACCACCTTGCGCGAGACATGACCGTTTTCCCAAAGCACAGCCTGAAGCTTCGCCTTCTCTTCGGCCGTCGCGATATAGGCGCCTTCTTTTTCCAGCGCGCGGAGGAAGCCATCATAGACGGATGCCTGGACGATGATGGCGTTTTCGGCCGAGCAGCCGGAGGCGTTGTCGCCGGTCTTGCCGATCCTGATCTTGGATGCGGTTTCCGCGAGATCGACCGTCTCGTCGATGATCACGGCGGCATTGCCGACGCCGACGCCGTAGGCCGGCTTGCCTGAAGAATAGGCCGCCGCCACCATATCGCCAGAGCCCGTCGCCATGGTGACGTCGCACTGAGCCATGAGTTCGGCGGCGAGCGCCTTGGAGGGCTGAGCGATGCATTGGACCAGATCTTCCGGGGCATCGAGTGCGCGAAGCACCTGACGAATGACATCCACGACGAAGATGGTGGTCTTCTTGCTCGCCGGATGCGGCGCGCAGATCACGGCGTTGCGGGCGCGAATGCCCAGAACGGATTTGAAGATCGGCGTCGCCTCGCAATTGGTGCTCGGCACGAGCGCCGCGATAACCCCATAGGGTTTGGCGATCGTGATGATCCCGTTTTTCTCGTCGCGGTCGATCACGCCGACGGTCTTTTCCGTGCGGATATCATGGAAGATCGCCGGCATCTTGTGGGTGAGCTTGGCGCGCTTGCTTTCGACCAGACCCATCTTCGTCTCGTCATAGGCCATTTCGGCAATCGTCCCCGCCAGCTGGGGGCGCGACAGATGGTAGACGATGGCACCGGCGATCAGGTCGACCTGCTCCTGGCTGTATCCGTTCAGGATTGCCTGCGCCCTGCGCGCACGGTCAACGAGTTCTGCGATGTGAAGATGATCTGCGGACTGAGACATTGTTCCTCCGGGCCGCGGCTACGGCCACTTGCTGCACGCTGTGATGCATCAGGTAAGGCATCACGAGTCCTATACGTCGATCAGGAAGCCAATTCAACCATAATATTTTCTCTGATGCATCAGTTTGTATTTTTATTGATACATTCAATGGTCCATGCTAGGCGGCATCACGAGCGATAACGGAGGAATAACGATGATGCACAAGCAGGATCGGGTGGAGATCAATGAAGTGGTCCTGCGGGACGGCTTCCAGAACGAGCCGGATTTCGTTCCCACCGAAGAGAAGATCCGCCTTGCGGATGGTCTGTCCCGCACCGGTATCCGGCGTCTGGAGGTGTCATCCTTCGTCTCGCCAAAAGCGATACCGAACCTGCGCGACGCGGCCGATGTTTTGCGGGGCATCGAGCGCGTACCGGGCGTTCGCTACACGGCGCTCGTGCCGAATGTACGCGGCGCCGAGCGCGCCCTGGAAAGCGTCGTGGACGAGGTGAACCTCGTCATGTCCATTGGAGAAAAACACAATCTTGCGAATATGCGCATGACCTGCGACCAGTCGCTGGCCCAGTTCCGGGAGATCATGACCGTGATCGCGGGGAGCGGCATCTTCGTGAACGGCACGATCGCCACGACGTTCGGCTGCCCCTTCGAAGGTCGCCAGCCGGTGGAACGGGTGCTGTGGGCAATCGATACCTATCGCGAAATGGGCATCGAGGGCATCACCATCGCCGATACGATCGGCGTCGCCAATCCCCGTCAAGTCGACGAACTCACGACGACGATCTTCCGGCATCACCCCGACCTGCCGTTGACGCTGCATCTGCACAACACGAGGGACCTGGGCCTCGCCAACGCACTTGCCGCCTATGATGCCGGCATCCGAAGCTTCGATTCCGCACTTGGCGGCATCGGCGGCTGCCCCTACGCACCCGGCGCGACGGGCAATGTATGCACCGAGGATCTCGTCCACATGTTCCACAATTGCGGCATCGACACCGGCGTCGATCTTTCAGCGCTGATCGGGCTTTCAGGCGAGCTTCCCGTCCTTCTGGGTCACGGCACGCCCGGCTATGTCGTGAAGGCCGGCACCAGCGATCGCGTTTACGCTTAGACGCTGGCGGTATTCGCCGCGCCCGCCAGCCCGGAGCTCGCCAATTTCGTCTTTAACATGTTCCTACATCGCAGCGAGGCCAAGTAAAGATGACCGACAAGACCACGCCGAAGATCCTGATCGTCGACCTGGTAGGCCTTGCCCCCGGACCGGACGGCCGCCCCGACCATTGTGATGTCAAGGCGCATATCGAGGCCCGTGGCGGCGCCTTCCACGAAGGCTCCGCACGTGGCCGGCCTGCCCCGGAAGCCGGACGGCCACATTTCTATTACCTGCCCATGCTCTCGACCGAGGCAGAGCTTCTAGCCGAAGCCGGGGACGGACTCTACGACGCCGTGATCGCGGCAGCGACCTTCCTGCCGAAGGACACGCGCTTCGATCTCGGCGGAGTGCGGATCGGCTCCGGGACCGGCAATATGGGCTCCGCCAGCTGGGGCGGCGGCGACGGACGCGGCGGCATCGCCCCGCTGATGAACACGCCCGGCATCAACGCCCATGCCACTGCGCAGATGGTCATGAAGGCGCTTCTGCGCGTCCGGCCCGACCTGCCGGTCGACGAGATGAACGCGCTTGTGGCGACCGGCCGCATAGATACGGGCCGCGATCTTGTGCGTTTCCCGACATGCAAGCTGGAGGGCCGGGTCTTTGCGGTCATCGGCTATGGCAATATCGGACGCGAAGTGGCGAAGCTTGCGCGCGCTTTCCGCATGACAGTGCGCATCCATGCCCGACCCCACCATCGCAAGTGGGTCGAGAGCGAAGGCTTCCACTATGCCGCGACGCCCCGTGACGCGGCAGATGGCGCCGACGTGCTCTCCGTGCATATCGGCCTCGGTCCGCTCGCTGCAAACGGCTATGCAAATGCCGGTCTCGTTAGCGAGGAGGTGCTGTCGGCGCTCGCTATGGGCGCTGTCGTGATTAACTACGATCGCGGTGAGCTGATTGATGTGTCGGCACTTTCTGCGGCGTTTTCGTCTGGCCGTGTCGCCCATGCCGCCATCGACGCGGACCTTTTCCGGGACCCCGCACAGGGCACCCTGTCGGGTCCGATGGTCCCCTATTTGTCGCTCCTGCCGTCGCACGCGGATAAACTGTCGCTCCTACCACATGCCGCCGCCGACACCGATCATCCGACCCGCGTTGCCGGCGCCATCCAGGCCGTCGATCAGATCCTCGATGCCATTCAGACGGGTGTCACGCGCAACCTGAAAGGCGACCTGCCTGCAGGATACAGTGATGGTGGTGCGAACTCGCCGACCGGCGCTGGTGCAGGCCGGCTGGAAGCGCTTCGCTCGGACGCCGCGCGGATCGAAGCGCTACGCACCGCCGGCCGCGCCTTCTTGCTGGCGCTCGACAGCCTGGTCGAAGACGGCGCTGCAACGGCCGGCGAACAACTCCTGCTCGACAGCAACCTGCTTGCCACGCTGTTGCGCGCGGAGAGCCTGGAAGGCCCCTACAAGGGTTGACGACAAGCCAGTTCGTATGGGTTCAATCGGGCTTGCGGGGACACCGATGCCGTGTTCGGCGGAAGCCGGTTGCAGATGGCGGCTTTTTCCGTGCGGCCGGCTCCGGCGTATCCCTGTTGCGAACAAATTCGAGATCGATATAGAGCCTATCCCATTCACCAGGCACGACCGGGGACTGCGAGGCAAGCGCCTCAAGCCGGCGCCATGCCAATGATCCAGGACGCCGGGCGGCCCTCGGCGGAAGAAAAGAAATACCCCTCCTTTTCCAGCGCTTCAGCGATCGATGCCCATGCCCTTGGCGATGGTGATGGTGTCCGGCACCATGCCTCGCTGTTCAACGTCGGCCATGCCGACCGATTCCAGCGACGACCGAACCACAGGTGGTTGTGAAAGATCGCCTGCGCGTCCGCGACCGACACATCAGAGCTTGGCAGATTCGCGCGCTGCGGCGCCTTTCTCTGGCATGTTTCTTCTCCGGTGGGTGGCTACTTGCCTGCCGGGCTGAATGCGAAGTGACTGCCGCGGTGATAGTCTAGGCATGTATCACCGGTATCGCAGCGGAGTGGAAGCAGGTTTCACGGATCAAGAGCGCCCGTCCGAAGTCCCGCAGATCGTTGCGCTGTACCACCTCCTTCGGGAGCATCACCGCGGGACCGGCTGCGGCCAACATGCGTCAGCGCATGATCCTCCAAAATCCGCCCCGCGATAGAGCGACCTTTCGCGTCGAATAGGTGGATTTCATTCGTTCGCGCAGTGAAGCGGATAGTGTCCATTCTTGCGTATGCTTCGTCGTCCGCTGTCTTGATCAGGTATTTTTGAGCAGAACCGACCATATCCACGTAAAGAATCTGAACTTCGCCAAGATGCTCGACGAAATCGACCGTGCCGGTGAGCACTGGACCGCGTTCCCCGGCTGGGGTGATCTGTGTGTTTTCAGGGCGAATACCGATGCTGATCCTTTCGCCCACTGGCAGCGCCCCGCAATCGGCAGACACGTCCAGCTCCGCACCGCACTCAAGCATGAGATGCGTGACGCCCTGCGACTTCCCGACGACCGTGCCTTCGAGAATGTTCATCGCGGGCGAACCGATGAACTGGGCGACGAAAAGGTTGGCCGGCCGCTTGTAGAGTTCGAGGGGCGTTCCAACCTGCTCGATGTTCCCGTCCTTGAACACGACGATGCGATCGGCCAAAGTCATTGCCTCGACCTGATCGTGGGTCACATAGATCATGGTCACATCAGGCATGCTTTGCTTCAATTTGGCGATCTCGATCCGTGTCGCCACACGCAGCGCCGCGTCGAGATTGGAAAGCGGTTCGTCGAAGAGGAAGACCCGCGGATTGCGGACGATGGCGCGGCCGATGGCAACGCGCTGCCGCTGTCCGCCGGACAGCGCTTTCGGCAACCTCTGCAGATACTTGCTGAGTTGCAGGATTTCCCCCGCCTTTTGAACCCGCTCGTCGATCTCGGCCTTAGGGACGCCGGCAATACGCAATCCGAATGCCATGTTTTCGTAGACCGTCATGTGCGGATAGAGCGCATAGGACTGGAACACCATGGAAATGCCGCGCCTGGAGGGCGCCACCGTGTTCATCCGCTCCCCATCGATGACGAGGTCGCCGGACGTTATCGTCTCGAGACCCGCGATCGAACGCAGCAGCGTCGACTTTCCGCAGCCGGAGGGTCCGACGAAGACAATGAATTCCCCCGACTTTATGTCGAGGTCGATCCCATGCAGGACTTCAAAATCGGCATAAGACTTGCGTACATTTCTCAGCGTGAGATCAGCCATCGTTCCCGCTCCATTTTCTTGATTTCACCCGCGAGCACACCGCGCCGTCAGGGCGCGAGTCCGGCCAGGAACCGCGTTATCCGGTCCGGCTTCCTGTTTTGGATTTCGAGGTCATTCTTCCGGCGAATGGCCCGACGGACGACCCTGGCGCCTGCGTAGCGCAGGGGCTCTGGCGGCAGCCGCGTCCGTCTGCCGATGCCGACCAGTCCGCAACGGCTCCACACATCGTCGCGGCCGAGAACGAGGCTTGCCATGATCTTCCCGGCGACGGGGGCTTGCGCGATGCCCGTGCCGTTGAAACCCATGGCATAGAAGATGTTCGGGTGGTCCCTGAGACGATCAAAAACCGGCAGGTGCTGCGCCGTGCAGTCGATCGGTCCGGTCCAGTCGTAGAGAACCGGCACCCCCTTCAGTAGCGGATAGACTCGATGCATTTCCCGGATGTTGTCCGCCCCCGCATCCCCGCTGCGGTTGAATCGATGGTCGATGCGGTCCCTGAAGGCAATGCCGCCGGTGCCGCGCCCGAAGATGACCTCTCCGCCTGGCGTTCGCTGATAGTAGAGCACGTGATGCTGCGCATCGCAGATCGAGGCGCCACCGGTCCAGCCGATTTCGTCCAGGATATCAGGTACAGGTGCGGTGGCGATGACCTGGCTGCTGACAACGTAGAGATAGGGGTGCAGTTCGGGAATGGCCGACAGCCAGGCGTTTGCGGCAAGGATCACCTTACCGGCAGACAGGACGCCCTTCGCCGTGCGCAATTGCGGCCTGTCGCCCGGCACGATTTCGAGAACCGGACTATGTTCGTGAATGATGACGCCCCTGGAAAGGGCGAGCCGGCGTAGGCCGAGGGCGAGCTTTGCGGGCTGGACGGTCCCTGCCCTCTCCTCGACGATGCCGACATAGGAGGCGGCGGAGCCCGTGCGAAGCAGGATTTCTGCGCGTTGGAGCGGCCGGAAGCGGTCTTCTCCAATCGTACGGCACACGTCGCAAGCTTGCGCCCAGGCGCCTTCCTGCGCAGTCGAGCTTGCCGTCCATAGCCAGCCGTCGAGGCGCAGATCCATGTCGATGGTGCCTGCGGCCTGCAAACTGCTCAGTTCCTCGATGGCATCGGTGGTCGCCCGCGACAGCATGAGCGCGTCATCCTCACCCACGAGCGCGCGCAGCATGTCGATTTCCGCAAACCAGCTGTGAACCTGGCCGCCATTGCGGCCCGAAGCACCTGACCCGCAGAAGTCCGCTTCGAGAACGGTCACGCGCGTCTGCGGGGCTTGCTCCTTTATGCGGAGAGCCGTCCAGAGACCGGCATATCCGCCGCCGACGATCGCCACGTCACAGTCCTCGCTGCCATGCAACGGAGCGGTAACGGCGTCCGCATCGATGCTCTGCAGCCAGAAGGAGCGGTCCCCCTTTGCTGCAGCAACAGGCGGCCTCATCTTGATGGTGTTCATGCTCAGGCCCTCTGTGTCGTGCGGATGACGCTGGCGTACTTGTCCAGCAACCATTGCGGAATCGCCCGGATCGGCTGGGGAAATCCACCGAGATGCGTGCAGGTTTCCGCGGCATTGGCCGCGGAACGATCAAGGGCGGCCCGCTCCGAATAGTCCTCGAAGAAGCGCGACAGGAGGAAGGTCGCGATGAAGCTGTCCCCTGCGCCGCAGGTATCTACCACGGTCACCGGGACGGAGCCTGCGGCAAACACCTTGTCGCCATTGTCGTAGAAGGATCCGCGCTTGCCGCAGGTGACCACGACCTGACGCGCGCCCTCCGCCTTGAGCCGCGCGATCAGCGGCTCGACAGGCACGGCCGGATCGTCCGGGCCGGAGGCGAAGACCAGCGGAACGCCGTCGAGCGAAAGCTCGAAGTGGCGTGTGGATACGTCGACGCTGAACGGCACGCCATCCGCAACCAGGCGACGGACCAAGGCTTCGCTGGAGTTCGTGCCGAGATGGACCCAATCAGCCTGCCGCAGCGCCTCGTAGCGCTCCGGGCTCGGGACATAGTCCTCCCCGACGCCGAGGGATTCGAGAAGAAAGCGCCGCTCGCCCGCATCGTCGGCAAGCAGAGTCACGGCAGAAGAGCCGGGGCGTATCTCCACATCGCCCCGATCGAGGCCAGCCTCCTCGATGGCGCCGAACATGATTTCCGCTTCCTCGTCCGGTCCCAGCGCACCGAAGTAGCGGGCATTCAGGCCCACCCGGCGCCATTGCACGGCGACATTGAGGGCATTCCCGCCCACGGTGACAAACCCCCTGGTCAGGTAGGCGTCGAGGCAATTGTCGCCGACGGCAATCAGATTGGGATTGGCGTTCTTCATAGTTCTTCCACTTGATCGAATGCTGGAGCGATACCCCACGGTTCTGTCCGCCGGAGGACGATCTCGCCGAGATGTTCGGCAGCCCAGCGGAAGGGAAAGTGCTGAAAGGAGAAATTCGCACCGATGAGTTGTTCGCGTTTCAACATGGATTCCGCTCCTATTTCCCGATGCCTTCCGCAAGCCCGCGGATGAAGAAGCGCTGGGCCGCGAAGAAGGTCATGACGATGGGAAGTGCCGAGAGCGTCATGGCGGCGAAGACGACGGCATAGTTCGTGCCGTGCTTTGCCATGATGGACGTCAGGCCGACGGGCAGTGTCTGAAGGTCCGCGCCGCTGGTGAAGATCATCGCGAACAGATATTCGTTCCACGCGAAGAGCACGTGCAGGATCACGCAGGACACCAGGATCGGTTTGCACAAGGGCAGCGTCACTTTCCAGAAGATCTGGCCTTCGCTGGCGCCGTCCATGATGGCGGCCTCATCCAGGTCGCGCGGCAGGCCGAGCATGTAGGCGCGGATGAGGAAGGTCGTGAAGGGAATGCGGAAAGCGGTGTAGAGGATGATCAGGGCCCAATAGGTGTTGTAGAGGCCGAGATCCTGCATCATGCGCACCAGCGGGATGACCGCGACCGTCGGGCTGAGCATGAGGCCACCGAGGACGATGCCGACGAAGAACGGCTTTCCGGGCAGCTTCGATCGGGTGAGACCATAGGCGGTCCAGGCGCTGACCAGCACGGTGCAGACGGCCGATCCGAGCGTGACGATGACGCTCGTCGCGATATAGTTGCGGATGCCCTGGTTCCATGCCGCAATGTAGTTTGTGACGCTGAAGCCGCCCGGCAGGGCGAACGGGTTTCCGAAGATTTCGGCATTGGTCTTGAAGCCGTTCAGTGCCATCCAGAACAGCGGATAGAGGACCACCACGCCGAGGCTGATCAGAAAGGCCACGAGGCAGACCTTCGCCAGCACGGCGACGAAGTCGGTGCGCTCGGTTTCGCGCGGCTGATGGGAGACGCTCACAGGTCCACCCTCCGTGTCTTCGTGTACCATAGCTGCGCAAAACCCGTGATGAGCGTGATGACGAAGATGACCGATGCGATGGCTGCGCCATAGCCGAAATCATTTTCGATGAAGCCCTGCTGATAGAGCCATGTCCCGAGTACCTGGCTGCTGTTGTTGGGCCCGCCACCGGTCATGACCATGACCTCGTTGAAGACCTGGAATGCGCCAGTGATCGTGACGATCACCATCAGGCCGGTCATCTCGCGGGTCAGCGGAAAGGTGATGTTCCAAAGACGCCGCCAGGTCCCTGCCCCGTCCATAATCGCCGCGTCGTAGAGTTCGCGTGGGATCTTCTGGATCGCGATGGCAAACAGCAGCGTTGAATAGCCGAAACCCTGCCATTGACTCATGGCGATGATGGCATAGATCGCAGTCTGTTCCTCGCCGAGCCAGGCGCGCGACCAGTCCGCCAGGCCAATCTGCGTCAGCGCCGAATCCAGAAGGCCGATGTCGGGTTGATAGATGAAATAGAAGAGAAGGCCGGTGACAGTGATGGAAATGGCCGAGGGCACGAAGTAAACGGCGCGCCAGAAACGGCGCCACCTCTCCTCGCTCAGCCCCTCGATGAGGGCAGCCAGCACGAAGGCGCCGAAAACCTGGAAAACGACGGAAATAACGGCATAGAGCGTGTTGTTGAGGATTGCCGTCCCAACAACTGGATCGCTTTGCAGGCGTCGGTAGTTATCCAGTCCGACGTAGGCCGTTTCGCCCGTGAAGATGTCCTGGTTCTTCGTGCTGACGACGAAGTTGTCAATGATCGGATAGTACACGAACCAGAGGATCAGCACGAATGCGATCACGATCCAGCGGAACGAAAGAACCCCGTTTATCGGGCCGAGCCGGGCCCTTTCAGGCCGGCGCGACCCGGTGAAGCCGATTTTGACGGCTTCACCCTTGTAGTCATGCTTCACCGCAGTAGTCACTGGCCGATCCTTATTTGGACGAAGCCGCCGCTTCCTTTACGCGCTCCACCACCTCTTCGGGCGTCATCGAGCCGCCGATCAGGGCCTGCAGTCCCGAGAGCCAGGCCGCGGCCACACGCGGCGGGTTGGCCGTGTCGAGCCAGGGCATGAGATAGGAGGAGTCCGCGATCACCTTGAGACCATCGACGACGGCCGGGTTCATGGTTTCGGCCGAATAGCCGCCGACCGTCGCGCTCGGTTGGCCGTAAGGCGGCGCCGACAGGATCTTGCCGTTTTCAGCTGAGGTGACGAACCGCATGAAATCGATCGCGAGCGGAATGTTCTTCGAGGCTGCGTTGATCATGTAGCCTTCCGGCGCGCCCTCGATAGACTTGACGTCACCCTTGGCATCCTTCGGAGCCGGCAGCTTGAAGAAGCCGAAATCCTCCCGCTTCAGAGCGCCCTCGGCCGTCGCCTGATCGAATTCGATGATCTCCTGATAGTACATCGCTGACTTGCCATTGCTGAACTGCTGCAAGGCCGATGCGTAGGAGGAGCCATTGGTGCCGGCTCCATCGGAGCATTCGTCGATCAACTGCTTAAACTGCGTCAGGCTGACGACATAACCGGGGTCGCTGTATTCGGCCGTCGCCGGGGCGAAGTCCTTTTCAAGCGTCGCCTGCGGCACGTTGTAGGCAAGCAACTGTCCCGCATAGTGAACACCCGGCCAGCCTTCCTTGTTGCCGAACGAAATCGGCGTGACGCCCGATTTGCGCAAGGCTGCGCAGGCGCTCAGGAGTTCCTCGAAGCTCGTCGGTTCGGAAACGCCCGCCTTTTCGAAAAGTCCCTTGTTATAGCCCATGAACTTGGCGTCGAGATAAAGCGGAATGCCAAAGAGCTTGCCATTGTACTGGAAGGCAGAAACGGCGGCGTGTGCGAGTTCCTTGCCCCATTCGGTCTCCGGGCCGATGACGGGGGTGAGGTCGACGGCCCGATTGCCGCGCACGAAATTCTCGCCCCAGCTGCCCGTCCAGGTGAAGTAGATGTCGGGCAGCGAATTGGATGCCACCAGGGCTTTCGTCTTGCCCTTCACGCTGTCGTCGCTCTCCTGGATGAGCTCGACCTTCACGTCGGGGTGCAGTTTCTCGTATGCCTTTGCCGCATCGACAAAGAAGGGGGAGAGTTGCTGCAGGCCGAATTTCGTTAGCACGCTGATCGTGCCCGAATGTTCCACCGCGGCACTGGGATCGGCCACGACCGGGTCCGCCGCAGCCGCGCCGCTGGCGCCACCGATGACGAAAGCGGCTGCAACGAGCGATCCGAGGCTCGTCGTGCTCAAAAACGTGTTGGCTTTCATTTCGCAGTTCCTCTCTGTTGTCGTTCGTTTCTTAAGGCATGCCAAGGTGCAACCCTGCCCGGCGTGATCGACGGGCAGGGAAACGCTTAGTATTCGACGCGCTTGTAGTAGCGGCGCGTGGTCAGCGGATGATCGCGCAGGACTTCCAGATGTGCGCTGAGACGCTCCAGCATGGTTGCCAGGATGACCGGGGAAATCAGGCCGCGAGTTTTTGCGGAAAGGCCCGGAAGGCTGGCCGCAGCCGCATCGAGGATGCGCACCTTGTCGGTGTAGCGTTTGGCAAAGTTCTCCACCCGGTCGGTCAGCGGCCGGCAGGCGTCCTCGCCCTTGAAGATGAAGAGGCTGACGCCCGGCTCGACCAGTTCGAGCGTGCCGTGGAAGAAGTCGGATGCCTGCACCGGACGGGTGCGGATCCACTGCATCTCCTCGAGGATGCACATGCCGTAGTAGTGCGCTTCCGGCCAAGCGGAGCCAGCGCCGGTGAAGATGTGATAAGTCTCGTCCTTGATTTCCTTGGCGAGTGCGGCAGCCTCGCTCTCGTAGCTTTCCTTCACCGTGACCAGCAGTTCCGGCAGCAGCTTCAGTTCGGCCACGGTCGCGTCGAAGTCGGCATATTCGCCACGCTCTGCGAGGAGCGCGAGGACGATGAGCAAGGTCTGCAGGTAAAACGATTCCGAGGAGGTATCGTCCTCGGCGAAGTTGGTGAAGTTGTAGTCGGCGTCGCGGCCAAGCGGGGTGTCCTTGTGCCCGGTCAAAGACAGCGTCTTCACGCCGCGCTCCTTGAGGAAGGACAGAAGCTGGACGCTCTCCTTGGTCGTGCCCGACAAGGAGGGCAGGACGACCAGTGCCTTCTCGTTCAAGCCGGCGGGCGGCTCCAGAACGACCTGCGCCGAATATGCTGCCGAAACCGGGAAGAGCGTCGAGTTCCGCGCAAGTTCGATTGCCGGCTGCGTGAGAAACTGCACGCCGCCGGTGCCCATGAAGAAAATGCGTTCCAGACCGTCATTGAGTAGTTCGCGCATCAGGTGACGCACGTCCTGCGCGATTGCAACTGCGCCGCTTTGGATCTTAACAAAGCGATCTCTATCGAAGTTGAGCATTAGAACCTTCCCGTTTTGCGCCTCGCAAGATCGCCTTCGTAACGAGATCGTGTCTTGCGCAAATGACCATTGAGACTATGTGAGATCGATCTCACATATATTTAGCGCACAAGAATTTTGCGCTGGCAAGTGGGCAGCTCGAAAAATTTCGGATGGGGGTGTTCGCCGCTCAGGCGTCTCTTCGGCGGCTGACGGAGCCGCGAACTATCATCTTGGTTTCAAAGCGAAACTTCTGCGGCTGGCCGCCCTTTCCGGAGAGGCGATCGAACAGCAACCTTGCCGCGGCGCGACCGATTTCAGCCACTGGCTGCGCGACGACCGTGATCTGCGGATCGGTAAAGGTCGCCAGATTGAAGTCGTCGAAACCGATCAGTGAAACGTCATGGGGAATCGAAATGCCCATGGAACGGAAGGCCAAAAGCGCGCCCTGCGTCATCAAGCTGTCGACGGTAAAAAGCGCGGTCGGCGGGTTCTTCTGGCTGAAGAGGCGGATGGTCGCATCGACGGCATGCTCAACCGTTGATTGCGAAACGGAAACCATCCGATCGTCCGGCGTGATACCGCCTGCGGCAAGGGCGGCCCGGTAGCCGCTCATGCGCTCACGCGAGGTAAAGATGCGCATGTCGTCCTGCAACAGTCCGATCCGGCGATGGCCCATCCCGATCAGGTACTCGACGGCCTTGCGCGCCCCACCCTCGTTGTCCACGACGACGCTGTCGCAGTCGATGCCCTCCGCCACGCGGTCGATCAGCACCAGCGGTACGTTTTCTGCGATCAGACCCTTGAGATGGGCGTTGTTGTCGGCCGACGTGGGCGCCACGATGAAGCCGCGGATACTGAGCGACTGGAGGCTCGCCAGCAGAGAGATTTCCTGTCCAAGCTCCTCTTCGCTGCTGCCGATGACCAGATTGTGTCCGCACTCGCGGGCGAGAACCTCGATGTCGTGCGCGATGCGCGCGAAGAACGGGTTCTGTATATCGCCGAGGATGCAGCCGACGATCGGCAACTGCCCGCTACGCAACGCCTGCGCCAGCCGGTTGCCGCGATAGCCAAGCTTTTCCGCAGCGGCCTGAACCTTCTGGGCGGTTTCGTCGCCAACATAGCCATAACTGTTCAGGGCGCGGGCAGCCGTTGCGCGCGACACATTCGCCAGCGCCGCCACATCCTTCAAAGTCGCCGGTTTCCGAACCATTTCACCCTTCGCCATCGCACAAGCAGGATCCACCACGATCCTCCTTGTAGCGTCGGGTCGACGGTTCGCATAGGCATGCCACCGCGGAAAGCGGCATGGTGTCTGCAACCGCCGATCCTGCCCCTGTACGGGCGGGCCGGCCCTAAAAGACTATTGCCTTACTGCGATGCGAAGCGCTCACGGCGGAACGTTGCAAGCATCGGAGGTTCCACACCGGTCGCAATCTCGAAACCCGATAGCTCGCCAAGGATAAGACCGAGCGTCGCGCCGATGTGGCTGGAGACGACATAAGCGCCGGCAACGACCTTGAGGGCATCGACCACCGGCTCGCCATCGCCCGGGATGAGCTTGCCGCCAACGCCGAAGGAGGCCATCTCGAACCTGGGATTACCCTACATTACCCTGGAGGCCTCGGCCCACAGCGCGTCGAGGACGTCAGCGAGGTCGTCGCCCAGGCTGGGAGATGGAACAGACCCGTTGCATCCCCTGCGGAACTCACCATTCTTCCCGCAAAACAGCCGGGCGTGGCGCCAGCCTAACGATTTTCACCGTAGCGCAATGAAACCACCTGCGGGTCGTCAACCAGCACCACTTGGTTCCTGCCAAGCCCCTTTGCAGCATACAAAGCTTGGTCGGTTGCTTTCAATAGATCTTCAGGGCGCTGTGAGTTCTTGGAGACTCCAACGCCAGCACTGATGCTCAGCGAAATGGGGGCTGTCGAATACTCGACTTGAAGCAGACGAACAGCAATGCGAATGCGTTCTGCCAGCATTCGTGCGGCAGCTTCCGTGTGATCACGGACAAAGATCCCAAACTCCTCCCCGCCGAGCCGCGCGAACGCATCCCCGGGTCTCAATTGACCTGCGATTCCCTGAGCCACTGCTTTAAGCGCAACATCGCCGCCTTCATGACCAAACTGATCATTCACGCGTTTGAAGCGATCAATGTCCAAGAGAATGAAGCAATCACCGGGTGCAAGTTGTGCGGGAAGTTGGGAATAGAACCATCGACGGTTCTTTACGCCGGTCAATACATCCGTCTCGAGCAGGTTCCGAAGCCCGGCCTCCGCTCGTTCATTGACGAGAATCAAGGTGAAGAGAGAGATAGTAAAATGGCATATGATCAGGAGAAAAAAGTAAAACCTCACATCCGCGGCAGCATAGCTCCAGCCGGCCATTCCCGCGAGGACAAAACTTGTCAGAACTGTAGCGCCCGCCAGGCTGGCGCCAAGCATAAACCGGGCGGACAGCGGTTCGCGCAAATTGTCCCATAAAATCCTGACTGTGGATGCCCCAAGAAATATGAACGCGTTCGCATTGAACACCATTCCGCGGCTCGGATTGTCCAAATGAAACCCTGTGCCAATTGCAATAGCAACGAGCGCTGCTGGCAACAAAAGCGCAATCCAGTCTCCAGCATGGTTTTCGCCGTTGCTCAGTCGTTTGGTTCCAACCCAGATGGCGGCATATCCGAATACCCCGACCGAGAAGCTGCCAATTGTCCATACTTCTATGGAAAGAGCCTTTTTCTCGCCCAAGCCCGCAACGGTTGACGCAAAAGCGAGAAGCAGGAACCCGGCGGCAAGCGGCCCAAGTCCTTTGGATGCGTTTGGCGACTGCCATTTGACATAGGCAAAGCAGATTGCCCCAACCAGGAACGATGATTTATGAAGCAGTAGTACGGTTGCGAGATCCAACGCGTCAGCTATCCCAAGCGGTCAGGAAAATTCAACGCGTACGTAGCTTCTGAAGTTTATTTTTTGGTGAACCTTCACGATAAGGAAGGTGAAAGCCGGGCTGCAAAGCGTGTCGCGGAATGAAAGGTCTGCCCCCATCGGTTGATCCGCAGGGGAGGCTTCGTGGGACGGTGGCTTGTAGCCCAACGATGAGTGGCCGCACAGTGTTGCAGTGATGTCGCCAGCCTTACGCGTCGTTCGATCAGCGTCGTCAACTCTCGGGCGACACGGCGACCGGAGATGGATATGCCCGGGATCGCGGCGAGGCATTTGCGTTTGACGTCGTCCACGACGTTGAGCACGCGGAAGCGCCCGCCCCCAGGCGAACTGGTCGTGAACAAAATCCAGTGACCATCGCCGCATTGACCTTGGAGGACATTCTCAGTGGCAGGTCAGTTTAGACGCTGGTAGCGGCTCCCTTGTGTTGCCGAATTGCATCGCTTCCCAGCAAACCGCAAACGGTCTCGGACGGCTGAGGGTCCCTCAGCCGCCATTCCTCCCGAAAAAACAACCACTAAACATGATAAACTGAAGAAGGTATTTCTTCGCAGGAAGACGACGCATTAAGTGCCTTCCATTGCTAATGTTTCCGGCTCGCAATATGAGATCGGGGACGGCAGGCAAGGCGCGTGGAATGAACCGTACAGCACGAGATATCGACGGCGAAGACTTGGTCTCGACCTATCTGGCACAATGGAAATCGCTGCGCATGTTCTTGCGAAAGCGAACAGGGTCGTCTGACCTCGCCGACGATGTCCTGCAGGAAACCTGGATACGGCTGGCGACGACGAAAATCGATCCGGCGGCGATCCGGGATCGTCGCGCGTTCATTCTCCGGATCGCAGGTAACATCGCGATCGACCTGTTGAGGCGCGAGACCAAACACGCGGCGCGCTGCGTCAGCGACGAGGCCGTGCTGCTCGCGGTGCAGGACAAATGCCCCTCGCCGGAAATGGTGGCGATCGATCGCGACCAACTCCGACAGCTTGTGCGCGCGCTGATCGAACTGCCCAAGAATGCTCGGCTGGCTCTGCTGATGAGCCGTTGCGACGGCATGTCCCACGCCTCGATCGCTTCGCGGCTCGAAGTCTCCGAGAGCATGGTAGCGAAATATCTCGCGCAGGCGCTGCGCCATTGCCGCGATCACTTCCGTGCCATCTCTTGATCCAGGTAGCGGCAAGATTGGCGCCGTCCATTCGTCAACTATGAGGCGCTCATGAGGCGCGCAGGCGATTACCGGTTTAAAGACGGCGCAATGAGATGACGAAGATGAACAGGCCCGGCGACCAGACTTCGGTCGATATCAAGCTGAGCGACGAGGCGATCGAATGGATCGTCAAGCTGCACTCTGGCCGATCCACGCGAGAAGACGTCGACAGCTTCGTAGCCTGGCGCGGCCGCAGCGAGGAGCACGAGCGCGCCGCGCAGGAAGCCGAAAGGATCTGGAGCGGCCTCGGTCTCGCAGGAAAAAAGGTTCGCGCCCGAACCGTGAGCCGTAGGGCGATCCTGGGGGCGGGAGCGGTCTGTCTCGGGAGCGTAGGAATGTGGCGAGCGGGCTTGCTCGGGTTCGGTCCATCCGCGGATCTTGCGACGGCGATCGCGGAGCAACGCTCGTTCGTCCTCCCGGACGGCTCCGAGATCCTGCTTGCCGGCGACAGCGCCGTTTCTCTCAGCTTCGACAAGCGGTCGCGGAGGCTGACGCTGCTGCGAGGCCAGGCCATGTTCACCGTTGCGAAGGACGCCGCGAGACCTTTCTTCGTCGAGGCCAATGGCGGCACGACACGAGCGGTCGGTACGATCTTCAATATTGATAAGCGCCCATCGGAGACTGTTGTCAGCGTCGTCGAAGGCATGGTCGAGGTTTCGACGCGGAACACGTCCACTGAACCCGTGCGGCTGGAGGCGGAGCAGCGTGTGCGCTACACGGAAAATGGTGCACCCTCGGCTCCCGAAGAAATCGATACGGCGATCGAAACCGCCTGGCAGCGCGGAAAGATGATCTTCAATCGGCGCCCGCTCGAGGATGTCGTTGCGGAAATCGAGCGCTATCGTCGTGGCCAAATCTTCATCGCCCGGTCTCAGATCAGGAGGATGGTGGTTACCGGGGTTTTCGATCTCTCGGAGCCCGACACGGTGCTGGAAACGATTGCCGAAACACTGCCCGTGACACTTTCACGGCTCCCCTTCGTCACCATCATTCGTTGACCGGCGCGCGCGCGGCCACTCTTCAGGCACTCCTGCGGGGAATAAGTTGAGTAATTTTTGAAACTTTTTTCGCTTGGCCGCTGCAAGTTCCCGGCCGAGGTTTCGTCCTTGCTGTATGCCCCCGATTTTTCAGCCTCTTTCGAAACGGGCGGGCAACTGAAACAGGCAGGGTGAGACTATATGCGTATGGAAGCAGGGGACCGGATTTTTACTTCAACGTTGCGCCAGCGCCGGCGCGGCCTCCTCGGTTCGGCTGCGATTCACGCTATCGTCGCCGCGTTCGCGCTGGCGGGAGCCGGTGCGTCAGCGGCGCAGGAGGCGAAGATCAGCCGATCGGAACGCGCTCCCGTCGGGTTGAGCATTCCGGCTCAGGATCTCGGAACTGCCCTGACGGTGCTCGCGGACCGCACCGGCCTCAAGCTTCTGTTTCCATCACATCTGGTGAACGGCAAAAGGAGTAATGCCGTCTCGGGCTCGCATTCGCCCGAACAGGCACTGGCGCATATGCTGGCTGGATCGGGCCTCAGCTACAATTTCACCAGCGGCAACACGGTGAGGATCACCGGACCGGGGGGAGCTACAGACAGCGCTGCTGCCGATGGCACGACCATGCTGGAGGCAATCACGGTTCAGGGGCTGGGGGCCACGACCGAGGGAACCGACTCTTACACCACTGGGCAGATGAGCACGGGGACCAAGCTGCCGCTCTCCATTCGCGAGACGCCTCAAAGTGTCTCGGTCGTGACCCGGCAGCTCATCAAGGACAAGAACTACGAGACGCTCGATCAGGCGCTGCAGGATGCGACCGGGGTAACTGCGATGCAGGGATTCGGCGATACGCGGTGGGAGTATTTCGCCCGCGGCGGCCTCATCAGCAACATCCAGTATGATGGCGTCAGCAGCCCCATCAACCTGTTCACGCGCGACGTGCTGGTGCAGGACAACCTGGCAATCTATGACCGCGTCGAGATCGTCCGCGGCGCAAGCGGCCTCACGGAAGGCTCGGGCAATCCCGCCGCATCGATCAATCTTGTCAGAAAGCACGCCACTGCAACGCCGCAGTACTCCGCCGAAACCTCTGTTTCGTCGTTCGGCAATGCGCAGGCAACGCTGGATGCGTCCGGGCCGCTGAATGAAGCAGGCACCGTTCGGGGTCGTTTTGTCGCGTCAGGCGGCGCCGGCGACGGATATCGCGACTATTTCGATCAGAAGAACCTGACGTTGTACGGGGTAATCGATGCCGACATAACCGAGGATACGACGGTAAGCCTCGGGGTCAGCCATCAGAAGGAAAACACCGACGGGTATACATGGGGCGGATTGGCCGTGCGTGAGAATGGTTCGTTCTACGACTTTTCGCCGGAGACGTATCTCGGCAGCGATTGGGAATATCTAAAGAAGACGCAGAGCACCGTCTACCTCGATGTGGAGCATCGATTCGACAACGACTGGAAGCTCAACGTCTCGGCTCGCAGGGTTTGGGCTGATTCCGACATGCTGTCGTCCTTCCTGTGGCGTTTCGCCGGGGACGTCCGCAAGAACGATCGTCTCTATGACTACAACGACGACCAGTATTCGCTAGATGTCCATGCCTCCGGCCCGGTCGAACTGTTCGGTCGCGATCATGACGTGGTTGTGGGCGTCAGTGCACAACGTGAAAAGTTCTCCTATGTAGGGGGCAGCAGCCCCTTCTACATCATTGATCCGGAAAACTGGGACCCGACCTCGGTTCCCAAGCCTGACATCGCGGTCGGATCGTTCGCCGGGGATCTCGACCAGAAGGAAGCAGGTATCTACGCTTCCACGCGCCTCAACATTTCCGATCCGTTCAAGGTCATCCTCGGCGGACGTCTGAGCTGGTACACCAACAACGACATCTACAGCGACGACGAATACAGCGCCGACGGCAATTTCATTCCCTACGTCGGTGCAGTCTATGACCTGAACGACATCTTTTCGGTCTATGCGAGCTACACGGAGATCTTCCTGCCGCAAATGGCCTACGGGGTCGACGGCTCCCTCCTGGATCCAGCCGTGGGCGACAACAAGGAAGTCGGCATCAAGGGCGCCTTCATGGATGGCCGCCTGAATGCTTCTCTCGCAATCTTCGAAACCAATCAGACGGGCCTGGCAACGGAGGTCACCGACGCCACCGAATGCAGCACCTTCGCCTTCACCTGCTACGAGGCGGCCGACAAGATCCGAACGCGCGGTGTCGAGGTCGAGGTCGCGGGTGCAGTCGCAGACGGCCTGAATGTGGGGTTCGGCTATACCTACAGCAAATCCGAGTATGTGAAGGGCGAGAATACGGGTCTGCGATACAACACGGAGAAAAGCCCCGCCCATCTCTTCAAGCTCAGCGCCGCCTATCAATTGCCGGGCGAGCTTGAGAAGTGGACGGTTGGCGCCGGTGTGCGGGCCCAGAGCAAAACCTACTATCAGGGCGACACATACAGGATCGAGCAGCCGGCCTATGCCGTCGCCGACGCCATGGCGCGATACGCCTTTACCGAGCAGACGAACCTGCAGCTCAATGTGAACAACGTGTTCGACAAGGAGTACTACTCCTCAATCTCCGGACTGACCTCCTATGGCCATTTCATCGGGGCGCCGCGCGAATTCGTACTTTCTCTTCGCCACAGCT
Organism: Pseudomonadota bacterium; assembly: GCA_023404095.1. GTDB lineage: Bacteria > Pseudomonadota > Alphaproteobacteria > Rhizobiales > Rhizobiaceae > Mycoplana. The sequence continues at coordinate 148,556 of JAEYDD010000038.1, read as the reverse complement.
TCTAAGCGGTTTACGGCGGCGCATCCCTTGCGGATGCGCCGCCGCCTATTGCCCGATGGCTCACCGTCGATCGGGCTCCGCGGGAGACGTTCCATGGAAAAGACACCCATGCATGCCCATCATCGACGTGCAGGCTCGCGCGGCCTGAACCTCACCATCGTCCTTTTGCACGGCCTGCTGCTGGTAGCGGGCCTCTTGGCGTCCGCCGCGGCTGCGGCGGATGACGGTACGTTCCCCGTGACCGTCAAGCATGCGCTTGGATCGACGACGATCGAAGCGCCGCCCAAACGTATCGTCACCCTCGGCTGGAACGCAGAGGATATTGTGTTGGCTCTGGGAGAAGTTCCCATTGCGATGCCCCGCTACAGCTTTTTTGAAAGCGGTATATTCCCATGGAACGAAGAGCGGCTTTCAGGCGCATTACCCGTTCTGCTGCCTGGAAGAACCGCGGATTTCGAGCAAGTTGCCGCCTTGAAGCCGGACCTAATCCTTGCGACCTCCTCGGACATTGATGATCTGGCATGGAACAGGCTTTCGACGATTGCTCCAACCGTCGCCTACCGATCGGGCCCCTTCGCCGCCGACTGGAAGGAACAGACCCAAATCGTCGGCATGGCCCTGGGGCGGCCTGGGGCCGCGGATCGATTGATTGAAGGCACCGAAGAATTCGTCGAGAAGATCGCGTCCAGGTACCCTCAACTTCGCGGCAAGACATTTACGTTCGGAACCTATTTTCCAGGCAGCGGCGGTATCGTCGTCTACCTGCCGTCAGATCCGCGCGTGGCAGCGCTGGCCGGCATGGGGTTGCGCGTTTCATCCGGCGTCAAGACGCTTGCCGCCGACAAACCTGACGAACAGTCCGTTTCCGTCAGTCTCGAGGAGATTTCCTCGATCGACGCGGACGTCCTGATCATGTGGTACGGTCCCGGCGCGCGCGCGGCGGCGGAGCAACAGCCGTTGTTCAAGACGCTGGGCGCAGTCAGGCGCGGCTCTTATGTGGCGCTTGAGGACCCGGTCGACGTCTGGTCGACGTCGGCGTTGAGCGTGCTGTCAATTCCCTATGGTTTTCCACGATTTGTGCCTCGGCTCGCTGAAGCGGCATCCCGCGCGGACGGAGAATGACATGACGGCAAATACCGGAGCGCTTTCTGGCGAACAGGATCACCACCATGATCATGCGCCCTATGTCGAGGACTATTTCTTTGCCACCACCATTTCGGTCACCCACCTGACGCCGGCAATGATCCGGGTGGTGCTGAAGGTCGACGGCGGCGAGCGGCTGGTGCCGAGCGGTCACCCGGACGAGTGGCTTCGCCTGGCACTCCGGCCGGACGCGGACACACCGGTGACGCTGCCGGTGCAGATGCAGGACGGCAGATGGGGGCGTCCGGACGGGTCCCAGCACTGCCCGAATCGGCCCTACACGATCCGGCGCTGGGATCCGGCGACCTGTGAGATGATCATCGACATCGTCGTGCACGACGGCGGCGTGGCGGCGGGCTGGGCGATCGGGGCGAAGATCGGCGACGTGGTCGGCATCTGCAATCCCGAGGGTCGCTTCTGGCTGCCGAAAGGCAGCCGCTGGTTGCTGATGCTGACCGACATCACAGGGCTTCCGGCGGTCGGGCGCGTGCTGGAGGAACTGCCGGCCGGTTTTCGGACGATCGTCCATGTCGAGGTGCCGTCGGAGGCGGACCGCCAGGAGATCCAGACGCTCGCCGATACCTCGATCACCTGGCATGTCTGCCACGGACCGAAGTCCGGGCGAGCCGGCCATACCGAACTGCCCCGCATCGCTGGCGAGATAGGCGCTCTGCCGGAGGGGCCGGGCTACATCTATATCGCTGGCGAGGCGAAGGCGGCCTCCGCCTGCCGGGCACACTTCCGCGATCGTCTAGGCTTCGACAAGCACCGAATTGACGCCGTCGGCTACTGGATCGAGGGACAGGCCCGGGTATGAAGCCTGTACCGGCGACGATAGAACCGCAAGGCGAAGTCCACGCTGGATCCGGCTCAGTGGCTCGGGGTGGCGCTTGGCTGGCGCTGGGCGTCCTGTCTCTCGCTGCATTCTGTCTGGCAAGCCTTTTGGTCGGCGCGAAGTCGATCGCGATCTCGACCGCGCTCAATGCCCTTTGGTCGTACGATCCCGGCCTGCCGGAGCACCTGATCGTTCGCGACTACCGACTGCCGCGCACACTGCTGGGTGTTCTCTGCGGCGCAGCCTTCGGTGTGTCAGGGGCGTTGATCCAGGCGGCGACGCGCAATCCGCTGGCGGATCCCGGTATCCTGGGCGTCAATGCCGGTGCGGCGTTCTTCGTGACCGTGGCGGTCGGACTGTTCGGACTCCAGTCGATTGACGCCTATCTGTGGGCGGCCCTTTTCGGCGCGATCATGGTGACGCTCGTGGTCTATGCATTGGGAGCCGCGGGGCGTGATGGCGCCACGCCGGTGCGGCTGGTGCTGGCGGGCGTGGCGCTGTCAGCCGTGCTCGGCGGCATCGGCTCGGCGGTGACGCTGCTTGATCCGCAGGCCTTCGACGCTCTGCGCCAATGGTCGATCGGATCGGTCGCCGGGCGGGACATGCATGTGGTGGCAACCGTCGCCCCTTTCATCGGGCTTGGGCTGGTGATCGCGCTCTTTGCGGCGCGACCACTCAATGCCGTGGCACTCGGAGACGATCTCGCCCGCTCGCTCGGCGCCGATGTCCTGCGGGCACGCATCCTGGTGATGATCGCGGTGACGTTGCTGGCCGGGGCGGGAACCGCGGCAGCCGGCCCGGTCGGTTTCGTCGGATTGATGGTGCCGCATGCGGTGCGTTGGTTCACCGGGCCCGACCAGTGCCGGATCATACCCGCGTCGATGATCGCCGCACCGCTCCTGCTCCTCGCCGCCGATATCGCCGGCAGGCTCGTCCTGCAGCCCGGCGAACTCGAGGCTGGCATAGTGACCGCCCTCCTAGGCGCGCCGGTGCTGATCCTGCTCGCCCGGCGCAAGACGATGAGCGGTCTATGAGGATGATGCCTCGCCCTTCCTTCGACCCAGGCCGGCCGGTGCTTGCTGTCCAGGTAGCCGCCGGCCGGCTTTCCCGTCTCATCGATCTGCGCGCGCTGACCGTCGGCGCCGTTCTTCTACTTCTCGCCCTGTTGATCGCCGCCGTCTCGCTGACGAGCGGAACGTATCAGATTACCGTTGGCGATGTCGTCGGCGCGCTCCTCGGGGACGGCGAGGAAATGGTGCGCACGATCGTTACGGAATGGCGCCTGCCGCGCGTGGCCCTTGCTCTGTTGCTCGGCGGCGCGCTCGGCTTGAGCGGAGCCATCTTCCAGAGCCTGACGCGCAACCCGCTGGGCTCGCCCGATATCATCGGCTTCTCGGCCGGTTCTTACACCGGCGCGCTCGTGGTGATGCTGCTTCTGTCCGGCGGATATCATGCAACGGCGGCGGGCGCACTGATCGGCGGGATCGTCGCGGCCCTGTCCGTCTATCTGCTTGCCTATCGCCGCGGCGTCCAGGGGTTCCGCCTGATCATCGTCGGCATCGGCGTGTCGGCGATGCTCGGCGCCGTCAACGCCTGGATGATCCGGCAGGCGGACCTGCAGATGGCGCTGAGCGCGGCGATCTGGGGAGCGGGCTCTCTCAACGGTCTCGGCGTCGAACAGCTCCTGCCGGTCACCCTGGTTCTTGCCCTGATCGTGCCGCCAACAATACTTCTCTCCCGGCCGATGCGGCAGCTGGAGATGGGCGACGACGTGGCGAGTGCGTCGGGCGTAAACGCCGGGCGCGTGCGGCTCGCGGCGATGGTGCTCGGCGTAGCGTTGACGGCAACGGTGACGGCGGCGGCCGGTCCAATCGCCTTTATCGCGCTTGCCGCGCCGCAGATCGCCCGCCGGCTGACCCGTGCGGCAGGGATCGCGCTGCTGCCTTCGGCGCTGATGGGCGGGCCGCTTCTCGCCGCTGCCGACTGGGCCGCACAGCATGCGTTCGCCGCCCAGCTGCCCGTCGGCGTCATGACCGTCAGCATCGGCGGTCTCTATTTCCTCTGGCTGCTCATTCGGGAGGGCCGTAAGTGACCGATCGACTCTACGCCGACAACCTCACCCTTCGCTATGACGAGCGCACCATTTCGAGCAACCTGTCGGTCGTTATCCCTGACGGTTCCTTCACCGTCATCGTCGGACCCAATGCCTGCGGCAAGTCCACCCTGCTGAGGGCCCTCTCGCGGCTACTCTCTCCCGCTTCGGGACTGGTCATTCTCGATGGCAAAAACATCGCGGAGTACCCAGCGAAGGAGACGGCCCGCAGGCTCGGCCTCCTCCCACAGAGCGCGATGACGCCAGAAGGCATAACCGTCGCCGATCTCGTAGCCCGCGGCCGTTATCCGCATCAATCCTTCCTGCGCCAATGGTCGCGAGCGGATGAAGGGGCGGTCGGCGCGGCGATGGAGGCGATGCAGGTGACGGCGCTGTCCGCGCGGCTGGTTGACGAACTGTCCGGCGGTCAACGGCAGCGCGTCTGGGTCGCCATGGTGCTTGCACAGGAGACACCCATCCTGCTGCTCGACGAACCGACCACATTCCTCGACATGCCACACCAGATCGAACTGCTGGACCTGTTAACGGACCTCAATGCCCGCGGGCGCACCGTCGTTGCCATCCTGCACGACCTCAATCTGGCTTGTCGCTACGCGACCCATCTCATCGCCATGAGGGACGGAGCCGTGATGGCACAAGGCCGACCTGGCGAGATGGTCACGGAAGCCCTCATCGAGAGTGTCTTTGGCATGCCGTCGGTCATCATCGACGACCCGGTGTCGCATACGCCCCTGATCATTCCAGTCGGGCGGCAGCGGGTGTCCCACGGGCGCAAGTCGGCCGCCCCGCCGTGCTGTTCCACACCTTCCCAAGAATAATCATCAGGAGATCTTCACACATGTCCGTGCTCTCCGCACAAGCCATCGTCGCCGTTGCCGATCCGGAACCCGTTGTTGAGGAGATGTGTGAGCACTTTTCCGAAGATGGTGCCTTCATTACGGGCCGGCCCGGGGCGCGAATGGTGACTTTCGATTTTGGTTCGGCGTCGCTCACCTGCACGAAAGGCCAGCTCATCGTAGATGTTGAAGCCGATGACCTCATCGAGCTCTACAATTTCCGCTGGACGATGGCGCAGCACATCGGGGAATTTGCAGGTACCACGGATTTTGAATGGACGGGGGCTGCGAGCGATCTCAGGTTGCCACCCTATTTCCGTCTGCTCACGGTCGCAGCGGTCCAGGCAATCACACCGCATATGAAGCGCGTGACGTTTTCGGGTGAGAACCTCGCACCGTTTGCGACAGACGAGGAGCTGCATATAAGGCTCTACCTTCCCAGGGGGGACTCGACTGACGCTGAATGGCCGAGTGTCGGAAAGAACGGCATTCCCAAGCACCCGTCGGGTGACCGTGCACCCGTCTTGCGCAGATACACGATACGTCAGGTCAATCTTGAGGAAGGCACGCTTGACGTTGATTTCGTGCTTCACAACGACGCCGGGCCCGGATCGGCATTTGCCGAGCGCGCGCAGATCGGCGGCGTGATCGGGATGTCGGGGCCAGGGGGAGGCTCCTGCCCAATCGATCGGGACTGGTATCTGCTGGCGGGCGATGAGACCGCGCTCCCGGCAATAGCCCGCATGCTTGAATTCTTGCCAAGCCACGCGCGCGGCATTGCCCTTATCGAAGTTGCCGGCAAGGCAGAGGAACAGCTGCTCCACACGAAGGCCGACTTCGCCGTGCGATGGCTGCATCGCGATCGCGAAACGAACGAAGGAAAAAGCGGTCTTCCGACGGCAGTCAAAGCCGTTGCAATACCGGATGACGGCTCTTCCTATTTCGTGTGGTTTGCCGGTGAGTTCAACGCCTTCCGGGAAATCCGCTCGTACCTGAGAAAAGACAAAGGACTGAAGAAGCAGCAGCACCTCGTCGTCTCATACTGGCGGCAGGGTGAAGTCGAAGATGCCGGGGAGGGCCAGCATGGCCAGCCTTGATCACCTGAGGCGCTTTGCCGCCTATTATCGCCCGCATCGCGGCCTGTTCGTGCTCGACTTCTCCTCCGCCGTTGCAGCGGGCCTGCTGGAGCTCGCCTTCCCGGTGGCGGTGACGCTGTTCATCGACCGCCTCCTGCCGACCGGCCGGCTCGACCTGATCACACTTGCCGCGATCGGCCTGTTGGTCATCTACCTCCTCAATGCCGGCCTCCAGGTCGTTGTAACCTATTGGGGCCACATGCTCGGCCTGAAGATCGAGACGGAAATGCGCCGCAAGGCCTTCGACCATCTGCAAAAGCTCTCCTTCGGCTTCTTCGACAATCAGAAGACCGGCCACCTCGTGGCCCGGTTGACCAAGGACCTGGAAGAGATCGGCGAGGTCGCCCATCACGGGCCGGAGGATCTGTTCATCGCGATCATGATGCTGATCGGCGCTTTCGTCCTCATGCTCTGGGTGCACGTTCCGCTGGCCCTGATCACCGCCGTCATCGTTCCGCTGACGGCAATCGTCACGACCCGCTACGGTGCCCGGATGACAGCAACCTGGCACGCGCTCTATGGACGCGTCGCCGACTTCAACGCGCGCATCGAGGAAAACGTCGGCGGCATCCGTGTGGTGCAGGCCTTCGCCAACGAGGAGCACGAACGCAAGCTCTTTGCCGAAAGCAACCGCAACTATCTCGTGACCAAACTCGAGGCCTACAAGGTCATGGCCGCGTCCGCGTCGCTTTCCTACCTCTCCATGCGTTTCGTGCAGGTCGTGGTGATGCTTGCGGGCGCCTGGTTCGTCACACGGGGCGAACTCACCGCCGGCGGCTTCGTCGGCTTCCTGCTCCTGGTGGGCGTCTTCTTCCGGCCGATCGACAAGATCAATTCGATCATCGAAACCTATCCCAAGGGCATTGCCGGCTTCGAGCGCTATACTCGGTTTCTCGATACCCAGCCCGACATCAAAGATCACGAGGGTGCACGGGACGCCGGGCGGCTGCACGGCGATATCGCCTATCGCGCCGTCTCCTTCGGCTACCGGCCCGACAGGCCGATCCTTGACGGTCTGGAATTGACGATCAGGGCAGGAGAAACGATCGCCTTCGTCGGCCCCTCGGGTGCAGGCAAGACGACGATCTGCTCGTTGCTGCCGCGCTTCTACGAAGCCATGTCCGGTACGATCACCATCGATGGCATCGACATCCGCGACATGACGCTGAAGTCGCTGCGCTCCAACATCGGCATCGTGCAGCAGGACGTCTTCCTCTTTGCCGGAACGATCCGCGAGAACATCGCCTATGGCAGGCTCGACGCGACAGAGGCGGAGCTTACCGAGGCGGCCCGGCGCGCTCGGCTTGACGACGTGATCGCGAACCTGCCCGACGGCCTCGAGACCGTCATCGGTGAGCGCGGCGTGAAGCTCTCCGGCGGCCAGAAGCAGCGCCTCGCCATCGCGCGCATCTTCCTGAAGAACCCGCCGATCCTCATCCTCGACGAGGCGACCTCGGCGCTCGACACCGAGACCGAGCGCGCGATCCGGCAGTCACTCGCAGAGCTCTCACAAGGCCGCACCACGCTCGTCATCGCCCATCGGCTCGCGACCATCGCAAACGCCGACCGCATCCTCGTCATCGACAACGGCCGCATTGTTGAGAGCGGCAATCACCCCGAACTCATCGCCCGGAAGGGTCGCTACCGTAGTCTCCACACCGCACAACTAAATCACTAACGAAGATCCACCCCCCTAGTGCTCGATCCGGGATCGAACGATTGTCATGTGACGAATCGCCGACATTTGCTTCTTGGCGTAAAGCATAATTATGGAACTATATTACGTGTGCAACTTCGCGCTAGGCAGCACGCAATAGATCAGGTGTCCCTTCGTGTTAAATGCGCACTACCCACTTTAACCGACCACGAGGACGGTCGGATCCGGAAAGAGGTCCGGCCACAAGGCGGCGAACATTTCTTCGCCTACACCCGGCGCTGTGGCAAAATCTGAATAAGGCTTCCGCAAGAGCTGCAGGTGCAGGTGTGGAATCCACCAGCCGTTCTCCTCGAAATCGCCAACAGTGGCAAAGGCCGTGGCGGCGGCGATCCGGTCGCCGATCTTCCAGCCTCGGGCCGATCGGTGGGTCAGATGCCCCCAAAGCGACCAAAAGTGCTTTCCCGGCTTCCATTCGTGTTCAAGAACGAGCACGCCACCGTAGTCGAGGCTGTCGTTCATGACCATGGTCTGCACGACCGTTCCGGCCAGTGGCAGAGAAAGCGCCGTTCCGGCCGGTACGAACACGTCCAGCCCCAGATGAAGATTTCGGCGCGCATTTTGATCGAAGGCGGAGATGTAATTGTCGGTGCTGTAGATCGTCCGCTTTTCCAGCCAGGGGCCGATCGCGACCTCATGGCCGCTTGCCTGCATCAGCGCGTCGTAAAGGGATTGTGCCGTCTCGCGGTCTTGTGCGGCCAATGCATTGGCCAACCCCGAGCCGGCACTACCCAGATCGAGAACGGTCAGCCGGGACTGTTCAAGAGCCGGCGAAAGTAGATCGCTCCAGCTGCCGGCATTGCCTTCAAGCCATGCTCGAAAATCCGCCGCATCCGGCACGATCTCAAGCCCAGCGCCAAGACGCAATGCGGCTTCCGCAACGACGGGATCCATCGCATCCAGCCGGGCAGCCACGGCCGGATCCTTGTTGCACGCCTTCACCCATGCGAAATAGCTGCCGCCATTTGCGCCAACAGCGCCGGCAATAGTTGCCAGATGCTGGCCAAGGCGATTGAAATCGAAAGCGGGCTGCGCAAGCAGATCGGCAGTATCAGCGTGTTGGTTCATGGCGTTCACTCTTCGGGACGGTATTGCGCCATGCGCTGGGCCAATTCCGCTTTCCCCTCCCCTCGCAATTTCTCCTCAGCCGCCAGCATGTCGCGCCGACGTTCATCCTGCCCGAGCTTGAAACGGCTCTCGACCTTTTCGATCGGCAATTCGTAGCCCAGAATATTCGGCAGGCGTCGTTCAAGCCCGCCCGGTCCGAGTTCGCCCATCTCCCAGGCCTTTTCCCGATCTTTCTCCATATGGGTCACCAGGTCACTGAGATGCTTGGCCGTCGCCGCGGTCGAGATCACCTCGGGCCTACCATGAAAATGAACGACGATGAAATTCCAGGTGGGAGCGCTGTCGCGCATCGGTGCGGCGGGATACCATGAAGAGGAAATGTAGCTGCCCGTATCCATCAGAACGGCGACGGAGGGCATTCCTCGTCGGATCAGTGCGGCATGATCATTGCCGGCAGCGACATGGGATATGAGGCGATTGCGCCTCCTGTCGGCCATGAAAATCGGATGGGAAATCGCCACGCCATGCTTATGCGGCGTGATCAGAGTTCCCATCACCACCCGGTCTACGACATCGAAGATTTCGTCGTCAGCGTGGGGCGCGAAATAGGGTTTTGTATAAAGCATGCGGAAAAGCCTCAAGCATGAATGGCCGGCCGGCGTGCCGACCAGGGATAATGGCGTTCGAGATGGCTAGCGAGCGTCAGGAGCCTTGCTTCCTCACCGTAGGGAGCCAGGAACTGGATACCGACGGGCAGTCCGCCTGCACTCATCTCCAGCGGCACGCTCATGGCGGGAATACCGGCCGCATTGGCGGGATGCGTGAAGACGCTCGCCGACAGGAACAGATCGGTAAAGCGGCGCCAATCGGTGCTGCGTACGTTGAACGTGTCGAGCGGCTGCGGCAGACAGGGCGTCACCGGCGACATGATCAGATCGACCTCGGCGAAACTCCGCGCAAAACAGCGCGCTGTCGCATTCACCCGATTGCGTGCGCGAATAACCTCCGGTGCCGAAAGACTACGACCGTATTCGGCAAGGGCGACATTCACCGGCTCGAAATGCCGGTCATCCGCCGGGCAACCTGTATCCTGCGCAATGTCGTCGACCTCGATCGCGGTATAGGTGGCGATCAGCTTTCGCAACGCCTCGGCCAACGCCTCGCCGTCATGGGATAGCGAGATCGGGACGACGTGATTGCCCAGCGCCTCAAGCTTCGCGACCGCCCGCTCCAGGGCCGCCCCCACTTCGACATCGACCGAAATGCCCAGGGCGGTCTGGCAGACAAGGCCGATGCGAAGCGGCGCCTGCCCACGTTCGATTGCGGAGAGAAAGGGCCACTCAGGCGTGGGAGCGACATAAAGCGGCCCAGGTTCCGGCCCGGATGTCAGGTCGAGCATCAGCGCGGAATCGCGCACGCTCCGCGTCAGCACATGATGGCAGACCAGGCCACCCCAGTTTTCCGACGAAATCGGGCCGCAAGGTGTACGGCCACGCGATGGCTTAAGACCGAAAAGGCCGGTATTGGACGCAGGGATGCGGATCGAGCCAGCACCGTCATTGCCATAGGCCAGCGGCACCATACCCGAAGCCACGGCCGCCGCCGAACCGCCCGAAGAGCCGCCGACGCTCGCCTCGACATTCCACGGATTGAGTGTCGGACCATGCAGCGTGGGTTCGGTCGCAATGTTGCAGGACATCTCCGGCATATTGGTCTTGCCGACAACCACCAGACCAGCCGCTCGGTAGCGGCTGACGATGGCATGATCCGCCTTCGACACGTTGCCGACGGCCGCCCGGCAGCCATAGGACATTTCCACTCCGGCATAGGACGGGCAATCGTCTTTCAGGAGCATGGGAACACCCCGAAGCGGGGCCTCCGCCGGAAGCGCCGCAAGCTGTGCCTGCGCCGCTTCCCGCATGTCGAGGATAACGGCATTTAACGTAGGATTGACCCGGCGAATGGCAGCGAACGCCTCATCGACAGCCTCGCTTGGCGTGAGGACGCCGGCGGCAACGGCCTCGGCCACGCCAACGGCATCGGCAGTGACATAGTCGAAATCCCGTATTGTCATTGCGTCTTCGCCTCTTCGTCAGTTCGCGGTTTTGGAAACGCCCCAGAACCGGTGTGTGCCGCCCTGCCAACCGAGATAGCCCTTCACTCCAGGCGCAAGCGCGGTGACGCTGGGGATATTGTAGAGGCCGAGGATCGGCACCTGCTTGCCCATCTCGGCATTCAACTCGGAGAACACTGCCTTGCGGTCGGCAGGCTCGCGCAGCGCTTCAACCTTTTCCAGCAGCGCTGCGGCCGTCTTTTCGTCCCACATACGTGTCGGTTCGGCCTTCTTGTCGCCGATCAAGGACTGGAAGCTCAAAAGCGGATCGAGACGGGCGGAATAGGCGAAGATTGCCAGCTCATATTTGCCGGATCGATATTGGTCGAGTTGGGTCGCCCAATCCCTGACATCCAGACGCGAATTGATGCCTGCGCCGAGCAGCATCGCCTGAACGATGGTCGCCACCTGCACGCGGTTCTGCCTGTTTGCAACGAGGATGCTGATCGCCTCACCCTTATATCCGGCCTCGGCCGCCAGCTTGCGCGCCGCCTGGGGATCATAGGCCGGCCATGCGGCAGCGGCGTTGTCGTAGTAATAGGTCCCTTCGGAAAGCACAGAAGGATTTGGCTTGTAGAGCCCGTTGCCCAGCGCTTCGGCGAGCTGCTTCAGGTCGATGGCGTGGGCTATCGCCTGGCGCATGCGCGGGTCGGAAAGGGCCGGCGCTTCGGTCTGCAGCTGCAGTGTCATCCAGGCCGGCGTCGGCTGGATGTTAACCGTGATCTTGTTGGCCTTCAGGCTATCGAACAAGGTTGGTTCGACCTCATCGATCACATCGATTTCGCCGGCCTGCAGACCATTGGAGCGGGTGCTCGCATCCGGCACCGTCATGAAACGGATATTCTCGATGGATGCGGTCTTGTTTCCCGCTAGACCATCTCTATTGCCGGGAAGCGCAGCGTAGCCAGCATAGCGGACGAGATCGAGATAGCGACCGGGCTGCATTGAACCGAAGGCATAAGGGCCTGTTCCGACGGGTTTAATGAAGGCGCCCTGCGCATCGACCGAGGATTTGCCGATGATCCAGGGCGTGCATTGTATCGTCGCAAGCGTCGTCGGAAAATTCGGTGCGGAGGCGTCGAAGGTGAAGCGAACCGTTGCTGCATCGACGGCCTCGATCTTCGTCAGCTTCGGACCGATCTGACCGTTGTAACGGCCTACGCATTGGAAGGCTGTGGCCGGATCGAGATAGCGCTGGAAATTCCAGACCACCTCGTCGGCGGTCAGCGGCTTGCCGTCGTGGAAGGCGACACCGCTCCGCAGATGGAAATCATAGACGGTACTGTCGTCATTCACGGTCCAGCTTTCGGCAAGCATCGGCTTGACCGAAAGATCGTCGCCAAAGGCAACGAGACCTTCCACGACATGGGAAAGCACGACGTCGGAATTGGCATCGCGGTTGATTCCGGGGTTGAGGCTGGCGACGTCCGCATGCACGGCCACCCGCAGGGTGTCGGCATCGGCCGCCAGAGCCGGCGCAGCGATCACCGACAGCCCCGCGAGCGCCGAAGCCAGTGAGTATCGCAAATTCAGTCCCATGTCGTTGTTCCCGTTTTCTGGAGGTGAAATTTATTGTTGTTGCTTGAGGATGCTGCTGAAGAAATCTTCGGCCGGATCGGCCATGTCGAAGGGCGAATGCGCCACGCCCGGCACGACATCACGGCGCACGCGAATGCCAGCGGTTTCGAAGGACTGCGCCAGCGCCTCGATGCGGTCGAGGCGGTTGGCGCCCTGCAGATCGGTCCCATCCATCCAGAGCTTGCTGTTACGCGGAATCCTGATTTCCCAGGTCTGGGTATCCTCGCTGCCGATCAGGGTTTGCACCGCAACGTTCCGCATAGCCTCGAGGTCGATCTTCCGGTCGAACCGATGCTGGATATCGCGCACGCCTACCCACCAGTCATAGTCAGCGTTGAGAAGCGTCACGACGCCGGGCGCGCCAATGGAGACGGCTCGCAGTCGCAGTGGATGCAGCATATAGAAACGCTGGCAGAACTGACCGCCGCCCGAATAGCCGTACATTAGGAATCGGCGATCGCGTAAACGGTACTTGGCCGCCACCTCATCGACCATCGAGAGCAGAATAAGATCGTAGCGGATGCCGTGGAATTCGATGCGCTTATAGTTGGATAGTTCGCCCGGCTCGATGATGCCGACGGGGAACAGCGGCGCCAGCACGATGCAGTCGTTCTTCTCGGAAAAACTGGCGAATCGATCGCGGTACCAGGTGGCGGTGCGTCCCGTACCGTGGACGATGACCGCAAGGTCGTAGCGCTTTTCGCCGGTTTCGCTGTAGTCCTGCGGCACATAGAGGCAGTAGCTGAAGCGCTGGTCCATCTGGCTGGCGAAGAACGGCGTCGCACCGAAATCGTAAAAGCTCAGCTTGATCCCGTGCCCCTGCCGCTGCCTTTCTTGTGTGTCGGCCATCTCGTCTCTCCCTCTCAGCTCTGCAATACAGCGGCGGTTTCAGGCGCATGCCGCCATTTCAGCCTGAGGCCACCGGTTTCGGTCGGTTCGAGCATCGGGATCGCGCTGAGAAGTTTCAGCGTGTAGGGATGCTGCGGCGTGTCGAGAATGGCGTCGCGCGTTCCCTGCTCAACGATCATGCCGTCCTGCATCACGACTACGCGGTCGGCAATTTGCTCCACCACGGCGAAATCGTGAGTAATGAACAGGCAGGCAAAGCCGTATTTTCGTTGTAGGTCCGCTAGCAGGGAAAGCACTTGCGCCCGAACGGTAACATCGAGTGCCGAGACGGCTTCATCGGCGATCACAAAGGAAGGCCGCCGCACGAGCGCCCGGGCAATCGCTACACGCTGCCGTTGTCCGCCGGACAACTGATGAGGATATCGCTCCACGAGCTTCGGATCGAGCGAGACATCCAACAGCGCTTCGGTGACGAGGCGAGCGTGATCCGACTTCGGGATTTGCGGAAGTGCGCGCAGGCTCTCGGCGATTAGCGCACCCACCTTCATCCGCGGATCGAGCGACGAGAACGGATCCTGAAAGACCATATGGCATTGTTTGCGATAGCGCGCCCGCGCCTCGCCCTTCGGATCCTTGAGGTCAAGGCCGCAGAACCGGATCGTACCGGCCTGGTAATCCGTCAAACCGGCGATTGCCCGCGCAAGCGTCGTTTTTCCGGAGCCGGAACCACCGACCACAGCGACTACTTCGCCGGGGCGGATATCTATGCTGACATTGCGCACCGCATTTTTGACGGTGTCGCGACTGAACAGCCCGCCGCGCCGGACGAAGGACACGCCTAGTTTCTCGACAGATATCAGCGGATCGCCGACAATCTCGCGGCGTGATGGTGCGCGCGCCGGCAAGGAGGATAACAACTTGCGGGTATAGTCGTGCTTCGGCGCGGAGAGCACAACCTCCTTGTCGCCGGCTTCTACGATATCGCCATGCTGCATCACAACGATGCGGTCGGCATAGCGGGCCACCATCGACAGATCGTGGCTGATGAGCATGACCGCCGTCCTGTACTCTCGGGTGAGTTCGGCGAGCATATCCATGATGTCGCGCTGGACGACGGCATCGAGTGCTGTCGTCGGCTCGTCGGCGATCAACAGTGCCGGGCGCAACAGCATCGCGCTGGCAATCATGATACGCTGACGCATGCCGCCGGAGAATTCGTGGGGAAAGGCCTTGAGCATCCGTGCGCCATCGCCGATGCCGACGCGTTCCAGCATGGCAAGAATGCGCCGGCGCCGTTCGGCTGCATCTATACCCCCGTGCAGCGCCAGCCCTTCCTCCATCTGCCGGCCGATGGACATCGACGGATTGAGCGAGGTCATTGGCTCCTGAAAGATCATCGACACGCCGGGACCGCGGATCGCGCGCATTTCTTCCTCGTTCATGTCCCGAAAGGCGCGGCCGCGGAAGCGGATATCGCCATTGATCATGCGAACCGGCTGCGGCGAGAGGCCTATCACGGCACGACCGAGCATGGTTTTCCCCGACCCGGACTCGCCGACGATGCCGACCACTTCCGCGGGTGCAACATGAAGGGTGGCATTGCGTACGATCGTCACTTGGAGTGCCGGAACGCCAAGTGTTACATTCGCGATTTCGAGAAGCGGAGCCTTCGTCATGCGCGTTTCCTCATGCGGGGGTCGAGCAAGTCGCGCAGGGCATCGCCCAGCAGATTGATGCCCAACAGGGAGAGGGAAATGGATAGGCCCGGGAACACGACAAGCCAGACGGCCTGATCGAGAAAGCTACGGCTGCTAGCCAGCATATTGCCCCAGGTCGGCGCCGGGGGGGCGACGCCGAGCCCCAGGAAGCTGAGCGAACTTTCCGCCAGCATGCTCCAGCCACAGATCGACGTCGCAAGAACGGTCAGCGGGGCTACGCAGTTGGGCAGGATATGCCGCCACATGGTAAAGAGGCTGGCATTGCCCATGACCGCTGAAGCTTCCACGAATTCTCGTGTCCTGAGCCCAAGCACCGTGCCGCGGACCACCCGCACGACCGACGACATGTAGATGAGGCCGAGAGAGAGGATGATGCCGTACTCCGTCGCGCCAATCACGGCAAGCAGGCCGAGCGCGAACAGCAGCCCAGGGAACGCGAGCAGCACGTCGTTGACAGCCATGATCACGCGATCGACCCAGCCCCGCAAGAAGCCGCTTGCGACGCCAAAGACCGTGCCGCTGACGACGGCAAAAATCACGGTCAGCGCACTGATCTTGACACTTGTCGCAGCCCCCTGCATCAGACGGCTCAGCTGGTCGCGGCCAAACTCGTCCGTACCTAGCCAATGCGCGGCGCCGGGCGCAGCAAGCCGCGCGGCAAAATTCATCGCCAGCGGATCGTGCGGCGTCCAGACCATGCCAAGCAGTGCCACGACCAGCAACACGGCGACCAGCAATCCGCCAATGTAAAGATTGATCCCGGACTTGTTCATCGCACGGCAATCCTCGGGTCGAACAACGGATAAAGGAGATCCACCATCAGATTGACCAGAATGTAGATGGCAGCGATGAACAGAAGGCAGCCCTGGATGACCGGGTAATCCCGGGCGAAAATGGCATCGACCAGAAGCCGGCCCAGCCCCGGGATTGTGAAGACCGTTTCGATAACGGCGACGCCGGCGAGAAGATTGCCGAGGATCAGCCCAAGCAGCGTCCATGTCGGTCCGAATGCATTGCGGAATGCATGCCTCCACATCACCACGTGTTCCGGCAGCCCCTTGGCGCGAGCATGGGTGATGTAGTCGAGGCTCAGCACCTCGAGGGTCGAAGCGCGCGCCATGCGCAGGATCACCCCGAGTTCGTGCAGAAACAACGTCAGCACCGGCAGCACCAGATAAACGAAGGCCCTCTTGGGATCCTCGGAAAAATCCGCGTAGCCGACGATCGGCAGCCAGCGCAACTGCAGCCCGAACAGCAGCAGCAGCAGCATGCCCAACCAGAATGTCGGGATGGACAGAAGCAGCGTTGCACAGCTGACAAGTGTTACGTCGCGCAGGCCATTCTGCTTCCAGGCCGCGAACATGCCGAGCGGCACGGCGACCAACGTCCCCAGCACGATGGCCGGCACCACGATCCGCAGGCTGACGAGAAAACGGTCGATGATCGAAGGCAGCACCTCATGGCCCGTCGCAATCGATCTGCCGAGATCCCCCTGAAACAACAGCGAGACCCATATAGCAAACTGTTCGGGAATGCTCCTGTCGAGCCCGAACCGTTCTCGCAGGGCCGCCAACCCCTGCGCATCCGAAGCATCGCCCAACATCAGCGCTGCGGGATCGCCCGGAATGAGACGGATCAGAACAAATACCGTGATCGCGACCAGCACGAGCGTCGGTATTGCCATTGTGAGGCGGCCGAGCACGAAGCGAAACATTGCTAGTCTCCGATCTGCCGAGATGGCTCCCGCAGGGCCGCATCCTGCGGCAGCGGGCGCCAATCATCCAGGGCATAGGAACGGAACGTCCGGTTGAGCGCAGGCAGCGGTGCGATCTCCATAAAGCCCTTGGCCGCATCAATGACGATCATTGCCACGGTTGTCGAAATGCTGTTGGTCTCGCTCTCGCGCGGCGGACGGCAGACGGAATAGGGCGTGAGAAAATCGTCGAACAGCGCTGCCTTGAGGTCCTCGCGCCCAAGCTTCTCGCCGCGTTGCTGAAGAATACGGCGCACGCGCCAATCGCGGTAATAGCTCTCGGGAACATAGGGTATGCCGGTATCGCGCAGTTTCGACAACGCGACCGGGCTCACCCAGTGGTTGGCGTGCACCAGCAGCCCGTTTTCCGGATAGAGCGGGAAGGCCTCGTCCGGAGCGCATTCCAGGTCGATGCCGAATCCGGCGGCCGAGGCGAGCATGATATTGTTCGAACAGGATTTTGGCGTGGTCGCCACCGCCTTGATGGCCATAGCGAAATGGCTGCCTTCCAGCACCTTCCGACGGATCGCGCCGAGCGGCACCCCCTGTTGGATGAAATCACGCTCGCATTCCAGGTAGTTGGCGGTGATCGAGGTACCGACGGCATTGAAGCCGCTGCGTGCCAGACCGCCCGCCTCGACGAAGGTGACAAAATCGGGACCGTCATCGCCACGACGGACACGCAGGACCACACCCGTCTCGGCACACTCGGCCCGCCAGTCCCAGTTCTGCGCATGCAGCAGCGTTCCGGTCTCGCTGCGCTCGGGCATGACGAGCGCGCAGGTGCAGCCGTCATCCGGATCATCCTCCTCGGTCGCACCGAGTTCCGCCCGCGCGACCGCGACAATCTCGGTGCGCGCATTGATCATCACGATGTCTTCGAACGGAATACCGGAGCCTTCGGCAATGCCATGCATCTCGTCGACATAGGCGGCGTCGAACTCGCCGATCCGGTCAGCATAGGAACGGATAAGAGCTACTCTGCGGCCTTCTGGATAACCCAGCTTTTCCAGGGCGCCACCATAGAGGCGCGCGCTGAGCGCGATTCGATCCGAGAGAAGCGTGCCGTATTGCCGTCCACGCTCGTGGGGAGCGCCAGTCAGAGTCACGAGCGGAAAAGGTTGGGTCTGCATGTCGGCTCCGTTTGAACTTTTTGGTTCTGTATATGCATAAAAAACCATTGTCTATCACTTTATCGGCAATTTTTGGTTTTTGAGAAAATTATAACCTATTGTGTCGCAGCTACGATTTCCTTATATTCGTGCGCGACAGCACGATGCGCCGGGCAACGGCGCTGATGGAGGCGCCCCTTGGCGGAAACCGCAACACTCGACCAGACATCAGGGCTCAGCAATCTTCAGGCAGAGGTGGCCAGGAAGGTCTTGGGCCTGATCAACCAGGGCCGCTGGGCGGTGAAGGAGCGCATCTCGGAGACGGCGCTTGCGCGGGAACTCGGCGTATCACGCACACCGGTACGGCAGGCGCTGCAGATCTTCCTCGCCGAAGGGCTGATCGAGCATTCTCCGACACGCGGCTTCCAGCTGGCGCGTGATCCGGGCGCCATGCCGATGGCAGACGTGATAGGCGAATCCGAAACCGATACGCTCTACAACCGGTTCATGGAGGCCCGCGCCTCCGGCAAAATCGGCGAGGAAGTCTCCGAGGCTGAACTGCTGGAGCAGTTTTCAACGACGCGCGGCGCGGTCCGGCGCACGTTAATGCGGATGGCCAAGGAGGGTCTCGTTAATCGCCGGGCCGGACATGGCTGGCAGTTCGCCGAGTGTTTGGTCAGCAAGGAAGCGGTCGACGAGAGCTATGAGTTCCGCCTGATCATCGAATGCAACGCCCTGCTCGTGCCAAGCTACACGCCAAAAAAAGATCAACTGCATGCGCTTATTCGTGAACAGGAAGCGATGCTGACGCGACCCATCCAGGAAATCAGCCGTATCGAATGGTTCTCGATCAACGCCAAGTTCCATGAAACGATCGTTGCCTGGGCCAACAATCGCTTTCTGACCGAGAGCCTGGAACGTCAGAACAGTCTGCGGCGCATGACCGAACTCAGCGACTTCTCCCACCTCAGTGAACCAAGGCTTCGTGAAGCCGCGCGCGAACATCTGATGATCCTACGCGCAATCGAAGCCAAGGATTACACCTTTGCTTCAGCACTCGTTCGCAGGCATTTGACCGGTGCCAGTGCGACCTCCTTCGATAGCTGAAGGTGTAGATTTCCGATTCAAGTGATCTCACTTGAACGCGAGTGCTCTAGCAGCCTGCAGAGTTAAGCCGCATGCTGCAACGCCGCGATCTCGTTCCAGGCATCGAATGCTACGATCGCCTGCAGGACCGGTGACAGATCCTCGGCCCGCGCCGACACGGCGCGCCACTCCTCCAGTCGCTCATCCTCAGTCGAGCTCGTAGACGAGGGATCCCTTTCTGGAGCGCTTCGAGCGCGAACCGGCGTCTTTGCCTCCTCGATGGCCGCCTCCGAGCGCGCGAGTTCCACATCGATCGCGGCAAACGCGACATCCAAACCGTCGGCAGCCTCATCTCTCGCCTCCCCTCCCCACCAATGGTCGTGGTCGGACCGGCCTCTCCCTGTGGCGCCAGCTTTCTATCTCCACCCAATGATGCGGGGGGCACGCCCGCGCGCAGAGACCCTGAGCAGCATCATGGAGGACGAGGTCTTCTAGGTGCACGAGTTCGCCATCGACCCAGAGCGACGATGCACTTCGAGGAAATGCGAGGGCTTGAGAAGCCCTCGCCGACTGAAGAGCGGACGAATGCAGCGTGGCACTGCCGGCCGCCCAAACTGCGCACCGCCAGTGTGTTGTCATGTTATCTCAGGTAGACTGCCAATCAGCTTGTCGAGGGTGACGGGATATTCACGAACCCTGACACCCGTGGCGTTATAGATAGCGTTCGCGATGGCGGCCGAAACTCCGCACAGTCCGAGTTCCGCAATACCCTTGGCTTTCATGGGCGACGAATACGGATCGGTTTCGTCCATGAAGATCACCTCCTGATGCGGAATGTCGGCGTGTACCGGCACTTCGTAACCCGCGAGATCGTGATTGACGAAGAAGCCGCGCCTGACATCGACCGCGAGCTCCTCCGAGAGTGCACCGCCAACGCCCATGGTCATCGCACCGATGACCTGGCTGCGGGCGGTGATGGGATTGAGGATGCGCCCGGCGGCGCAAACGGCGAGCATCCTACGAACGCGGCTTTCGCCCGTGGCGATATCGACGCCCACCTCGACAAAGTGCGCCCCGAAAGTCGACTGCTGGTGACTGTCGGCAAGCTTTGCCCACTCGACGGTGTCCTCCCCGGCAAGACCTTCGGAACCCGCAGCCTCGGCAAGCGGCACAGATCTGTTGCCTGATCGGACCTCCCCATTTTCGAACATGGCATCCTCTGAATTGAAGCCCAGCTTTTGCGCGATGGCTTCCCGGAGTTTGACACACGCTGCGTAGACGCCGGTGGTAGAACAGTTGGCTCCGAATTGACCGCCTGAACCTGCCGATACTGGAAATCGCGAATCCCCCAGGCGGACGGCCACTTGTTCAATGGGGACCCCCATCATTTCGGCCGCCGTCTGGGCAATTATTGTGTAACTCCCGGTTCCGATGTCCGTCATATCGGTTTCGACGGTGATAACACCCTCGCGATCGAGCCGAACGCGCGCGCCTGACGGAACCAGCAGGTTGTTTCGGAACGCGGCGGCGACGCCGAACCCGATGAGCCAATTCCCTTCCCTCCGGGACGCGGGCCTGCCCCTTTCGTTCCACCCGAAACGTTCAGCTCCGAGCCTCAGGCAGCCGACAAGATCGCGATGGGAGAACGGCCGCTCCGGCTTTTCCGGGTCAACCTGTGTGTCGTTGATGATCCTGAATTCGACGGGATCGATGTCGAGCTTCTCAGCCATCTCGTCCATGGCAATCTCGAGCGCCATCATGCCGGGAGCCTCCCCAGGCGCGCGCATGGCGTTGCCCTCCGGCAAATCCAGCGTTGCCAACCGCATGGCAGTCATACGGTTCGCGCCGGCGTAGAGTAGCCGGGTCTGCATGACCGCCGTCTCAAGCTGACCGCCCGGAAGGTCTCCCGACCAGCTTTCGTGCCCGATCGCCGTGATCTTGCCGGAGTGGTCCGCAGCGATGCGGACGCGCTGGATTGTTGCTGGGCGATGTGTCGTGTTGTTGACCATAAACGGGCGCGGCAACGCCACTTTTACCGGACACCCTACCGCCTTGGCAGCGAATGCCGCGAGAACCGCGTCCGCGCGCAGGAACAGCTTTCCCCCAAAACCGCCGCCGATGAACGGCGACATAAGGTGGATTTTGTCCCTCTCGACGTCGAGCGTGGTGGCCAGGTCAGAACGCCACCAGTCGATCATCTGGCTGGAGGTCCAGATAGTTAGAGCCTCGCCTTCCCAAGTAGCGATCGAAGCATGGGGCTCCATCATGGAATGCGATTGGTCAGGCGTGGTATACGTCGCGTCGAAGCTGACGGGGGCCGATTTGAACGCCCCATCGAAGTCGCCGACAGCCGTGTCTGGCGGCGCGCCGCCAGCGTCCTTGGGCTTTACGGCCGTCTTCATCGCGTCTTTGAGATCGAACGCTCCCTTTTCCTCTGCGTACTCGACCCTCACCAAGGCCGCAGCGGCGCGCGCCTGCTCGAAAGTTTCGGCGACCACAACAGCAACCGCCTGGTGATAATGTTGTATTTCGCTGCCGCCGAAGAGCTTGGCCGTATTAAACTTGCCCTTCTTGCGTTCGCCGACGTCAAGAGCCGTCACCACGGCGAGCACGCCTGGCGCTTCCTTGGCGGCCGAGACGTCCATGGAGACGATGTGTCCCTTGGCGATGGCCGCGCCCACGGGATATCCGTAGACGTAGGGAACATTGGGGTCGTGCCATTCATAGGCATACTTCACCCGCCCGGTTGCCTTGAGTTGGCCGTCGATGCGATGGACCGGCTGGCCGACTACCTTGAGGCGGTCAATTGGATTGGTGGTTGCTGGCTTGTCGAACTGCATGGCTCACCCCCTTGCTTCGGTGAGAACAGCGCCGAGCGTCCGACGCACGAGCTCGATTTTAAAGCGGTTCTGCTCAGTAGGACGAGCCTCAGCGAGCAACGCATCCGCCGTCGACCTTGCACCTCTCGACAGTTCGGCGTCCGCGGCCGCGATGCGCCAAGGCTTGTGGGCGATGCCGCCGACTGCGACCTGTCCTGTGCCATCCGGCTTGATGATCGCTCCCACCGAAACCAGCGCGAAGGCGTATGAAGCACGGTCGCGAACTTTGCGGTAAATTTGCTTTCCACCAACGGGTGGCGGTAGCGTCACCGCCGTGATGACCTCGCCAGCTTCGAGAACCGTTTCGATGTGCGGGGTATCTCCCGGTAGGCAATGGAAATCCGCGATCGGGACAGACCGACGGCTGCCGTCTGCCTTTACCGTCTCTACGACGGCGTCGAGAGCGCGCATCGCGACTGCCATGTCGCTGGGATGCGTCGCGATACAGGCCTCGCTCGCACCCACCACCGCATGCTGGCGGCTGAAGCCGCCGATGGCCGAACAGCCGCTCCCCGGCTGCCGCTTGTTGCACGGCTGGTTGGTGTCGTAGAAATAAGGACATCGCGTGCGCTGGAGCAGATTGCCCGCAGTGGTCGCCTTGTTGCGCAATTGTCCGGAAGCGCCCGCCAGCAGTGCCCGCGAAAGCAGGCCGTAGTCCCGGCGAATAGTTTCGTGAGCGGCAAGGTCTGTGTTGCGAACGAGCGCCCCGATCCGCAACCCGCCCTCTTGCGTGTCCTCGATCTTGTCGATGCCCAATCCGTTGATGTCGATCAGGTGCGTCGGCGTCTCGATTTCGAGCTTCATCAGGTCGAGCAGATTGGTGCCACCTGCGATGAACCTGGCTCGGCTGTTGGATGCGGCCGCCTTGGCCGCCGCCTCGACGGACGAGGCGCGCTCGTATGTGAAGGCCCTCATGCGCTTGTCCCCGCGACTTCGACGATGGCATCCATGATGTTGGAATAGGCTCCGCACCGACAGATATTCCCGCTCATGCGCTCGCGAATCTCCGTTGTCGTGAGCTGGGCAGCCGCCGTGATATCGGGGGTGACGTGGCTCGGGATGCTAGCATTGATCTCTTCGAGAACCGCCACTGCAGAACAGATTTGCCCCGGCGTGCAATATCCGCATTGGAAGCCATCATGTTTGACGAAGGCAGCCTGCATCGGATGAAGATTGCCCGGCTCGCCGAGCCCTTCGATCGTCGTGATTTCGTCGTCCTCATGCATCACGGCGAGTGTCAAACAGGAGTTGATCCGACGGCCTTCCACCAACACAGTGCACGCGCCGCATTGGCCGTGGTCGCAACCCTTCTTGGTTCCGGTCAGATGGAGATGCTCGCGAAGTGCGTCGAGCAGCGATGTCCTGTTGTCGACTTCGATTTCATGTCTTTCATCATTGACGATCATCGAGACTTTCGAGTTCTGAGGCATTTTCGGCTCCGGGGGATTGTGCGGTTGCCGCCTCTGCCGCGGTTCCCGTGACGGTCAATGTTGCGACCGAGGAGATAAGCAACTAGCGAGGGGAAAGTTCCAGCTGAATAGGGCTCGCCGTATTCCGTTTCGGTGGGTGGGGTCGCGGGGGCACAATCCTACGCGGCCTCGGGGGCTTTGCAGCGCGGACGCAATACCAGAGCATGCTGGCTGCCATCATGCCGACAGCATCTGAAGACGGGAATGTACCGGATGGACGCGAAAATCGCGTGACGTACCCTTTGGAACGCGACCGTCACGTTAATTTCACGCTCACTTTTGCAAAGAGCCACCGTTCGACTATGCTTGGCGCCATGCAGCTTGCGGGCAATGCTCGACCGGGGGACCCCGTGGGAAACCGATCCAGGCGAAGTAGCGGACGGCCAACACTTGCGGATGTCGCAAGCCGCGCCGGCGTGGGTACGATCACCGTGTCGCGCGCGCTGCGTGATCCCGAACGCGTTTCGAGTGAGTTGCGGGAGCGGATCGACGCCGCAATATCCGCGCTCGGATACGTGCTCAATCCGAATGCCCGGGCACTCGCATCGGCAAGGGCAGATGTCATCGGCGTCCTCATCCCCTCGCTGACCAACAACGTATTCGCTGAAGTTCTGCGCGGCATCCACGATGGCCTCGGCGACAGTGCGCTCCAGATTCAGTTTGGCAACACCCACTATTCCGCCGATGAAGAGGAAAGGCTGCTTCGCGTCTTTCTGGGCCAACGGCCCTCCGCGCTCATCGTCTCTGGCATAGATCAACTGCCCGCGACACGACGTCTGCTGGAAACCGCCGGCTGTCCGGTCGTACAGATCATGGAGACCGGTCCCAACCCGATTGACATGATGGTCGGATTCTCCCATTTCGATGGGGGACGGCAGGCTACCGAACACATGTTGCAGATCGGGTGCCGACGGATCGGTTTTCTCGGCGCGCGGATGGATCCAAGGTCGCAGCGCCGCCTCGCGGGTTATCGTGCCGCGCTCCGCTCGACCGGTGTCTTCGACGAGTTGCTCGTCACCACGACGCCCTCGCCCTCCAGCGTATCAATGGGCGCCTACCTTTTGCGCCAGGCCATCAGCAAAGCGCCGGGCCTCGACGGGGTTGTCTGCAATAATGACGACCTCGCGCTCGGCGTGCTGTTTGAGTGCAATCGCCAGGGCATTTCGGTGCCGGACCGCATCTGCATTGCAGGCTACAATGACCTCGAAATGATGGCTGTTGCCTACCCCTCTCTTACGAGCATCCGTACGCCGCGTTACGAGGTTGGCCGACAGGCGATTGCGATGATCCGTGCCGCTCTCGCCGGCGATCGACCGGAACAGCTCATCGTTGACCTCGGGTTCGAGCTGAAAGTCCGCGAAAGCACCACGCGACAATAACCCGTTGGAGCCTGGTTCTCGCGCGTCGCGCCGCTTTACAAGAAATGTTGGTAGCGCTACCATTTTTTTGTGGCGCCGAGGGAGGAGCTCGAGAAGCGTCACCGGAATAGCGTATCGAGATGAAGTGCCGGATATTTCCTGAAATGCAGGTTTTCCTGCGGCGCATGCTCGACGTTCACCGGCTTCCATTTCGAATTCGCGTCCCGCACCACAACAACTGGGAGGGAATTCGATGCACAGGTCATTCGTGAGTGGCCTTATGGCCGCTGCTGCCATTGCGCTTGCCTCTACAACCGCACTTGCCGATCCGGAAGTCGTGAGCGGTCCCGCCGCGGAGGCCGATTGTTTCGCGCCGTGGGCGGCTGAAACGAAGTTCTTCAAGTTTCCCAAGAAGGAAGGGCCTTATCGGGTAGCGCTCGCCAACGGATATATCGCCAACACCTGGCGCATTCAGATGATCCAGACGGCGAAGGCTTATGCCGCCCAGCCGGAGGTTGCCGCGAAGCTGAAAGAGTTCAAGGTCGTCTCCACCGGTGAGGACGTGCCGGCCCAGATCTCGGCGATCAACAACTTCATCGATTCCGGATTTGACGCGATCGTCGTCAACGCACAGAACCCGACCGCGTTCGGGCCCGTCATCAAGCGCGCCAAGGAAGCAGGTGTTGTCCTCGTCGCCTTCGACAACATCCTCGACACGGAAGACGCAATCAACGTCAACGTGGATCAGAAGGGTCTGGGCGTCCTTTGGGCTAACTGGCTGGCCAAGCACTTGCCCGACGGCGGCAAGATCCTTGAAGTTCGCGGCGTCGCTGGCACGTCCGTCGATACCGATCGTCACAACGGCATCCATGAAACGCTCGATGCAACGGGAAAGAAGTGGGACGTCGTCGAGGTGGTCGGCAAGTGGGATGATCCGACCGCGCAAAAGGCAACGGCGGATGCCATCGCGGTTCACAAGAAGTTCGACGGGATTACCGCACAAGGTGGTGACACGGGCGTCGTTCAGGCAATGATAGACGCGGGACATCCCTTTGTTCCCTTTGGCGGAGAGACGGAAAACGGATTCCGAAAGTTCTGTGCCAAGCATGCAAGTGAAGGTCTGAAATGCTCGTCGGCAGGGACCGGTCCGGCTCAGGTCGCGGTAGCGATCAAGACGGCTATTGCAGCGCTTGAGGGGCAGGTCGTTCCGCAGTCGATCAAGCTTCCTCTGGCGATAGTCGAGGACCCCAACTTCAAGGAAGGCCAGGATTTCTATCCCGATCAATCCGACAACTTCTTTGTCGGAAACGCCTTCCCCACCTGCGGGATCAATTTCACGGCGCAGGAAATCATGGGGCAGACGCAAGAAAATCAGTAGGGCGGGCATTCTTCCCCTGCCCCACCGGATGTCGCGGGCCATGCTCGCGGCATCCATGAGCGTCGAACCAGACGGCACCAATTGCCGCCCAAGAGCAGACCCCAGGCCCCATGACCGCCACTCAGTCACAATCCAACGCACCTCTCTTTCGCATGGAGGGCATCGGCAAACGCTATGGCGGGGTACGTGCCCTGGATTCAGCGTCCCTTGTTGTCGAATCCGGACGCATCCACGCTATTCTTGGCGAAAATGGCGCCGGCAAGTCGACCCTGATCAAGATTATGGCGGGGGTTGTCGCTCCAGACGAAGGGCAGATGCTTTTCAAGGATCAAGCGGTCTCGTTCCGGTCACCCGCCGAGGCCGCTGCAGCAGGAATCGCCTGCGTGTTCCAAGAATTGTCGCTCATCCCCGATCTTAGCGTCGCCGACAACATCTCGATCTCAAAACCGCCGCGCCGCTTCGGCCTGATCGACCGCAAGGCGCAGAGGCGCCTATCGGAAGAAGCACTCGCCCGCGCCGGTGCTGGGGACATCCATCCTCGCGCCCTTGTCCGAGATCTGCCCCTGTCGCGCCGCCAGCTGGTCGAGATTGCCAAGGCGCTCGCCTGGATGCCAAGGATCCTCATTCTCGACGAGGCCACCTCCGCACTGACTGCGAGTGACGTGACAAGAGTTTTCGCTGTTCTGAAACGGCTGCGCACCGAGGGTCTTGCTATCCTCTACATATCCCATCGGATGCACGAGATCGCCGAGCTTGCGGATGAATGCACCGTCTTTCGCAACGGCCGCAACGTCGCCAGCTATGCCGCAGGCACTCGCTCCAACAGTGAAGTCGTAGAAATGATGATCGGACGTGAGGTCAGCAGCGCCTTTCCGCCCAAGCCTGCCGCGCGTATCCATGCTGCACCGTTGCTCTCCTGCAAAAATCTGGGTTGGAGCGATCGGCTGCGCGACATCTCGCTTGAGGTTCGACCAGGCGAAGTCGTCGGGCTCGGCGGGCTCGACGGCCAGGGACAGCGCGAATTGCTGCTCGGGCTTTTTGGGGTTCTGCGGGGCACGTCCGGCACGATCAGTATCGATGGCGCGGCGCGGTCTATCACAAGTCCGGGTGCAGCGCGTGCAGGCACAATCGGAATGGCGCTGATCCCAGAAGATCGCAAGACGGAGGGACTGATGCTACCCATGACCGTTCGCGAAAACCTCTCCTTTGCTGCGCTCGATCGTTTGTCGAGACACGGCGTCATCGATCGGGACAGGGAGAATGCGAGCATTGACGAGATGGTCCGGCTGCTAGCGATCAAAACCGCCGATGCTGATACCCCCGTCGGTGCATTGTCGGGCGGAAACCAGCAGAAGGTCGTGATTGCCAAATGGCTGACACGGCGGCCGCGCATCCTGCTCCTCAACGATCCGACGCGCGGCATCGACGTCGGCACCAAGCAGGAGATCTACCAGTTGTTGCGCCGGCTCGCGGAGGAAGGGGCAGCCATCCTGTTTTATTCTACAGACTATGACGAATTGATCGGCTGCTGCGATCGGGTGCTGGTGCTTTATGATGGTAGGATCGTCAAGGAACTCGCCGGGGGCGAGATCACCGAGCGGGCATTGATTTCAAGTGCTCTCAACGTGCAGACCGAACCGGAGGCGGCGGCATGAGCGAGTGGCGCTACTGGTTGAACGAACAGCGCGGCACGTTGATCGGCCTTGCCATCTTCGTCCTGATGTTTGCGGTCTACATTGCCAACCATCCGGCGGGACTGACGGCAAACGTCGCCCAGACAGCGGCGAACAAGGGCGTTCTGCTTGCCTTCGTCGCTATGGCGCAGGCGATGGTCGTGATTACCGCAGGTATCGATCTGTCGGTCGGCATGATCCTCGTGCTGACAAATTGCCTGGCATCCTGGATCGTCGTCGGAACGCCAATGCAGACAACGATCGGAGTACTCGGCGTGTTGTTGGCCGGTACCGTTTGTGGCGCGATCAATGGCCTTCTCGTCATCAAAGGCCGACTGCAGCCGATCGTTGCCACCATCGCGACCGGGGCAGTGTATTTCGGGCTGGCCTTGCTTCTGCGGCCGTTTCCAGGTGGTGCAGTCAATGAGAACCTGGCGGATGCCGTGACGGGCCGCATCTTCGGGATTATCCCATCGAGCCTTGTCGTCATGCTGGGCGTTGTCCTGCTCGTGTGGCTGCCGTTTCGTCGATCGGAAATAGGACGTGCGGCGTATGCGGCTGGCTCGGCGGAAGCCGCCGCATTCATGTCGGGGGTTCCCATCCAGCGTGCCAAGCTCGTCGCGTATACACTTGCGGGGCTTCTTGCCGGCATTGGCGGCTTGTTTCTCACCTTCTTCACCTATACCGGCGAGGCGGCTTATGCGAGCGGGAGCGGTTATACTTTGTGGTCGATCGCTGCCGTGGTGCTGGGCGGCGTTTCCCTCTATGGCGGCCGTGGAAGCGCCGTCGGTGCCATTTTCGGCGCGTTTGCCGCTCGCACGACAGGCGACATGCTGTTCGTGTTCGACGTCGACCCTCTATGGCAGCCCCTCTTGCAAGGGATCGTCCTGCTGATCGCCATTAGCATTGGCGCCATCGGATTGCTTCGTGTGCGAAATCGACTGGAATGGTTCCGATGACGGAAGCGACGGAAAACCGTTTGTCATTGCGCGCCCGGCTCCCCGGCCCTTTCCGGCGCGCCGATCCGGCCGTGCTCACTGCGTTTGGATGCATCCTGTTGCTGCTTTTCCTGGGCAGTCTCTATTCGAGCAACTTTCTTTCTCCCGAGTATCTTCTCCAGCAACTGAAGGTCGCTTCGTTCCTCGGCGTGATCGCAGCGGGCATGATGCTGGTGATCCTGCTTGGACATATCGATCTTTCAGTCCCATGGGTCATGACGATGGGTGCCATGATGGCTTGTGCAGCGGCGGGCTTTGGCAGCACAGTTATTGCGATACCCTTCGGCATCCTGTGCGGCATGCTCTTCGGCCTGCTGAATGGCTTTGGCGTCGCCTACCTGCGAATCCCCTCGATGATCGTGACGCTCGCAACCAACGTCGTGGCCCAAGGGCTGATGGTTCTCTACACCGGTGGTTTTTCGCCGCAGGACTCGGCGCCGGAAGCGATGCGCTGGCTGGCGACGGGATACATTGTTCCCGGTATACCAAACGCGATCCTGGTCTGGGCAGCTGTCAGCGTGGCAATCGTGTTTTTGCTGACCCGAACAACATTCGGTCGCTCGGTTTACGGTATAGGCAACAGCGAGCGCGCAGCCTACCTTTCCGGTATCAACACGCGGCGTATCGTCATGGTTGCATTTGCGGTGTCCGGCGCGTTGAGTGCTTTTGGCGGCGTACTGTTGGCCGGTTACGCGTCCAAAGCAGCTCAGGCTATGGGCGACGCTTATTTGCTTCCTTCGATTGCC
This sequence comes from Pseudomonadota bacterium, assembly GCA_023404095.1. Lineage (GTDB taxonomy): Bacteria > Pseudomonadota > Alphaproteobacteria > Rhizobiales > Rhizobiaceae > Mycoplana. The sequence goes on along the minus strand of JAEYDD010000038.1, from coordinate 119,001 downwards.
GCAGTTGTTCTCGGCGGCACATCAATCCTGGGCGGCAGAGGGTCCTACCTCGGCACGGTCGCCGGCGTCATCTTGATCACGTTGTTGCAATCGATCCTTTCGGTCATGCAGATGCCCGAGGCTGGACGCCAGATTGTCTACGGCATCGTCATCATCGCCATGTTGCTGCTCTATGGGCGTAACCCTGCCAGTCGATAAGAGGCAGGAGTCTCATGTCCAGATTCTTCATCGACGACGCGCAGTTGTCTCCCGTCCGCTAGGCTGCCTTGGTAAGCAATCTGCTCGAGGGCACCGTTGGTGAGCGCGCAGCTCAGGGAAATGCCACGGCCTTCACGGCGAGAACGTCTTTTTCATTGAAGGAAACAAGCGCTCCAAGCCGCAGAAAAACGGCCAACCGGTAGCGTGTTGCCGATGCCCACCGCGAGCCAATGCTCGAATGCTCCAGGCTGGAGCCGGCCCGGCATGTAGTGCGACAACGATTAGACGACTGTTCCTGCCACGTCATGCGTTTTGTCGAACTCGTCGCTCTCATGTCCAACACCACACCACCCATGATGCATTCCGGCTGGCACATCGACTTCGCCGCGTTGCCGCACTTGCGAGCGTCCGCCCTTCCAAGCCGGTGCAAACCTCGTAGGCGTCTAAAAAACAGACTTGACTGTTTGTAAAATTCTCCACTTATAGCAAAAAAACAAACGCGTCTGTTTTTTACCGAAGTGAGAACCCCGTCGGCAGGGCAGGAGCATCGAATTGGTGGAAAAGAAGAAAACCCGGACGCAAGGCGAACGCAGCGCGGAAACGCTTGCGCGTATCCGCAAGGCGACGATCGACGTCATGTACGAGAAGGGCCTGTCCCGCACGTCAACGGTTGAGATCGCCGCAGTCGCCGGCCTGTCTCGCGGCGCCATGACCCATCATTTCTCCAGTAAGGAAGAGATCCTCACCGATGCGATCGCCTCCATGCTGGAGGAGGTGAACCGGAAGCTGTTCGCCTTTGCCGAAGACTATGCGGAGCGCGGCGGCACCACCGACGAGATCGTCGACTACATCTGGCAGTTCATGTCGGACCGATTGTTTTACGTCACCATGGAATACCTGCCGGAAACCCGGCACAACGCCGATTTCAAGGATCGTCTCATCCCCGTGGTGCGGCGCTTCCATGCTGGTCTGGACGCGATCTGGTCCGCGCTTGCCCGCAAGAAGGGCGTGCCCGAAGACCATGCCCGCATCGTTATGAATGCCACGATGTGCATCGTTCGCGGCATGATCGCCCAGACCATCCTGCGCGACGACCAGGAATATTACGCTCAGATGCTCGCCTTCTGGAAGGCTGAGGTTCGCCGCCTGTTTCCCGCCGCCGAAAAGGCATCCCTCAATCCACCCGACTCGGAGGCCTCATCGTAGCCCGCGTCTTTCAGCACGGGACCAATTCCCCGCCCTCTTTGGCGTGCTTGCATAAAAAGCATCGGCTGGATGCCGAGGACTTAGCACCCGGATCCGCCGAGGTCGCCCCCAAGGAATAAGCCATGCCTCCCGGACCAGCCGCGGTTGAGACCGAATGAACATTTCTGGAGTTTGATAACGTGTCTACAGTTCTATTCACCAATGCCCGTATCGTCGATGGAACGTCGCCCGAGGCGACCACCCCGGTCAACGTTCTGGTCGAAGGAAATACGATCCGCGAAGTCGGGGAGAATATTAAGGTCAGCAGCGCCGAAGTAATCGACCTGAAGGGTAAGACCCTGATGCCGGGTCTTATCGATGCACACGTGCACGTGATTGCTTCCATGGCCGATCTCGGCAGGAACGCCCTTCTCCCGGATGCACTCGTCACCGTCCGCGCATTCAAGATCATGGGCGAAATGCTCAATCGCGGCTTCACCACGGTGCGGGATGTCGGCGGTGCGACTCATGCCCTCGTCGCGGCGGCCGAGGAGTGCCCGCTGCCGTCGCCCCGCCTCTTCGTCTGCGGCAAGGCGCTCAGCCAGACCGGTGGGCACTGCGATTTCCGCGGCCCCTATATTGACCGTCCGGTCGAGCAGACGGGCCATTCGCTCGGCGCCCTCGGCCGCGTATGCGACGGCGTTCCAGAAGTGCGCAGGGCGGCCCGCGAAGAGATCAAGGGCGGCGCCACGTTCATCAAGATCATGGCAAACGGCGGCGTCGCCTCGCCGACTGATCCAATTCATTTCCTCGGCTTTTCGCGCGAAGAAATTATTGCCATCGTCGAGGAGGCCGCTAATGCCGGCACCTACGTCTCGGCCCATCTCTACACCGACGAGGCGATCCGCCGCGCGGTCGAGTGCGGGGTTCATTCGCTGGAACACTGCAACCTGATCCAGTCGGAAACGGCTGCCTTTGCCGCCTCCAGGGGCGCGATCGCCGTGCCGACGCTCGTCACATACGACAAGCTGTCGAGCGAAGGCGCTTCGATGGGTTTCCCCGAAGGCTCTGTCGCCAAGATCGACAATGTCCGCCTGTCCGGCATGGAATCGCTGGAAATCATGCGCGCCGCCGGCCTTGCCATGGCCTATGGCAGCGACCTCCTGGGCGGCATGCACAAGCACCAGTCGGAAGAGTTCGTCATTCGCGGCCGCGTCCTGCCGGCCCACGAAGTCATCGGCAGCGCGACGCATGTCGCCGCCCGGCTTCTGCGCATGGAGGGACAGATCGGTGCGGTTACCCCCGGAGCCTTCGCCGACCTCATCGTCGTTGACGGCGACCCGCTGGTCGATCTCTCGCTCCTGACGCACCAGGGTCAGCACATGCCGCTGATCATGAAGGACGGTGCGTTCATCAAGCAGGAACGCCTGAACTGACGCCTTGGCGCCGGGCAGTGGCGTACTGCCCGGCGTCGTATTTCGAAGAACGGGAGCAAAGCTCCGGATAAGATCTTGAGAGGAACTCGAACAATGAACCTGACCCGTCGCCAGACCCTCGCCAGCCTGGCCGCCCTTGCCGGCTCCAGCCTGATGCCGTCCCTGACTTTCGCCCAGGATACCAGCGCTTTCCGCATCGGCGCGCTGAACCCCATCACCGGCGCGGGTGGCCCCTATGGTACCGGCATGCAGAAGAGCATTGCCGCGGCCGCCGAGGTCGTAAATGCCGCAGGCGGCGCTGCCGGCCGCATGTTCGAGGTCTTCGCGGAAGACACCCAGACCCAGCCGCAGGCAGCCGTTCTGGCCGCCAAGAAGCTCATCGAGGTCAACAAGGTGCAGGCCGTTCTCGGTACCTGGTCGTCCGGCGTTTCGCTCGCCGTCCTTCCGCTGACCAGCGAAGCCAATATCCCGCTCTTCCATTGCTCCGGCGCACCGGCCCTTTCGGTCGCCCCCGCCAACGAAAAGAAGCTCGGTTACCGCTTCCAGGCCACCAATGACCGCTTCGGCCGTGCCTTTGCCGAGATCGCCACGAAGGAAGGCTTCAAGCGTCCAGCCACCATGGCCTTCAACAATGCCTCCGGCATCGGCAATACCGAAGGCTTCGAAAAGGCCTGGAAGGCCAAGGGCGGCGAGATCGTCGCCTCGGTCATCTACGAGCCGGCGCAGCCGAGCTACCGCGCTGAACTGCAGAAAATCCTGGATGCCAAGCCGGATGTCATCGTCATGGGCTCCTACATCGCAGACACCACGATCATCCTGCGCGAATGGTACCAGACCGGAGAGGAAAACAAGTTCATCATGCCAGCCTGGGCCGGCAATCCCGAACTGATCGAGGCACTCGGACCGGACGTCGTCGAAGGCATCATTTCGGTCGACAGCATCTCCAACGAAGGCTCGCCAGCTTTTGCGGCATTCGATGCGGCCTACCAGTCGGCGGTCGGCCAGCCTGGCCTGACCAATGTCTACGCGGCCATGACCTGGGACATGGTCATCGTGCTCGCGCTGGCAATGGAAGCGGCCGGTCCGGGCGCCGACATCGCCGCGATCAACGCCAAGATCCGTGATGTCGCCAACCCGGACGGCAAGCAGGTCTCGTCCTTCGCCGAGGGCAAGGAGGCCCTGAAGAGCGGCCCGATCAACTATGAGGGCGCTTCTTCGGTTCTCGATTTCGACGAATTCGGCGACGTGACGCCGGACTTCGCCGCCTCCTTCATCCGGAGCGGTGAGATCAAGCGCGAATACGTCGTCACGCTTTGATGCGTGCGCCCCGCGCCCAAGGCGTCGGGCTCAAGCATCCGGCCGGCGAAAGCCCGCCCGGACATGGCTGCTGGCGGGCAGCCATGTCCTCCTTTCACTCCTGAATGTACGTAGAGCAAACCAACCATGACAGGCTTTGCCGAACTCCTCCTTTCCGGTGTCATGTCCGGGCTTATCATCGGGCTTGCAGGCCTGGCGGTAACGCTCGTCTTCGGCATCGCCCGGTTCTCCAACGCGGCCACTGGCGACACCATGACGCTGGGCGCCTATGGTGCTCTTCTGGGCACGACGCTGACGGGGTCTCTGATCGTCGGCGGCGTTGTCGGCCTGCTGGCCGGCGCGCTGGCCGCAGTCCTCTCCTACGTCCTGGTCTTCAGGCAGCTCGCCAATCGTTCGCCGATTTCCTCGCTGCTGGCCTCGATCGGTCTCGCCTTCTTCATTCGCGCGGGCCTCGGCCTCGCTTTCGGGCACAACCAGAGCGTCTTCCAGCTCGACATTGTGCGGCCGATCCGTGTCCTTGACCTGCGCATCCAGCCCAACGACCTGAAGTTCGCGGCCATCGCACTTGTGACGCTTGTCATCGTCTTCATCATCTTGCACATGACCCCGATCGGCCGTCGTATGCGTGCAGTGGCCGACAATCCGCTTCTGGCGCGGGTGTCTGGCATTGCGCCGCGCCCCGTCATGTTTACGCTCTGGGCCATGGCGGGCGCGGTCTCCGCTATCGCCGGCATCATTCTCGGCATGAAGACGGTGGTCTCGCCGGAAATGGGCTGGGACATGCTACTGCCCGCCTTCGCCGCTGCCGTTCTCGGCGGGATAGGTCATCCGGTCGGCGCGATCGTCGGCGGCCTCGTCATCGGCGTCGCGCAGGAGCTTGCCACCCCGTTCGTGGGCTTCACCTACAAGATCGCCGTGTCCTTCATCGTGCTGCTTCTCGTGCTTCTTGTGCGGCCGCGCGGCATGTTCGGCCGGGTGGAAGGAGTGCGCTGATATGGACGCCTATCTTATCGCCATTGCGATCATCTCGGGCATCTACCTGTTGCTCGCCCTTGGTCTAAACCTCCAGTTCGGCTTGACCGGGCTGATCAACTTCGGCCATGTCGGTTTCTTCTGTGTCGGCGCCTATACATCGGCGATCCTGTCCACAAATGGCGTGCCGGTGGCGTGGTCGCTGCTGGCGGCGGCCCTGCTCGGAATGCTCGCGGCCTGGCCGCTGGGCGTGATCAGCATCCGTCTGCGCGAGGACTATTTCGCCATCGCCTCGCTCGGCTTCTCGGAGATCGTGCGTCTTGTCGCGACGTCCGAAGGCTGGCTGACGAACGGCGTTCAGGGTATCGCAGGCATTCCGCGAATCTTTTCCGGCGTCACCGGCCAATCGCAGGCGATCGCCATGCTGGCAATCGTCACCGTGTTCTGCGTGCTGGCCATTCTCGCCATGCGCCGCATCGTCCGCTCCCCCTTCGGCCGGATGATCGAGGCGATCCGTGACAACGAAGAGGCGGTAAAGTCGCTCGGCAAGGATCCGGCCGGCTTCAAGATGCAGGTTCTGCTTCTCGGCTCCATGCTGGCCGGTCTGTCGGGCGCGCTCTATGCCCACTACATCGGCTACATCTCGCCGGACCAGTTCATCCCGTTCATCACCTTCCAGATCTGGATGGCGATCATCATGGGCGGTGTGGGACGTATATCCGGCACAGTGGCCGGCGTGATCATCCTCATGGTGTTCCTGGAAGGCTCCCGTTTCCTGCGCGACATCGCGCCGTTCATCCCGGAGGTCGCCATGGCCAGCATCCGTCTGGGCGCGATCGGTCTCGCCCTGATGCTCTTCACAATCTATCGCCCGCAGGGCCTCATGGGGGACTATACAAAGCGATGACCCTCGAAATCAAAGAGATGAGCAAGGCCTATGGCGGCCTGACCGTGGTCGACCGCGTGTCGATCACAATGGAAGATGCCGACATCATCGGCGTCATCGGACCGAATGGCGCCGGAAAGTCGACACTGTTCTCGCTGGTCACCGGCTTTCTCGACGGCAATGGCGGCGACGTCGTGCTGGACGGCAAGCCGCTGGGCAAAGCGTCCGCCGTGGAGCGGGCGCAGGCCGGCATGGTGCGCACCTTCCAGGTGCCGCGCGAATTCGCGCACATGACCGTTCGGGAAAACCTGATGGCCGCCGCACCGGGACAGGGTGGCGAGAATCTGATCACGACCTTCTTCCGGCCCGCCAGCGTTGCCCGGCAGGAGAAGGAGATTGCCGGGAAGGTCGAGGAAACCATCCGTTTCCTCAAGCTCGGCGTCGTCGCGGACACGCCGGCAGGCCGTCTTTCCGGCGGTCAGAAGAAACTGCTGGAGCTTGGCCGCGCGCTGATGACCGGTGCACGCCTGATCATGCTGGACGAGCCCTTCGCCGGTGTGAATCCTGTGCTGATCGAGGAGCTTTCGCAAAAGATCCGCGAACTCAATGCGCGCGGCATCGGCTTTCTCATCATCGAGCATGATCTCGGCGCGCTGTCGAAACTTGTCAGCAAGCTCTACGTCATGGACCGCGGCAAGCTGATCGCCTCGGGCGAGCCGGCGGCCGTGCTCTCCGATGCCGCCGTCCGCGAAGCCTATATCGGAGGGGGAGCAAACTGATGCTGACGATCGAAAACCTGACCGGCGGATATGGCGAGACCGACATTCTGACCGGAATCAATCTCTCTCTCGAAGCGGGAGAGATCCTGACTGTGGCAGGCACCAACGGCGCAGGAAAATCCACCCTGGCCAAGGCGGTGGTCGGCCTTCTCCCGCGCGTCAACGGCCGTGTTACCCTGTCTGGCCGCGACATCACCCGCGTTCCGGCCGAGCAGCGCGCTCGCGCCGGCATCGGCTACGTGCCGCAGACCGCCAACGTTTTCGCGGCGCTGACCATTGTCGAAAACCTGGAAGTGGTCGAAGGCGTGAAGGACCGCAAGCAGCGCATTGCCGAAATGTTCGACCTGTTTCCGGCTCTTAACGCGCGGCGGCGTTCACGCGCCGGCAGCCTGTCGGGCGGCGAGCGACAGCAACTCGCCTTTGCTCGAGCCCTGATGACCCGTCCGGACGTGATCGTGCTCGACGAGCCGACGGCGGCGCTCTCTCCGATCATGGCGGACGAAAGTTTCCGTCGTATCGGCGAACTGGCGAAGACCGGGACGGCCGTGCTGCTGATCGAGCAGCGCGCGCGCCAGGCGCTGGCGATCTCCCATCGCGGGGCGATCATGGATTCCGGCAAGGTCGCACTTGAAGGACAGGCTGACGGCCTGCTCGCCGACCAGCGTGCGGCCGAGCTTTATCTCGGCGTCGGCCACTGACGCCCCCCGGGGGGCGTTGTCACATAAACCCACTGCCAGTGAGTGGGGCGTAGAGATGGTGGGATGAAGAATTCCGCCATCACCTACACGCGTCACCATTTCCCGCAGCAGATCATCGCCCATGCGAATGGTGTATTGGAAAAGCCGTGACGGGCGCGGTAGCCTGTTCATGGAGTGTAGTGGGCATGTTTCGATCACGATCGATAGCCTGACAACTCCCCTTCACGGGCAAGCCAATTCCAGCGACGATTTCAGGCCGCGCGGTCGATCTCGCCTGTTGGAAAACGCCCCGCAGCACTTTAGCTACGGACACCATCGATCTGGGTCGTGACGATCCGTTCTGCCAGCATCTGACGATCCATTTCTGTCTCGTCCGGTGCCGGGCGATACCAGACGGAAAGCCAGTTAATGGCACCGAGCATTGCCTTCGCGCTGATGGAAACATCGATGTTGCGGATCGAGCCGTCGGCGATGCCCTCCTGCAGAACCTGCTTGAACAGGCTTTCGAAGCGCCGGCGGATGGCGATGAGATCGTCCAGCGTACGCCGCTGGTCCGGAGTCGTGGCAGCCATGCGGTGCATGTGCACGCCCTGGACGACGACGGCTTCAAAGGCGGCGTTGGTCATCATTGCCATGGCATGCGCGGTCAGCATGGCCCTCAGGCGAACGACGCCTGAGCCTTCAATCCCCATGACCGGCTCAACTGCCTGGAACAGCCGCTCCAGCCCCTCGCGGTGCACGTCGAAGAACAGATCGGTCTTGGAAGAGTAGTAGTGATAGATGCGGCCCTTGGTTGCACCTAGCCGGCGCGCGACGTCATCGATGCTCGTCGCAGAGAAGCCCTGCTCCATGAAGCATTGGGCCGCTGTCTCCAGAATATCCGCATTGCCCGTCCCGTCCGTCCTGACCTGGCGGCGATTCTCGATCATGGGCAGCTCTCCTTTGATTTGACTATAGTTATGGCCCGCCCCGGAAAGCAACTGCCTGCGTTTGCTGGCCGAAAATGCCACTGGACAACACCCGTTGCAAGTGCATACTACTGAGTATGTTGTTGACGGTCGCGATATCTGGAGCGGCCCCGCACGCCACATGCCTTTCAGGAGGAACAATTTTGGACACTCTTCCCGCGGTGGAAAACGGCGCGACTGCCGATGCCGCAATTCCCCTCGTCACCGACTGGATGCAGATCGATCAGGACTTGATCGATCGTTTTGCTGATGTCGTCGACGACCATCAGTTCATTCATGTCGATCCCGTACGCGCCGCCCGGGAAAGCTCCTTCGGCGGGACCATCGCGCACGGTTTTCTCGTGCTCTCGCTGCTGACGAAGCTGAGCCGGCAGGTCTTTGCCGAACCCGCGGCCGGAGCGGCCGAGATCAACTACGGCTTCGACAAAGTTCGCTTCCTGGCGCCGGTTCGATCAGGCGCTCGCATTCGCGCCCGTTTCAATCTCGTCGCCAGCCAGCAAAAGGGCGGCGGCACCCTCGCCACCTACGCCGCCACCGTGGATATCGAAGGTCAGCCGAAGCCGGCGCTCGCCGCCGACTGGCTGGTACTGACAACGAATTGAGGACAGAACCATGAGCATTTCCTTCGAAAACCGCGTTGCCATCGTGACGGGTGCCGGCGGCGGTCTTGGCCGCGCCTATGCGCTGGAACTTGCTGTTCGCGGCGCCAAGGTCGTCATCAACGACTTCGGCGGATCGCGCGACGGAAGCGGCGGATCCAGCGAGGCGGCTGAAAAGGTCGTGACGGAAATCCGCCAGAGGGGCGGTCAGGCGATTGCAGATGGCGGCAACGTGACAAGCTTCGAGGACATGCAGGCGTTGGTCGCCCGCACGCTTGCCGCATTCGGCCGCATCGACGTTCTGATCAACAATGCCGGCATCCTGCGCGACAAGACCTTCGCCAAGATGTCGACGGAAGATTTCCGCGCCGTCGTCGATGTGCATCTCATCGGATCGGCCAATGCGACCAAGGCCGTCTGGGAAGCCATGCGGGCGCAGGGGTATGGCCGCATTCTCATGACCTCCTCGACGTCGGGTGTTTACGGCAATTTCGGCCAGTCGAACTACGGTGCCGCCAAGGCCGGGCTCATCGGCCTGATGAACGTCCTGCATTTCGAAGGCGCCCGCTACGGCATCAAGGTCAATGCCGTCCTGCCGACGGCAGCCACCCGGATGACCGGCGACATGATGGACGAGGAGACGCTGCGTCATCTCGCGCCGGAGAACGTCGTTCCGGCCGCTCTCTTCCTCGTCGGTGAGGACGCTCCGAGCCGGGTTGCGCTTCTGGCCGGCGCCGGCACAGTGGCGCGCATGGCAATTGTCGAAAGCGAAGGCGTCTACCTGCCGGAAGGCAAGCGCACGCCGGAAGCCGTTGCCGAAGCCTTCGCGACCATATCCAGCCTCGACGGTTCGATCGAGACCGAAGCCGGGCTTGCCCATGTCGACCGCATCATCGCCAGAGCCCGGACGGCCGAGGCCCCAGCCACCGAGATAAAGGCATGACGGCAGCACCGGCGCGGGCGACCGCCCATCACAGGCAGGAGTATCGCCGGTTCTTCGACATGGAGACCCGCTGGAACGACATGGACCTCTACGGCCACATGAACAATGTCGTCTACATGGAATACTTCGATTCCGCGCTCAACCGCGTGCTGATCGAGGCTGGCGCGCTCGATCTTCATGGCGAGGGGCCGATCGGCGTTGTGGCCCAGAGCTACACGAATTACTTCTCGGAGGTCTCCTATCCCGACCGCGTCACGGTCGGGGTTCGCGTGGATCGGATCGGCAACACAAGCCTGTCCTGGGGCTTCGCGCTTTTCCGCGAGGATCAGGATCATGCGGCCGCCCAGGGCGGCTACGTGCACGTCTATGTCGATCGGGCGACCCGCCGGCCGGTTGCTCTTGGTCCGGAGCATCGCGCCTTGGCGGAGCGACTGCTGGTTTCCAGGGATTGAGGAGGAGATAACAATGAGAGAAGCCGTCATCGTATCCACTGCCCGCACGCCGATCGGCAAAGCCTATCGCGGCGCGTTCAACGACACGACCGCGCCCATGCTTGCGGGCCACGCCATTGCCCATGCGATAGCACGCGCCGGGGTCGATCCCGGTGAGGTCGATGACGTGGTCCTGGGAGCAGCGCTCCAGCAGGGCACGACCCACATGAACATCGGGCGGACTGCGGCCCTGAGAGCGGGCCTGCCCGTCACCGTCGCCGGCCAGAGCGTTGACCGTCAATGCGCCTCGGGCCTCATGGGCATCGCGATCGCGGCCAAGCAGATCATCGCGGACGGCATGACCGTCACGGTCGGCGGCGGCGTCGAGCAGATATCGCTGGTGCAGAACGAGCGCATGAACACGGATCGGTGGCACGATCCCTGGCTCATGAAGAACCTGCCTTCGACCTATGCCAGCATGATTGAAACGGCCGAGGTCGTTGCTGCCCGCTATGGCGTCTCCCGCGAAGCGCAGGATGCATACGCCCTGCAATCGCAACAGCGGACGGCGCAGGCGCAGGCGAGCGGTCGCCTCAATGCGGAGATCGTGCCGCTCGAAACGACGATGCTGGTCATCGACAAGGCGACCCGCGAGACGTCAACGCAAACAATTGTTCTCGCCAAGGACGAAGGCAATCGCCCCGAGACGACGCTGGAGGGACTGTCCTCCCTGAAGCCGGTGTTTGCCGGCGGCGAGATCGTGCCAGCGGGCCGTTTCGTCACGGCAGGCAATGCCTCGCAACTCTCCGATGGCGCATCGGCATCCGTGCTGATGGAAGCCCGCGAGGCGGAACGGCGCGGCCTGTCGCCACTCGGCATCTATCGCGGCATCGCTGTAGCCGGCTGCGTGCCGGAGGAGATGGGCATCGGCCCGGTCTTTGCCGTGCCGAAACTCCTCGCGCAGCATGGTTTGAAAGTCGATGACATCGGCTTGTGGGAACTGAACGAGGCGTTTGCCTCGCAAGTCCTCTATTGCCGCGATCGGCTTGGCATCGACAACGAAAAGCTGAACATAAACGGCGGCGCAATCTCCATCGGCCACCCCTATGGCATGTCCGGCGCGCGGATGGTCGGCCACGCGCTGATCGAAGGTCGTCGTCTCGGTCTTCGCTATGTCGTGGTGACGATGTGCATCGGTGGCGGCATGGGGGCTGCCGGCCTTTTCGAGATCGCCTGACATAGGGCCAATTCGGTCAACCGCGAACCACAATGCCCCGGACACAACCAAGTGTCCGGGGCATTGTCCTTTTCAGCACCGAAGAGATCAACCGCGCGACAACCCGATCCGCCTGCTGAGCCAGGCGGGGCGCTCGATGTCGCTGTGGATTTCGAGATCGGCCAGCAGCCTTTCCAGCTGAGGCGCTGGCAGCGACGCCGAGCGTGGTACGCCCTCCGCCCGCGACACATGCATCAGCACCTGCTCGCATAGCGCCAGTTCATCGCCGGCTGAATTGACCAGCCGCATGAAGAGATGCAGGCGCTTTGCGTCCGCCGCAAGCACGAGAATGTCGACATGGAGGGCTTCGCCGGCGTGACATTCCTTGAGGAAACCGATGCGGCTGTCGAGCGTGTAAAGCGTCGCCCCCGTTTCGGTCCGGTAAGTCTCGTCGATTCCGATCCGGTCCATATAGGCGGTGGCCGCATCGGAGAACACGATGCCATAGGCGTAGTCGCCCATATGGCCGTTGTAGTCGACCCAGCTGTCGCTGACCGTTGTGGAGAGAATGCGCAGCAGGCTTCTGTCCTCGCTCATCGGCGTTTCCATCTGTCGATCGCTGCTTCGAACTCGCCGACGATGCCGCGGCGGAAGGCGAGGACGCAGAGCATGAAGGTGGCGCCGGTGATGACCGTGACCGGGAATTCGGAGGTGGCAAGCACGTTTTGCAAGGTCACCACGAGACCTGCCCCGACCACCGGCCCGAGCAACGTGCCGATGCCGCCCATCAGCGTCATCAGGATTACCTCGCCCGACATCTGCCATGTCACGTCGGTCAGTGTCGCGAACTGGAAGATCAAAGCCTTGGTTGATCCCGCAAGCCCGGCAATGGCGGCCGACATGACGAAAGCCGAGAGCTTGTAGGCATTGACGGACAGGCCAAGCGAAATGGCCCGGGTCTCGTTTTCGCGTATTGATTTGAGGATCGCGCCGAAGGGCGAGTTGACGATCCGCCAGATGGCGAAGGTGCCGAGCAGGAACACGCCGAGGACGAAATAATACATGTTCATCGTCTGGCCGAGGTCTACCAGACCAAAGAGCTTGCCGCGCGGCACGCCCTGAATGCCGTCTTCCCCGCCGGTAAACGGCGCTTGCAGGCAGAAGAAGTAGAACATCTGCGACAGCGCAAGCGTGATCATCGCGAAATAGATGCCCTGCCGCCTGATGGCGAGGAAACCGATGACCGCACCGATCACGATGGCGCTTGATACCCCGGCAATGACGGCGAGTTCGGGTGGAAAACCCCAAACTTTCGCCGCATGGGCCGTCACATAGGCCGCACCTCCGAAAAAGGCCGCATGGCCGAAGGAAAGAAGCCCAGTATAGCCGAGCAGCAGGTTGAAGGCCGAGGCAAACAGTGCAAAGCACAGGATCTTCATGACGAAGATCGGATAGAAGAACATCGGCGCGGCGACGAGCGCGGCAATGCCGATGCAGACGGCGAGGAGCTGCAGGGGGGCGCGGCCAGTGGCCGGCTCGACGATGGGTTGGGACAGGGACGCCTCGGTCATGTCACGCTTCCTTTCCGAAAAGTCCGGCCGGGCGAAGCAGAAGCACCACAGCCATGATGACGAAGACGACGATGTTGGACGCTTCGGGATAGATGACCTTCGTCAGTCCCTCGGCGAGACCGAGCAGATAGCCGGTTGCGATTGCCCCGAAGATCGACCCCATGCCGCCGACGACGACCACGGCAAAGACGATGATGATGATGTTGGAGCCCATCACCGGGCTCACCTGGTAGATCGGCGCGGCGAGAATGCCGGTGAAGCCGGCCAGTGCGCAGCCGAAGGCATAGGTGAACGTCAGCAGGAGCGGTACGTTGACGCCGAACGCCTGCACGAGCGTCGGGTTCTCCGTCGCCGCCCGCAGGTAGGAGCCGAGCTTCGTCCGCTCGATCAGGAACCAGGTGCCAATGCAGACCGCAAAGGACGCGACGACGACCCACGCGCGGTAATTCGGCAGGAACATGAAGCCGAGATTGGTGCCGCCGGCAAGGCTGGGCGGTACCGCGTAGGGTTGGCCAGACGAGCCGTAGAAATAGCGGAACGTGCCTTCGATAAAGAGCGCCAGCCCGAAGGTGAAGAGCAGGCTGTAGAGATGATCGAGCTTGTAGAGGCGCGACAGCATGGTGCGTTCGAGAACCGCGCCGAAGAGCCCGACGATGAGCGGTGCGACGATCAGCGCCGGCCAGTAGCCGATGCCCGCGAAGGAAAGCAAGAGGTAGCCGACGAAGGCGCCCAGCATGTAGAGCGCGCCATGGGCGAAATTGATGATACGCAGGAGTCCGAATATGACAGCGAGGCCGAGGCTGAGCACGGCATAGAACGAACCGTTGATCAAGCCGACGAGAAGCTGGCCCAGGAGCGCCTGGAGGGGAATTCCGAAAATCATCGTCATGGTCAGACTCCGAGCGCCCGGTTGAGTGACTGGATACGATCCGGCAGCTGCGCGGTGGTGAAGCTGTCGGTGACCTGGCCGTGATCCATCACATAGAAGCGGTCGGCGATCTTGGCCGCGAAGCGGAAGTTCTGCTCGACCAGAAGCACGGTCAGCCCGCGCTGCTTGAGGGCAAGCAGCATTTCGCCGATGCGCTGGACGATGACAGGCGCAAGCCCTTCGGTTGGCTCGTCAAGGAGGATCAGTTTGACGCCGGTGCGCAGGATGCGGGCGATCGCCAGCATCTGCTGTTCACCGCCGGACAGCTTCGTTCCGGGACTTGAGCGCCGCTCCAGCAGGTTTGGGAACAGCGTGTAGATTTGCTCGACCGACATTCCGCCCCTGTCGACGACCGGCGGCAGCAGCAGGTTCTCCTCGACCGTCAGTGTCGCGAAGATGCCGCGCTCTTCCGGCACGAAGCCGATGCCGGCATGGGCAGTGCGGTGCAGCGGCAGCTTGAGCACATCCTGCCCATCGAAAGTCACCGAACCGGTGCGCTTGCGAAGAATGCCCATGATGGCCCGCAAAGTCGTGGTCTTTCCCACGCCGTTGCGGCCGAGAAGGGTCACGGTTTCACCCGGCCAGATATCCAGATCGACGCCATGCAGCGCGTGACTTTCGCCGTACCAGGCATTGAGCTCGCGCACGGAAAGAAGCGGTTGCGAATTATGCATCTTCATTTCCCATATAGGCGGCGCGAACACGCGGATCGTTGCTGACGGTCTCATAGTCGCCGGTTGTCAGGATCTCGCCGCGCTGGAGCACGGTCACGTCGTGACAGATCTCGGAGACGACCTTCAGATTGTGCTCGACCATCAGCACGGCGCGATCCTTCGCGACTTCGCTGATCAGGCCTGCCATCGCGGAGACGTCTTCCTGCCCCATGCCGGCCAGCGGCTCGTCGAGCAGAAGCACCCGGGGGTCGAGCGCCAGCGTCGTTGCAATCTCCAGCGCTCGCTTCCGGCCGTAGGAGAGGTCCGAGGCGAGGCGATGGCGCATGTCCTGCAAACCCACCCGTTCCAGAAGCTCGAGCGCCTGCCGTTCAAGGTTGCGAAGCGAGCCGAGCGAACGCCAGAACTGGACCGCCTGACCGTTCGGACGCTGCAGGGCCACCCGGACATTCTCAAGCAGCGTCATCTGCGGAAAGGTCGCAGAGATCTGGAAGGAGCGAACCAGACCCATGCGCGCGACTTTTGCCGGCGCAGTCCGCGTAATGTCGGCTCCATCCAGACGGATCGTTCCTGCCGTCGACGGAGTGAACTTCGTCAGCAGATTGAAGACTGTGGTCTTTCCGGCACCATTCGGCCCGATCAGGGCGTGAACGCGGGCATGATGGACGTCGATATCGACATTTCTCACCGCGTGGAAACCGCCGAATGTCTTGGACAGACCCCGCGCCGACAAAACGGCACGGGGCTTTTCGACATGGGCGTCTGCGAAGGGGAGCAGCGCAGGCGTCATTTCTTGACCAGCGGGCATTCGCTCTTGTCGAGCGGGCGGAAGGCCTGGTCGCCGGGGATGGTGCGAATGACCTTGTAGTAATCCCACGGGCCCTTTGACTCCTCAGGCGTCTTGACCTGCACCAGGTACATGTCGTGAACCATGCGGCCGTCTTCACGCAGATGGGCATTGCGGGCGAAGAAGTCGTTGATGTCCATGGTGCGCATCTTGTCAATGGCGGCCTTGCCGCTGACGCTGCCCGCCGCTTCCGCCGCCTTCAGGTAGTTCATCACCGATGAGTAGACGCCGGCATGAACCATCGTCGGCATCTTGCCGTTCATGCGTTCGCCGAAGCGCTTGGACCAAGCGCGGGTCTGGTCATCGAGGTCCCAGTAGAATCCCGTCGTCAGGGTCAGGCCCTGGGCGGTTTCAAGTCCAACGGCATGGACGTCGGAAATGAAAAGCAGCATGCCGGCGATCCGCTGGCCCGAAGCAGTGATGCCGTATTCGGCCGCCTGCTTGAGCGCCGTCATCGTGTCACCGGACGAGTTCGCAAGCGCAACGACCTCAGCGCCCGAAGACTGGGCCTGCAGCAGATAGGACGAGAAATCCGTGGTTTCGCGCGGATGGCGCACCGTGCCAATTACTTCGCCGCCGGCCGCAAGCACAGCTTCCGAGGTATCGCGCTCGAGCGCGTGGCCAAAGGTGTAGTCGACAGTGATGAAGTACCACTTCTTGCCGCCTTCTTCGGTGATCGCCCGACCCGTACCGTTGGCCAGCGCGTAGGTGTCCCAGGTCCACTGGGCCGTCGTCGGCGAGCAGGCCTTGCCTGTCAGGTCCGAGGAACCGGCGGTGGACACCAGAAAGGCGACATCGGAGTTGCGGGTGATTTCCTGGACGGCCATGGCGACCGACGAGGTCGGCACGTCTACGATGGCCTTCACGTTCTGCTCGTCGATCCAGCGCCGGGCGAGCGTCGAGCCGATGTCCGGCTTGTTCTGATGGTCGCCGACGATCACCTCGACAGGTTCGCCCAGAAGCTTGCCGCCGAAATCCTCGACCGCCATCTGTGCGGCCACGACAGAGCCCTGGCCGGCCAGGTCGAAATTCATGCCCGACATGTCTGTCAGGACGCCAAGACGATAAGGCTCCGCGAGAGCCGGCGTCGCCGCCAGCAAGGCTGCCGTCGTTGCGGCAAGGATAGTTGACTTGAGTTGCATGCGTTTCCTCCTCTTGAATTGATTAGTTTGCAGCGCTGTCAGCCACCTTGCTCCGTCAGGGTGCGCGATAGGTAGAATTGGTCCTGCTCGAAACCCACCGCCCAGTTTGCCCTGAGGCTGGCATCGATCGACCGCTTGGTCATGCGCAGTGCGACGGGCGGACAAAGGGCAATCTTGTCGGCCAGCGTGCGGGCGGCACCGAAAGCTCCGCCTTTGGCGGAAACTTCGTCGCAAAGGCCGATGGAAAGAGCTTCTTGCGCATCGATACGTTGATCGGTGAACAAGGCCCGTTTGGCCCGGTTGGCACCGATCAGATCCGAAAGCAGAGGCAGGCCGCCCCAGCCGAGCGTCATGCCGAGCTTCACCTCGGGAAAGCGGAAATAGGCGCCCTCGCCCGCGACGCGAAAATCCGCAGTCAGCGCCAGGATCGCACCGCCCCCGATGGCCGCACCCTCGATGGCTGCGATCGTGACCTGAGGCAAACGCAGCCAGCGTTCGCACATACGCCCGCCGGCCGCCATCGCGAGGCTGCGCACCACTGGATCGGCATCCTTCTGCCACAGGCGGTCGTCGTCGAGATCGACTCCGGCGGAGAACCGCGTCTCCGTGCCGGTCAGGACCACGACCTGTACGCCGGTATCGGCGGCAAGCTCATCCGCTGCTGCCGTCAGGGCGTCTATCGCTTCCATATTGAGAGCGTTTGCCTTGCCTCCACGATCGTAGCGCACCAGCGCCAACGGACCTTCGCGTTCAATGCTGACGACGGTCAAAAACCCCTCCCGCGGCAAAACCGCTTTGACATACTACCGAGTATGTTGCATATTCATTTCGACTTTGCAACGGGCTCTTTTCGTGCTTTGTCGAGGACGCCCTGGAGGAGGATTTAAGGAATGAAGGACGTGGAAGACGCGCTGAACCGCGATCGATCGGTGCTGCGCTATCTGCTGGATCGCCATGCGCAGGAAACACCGGACGCTCCGTTCGTGCATTTCTGGCCCTCTGTGAAATGGGACTATCGCACCACACGCGAACAGGTCCGACGTCGTGCGGCAACGCTTCATGTCCATGGCGTTCGCCGGGGCGATCATGTCCTCTGCTTCATGGGAAATGGGCCGGATCTGCTCTGCACCTGGTTTGCGATCAATTACCTCGGAGCGGTCTATGTGCCGATCAACACCGGCGCACGCGGGCGGCCGTTGGAACATATCCTCTCGGACGCGGATGCCCCGCTGATGATCGCAGAAGAGGCGCTGCTCGACAGGTTGGACGGCATCTCGCCGGGCAAGCTGAAGAAGGTGTTGACCGTGGCCGGCGGGGGCGCTTCCGCCGTACGGCATGGCGTGGAAATCATCCCGCTCGCAGATGTCTCCGAGATCGATGAAGCCGCGTTGACCCTGGATCGCCCGATCGAGCCATGGGACACGCTGGCGATCATGTACACCTCCGGCACGACCGGAAATGCCAAGGGTGTCGTCACCTCCTATGTCCAGCTCTACACGATGGGACCGGATGCCTTCGACTGCGTAGAGCCGGACGATCGCTGCATGATCTGCGGGCCGATCTTCCATTGCGGGTCTACCCTCTATGTCTACGCGATGCTCGCCCGCGGCGGCTCGATCGGCATGATGCGCGAATTCAAGACGCAGGATTTCTGGCCGGCGGTACGCGATACGGGCTCAACCTTCGCGCTGCTGCTCGGGGTGATGGCGAGCTTCCTCCTGAAGCAGCCGCCATCGGGAGATGACCGGGACCACCCGCTGCGCCGGGTCTTCATCACGCCCTTCGGCGAGGATGGACCGCTCTTTGCCGAGCGCTTCGGCGTGGATGCCTGGACGATCTACAACATGACCGAGATCGCAAGCCCTCTGCATGCGGGCCCGGGCATCACGGAAAAGGGGATCGCCGGAAAGCCGCGCCCCTGGTGCGAGCTGCGCATCGTCGATGAGAACGACATGGAGGTGCCAGACGGCACAACTGGCGAACTCGTCATCCGGTCGCATCGTCCCTGGGCTCTGATGAAGGGATATTACAACAATCCCGCAGCTACCGCGGAAGCCATGCGAAACGGCTGGTTCCATACCGGCGACGGCTTCCGTCGCGATGCGGAGGGTCGCTACTTCTTTGTCGACCGGCTGAAGGACGTCATCCGCCGACGCGGTGAAAACATCTCCTCTTTCGCACTGGAAAGCGAAGTCACCACCCATGACGACGTCAAGGAATGCGCGGCCGTTGCCGTCCCGAGCGAGCATTCCGAAGACGAAGTGCTGATTGCGGTTACACCAGTCGAGGGCCACAATATCGATCCGGTCGCGCTCATGATGTTCCTCGCCGATCGACTTCCCCGTTATATGGTGCCGCGCTACCTGCGGATCGTCGATGCGCTTCCAAAGACCGCAAGCGGCAAGATCCAGAAGCACATGCTACGGGCGGAGGGCATTACCGCCGACGCCTATGACCGCGAAGCAGCTGGACTAAAACTTCGCCGCGCCTGAGGCGGCAGCATCAAATCTTCTTCTCCCGGCCTGGTGCCGGGAGCCCCAACACGGAAAAGACGCGTGCGCAGCGCTGCTGGAACGGACCTGATGCCATGAGCAACTTCATCTTCAACACAACGAAATCGGTCGTCGCGGAAGCGGGCGCCAGTATGCGAATGGCAGACATTGCCGGCGGCTTGCTCGGCGATCGCGTCGTTGTCGTCACAGACAGGGGCGTGCGCGCCCTTGGCCTCGCCAACGCTGCAATAGCCTCGCTCGAAGCGGCAGGTATCACCGTCGCCATTTTCGACGACGTTGCCGCCGACCCGCCGGAAAGCAACATTCACGCGCTTGCCGAGACAGTAAGGGCGCATGAGACAACCGGAATTCTGGCGATCGGCGGCGGTTCCCCGATGGATGTTGCGAAGGTGGCGGCTCTTCTGGCAGGCGGCGGAGAACGCCTCGCCGACGTCTATGGCGTCAACGTCGCACGTGGGCCGCGCCTGCCGCTCGTTCTCGTGCCGACTACGGCCGGCACAGGGTCCGAAGTCACGCCGATTGCAATCATCACGACGGGCGATGCCGAAAAGAAGGGAGTGGTTTCGCCGCTGCTCCTGCCGGACATGGCGATCCTTGACGCCGACCTGACGCTTGGTCTGCCACCTGCAGTCACAGCGGCAACCGGCATCGATGCAATGGTCCATGCAATCGAATCCTACGCCTCGACATCGGCCAACAACAATCCTATCTCCCGCGGCCTCGCCCGTCAGGCACTGCAACTGCTCGGCGCCAATATCCGCGAGGCTGTGTTCAACGGCCGCGATCGCGCTGCGCGTTCCGCCATGCTGCTCGGTTCGTTCTTGGCAGGTCAGGCTTTTGCCAACTCTCCGGTCGCCGCCGTGCATGCGCTTGCCTATCCGATCGGCGGGCATTTCCATGTGCCACACGGCCTCTCGAATGCGCTGGTCCTGGCGCATGTGCTGCGTTTCAACCTGCCGGCCGCCCGGGACGTCTATGCCGAGATCGCGGCGGATGCTTTTCCCGAGCTTGCCAATGTCGCGGCCGCCGAGCGGGCCCAGGCCTTTATCGAGGCACTGGCCAATCTTGGACGCGATCTCGGAATTCCCCAGTCGCTGCGAGAGGTTGGCATCCCCCGTGACGCACTGCCGATGATGGCGCGTGACGCAATGAAGCAGACCCGTCTTCTCGTCAACAATCCCCGTCCGCTGGCCGAGGAAGATGCTTTGGCGATCTATGAGGCCGCGTTCTGAACAAGATGGGTTGCGACGCTTCCCGCGCAGCTTTGCTGCCGGGAGGTTCGCGCCACCGGGCAGCCGTATCGCAATTGCCATGCTTGTTGCACGCAGCACGCCTATCCATGGTTTTGCTTTAGTAGCGATGCGTCCACGCGACAGGTGATGGCTTCGTCATTGGGAAAGATCCCAACGGCCTCGCTGCGTCGATCGGAGAGCGCTCCGTGCTCGGTGCTGCCTCAACCGCAACCATCAGCCCGCACCACCAGCATCGCGCCGAACCGCAAAAGTCCCTGCCGCTGATCCAAACGAAACGGCCGACCGTACAACGTACTTAGAAAACTGTTTCAAGTGGACCAGGACATCCGATGCGTACGATGATCACCATGATCGCTGCTGTGCTCGCGGCTTCGTCTTCGCAGGCCATGGCCGAGCGCTACTCAGCCCAGGACATACGGGACGGAATCGTCGGCCGGCGGATCTTTCTTGCCGTGCCATTTGGTGGCGAGTTTCCGCTCAATTACAGGCGGGGCGGCAGCGTCGACGGCAACGGCGAGGCGCTCGGCCTTGGCCGCTTTGCCAAGCCGAACGACACAGGCAACTGGTGGATCGAATCCGATCGTCTCTGCCAGAAGTTTCGCAGCTGGTATGACGGCAGGCCCATGTGCTTCGATCTCTACCGCATCGATGACAAGCGCCTGAAGTGGATCCGCAATGACGGCAAGTCCGGCACGGCACGCATCGGGCCGCAACTGTGAGTGGTTCGGGATCGGGAATGCCCGTGGCCGCGCAACGGACCCGAGCGGCGGCCGGTCGCACCGTGGGACAAGAATATCGCCAGGAGATTGAAAAATGCGCCTGTTCGCAGCATTCCTCGTCGTCGCGGCCATGAACATGACCTTGGCGACTGTGCCGGCACAGGCACGCAGCTTCTCGTTCGAGGATTTCTTTGCCGGCAGGACCGTAGCCGAGGGCAGCTTTCGCGCCATCACCGGCCTGCAGCGGACGTTCACCGTCGCGCTCCACGGAAAATGGGACGGGCGCACGCTGACGCTCAGGGAAGACTTCACATTTGACGACGGCACCCGGGACCGCAAGACCTGGCGCTTCGTGAAGACCGGACCCGACAGGTACCGCGGCACACGCGAGGACGTGGTCGGCGAGACGCTGGTCAGAATCGACGGCAACGTGGCGCGTTTCACCTACCTTGTCTACCTCGATGCGGCCAACCGGAGGAACAAGGTCCGTTTCCACGACACGATGACGCTGAGAAACGACGGAACGGTCCTCAATTCCGCCTACGTCACGAAATTCGGGTTGCCAGTCGCCTGGACGCGCGTGGAATTCAGGAGGCGCTGAGCGATGTGGGGAGCACGGGGCCTCAGTGAAGACAGGCGCGGAACGGCGCCCTGCGCACGAGCCCTCGTCTATATCGCCTATGCCCTTCCCGCCCTGCCGCTGGCGGCACTGGCCCTGCCGCTCTACGTCATCGTGCCGACGTTCTATTCGGAAGCGATCGGACTGTCGGTCGCGGCCGTCGGCACGGTTCTGCTCGCTATCCGTCTGCTCGACGCAGCCACCGATCCCGTGTTCGGCTGGCTTGCCGACCGATGGCGCGGGCGCGGTGGTCGCCGACGTGGCTTCTTCCTCGCCTCGCTGCCGCTTACGGCAGGGTCTGCGTTCATGCTCTTCTGGCCCCCCGCCGACGCGGGGGTCGGCTATCTCGCCTTCTGGGCCGCGCTTGTCTCGATCGGCTTCACGTGGACGTCCCTGCCCTACACCGCCTGGGGCGCTGAACTGTCCGGCGACTACTCGGAACGCACGCGCATCTCCGCCTTCCGCGAGGGCGCCACGCTGATCGGGATTCTGCTTGCCACGAGCCTGCCCTTCTCGATCGGGCTGACAGAAACAGAAGGGATGCATGGGCTTCAGGCAATGGCGATCCTTGTCGCAATCCTGCTGCCGATATCGGGTCTTGCAGCCGTGGCGCTTGTACCGGAACCAAGGAACCGTTCGTCGAGAGAGCTCGGCCTCTTCGAGGGAGCGGCCTTCATGGCCGCAAACCGGCCGTTTCTCCGGCTGATCGCCGCTTTCCTGCTCAACGGATTTGCCAATGCCATTCCGGCCACTCTGTTCCTCTATTTCGTATCCGACCGGCTGGGTGCGCCGGACTGGCGCGGGCCTCTGCTTCTCGTCTATTTCGCCTGCGCGGTGCTCGGCGTCCCGCTGGCGGTGAGGGCCGCCAGCCGCTTCGGCAAGCACCGCGCATGGTGCGGCGCGATGCTGGCGACCTGCCCGATCTTCGCCCTCTCGGGTTTTCTCGGCCACGGCGACGTGAGCGCGTTCGGCGTCATCTGCGTGCTGACAGGCCTTTTGCTGGGTTTCGACCTGGCCCTTCCGCCATCTATCCAGGCCGACGTGATCGATCACGACACCGCTCGCTCCGGCGCGCAGCGCTCCGGCCTCTATTTTGCTGCATGGAGCCTTGCAACGAAGCTGTCGCTCGCAGCCGCGGTGGGGCTGGTGTTTCCCCTGCTCGCTCTGTCCGGCTTCGACCCGCAGGCAGGCGGCGGCTCGGGGAGTTCGTCGGACGCGGTTGCAATGCTCTATGCCTGGCTGCCGATCGTCCCGAAGCTCGCGGCGGTCCGGCTGATGTGGCGCTTTCCGCTCGACAGGGTGGCGCAGGCGGAACTGCTGCGCCGGATCGGGAAGGACCGATGAACACGAAGCCGCCTCCGGCGGATCCGAAAGCGCTCCCGCCCCGTAGCCGAGGAGGATCGACATGAACGTGAGGCTCAAATTGGTCAGCAACAACCAACCGAACCGCAAGGACAGCCCTCACAATGTGGCCTGGATTACCGGAGCAAGCTCGGGCATCGGCCGGTCGCTTGCCATCAGGCTGGCGCAAACCGGGTGGACGGTCGCTGCCAGCGCGCGCAACGCGGCCGCACTCGAAAAACTCGCGGCCGTTCTGCCCGGCGTCATCCACCCCTATCCGCTCGACGTCACCGACCGCAAGGCGGTTGCGGTGGCGCTTGCCGCGATCGAGGCCAATCTGGCACCCGTCTCCCTCGCCGTCATCGGTGCGGGAACCTACCGGCGCGAGACGCTCGCAAGTTTCGATGCCGGCGCGATCGGCGAAATGGTTGCGCTCAACATCATGGGCACCGTCAACTGCCTGGAAGCCGCAATGCCTCAAATGGTTGCGCGCCGGTCCGGCCACATCGCCGTCATGGCATCGGTCGCAGGCTATACCGGCCTACCCGGTGCTGCCGGCTACGGCGCGACGAAGGCGGCGCTGATCAACATGTGCGAAGCCCTCTATCCCGAACTCGAACGTCACGGCGTCCGCATGACCGTCATCAACCCCGGCTTCGTCGACACCCCGCTGACGCAAAGGAACGACTTTCCCATGCCCTTCCTGATCTCGTCGGAGGAAGCGGCAGGCCATATCCTGAGGGGGCTCGACAGGGGAAGCTTCGAAATCGCCTTTCCTTGGAAGATGAAGATGGCGATGAAGCTCTTGCAGGCGCTTCCTCCACGCCTGCGCTTCGCGCTCACCCGGCGCATGCTCCGCAACGACGCGTGACGTCACTGCCTTTCCAGGCGGAACTGGTACACGCCGATCCTGCCGGTACGAAACCCTGCTGCGCAGTAGTGCAGGTAGTACCGCCACATCCGAAAGAAGCGTTCGTCGAAGCCGAGCGGCCGTATCGCCGTCCAGTTCTCTACGAATGCGCGCTCCCAGTGCAAGAGCGTCTTCTCGTAGTCGCGACCGAAGGAGAATGAATCGCTAACCGCCAGGCCGGACGCAACAGCCCTTTCCCTGAAGATCGTCGGTGACGGCAGCATGCCGCCGGGGAAGATGTAGGTCTGGATGAAGTCGGCATTGCGCCGGTAGTGCTCGAAGCGCGTCTCGTCGATGGTGATGACCTGGATCATCGCCTGGCCGCCCGGCGCCAGCAATTGCCGCAGGCGATCGAAGTAAAGCCGCCAGTTCTCCTCGCCGACCGCCTCGAACATCTCGATCGAGACGACCTTGGTGAAGCGTCCCTCGCAATCGCGATAGTCCTGCAGCCGCACCTCCGCCCGGCTGGACAAGCCCGAGGCCGCCAGCCGCGACCGCGCATACTGCGCCTGCTCCGCTGACAGCGTCAGTCCCGTGACACGGCAACCGGTGCGCGACACGGCATACTCCATGAACCCGCCCCAGCCGCAGCCGATCTCGAGCACGTGGTCCTCCGGACCGATCCGAAGTGCTTTCAGGATCCGGTCATACTTCGCCAGTTGGGCCTCGGGCAGCGGCTGCGCCTCATGTTCGAAGACGGCGGCGGAATAGGTCATCGTCTCGTCGAGCCATGCGCCGTAGAACGCGTTGCCGAGATCGTAGTGGAAGGCAATGTTGCGACGGCTGCCGGCGCGCGAGTTGCGTCGCAGCCGATGCCGCAGATAGGCAAGCTTGCCGATCAGCGGCGAGGACGCAAGGACCGGCCGCAACGCCGGCTCATTGGCGATCGCCAGTTCCATGACCGCCCCCAGATCCGGCGAATCCCAGTCGCCGTCGAGATAGGCGCGCGAAAAGCCAAGGCTGCCGCCTGTCAGAAGACGCCAGAACGGTCGCGCATTGTTGAACCGGATGGCAGCCGAGGGGCCGGCCTCCCTGCCAACCGCGACGTGCTCCCCGCCGCAGGGAAACTGAACCAGGATACGCCCGCGATCGATGCGGTCGGCCCAGCGGCAAACAAGCTGCTGCCAGAACGTCCGGCGCGGCGCAAGAAAGGTCGGGGCCTGTTGTTCAGCCTGGCTCATGCTGTGGTTCTTCCGATGGATTGCGGGAAACGATGGTGGTGGCGACCGGGATATCGGCAGGCCGATGGCGATGGACAGGGACGCCCTTCATCCAGAGCCGCAGCGCCTCCCAGTGGATGCCGCCCATGACCTTCAGCGTCATCAGCGGATACTTGAAGAGCATGGAAAGCAGCCGGCGATCGGATAGCTCGACCCGCTTCCCGGAGAAGGTGGCGATCAGCAGCGGCCCCTGACCGTCACGCTCATTGATCGCGATCATCACGCGCTCGCCCGGCGGCTCTATGCAGAAATCGTAGCGGCAATCCATCGGCACGAAGGGCGAGACATAGAGTTCCTTGGCGCAGGACTGCCGGATCGTGCCATCGCCCGCGCCGGCGACAGGGATTACATAGGTATGCCGCTCGTGGAAGGTGTTGCAGACCTCATAGAGGACGGCCCTGACCGCCCCGTCCGAGCCGCTGCAGAAGTAGACCGTGAGCGGATTGAACACGAAGCCGAAGATGCGCGGATAGCAGAGCAGACGGATGCGGATCCCATCGACATCGATACCGGCGTCGATGAGCTGGCGCTCGACCCAGACACGCAGCCCGCCGGCCGTGCCGTCGCCGTGGTCGGCATCCTGGAAGGAATACAGTGCCCGGCGATTATGACCGAACAGCCGCAGCCTCCGGTCCAGCGCCGGCAGCTCGTCGAGATCAAGCAGCACGCAAAACACGCGATAGCGCAGTCGATGTCGGCGTGGCCGATGCCGCACGTGCATCACTGCACCGACATAAAGGGTCGAGCCGCCTGTCATTGCGCCATCGCAAGACTGGTGGTGGACGGGATGCGGCCGGATTCATTTTCGACAGACCAGGGTCGACGCTGGCCGCAGATCGCTTCGGCGACCGAAAGCCCCGATTGCAGGCCGTCCTCATGGAAGCCGCTGCCGAAATGGGCGCCGCAGAACCACACGCCATCGCGCCCCTGCAGCCGCCAGAGTTCCTTCTGCGCCGCAAGCGCCCCCGGGTCGAACAGGGGATGCTCGTAGTCGACCTCGGCGATGATCCGCTCCTCGGGGATGTCGCGGTGAGGATTGAGCGTAACAAACAGCGGCGTAGCCGGATCGATACCCTGAAGCCGGTTCATCCAGTAGGTGACGCAGAGCGGCCGTTCGCCGTCCCGTTCCGGCTCGCCGATGTAGTTCCAGCTCGACCAGACCTTTTTGCGCCTCGGCATCAACCGCTCGTCGGTGTGAAGCACAGCGGTATTGGCCGTATAGCCGATACCGCCCAGCAACTCCCGCTCCTGCCCGAGGGGATCGGCGAGCATGGCGAGCGCGCGATCGGCATGGGTCGCGATCACGACGTCGGTAAATACATCGCGGTTGCCGCGGCAGTCGGTCACCGACACAGAGCCCATCTCGCGGCGGACCTCGCGGACGGCGCTACGCAGGCGGATTTCCCCGGAGAAGTCCGCAAGCAGCCGGGTGACATACTCGCGGCTGCCGCCGGTCACCGTGCGCCAGCGCGGCCGGTCCGAAAGGGCAAGCAGGCCGTGGCTTTCGAAGAAGCGGATGAACGCATGGAGGGGGTAGTCGCGCATCCGACTCGCCGTGGTCGACCAGATCGCGGCCCCCATCGGCAGGAGGTGATCGGCGACGAAGGCGGGACTATAGTGGTTTTCGTCAAGGTACTGGCCGAGCGTCTTCGACGCCAGCTCATCGCGACCAAGCGCAGTCGGCGCCTGTTTGTAGAAGCGCAGCGTATCGGACAGCATGCGCCAAAAGCGCGGTCGCAATACGTTGCCCGGCTGGCCAAGCAAGCCGCCGATACCGGAGCCGGAATACTCGAACGCGCCGCCATCGAGCGATGCCGCAAACGACATGTCCGAGGCCTGGGTCGGCACCGCTAGATGCTCGAACAGCGCGACGAGGTTTGGATAGTTGCGGTCGTTATAGACGATGAACCCGGTATCGACCGGGATCGGGCCGGAGCGTGAGGGCGCCGATACCGTGTTGGCATGGCCGCCTGGTCTGTCGGCCGCCTCATAGAGAACGACGTCCATGCTGCGGCCGATGAGCCACGCGGCGGCCATTCCGGATATGCCCGCACCGATCACGGCCACCCGCCGGCGGAGCGGAACGTCGGCAAGATCGCGGTCGATGCGCATGATAAACCTTTCCATCAGCAATAGCTTTGCCTGTAGATACGAAGGAAACACACAACCGGATTGATACCGGCGCAGATTTTTGAACAATGGTGATCCGGCACACAGTCGCCTCCGTATCGGCCTGCATGACAATCGCAGTCCCCATAACGGCGCCCGCGTGCCACGACATCCCGATCCCGAAGCCCCGGCGCGATTGCGCGGCCGGACTTCGGGTCAACATGAAGCGTGCACGGATGACCGAGACTGCCAGGGAACTGACGAAGGACGAAGCCCGCGCGCTACTCGAAGCGGTCGGCCGCGATCGGGACATGGCGGCCTTCGAAGCGCTCTTTCGCCACTACGGTCCACGTATCAAGGCCTATATGGCCCGATTGGCCCGCGACGGCAGTGTTGCCGAGGAACTGATGCAGGAAACCATGATTGCGGTCTGGAACAAGGCCGCCCAGTTCGAGCCGGGCCGCGGGAACGTGTCGACCTGGATCTTCACCATCGCCCGCAACCTTCGGATCGATGCCTACCGCAAGACCCGGCGCCCGGATTTCGACCCGAACGACCCCGCTTTCGTGCCGGACGACAGCCCGCCGGCGGACGTCGCCGTCGAGGAAAGGCAGGAGGCCGAGCGGCTGCGCAACGCCATGGCGGTGCTGCCGCAGGAGCAGCTCGAATTGCTTCGCCTCTCCTTTTTCAACGATTGTTCGCACAGCTCGATCGCCGAGAGGCTCAACCTGCCGCTCGGCACGGTGAAGTCCCGCATCCGGCTCGCCTTCGCCAAGCTGCGCACCGCGCTGGAGGACGGACAATGACGATCCGTCACCATGTCAGCGACGAACTGCTGCTTGCCTACGCTGCCGGCACGCTCGAGGAGGGCTGGCGGCTTGCCGTGGCAACGCATCTGGCCCTCTGCCCCGATTGCCGCAAGCGGCTTTCGCTGATGGAGGATGCGGGGGGCCAGTTGCTCGAGGAGATTGCGCCCGAACCGGCGATGGCAACGTCGTTCGAGCAGTTGCGGCGGCGCGTCCTGGACAAGAGTGTGCCGGCCCGCTCCGCGCCCGCAGCCGCACGCCCGGCCGCGCGGGCTCGCGGCGCGGCGCCGGTCCTGCCGGAGCCGCTTCGCTCCTATGTCGGGGGTGATGTCGAAACGCTGAAGTGGAAGTCACTCGGGCGCGGTGCCTACCACATTCCGATCAGGACCGACGACGGAACGACGATGGTTCGCCTCCTGCGGATACCGGCAGGCAAGCCGGTGCCCGAGCACGGCCACGGCGGCCGTGAACTCACGCTCGTCCTCAGCGGCAGCTTCCATGACGGTGAGACGCTGTTCGCGCGCGGCGATCTGGAGGAGGCCGACGCCAGCGTCCAGCACCAGCCGGTCGCAACGCCCGGCGAGGACTGCATCTGCCTCGCCGTTACCGACGCGCCGCTGAAGTTCAGAAGCTGGTTGGTGCGTCTGGTCCAGCCGGTGCTCGGCATATGATCGACGTTCGGGAGCGTGTACCGGTATGACCTACCTGATTTCGTATCTGGCAACAGCGCTTGTCTTTCTCGGCCTCGACTTCATCTGGTTGACGCGCATCTCGCCCGCGTTCTATCGCAGCCGCATCGGCGAGCTTCTGCTGGCGCAGCCGAATTTCGCCGCCGCCGCGGCCTTCTACCTGCTGTACGTCGCGGGCATCGTCTATTTCGCCGTCGTTCCGGCGCTGAACGCCGGGAGCTGGACCACCGCACTCCTCTCCGGCGCCATCCTCGGCCTCGTCGCTTTCGGCACCTACGACATGACGAATCTGGCGACGCTGAAGGGATGGTCGCTGCAGGTCAGCCTCGTCGACATGCTGTGGGGGATGGTGATCACGGCCACTTCAGCTACCGCCAGCTACATGGTGACAATGCATTGGTTTCTACCCACAAAATCGTGAGGCAGTTTCACCAGGGCAATCACGTGCGAGCAAACGCGGCAGATGCGGCCAGCTTGCGGTCCGCGATCGTTACAGTGTCGCTGCGAATGCCCCCGCACAGGTGCGGGGGCAAGCAATTTTAAGCAACACCGCGCTCAGGCGTGGGTGATCTTCGTACCGAGCACTTTAAGGCACTCCCGCATGAAGGCTGCGAGTCCCGTCCAGCCTTTGGCCGAGACCATGTTGCCGTCAACATAGGCTTCGGTCGGCTTGACGTCGATGTAAGTTCCGCCGACAGCGGTCACCTCAGGTTCGCATGCGCCCAGTCCGGCGACCTTTCGTCCCTTCAGCACGCCCGGCACCGCCATCAGGATCTGCACGCCATGGCAGATCGTGAAAATCGGCTTTCCGGTTTCGTGGAAATGGCGAACCATGTCCTGGACGCGCTTGTCGGTGCGGATGTACTCCGGGCCACGGCCACCCGCTGCATAGACGGCGTCGTATTCCTCTACGCGCACTTCGGAAAACGTCTTGTTGATATCGGCGTAGTGCCCCAGCTTTTCGGTGTAGGTCTGATCGCCCTCGAAGTCGTGAAGCGAGGTCTTGATACGATCGCCGGCCGACTTGTCGGGGCATACGACGTGGACCGTGTGGCCAACAGCCTCCATCCCCTGCTGGAAGACGTAGATCTCATATTCCTCGGTGAACTCGCCGGTCAGCATGAGGATTTTCTTACCGCTCATGTCATGTCTCCTGTGTCGTGAAAACTATGCAGTGCCCGGCATTTGGCCGGACACTGCCCTCTGATCAGAATGGGGAGTCGGGGAAGTAAAACTGGTCCGCATTGTCAGGCGTGATCAGGGGCGCCCCAAGCAGGAAGGAGCCGCGCACCGGGGCCTGACCGCTGAACTGCGCCGCCGTCATATAGATCGCCGACTTGATCATCGAGGGGGGATAGGGCGTCGAGATCGGCGTGCGCTCGTTCTTCTCCTTCACCATCTCGATAACCTGCTTCATGCCGTTGCCGCCGAGGGCATACTTGATGTCCTTGCGCCCGGCATTGTCGACGGCCTCGAGCACGCCGAGCAACATGTCGTCGTCGTTGGCCCAGACGGCGTCGATCTTCGGGTACTTTGCAAGATAGTCCTGCATGAGCTTGAAGGCTTCGTCCTGATTCCAGTTGGCATACTGGATGTCGAGAATCTTGATGTTGGTCTTGTTGATGACGTCGGAGAACCCCTTGATGCGCTCATCGTCGATGACCGTGGGAATTCCGCGCAGCACGACGATCTGGCCTTCGCCGCCAAGCTTGTCCACAAGCCAGTGCGCGGTGTTGGCACCGACCGCGATGTTGTCACCGGCGACGTAGAGATCCTGGACACTGGGGTCAGTGAGGCCGCGGTCAACCACGGAAATGAAGGTGCCGTTCTGCTTGATCTGTTCGACTGGCCCGGTGAGTTCTTCCGAGGTAAAGGGCAGGATGACAAGTGCGTCGAGCTTGCGGCTCGCCGAAAGGTCTTCCAGTGCGGAAACCTGGGCAGTCGCTGAGGATGCCGTCGAAAGCACCACATCGATGTTCGGAAACGCGGCTTCGATTTCCTTTTCGGCCTGCTCGGCGTGGTAGACGACCCCTCCCGTCCATCCATGCGTCGCGGCCGGGATCGAGACGGCAATCGTCACCTTGTCCTCGGCCTGGGCACTGCCGAGCGGCAGCGAAAGGGCCAATGCGGCAGTCGATAACAGAAATCCAGCTTTCCGGATAATAGACTTCATTTTCTCCTCCTTTGAAGTCAGTGCTGTTTTCAGCGGTTTGCAGTGAAACGGTGTGCCAGCATGGCGATGATAATGATCGCGCCCTGAACGGCGGCGACGAGGTATTCCGAGACCATGTCCGAAAGAACCATGACGTTGGCGATCACCTCGAGGATGAGGGCGCCGGCCACGGTGCCGCCGATCCGCCCTCGCCCGCCGCGAAGAAGTGTGCCGCCGATCACGACGGCCGTGATGACCTGCAGTTCCCAGAGCTGCCCGGTCGTAGGCGTCGCAGCGCCGAGACGAGGCACATAGCAGATCGCAGCGACTGCGACGCAGAAACCCTGGATCACGTAGGCAATGGTGCGCACGGCAGCGACATTGACGCCGGAAAAGCGAGCCACTTCCACGTTTGATCCGGCAGAGGTCAGGCGCCGCCCGTATTTGGTCTTGTAGAGCAGGAACGCGCCGAGCAGGACGACGACAAATGTGATGAGAACCGGATAGGGAATGCCGAGAAAGCTGCCGAAGTAGACGGGCCGGTAGGCTTCGCGCAGGCTGCGGTCGATCGGCAGCGATCCGCCATCCGTCATGAAGGTGATGAAGGCGCGGAAAATGCCCATCGTGCCGAGGGTGACGATGAACGGCTCTATTCGTCCGACGGTCACGATCAGTCCGTTGAAGAGGCCGCAAAGAGAGCCGACGACCAGTGCGACGCCTGCTCCCATGGGAATGGCCCATGCCCCGTAGGAGGGCGCAAGGTGGTTCATCGTCATGATCATGATACCGGTGACGAAAGCCATCATGGACCCCACCGACAGGTCCAGTCCCCCGGACGAGATCACGAAAGTTGCCCCGACGGCGATGATCGCAACAAAGGCGCTGCGCGTGATCACGTTGATCAGGTTCGCCGACGACAAGAAATTGGCATTGACCAGCGCGCCGAACAGCACGATCACCGCAAGCGCGATGAAGGGCGCCAGATCGGCCCAGCGGATGCGAAATCCGTCATCAGCCGGTGAGATTGTTACTGCCGCTGTCGTCATATTCATCCTCCCCGACGCCCTCGCGCCCACCGGTCGTGGCAGCGATGACGACATTCTCCTCATTGATTTCATTGCCCCGAAGCTCGGCTACGATCTTGCCGGCCCGCATCACAAGCACGCGGTCTGCGAGGCCCACGAGCTCTGACATTTCCGACGAGATGACGATGCAGGCCTTGCCCTCCCGCACCATCGCGTCGATAAAGTCGTAAATCTGGCTCTTGTTGCCGATGTCGATGCCGCGCGTCGGCTCATCGATGATGATGACCGAGGGATCGGCCAGCATGACCTTGGCGAGCAACAGCTTCTGCTGGTTGCCGCCCGAGAGCTTCCCCGCCTCCAGCCGCAGAGAACGGACGCGGATATCGTAGTCCGCAACGACCCTCTGGAGGCGGGATTGTTCTTCCCGCCTGTCCAGAACTACGCTCGGATTGACCGCGTCAAGCGCCTGAAGCGTCAGGTTCGGACCAAGCTTCTCCTCCAGCAGCAGGCCCTTTCCCTTCCGGTCCTCGGTCAGGTAGACGAGGCCGGCCTCCATCATCGTGCGAACCGACCGGTGTCTGATGTCCTTGCCGTTGAGCACGACGCTTTGCGCCTGCGACGGACGCAGGCCCATCAGTCCCTCGATCAGCTCGGTACGGCCCGCGCCGATCATGCCTCCGATGCCCAACACCTCGCCCGGGCTGACGGCGAAGGAAACCTTCTGCGTGCCGTGGTCGACCAACAGATCCGTCACGGACAGGGCCGGCGCCTCTGTGATGGCGGGGCGCTTGTGTGGGTAGAGCATCTCGAGCTCGCGCCCGACCATCAGCTCTGCCATTTCGCGCTGGCCCAGGCTCGCCGCCGGCCAGGTGCCGATCATGCGGCCATCGCGCAGCACGGTGATGCGGTCGGCAAGCGCCTGCACTTCGTCCAGGCGGTGGGAGATATAAAGCACCGCCACCCCCTGATCGCGCAGGCTGCGCACGATATCGAGCAGCGCTGCCACCTCGTCATGGGCAAGGACGGCCGTCGGCTCGTCAAAAATGACAACCTTGCGCTCATCCAGGAGCGCTCGCGCAATCTGTACGAGCTGGCGCTGGGCAAGCGAGAGCTCGCCCACCCGGTCACGCGGGCGGGCGGTCGAACCGACCCGCGCCAGAAGTTCGGCCGTGCGCCGGTTCATCAGTCCGTCGTCCACCAGCAGGCCGCGGCCGGCCTCCCTGCCGAGAAACAGGTTTTCCGCCACGGTAAGGTCGGCGGCCAGGAGGATTTCCTGGTGCACGAGCACCACGCCGGCGGCTTCCGCCTCGACTGCGTTGCGGAATTCGATCGGTTGCCCCGCCATGAACAGACGGCCTGTCGTCGGCACGACATGACCTGAAAGCAATTTCATAAGCGTCGACTTGCCTGCACCGTTCTCGCCGATGATGGCGTGAACCTCTCCGGAGTGAATATCGAGCGTGACCTCCGACAGGACGGTGATCTGGCCGTAGACCTTACCGATGTCCTCAGCCCGGAGGGCGGCAACGGCCGGCCTTTCCGGTGCCAATACCATTGGGGAAGATACAACCGCGTTCATTCGAAGGCCGAAAGCAAACGGTCGCGCGAGCGCTCGATGTGGATCCGCATGGCGTCGAATGCCGCCTGCGGATCGCCGGTTCGAAAGGCGGAGAGCAGGTTCTCGTGCTCCTCAAGCGCCTCCTGAGTCACGCGTGTATGGAACATCAAGCGGAAAATATGCAGATGGACGTGCTGGTTCGACAACGTGCTGCGGATCACCTCGTTGCCGGCGATCTTGAGGATCGCGTCATGGAATTGCGCGTCAGCGCGCGCGAAGCGGGAATAACGCGTGTTGCGGTCGACGGGCGCCTCGCCGTGCCCCATGTCGGCGGCAGAATCATCTAACTGCCGGAGCGCTTCGGGCGTCATGTTGATCGCCGCAAGTCTCGCAGCCTCTGGCTCCACCAGCAGGCGAAACGCGTACAGGTCCTCGAACTGCTTGCGCGTCCACTGCGGCGCCGCGCTATAGCCGATCAGGTGCTCCTTGCGGACGAGACCTTCGCGTTCCAGCCGACTCAGGGCCTCCCGGATCGGAGTCTGCGACACACCCAGGTCCCGAGCGAACACGTCGATCGGAATGCGCGCGCCCGGCGTAATCTCCAAGGACATCAAGCGGTGGTAGATGCTGTCGTAAACACCGTCCACCACGCTGCTCGGACGAATGCTCGCCGGTCTTCCTTCCCGTTCCGCCGCAAATGCCACTTTCACTCTCCGACTGCTGCTTGACACGCCAGCATTTGTTGCAAATAAGATATCGTATGTCAAATACAATATCGTATACGATCTGATATAGGATTCTGAAATGAAGATGCAGCCGGCACGGCTCCGCGATCTGACAATCGACCTGCTTCAAAGGCGCGGCACCCCATCCGACAATGCCCGCCTCCAGGCCGACCTCCTTATGGAGGCCGAATTGCGCGGGCTGCCGTCACACGGGCTGCAGCGCCTGCCACTCCTGCTTTCGCGGTTGGACAAAGGCTTGGCAGACGGCCGCATGCGCGGCACCGGAACCTGGCAACGTCAAGCGTTTCTGAGCGTTGACGGCGAACGCGGGCTGGGACCGGTTGTCGTCATGAGCGCGATGCATAGCCTCCGGAGCGTTCTGGGAGACACCGGGATCGCCATCGCAGCGATCCGCAACGCCAACCATATCGGCATGCTCGCCTTCTACGCCGAGGCTGCCGCAAGGGTCGGCCTGATCGGCATCGTCATGTCGACCAGCGAAGCGCTGGTTCATCCGTTCGGCGGCACCAAAGCCATGCTCGGCACCAACCCGTTCGCCATTGGCATTCCTTCCGGCGACCGCCCTTTCGTGCTCGACCTTGCGACCAGCATCGTATCCATGGGCAAAATCAACAATCACGCCATGCGCGGCATACCGATCCCGCACGGCTGGGCCGTGGACAGCGAAGGTCGCCCGACGATCGATCCGCAGGCAGCCCAAAACGGGTCGATCGCGCCTTTCGGCGGCGCGAAGGGTTACGGGATCGGCCTTGCGATCGAGCTTCTCGTCGCCGCCCTCGCCGGCTCTGATCTCGCCCCCGATGTGCACGGCACCCTCGACGACATCCATGCCGCCAACAAGGGCGACCTCCTCGTTCTGATCGATGCAGCGGCCGGCGTCGGCAGCGCCCGGTCACTCGCGGCTTATCTCGATCGCCTGCGCCAGTCCGTGCCCCTTGACCCCGGGAGCCCGGTGACCATTCCCGGCGACGGCGCGCGTGCTCGCCGCGCCGCGGCGATGGAAACGGGCATCGACCTGCCGCAGCCGCTTTTCGAACACCTGATGGCTCTCGATGCTGCCTGAACTTTATCGGAGGAGACACGGAATGAACCTATTTGCCACGTTGAGGGCGCCACGCGAGCTACTTTTCGGCGCCGGCCAGCGACATGCTCTCGGCAGTATCGCCTCCCGCTTGGGTAAGCGCGCGCTGCTCGTCACGGACGCGCGCCTTGCCACCGACACCGATTTTCTCGCGCTCGCCCGGCAGATCGAAGAGGCCGGAGTTGCTGTCATGGTCGACAGTTCCACCCTGCCGGACGTTCCCGTGGAATCGGCAGCGGCGAGTGCCAGGAATGCCGGCAGCTTTGCGCCGGACCTCGTCATCGGTATCGGCGGCGGCTCATGTCTCGACATGGCCAAATGCGTCGCCCTGCTGCTGGCCCATGGCGGCAAGCCGCAGGACTACTATGGTGAGCATGCCGTGCCGGGGCCCGTGATCCCCTTGATTGCCATTCCCACCACGGCCGGCACCGGCTCGGAAGTGACCCCGGTCGCAGTCCTCTCGGATGCCGAACGCAGCTTGAAGGTCGGCATTTCGAGCCCGTACCTCATCCCGACCGTCTCCATCTGCGACCCGGAACTCACCCTTTCCTGCCCACCCGCACTGACGGCGATAGCGGGCGCGGATGCGCTGACCCATGCCATCGAGGCCTTCACTGCGATCCGGCGCGATCCCGTGCCCGGCATCTCGCAGCAACGCGTCTTTGTCGGCAAGAACGAACTGTCTGACCATTTTGCGCTCAGCGCCATCGCGCTCCTGTGGCAGGGGCTCGAAGCCGCCTGCCAGAACGGCGCCGACCGTGCCGCGCGCGAAAAGGTAATGCTCGGCGCGACGCTCGCCGGCCTTGCCTTCGGCGTGGCGGGCACTGCCGCCGCCCACGCCATCCAGTATCCGGTCGGCGCGCTGACCCATACCGCACACGGCCTCGGCGTAGCCTGCCTCATGCCTTACGTGATGACCTGGAACACTCCCCTCATCGGGGACGAACTGACAAAGATCGCCCAGGCCGCCGGGCTCGATGGGCCTGACGACGTGATCCCGAGCCTCGTCTCCCTTCTCGCGCGGATCGGCATTCCCGCAACCCTGCGCGACCTCGGCCTCGAAGAGGCGCGGATCGACTGGGTGGCGGAGCAAAGCTCCGGCATCACGCGCCTGATCCAGAACAATCCCCGCCCCTTGAACCCGAACGAAATGCGCAACCTCGTCGCTGCCGCCTATCGCGGCGACCGCGCGAGCCTCAACTGAATTGGAAGGGATAACCGTCATGACATACCAGGCCCCAATTTCCGGCTATACCGATCCCGCCCTTCATGCCGCGGGCCTCTATATCGGCGGCAAATGGCACAAGGGCGGCGGCATCGCCGTCATGGATCCCTCGACCGGGGCCACGTTGGCCGAGGTCGCGGACGCCTCTGTCGAAGATGCGATGCGCGCGGTCGATGCGGCCGAGGCCGCCGCCGCCGGATGGCGGGCCACCCCTGCCCGCCAGCGCTCGGAAATCCTGCGCCGCTGGTTCCAGTTGATGACGCAGCATGCCGAGGAACTCGCCATGCTCATCGCGCTGGAAAACGGCAAGGCCCTTCCTGACGCGCGTGGCGAAGTGGCCTACGCCGCCGAATTCTTCCGCTGGTATGCTGAAGAGGCCACGCGCATTCCGGGAGAATACCGGCGCACCCCTTCCGGCTCGCACAATATCCTCGTCGACCATGAGCCGATCGGCATCGCGATACTGATTACGCCGTGGAATTTTCCCGCCGCGATGGCGACGCGAAAGATCGGCCCTGCCCTTGCCGCCGGCTGTACGGTGATCCTGAAGCCGGCCTCCGAGACGCCGTTGACGGCCTATGCCATGGTGCGGCTCGGCGAAGAAGCAGGCGTACCGCCGGGCGTCGTCAACGTCCTGACCACAAGCAGGCCGGCCGCGGTGACGAATGCCATGCTCGCCGACCCGCGCGTGCGCAAACTGTCCTTCACCGGCTCGACCGGCGTCGGCCGCACCCTTCTCGCAGAGGCCGCCAAGTCTGTCGTCAGTTGCTCGATGGAACTCGGCGGAAACGCGCCTTTCCTGGTCTTCGACGACGCCGACCTCCAAGCCGCTATCGACGGCGCGATGATCGCCAAGATGCGCAATGCCGGTGAGGCCTGCACCGCTGCCAACCGCTTCTATGTCCAGTCGGGGATCCATGACGCCTTCGTTGCCGGTCTCACCACTCGGATGGCCGCGCTGAAGATCGGCCCTGGCTATGATCCGGCCACGCAATGCGGGCCGATGATCACCATGAACGCCGTGCGCAAGATCGACCGGCTCGTCTCCGACGCGATCGCGGCAGGCGCCCGCGCGACGACCGGCGGCAAGCCGATTGCGGAGAATGGCTATTTCTATCCGCCGACCGTGCTCGAAAACGTCCCTGCAGGCGCTGCCATCGCAAAGGAGGAGATCTTCGGCCCCGTCGCGCCGATCTACCGGTTCGACAGCGAGGACGAGGCCATCCGCCTCGCAAACGACACCGAGTACGGCCTTGCCGCCTACATCTACACGGGCGATCTGAAACGTGCGATGCGGGTCGGCCGGCACCTCGAAACGGGTATGCTCGGCATCAACAGGGGCCTGATGTCCGACCCCGCCGCTCCCTTCGGTGGCGTCAAGCAGAGTGGCCTCGGTCGCGAGGGCGGGGTGACGGGTATTCTGGAATTCATGGAAGCCAAGTACTACGCAGTGGACTACTAGTTTTGGAGGAACATAGATGACGTCACGCGACCTTTACCGAATTCGAGACTTCGTGCCCGATTTCGACGCCATCGCCGCCGAATTCGCCGAACGCAGCCGGGCACTTTCTGCCAGAGCCACGGTGCTGGCCGACGTGCGATACGGCGCACGTGCCCGGGAGGTCCTCGACGTCATCCTGCCGGAGCGTCAGAAAGCTGGCGCGCCGCTGCACGTTTTCGTCCATGGCGGCTACTGGCGATCCGGCGAGAAGGAAAACTACCGCTTTGTCGCCTCTCCGGTTCTGGCGGCCGGGGGCGTTGCCGCCATCGTCGAATACGACCTGATGCCGGGCGAGCGGCTCGATGTGCTGGTCGATCAGGTGAGGCGATCGGTTCTCTGGCTCCAGCACCATGCAGGCGATTTCAGCGCGGACCCGATGAGGATGACAGTCAGCGGCCATTCGGCCGGCGCTCACCTTGCATCCTTCCTCGCCGCAAGTGGCGCCTCGGAAAGAGCCGCGCCACCGCTTCCCTCCATACGGGGCCTCATGCTCGTGAGCGGCATCTACGATCTCGCCGGAATTCCGAACAGTTTCCTGCGAGACGAAGCCGAAATGACGCCAACAGAGGCGGCAGCCTGGTCACCGTTGACGTCACGTCAGCTCCCGTGCCCTCAGCGGATCATCGCATTCGGCACGGAGGAGACGCAGCCGTTCCACGAACAGGCTGCGGCATTGCATTCGCGGCTTTCCCACCAGAGCGAAACCGTGGAACTGGTGCCGGTGCCAGGCCTCAACCATATGAACATCGTACTGGATCTGGCAGATCCTTCCGGGGATCTGGGCGGTCGTGTCGCGGATATGGTCTCATCGAGCTGAGATCGTCAGTGACCATCCACCGCGAACTGCAATCCGCCCTGGATACGCGTCAGAAGCCTTCGAGAACGATCTTGCCCCTGGTCTTGCCGGTCTCGATCCCCATGTGCGCCTTTTTCAGGTTTGCGGCATTGATGGGCGAAAGGGTCTCGGTGACAGTCGTGCGGATCTTGCCTTCATCGACAAGGCGGGAAACCTCGTTCAGCAGCCTGCCTTGCTCTGCGATGTCTGCCGTCTCATACATCGAACGCGTGAACATCAGCTCCCAGTGGATCGACACCGCCTTGCGCTTGAACCCGTTTACGTCGAGGGTTTCGGGATCGTCGATCAGGCCGAAGCGGCCCTGAGGTGAGATCAGTTCGCTGATCTCCTTCAGATGACGAAGCGTTTCCGTCGTCGAGAAGACGAAGGCTGGGGCGCCGATGCCCAGAGCGGCAACCTGTTCGGCGATCGGCCTGGAATGGTCGACGATGTGATGGGCGCCCAGTTCCCTTACCCAATCCTGCGTTTCTGGTCGCGACGCCGTCGCGATGACTGTGAGGTCCGTCAGCGCCCTGACGAGTTGGATCGCGATCGATCCCACTCCGCCGGCTCCACCGATGATAACGACGGCGTTTGCGGCACCGGGAACCGGCTTGTGGATGTCGAGACGGTCGAAGAGCATCTCCCACGCCGTGATGGCCGTCAGAGGAAGAGCGGCAGCTTCCGCGTTGGAGAGTGTTTTGGGCTTCTTTCCGACGATGCGCTCGTCGACCAGATGGAACTCACTGTTCGCGCCGGGCCGGATCAGCGAACCCGCGTAGAATACCTCGTCACCGATCCCGAAGTCCTTGGCTTGGGAACCGACTTTCACAACCTTTCCCACGGCATCCCATCCGAGGACCTTCCACTGATCCTGTTCCGGGTTCACGCCCTTGCGGATCTTGGTGTCTACCGGATTGACCGAAACCGCCTGCACCTCGACGAGGATATCGCGACCGGACGCTGTCGGACGCGGGAGTTCGACGTCTTGCAGCGCATCTTCGCGGTCGATGGATCCTGCTGCCTTGTAAGCTACCGCCTTCATTTTTCTACCCTGCTTCGCTGTTTGATATGCGAGACAATTTGGCATACGTTACTGAACGCGCAATACGTACAAAATCAACATATAGTATCAAAGAGGATACTGTAGATGGGCAAGGTTCGCCATTCCCGGTTCGACTGCTCACCAGGCTGTTCAGTGGAAGCCGCTGTCGGCCTCATCGACGGCAAGTGGAAGTCGGTGGTTCTGTTCCACCTTCTCTCAGGAACACTCCGGTTCAACGAGATCCGACGCCACGTTCAAAACGTCACTCCACGCATGCTGACGAACCAGCTGCGCGAACTCGAAGAGGGTGGGCTGGTCGAGCGCAAGGTTTACGCTCAGGTGCCGCCGAAGGTGGAGTACAGCCTGTCTCCGCTCGGCCGCAGCATGCAGCCGATCCTGCTCGCTCTGAAGGACTGGGGCGATGCGAACATTGGTCTCTACGGCAAGCCGCGCACCACCGATCCGCGGCAAGACAGTGATGCCGCATAGGATGGAACCTGCCGCCGCGCCGCTTTCTCGAAATTGTTGCAGATGAGGCGGAGGGCGTTCGGAATTGCCTCGGCGACCGCGGGTATGGCCCCCTATCGAAGTGACAACACGAACCAACAGGCCGCTTGCCACCCTCTATCGATCAGGTAGAATATGGCAAGATAGGAACCAAGGAACCAAGCCATGGCGCTCAGCATCAAGGATACCGAGACCGAACGCCTGGCAAAGGCACTGGCAGAGAAAACGGGGGAGACCATCACCATGGCGACCCGTCGCGCGCTCGAGGAGCGCCTGCGGCGCGTTGCGAATGCCGGCAATCGCACCGTTCTGCTCGAGGAACTCGCCGCAAGCCGCAAGCGCTGGGGAAAACTTTCCGTTCTCGATCACCGCCCCGCCGACGAGATCTTGGACTATGACGAAAACGGACTACCGCGCTGATGGTCATCGACACCTCCGCAATCGTTGCGATCGCCTTCAACGAGGCGGAAGCCGAAGCATTCGAAATGAAAATCGTCGACGCCCCACGGCGCTTCATGTCCGCAGCCACGATCCTCGAGCTTTCCATCGTCATTGAGGCGCGCCTTGGCGATGCAGGAGCAGCCGAATTGGACCTATGGCTCCACAAGGCCGGCGTCGAAATCGTCCCGGTCGACTCCGACCAGATCGCCATTGCACGCCGGGCATGGCGCCACTTCGGCAAGGGGCGTCATCCGGCTGGCCTGAACTACGGCGACTGCTTCTCCTATGCCTTGGCCAAGACGCGCGGCGAGCCGCTGCTGTTCAAGGGCGATGATTTCTCGCGCACGGACATCGCGGCCGCATGACGCTGCTGTGCAAGACGTTGAACGCATTGGCAATGAAGCGGGTGG
Organism: Pseudomonadota bacterium; assembly: GCA_023404095.1. Taxonomy (GTDB): domain Bacteria; phylum Pseudomonadota; class Alphaproteobacteria; order Rhizobiales; family Rhizobiaceae; genus Mycoplana. Next base: position 77,509 of record JAEYDD010000038.1, on the reverse strand, counting down.
CTTCGAACATTCGGTCAATGCGGACGATCACCGACGCTATCGTGGTGATACGTCCGGCCGGAGCGGTATGGGAAGACCTGCCTTGCGCAGCGACCCGACAAAACGCTCGCGGTCTTCAGCTCTTGCATAGCGAAGTGCCGTCCACGCCCATATATCCTCGACGAAGCCACGCGCATTGGCCATCAGCCAATCCCGCTCGGCCGCTGCTTCCTTCGCGCGGCCGGCTTCAGCGAGGACGGCCGCCGCGATGAGGTGATAGGCGGGATTTTCAATCGCGCCCGACTTGCCGATCCACATGACGGCTGTCTTGTAGTCTCCGCGGAAATACGCACACACTGACAGGATGGCCTCATAATAGCCAAGCGGCCCAGGGTTGCGTTCGCGCGCCTCGGCGATCAGGTTGCACCCCTCCTCCCAGCGTCCCGACACGGCGAGCCTGGAACCATACTCTCCCATCAGTTCAGTGTCATTCGGGTTGGTAGCCAGCGCCTGCTTGCCCAACGCGAGGCTCGCATCGATCTGTCCGCTGAAGTAAAGCGCAAACATCTCGGCTTCGAGGGCACGGACATTTTGTGGATCGAGCTCCATTGCACGACGCGCGGCGGCTAATGCACGGTCGAGCGATGCGGGCGACATGGTCGGATCGATCGGATAGCCGAAGCGGATCTCGTCGATATATGTCTGGGAGAGGAGCGCCCAGGCCGTCGCGTAGTTGGGAAACCGCGCTACGGCATCCTCGAGACATTGGCGGACGACAGGATGTGTCTTGGCGTCGATATTGGCACGGTAGGCGTAGTAGGACAGCGTACAGGAATAGGCCGCCCAGTCATCGGGGGCCTGAGGCACGTTTCGTTCCGAGTCCGCCCGGAAGATGACGCCGTAAGGCTGTCCAAGCGCCGTGGCCACCTGACTTGCGATCGCCTTCTCTATCGCGATCACTTGCGAGGGTTCGAAATCGGCCTCGTATGTCTGCGCCCACAAAACACTGGCATCCTCCGTACTTAAGATGCGCGCCTGCAGGCGGACCTTGTCCTCCGCCAGGCTGACGCTGCCCGAAAGCTCGTAGCGCGCGCTTTCCGCAGCGTCGGGGTCGGCATCCCGGTCCTCCACGGTGACTATGTCTTTGAACTTCGCGACCTGCCCGATGATCTCGTGCGTGAGGCCTTTTGCGAAGTTGGCCGAACTGACAGACTGAGTGAGATCCTCGAAGGGCCGAACGAGCAGGCGCGGCACGGCGGGCGCGTGGGGATCTCCACGCCAGGGCGAGGCGCCAAGGAACCAGACTGTGACGGCCAGCAGGCCAAGAACCGTGGCGGCACCGACGACGAGAGTTCGCCGCTCGGCCGCGGCACCCGGCTGATTGGCGGGCAAGACGACGCGCGAGTGGAATACAGGCACATAGGCGCCCTTCGGGATCGAGATGACAACAGGGTCCTCGGCTCCGGCGCGCTGATAGTACTGTTCCAGTGCGCGTCGCAGTCGGCCGGCCTCAAGGCGGACGATCGGATCGGAGTGGGCATCGAAATCAGCGCCCCTGCCGAATACATCCGTGGCAATGGAAAAGGCCTTGATACGCTCGGCGCGGCCTTCCAGTGTCTCGTCGACGATGTAGCTCAGAAAGCGGCGCGAGCGCGGCGTGGCGTCGAAGTCCGGGCTCTGCAAGATACGCGCGAGCATTTGCCGAGCGCAAACGTCGACAGGTTCCGCCTCCGCCCCCCCGGGGTGAACCTCGGACACAATTCCCTCTGGCCCATCGGTCGTCACGCGTGGCCTCCGGATGCTCCGTACGGTTCCCAACCAATGACGCATGGCGATTGTTACCCCAAACCTCGCGTAATGTTACGCAGAAGTTGCGCTCTGTCACCCTATAAACCAGCTACGACGTCAGCGAGGTCGGAGTTCGTCATGACAAGGGTGACGGCAGACGGAGTGCACGCGGCCATCCGGCATTTTCCGGGCAGTGCCAGCCAGATCGAGGCCCTCGCCTGCGAAAACGAGAGCTTCCGAGACCTGTGTGATGAGCTTGCGGCAGCCGAGGAGGCACTTGCCGCGGTAGACCGCCTTGCAGAAGCCGCCCGAGCAGAGAGACGGTTGGAGTGGCTTTCCTTTATTCGCGGCGCGCTGGCGGAGATTGGCGCCGAACTTCGACGCATCAAGGTCGTGCCAATCGAACGCGGCAACAGGCGAAAGTCATGACAGTCCGAGAGAGCTTTTGAAACTTGAAGGGGGCATGGAATGAAATCGACATTGACGGCTCTTGCTCTGTTTCTTTGCGCGACGATGTCCGCACCGGTGGCTGCGCAGGATGCAATCCAGGCACCGGCGCAGAAAATGATCGGTGGCACGCAGAAGCCGAAGGTCGAGCCGGCGCTGATCGTCATGAATGCGGCCGGCGCCAAACTCGAGGGCAACAAACTCACGCTTTTGGGAGCGGCCCCCAACGCGATCATCTTCGCCGACCGACCTGTCCGGGCCGCCGGCCATGCGCTCACTGCGCATCTGCTGGAGGAATGGGACGAGGGTTCGGACAGCTTCGCAAAGGATCCACCCAACGCCACCGTATCGGTGTTTGCGAAGGACGGCTCGACCGTGAAGGACGTCGTGGTGACGCTGAAATCCCCGAAGGCCGACGCCAACAGCATAACGTTCGACGTCACCGTTCTCGAAGGAGCGCTTTCCCCCGATGCGGACGGGCCGGCCTCGGTCTTCATCGATATCATCGCATGCCGTTCACGCCTATGTCCTTTGCCGGCGCAGCCCGTCGCACGGCATATCGCGGGGCGTTCTACGCCGGTGCTGCAGCGGGTGCCGCCTATGGCTATCGGCCGCTGCCGCCCGCGCCCTATCCCTACTATCACCCGTATTACCCTGCTCCACTGCCTTACTAGCCAGATCATTTGAAGGGAGATCAGTCATGAACATCTCACGCCGCGCCGCGATGATCGGCGGCACCAGCTTCCTCACCTCGACGGCCGTTTTGCCGGCATATGCTTTCGACGGGCCGCTCACCGACCTGGTGACCGGTTCGGAGGAATTCTGGACGGCTGTCGACGCGTACATCTACGGCTATCCGCTCGTGACAATGGAGATGACGAGACGCGTTGTTACGAATGTCGCCGAGACAAAGGGCTCGCGCGGGCCGATGGGCCATCTCATCAAGCTCAGGGAGTATCCGAATGCGTCCTTCCGGGACGTGACGGCACCAAATGCGGACACGCTCTACACGACCGCCTTCGTCGATGTCGGCGACGAGCCCTGGGTCTTCTCGTTTCCAGACATGGACGAGCGCTACTTCCTCTTCCCCATGCTCGACGGCTGGACCAATGTCTTCCAGGTACCGGGGGCCCGGACCACGGGCGAAAAGGCGCAGACCTTTGCCATCACCGGGCCGAAATGGTCCGGCTCGCTGCCGGAAGGCATTACCGAGTACAAGTCGCCGACAGCGATCGTCTGGCTCCTTGGCCGTATCTACTGCACCGGCACGCCCGAGGACTATGCCGAGGTGCACAGGATCCAGGATGCCTGCAAGCTGCAGCCCCTATCAACCTGGGGCACGGACTATACGCCGCCTGCGGGAAAGGTAGATCCGGCCATCGACATGAAAACCGCCGTGCGCGACCAGGTCAACCGCATGACGGCGGTCGAGTATTTCACCCTACTCAGTGAGCTGATGCAGCGCAACCCCCCGGCTGATGCCGACGCGCCGGCCCTCGAAAGGTTTGCCACGATCGGCATCATCCCGGGCCAGCCCTTCGACAAGACCAAGTTCGACCCCGCCTTCGAGAAACGCGTGCCGGAGATCGGCTTTGCGCGCCTCATGCTGCATTTCAAGTCGAGCGACGTTGAAAACGTCAACGGCTGGGGGTTCACGACGAAGACCGGTGTCTACGGCACGAACTATCTCCAGCGGGCGCTCATCACCGCCATCGGGCTTGGCGCGAACCGACCACAGGACGCTGTGTACCCGACGTCGCGCAAGGACGGAAACGGCGTTTTGGCTCGCAGCTACGACGGCGCCAACGATTATGTCGTGACCTTCAAAAAGGGACAGCTTCCTCCCGTCAAGGGCTTCTGGTCGATCACCATGTACGACGAGAACTATTTCTTCGTCGACAATCCCATCAACCGGTATTCGATCAGCGCACGCCAGGACCTGAAGCCCAATCCCGACGGCTCGGTCGACATTCTGATACAGAACAAATCGCCAGGCACGGACAAGGAAGCGAACTGGCTCCCTGCGCCCAAGGGCAAGTTCTACCTGATGATGCGCCTCTACTGGCCGGAGGAGAACGATCCGACGATCCTGAACGGCTCCTGGGTGATCCCGGCGGTCAAGCGCAAAGGCTGAGCATTCCGCAACCGCTCGACGCCGTCCGGGATATGGCAGCGGAAGGCAAGCGCATGGCTCCGGCCGGCACTCCTTCCAGTCCCGACGGCCTCGACGCCGCCCCCTCGCCGGAGTCGGCGCGATTCCAGTTCAGTCGTCGCAATCGGTGGCGCCCTGAGGTCACAGGTCGATGGCAGGCTCCACAATCGCCATCGTGGCCTCGACGTGATAGCGTGCCGCCCGCTCCGCTTCGTCTTCATTCCGGTCGACGAGCGCTTGAAAAATGCGCCGGTGCTGGAGATTGGTTTCTTTGACCTCGGCCTCGGAAAAGAGGATCGGCACCCGGAGCATCCAGTAGTGGAACTGCGTCCGTTCGTGGAACTGGGCTAGAAACAGGTTCTTCGAGGCAGTAACGATCAGCTTGTGAAACTGTGTGTTGAGACTGTTCAGGTCCGCACGTGTCAACGTTTCAGCAGGTTCCATAGCCTCGATCAAACGCCCAAGCTGCTCGAGCTCGGCCTGTTCGGCGTGGCGCGCGGCAAGCCTGGCGGTGGCCGCTTCGATCGCGGCCCGGCTTTCGAAAATGGCGCGCACCTGCGTCCGATCGATCGTTTCGACGACCCACCCTCGTTCGCGGCTCAGAAAACCCTCACCTTGGAGCAACAGCAGCGCTTCGCGCACGGGCGTACGCCCGACGTTCAGGCGCTCGCACAGGTCGTCTTCGACCAGACGCTGCCCGGGCTTCAGCTCCGCGCCGAGAATCATGCTGCGCAGGCGATTGCGAACGTCCGATGCAATGAATTCGCCTGCCGAAGTCTTTCTTGAAGCCATGAAGCCTGTCCCTTTCTCGGTGACCGGTATCTCCGATTCACCGAAGGCGATATATCTCTTCGTATGGGGCAAGGACTTCCGACATTCAAGCTTGGGAAGTCACAAAGCCCGGTGACACCTGCTCTCCCACGTCTTGCGAACGCCGACAGGCTGCCTCGACGGCGCGCTTCATGAGCGGCGACAATCCATGGCAACCGGCAAGGATCGACAGAGCGGCAGCGGTCAACAAGATCTCAGTCATGGCGAAATTCCGCGGCTTCCGCGGCTTCACGCCGACTGCCTTCTCCCCGGCGAGCCACCAGCCCGCTGGCAATGATCAATGCCGCACCTGCGACCGTCACCGCGTCCGGTATCGTTCCGAACACGAGGTAGCCGAAAGCCGTGGCCCAGAGGAGATGCGTGTAGGAAATCGGCGCCAGACGCGAGACCTGCGTCTCGGGCCGGCGATAGGCGAAGGCAATGGCGACATGCGCCGCCAGCCACAACGCAGCCGTCGCGCCCGATAGCGCCATGTCGGTGACCGACAATCCCCGGAAGACGAAGGGTAGCGCCGTCGTCAAAAGAACAAAGCCCGTCAGGGCGGAATAGGCGAGCGTGGTCCCGAGGTTGTCGGCAACCACCGCCCGGCGCGTCATCACCAGGGCCGTCGCCCAGCAGGCGGCAGAGGCGATCGAAAACAGCGCGGCGGGATTGTAGCCGGCAAGGCCGGGGCGCAAGATGACCAGCACCCCGAAAAGGCCGCCTAAGACGCCGATCCACCGCCAGGCGGGTACGCGTTCCTTCAGGATCAGCACTGAAAGGAGCGTCACGAGGCAAGGGGAGATGAAGACGAGTGCCGTCGCCTCCGCCATGGGCTGCAAGTTGAGGGCAGCCACGAGCATGAGTGTCGCTCCGACCATGCCGACACCACGGACAAACTGAGCGGCCGGAGCCGCGCTGCGCGCCGGCCGGCCGAGACGCAGGCAGACCACTCCCAGTAGCATCAACGCCGCGAGATAGCGAAACCAGGCGATCTGCAAGGGATGAAAGGTCACCGCCAGATGCTTGGCGATGACGTCCGACGCCGCAAACAGCACCATGGCGACAAGACACAGATAGGCGCTTTCGCGGCCCTGGACCGCACCGGAGAGGCCGACGGCAGTTCCCTGTGCGGAAAAAAGGCGCCCCATGGTCGCGTTCAGGATTTGCGGACTTCGAGCACGATGCCGGCTTTTTCCCGCGTGTCGAAGTAGCAGAAGCCCGAACCGTCGATCCGCTTGCCACGAGCCACCACGTCGAGGCCGAGCGCGCGGCCCTGAGCTTCGGCCGCATCGCGGTCGGCCACCTCGAAGCCGAGGTGGTAGACGCCCTCGCCCCGCTCGTGGAGGAACTGTTTTTGAGGAGAATCCAGGCTGCCCGGATCGCAGATCTGAATCTGCACGTTATCGATGTTGCAGCATTTGTAACGCATGGCGTCCGATGCCGCCTTGTTGGGCACGTCGAACTCGATATAGGCCCCCTTCTTCGGATAGTCGAACCAGGGGCCGACGCCGAGACTCTCATAGTAGGCGACGGTCTTTTCGAGATCATGGACGACGATGCAGACGTGATGGAGGTTCTGGAAGAGCTGGGTCATGTCGGTTACTTCTTTCGGAATGCGCAAAGTCGTGCCGGCTCGCCATGAGCGAGCCGCCGGGTTCGCGACGGGATGTCTGGCGGGCTAGTGGGCCGGCAACAGTCGCGCCAAAAATTGCCGGGCTCGGTCGCTCTTCGGCGCGGTGAAGAACTCCTTTGATGGGGCATCCTCTGCAAGGCCGCCGCCCTCCATGAAGATCACCCGGTCGGCCACGTCGCGCGCGAGGGCCATGTCGTGGGTGGCGATCAGCATGGTCTGCCCTTCCTCGGCGAGCCTGCGGATCGTGTCGACGACTTCCTGCGCCAGTTCCGGGTCGAGCGCGGAGGTCGGCTCGTCGAGCAGGAGCACACGCGGCCGCATGGCGAGCGCCCTGGCGATTGCCACACGCTGCTGCTGGCCGCCGGACAGTTCTGAGGGATAGGCCCCCGCCTTGGCCTTCAAGCCGACTTTATCGAGCAGGTCGAGCGCCAGCGCGGCGGCTTCCGCCTTCGACGTTTTCAACACGTGCACCGGACCACTCATCACGTTCTGCAGCGCCGTCATATGCTTGAACAGGTTGAAGTGCTGGAAGACCATGCCGATCTTCTGGCGCTGGCGGCTGATGTCCGCGTCGGTCAATTCATACAGAGCCTCTTTATCCAGCCTGTAGCCGATGAGGTCGCCATGAACGTAGATGCGGCCGGCGGAGATGGTTTCGAGGTGGTTGACGCAGCGCAGGAGGGTGGACTTGCCAGCACCCGAAGGGCCAAGCAGAGCCACGACTTCGCCCTGCGGCACGTCAAAGGTCACATCGGTGAAGGCCGAGATGGCTCCCCATTTCTTGGAGACTCCGACCATGGAGACGGCGTGTGACTGTTCAGGCGCGGTGCTCATCTTTGCGGGAAAACCTTTTCAAGGACGGTCTGGATCGCGGTCGCGAAGGCGGTCATCACGAGATACCAGAAGGCGGCGACGGCCAGCAGCTCGACGACACGGAAGTTCGAGGAATAGATGTCGGTCGCAACACGCAGCAGCTCGAGATAGCCTATGGCCGAGGCAAGCGAGGAGGATTTCAGCAGCATGATGTACTGGTTGCCTGCCGCCGGAATGATGATGCGGCCGGCCTGCGGGATGATGACCTGGCTAAGGACCTTCAACTGCGTCATGCCGAGCGCCGTTGCAGCGGCCCGCTGCCCCTTGTCCACGGCCAGGATGCCGCCGCGGATGATCTCGCCCATGTAGGCCCCCTCCGCGAGGCTGAGTCCGGCAAGCGCTGCCAGGAAGGGCGTGACCACGGCGGTCGTCGGCGCATCGATCAGCGGCGCGTCCATAAAGGGCAGCGCCAGGTAGATGTTGGGGAACATGATCGGCACGGCGTTGAACCAGAACACGAGCTGGATCAGCATCGGCGTGCCGCGGAAGAGGTAGACATAGGTCGCCGAGATCGCCACCAGGATCGGATTGCCGCTGACCCGCATCAGGGCGACGACAAAGCCGATGATGCTGGCGATCACCAGCGCGAGCGTGCCGAGGACCAGGGCATTGAAGGCGCCCATCACGATCATCGGGCTGAAGATGTACTCGCCGACGACCGAGAGATCGAGGATCTGTGACCGGATGGACGCAATCACGATCGACGCGACGACGAACAGGGCAAGGGCACCCAGCACCCAGGAGCCCCACCGGCGCCTGTGGATGATGGGAAGGTTGGGAATCGATGGAACACTTGCGGCGGTCATTGCCATTGCCCTGCTGTATCTCAGTTGCGCTTGCTTGCCGGCAGGTTGATGGTGATCTCGGCCAGTGCGCCGCCACCAACACCCCACTTATCCATGATCTGCTTGTAGCTGCCGTCGGCAAGCATCTCGTCCGTCGCCTTCTTCACGGCATCGCGCAGCGCCGACTGATCCTTGGCGAAGCCCCATGAAGTGATGTAGGGGGTCAGGATGTAGTTACCGCCGACGATGGCGTACTTGCCGGGGAACTGGGTGCCCATGTAGGCTAGTGCCGGGAAGTCGCCGAGGTAGGCATCGACGCGCTTCAGGTCGAGCTGCATGCGGGCATCCGGCGCCGACGGCAACTGCTCGGCGCGGATCGCCTCCTTGCCGGCTGCGACGCACTCGGCCGAGGCAGCTTCCACCTTCTCCATGATCACGCGGCTGCCGAGAAGTGTGGCGACCGACTTGCCGCAGAAGTCGGCGATGGTCTTGTAGTTCGCGTCGTCCTCGGCACGCACCATCATGCTACCGCCGGACTGCATGTAGTTGACGAAATCGAGCTTCTGTTCGCGCTCCTCGGTATCGCTGATGCCGCCCGAGGCCATGTCGAAGCGCTTGGCCTCGATGCCGGGGATCAGGGCTGCGTATTCGGCCTGGACGTAGGTGAGTTCGAGCTTCAGGCGCTTGGCGATCTCGCGCAGGAGATCGGCGCTGGCGCCGGAAACCTCCTGGCTGCCCGGCTCGCGGAACTCGATCGGCGGGAAGGTCTGCTGAGAGCCGACCGTCAGGGTCCCCCGATCCCTGATTTCGGACGGGACGAGCGAGGCCGCATCCTGGGCGAGCGCCGTGCCCGCCACAAACATCACGAGCGCCGAAACGGCAATGCCCTTGGCTGTACTTCCTGCTTCCATGTCTGATTCCCCTTTTCATTGACATTACGGTTGAGTGGCGGGGGAAGGCGACAGGATTCCGCCGCCTTCCACATTCGATCAGCGGGCGATCGCTCGCGGTCAGCGTGTGTCGGCGCCGCGTCCCGGGATGTTCGACGGATTGGGGCGGTCGGCGCGCGGGCAAGGCGCCGCAGCCTCGAAGACCGCGTTGACCTGGTCGATGTATTCCTGCGGGAAACCCCACTGCTTCAGACCGGCCGGAATATGCTCCCAGTAGAAGTTCGGCGGACGCATCGCGATACCAGGGGTGATCAGGCGGTAGGTCCAGCAGTCGTAGCTCTTGCCATCGTCGCCGTAGATTGTGACGCAGCAACGCTCGAAGTCGTCATAGTCTTCTTCGAAGTGCTTCGGATCGTGCTCGAATACGACGCCGAACGCCTTGTTGCCATAGGCTTCCGCGGTGTTGAGGAAGTGGCACCAGCCTCGATCGGTACGATCGCCAGCGGCATGAAAGCGTAGCGCGTGATTGGCGGCATAGCCCTTGGTCACGGCCTTTGCCTGCGGCATGAACCGGGCGATTTCGATGTCGTGCAGCCAGGTGCAATAGGCGAAATAGTACATACGGGACCTCTTTCCGTGGGGGGCATTTTCGCCCCGCCTTTCTGCTGAAGGATTTTATCGAAGGATCGGCACCGGCTTGCGGTGATCTCAAGCAGCCTCCCAACCGTTCGTATATTTATTCGTATATTTTACCGTATATCTTGTCAAGCATGATCGATTGCGATTTGAAAAGGGAGGCCGCACGCGGCGGTTGGCAGGGCCTGCACGGCGGCGCCTTGCAAAGGATCCGAGGGTGTTCGATGCAGTTCAGCTTCCACCACACGCATGCCTTTCCCGGTTGCCGGGTCAGCATCGAAGGCGATCGGAGCGATGCGGCAGCAGACGTGACGGTCGAGTTCAGCGACGGCAGCATCGCACGCGGTTCCCAAGTCGCCGACGGCCCCGATATCATTCTGTCGGTCTGGCCTTACCGGACGGTGCGCGGCACGGACATACCGGCGAAGCGCTGGCGGCTCGCACCAACCGGCGATGGCTGGAAGGTAACTGCCCGCCTACCCGCGCCGGCCTGAGCCGCATGAATCTCCGCATCCGACACCCGATGGAATTTCAGCGGCGCTCTCGGATAAACCACGAAAGTGCGGCCGCCGTGACAGGCAGCCTCCGAGCAAGTGTCAGATTATTCGTATATTTCTACGATCGCAGGCGGCCTAGATTTCACCCGTCCCCGCAACGGAACGGAGAGAGGGTGAACAATGAAGACAACAGCATTCGCAGCGGCATTCGCGGCGCTTTTTGGCGGCCTCGTCGGCATCGCGCCGGCCATGGCTGACGACATCGCCATCGGTGCGGTCATTCCGCTGTCAGGCGCCAGCGCCACGACCGGCAAGGACCAGAGCCGTGGCATCGAACTGGCCGTCAAGCAGGTCAACGCCAATGGCGGCGTGCTCGGCAAGCAACTGAAGGTGATCGTCGAGGATTCTGGCGGCAAGCCGCAGACGGCCATCGATGCCGCCAAGAAGCTTGTATCGGTTGACAAGGTGCCGCTCGTCATCGGCGAGTACTCCTCGGGCAACACGATCCCGCTCGGACAGTACTTGGTCCAGGAAGGCATGCCGCATATCAATCCGGCCTCCACCAGTGGCCTGGTGCGCGACATCGGCGCCACCTCGTACAGCGTCGTCGGCCTCGACAACGTCTCGACCGAATTCGCAGCCCAGGACGTGCTCGACCATGGCTGGAAGAAGGTTGCCGTGCTGGCGATGAACAACGCCTTCGGCCAGGGCGTCGCCGAGGAGTTCAAGAAGCACTTCACCGCCAAGGGCGGCGAGGTCGCAACGACCGTCATGTATACGATCGGCCAGTCCACCTATCGCCGCGAACTGCAGCAAGTAGAGGCCGCCGAGCCGGACGCATACGTCTTCACCGCCTACGGCACCGAGGGCGCGCTGATCATGCAGGAAGCCTTCGAGCTCGGCATGCAGGAAGGCAAGCCCTGGTACTCGATTCTCATCACCATGATGAACAAGGATACGCCGGCCGAGTTCAAGAAGGGCCTGATCGGCATGGACGTCGGCTACATCGGCGAAGACGGGGACTCCTACAAGAGCGAGTACGAGAGCACCTACGGCGAGACGTTCCTGTCGGCCTACGGCGGCTACGCCCATGACGCGGTCCTGTTCGCCGCCGCAGCCCTGAACAAGGCCGGCAGCACCGACAAGGCCGCCGTCCTGAAGGCCATCGAAGACCTCGGCAAGGAAGGCGTAAAGGGCGCGACCGGCGAGATCAAGCTCGATGCCGACGGCCAGCGCACGCACCAGCCCTACCTGAAGTTCAAGGTCGAGGGCGAGAAGCTCGTCGCCTACGAGTAATCCGAAGAGAGGGGGCTGCCGGCAACGGCGCCCCTTTTTCGCAGCGCCTCGAGCGCTCTTGAAGCCCGCCGATCAACAGACGGACTTATCCATGTTTCAATTCATCTTCGATACCTTGATCAGGTCGGTCGACCTGGCGCTGATTGCCGTTGCGCTGAGCGCCGTCTACTCCCTCATCAAGTTCCCCAATGTCGCCCTCGTGCAGTATGCGGTCGTCGGCGCCTTCGTCGCCATGTCGCTGCATGCCGCCGGCCTCCCCCTCCTCCTCGCCGGCCTGCTGTCGGCTCTGTTCGTCGGCCTCCTCGCCGTTGTCTTCAACGTGCTGATCTTCGAGCGGCTGCTGAAGGTCGATTCCGCCATCGCCCTGATCGGCTCGCTGGCGCTGAGCATGATCCTGTCGGCGACATTCCTCCTGACCTACGGACCGACCGCCTACCGCTTCAAGCTGGAGGTCACGCCGGCCATGCGCGTGCTCGGCGCGCGGATCACCGACCACCAGATCACGACGCTCGTCGTCACCGCAATTTCGCTCGGCCTCTTCGCGTTGGTGCTGTTCAGGACGAGCCTCGGCCGCGAGATGCGGGCGACCGCGACGAACGGCGTCCTCGCCGCCGCCACCGGAATCGATACCCGCCGCGTCACCAACGTCGTCGTCTTCCTTTCCGGCATGCTGGCGGCGCTGGGCGGCATCACGCTCGCCATGCGCGGCAGCGTCAGCATAGACCTCGGCACCAACATGCTGCTGCCGGTCTTTGCCGCCGCCATCCTCGGCGGGCTCGGCAACGCGCTCGGCGCCGTCGTCGGCGCCGTCGTGATTGCCGCAGCCGAAACCGTCGTCACCAACACCAATGTCGGACCGCTGGTCGGCGCAGACTTCCACTTTCTCCCCGCGAGCTACGCCCCGGTCGCCTCCTTCGCGATCCTGGTTATCTTCCTGCTCTTCCGCCCGAGGGGCCTTTTCGTCAGCGAGGTGAGCCGTGTTTGACTTCTTCATCCACGTGGCCTCGATCGCCTGCCTCTACGGCGTGCTGGCCCTCAGCCTCAACCTGCAGGCGGGCTTTACCGGGCTCGTCAACTTCGGCCTGATCGCGCTGTTCGGCTGCGGCACCTATGGCGCGGCACTGGCAAGCGGCATGGGCTGGCATCCGCTCCTCGGCCTGCCCGCCGGCATCGCGATGGCAGCCCTGCTCGGGCTCTTCTACGCCCGGCTCGGCTGCAAGCTTTCCAGCGACTACTGGGGCATCGCCACGCTCTCGATCGCCGAGATCATCCGCATATCGATCACCAACGAGCAGGCGCTGACCGGCGGCGCGCAGGGCATATCCGGCCTGCCGCTGCTTTTTGCCGATCTCAAACCGTATGACGGCGTGGTACGGCTTGCCCTCTATGCCGCGGTGCTCGCGCTCGTCTGGCTGTTCTGCCAGCGCCTCGTGAGAAGCGCCTTCGGCCTGTCGATGAAGCTGATGCGCGAGGAGCCGCAGCTAGCCCGCTCGCTCGGCTACGACCTCGACCGGATCCGACGTGTGGTTATGCTCGTCAGTGCAGCCATCGCCGCCTTCGCCGGGTTCCTGTATGCGCACTACCTGACCTTCGTCGGGCCAGACCAACTCGTCTCGCCTGAGACCTTCCTGATCTGGTCGATGGTCATCATCGGCGGCATCGCCAACAACCGGGGCGTCATCGCGGGCGCCTTCCTCATGCAGTTCGCCATGGCCTACGTGCCCTTCGTCAAGGACGCGCTGGATCTGCCGACCGACTTCGTCGCCGCCGCCCGGCTCATCATCGTCGGCGGCGGGCTGCTCGCCTTCCTTCTGTGGCGGCCGAAGGGGCTCTTCCCCGAGAAAGTTGGAGGCAGCAATGGCCGGTAACCTTCTGGAACTCAAGGATGTCTCCAAGGCCTTCGGCGCCCACAAGGTGCTCGACCGCATCAGCTTCGGCCTCCGTGCCGGCGAGATCGTCGGCCTGCTCGGGCCCAACGGCTCTGGCAAGAGCACGGCCCTCAGCGTCATCTCCGGCTTCCTGCCGTCAGATGGCGGCGAGATCCGGCTTCAGGGCGACAACATCACCAATGTCTCGGCGCAGCGCATCACCGGCCACGGGCTTGTGCGCACGTTCCAGCTGCCCTCGATGCCGCACCGCATGACCGTGCGCGAAGTGCTCCAGGCAGGTGCGAGCGGCAACGCCAGCCTCGCCTCGATGCTGAGGCCTTTCCGCTTCGACGAAGAACTGGACGAACTTCTGGAATCGTTCCGGCTGACGCATGTGGCGGACCTGCCGGCAAGCGCGCTTTCCGGCGGTCAGAAGAAGCTTCTTTCAGTGGCGACAGCCTTGCGCAGCAAGCCGAAGCTGTTGTGCCTCGACGAACCGACCGCCGGCGTCCATCCCAACTTGCGCGCCGACATGGTGGCAATCCTCAAGCGCTACCGCGAGAGGGGCGTCGCCATCCTCGTCGTTGAGCATGACATGCTGTTCATCCGTGAGCTCTGCTCGCGCTGCGTGGTGCTGGACCGCGGCGAGATCATCGCCGACTGCGCGCCCCGCGAACTGGAAGACAACGCGCGCGTTGTCGAGGCCTACCTCGGCAAGGCCGTGAAGAAAGGAAAGGTGGCCCTGTGATAGAAGCAAAGGACATCAGGGCCGGATACGGCGACGGGGCCGACATCCTCACCGGGATCTCGCTTTCGGCCGACCGCCGGGAGATCGTCACCATCCTCGGCCCGAACGGCTGCGGCAAGTCAACGCTGTTGAAGACGATCGCCGGCTATGTGCGCCCGCGCGCCGGCAGCATCACCTTCGGTGGCACGGATGTGACCGCCGTGCCGATCCACGAGAAGGTGCGCCACCACAGGGTTGGCTACGTGCCGCAGACCGACAACGTCTTCGGTACGCTGACGGTGGCCGAGAACATCCTGCTCGGCGCCCGCCAGCTTGCCAAGGCGGAGAAGGAAAAGCGTTTCGCTGCGCTGATGGATCAATACCCCGCGCTGGCCGGCAAGAAGAACCGCAAGGCATCCGCCCTCTCGGGCGGCGAGCGGCAGATCCTCTCGCTCGCCCGCGCGCTGATCGCCGGCCCCGAGATCCTGCTCCTCGACGAGCCCTCGGCCGGCCTCTCGCCTCTGATGATGCATGAGGTTTTCGATGCGATCGGCGCGATCCGCGACAGCGAAGGGATGTGCATCCTCATGGTGGAGCAGAACGCCTTCGAAGCGCTCGGCATCGCCGACCGCGCATATGTGCTCTCGCTCGGCCAGGTGGCGATGACAGCGAAGGCATCGGATCTCCTCGAAGATCCGGCCATGCGCAAGCTCTACCTCGGCGGGGAAGTCCACGCCGATTGAGGCGGACCGGGTGTTGCGCATGTGCCGGGTGCGCCGTCAGGCCTGTGACGGAAAAGGTCGCAGGCCTGACGGCGCATCTCAAGATCCCGGCTGCCGGTTGCACGTCGCAACGGCATCGCCCGCAGCGTCGGCCTCAGAGTAGGACCGGCAGCGGGCTGTCGTTCTTGATCTCTTCCATGACGGCATAGGTGCGCGTTTCGCACACGCCCGGCCAGGCGAGAACCACTTCGCCGAGGAAGCGCCGGTAGGACACCATGTTCGTCAGGCGCGTCTTGACGAGATAGTCGAAACCGCCCGCCACCATGTGGCATTCGATGACCTCGGGCGCCTTGCGCACCGCCTGGGCGAACTTCTCGAAGACGTCGGGCGTCGTCTTGTCGAGCAGCACCTCGATGAAGACGAGGAGATCCAGCCCCATCAGGATCGGGTCGAGACGGGCGGCGAAGCCTGTGATGAACCCCTGGCGCTGCAATCGCTTGAAGCGGTCGCTCATCGATGTGGCGGGAATGCCAACGCGCTGGGCGAGGTCGGAATTGGAGATGCGTCCATCCGTCTGCAGGATGGTGAGTATCCGGCGATCGATCTTGTCCAGGGCCAACGGGTGCAGCTCTCAAAGGAATGATATATATTATCTCGTATATTAAGGCTGTGAACGGTTCAAGACAGGAGTCTGGCTTTTTCATCCGCCGTCAACGAAGCGACGGCATGTTGTCGTATCAACGGAAAAGATGCACCCTGTCCGCAAGTCCGACGGTAATCGCAACCGCCGTCGGTAGCCCCAAGGAATAATCTGTGGCCACATCCACCGCCCGGCGACGTGTCAGCGTCGACACCATGGCGGGAAGCGGGACCGCCCACAGCAGATTTACAGGGCAGTGGAACAGTTGCAGCCATCGAGGCGACTGCGGCTCAAGAACGGCCTTCTCTGCGCAAACGTTGCCGGACAAAGGGGCATCATTGCCGTCGCGACCCCGTCATTGGTTACCACACGAAGCAAATGACGGCGGGACGAGGATGGTGCGGCCTGCGAGACCCATGCGGCTGACGCGACGGAGGTGCGTCGCGCTCACCGACAATAGCGGCACGTGGTTTCGAGATGTTGCCCGCCTCAGCCTGCAATACGATATCGCCTGCCTGTGTGGAGTATTCCTCCCTTCACCTGCATGACACTTGCTGAGCTCGCCGACCTTTCCACGCGCTGGCCAGGCCCGGGCAGGGACTCACATGGCCAGCCGGTCCCAGCAATTGTTGAGCCCGGTCGGCAACTTGTGCTTCATGATCCGCTGGCTGGGCGTGCGCTCGAAATCGTCGACCACGGCGATGTAGCGCGGGTTCTGGTAGGATGCCAGGCGCTGGCCAAGCCAGGCCGAAAGCTCCGCCGGCACGATCGCGCTGCCGAGCTTCGGCTTGACGAAGAGCTTGATGTCCTGCTCGCCGATCTCGGCGGCGACGCCGATCATGGCGCAGTCTTCCACAGCGGGGTAAGAGGCGACCACGTGTTCCACCTCCCAGGCGGACACGTTCTCGCCCTTGCAGCGGACGCTGTCCGTCAGCCGGCCGTGGAACCAGAGGTTGCCGTCCGCATCGAAGGAGCCGGAGTCGCCGGTATGCAGCGCGCCGTTGCGCAGCGCCTTTTCCGTGGCTTCCGGATTGCGCAGATAGCCCTTGAACAAGGCGCCCTCCAGGGACGTGCGGACGACGATCTCTCCCTTTTCGCCGACCGGCACAGGCTTGCCGTTCCCGTCGAGGATCTCGACCGTGAACCACGGCATCGCCCGGCCGACCGCGCCCATGACGCCGTTGTCGTTGCAGGTCGTGATGCTCGATGCCTCGGTCATGCCGTAGCATTCACGCATCTCGACGCCGAAGCGTTCGCTGAACAGCGGCCAGACCTCCTTCGGGCAGCCGCCGCCCCAGGCGATCCGAACGCTATGCTTCTTGTCGAGCTCGCTCTCCGGCTGCTTCAGGAGGATCTGCGGTATGCCGCCGAGATAGTGGATATGGGTCGCGCCATAGGTGCGCACCTGGTCCCAGAAGCGGCTGGCGGAGAAGCGGTCAACCATTGCCAGCTGGATATCGTCGATGATCGGCAGGACGATGAGCTGTGCGCCGCCGATGTGATAGAGCGGCTCCCAGACGAAGAACACGTCGCCGGCCTTGGCGAGCGAAAGGGTGCGCACCGCCTCGCCGGCTAGCCGGATCATGCCGTGGGTGACGAGCACGCCCTTCGGCCGCCCTGTGGTACCCGAGGTGTACATGATCGCAAAGAGGTCGCTGGCGGCAGGTGCGGGCGCTTCGAAACTCGCATCCCTGGTGAGGATCGCCTCCAGCGCCCCGGAGGACGTCTCATCGCCTGCAACGATGATCGCGCCCGGATCGATCGCCGCACCGCATTCCCGCACGGTCTGCGTCAGATCGGCGTCGCAGACGACGGCACCGGGCTCGCAGTGGTCGAGGATGTAGCGCAGCCCCTCGCCGCGGAGCTGTGCGTTGACCGGGACCCAGATGATGCCGGCCTTGGCGAGGCCGAAGAGGACGGCAAGCGAGAAGCGCGAGTTGCGCATCATCACGGCGATGCGGTCGCCGGGCTTCAGCCCACGCCGACGCAATTCGGCGGCAAAGTTGCCGGACATCGCATCCAGCAGGCCGAAGGTGATCGGCTCGCCGTTGAACTGCGCGAACACCTGGTCGGGCACGCGGGCAGCCTTGGTCTTGAAGCTTCCGATGAAGCCTTCGATCGATACAGTCATGGGAGGCACTCTATCTATGCTTGGGAGGAGCGGCGGAGTCGTTCCGCCGCAAGGAGAAGTGTCGTCACGACGATGAAGACGACGACGGAGACCGCGGCCAGCGTCGGATTGAGCTGGAGGATCATGTCGTCCCACATCTGCTTGGGCAGGGTTGTCTTGACGCCGCCGCTGACGAAGATCGCGACCGTGAGTTCATCGAACGAGGTGATGAACGCGAAGAGGAAGGCGGCGGTCAGGCCGCTCTTGATGAGCGGGATCGTGACGAAGCGCAAGGCCTGGACCCTGTTCGCACCGAGTGTGGCTGCGGCCTGGTCGAGGCGCCAGTCGTAGCTCTTCAGCACGGCGGCTATGGCGACAAAGGCAAACGGCAGCGCCAGGACGGTATGGCCGATGACCAGGCCTACGTCTGTTGCCACAAGGCCGATCTGGGCGAACAGATAGAACAGGCCGACCGCGATGACGATGCGCGGCACGATCATCGGGGCGAGGAAGAGCGCGAAGATGAGGCCGCGCCAGCGCGAATTGGACCGGGCGAGCGCCAAGGCCGCAAAGCCGCCGATCGCGGTCGCAATAATGGCGGTCGCAAACGCCACGCCGAACGAGCGGATCGTTGCAGCGACCCAGAGATCCGACGTGAAATAGGTGCGGAACCAGTCAAGGCCATAGCCCGGCGGTGGGAACTCGAGGAACTGCGAGCTGGTGAAGCCGATCGGAAGGACGACGAGCGTCGGCAGCATCAGAAACGCGAACATGAGTGCGCAGTAGAACCCCAGCATGCGTTTGGAGACCGCATGCCCCAGCACCCGATTGGCGCCGGCGCTGATGGCGCTGCTGACGCCGGCCAATGCGTCCAGAATCGCCAGTCCGAACCCACGCAGCACGCCCTTTCGCCCGGATTTTCCATCCGACGGCTCTCCTGAAAGGCTGGAGAGCCCGAAGACACGGTCATAGAGCCAGCATGTGACAAGAGCCGTTGTCAGCATCAAGGCCGCCAGCGCGCCAGCGAAAGCCCAGTTCAGGATCTCCTGGACCTGCACGATGATGAGCTGCGCGAGCATCGTCTGCTGGCGACCGCCAAGCAGCGCCGGCACGATGAAGAACCCGAGCGAGGAGATGAAGGTCAGCAATCCTGCGGCCGCGGCACCGGGCAGCGACAACGGGAAATAGACGAGCCAGAAGCCCTTGGCAGGCGTAGCGCCCAACGTGCCAGAGGCCTGCGTCAGCCTGCGGTCGATACCCGTCATCACCGGCAGCATGGTCAGCACGGCCAGCGGCGTCATGGCGTGCACCATGCCGACCATCACCCCGAACTCGTTGTGCAACAGCTCGAGCGGTTCGCTCAGAAGGCCTGTTCCGATGCCGATCTGGTTGATGACGCCGGTGCGTCCGAGAACGATCACCCAGGCAAAGCTCTTGACGAGATAGCTGGTCCAGAACGGAACCATGACCAGCAGGATCATCGTGCCACGCCGTTGCTCCGGCAGGCGTGCCAGCCAGTAGGCCAGCGGATAGCCGAAAAGAAGCGAAAAAAGCGTGGTCAGCGCGGCGATGCGGAAGGTAATCAACAGAACGCGGAAATAGACATCGGTCTCGAAGATGCGCGCGTAGTGCGCCATCGTCAGCGCGCCGGTATCGGCATCCTCGAGGCTGAGCCCCATCAGCCGCGCCACGGGGACGAGGAAGAACACGGCGAGGAAGGCGAGGCCCGGTGCGGCCAGCCAGAGCGGGCCGAAGCGGAAGCGACGGGGTGCGGGCGAAACGGCGTGCGAAACAGCGGTCGTGGTCATGGCGTCACCAGTACGGCTGCTTCGGGCTTCCAGCTCAGCGTGACGTTCTCGCCAAGCTTCGGCAGCGGCTTGCCCGGCAGGACGCGGACGGTCACGCGCTCCTCCGCCGCGACCTCGACCAGGAGGCGGGTTTCCGAACCGGCATAGACGATCTCGGCCACGTTGCCGCGAATTTCGTTTTCGCCCACAGAGCCGAGCTCGATATGCTCCGGCCGTACGACGAGCGCCATTTCTGCGTCATTTGCAAGGTTGTCGCCGTCGATCCGCAGGCGCCCGCTGGAGGTGGCGAGACGCGTTGCGCCGTCGGCGCCGCACTCCACGCGACCGCGGAAAATGTTGGAGATGCCGATGAAATCCGCTGCAAACGCGGTGCGCGGGCGGGCATAGATTTCGTGCGGTGGTCCGACCTGCTCGACGCGGGCATGGTTCATGAGGCAGATGCGATCCGACAGCGCCAGCGCCTCTTCCTGGTCGTGCGTGACGTAGATGATCGTCGCGCCGGTCTTGCGGTGCAGGTCCTTGATTTCGAACTGCATGTGCTCGCGCAGCTTCTTGTCGAGAGCGCCGAGCGGCTCGTCCATCAGGATGATGGCCGGCTTGTAGACGAAACAGCGTGCGAGGGCGACGCGCTGTTGCTGGCCACCCGAGAGCTCGCGCGGGAACCGGCCGGCGAGATGACCGAGCTGCACCATTTCCAGCGCGTTGGCCACCTGCTTCTGCATATCGGCCGAACTCAGGCCCCGCATCTTCAGCGGAAATCCGATGTTCTCCGCAACCGTCAGATGCGGGAACAGGGCGTAGTGCTGGAAGACGAGTCCGATGTCCCGCTTGTGCACCGGCGTCTGCGTCTCGTCCTTTCCATCGATGAACAGCCGCCCCTGCGTGGGGGCGACCAGTCCGCTGACCATCTGCAGCAAGGTCGTCTTGCCGGAGCCGGAAGGCCCGAGAAGCGTCAGGAACTCGCCCGGTTCGACCGCAAGATGCGTGGGCTTGAGCGCAACGGCAGTGCCGTAGCTTTTTGCCAGTCCATCGACGAGGAGCTTTGGCTGATTGGCTTGATCGGGCTTCGCGAGCATGAGTTTTCTCCCTTATCCCAGGATCCAGGCATTGAACCGTTCGGTCATGTCCGAGCGATTTGCGCTCCACCAGTCTTCACGCGCAATCGTCATGAGCTTCAGGTTCGCTTCGGACGTCGGAAGCGCAGCCGCCCTTTCCGCCGGAATGTTCTCGTATGCCTTGAGGTTCGTCGGGCCGTATGCGAGAAACTCGGTGAAGAGCGCCTGCTGCTTCGGATCAGCGCAGAACTTCACGAACTGGCGGGCGATCTCCGCGCGCGGCGAGCCCTTGGGAATGCCCCAGCCTTCGATCGAGTATAGACCCTGGTTCCAGACGATCTTGACCGGCGCGCCGCCGTCGATGACGGCCTGGGCGCGGGCGTTCCACAGCGCGATCAGATCCACCTCGCCGCTCTGGATGAGCTGGCTCGACTGTGCGCCACCCGTCCACCAGACATCGACATGCGGCTTGATCTTTTCCAGGCTCGCATAGGCGCGCTCGATGTCGAGCGGATAGAGCTGGTCGAGGGTCACACCATCGGCAAGCAGGGCCTGCTCCAGCGTATCGATCGGGTTCTTGCGCAGCGCACGGCGGCCGGGGAACTTCTCGACGTTCCAGAAGTCCGCCCAGGACGTCGGCGCCTTGGCGGCGTCGAATTTGTCGGTGCGATAGGCCATGATCGTCGAGTAGACGTCGATGCCGAGCCAGACCGGCGTCAGCGCATCCGCCATCAGGCCGGGTGCGTCGGCTGCAGTCAGGTTGATCGGCTCCAGAAGGTCGCGCTTTTCGAGAATGTCGCGCGCTGAAAGTGTCAGCGTGCAGACGTCCCAGCTGTAGGACTGGGTCTCGACCATCGCGCGGAACTGCGCCGTCGGCTCGGCGTCGCGGGCGACGTTAATGACCTTGATGCCGGTCGCCTTTTCGAAGGGATCGTAGAAGGCCTTGCGGTAGCCCGGGCTGTAGGGCCCACCCGGATCTGCCACGGTGAGCTGTTCATTAGCCCATGCCGTTCTCGTCAGGATAGTGGGGGCGGCCAGCGCCACGCCGAGGCCGCCCCCGATTTTCAGCAGGTTGCGGCGATCAATCAGCACTCGCTTGTGGTTCGTCATTCTTTTACCCTCTGGTTTGTGGATTGTTGCGCCGCCTCCCGGGACGGCTTCCCGACCTGTCAGCTTGCTTTTCTGGCGGCGCGCTGGGCGAGGAAAAGTTCCATCATCCGCGCCGGTTCACCGGAAGCATACGCCTCCCGCTGGATGCGGACACCTGCTTCGAGGCAGTCGCGAAAACCGGCTTCGGTCATTTCCTTGAAGCGCTGCTTGTCCAGGCGCATGGCGACGGGCGGCTTTGCCGCGAGTTCGCGGGCAAGCGCCAGCGACTCTTCCATGACTTTTTCCTGAGGCACGATACGGTTGATGATGCCGATGGCATGGCACTCGCCCGATTCCATCAGGCGACCGCTCAGCGTCAGGTCGATGGTGCGGGCCAGTCCGATGATCTCGCGCATGATCCACGGGCCGGTGGTGCTGGCGATGCCGGAATTGATTTCGGGCTGGCCCATGCGCACGCCCGGATGGCCGATGCGGAAGTCACAAAGCAGGGCAACCTGGAAGGCCGAGCCGGCGGCCACGCCGTTCAACGCGGCGATCAGCGGCTTCGACAGCGAGCGCATCGCGTCATAGAGGCGCTCCCATTCGCCGACCCATTCCTTACCGCGCTCGGCGTCGAAGGTCTTGGTCTCGTTCAGGTCCTGGCCGGCGCTAAAGGCACGGTCTCCGGCGCCGGTGAGGATGATCGCGCGGATCCCCTCGTCCTTTTCGAAAGCCCGGAATGCCTCGACCAGTTGCTTGCGCATCGCGCTGTGCCAGGCATTCAGGATTTCAGGGCGATTCAAGGTGATGACGCCGACCTCGCCGTGCCGTTCCGTCAGGATGAAGCGATCCATGTTTCTCTCTCCGTTTCGATGCATTAACTATTGCATTGCAATAACTAATATGGAATAGTGTGTTCGTATATATTTTTTATGTCAAGAACCTTTTCCGCAATGCAATGGTTCTGCTATCGGTATGTGCGGCGAGGGAAGCGATTGCGGGGACAAATGGCGCGCAAGTCAGGCAAGGCGACGGCGGACGGAATCGAGGCTTCGGGCGAGGATCGCGATCCACTGCTGGTGCAGTCGGTGGAGAAGGCCTTCAGGGTGCTTAGAGCCTTCGACGGCACGCGTCCCAATCTCAGCCTGTCGCAGATTGCCGATGAGGCCGGGCTCGACATGAGTGCTGCCCAGCGGTTCACCCATACGCTGACGAAGCTCGGCTATCTCAGCAAGGACACCGATACGAGGCGGTTTGAACTGACCGTGAAGTCGCTGGATTTCGGCTATCACTACACGCGGGCGAGCAGCCTGGTGGAGCGCGGCATGCCCTATCTCCTGCATCTCAGCAAGGAGACCGAGGAAACCGTCAATCTCACGGTTCTCGACGACACGGACATCGTTTTCGTCTCGCGTTTCATGAGCCGTCACGTGCTGAACAACGATGTCATCACCGGCACGCGGCTGCCCGCCTATTGTACCGCCCCGGGGATCGCGATCCTCTCGTTCCTGCCTGAGGAGGACGCATACGGGGTCCTGGAAAGGTCCCATCTTCACCCCTATACACCCCACACCACCTGGGAGCTCGGCGCGCTGCGCGAGAAGCTGAAGAATTCCGCCCTGCGGGGCTACGCAACCGCGTTCGAGGAATATTTTCACGGAGACCTGTCGGTCGCCGCACCGGTGCTCGACGCCAACGGAAAGCCTTACGGCGCGATCAACATCGCGGTGTCGCGCAGTCGCTACACCCCGGAGGAAACCGAACAGCGGTTTGCCCCGCTGGTGACCGCCGCTGCACGATCCATCTCGATGGCCGGCGGCGCCCGAAGGTAGCACGACAGCGCTAGGCCTCGTTTCCGGCTTCCACCGCTGTGGCTCGGCACGAGGCGGGCGGCTGCCGCAGCAGAGTGATGTTAGCGATGCAGAGGGAAAGGGTGGACGGCGGGCCGCGATTTGAGACCGAACGCTCGCATTGCGCTGCAGAATTGAAGCGCTTTAACTCCGCTCGCTCTGCCGCATCGCCGGATATAAGCGACGCAGCCATGTCCCGCTCCGCTCTTCCGGGACCCGTCTGCCTACCCTTTAGACGACGAAGCGTTCCATCAGAAAATCGGGGCGTGCGTCATGCGTGCCGGAGATCGCAGCCAGATCATCTTCGGAGCTGCCCGCAAGAACGCCCGTCCTGACGAGGCAGGAGGCTAACCCGGACCTGCGGGCGCCGGCAATATCGTGTTCGATACTGTCGCCGATGCAAATGATGCGATGGTCGGCGACATCGGAAAGCAGAGCCTGGGCCTCCCGGTATATCTCGGGATAGGGCTTGCCGAACCAGCGGACAGGCCCACCGAGGTCCTGGTAGGCGAGCGCGATACTACCGGCGCCCAGTGCGGTGAGGCCACCCGTGACGAGCTTGTGGCGGTCGGGATTTGTGCAGTAGCAGGGCACGCCGCGGCGCGCGGCTGGCTCCAGCCGCCTCCGATAGGTGGAGAGTGGCGTTCTTTCCGCCTCGCTGCCCGAGATGATCACGATATCGGCAAGTGCTGCATCCTCGACGCTTTGGAAGCCCAGCGAGTCTGCGAGGTTGCGGTCGCCCCCGCTCGAGATGGTCAGGCAGCGCGTCGCTTTCGAGCCCGCCGTCTCGCGGGCAAGGATATCGCGCGCGACATCGCCGGAGGTCAGGAAGCGGTCGAAGCCGGCGCGGTCGAAGCCGAGCTTCACCAGGCGTTCGGCATTGAAGTCACCGCTTCGGCCGGAATTGGAGAGGAGGATGACGGCTTTCCCGGATGCCTTCAGCCGGAGCAACGCCTCGTTGGCACCGGCGTACGCCCGCTCGTCATCCCGCAACACGCCAAACTGGTCCACGAGAAACGCATCGTAGCGATCGGCAAGGGTGGCGAGGGTCGTCCATGGTGCGAGGCTCATGACCACCGGGCCTTTCCGGCAAGAACCAGAGACGCCGCGCCGACGGCCGCTTCGGCCGAGCGGGTGGCGAGGAAGGGCACCCCGAGTGCCTTTTCCCGCATTCTCGTCCAGGCGGAATTGGCCGCCCCGCCACCGACCGTGCGCACCGAGCGGACCTCTGGGCCGCCGAGCTCGACCAGACGGTCGTAACCAAATTTCTCGATGGCGGTGATGCCTTCGAGGATCGCCTGGAAGAACACGACGTCATCGGCCGGGCGTGGCTCCAGCCGCGGCGGATAGGAGGGGTCGTTCACGGGGAAACGCTCGCCGGGCTTTGCCAGCGGATAATAGGCAAGGCCGGTCGGCGCCTCCGGCCGCAGAAGAGGTGTCATCGCCTTCAACTGTTCGCTGTCGAAAAAGCTGCGAATGACAGCGCCGCCGGAATTGGAGGCACCGCCCGCGAGCCAGAAGTCGAGGACACGGTGTGAATAGATGCCGTAGCCGGCGGCATCGATCGGCCGGGCGGTGGCCAGCTTGACGACCAGCGTCGAGCCAAGGGCGGTGACGCCATCGCCGATGGCCGAAGCGCCCGTCGCCAGAAAGGAAGCGCAGCCGTCCGTCGTGCCGGCATGGTAGCGGCAGTCGGCCGGAAGGCCGAGCGCCCGTCCCGCCGGACCGACCGCCGAAAGGGGCATGCCGGCTCGCTCGACAACGGGCAGCAAAGCGATGTCCATGCCGCAGGCTTCCAGCCAGTCCGGCCAGCGCCCGTTGGCGAGATCGAAGCCGGTTTTCAGCGCGTTGTTCTCGTCGCTCGTTGCCGTGGCGAGGCCAAGTTTCAGGAGAACCCAATCCGCCTGATGCACGACCTTGCGTACGCCGGGCCGGCGCGACAGGTGGATGGCGCGGGCAAGCGCGGACGTTGCCCCGCGAGCGGGACTGTCAGCCGGAGCTCGTGCGGCGATCTGTTCTACGATTGTCGGCTCTGGACAGGGATCGTTGTACATCAGCGCCTCGCCGATCGGCTGGGCGTCAGCATCGAGCGCTACCACGGTGCCGGACGTGCCATCGACAGCCAGGCCTTCGATCGCGGCGAACGACAGGCGGGCAGAAAGCTCCGAAAGGCAGGACTGCACGCCCGTCCACCAGATGGCCGGCATGCGTGACGCGTCCGCGCTGGGAAACGAAAATGCAGCCATATCGAGAAGAGTGCCATCCGCCGCAAGCGCGGCCGCGCGCACCCCGGAGGTGCCGAGATCGATCCCGAGCGCGGTTGCAGGCCCCGCCGTCGCGCTCATGCCCGTTGGCTCGCCTTGCGGTCGAGCGCCTGCCGGTATTGCTCCGCTTCCCAATGGGTCAGTTCATGCTCCTGCTCCGGGCCGAGGTGGACGACGGTCGCCTGCTCGGGAATACGGGCAACGACCTCAGCCAGGCACCGCGCCATGACGCGCCCGCCATCGGTCAGTTCGTTCGCCAGCAGTACGCCGAGACCGGGAGCAAGAAGCATTTTGGGGATGGCGCGGTTCTGCGCACGGCGCGCCTGGCAATAGTCTCTTGCCGTTTGGCCGGGGCCTAGCACGCCGATTTCCGTGCCGAGAAAGATGACGTGGTCGGGATAGAGCGAACCGCCTGTGGCATAGGCGATGCTCGCCGGGCTCAGTGCCGTCTTGTGGCTTTCGGCATCCTCGGCGGCGTGAAAGTCTGATCCGTCCGCCAGGGCTTTCAGGGCCGCAGGGTTGGCCGGCGCGGCTGCGCGCTCCTTGACGCACAGGGCGGAGGTGACGCGTGCGATGCGCTCGCTTGCTTCCTCCACCGTTTCGCCCGTGACGATGATGCCATGGTTGTAGAGGATCAGGATATCGGGACGGTTTGCGGCGACGCTCGCAATCTCGCGGGCAAGCGGCGTGCCGGGACGGCGGTAGGGAATCGTCACCCAAGTCAGGTCAGGCAGCGTCGCGAGACGCTCGGCGATGAGCCCCTCCCGTTCGGCCAAAACCGACAGCGCGATGGCATTGACGCAATGATAATGGGCAACGACCGCCTGTGGCAGCACGGCGTGGAAGCTCGCCTCGATCGACGGCCGCAGCCCCGAGGCATTCAGGTCGGATACGATGAAGTCAGTCGCCTTTTCAGCGCGCGGATCCCGCTGCTGCAGCGCTTCCACCAGAGACATCACCGTCAGCGGCACCATGATATCGCGCGCGCCGGCATGGGCAAGCCAGGTGCCCGATGCCTTCACCCACATCACGTCGCCGCGCTTGAAGGAAGTGTTGCCGCCAGCGCCCTGCGTTTTCAGCATATCGCTGCCGATCCGCTGCGAAAGATCGAGAAATGCCTCGAAGGCCGGAATGTCCTCCGACCGAATGCCCGAAGCCATGCAGGCCTCCTCCCTTTGAACCGTCGTGTCGCGACATCCCGCCTGGCCGCAGGAGTGATCGAACTTTGCACGTGATGGTATTTTCATGATCATAAATCGTCAACAGTGAATAATTATCGTCACTTATATTGATATAGCCAATCATCTGTGATTATCTTCATTCATCTGGCGAGGGAGACGCCGGGAGGAGAGGCCGTGAACGACACTGAGCGCCACAAAGCCATCATCGACCTGCTGCGCGAGACCCCGTTTGCCTCGGTGCGGGATCTCCAGGAGCACGTCGGCGTATCTCCTGCCACAATCCGCCGTGACATCGACAAACTCCATGAGCTGGGCCGTGCCCGCAAGGTCTACGGTGGCATCTCGGCCATCGACGCCGGCGACAGCGCGCGCCTCTCCGCGCGGCCTTACGACGAGAACAGGGATATCGCAGTCGAGGCGAAGCGGGCGATTGCCGCCATGGCAGCCGGCCTCGTACGCGACGGCGACTCCATCATCGTCCATGCGGGCTCCACCTGCTACCAGCTCGGCATCCTGCTGGCGCAACGCAACCTGCGCATCTGGACGAACTCCATGCCGCTTGCCGCCTATCTCGGCGAGCATGGCACCTGCCAGCTTTCGCTGGCCGGCGGCGAGCTCTACCGCGAGCCCGGTATCATCCACGATGCGGCGGCCGGGTCGCCGGCCTTCTTCGCCTCGCGCTTCTTCCTAGGTACGCAGGGCATCAGCAGCAAGGGGCTGCTCGAATCCCACCCCCTCCTCGTCAAGGTGATCGGCGAGCTTGCCGCCTGCGCCGACGAGATCGTTCTGCTCGCCGACAGCCGGAAATTCTCCATCCAGCCGCGCAACACCGTACTGGCCCTCTCGCGCATCGGCACCATCATCACCGACGACGGCCTCACGGATGTCGCGGCCAAGATGCTGGAAGAGGCGGGCGTCAGCATCATGATCGCGACGACGGGAGGCGCAGGTTGAGCCAAAACCCCGTCGCCGTCTTCGATCTCGGCAAGACCAATTCGAAACTCTTTGTCATCTCGGCCGAAGGCCAGGTGATCGATGAGTCCCGCACCCGCCCTGTCTGGCGCCCCGAAGCCGACCTGCGCGTGCTGGACGATACCGCGCTCTTCGACTGGATGGAGGGGGAGCTCGCCCGCGTCGTCGCGGCGCATGGCGTCGATCGCATCATGTTCTCCGGCCATGGTTGCACCTTCGCGCTTACGTCCGGCGACAGGCTCCTCCACGCCATCCTTGACTACGAGCAGGAACTGCCGGGCGATATCGCCGCCGGCATCGATGCGATGGCGCCGGATTTCGGTGAGACCTTTTCGCCGCCCCTGCCTCTCGGCTTCAATTACGGGCGGCATCTTCTGTGGCTCGACACGCGCGATCCCGCACTGATCGGTAAGGCGGATGCCATCCTGTCCTACCCGCAGTTCTGGAGCTGGAAATTCTCCGGCCGCGCGGTTTGCGAGGTTTCCTATCTCGGCTGCCATTCCAATCTCTGGGCGCCGCTGAAGGACGACTTCAGCAGCCTCGTCGACCGGATGGGCTGGCGCTGCAAGATGCCCGACTTCGCGCGCGCTGGCAGCGCAATCGGCACCCATGCCGTGCGGCTCGCTGACGGGCGTACCGTTGACGTCGCCGTGCACAACGGCGTGCATGACAGCAATGCAGCGCTTTATTTCTACCGGTCGCTCGGCTTCTCCGATTTCACGCTGGTATCCACGGGGACGTGGGTCATCATCTTCAACCCGTCAAGCCCGCTCGAAGCGCTGGATGCGGCCCGCGACATGCTGGCCAATGTAACGGTTGACCACCAGCCGGTCGCAACCATCCGCTTCATGGGCGGGCGGGAATACGACGTTGCAAGCGGCGGCTGGAACAAGCCGGTCTCCGCGGAAGCTGTCGCGTCAGTCATCGCAAGGGGAGCTTACGCCCTGCCGTCCTTTGCCCCCGGCGGTCCAATGCCCGGCCATGAAGGCCGCTTCATCGGGCCTGACGTCGACGGCGAGGAACGAGCGGCCGTCTCAATGCTCTATGTCGCGCTGATGACCGACTTGTCGCTCGACCTCATCGGCTCGAAGAACACGATCGTCATCGATGGCGGCCTGGTGAAGACTGGGCTCTATGCCTCCGTGCTCGCAGCTCTGCGACCCGGACAGGCCGTGCACACGAGCGGCAACCCGGAGGGCAGCGCATTCGGCGCAGCGGCCCTCGTATTCGAGGTCGCCGGCCGCAACCCCTTTGTCAATGACTGCGCCGCGGCGGACCCGGCGACCATCGCAGGCCTTGACAATTATCGGGGGGAATGGCGCCGTCACGTCGATGCGATGGCCACCGGTCAGCGGTATGCAGCAAAGGAGAAGCGCGCATGACCGGAACGGCGAACCAGCAGCATCCGCTCCTCGAGATGCGCGATATCAGCAAGACGTTCGGGGCTTCGAAGGCGCTCTCCAATGTCAGCCTGACCGTCCACCCCGGCGAAGTGCATTCGCTGATGGGAGAAAACGGCGCCGGCAAGTCGACGCTGATGAAGATTTTGTCGGGCGCTTATACGGCGGACCCGGGAGGCTCGGTGCTCATCGACGGCGCGCCGGTCGTGCTGGGAGATCCGCTGCGCGCCAAGGCCTACGGCATCGCCGTCATCTACCAGGAACTCTCGCTCGCGCCGAACCTGACGGTCGCCCAGAACATGTTCCTCGGCAACGAACCGTCCCGTTTCGGCCTCGCGGACCGGTCGGAAATGGCCCGACGTGCCGAACCGATCCTCAAACAGCTCGGCATCGGCTTCGATTCCACCCGGCGCGTGGCGGAGCTTTCGCTCGGGGAACGGCAAATGGTGGAGATCGCACGGGCGCTGACGACCAGTGCGCGCATCATCGTCATGGACGAGCCGACCACCTCGCTGACGAGCCGCGAGACCGACAAGCTTTTCGACGTCATCGCGCGCCTGAAGGCGGACGGTATCGCGATCATCTACATCAGCCACCGCATGGAGGAGGTCTACCAGCTCTCCGACCGGGTGAGCGTATTGCGCGACGGCGCCTATTTGGGCACCCTTGAGCGCGCTGAGCTTTCGGCGAGCAGGCTCGTCTCGATGATGGTCGGCCGCGACCTCTCGTCATTCTACAAGAAGGAGCATCGGCAGGTGACAGGCGAACGCGCCGCTGTGCTTTCGGCGAGAAATGTCGGTGATGGCGTCAAGGTGCACGCGTGCTCCTTTGACGTGTGCTCGGGCGAAGTGCTGGGTGTCGCCGGCCTCGTGGGCTCGGGTCGCACGGAACTGGCGCGCCTCGTCTATGGCGCCGACCGCAAAACGTCGGGCGAGATCGCATTGAACGGCAAGCCGCTCGCCATAACCTCTCCGCGCGACGCGCTCGACGCCGGCATCGCCTACCTTACGGAAGACCGCAAGACGCTCGGCCTCTTTCTCGATATGTCGATCAGCGACAACATCAATATCGGCGTGATCGCCGGCGATGCGAAGGCCGGCGGGGTGCTCGACTTCGCGAAGGCAAGAGAGCGGGCGGCCCATGCGGTGAAGTCACTGTCGATCCGCACGGCCGGCACGCAGATCAATGTGGGCGCGCTTTCGGGCGGCAACCAGCAGAAGGCGCTGCTCGCGCGCCTTCTGGAGACAAAGCCCAAGGTCATCATCCTCGACGAGCCGACGCGCGGGGTCGATGTCGGCGCCAAGTCGGAAATTTACCGCATCATCGACGAGCTCGCCCAGAACGGCATTGCCATCGTCGTCATCTCCAGCGATCTGCCGGAAATCCTCGGTATTGCGGACCGCGTTCTGGTCATGCGCGAAGGACGCATCGCCGGCGAGATCGCCGGTTCGGCAGAGGAACCCATCGCACAGGAAGCGATCATGGCGCTGGCAACCGGCACTGCCGGCCACGCGGCGTGAAAAAAGGCAACGGAAGAAGACGGAACCGAAAGATGAGCGCAATCGAGACCGAAAAGGCCCGGACGGACAAGCTCAAACTGCGCTCTACGCTGACGGCGCTCGGCATGCTGCCGGTCCTCGTCCTGCTGGCAGTGGGCTTCCATCTGATCAGCGGCCGCTTCCTTTCCGTCAACAACCTGTCCATCGTCATGCAGCAGGCGTCGATCAACACGGTGCTCGCCGCCGGCATGACCTTCGTCATCCTGACGGGCGGCATCGACCTCTCCGTCGGCTCGATCCTTGCCGCGTCCGCCATGATCGCGGTGATCGTTTCGCTGGTGCCGGATTTCGGCATGCTCGGCATCCCCGCGGCGATCGCCGCCGGTCTCCTCTGCGGCTTCCTCAACGGCGCGATCATCGCCTGGCTCAAGCTGCCGCCCTTTATCGTCACGCTCGGCTCCCTGACTGCCATTCGCGGCGTGGCGCGCCTGCTGGGCAACGATACGACCGTCTTCAACGCGGATCTGCCCTTCGACTTCATCGGAAACGGAACGCTGTTCGGGATTCCCTGGCTCGCGGTCATCGCCATGGCGACGATCCTGGTGTCCTGGTTCATCCTCAAGCGAACCGTGCTCGGCACCTGGATCTACGCGGTGGGCGGCAATTCCGAGGCTGCGCGGCTGACCGGCATCAAGGTGCCGCTGGTACTGCTCTTCGTCTATTCGATGTCGGGCCTGCTCTCCGGCCTTGGCGGGGCCATGTCGGCCGCCCGCCTTTATGCGGCGAACGGCCTGCAACTCGGCCAGGCCTACGAACTCGACGCCATCGCAGCGGTCATTCTCGGGGGCACCAGCTTCGTCGGCGGCGTCGGCTCGATCTGGGGCACGCTCATCGGCGCGCTCATCATCGCAGTGCTCTCCAACGGCCTCATTCTCGTGGGGGTCTCGGACATCTGGCAGTACATCATCAAGGGGCTTGTCATCATCGTCGCCGTCGGCCTCGATCGATACAGGCTCAAGGGGCTTGGCCGGACGTGAGGTCCGGCTGAATGAACCGGTCGGCGACCGGAAACAACGGCGCCAAACGCGCCACAATGGAGGAAAACATGCGTCTTATGTCCAAGTTGCTCGTCGGCACCGCCATGGCCGCAGCACTCTTCATGCCCGCTGCCGCCAAGGACCTGAACAAGATCGGCATTTCGGTCGGCCTGCTCGGCAACCCGTTCTTCGTCGCCACGATCAAGGGCATCGAGGACCGCGCCAAGGAGATCAACCCGAACGTCGAAGTCATCTCCGTTTCCGCCGACTACGACCTCAACAAGCAGGTCTCGCAGATCGACAGCTTCATCGCCGCCGGCGTGGACATCATCATGCTGAACGCCGTTGACGCCAAAGCCATTGCGCCGGCCGTCAAGAAGGCCCAGGCCGCGGGCGTCGTGGTCGCCGCTTTCGACGTCTCTGCACCGGGTGCCGACGTCACCGTCATGACCAACAACGTCAAGGCCGGCGAAGAGGCCTGCAACTACATCGCCGAAAAGCTCGGCGGCAAGGGAGACGTTGTCATCATCAACGGTCCCGCCTCCTCTTCGATCCTCGACCGCGTCCAGGGTTGCAAGGAGGCGCTCGGAAAACACGCCGACATCAAGATCCTGTCCGATGACCAGAACGGCCAAGGCTCGCGCGACGGCGGCCTTGCCGTGATGCAAGGCCTGCTTACCCGCTTCGACAAGATCGACGCGGTGTTTGCGATCAACGATCCGACGGCGATCGGTGCGGAACTTGCCGCCAAGCAGCTGAACCGCAGCGAGTTCTTCCTCACCGCTGTCGACGGCGCGCCCGACATCGAGAAGTCGCTCGCAAGCGGCACCTCGATGATCAAGGCTTCGGCCTCGCAGGATCCCTACGTCATGGCAGGCCAGGCTCTCGAGCTCGGCGTCGAGGTGCTGAACGGCAAAAAGCCGGCTGAACCGGTCGTCCTCCTTGATCCGCAACTCATCACGGCGGACAACGTCAAGGACTACAAGGGCTGGACCGCGGCCCGCTAACCTTCCTCCCAGACGGTCGGGCACAGGCTTCGGCGGGTGCCCGACCGACCCGTTTCAATCCAATGCAGAAAGTGGCCGGCATATGTCGAAGATCGGTGTACATTCCTTCGTCTGGAGCGCAGGTTCCTCGCGCGACGAGCTCGAAACGGCGCTGGAGAACACACATAAGCTCGGCTACAAGCTTATCGAATTCTCCTATCTCGACCCCAGCCAGGTCGACGTCGCCTGGCTTGCCGGCCGCATCCGCGAACTTGGCCTCGACGTGGCCGTCAGCATGGGATTGCCCCCGGAAGGCGACATTTCCAGCGACGACGCTGCGATCGTCGCCAACGGCATAGACATTCTCGACCGAGCCGTGGCGCTCGTGCGCGACCTTGGCGGCACCAAGCTTGCTGGAATCCTGAGTTCCGCGCACGGCAAACAGGAACACGCCCTCACGCGCAAGGGATGGGACACCAGCGTTTCATCGCTTGCCAAGGTGGCCGAGCGCGCCAAGGCGGCCGGCGTTACGCTCAATCTGGAGATCGTCAACCGCTTCGAGAGCAACATGCTCAACACGGCTGCGCAGGGCTTGGCCTATATCCGCGACACCGGCGCCTCGAATGTCTTCCTGCATCTCGACACTTTCCACATGAACATCGAGGAGGCCGATGTGGGTCTCGCGATCCGTCACGCCGCCGGCAAGATCGGTTATATTCACATCGGCGAGAGCCATCGCGGCTATCTGGGTACGGGCACGATCGACTTTCGGGCGATCTTCGACGCGCTGGCGTCAATCGGCTGGGATGATTACGTCACGTTCGAATCCTTCTCGTCGACCATCGTCGACAAGGACCTGTCACTCAAGACCGCCATCTGGCGCAATCTGTGGGACGACAATGTCGCACTTGCCCGGCACGCCTACCGGTTCATCGAGCTGGGCCTCGAGACGGCATATCTCAAGCGCGAGCTTGTTCGCCAAGCTCACGTCCCTGGCTAGCTCTTCCACCTGTCGGATATAGGTGCCACACATAGATTCCACGCGATTTTACCGGCGCCATATGCTGCCGGGAAACCTGGGCGAGAACCGACTGGGCATGCGGCGCGCGTCGGCAAATGGCGTCTCGACGAGTGGCGGTAACGATCAAGGGGAGAAAACTGGCTTTGGCTACTCCGTCTTCGTCGCAGACATCAATCTGCTGCGGACGACCGCCAGCTGACGCCATCCCGGGCACCTGTTGAACATCTTCAGTCTGGAGGAGGAGGCCTGCCGCCCCCCCTCCCGCCACGACGCCCGAAGAGGCCGGGGGAAAAGGCACTCCGACCTGATCCGAAACGGAGACCCCTTCCACGGTGATTGCTGAGAAGCCGGTTGCCCATCCCATGATAAGTGGCGTATCGAAAAGGAACCAAACGTGAGGGGATAGCGCGCTGCATGAGCGAGGATTGGGGACACTTCGACGACGACCTGGAGCGCGCACGTGTCGCCTGGCTCTATTTCATCGGCGGACAAACCCAGCAGGAAATCGCCCAGCGCATGGACATCACGCGGCTGAAGGTCAACAAGATCATCGGCCAGGTTCGGGAATCCGGCAGCGTGCAGGTTCATGTCAGCCTGCCCCTGACGGACTGTATCGAACTCGCTGAAAGGGTCTCTGCCCGCTACGGCCTGGCTGGCACCGTCGTGGTGCCCGATCTCGACGACTATCTGGAGCAGAAGCGGGTGATCGGCGAAGCCGCCGGATCACTTGCGAGCGAATTGATCGAAGGTCGCGACATGGGTGTCGGCATCGGATCGGGGCGGACCTTGAGCTTTGCGGTCCGCAGCCTGCGCGCCCGGCCGAAGTCCGAAAGCTGGGTGGTGGGGTTGACCGGCGGCGTCACGAGCGGCTCGGCGACCAATACTTTCGAAGTCGCGACGGCTTTTGCACGGGCGCTGGGCGTCGAATGTCACTATCTGACCGCACCAATCTACTGCGCCAATCCCGAAAGCCGCAACGCGATCCTTCTCAACGACGAACTGACGGATGTCCTTGCGCGGACCGAGATCGCCGATATCGGCATCGTGTCGTGCGGGGCGTTGACGCAGGACACATCACTGACGCAGATCCGCGTGGTGAAGGACAATCTCGACGCGGTTTTGAAAGGCGGCGCCGTCGGCGAGTTCATGGGATGGTTCCTGGATGCGCGCGGCCAGCCGATCGATCACTTTCTCAACGACTCGATCATCGCCCTTCCCCCCGACAAAATGAAGCTCAAGCCCATTTCCGTGCTGGTTTCCGGCGGTGTCCGCAAGATCCCGATCATCCGGGGGGTCCTGCGTGCCGGCTACGTCAACCGGCTCGTGACCAATGAAGGCGTCGCGCGGGCCCTTCTGCAAGGCCCGCGCTGAAGTCGCCCATTATCCGAGCGCCTTGCGAAGGGCTTCCGTCATTGCACGCAGCGTGACGAAGGTGGAGGCGGCGCCGGGGTCGATGTGGCCGATGGAGCGTTCGCCGAGCTTTGCCGAGCGGCCACGGCGCGATTCCAGCGCCGCCGTCGCCTTCATGCCCGCTTCGCCGCCGTCGCGCGCAGCGACCAGAACCTCGAGCGACGTCGCCCCGTTCTGCGCCGCCTGCGTCGCAGCTTCAACTGCCGGCACCCAGGCATCGATCATCGTCTTGTCGCCAGGCTCGGCGCGGCCGCGATCACGAATGCCCTGGCATGCTGCGCTGAGCCATTCGGCCATGCCGGTCCCATCAAGGTTCAGCCGGTCGCCGACTGCCGTGCCGGCGCGCAGGAAGGCGGTGGCATAAAGTGGGCCGGAGGACGCTCCGACCGCATCGAGGAATGCCTTCGCCATGCGCTTGCAGATGGCCTCGATCGTCTCGTCCTCCTGCGTGTCCTCCAGCGCGTGCTGTACGGCCTTCCAGCCGATTTCCATCGTCACGCCGTGATCGCCATCGCCAATCACGCCGTCGAGTTCGGAAAGCCAGTTCTTTTCGGCAATGATCTGGTCGCCGACCGCGTGCATCATCGTCTTGAAGATTGCGGGTGTCACGTCGCCCTCGGTGATGAGGACACGCGGCTTTTCCTGCACCGCCGCCGCACTCTCGGCGACCTTCACAGCCTTGCGGCTACGCGCCGCAACGTCGTCGGTCCTCTCGAAAGCACCGACGACAAGCGCCGGGGTGCGGCAGGGATGGTCGAGCAACGCCTGCAGCGTATCGTCGAGCTTCATCAGCGTCACCGAGGCTCCAGCCATCTCCAGCGATGTTGCATACTCGCCAACCCACGAGGCGTGGATCTGGATGTCGAGCGCGTCGAGACGCTGTTTGACGCGACGGAAAATGACGTAGAGTTCGATCTGCGAGGTGGCGCCGAGACCGTTGACCAGAACGGCAACCCGTTCACCGGACTTGACATCGAGCTCCTTCAGCACCGCATCGACAAGTTCGTCGGTCACTTCGTCCGCCGGCGCCAGCTTCTGCCGGCGGATGCCGGGCTCGCCATGGATGCCCATGCCGATTTCCATCTCGTCGTCGCCGATCGTGAAGTTCGGCTTGCCGGTCTGCGGCAGGGAGCAGGGGCTGAGCGCGACGCCCATCGAACGGGTCGCGTCATTTGCCGCCTGCGCGAGTGCTTCCACCCGCGCCAGCGGTTCGCCGAGATCGGCGGCGGCACCGGCAACCTTGAAAACGAAGAAGTCGCCGGCAATGCCACGGCGTTCAGATTTGCGCTCGATCGGAGCGGAGGCCACGTCATCGGCAACAGCCACGTGACGCACCGGGACGCCGGACTGTTCCAGCTCTTCCGCCGCCATGGTGAAGTTCAGGACGTCGCCGGTGTAGTTGCCGTAGAGCATGACGACGCCGACGCCGCCATCGGCGGCACGGGCCGCCTCGACGATGTGCGACGGGGAGGGCGAGGCAAAGACATTGCCGACGGCGGCAGCGTCGGCAAGGCCGCGGCCGACGTAGCCGGCGAAGGCCGGCTCATGGCCGGAGCCGCCGCCGACGACGATGCCCACCTTGCCGTCGCGGGGGCCGTCCACGGCGACGACCGCACGGCCGGTCTGCCCCTCCACGCGCAGCATGTCCGGATGGGCGCCCACCATGCCTTCGATCATCTCCGCGATGATGTTTTCCGGCGCGTTGATCAGCTTCTTGGTTTTGACTTCCTGGTTCATTCTCTTGTCTCTCGTCAGATCGATGCTGTCGGCTGCGTCAAGCGTCGCGGCGAAGATAGCGGCGGGAAATGGCGTCGAAGGAAATGGCAAGCACGACGATCGCACCCGAGACGATGCCCTGCCAATAGGGCGAGACGCCGAAAAGCACGATGATGTTCTCGATGATGGCGATGATGCCGGCACCGAAGATCGCGCCGATCGGGCTGCCGATGCCGCCGGTCGTGGCGACACCGCCGATGACCGAGGCCGCGATGGGCGCCAGCACCCACGTCTCGCCGATCGAAGGCTGTGCGGTGCCGAGGCGGGCCACCATCAGGACGCCGGCAAGAGCTGCGATCGCACCGGCGGCAACGAACACAAGAAGGCGAACCTTGTCGACCTTGATGCCGAGCATACGCGCGCCGGCCTGGTTGTTGCCGATCGCGTACATGTAGCGGCCAAAGGGCGTCTTCAGCATGACGAAGGTGGCAATCGCAAGCGCAACGAGCATGATCACGAAGGGTACCGGCATGCCGAGGAAATCGCCGCGGCCGAGATACTGTACGTCACGCGGGATGCCGGTGATTGCAACGCCACGCGTGAGAACAAGGTTCGCGCCGCCGAAAATGCCGGCGGTGCCTATCGTCAAAACCAGCGAATGGAGCCGCAGCACCGTCACCAGCAGGCCGTTAAGAAGGCCAA
The DNA here is from genome assembly GCA_023404095.1 of Pseudomonadota bacterium. Taxonomy (GTDB): domain Bacteria; phylum Pseudomonadota; class Alphaproteobacteria; order Rhizobiales; family Rhizobiaceae; genus Mycoplana. Next base: position 39,663 of record JAEYDD010000038.1, on the reverse strand, counting down.
GGCAGGCGCCGAGCAGGATGGCCAACAGCATGGCGGAGTAGGGTTCGAAGCCCAGCCGGACCATCAGGATGCCGGAGATGACGCCGCAAAGGCCCCCGATCACGCCGAGCGACAGGTCGAGTTCGCCCAGCACCATCAGCATGGACTGCGCGATGGTGATGAGGCCGACAAAGGCGAGGCCGCGCGCGATGACCGAGAGGTTATAGGGCGTGAGGAAATAGGGGGAGATCAGCGCCGAAAGCGTGAAGATGACGGCCAGCGCGACGAAAACGCCGGCAAGCGGGCTGCGCGTCAGGAGTGCCAAGGGTTTAGTTTGCATCGGCTTTCGCCTCCGTGCCAAAGATGGCGCCTACGAGTGTTTCATTGTTTGTCTCGGCGGTGTCGAACGCGCCGGTGATGCGGCCATGGTGCATCGTGATGATGCGGCTTGCGCACTTCTTCAGTTCGTCGAGTTCCGAGGACACGAGGATGACGCCGACGCCCTCCTCGGCCAGACCTTTCATGATCTTGTAGATCTCGGTCTTGGTACGGATGTCGATGCCCTTGGTCGGCTCGTCGAAGATCAGCACGCGCGGGCGCGTAGCCATGGCGCGGCCGATGATGGCCTTCTGCTGATTGCCGCCGGAAAGCTGCGCGATGCGCTTGCCCATACCCGATGTACGGATGCCGTAGTCGTCGATGATCTTCTGGACGGCTTCACGCTCCCGGGCGCCACTGATGCCAAGGGATCCCTTGGTCAGCGACAGGATGGAAATGCCGATGTTTTCGCGCAGCGACAGCAGCGGGAAGATGCCGTGATGCTTGCGCTCTTCCGAAAGGTACAGCATGCCACCGTCAACCGAGGCGGAGGTGTCGTTCAGCGCCCAGGGCTTGCCCTCGACCGTAACCTCGCCGGCCTTGGCTTTGAGAAAGCCGAAGATCGTCTGCATCACTTCGGACCGGCCGGCGCCGACGAGCCCGGCAAAACCCAGAATTTCGCCGCGGCGCAGCTCGAAGCTGACATCCTGGAAACGCGCGCCGGAAAGCCCGCGCACATTCATGATCGTGTCGGTAACGGGGACTTGAGGGCGGAAATGTTCGTCGAAGGTGATGTCGCGGCCGGACATCGCGCGGATCAGGTCTGCCTCGGTGATATCGGCGATCCTGCCGCTTTCGATCTTCTCGCCATTGCGCAGGACGGTGTAATCGTCGCCGATGGAAAACACCTCGTCCATCTTGTGGCTGATGAAGACGATGGCGTGATCGCGGTCGAGCAGGCCGCGGATGACCTTGAACACACGGTCCACCTCCACGCGCGTCAGGGACGACGTCGGCTCATCGAGGATGAGAACCTTCATGTTGGCGTTGGTGCAGGCGCGTGCGATCTGGAGCAACTGCTGGTCGGAGACCGAGATATTCGCTACCAGCTCGCGGGGATCGGCCTCGATGCCGAAACGGTCCAGATAGCTTATCGCTTCGTCCACGAGTGCCGTGCGATTGACGAGAAGTCCGCCATGTCCCGTCCGGCTGAACGGCATGAAAAGGTTCTCCGCAACGCTCATCTGCGGAAAAAGATTGAGTTCCTGCGGCACGTAGGCGACGTTCTTGTAAAGATCCGGTTCGTCGGCCGGATTGCGGCCATCGATGCGAACCTCGCCGCGGGATGCCCGGTCGGTGCCGGTCAGGATCTTCACGAGGGTGGATTTGCCTGCACCATTCTCGCCTGCGAGAATATGCGTTCGGCCGAGTTCGATCGAGAGATCGACATTGTCGAGTGCGGTCACGCCGGGAAAGTCCCGGCCAAGGCCGCGGGTTTCAAGATAAGCCATGGGGCACCTCAGCGCCATATTGAGATGGAAGAGGCGCGGGAAACCCGCGCCTCGTGGCAGCCCGGTCGACCCGGATCAGCCGTCCACGTTTTCCTTGGTGAGGAAGGCGTTGCCGGTGTCGAGATAGCCTGGAACCTTGGCGCCGGTTGCCTGCGCCCAGAGCAGCATGACGGACCAGTAGCCCTGGAGTTCCGGCTGCGAGGCCGACGAGCTGTCTGCGACGCCTTCGCGGATCATGTCGAGCATTTCGGGCAGGTTGTCGAGACCGACGAGTGTGACCTTGCCCTGCTTGCCGGCTTCGACGATCGCCTGGCCGATACCGATCGGACCGGCGGCATCGGAAGCAACCCAACCCTTGAGGTTAGGGTTTGCCTGCATGATGGCGGCTGCCTGCTGCTGGGCCGTCTCGATGCTGTCGTTGTCGATGCCTTCGGCAACGACCTTGATGCCCGGATGTTCTGCGAAGACCTGGCGGTGGCACTCGGCGCGGATCGAGTGGTTCGGCGCGGTCGGAACGCCCTGCATGATCGCGACTTCGCCTTCACCGCCGAGAACCTCGACGAGCCGGCGGGCAGCAATCTTGGCCTGCTCACAGAAGTCGGAGCCGATATAGGGAATCGCCATGCCTTCGGGCGGAACCGAATCGAAGATCACGAGCGGAATGCTTTGGGCCTGCGCTTCTTCGAGCGAGGCGCGGTTGCCGGATGGGTCGAGCAAGTCGAGCGCCAGGCCATCGGGCTGGGTCGCGAGCGCGCTGTCGATGATCTGGTTCTGCTGAACAACGTCGGCAGACTGCGGTGCCGAGTAGATGACTTCGACGTTCGAACCGGTCTGCGCCTTGATCGCGGCAGCGGCCGCCTGCGCGCCTTCGTTCACCTTGTCGAACCACGGGTGCACGACCTTCGGCACGACGACAAAGCGATAGCTGTCCTTTTTGGTGGTTCCGATTGCGTCCTGTGCCCAGGCGGCGACCGGCAGCGCAAAAGCAGCGCACGCCAGAAGCGTGACAAGTTTCTTCATGATGACCTCCCTTGGAGCAGGCGAAAATTCCTTCCCGCCCGAATGATGGAACGAGGGCTCCGCATGGGGCTTGCTCCCAAAACCCAAAGCCCACAAGGCGATCAATACACATGTATTATTTAATTTACAATAGTAGCAGCGTAATTCGCCACAGCGGTGCGGCGAGGGCCATCGAAACCGCATCCACGAGGCCCTTTCGGATTATCTCGACTCCGCGGCCGACGCTTCAGCAAAGAGAGGTCGAGATCGCCAGGAACACCGCACTGATCGGCGCATCCCGCCCGCGCAGGATTCCTGAGGGGCAAGGCTGCCCCCCGATCGGCACGCGAGGAAGAGGTTCCCGCCAATTCAATCTTTGGAAACAGATGAAATGCCGGCCGGTGCCTCAGCGGCAAGATCGAAAAGGGCCCGCGGAAGGCGCGCGGACGTCGCTTCGCGACGGATCATCGCGGTGAGGAGTTCGTCATCCGCCTGTCGGCCGCCGGCTTGGCAAAGGGGCGCTGGCCGTTACAAAACATGCGGTGGGTTAGCGTGAAATTGCGGCAGGTGGCGTGGTACTCTCTGCACAGCGCTAGTCTGCTCTTCCGCAGATCTCTGCGTCTTCCAACCACGATAGTCCAGGCGCTGCCCCGAGCATCAGCGCCGTCAATTCAACCGCCTCCGGTCCCATTGAAACGCCCGATGCGGGGGGGCCTGCGCAGCCTGCCCTGCCCTGTCTTCCTTCAGCTCACCTGGCGGAGGACCTCGGGTACGGACTCTTCCGGGGTCCCAAGCCAGACCCCGAGTTCGCGCAGGCGCGTCTGAACCTCGCCCGCTCCGATCGCCGACGTCGGCACGCCACGCTTGGCGGCCAAAGTGGCGGCGATTGCCGTCGCCTCGCCCGTCATCGTGCAGGCCGGCACATTTCGCGTCGAACCGAACGCGATCTCGTCGACGGAGATACACCGGCCGGCCAGCAGGAGGTTGTCGACCTTCAGAGGGACGAGGCTGCGGTAAGGAATTCCGTAACCCACACCCACATGATCCATGATGGCGCGGCTGCCGCCGGGCTCATGCACGTCGACAGGCGAGTTGCACAGGCCGATGGCATCCTCGAACCGGCGGTTGCCGCGAACGTCCGCCTCGGTCAAGACGTACTGGCCCTTCACGCGACGTGTCTCGCGCACGCCAAGTTTCGGGGCGACCTCAAGGAAGATGGCATTTTCGAAGCCCTTCACATACCGCTGCAGAAAGTCGAAGGCGCAATAGGCCTGCTTGCGGATTTCAATCTCCGCTCGACTGAGATCCCGTTCGTCGAGACCGTTACCCTGGAAGCGGGTGACGTTCACGCTGATCTCGCCGGGGATCAGTCCGGTCTTCATCGTGATGTGGTCCTTGGGAATGATCCAGTTGAACCCTTCGGCCACCTTGTCCTTGATGCGTTGCTGGAACCCCGTCAGCAAGACGGCCATGGCGTAGTCTTCGTTGCGGTCGCCCGCCTCCTTGGGATAGACGACTTCCCACATATCGTCGCGATTGGCCTCGCAATCGGCGACAAGGGCAGGCACGTTGACATTCAGCACCCGGAAATAGGAGGTGATAGGCTGGGTAAGCCCGTCGCCCTCGCGCCCGAGCATGAAATCGACGCCGGCGAGCGCTGCGACGTCCCCGTCGCCTGAAGCATCGATGAACGCCTTGGCAAGAACGAGGCTTTCGCCGGACTTGGTGCGGATCAGAAGTCCATGGACTACGCCGCCCTTCGTCACGGTCTGCACAACATTGGCGCGCAGCAGGACCTCAACGCCCGCCTCCTCCACCATCTCGATGATGACGCGCTGCATCACCTCCGCATCGAACGTGCCGGTGTACTTGCCCCAATAGGATTCCCGGATGCGACCGTCGGCGCCGCGATAGCCGACACAACGATCCAGCATCTCCTCGAATATCTTCGAGTTGATGAGACCGGTAGGCTTGGTCAGCCGTCCGCCGGTAATCAGCCCACCGAGGAAACCGGTGCCTTCCAGCAGCAAGACCCTCGCCCCCTCGCGAGCCGCGCGGATGGCTGCGACAATTCCGGAGGAACCGGCGCCCGTCACCACCACATCATAAGAACCGAACAGGTTCATCGTTGTTCCTTTCAAGAAATCGCTGATCCGGCGCGCAACTCAGCCGGCATATTCCATGATGTAGAGACCTGCGTTGTAGTCGGTCACATAGGCCAGACCGCTCTTGTCGACGAAGATATCGCAGGACTGGATGATCGGTTTCTTGCCCGGCCGCTTGTCCATGAGTCCGACAGGCGCAGGCGGCACAAGAGCACCAACTTCCTTCGGCTGGTATGCGTTCGAAATGTCGTAGACACGCACGCCGGCGTTCTGCCATGTCGAGAAGATCAGCGAGGAGCTCTGGAAACTTCCCGGCCGGTTCTCGTGAATGTTGTGCGGCCCGTAGTGTGCGCCCTTGTGGGTATAGTCCTGGTCCGACGGTGGCGGCATGGTCGCGATCGGCACCGGATTGGCGGAATCCTTTACATCGAAGATCCAGATGTTCTTCAACCCGTCCTCGAAATCGTCGAGCACCGCCTCGTCGAGCACAACCAACAAGTCCCGGCCGGCGATCGGCAGGCAATTGTGTGTGCCGCCCTGAAAGGGCGGCGACCAGTTGACATGACGGATCAGCGAGGGGTTGGCCCGGTCCGCGACATCCATAACCACAAGGCCGGCGTCGCGCCACGCACCCCAGGCAATATCTCCATCGACAATGGCGTGATGCAGGCCGAACTTCGCATTGGCCGGCCACGACGGCGTCTCGCCCACCGACTGGTGCATGCCCGGCAACGCATAGCGGCCCGCTTGGCGCGGATTGGACGGATCGGACATATCCACCGTCATGAAGATGAAATCGGTATAGCCGTCGAGCAGCGCCGAAACGTAGGCCCACTTGCCTCCCGTCCACCAGATGCGATGGATTCCTCCCGAGACTGGCATGAAGCCGATGCGGCGAGGCAGGCCGGGACTGGTTGCAATATCATAGACCGCAAGTCCGGCATCCCAGTTGCGCTCCGACTTCGGCGTCGCTGTTCCCAGCGCCGTGCCTGCTGCTGCCTTGTAATAGGACGCCTCGTCAGCAAAGGCCGCATCGGCGAAAACATCCTTGCCGTGAATGACAAGCAGCAAGCCATCTGCCACCTGCAAATGCACATTCCAGGTATTGGCCGGCGCCTGAACGTAGCCAGCCGGTTTCGGATTGGCGGGATCGCGGACGTCGACGATCGAAAAACCCTGGCTGAACAAGTGGCCGACATAGGCAAAGCCGCCCTCCACCATTACCTGGATGCCGTCGCGGAGACCGCCCTGGTCCGAGTGGCCGATAAGCCGCATGTTTCGGGCGTGGTCGGGTTTCATGATGTCTGTTGTCATGCGTCGATCCGTTCGCATAATTTCGTGTCCGGCGGGACGCGACCGCGCGCCCCGCCTACTCCAGAAGGTCAGCCCTTGACCATGTTGCCCCAGTTTTCCTCGCTGTCGACGTTCTCCTTCCAGATCATGACCGGCTGGATCAGCGTGTTCTTGTTCACTGGATTTCCGCTGAAATGGTTCTCCATTTCCTGAACGATGGAGGAACCCATGGAAAACGGATTCTGACCGACGTCGGCCGTCTGCGTTCCTTCGCGGATGCGCTGCAGGCCGAGCGGGGTACCGTCGAAGCCGATCACCGGGATGTGGCCTTCTTCGCCCGCAAGCTTCAGTCTGTCGATCTGGCGAAGCGCCGAGACGACGCCGCGGATCATTTCGTCATTGTGGGCCCAGATGGCCGCAACATTCGGATCACGTGTAAACGCATCGACGGTAAGGGTCTGCGCGTTGTCCGCAGTCCATTCCGCCTTCAGGGTTTCGATCGTGATATCGGGATACTTCGCTTCCATCTGCTCGTGAAAGCCCTGGTAGCGCTTCTCGGACTGGCCCGAACCGATGGCGCCGCGAACCTCCAGCACGCGGCCCTTGCCGCCCGTCAGTTTGGCCACTGCATCGGCAGCGGCCCGTCCGCCGGCAACGTCATCGAACGTATTGTAGGCGACCCACTCCCCTTCCGGCGGCAGGTTCTCGAGCATGAAGAGCGGAATGCCTGCCTCGTTGGCCTTGCGGACGCCGCCCTGGAGCAACTTGGCGTCGACCGGATTGAGCAGAATGATATCGGGCGACTTCGAGAGCACGTCCAGCATCTGGGTCGTCTGCGTGGAGGGGTCACCCTTTCCGTCATAAACGGAAATGTTCATCCCCTTCTCCGCGGCCAGCTTCTTCACATGGTCGACGAGCGTAACCTGGTATTCATACTGCAGGCCGAAAGCGATGTAGGCCAGATTCTTGCCCTTGAGTGCGCTATCTTCGGCCGAAGCATGTCCGGGCAGCGCAACGGCGCCCGTCAGCAGCAGGGCGGTACCGGCTGCAAGCTGCAAGAGGGTACGGCGTGTCGCTGTCATTCTGGTCTTGGTGTCCATCCTGTTTCCTCCCAATTGGACCCGTGATCCACCCCATTCAGGTGGCTTGCCATTCCCGCCCTGCCCGCTTTCGGGCAAAGCGACCCCGTTCGCCTCAAAGGGCGTCATTTCATTCGGTTAGGCTGATTTGGCCCTTGGTGCGGCGGCAAGCGCTGCGCCCCTTCAGGCCCTCTGCGATTTGGCAGCTTTGGTGGCGATGACCTTCTTGCGCATTCCCGCTTCCAGATAGCTTCGTCGATAGACATCGAGAGCGGCCGCCGCGGCAATCACCAACCCGGAGACGACCGAATCCCAGTTCGGCGGGACGTTAAGCAGGTTGACGGCGTTCTGCACCAAGCCAAGCAGGAGCACCCCGAGAAGCATGCTTCCCATGTTGCCCTCCCCTCCGAAAAGGCTCACTCCGCCGATGACCACCGCGGCGATGACGGCGAGTTCCAGCCCCTGGGCGGCGGTCGCCGCGCCGGCCTCGAACCGAGCCGTAATCAACAGCCCCGCGATGGCCGACATCAGTCCCGAAATCATAAAGGCGATGATGATGACACGCTCGGTGTTGATCCCGGCGAGGCGAGCGGCGAGTGGATTTCCACCCGTCGCATAGACGGAACGGCCGAACGAGGTGCGGGAAAGCACAATCTGTGCAGCGAGCGCCAGCGCGAGGGTCAGAACGATCACCGCCGGAATTCCAAGAATGCGGGCGGCTTGAAGATCGACAAAGAAGTCCGGTACCGGCGCGATGTTCGTGCCGCCAGAGTAGATGTAGGCGAGGCCGCGGCCTATGGTCATCGTCGCAAGTGTTGCAATCAGGGCCGGGATGCGCAGCTTCGTTACCGCCAGGCCGTTGACCAGGCCGATTGCGAGCCCCGCCATCAACGCGACGAGGATGCCGATTTCCGGTGAGAAGCCCTGAAACTGCACAAGCCCCACCGACAGCACCGAGGAGAGCACCAAAACAGACGCCACAGAAAGATCGATGCCGGCGACGAGGATGACAAAGGTCTGGCCGATCGCCACGACCGCGATGATCGTCGCCGACTGCAAGACGTTCTCGATGTTGCGCATAGTCGCAAAGACGGGGCTCAGAATGCTCATGATGGCGCCACCAAGCAGAATGACAGCCAGCAACCCGACGCTTTGCATCAGATCGATGAGGGATATGCGGCCGCGAAGCGCGGGAAGTTTGTCACCTGCCTCCGGGGCGATATCGCTCATCGGTGTGTTCTCCAGTGCCATTCAGATTTCTCCCCGTTCAGCCCGTTGTCGCATAGCTCATGATGGTCTCGCTGGTGGCCTGCTCACGGGTGAGCGTGGCGGATATCCTCCCCGAGCGCATCACCAGGACGCGGTCCGACAGCGATAGGATTTCCGGTAATTCCGAACTGATCAGCAAAATCGCCATTTCGCTTTCCGCGAGGCGAAGGATGAGCTCGCTGATTTCCGACTTCGCTCCCACGTCGATGCCCTTGGTAGGCTCGTCGAGGATGAGAAGCTTCGGCTGCCGAGCAAGCCAGCGCGCGAGGACGACCTTCTGCTGGTTTCCGCCGGACAGTGTGGAGACGCGTACCTTCGAGGAGGCCGCCTTCACACCGAGACTACGCATTTCGCGCTCGGCAATCTCGTCCTCCAGCGCATTCGACAGGAAGCCGTAGCGGGAAACCTTGTCGAACAGGCTGAGCGTCATGTTGCTGCGCACGCTCATAAGGCCGACAAGAGCCTGCCGCCGCCGGTCCTCTGGAACGAGACCGATACCGGCGTCGATCGCAGCCCCCGGATTGTTCGGTTGCACACGTTTCCCAGCGATCTCGACGCTCCCGTCATCGTAGGGATCGATGCCGAAGACGCAGGATGCAAGTTCGCTTCGCCCCGCGCCGACAAGCCCCGACATGCCAACGATTTCCCCAGCACTGACGTCAAAGGAGACATCGTCAACCACGCCTTCGCGGGTAAGGTTCCTGACCCGCAAGACCACGTCACCGATCGGACGCGGCTTGTGTTCCGTGACACGCACCTGGCGACCGACCATCATGCGGATGACCTTGTCGTGATCCAGCTCCGAAATCGGCTTCGTTCCGACCAGCCGTCCATCCCGGAGAACGGTGACGCGGTCCGCAATGGCGAACACTTCCTCCAGCCAGTGCGACACGAACACGATGCCGAGGCCATTGGCCTTCAAGTCGTTGACGACACGGAACAAACGTTCGATTTCGGGCGGCGAGAGAGACGTTGTCGGCTCGTCCATCACAAGGATCTTCGAATCTTCCGAAATGGCCCGAGCGATCTCCACCAGCTGCTGGTCTGCCGAGGACAAGCGGCCGGCCGGCGTAGCGATATTGAGGTGCGGCGCCACGCGCGCGACGGCCGCCCGGGCCTTCTGCTTCTGTTTCTGAACGGAAATCCAGCCATATCGCCCAGGCCAGCGGCCCAGCATGATGTTTTCGGCAATGGACATTGCGGGCACGAGATGGGCGTCCTGATGGATTGTCGCGACGCCGATGCGGTGCGCCGCCGCCGGATCGGCCTGAAGAGCCGCGCCATCGACGGTGATCTCACCGCGGTCCGGAGTGTAGAAACCCGCCATCAGCTTGATCAGGGTTGACTTGCCTGCACCGTTCTCGCCCAAGAGCGCGGTCACCTCTCCGGCGCGCACATCGAAATCGACATTGTCGAGGGCGAGGACGCCCGGAAACGACTTGGTGACCCCACGGGCCACCAGAATTTCCCGCCGCTCGCCATCGACAAACCCGATCGCGTCAGTCGCATGCACAGCGCTCATCTCGGCGCTCCCGTCAAGACGGGCCGCCCGAAGACCATCGAAACCATTCCCAAAATCCTCCCGCCAGCGTTCGCCACTCCTCGACGAACCACCGCAAACCCCGAGTTCGCAACTGACGAGGTGCACGCTAGTGTTGGTCCGCCAACTTGTCAACTGGTAGAGGCAGCAGGCCAGTTAAGATTTCTTCCAGGAGACCGGGCGGCGTTCGACGGATCTTACAGATCCGGAATCTTCGTTGCGGCCCGGGATTTTCGCCCCGGCCGAACGGCCATGAAATCGAAGCAGTGGGACGGAAGAATCTAAATACATGATATAACATCATATTTCCTGATGGCATCAGCCTTGCGCCCGGCCTGCGGCTCCCTCCTTGGCTGTGCCCGCCGTTCAGTTGAGGTGGAGGCAAAGGCACGAGATTTTTTTAGGCCGGGAGGTGACAGTCGTACGAGAATAGTTTAACTGGACTATAAATCAGTCCAGTAATGGTGTGCCAATGCCCAGCCTTCCGTTGTCGCCTCTACACGAGACGCTCCACAAGCAGACAGCCAAGGAAATGATCCGAGACAAGATCGTTTCCATGATCGCGTCCGGCATTCTGCAGCGAGGCGACGAATTGCCGAGTGAGCGGGAGTTGTCCACCATGCTGGCAGTCAGCCGGGAGACCGTCCGCGGAGCGATACAACTTCTCGCCGGAGAGGGCGTGGTCCAGGTTTCGCAAGGCGCACGCACCCGCGTTTCGCGCGTCGACGTGGCGGTCAGCACACAGCGCATCGGCGTTACCAATCCGACGTCCATCAACGGATACAGCCTTGCAGAGGTGCATGCGGCGAGGCTGCTGGTCGAGACGGCGGTCGCCGCCGATGCTGCCCGCAATCTGGGACCTGACGACATTCGTCGTCTTGAGGATTCGATCGCGGCTCAGGAGCAGGCCCTGGATGACCCCGTCCGCTTCCTGATCTGCGACCGCGAGTTCCACCTGACGATCTACTATGCATGTACCAACAAGCTGCTCGCCGACTTCGTCGTCGATCTCTACACCTACATGCTCGATCATCGCCGGATTGCGATGGGCGAACCGGGTGCGATCGAGAAAAGCCTGGAAGATCATCGGTTCATTGTACGTGCGCTGAAAATGCGCAATCCGGAAGCGGTGGCCGCGGCGTTTTCCGAACATATCCTTCGAATTCACGACACATCGCGCGCCATCGATGAAGGCGGCCTCGCGGAAGCGGCAAGGAAGCCCGCAGACGCAGTGCCCTTCAACGCCATCGGCAGAAAGTAGGGAGCCCGCTTACATGAGAATTCTGGTAATCGGCGCGGCCGGCATGATCGGCCGCAAGCTGGTGCGCGCCTTGACGCAGGCCGGCACGGTGAATGGCAAGCCGATACGTTATCTGACGCTCGCAGATATTGTCGCACCCGAAAGACCTGATTTTGACGGCGAGATGGAGACGGTGGCAAGCGATCTCTCTCGCCCTGGCGCTGCGAAGCGCCTCATCTCACTGCGGCCAGACATAATCTTCCATTTGGCGGCTGTCGTCTCCGGCGAGGCCGAAGCGGATTTCGAGAAGGGCTACCGGGTCAATCTCGACGGCACCCTCTCCCTATTTGAGGCCATCCGTCATGAGGGGATGGAACGCCCTTACACCCCACGCGTCGTTTTCACTTCGTCGATCGTGGTGTTCGGCGAGCCCCTGCCCCCAATCATCAGCGACACCCATTGTGTTACGCCACTGACGAGCTACGGCACCCAGAAGGCGATCGGCGAACTTCTGCTCGCAGACTATTCGCGCAAGGGCATCTTCAACGGCATCGGCATTCGCCTGCCGACCATTTCGATCCGACCGGGCAAGCCCAATCGGGCAGCCTCGGGCTTCTTCTCGTCGATCCTTCGCGAGCCACTGATCGGAGAGGAGGCCATCCTCCCTGTCAGCGAGACCGTGCGCCACTGGTTCGCAAGCCCGCGCGCCGCCACCCGCTTCCTCTTGCATGCCGCCGAAATCGACACTGGATCGCTCGGCCATCTGCGCACGATCACGATGCCAGGCCTCTCGGCGACCGTCGGCGACCAGATCGAGGCTCTGCGCCGCGTTGCCGGCGATGGCGCCACGAAACTCATTCGCCGCGAGCCGAACGAAGCAATCGCCAGCATCATAGCCGGCTGGCCGCAGGGTTTCGACACCCGGCGCGCCGAAGCGCTGGGCTTTCAAAGCGAGGCATCATTCGACGAGATCATCCGCGTCCATATCGAGGACGAGCTGGGAAATCGCATCCGGGAGCATGCCTGACATGTTGCTCGGGGTCATTGCGGACGACTTCACCGGGGCGAGCGACATTGCCAACACGCTTGCCAAAGGGGGCATGTCGACGGTGCAGTTTTCCGGCATCGGCCAGACCGCGCCGAACTGCGAAGCGGGTGTGGTGGCACTCAAGACCCGTTCCGTCGCCGCTCGCGATGCCGTTGCGCAGTCCGTAGCGGCGGCGCGCTGGCTTTTAGATCAGGGCTGCGAGCAGATTGTCTTCAAGTACTGCTCCACGTTTGATTCCACGCCACAAGGCAATATCGGCCCTGTCGCCGAGGCGCTCCTGGACCTCCTCGGGGCGGAAGTCGCCATCGTGTGTCCGGCCTTTCCGGGTGCCGGTCGTCGCATCTTCATGGGGCACCTCTTCGTGGGGGACCAGCTTCTTTCCGAAACGGGAATGCGATACCACCCGCTGACACCGATGACAGACCCCGACATCCGCCGATGGCTCTCGCATCAGACTTCGGGCGGGGTAGGCGCCATTGCCCTCGATACCGTTCGCGCCGGCACCGATTCGCTGCGCAGAGTTCTTGAAGCGGAGCGGGAGGCCGGACGCCGCCTCGTCGTCACCGACGCGATAGCCGACGAGGACCTTCTGACGATCGGCGCCGCAGTTGCCGATCACAAGCTGGTAACAGGCGGATCCGGGATAGCGCAGGGCCTGCCGCAGAATTTTCGTGCAAAAGGCAGGCTGGGTGCGAAGCCAGACAACGTTCCCACTGTCGAAGGCCCGGGAATTGTGCTGTGCGGCTCCTGCTCCGCCACCTCGCAGCAACAGGTCGCCACCTACGCCGCAAATCATCCGTCCTACGCCTTGGATACAGGCGCGCTGATGCGGGGGGACCTCCCTGTCCACGATGTCGCTGCATGGATCAGTGCCCAGGGACAGCAGACGCCGATTGTATACTCCACTGCGCTACCGCAGACCGTTGCGGACGCACAGACGCGGTTCGGCAGAGACGCCGTGGCCGTAGGGATTGAGCGTTTCTTTGCCGATCTTGCCCGTCACCTTGCCGACACCGGCACACGGCGTATCGTCGTTGGCGGAGGCGAGACATCCGGCGCGGTCGTCGAAGCGCTGGAGCTGTCCAGCTTGCGCGTCGGCCGCGAAATCGACCCGGGCGTGCCGGTCCTGATTGGTGATCGCAACGGCCCGCTGGGCCTGGCGCTGAAGAGCGGCAATTTCGGCGCACCCGATTTCTTCGAGAAGGCATTGCGCGAGGTGGGACAAGCATGAACGAGGACACGATCCGCGCCGACATCGTCAGATGGGGCAAATCATTCTTCGAACGCGGCCTTACCGCCGGTTCGTCCGGCAATATCTCCGCGCGCGTCGAAGACGGGTTCATCACGACGCCGACGAATTCCTGTCTCGGATTCCTCAAGCCCGAACGGCTTTCGAAGCTCGACCTCGAGGGCAACCACATCTCCGGTGATCCACCGACGAAGGAAATACCGCTGCATTTCGCTTTCTATGAAGGTCGGCCGTGCGGGGCGGTGATCCACCTGCACTCGACGTATGCCACCGCTCTTTCCTGCCTATCGGACATCGACCGGGACGACGCGCTGCCGCCGATAACACCCTATGTCGTGATGCGTGTCGGACAGGTTCCCGTCGTGCCGTATACTCGACCAGGTTCGACGTCCATCAAGTCGCTGGTAGCAAGCATCGTCGCCAGCAGCAGCGCGGCTCTTCTCGAGAACCATGGTCCGGTCGTGTCGGGGGCCACTGTTGAGGCTGCAGCCTTTGCCATTGAGGAACTCGAGGAAGCCGCCAAACTGGCGATCCTGACCCGGGGCATGCAGGTTCGGAATCTGGGACCAGAAGCCATCGCCGACCTCGACGCCACCTTCAAGTTGCGGTGAAGCATGCCCCGGTTTTCTGCCAATCTCGGCTTTCTCTGGCCAGACCGCCCGCTGCTTGACCGTATCGACGCCGCCGCGGCTGCAGGATTTCGTGCCATTGAACTGCACTGGCCCTATGAGGTTCCGCCTCACCGGGTGAAGGACCGCTGTGCGAAGCACGGCCTTGTCCTTCTCGGAATAAATACTCCGGTGGGACAATCCGACAAGGGGGAGTTCGGTCTCGGCGCGGTTCCCGGGCGCCGGGCCGATTTCGAGGACGGGTTTCAACAGGCTCTCGCATGGGGCCGCATCGCGGGCGCCTCGGTGATCCATGTCATGGCTGGCGTGGTGCCGCCGGAGGAAAAGCAGGCCGGCCGCTCGGTTCTCGTCGAGAATCTGCGAAACGCGGCTTTCCGCGCGCCGGAAATGACGCTTGTCCTCGAAGGCATCAACCAGCGCGACAGGCCCGGCTACTTCTACTCCACGATTGCCGAGAAGGCGGAAATCATCAGCGAGGTCGACGCGCCGAACGTCAAGATCATGTTCGACGTCTACCACGTCGGGATTTCCGAAGGAGACATCTTCCATAAGCTTGCAACCCACCTGCCCATCATAGGTCACGTCCAGATTGCCGCCGTGCCGAGCCGTGCCGAACCAGACGAGGGCGAGGTCCACTACGCCCACGTTTTCAGCGAACTCGACCGCCTCGGATATCGTGGCTGGGTAGGCTGCGAATACAAGCCCCGCGCAGACACGGACAGCGGGCTTGGCTGGGCCCGGACGCTCGGTTCCGCAATTTCATAAATGGAGGAAAAGATGCTCGCCACGAAGACGAAGCTGACGATTGAGGCTGCGAAAGCTGTCGCCGCCATCTGCGAAACGGAGGCGAAGACGCGAGGCCTGCGGCTCGTCATTGCAATCGTCGATGACGGCGGACATCTCGTCCTGTTGCATCGCGATGATGACGCGCAGGTCGGAAGCGTCGAAATCGCCACGCTCAAGGCACGCACCGCTGTGCTTTTCCGCCGCCACACGCGGCAGTTCCAGGACGTGGTGGAAGGCGAAGGCCGCCTCGCCCTGCTTTGCATTCCCAATGGCATTCCGCTCGATGGCGGAGTGCTGCTGAAACTGGGTGACGAGATTATAGGTGCGATCGGCGTTTCGGGTGCCAGCGACGAGGCAGACGGAGACATCGGACGCATAGGCGCCGCCCTTCTAGCGAAGGTCGCTTCCCCGCATGCGACGACAACGATGGCGTGAAACAAGCTGCCGCAATTGTCTGGCCAGAAGGCGCGGAAGCCGGGCTCGTAAACGATGCGCGTTCGGTGCGCGTTGGTGCCCAGCCGGTCAGTGTGGAAGCTAGCGACCCTGCAATTCCATCAATGACTTGCCGGTAAAACTTGTCTGAATCGGCTAAAACAACATCAAGGGGTTAGCGGCGAACTGTAAAACTGACACGCGTGCATCAGAGCGACCGCTTTTGGGCCCAAAGCAACCAATGGCCGTTGCAAAAAGCGGCTCAAGCAATCTGATTTTCGATCGAGGCTTTGTCGATCGCGGAAAACACATCGACAATTTTGCCGCTCTTCACCTCGTAAAACACGTTTTCTGCGAAGGAAATACGTCGGCCGTTGATATTTAGGCCAAGGAAGTGGCCTCTCGGTGAGCAATTGAACATCAACCTCGCCGCAATAAGGGGCGGGTCGCAGACCAGACGATCTATGACGAAACGCAGGTCGGGGATGTCCTCGAAGTCTTTGATCAGCATCGAGCGGTAGCCTGACAGCCCAAGCGGTCGACCATTATGTTTGACATCGTCGGAAACATACCGCCGCAGCTCATTCCAATCTTGTCGATTGAGGCAAGCTATGTACGCGCGATAAAATTCTTGCAGTGTCATGTTGCAGATACCATCAGATCAATCCCTTTACCGTCGTGTGAACCAAGACGAGCGGAAGTCACGTTGTTATGCGCTCGCACCATGCGTCGCAGGGTTCACAACAGTGAGATCAGTTTCCTCGAGTTTTGCGGCAGTCGCAACGTCCCGGTGCTGGCGCAAAAAGGTCATGGCAACGGGGGGCTCGACTGCAGTCTAATGCTTCCTGCCTTCTCTCAATGCCCCTCCCACACCCGGTTCGAGACAGAAGAGTTCTCCGCAGAGCTCGCAATCTCAATGGCTTGCCGCTTTGTGAGGCAGAAAGAGGCTTACTGATATCCACGCTATTTTCCGGCGCCGTCCCGCAAAAGCTGTCGCACTGTCCGCTGGGGAAGCTAGCGACCGTACGGGCAATGATCTTACCGTCAAAATTTCACGGCAAGGCGAAGGATCGGCCCTTGCTCGACCACGTCAAATACAAAGCCGTCATTGCTGTAATCAACGCCGAGCGCGCGGTAACCGGCGACGGCCGAGAACGTTTCGTTGAACTTATAGCCCACCGTAGCCGCCACATCCCAGTCAATGTCGGCACCGCCGCCACCAACGAGTCCCCAACCAGTCACGAAGAAATCGGGCGTCAAAAAGTAACTTCCCTTGATGCCACCAAGCGCATCGACCCAGGTGTTTCCATCGCTGATCGAGCGTCCATCGAGAATACCCCCGCGTGCGGAAATCTCGGTATTGGCTGACCAGACGCGCACACCACCTACTATATCAAGGCGTCCCGCACTGTCCTCCAGGACTGAGTAGCCGAGCCCGGCAAAACCAGCGAAAGTCTCGGCATCAACGTCAATGCTTTTTGCGAAAAAGCCCCTCGGCGTTGCCTGATTCCCCGACAGTTTCGTGTACAGAACATCGCCGACGATGCTGAAGCGCCCGTAGCGCGCTTCACCGATTGCCATGGCTGCGAAGTCGAGATGATCCCAAATGTCGCTGAACGAAGCATCCACGTGAACCTCTCGTCCACGGGTGCCTAAATCACCAGAAAGACCCGCGCCCCAGAAATAAGGTGCGAAGGTGAAGGTCCAGCCACTTTCGGTCTTCACCTGCTGCGCCTCGGGGGAAACGGCAATCGGCGTGATGTCGGCCGCCACCGCCCCATGGGCAGCCAAGCAAAGTTCGACGCAAATGATAGTGGAAGCAACGCTCTGTGTCATGCGGCCTCTCGTTCATTTCGAGCCTGAATACCGGGCCAGACCCAGCCCATCTGCTCATAGAGCTGTCGCCACGCGGCCACCGTCCGCGACTGCACATGGTAGCTGCGGAAGCCTTCGGAGATCGCAATGACGTCCGCAGGCACCACTGCGCCCCGCCTGTCTTCGTAAAGACGATTGACCTGCGGCCACGCATGCCGTTGGCGATGTGCCCTGCGCTCGCGCTCGGCCATCGGCCCGCCTGCCCGCACCAATGCCTCAAGCGCCGCAGGCATGGGCGGAAGTGGTTTTTCCGGCCCAAGGAAGATCGAGATGCACAGCCCCTGCCACGGCTTTGAAAACAGCTTGTGATGCTCAGGGCGTTGTGTCGCTGCCTGCACCACCTCGCTGGGCAGTCGCTCCCACATGCGCTGGGTGAGATAGGTCGAAGCCTTCTTGACCTTCGTCCTCCCCGAACCGCCTTTGCCGTAGACACGTTCCAGCCACAGGGCCGTTTTCCCTTCACACTCGCGGCGCTGCTGCGGCGACAGGGCATGCCACGCGCTGCGGGATGCTCGTCGTCGTCCTCATAGCTCGGCCACTTGGCCCACCACTGACGGAAACGCCGCTCCAGCCCCTTAGGACTTTCGTCCCCATCCTGATCGGCGCGCTCGCGCGCTCTTTCTCTCTGTTCAGCAGGAGGAGTTAATTGAGAGTCGTTAATAGGTGCCGTTCCAGAGTCGGCAGGGGGTGCCGACCCAGGATCGGCAGGGGGGGCGCCCTCGTTTTCGCCCTCGATAGGACCAAATTCCTCGGCGTCCGAGGCATCCCATTCGCTGAAAGCAGCCTCGTTGGTCTGGACGTCATAGATCACGCGGTACCAGTGCGCGCTATCACGCCCGCTCTCGCTGATGACCTCTCGGCGTTCGACACCGCCGATCTCGACAAGCCGATCGATGGAGGCCTGCACAGTCGATCGTGCGCAGGAAAGCTCCTCTGCCATCTTCACCTGACTGCGTCGGCACCAGCCGTGCTTGCGGCTGGTATGGCGGCCGAGAAGGCACAGCACCTGAAGGTCGCGCCTCTTGAGGCGCGGTCCGTGACGATCCAGCCGGGAATAATGGAGAAACGGGCGTCACTCATCGTTTTTCCCTCCGCCCGCCGGAAAAGCGCTATGATGAGACCGCCTTGCAGACGTCCATTCTACATCGGCGGGGGAACATCCATGGACCCAATGAGATGGAGTATCCCGGTTAACGTTCTGACGGAGGAAGGAAAGCTCCGAGCCATCTCCAGTGCTCTGGAGGCTGCCAACTTTCTTCTCCTGCAGTGGCCTCTCGACGAGACCGGGCCGGCGCACATCATCGCACGGCATGCCTGCATCCAGGCGTTGGGCGGAAGCAAGTCGCTGGAGGCTGCGCGGGAGGCCTTCATCAAGGCTTGCGAGATAGCGGGCATCCTCGTTTAGCGGAAATGAAATCGGAACAACGGGCGGTACGAGCGAGTTGGCCTCTTGCAAAGGAGTTCCTGCCATGAGCCTGCCCGTAAATCCCGGCGACGACATTCCGCCGCAGCCAGTGCCACCGCCTATCGATCCTGCACCGCCGGTCAAGGAACCGGACCCGCCGGGGCTTCCAGACGAAGATCCAGTGCCGAATCCCGACGAGAACCCCGACCCACCGCAGACGGTAAGGTCGTAGTCGCGCGCCATGTCGTGATCGCCATGCGGGGATTGTTCTCCAAGGGCGGGAACAATCCCTCCCGGCGGCCCTTTAACAGTGTCGCTATCAAGAGGAGCCGCGCCATGGGAGACGTTATTGCCGTCGAGCTGCACTCGAGCTGGGGTGTACCCGTCTGCATCGACACACCGCAACGCCTGATCAAGGTCGTGAGGTGCCCGGAAGAAGCCTTGTCGGCGCTCGCCCACGCCTGGCCAGACATTGCCAGAAGCGAGACCTTCTTCGCGGCCAAGCGTGCTTGCATCGCCGCGTTGTGCGGCAATGGTTCGCCTCATGCTGCCCGCGACAAGTTCATGTCGGCTTGTCGGGAAGCGCATATTCATTGCAGAAGCGCTCCCGCGATCGATTAGCGCAAACGAGTTGCAAGCGGCCATCACGCCGCCCTTCGCGCCGCAGCCATCGCCTGCCCGCCCCACTGGCGTGCCACAGCCTTGGCCATGCCCGGAAAGAAACGGCTGCGCTCCTTTCCGCGATCCTTGCCCGGCGGCATCCGCCAGACGCGGTTCCACGCCTTCCATTCATCCGTGCCCGTCAAAGGCTCCGGCAGGCGATCCGTCTCGACCAGCGCTTCCAGCCCGCGCAGATACCACCCGGTGCCCTTGTATTCGGGATGACCGAACCAGAAGGGCTGCACGATCTGCGGCGACGGCACATCATTCGGCATCCGCGCACGGGCGATGTCGTGCATTTCCGGGTTCTCGATCGCCACGCAGGCAATCGGGGCGCGCCAGCAGGCGACGAAGAGATCAACGCCCTGCTCGAACTCGGCGATCATGCTTTCCCATGTCCGGCCGATCGGCAGCTGTTTCGGCGGCGTCATGTAGCCCGGTCCGGAAAGCCAGCGCCGGCCTTATCGGCAAAGGCGTGTGCACGGCGGGTGCGCCACGACGAGAAGGTCCCAGCCATCCGCAAGAACGTTCGAACGTCACCGCGGATATGCCGGTTGCTGCCGTCCTCGGCGGGCAAAAGATCGCAGGACCACGCATCCAAGCCTTCGTCGAGGAAGGCATTGCGCACAATGCCGGAATACTCGCAGCCGACGAGCACGCGGAGAGAGGAGCGACTAACCAACGCACACCCCCTGTCCGCTCGGATCTTCCCCGCGCGAAATCCGCCCGAGGCGCCCGCGCACGACGGCGACATCCATGCCGCCGGGCGGCACGCCGCCTTCGTCGCGAAACCCGCGTAGGGCCGCGAGTTCGGTCTCGAGGTAGCGAATCCCCTCCTGGAAACCCGAAACCTGCATGCGGTTGCGGATCGTGAATTCGCAGGTCATCAGCAGGTACAACGGGCAGGCCAGCAGCGCCGCCGCCCGTTCCGCGTCCGTCGCCGCCGCAGCGATCTGCTCAATACCGTCGCGAAGCTCGTGCATGCTCACGCCGCCTCGCCCTCCGCAGCCGCAAGGCTGCTCAGCGCCGACCGCGCTTCCGACTCGTCTGCGCCCCTTGCGGGCATCAGGATCAGGCGGCCAGTCATCCCCTCGCACGTCCAGAGAGACGGGGCGCCTTTGTCGTCGAAGCGGACAGTCACGGCCTCGCCTTTCAGTGCCGCGAGCTGCTGCGCGATGTATTCGGAATTGAAGGTGACGGTCCCGGTCCCGCTGGATGGATGTTCGGTCTGCATGATCTCGCTGGCGACAACGTCCTCGACCATGTCGCGGCTGAAGAGCGAGAGGCGATGCCCTTCCCAGGCGAGCGTCAGAAGTTTACGGGCCCGGCCAACCGCCGAGATCCGCTTGACTGAGCGGCGCAGCTGAGCGGTTGCCAGCGTCACATGGACGGCATTCGCAGAGAGCGAGGGAACCACCCGTTTCCAGTCCGGGAATGTGCCGTCGATCGTTTTCGCGCGTATGGCCATACCCGGAAAATCGAGCGCGATCCGCAGCGATCCGCCGAGCCGGATGGCGTTCGGAGCAGGAAGGCGGCCGATAAGCTTAGCCAGTCCGGATGGCAGGATGCGCCGCCCGAAAGGTTGACCGTCGAAGCCCAGCGGATAGGTCGCCATGCGGTGACCGTCGGTGGCAACCGCGTCTTCCGCATCGATGCAGACGCCGTTGAGATAGTAGCGCGTCTCTTCCGACGAGATGACGGGCGCGACAAAGGCGACGGCACGCTTGAGGCCCTCGCCATTGACATCGACCGGCATCCATTCCGTATCGGGAAACACAGGAAAGTCGGCGGACGGCAAAGACGGAAGCAGATACCGCCCGCCTGCAAAATTCAGGACCGCGCCCTTCTCGGTCGCCGCCAGCGTGATCCGCTGGTCGGCCGGAAGGTTCTTTACCAATGCCAGCATCAGGGCGTGAGGGACGCAGATCGCGCCCTCCGCGCCGATCACCGGAACAGTGACCGAAATCTCGGTATCGAGATCGGTGGCCGTCATCACGTTGCCATCGATCTTCACCATCGAGAGCACGGCAATGGTCGTGCGGCGCTCCACCACATGCCCCGCCATGACCAGCGCCGTCTTGAGGCTGGCAGCCGTCGTTTCAAGCTTCATGATTGACCTCGCTTTCCGGCGTCGCCGCCTCATATCCCCACGCATCCCAGCCTGGGCGAGGCGCGCGGCAGAACAGCTCCAGCCGGGGCACGCCCGGATAAAGCCGCTCGATTGTCTCTGCGTAGAAATCGGGCTTGGCTGTGTGCCGCCCCTTCTGTTCGGAATAGACCGTCTCCGGCTGAGAGCCGGGCAGCGGCGCGGGCACGTCGCCGCGACGGCCGATCAGAAGCAGTTCGTGCCGGTCGCGCCCCCAGTAGCCGGTCCCGGCCACCTGCTTGTCCCAGATCCAGTGATGCACATAGGCAAAGCCCCACGCCGCCATGACGCGCAGCGCCTCCGGCAGCATCGGGTTCGTCGCCCAAAGGAAGAGCACCGCGTCACGCCCCGCCGGCGATCCGATCTTTTCGAACAGCTGGCAGATCTCGTCGGTCGGCATGGTCGGATAGTGGTTCTCCGCGCTCTTCTCACGCCCCGTGATCTCGGAGCGCCCCGCGAACTGCCATGGCGGATCGGCATAGATGACGGGATACTTCTGAGAGACCTCGCCGGCCGCCGCGCTGGCGACCAGCGCCATGTGCCGCAACCGCCCCTCATGGCGCATCTTCGCCCGCTTCGCCCGGATTTCCTTGGAAAGCTGGACGATCTTCTTTTCTTCCTCGCGCAGAACCCTTTCCTGCTCTTCGCGCTCCAGGTGGCTGATCGCCTCCCCGGCATGCACCGCTACCCGGCCATCCCGGATCGCACATGCCGCGTTCCCAGTCGACGACCCGCGCGGCCACCATCGCGCGCTGGCTTTCGGTCAGGTGCCGACGATGCAGGTTCAACGACAGGACAAAGCCGAGCGGATCGTTCCCCTCGTATTCCTTGGTCCACGCATCTATGCCGAGCAGCGCGCACGCCGCCTCTCGGTTCCGGCCGTCAAGGATCTGGCCGTCGAGGAGCCAGTCAGGCTCTTCCTGCCCGCGCGTGGCGATATCGTCGGAAAGCATGGGAAACAGCGCGGCAAGCGGATGATGCGGCAGTGGGGTCCGACCATCCGATGCACTGCCACCCGTAAGCGCCGCCCTGCCCTCAGCCGTGATCGTGCAGCGTTCCAGTTCGGTCGGGTGCCGCTGCACCAGCCCCATGCCATGCAGCCGCAAGATCCGGTTCTTGTCGGGAATGCTTGCGGCGACGAACGCCCCTTCGTCTGCTGCCACCTGCAAAATGCGAAGCTGCTCGCTGCTGAGTGCCGCCATCACACAGCCCTCGCAGGAACAAGCCGGTTCATTTCGCGTTTTAGCAAGACCGGAATTACTCCGGCAGGAGAGCGGAGATGACCATCTATGAACAATGGCCCCGCGGGGTTCCGATCGATCTCGGTGATGACGGATTTGTTGTGGTTCACAACACCTTCGAAGCGAGCATCATTCTCTCCAACTGCTGGCCAGAGCGCGCTGGTTCGGCCTACAGCCATGCCATGGAGGTCCTGTATGACGCGTTCGACGACGTGGTCGACGACGACACAGCGCGCCTGGCGTTTATCGCCGCTGCCGAGGAAGCCAGCCTGGTCGTTCAGTTGCACTAGACGCCCAACCATCAGGCCGACCTCGTCACGCGGTTGACATACGCGCGCCCCTCGCCGGTCAGGTGCAGAATTTCATCGTCACGGCTGTCGAGACGCAGAAAGCCGGCATCGATACACCGCCACGCGATTTCCTCGTCCCCATTACGCGGTTGACCAGCGGACAGCCGTGCGGTTCGGCCATCGCCCGCGTCACAACGGGTTCGCCGCAATCCGCCTCGAGCCGGATCGTTGCCGCGCGCCTTCGCCCTGACCAGCGTTCTCGTTCTCGGAACATGAGCCATGCGCCCGCACCGCTTCCCCCGCCCTCCGATCGAGCGCGTCGAGGCCGACTGGTCGCGCACCGACAGCTGATCGCCGCCCGCGCCCGCGCCGACCGCATCAGCAACCGGCTCATGTACCTCTTCCTGCCGACGCTGATCATCGGCCTCTCCATCTTCATTCTCTGCCGGAGCTGATGCCCGATGACCTGCCTCCGCAGATGGATCCCAGATCGGCGGGCAGTCACGGGCACAGGTCGCCCCGCCGTCTCAATACCGAACGGGAACCTTGTCCGTCGTCTTCACGGTTGCCTTCCGGTGGTTCGCACCGTCCACATCCGGCTTTTCGGCAGGTTTGCTCGGCGTGCGCAGGTATGGCGGGTCGACTGTGCTGCCGACGCCCGCCTTCGCGTAGATGCGCATCATCGCTTTCACGTCCATCGTTCGAATCCTTTCAAACCTTCGGAAAGGGAACTTCAGCAGCCTTGCAAGGTTCCTCTGTTTGATGGGGCTGGCGCAGTAAATGCCGTCATCCGCAGGTGGGGGCATCTCTGATGTCCGCGCATAACCCCAGATTCCAGCAGATGAATCTCCACAAGGCGAAAGCCCTCTACCCCGAGCTCCGCGAACTGAGCGGCCTTGCCAGCGACGAGTGGTGCGAGAGCTTCGACACCAAGACTGGCCGTGCCGAGATCTGCACGCGCGACCGCAGATCCGGCATCGTCGAGCCGATCGCGGCAATCCTGCCAGACTGCAGCTATGACGACCGGATGCTCATGCAGAAGGCCCCGACCTATATCCTCGCGCTGCTGATCCTCCTGGACGAGGCCTTCCGCCGCCTGAAAGAGCTGCAGCCAAAACCGGAGAAAGCCCCGAACTTCGCCGCCGAATGCGCGATGAAGTGCAAGGACGATCACCTGTTCCGCAAGTCCTGCACGAATGCCACGGCGCCGACGCCTCCGATCTGGAGCGGATCAAGACGCGCGCCCGCAGCCTCCTCTGCGTCCAGTCCATGGCCGAACTCAACACAGACGAAAACGCCCGCAAGCGCTGGCTGTCGCTGCGGGCGGAATTTGAAGTATGGAGGAAGCGGAAGTGACGGCACCATCGATTGTCAGGCAATCCGATCTGCGCCGCCTGGCTGCCGTCGCCAAGCGCGATGGTGTTCGCGTCGAGATCGAGATCAACGGTATGATTATCCGCCTGTCGCCCGATCATGCACAACCAGCTGTTGACGCGAACCCAAAATCCGATCTTGATCGGAGCTGGCAGAGTTCGAGGCGAAGCATGGTTACCGTTGATCTGAAGTTTCGCGCCCTCGTTACACTTTACCGTGCCGGCCCGGACTACGAGAAACTGGCGGCCAGCACCAAGAAGAACTGGTCGCCTTGGCTCGATCGTATCAGCGAGCACTTCGGCAATCTGAGCATCGCGCAATTCGACCGCCCCGAGCGCATACGACCCATCATCCGCAAATGGCGCGGCAACTATGCCTCGACGCCGCGATCCGCCGACTACGGCGTGCAGGTCCTTTCCCGCGTGCTCTCCTATGCCGTCGACCCGCTGGCGAAGATCGCATCGAACCCCTGCGAGGGCATCAAGCAGATCTACACGAACGACCGCGCAGCCATCATCTGGGAGAAGGAAGATCTCGGCGCAATTCTCGCTGCCAGCTCGGAAGAAGTCGGCTTCGCCATCCAGCTCGCAGCGCACACCGGCTTGCGCGCCGGTGACCTCTTCCGCCTTAGCTGGACGCACGTGCGCGAGAAGGCGATCGTCATCTCCACCGGCAAAAGCAGCCACAAGCGCGAGGCCGTTATCCCCCTCTGCGGCGACCTGCAGGACCTGCTCGCCCGCATCCCTAAGCGCGCGGTGACGATCCTGACGAACACCCGCAAGCGCCCCTGGACCGTCAACGGCTTCTCATCATCCTTCAACGACGCAAAGACCGAAGCGGGACTCGACGAGCGCGACTTGCACTTCCACGACCTGCGCGGAACGGCCGCCACGAAGTTCTACACGGCCGGGCTCTCAGAGCGGGTAATCGCTGAGATTTTGGGCTGGGAAGAAGACAGCGTCTCGAAGATCATTCGGCGCTACGTGAGCCGCCCAGCGGCAACAGATGCCGTCATAAAACAAATTGACCAATTCGCAAAAAAATCGCCTAACAAGTAGAGCGCTTCTGAGAAATTCAAGAGCTGGAACCTCTAAGTCGCGCTAGTGGATCATCCACATGCTGCAACAGGAGTATGGAAAGTGACCCGGCCCTCATGGGGCGGCTCATCTGAAGTTGGCTCGGCTCGGAGAGGTGAACATCCATATTCACGCCCAAGGCAAGAAGATATTTAATCATCCGCTCCACCGAAATCCCTGTCAATTTTCCTCGAACAACCTGAGAAACCTTCGCCTGATCTGTTCCCAGAATATGGGCTACCTGCTTCTGCGTATACCCGCGCATTGAGAATCGCGCCCTAACAAACCCTACCCGACAATTCCGATGACCATCTCTATAAATACAGGGACATCATCCGGGCCGCACTTGGGCGGGCGACAAATGGAAAATCGCGTGGCGCTATCGCGGTCGCTTTAGCCTTCGGAAATCGACGGCAAAAGCGTGACGACTTCTCGCTGGTGATTTTCGTCCAGAGGTTCGATATTTTCCTTCCAGAACGCCTCTGCTTCCGGGGTTTCATGTTCCCATAGCCGAGTGGTCACGTGATTGTCGTCAATTTTTGATTTCCGGCTGCCACCGAGACGCACGTACTCCCTTGCCAACTCCGCTGCATGTATCTCCGCCATGTCACCTGCCTTCCTAAGTCATGAGTTAAAGAGGCTAATATCGTCCTTGCAGCGAAACTGGATCGTTGAGGACGACGCACAAAGAAAACTGCTATCTACGCAGCAGATCTTTGCAATGGCGAAGGAGCAGGAAGCGACCTGGCTATCGAACTGATTCCGATGGCATAGTTTGCTACATGGCCCTTAACCACAGACTTCGCTACAAACGGATCAGTTCTCATGCGGCCATTTACTCCCGCCTGCGCCCCCCGATTCCCCCGCGAACAAGCCATCCAGGTGGTCAACCTGGGTGATCTGTCCGGCTAAGCGGGGCATTCCGCTGCTGCAGTTCTGGCGAATACCCCCACTCCACCCGCGCGAGAGAAATGGCCTTGTCCTCAGCTTGTTCCCGAGAATCCAAGTTCTTGAGAACCTGGCTATTGTGGCCATACACCACCAGCGCGCTTCTGCTTCTGTAATCGTAGTGTACCTGGAGAGACTCGTACGTCGGCATAACATCCTCCTGCTATATCTCGTTTAACCGTTCGTGACGCGGAAGGTTCCCGTGCCGTGGAGATTAGAGGATATGAATTCAGTTAGATGACTGCCGCCATCACCAGTTTCGGACTGGCATGACTCCTGTGTGTCTCGCTCACGGGTCCACAGTGAACAGAGCGGAATCATGATTGCCGATATGGTGTCAATCGCGGTGGATTGGCCGTCGCGCCGTCTGCGGCCACAGACTTTTCGTCGTCGATCCCAGGCAATTGACGTCTTAGACCGGTGAGCACTTTACTCGTCCTCGTTTCCCGGTCGGTCATGGGGTGGCGGAGGAAGCGACTTTTGCCGTCTTAGTCTGGAACTAGACGATACGGCGTGAGTTCAAAGATAGGACGAGGGAGTTGACATGCGAACGACATGTTCCGCCTCTCTCTTACCTGCCCGCTCGGGGAGCCGCTGCTGGAAAAACCGGCAATTGAAGCGGGCATGGCCTTTCCGAGGCGGGAACTAATGCAGATACCCTTCCAGGAGGATTTTCATATGGGAAGCGGCTTGCTCTCAGGAAAAGTTGCCTTGGTCACCGGCGCTGGTTCGGGCATCGGGCGGGCGTCTGCGATCGCTCTGGGGAAGGAAGGAGCGAGCGTTGGACTTCTAGGGCGAACGCCGGAGGAACTGGCTATAACCGCGGCAGAGATTAAGCGTAGCCATGGAAGGGCCTGCCCACTCAAAGCGGATGTGTCGGACGAAAACGACACCCGCAGGGCTGTCGCGACGCTCATCGAGGAGTTCGGCCGGCTCGACATCCTTGTTGCGAATGCCGGAATAAACGGTGTCTGGGCTCCCATCGACGATCTGAAACCTGAAGAATGGGACACAACGCTCGCGGTCAATCTCCGTGGCACTTATCTCACTGTTCATTTTGCCGTTCCACATTTGAAAGTCAGCGGCGGATCCATCATCATTGTGTCCTCAATCAATGGCACGACAACTTTCACAAGCCCTGGGGCGACCGCCTACGCGGTTTCCAAGGCTGGCCAGGTCGCGATGACGAAACAGCTAGCCCTTGAACTCGCCCGTCATCGTATTCGCGTCAACGCCGTCTGTCCTGGCGAGATAGAAACGAACATAAACAGCACCACAGATGTTCGCGGCGAGGACGAGACGGAGATTCCGGTTGTCTGGCCGCAGGGGCAAGTGCCGATCACTGGCGGCCGTCCAGGCACCGCCGGTGACGTAGCCGAGGTGGTCCTGTTTCTCGCCTCCGACAAGTCGAAACACATCACCGGCTCGCCGATATGGGTGGATGGCGGTCAAGGTTTGCTACGCTAGGGGTTGCTCAGTGATCAAGGGTTGCGAACGCCGATGGGGACCGGTTGAGATGCCGAATGGGCGGATGCTGTTTCAATTGTGGGCCCCGTCGGTATCCAGAATCCAACTGCATCTGCATGGAACCGACCTTGAGATGGCGAGGTGCACGGACGGATGGCACGAGGTTGTTGCCACCGCCCGGCCGGGAGACAGCTATGGTTTTCGGCTCCCTGGGGGCCGTGTCGTGCCGGACCCTGCTTCGCGATGTCAGAAATCAAACATCGACAGTCTTTCGGTGGTGACCAATCCCGAAGCTTATGCATGGAAGACTTCGAATTGGAGGGTCCGACCGTGGAGCGACGTCGTCTTGTACGAAGTGCATATCGGCACCTTTACCCCCCGCGGAACGTTCAGGAGTGCCATTACCCGCCTTGCGAAGTTGGCCGACGTCGGGATCACGGCAATTGAGGTCATGCCGGTCGCACAGTTCTCTGGAAACCACGGGTGGGGTTATGATGGGGTATTGCAGTTCGCGCCCCATACCTCCTATGGCACGCCCGACGATTTTAAGGCTTTCGTCGATAGCGCACACGAACTCGGCCTCATGGTCTTCTTGGACGTTGTCTACAATCATTTCGGCCCTGCCGGAAACCACCTCCTTTCATACGCGCCGGAGTTCTTCCACAAAGAATGCACGCCGTGGGGTGCTGCTATGAACTTCGCACAAACGGCGGTCCGCAGGTACTTCGTTGAGAATGCAGACTACTGGCTGAGCGAGTTTCGTCTCGACGGTTTGCGTTTGGACGCAGTCGATCAGATGAAAGATAGCAGCGAAGTGCATATCCTTCAGGAACTTTCGCAGGCCGTACGCATCAGCAGCGGGCGATCACGTCGGTATCTAATCACGGAGAATCCGGCCAATAGCATCGAACTGCTCAATCCGTCGCTGGGGCCTCTTTTCGACGCAGATTGGAACGATGACTTCCACCACGCCATGCATGTCGCGGCTACGGGCGAAACGGCGGGGTACTATGAACCCTTTGCAGAACGGCCCTGGCAACAGATCAATGCAGCGCTAGCAAGAGGGTACATATTGCCCAGCCGGGCGCTATTGGGTTCGCAAGAGGCTGATCTAGAGCTACCGCCCGTCGCATTTGTTCACTACCTGCAGAATCACGACCAGACAGGCAATCGCGCCCTGGGCGACCGTCTCGTCAGCCTGATCAAAGAGGAAGACTATAAGCTCTGGCTAGAGATTCTGCTCCTGTCTCCCCAGATTCCCCTGCTGTTCCAGGGCGACGATTACCGGGAGAACGCCCCATTTTACTTCTTTGTTGATGCGGACGAGGAACGTGCTGATGCGATTCGAAAGGGGAGAGCAAGCACAGCCGACAGCTTTGGTGGTCTTCCTCCGGGCAAATCTGTCGACGATATCCCCGACGCAACCGATCCAGAGACCTTCATAAAGAGCAAGCTCCCTGCCGATACAGCGAGTAGCGGTCTCAATGATTACCAGAGGGAGCTGAAGACGCTGCTCGAACTGCGACGCCAAGCAATCTCCCCTCTGCTGGCGGGTATTCAAGCGGGAGATGTCGTCTTCGAACAAGAACGGGTCATTGCTGTCGATTGGCCCTATTCCGGAGGTGTCCTCCAGCTGCGCGCGAACTTCACCGGTCATAATGTCGAGCTCCCGCTTCGACGCGGCGAAGTGCTTTATGCTCGCCATGCACCACTTAACGGGGGCAGGTGTACCGGAGCTCTTGGACCGTACGGGATTGCTCTCGTCCGTGCAACTTGACCGATCCGGTTAGAGTTGGCCAGCCGGTCGCTCCAATTCCATGTAGAGGAACCAGTTGCCGCCGTTCTGCGACTTCTCCGCCTTGTTCACGACGGAATCGCCACTACCAAGCTGCGGCCGGCCAGCAAGTACTCGTCAACCGCGGAGTAATTGGTTAGCTCCGGGTCGGCTGTAGAGACCTTTATATCCCATCCGCCTCCATTTCGAGGGAGCTTGAACAGAATTTCGGCATCATGGGGATTAAAGAGCATCAGGACGTCGTTCCAGCCGTCGTCGCTAGACGATGGCTGTCGTGTAAGTCGGAGACCGAGTGTGGTGCTTCCAGGGTCGTCCCAATGTTCCTCAGTTTGCTCTCCACCGTTGGGGTTGAGCCAAATCACGGCCATGCCGTCGCGCCAGTTCTCTCGGCGCAGAATGGAATTCTCTTTCCGGAGCGACATCATTCTTGTTGCAAAGGCGCGAAGGGCATCATTGCTTGGGGGAAGATTATCCCAATGCACCCAACTCAGTTCGCTGTCTTGGCAGTAGCCGTTGTTGTTGCCTAACTGGCTGCGTCCAAACTCGTCGCCTGCCAAAAGCATCGGGGTGCCATGCGAAAGGAAAAGCGTGGCAAGGAGGTTCCGCTTCTGCCGATCGCGCGTCTGGTTGATATCTTCGTTTTCCGTTGGACCTTCAGCACCATAATTAAAGCTGCGGTTATGATCATGTCCATCTGTGTTGTTTTCGCAATTCGCGTCGTTGTGCTTTTCGCTGTAGGAAACCAAATCATTCAGCGTAAAGCCGTCGTGCGCCGTAATAAAGTTTACGCTGGCCCACGGCCTTCTTCCTCGTAGGTCATAGATATCGCCCGAGCCAAGCACCCGGGCTGCGAAATCGCGGCTAGTCCCGTCTACGTCTCGCCAGTAGTCGCGTATTGTATCCCGATACTGATCATTCCATTCTGCCCACCCAGGTGGAAAGCCGCCAACCTGATATCCCCCCGGCCCTATATCCCACGGTTCACCTATGAGCTTCACTCTTGAGAGGACCGGATCTTGCCCAATCACGTCAAAAAAGCCTCCACGCTGGTCAAATCCTTCGGGTTCTCGCCCGAGAATTGTACCAAGATCGAACCGAAACCCGTCGATGTGCATTTCCTGCACCCAATAGCGCAGCGAATCTAGGATCATCTGTAACACACGCGGGTGAGAGGTGTTTACGGTGTTACCGGTCCCGGTGTCGTTTATATAGTATCGCGGTTGATCGGGCATGGTTCGGTAATATGAAAAGTTATCAATGCCTTTGAACGATAAGGTTGGCCCCATCTCGTTCCCTTCGGCGGTATGGTTATATACCACATCGAGGATAACCTCGATGCCGCCGTCGTGAAGCGCTCTGACCATACTTTTTAGACCCGCCATTCCTTTCGGACCGTAATATCGTGAGGCAGGAGCAAAGAAGCCCAGGGTGTTGTATCCCCAGTAGTTGCGGAGTCCCCTCGCTACCAAATGAGCGTCGTCAGCAAACCAATGGATGGGAAGTAGCTCCAGGGAGGTGATGCCAAGGCTGCGGAGGTATCTAACAACGTCTCCATGTGCCATCCCCTCGTAGGTACCGCGTAGCTCCTCGGGGACAGACGGGTGGAGCTGCGTAAAGCCCTTAACGTGGCTTTCGTAAAAGATAGCCCCCGGCCACTTCACCTCAGGGGGTGCATCGGTACCCCAGTCGAAAACGTTGGAGTCGATCACCCGGCACTTCGGCATCGCGGGCGCACTGTCCGTAGTATCAAATGAAAGGTCTGCGGCATCGTCATCGAGGCTATATCCAAAGTGCGCTTGGTCCCACGAAATTTCCCCGACTAGCTCACGTGCGTAGGGGTCAACGAGGAGCTTATTGTGGTTAAACCGATGGCCATTTTCTGGAGCGAATGGCCCGTACACCCTATAGCCGTATAGCGCACCAGGCTTGAGGCCCGGTACATAACCGTGCCAAATTTCGTTTGTGAATTCCGGCAGGACAATTCTCTCGATTTCATCGAGACCATCTTCGCTGAAAAGGCAAAGCTCCACTCTTTCCGCATGAGCACTGAAAATAGAGAAGTTGACACCGTCCTTGTCGGGGGTAGCACCAAGCCGGCTATGATCGCCCGATAGAATTGAGCTTCTGGTCATAATCATCCTCACGTGCAGTGGAATGGAATTTGAAACATATCGTCCAGCCGCAAAGCCCCATCCAAAGGAGGGCCTCGGCGTGCCTTGCCGCAAATCGAAATCGAACTATCGTCGACTTCATACTCGCATTCCAGAAGTCACCTCCGGCACCCCCGCGTGCTGACAGCTTCATTCTGCAAAGCAAAACCTCGCTTGCTGGGATGTTGGGTGGCGCCGTAAACTAGAATAATCAAGACCAACTCTTTATCGTAAAACCGGCCTTGTAGGCGGCGGAGATAAACGCCTGCCTGGCCTCATCCGGGTGCGCGAGTCCACAGATACTTCGCTGGCACACCTCAAGTGCGCATCCATGCAGCTCTTCCTTCCGCC
This sequence comes from Pseudomonadota bacterium, assembly GCA_023404095.1. Lineage (GTDB taxonomy): Bacteria > Pseudomonadota > Alphaproteobacteria > Rhizobiales > Rhizobiaceae > Mycoplana. The sequence goes on along the minus strand of JAEYDD010000038.1, from coordinate 7,408 downwards.
TTCGCCAATATCTGCGAAGAAAAATCATCGCGTCGCGACTGCTGGAAACAGTTACAAACCTTCGATGGGTTTGAAGTACGACAGCTTCATCCCACAGCCTATCTCTGGAAATTGCCACGCCCCTTCTCCCGTTCGTTCACCCGCTGGTATGCGTTCAAAACACCGCACGGAAGGTGATCGTCATCAAGTACGACGAGACGTTGGAGTCCCTCCCGTTGCATTTTCTCGGTGGCTGCGTTCAGCTCATCGGTCTCGCGACAAAAGTCCGAACAGATGCTCATGAACTCTGCGACTGGTGTAGCGTTGTCCAACCCGGCGGCCACTACGATCTCTAGGATATCTCGATCGCTGATCAGTCCAATTGCTGTGCCGACGCCTGGGACCTGTACAATCAGGTCGGCCGTTTTGCTCGCTGCCATCAGACGTGCAGCAGATTGTGCAGTATCAGCCGGAGAGATCGTCGCAACATGCGTATCCATTGCATCTTTGACGAGCATTATCGGTGGAGGCAGCATGGTGTCGCCTGAAATCGTTGAGGGGATCGTCGCGTCGTCCAAGGGCGGCGGGTTAGGTGGCGGAAGCGCGTTCAGTGCAACGCCGTTGACTTTTCCCAGCCCTCCTCGGGCACGTTTGGCGTCTTCATCTTTCTGGGACATTTGCGCCTCCCACTTGGGCCTGTCAGGTAAAAATGCACCGGTGGCACTCACCGACCGTCACCGCCTTTACAACATCCAAAATGCCTACTGGTTCCGACGTGGCCTTCAAATTTGGGTATACTTACAGTCTAGCGCTCCGTGCGGGCTCAAAATCTTCCTCCTTCATTCGCTCGCGCGTTAAATTGGAAGATTTCCCTCACGATAGGGTATGCGGGCTTCCTGGCAGGCGAACACGAACATTGTCCGAGCGTACTGTGGAGTTTGTCGGCCGCAGAGAGCCGCGATGCATGCCCGTTTCGCGGTGATAAAGCTATCTAGATGCACTCCTGCGGGCCAAGCGTGCCTCAGAACAGCGTGCGCGTCTTCAGGTCCCCGAACAACTTTAATTTCTCGCTGCCTGGTTGTGATGCTTACCGGCATGCTCCAGTGAGCCTTCATTTGTACCGCGACCACATCACCCATTCGAAAACGCCTTTTCTAGCAGCTGTTCGTCATCGTACTGGCCCTCTGGAGAAGCCGCGTTTGGGCAGAATGCGGGCGGTAAAGAAGTGTTCATCGGGAAGAAGTTCGCCACCAAGGCGGGAACCGAAGTTGCTCGAGCGCTCGCCGCTGCAACAACCACTCGTCATTTCTTAGCTCGACTAGGATGATGCAGAAAGTCATCGTAATCCGCGCGTCTAGGCGGAGCCCTGCGCAAGGCATCGCACGTTACGCGTGACTTCCCGATCGTTGCCCCCAATAAAGTGAGCCATTCGGAACTGGAATTTTCCACTTATCATCCCGTCGGGGACACGAGGAGAGTTCCATGAAACGTCAACCGTTTTCTTTTCGAATGAACGGAACAGACCTCCATCGCAGCAGTTTTTGAGCGATGTTGGGTGACCGTATTGGAGGATAACCAATGAAAGTCCTTGCCGTCACTTCCGAACTCTTCCCTCTCGTTAAGACCGGTGGTCTGGCCGACGTGACGGGTGCGCTCCCCAAAGCACTGTCGATTCACGGTATTGAAACCGTGACGCTGGTTCCCGGATACCCCAGAGTACTCGAGCAGTTGGAGAACGTCGAAGTTGTCGCCGAGACTGAGTTTCTTGGGTTGAACTGTCGGCTGTTAAGGGCGGAGAGCGGTGATTTAACGCTCTACGTGCTTGAGGCGCCGGTTCTTTTCGACCGCCCGGGCGGACTTTATCTCGACGAGCAGGGCAATGACTATCCGGACAACTGGCGCAGGTTTGCAACCCTTTCACTGGCGGGAGCCTGGATTGCCAATGGCGGACTGCACGCCTGGCGACCGGACGTCGTTCATGCACATGACTGGCAGGCGGCCATGACGCCGGTCTATCTCCGCCGGCATTTTGGATGCACGACGCCTACCATGCTCACCATTCACAACCTTGCATTCCAAGGACAATTCGAATTCCACACCTTGGGAGATCTGGGGGTTCCCCCCGAAACCTACACTACCGACTGTCTCGAATATTATGGACGTGTAAGTTTCTTGAAGGGAGGGATTCAGACGGCAGACGTCGTCACCACGGTTAGCCCAACCTATGCACGCGAAATATTGAGCGACAGGACGGGAATGGGGATGGAAGGCGTTCTTCGCGCAAACAAGACGAAAATCAAGGGAATCGTGAATGGCATCGACAGTGAGGTATGGGACCCCGCCAACGATCCATGCCTAGTTGGGAACTTCGACCTGGAGAGGCTCGCCAATCGAGACCTAAATCGACGGTTCCTGATGAACCTGTTCGATATGGGGGATCGGCCGGGCCCCCTGTTCGCCGTAGTGAGCCGGCTAACCTGGCAAAAAGGGATCGATCTCCTAATCGACGCAACGCCCCATATTGTTCAAATGGGCGGCCGCCTTGTCATCTGCGGCGAAGGCGATCGGGATCTCCATGAGCGCCTCAGCAATCTGGCGAAGCAGTACGCGGAGAATGTTGCCGTCTCTATTGGCTATAACGAAGGATTGGCTCATCTGATTTTCGGCGGATCAGATTTCCTGATTCAACCGTCGCGCTTTGAACCGTGCGGTCTAACACAACTCTACGCTCTTCGTTACGGAGCCATTCCGATCGTGAGTCGCACCGGAGGGCTCAGCGAAACCATCATTGATGCAAATGATGCAGCGACCGGCGCCGAAGCGGCAACAGGCATTCAGTTTCACCCTGCGACTACAGATGAATTGAAGCACGCGATCGACCGGGCTCTTGAGGTTTACCAAGATCGGGCTAGGCTGGGGAAGTTGCAAAGGAGCGGGATGATGGCCGACTTTTCCTGGGCGGGCAGTGGGCGACGTTACGCGCGACTATTCCGATATATGGTTGATTTGCCGCCCGAGGTTGCTCAACTTCCGATCGCGCGCAACAAACGCAGAATCCGACGCGGAAATGAGGTACGTGCAAACTGACCCATTGGGCGACGTCGGGATCGTGCTGATAGCCGCGATATTGCGGCTTAGCCCCCGAACCGTGTTCCGCCAACATGCTCGACGTTGGTGCAGCGCTCAATCACTTGACATCTCCATCGTCGGGACGACTTGCCGCGTCCAACGCGCCTTTCGCGAACTTGTGAGAAAGCATTGCCGCCTCGGATATGGGCGCATTAGTGGTTCCGCCTAAATGACAGCTCCCGCCGCCGATTGAGCGGGTGAGGTTTAGGCGTATATCCTTACTATAACGTTCCTCGCGGTTACACCCGAAGTATTGACCCCCCTCCGATCTGAACCGGGTACAAGCGATTTTCGACAGTTGCCTTACCCAAGAGATCGTGAGGCGCTGAAGCCCCCCTAGCGTGATCCGATTATTACGGAACCCGCGCTTGGCGCCTAATCCGCGCACGGGTCGCGGAACAGAAACGCCTGCGTCCCGTTCGGATCTAAGAACGACACTATCGAGGAACTGGTTATGCCAACTGATAAAACGCCTACAGGACTTTCCCCGTCTGACGATTCACCCGCCGAAAAGCGAACCAAAGTCCAAGCGGGAAAGGGACTGGTTTCGATCGTATGCGGCGTCGCGGTTGTCGCCTTTGCTCTTTATGCATTCACGGTCGTGTACGGCATCATCGCTGCCGGGCCATAGAGCTGCCGTCTCGGCCGCAACTTGACCATATGTCGGTCCCGGGAAGTAAAGGAGCTGGGCAAGGCCCGACACACCTTTATAAACATAACGTCGCCGGTCTTAATGCAAGCCAAAAAGCCAGATCCACGGCCCCCCTGAAAGTTCCGAGGAACTTTTCAGTGTCCGAGATATTACCGCACCAAACGCACTGAATTTGTGGGAGGTGACAATGACAAACATCCGTTCGAGGGGTTTTGAGACCCCGGCGCAATTCCGTGAATACATCGCAGACCTCGACGACTACCTTGACGAAGAGCGGGGCTCGCCCGATGCGGATAACCGCGAGGTCCGAATTCAGCTCTCGCTCCTTCAAGATGAGATCCGGGCGTTGCGGAGCCTAATAATTGAGACGCGACACAGCCAGCCCCAAACGGCGAAGAAATACGACGGTGACCGGTTTTGGCAGCGCCTCGTTGCAACAATGGCCGCAACGTTGGTCGTTGCGGCCGCAGTCCGGTACTTTCGTCTGGGGCAAGCAGGCACTGCGGTCGTACCGTTAATTGCCTCGCGTATTAATGGAGCGGCGTGATGCCACGCTTTGCCTTTGGCACACACGATGCAGATGGCCCCACCCCGGCGGACCGACTGTTCGATTTCCCGGATCTCGCGGGTGCCATAGACGAGGCGAAGAAGGTGCTGGCGGAAATGGCGCTCGATGGGATCCCGACAAAACAAGATCAACCTATATGGGTTGAGATTTTCGACTCGGATTTCAATCGATTGGCCAAAGTGGCGCTTAACATTTCGATCGAGATCGGATCTCGGCGAGCATAAGCAAGCGCGTCTTTCGCCATTTCTACGCTTGACAGCAGGAATCGCCGAAATGCGCTGTGCTGCCAATGGCATTGGCCGCTCACGGTTAAGCCGGGCCACCCCGTTTGCTCGTCCACTCGGACCTGTAACGGGGTTCATCTCGATGCGGTCTGTTATTCAATCTCCTGGAAGGAGATTGCCCTGCCCGTCACGAAATGACCGACGGAGACTGGTTGTATCTCACCCTTTGCTGCTGATAAAGCACCAGCGCGTCGGTGACCGCCGCGTGATCAATGATATCCTGTGGTTCCAAGGTTCACCCTGGCGTGAAGCGCCAACGTTATGGTCCGGGGCGCAACGCTTTACAATCACTTGTCCCGCTGGCGGAAAGGCAGGCGTCTGGGAGCGCCTTGACGATGCTGTTTCAAGCGCTCTCCCGGAGAGATCCTGATGATCGATTCTTCTTGCGACCGCGTCCACCAGCATGGTGCCAAAGCTAAAAAGGGAACTCTGCCGCGCCTTGCAGGCGGCCTGACGACAAAGATGCGGATGGCGGCCAGTTCGGCTGGAGCTTTCCGCAGGTCAGACCGCCGATGCTCATATGGCAGTCCCGCTGGCAAGATGTGCGAGGGCGCGTGACATTTCCCTCCTCGCCATGCCGGACAGGCACACATTGTTAGACTCCAGCGGACGCAATTCTACCCTAGCACGCAGCGATGTAACGGCGCCCGTATCTATCACGATAATAGCAACGGCCGGGCTGACCGGCGACATGCCCAATCACCGCTCCGGATACGCCGCCGATCGCGGCTCCTACCGCTGCTCCCCGGACATCACCGGTCACGGCACCACCGACGACTGCGCCCGTAGCAGCTCCGATACCGGCGCCGCGCTCAGTAGGGCTACATCCAGTCACGATACCCAATGCTACGCATAATATCACGGTCCATTTCATCGCTCTTTCCTTTCACAGTACGCGCGTGGGTTTTCGTTGAGAAATAAGATGGTGTTCGAGCCAAGAGACACTCCTTCTTGCAAGTGCCATGTGGGGTGTTCTCACGACTTTTAGAAGACGCGCTGATGTCTCGATGCAGCTTTGCCTGTTCCGGGCTAGGTGTGAATTCATCGATCGCCCTGTTCGAGAGACTGTATATGCCTTGAAACCGGGTCACTCGTCGGCAGCACTGCCGGATCATGCTGTCACCTTTCCACGGCTCATTTAAGCCTGATCGGCGCGCTCGTTTTCCGATTTCGCTTTCGGGTGCTCGTACTATTGTTCAATGTGACTGAAAGAGAAATGTTCCACGTGCTTGAGGGTATTTCCAGGAACTCGAGCTGCACTTTTGGTTGATCGTTTCCAAGTCGACTGAACTGCACCCCATTTCGACCGGACAGTCGGCATAAGCAGAAAGGCTCAAGCACAGGCTTGAGGACATGTGTGGACGCCTCCGGGTGCGCAAGAAGAATCCTTGTGTGATGGCGTCGAAGTTTGGTGCGGACATGTGTTCGGCTTCTTTTGCGGCGAAACACTGCCGCCAGCCAGTATGGATTACGCGAGCTCGGTCCACTTCAGGCTTACGTGCTGCCAGCACTTATCCTCAATCGGGTTCTCCGAGCCCCGTTCAAACTTCGGCCATGCGATCCTCAGACGTTCATTGCTGCGCGGGTATTCACTAGGCTGGCTGCATGTAGGACCCTCCGTGCTTTAGAATTGCCCAGGCGACGCGAGCCATCTTGTTCGATAGCGCTACGATCGCCAGCATCGGTGGCTTTCTTTGCAGAATGTTGGCCAGCCAAGCGCTTGGATGGATTTTCCCACGCCGCACCCAGGATACGACGGCACTGGCGCCCATGATGAGCAGACGTCTGAGCGTCCGTTCGCCCATTTTGGATATGCGTCCGAACCGCTGCTTTCCTCCGGTGGATCGCTCAAGCGGGGTCAAGCCAACCCATGCCGCGAAGTCACGTCCCTTCCGGAAGGTCGCTGGATCGGGAGCCAGGGCCGCGATTGCTGCCGCTGTCACGGGGCCAATCCCGGGCACAGAAGTCAACCGACGCGCATCAAGATCGTCACGCGCACGCTTTTGGATTTCCTTGTCAAACTCTACTAGCTGAGCTTCACTCGATGAGAGATGCTGCCACAACGAACGCAGGATGCCTTGAGCTGCGGGCGGCAGGTCACCATCATTCTCGATGACCTCCAGCATCTTCGCAGAAGCGGTTGCACCCTGCGGGAAGATGTAACCAAATTCCGCCAAATGGCTTCGGATCGCATTGAGAAGCTGGGTCTTCTGGCGCACCACCAAATCTCGTGCGCGAAAGACAATACTCGCGGCCTGCGATGCCTCACTCTTCACACGAATGAAGCGCATGTCCGGTCGCTGCGCCGCCTCCGCGATGGCCTCGGCGTCAGCAGCATCGTTCTTCTGCCTCTTCACGAACGGCCTGACGTAATCCGGAGGTATCAGAAGCACTTCATGGCCCAGCTCTTCCAGCTGCCGCCCCCAATGATGTGCCGTGCCACAAGCCTCCATCGCTATCCTGCAGGAGGGAATTGACATCAACAGCGTGGTGAGTTGCGGTCGCCGGACCTGTCGACGGAAGACGACACGTCCGTCTGCAGCTACGGCATGCAGCTGGAAAACATGCTTGGCGACATCCAAGCCGATGAGAACTATCTGTGTCATAGGGTCAACCTCCTGGTGCTGGACACCTTCAATTCTGCCACAAGGATGGCGAAGGAGGCGTCCACTCCATCAGGCTTATGTCTAACGAGTATCGACATGTTGAATTGCTGACGGGAGATGTCCGCCGCAGGCGGTGGACAACCGAGCAGAAGCTGACGATCATTGAGCAGAGTTTCGAACCAGGCGAGAC
>JAEYDD010000020.1 GCA_023404095.1 Pseudomonadota bacterium | reverse complement strand
CCGCGGCGTGGTGTAGCTGGCGGCATTGGTCGCCGTGCTCTCCGGCATGGGCCGGGCTGATCAGCGCGCCACTGCTGGCAGGCTGATCATGGGATCATCGCTCATCTGGCTGATCGTTTCCAGCGTCATGTATCTGGCGCGCTGGACAGCCCATTCGTCGTTCTGCTCGAGCAGGATCGCACCGACGAGGCGCACGATCGCATCGTCGTTGGGGAAGATGCCGACGACCTCGGTTCGTCGCTTAATTTCGCCGTTGAGACGCTCGATCGGATTCGTCGAGTGAAGCTTGGCACGATGTTCCTTCGGGAAAGTCATGTAAGCCAGTACGTCGGGCTCGGCCGCGTCCATGATTGTTGCCAGCTTCGGCACCTTCGGCCGGATCTGGTCGGCAACGGCTCGCCATTGTAGGGACGCTGCCTCGGGCGTCTCCTGAGCGAAAGCGGTGGCGATGAAGGCCGAGACGACCCTGCGCCCGCTCTTGCCGGCGTGGGGCAACACGGTCCTCATGAAGTGGACGCGGCACCTCTGCCATGTCGCGCACAGCACCTTGGTGACGGCCGCCTTGATGCCTTCGTGGGCATCGGAGACGACGAGCTTGACGCCACGCAGGCCGCGACGTGTCAGCTTGCGCAGGAACTCCGTCCAGATTGGCTCGGCTTCCGATGTGCCAATCTCCATGCCCAGCACCTCGCGCCGGCCGTCCGCATTGACGCCGACGGCGATGATGACGGCGACCGAGACGATCCGCCCGCCGCGGCGGACCTTCACGTAAGTGGCGTCGATCCACAGGTAGGGCCAATCGCCCTCGATCGGCCGCTCGAGGAAGGCCTTCACCTTGCCGTCGATTTCCTCGCACAGCCGCGAGACCTGGCTTTTGGAGATACCGCTCATGCCCATTGCCTTGACCAGGTCGTCGACCGAGCGCGTCGATATGCCTTGGATATAGGCTTCCTGGATGACGGCAGTCAGCGCCTTCTCGGCCATGCGACGGGGTTCGAGGAAGCCTGGAAAGTAGGAGCCCTTCCTGAGCTTGGGGATGCGCAGCTCGACCGTGCCGGCCCGCGTCTCCCAGTCCCTGTCGCGGTATCCGTTACGCTGGGCCAGCCGCAACGGGTCCTTCTCGCCATAGGCGGCGCCGGTGGCTGCGCCCACCTCCATTTCCATCAGCCGCTCGGCGGCAAAGCCGATCATCTCCCGCAGCAGATCGGCATCAGGGGTCTTCTCCACGAGCGTGCGCAGGTTCATCATGTCGTCGGTCATCGGTGGTCCTTCCGAAATGGGTTGGCGTCAACAACCAAACCCTACCGGAAAGCGCCGATGACCACCCACACGCCGCTCACTCGCTACAGCGCTACCAACGGCGCGCTCCCGAGCGGCTTCATTATCGCCGAGCTACACCAACTGATGGGACACGACCATCGACACCATCGACGGCATGCCCGAAATTGAGGCTTCCGGCTTGCCGCGAGCCTCCAAAGACCTGTAAGATCCAGAAAATGGTTCAAAACCCCGTCGACGAAGGGATCTGGCGTCTCATCACATCCGAACCCCCACACCGGCTGCTGAGGCTTGGGATCAGGTGCAGTTGCGCCGCGAGGTTATCGCCAGTGATGGTCGCACATTCACCGACCGCTTCGGACAACCGAAGGAGCGCCCCTAGGTCGGCTTTCTCCATACACCAGGCTAGCCTTGCGAGACCGGTGCGAGAGCTCGACCTTGATTTCGACGGCGGGGCCGATACGGCACGTCCCCGAGCGACTAGATCCGATCGGAGACAAGGGTACCTGAAAAAGACGTCGGGGAAAGGCCCGTCCGCCCCCTTGTGGCCTGGTCCATGATGTTCCGTCCGGACTCGACTACTTTTGCGATAGCGCAGACCCCGGAATAGCGGTGGATCGATACGGGTGGCCCATATGGCGGGGCCCGCGCAACCTGGGCGGACATCGGTGAAGACTTCAGTGGAATGAGCCTGAGATCGAGCCAGGGGCAATGCGGGAGTTTGGCCCGCCAACGCAGCGCCCACGACGTCGACGTTAGTTCTTGGCTATCGCCGCCAAGTCTTCGCGCGTCAGAGGGCTCTTGTCTTCCGGCCTGCGAAACTGGAGCTCGTCGTTGATCGGCATTTTCAGGGCTTGGGTAATTGTCAGCAGCCCCAGTGGTATTTTCCCGCCGCTTCGCACCGCGGTTACTTCAACTATATGCGTCATTCGCTCCTCCGTTAGCGCAAGCTAATGCCCGGCTCGTTGGGCCATTTCATGGCGCAACCCACACGAGAGCCGACGCCTTCATCAGCAACCGCCTATCCCACAACGTCGCCTGCATCCAAGGGCGCCGACGGTCCGCCGCCGCCCAAAGCCAGGGCGACCCGATCTTCACGCCGATCGGGTTCACGGGCTCGATCTCGCTAGGCATCGGCACTGCGGCGATTTCCACCGCGTCGATTGCCTCGCGATCTCCGCCGGCGGTGGCCATTTGGAGTTTGCCCAATGACAGCAGTGAACATTGCAATTGACCCAGATCGCGTCGCCATTTTCACTAACGGTATCTTGCACCAAAAGGCCTGGCTGAAGATTTTCGCAAGTTACCGCAAACCGATCGTGGGCCGGTTGAGGTGGGCATCGCTGTGGAGTTCGTCGGGCCGCCCGGCGTCCCGTTCAACGAGGTCGATCGGCCAATGAACCAAGCACAGATTCGCGTGGTCTGCAGCGTAGACGATCGCGCACCAACTTAGTACATGCTGGCAAACATCCCGGTTCTCGCCAAAAGCGAACTGAGTTGCGGGTTACAATTTCTTACGCCAGAAACCGGCCGCATAGTGAATAGCCCCGAGTTTCGTAGACACCCTCGGGTTAGATTTTCTGCTGCTTCTCGAACTCGACGGGCGACAGCATCCCGTTCCTGACGTGTTTGCGTTTCGGGTTGTAGAACATCTCGATGTAATCG
>JAEYDD010000019.1 GCA_023404095.1 Pseudomonadota bacterium | reverse complement strand
GCGATGGCCGAGTTGAACCCACCAGAAATCGAGGAGGAAACTACACTTCAGATTACACCCAGAGCCGCCTGATCATGACGGCCCGGAACCACACCCGAAATTACACCAGCTTGACGGACGCTATCTTGGAACCTTCTTCCGACTCGTCGGTTTGCGAGGCTCGAAAGGATGTAGCAGTTCACGCGTATGCATTCGATGAGGGCCTCGACAGACAAGTCGCTGCCTTTGACGAGTTCAACGAATCCCTCTGTTTCCAGGCGCTGGGACATTTCCAGCATTAATAGCTTTGCTTGATAATCGGCACGCAGGCTTCTAAAGGACAGCAAGTTCAACAGTCGTGTGTGCAATTGCCGTTCGTGTATGAGAAGCACAGCATCTTCGGTCAGATATCTACATTGGGAGCAGAACGCGGCAAGAATATACCCGCCGAATATACGTTGGTCGTTCCAATGCAGCAGGCGGTTTTTCCAGAATGCAGCTGGAAGAGGCGCACTTCGAGCGCGATCCCTCTTGCATATCCGCGTCTCCACCAAGGGTATGGAGCTCTAATATCAAGTTCTGGTCAGAGCCCATCCAAGAAACCGGTCAGCGTGGTGTGGTCTATCGGGCCATTTCTGGACAGGTTATGGCTCAAGACCCCATCCGCAAATTCGGCTTCAGCCATCGTAAACTCTCCGCGTAAGGGGCGTCGCGCGAGGGGAACACGCGCGACGCCAGGCTCGGCAACAAGCCTCACCGGCACGAACACCGGTACTTGCTTCGGTGTGGTTCTACAGGAGCACTGAAGCCAGTATCATAGAACCCTGTGCAGCTATTATTGTTCCGCGATATTTTTCCGCTAGTGCTGGTCTGCCATACTCCCCGGCGAGACGGGAACGGCCGAAATCGTTCAACGATAAGGAAAAGCAACAATCTTCAACAGTGCGATAAGGGCGACTGACACTATGCCCCAGGTGAACATCCAGTTGGCGGCGAGAAGTCCCCACTTCACCGTTCGCCGATGAATGTAGTCTTCAATGATCACTTGCATGCCAATCCGCATATGGGTCGCGCTGACAACAAGAAACATGACGACGAAGGGCGCGACCCACAGGCTGGAAAGCGTTCTCTGTGCCTCAGGCCACGGTCGACCGAATGTCATGACGGCGATTATAACAATATAAGGTGTCAACACCGCCAACAGCACGCCGCTGAACTGCTTTGTCCAGTATGTACGTGTCCCACTTTTTGCCGAGCCGAGGCCTCTGACACGTCCCAACGGAGTTGTCATATTTTCTGCTCCTCGCGCGCCCAGCGAGCACGAGCTGCATGTGCGATCAACGCAGCAGCGATGATGCTCCTGCGCGGAAACTTTGAAAAGACAAATATGCAACCAGCTCCTGCGGCTGTTTAGCCCGCTGGTCAGGCCACTGCTCGCGTCCGCGCCAAGGTCCGCCTCTGCAGCGGCGGCAACGAAGGCGTCGCGCGCAGGTTCCAATCCTTCCTGGTCTGTATTGCTGCCAAGCAAAGGCGCGGCCCGATCGCGTTGCGGGCCGCTCTTTGTAGGCCATGAAATCATCAGCAGCATTGCAGCGGCGTACGGTCCGTGGACCGTCTGCTGACCGCCATCGATTGCGATCCTGACTGAGGCGTTCACTTCGACATCTTGAAATCTCCTCGGTACCGCACCTGGACGGGCTGTTCCGGTGAAAGTTCCTCCGCTTGTCACTTTGCCGGGAACTTGTGGAAAGGGGTCGTTAGGCGTAAAGTTGGAGGAACCAGTCATGCACCATGACGGTTCCGGCTTTCCCTCTTTCCTGGCGCTGAGCACGCGGGCATGTCCAGTCCGGACGAACTGAATAAGCTAGAGGATGTTTTCGAGATCTGCTTCAGGGACCGCCGATTTCCGGTTCATAGCGTACGGGCGCATTCATTAGGGCACGCGCTGATACGCCTTTATACAAACGGCGAACACACTTGGAAGTCGTCGCTTTCGATCGGGGCGTGGTCGACGATTATGAAATCATACATGGGGAAGTGAGCCGATAGGTACCCCTAGAAACGTTTTTTGACAGCCGTGAACTCGCCGGCCCGTTCTGTGGGAGCGGCGACAACTGGCTGGCTGTTTTCTGCGCGTTGAGGTTCGACATGCCGCCATACCAAGCATGCCCCCTCACCGTCCATGGGGTGTGCAATTCGGGTGGAACATCGCTGCGCCTCGCGTGTCTGGGATGCTGAGCCAGCGGAGAAATAGACAGGCCTCCGCTGTGCCACTGTATCTTTTTTGATCGATCACACCGGAATCGAAGAAGTGGGCTTAACGGTGCACACCGAGTGCTGGCATATACCTAATCGTCCATCGTGCCGCTTGTTCTTTCGCTGGTTCCATCACTTTGCGACATGCCCGCTTCTATGCATGCAGCGACAAATGCTTCGCGAGCCGCCACAAGTGGAACACAATCATCCAACGACGCGATGCAAAGAACCACGGCGCGATCATACTCGTGCCCGCGATCCGAGGGCCATTCATTTTCGAGGAAATTGATAGCTTCAAGAGGGCCGTCGAAAACAAGCTCAGTGTCACGTTGAACTCGGAGAAGAACTGGCGGCGACCAACTCATGTCCGGATAGCTCATCATCTCCTCCCAACAATCGAAGAGCGGAGTACACGCAATCCTCCCCTAGCCCGACCGGGATAAGTGCCTCCGTCGAAAGGCTCGTTTCGAGGGTCGCCGCGTCCACTTGACCTTCCGAACATTGATCACGAGCGAAATGTTCCCCAGCCCGGAACAAACATGGCGGCGGCTCATTCCCTTTTCCTTGGCGGGAGAACGCACATGACCCCGATGGAAGCTGAAACAGTGCGCGCGGAGATCGTAGCGCTAATTCCAGCATTAAACAGGTTCGCCAAACGGCTTCAATATCAAGACAGCGATGACCTTGTTCAGGAAACGCTGACGAGAGCCCTCGCGGCCCTCGACGGGTTCTCACCCGGTACCAACCTGAAGAGTTGGCTCTTCACCATCATGAAAAACGCATTCTGCACTCGATACCTGTTGAGAAAACGCGAGGCTCCTCGGCATGAGTCCGACTGCGCTGTGACAGTTGTGGCTATGCCAACCCAGGAGTGGCATTTGCGCGGATGCGAACTCGAAAGTGCTGTGCAACGGCTGCCCCGCGAACGACAAATGCTATTTGACCTGATCTTTGTACAGGGCGCGTCCTATGAGCGCGCGGCACTTGAGATGGATTGTGCAATCGGCACTATCAAGAGCAGGGTGTCTCGACTGAGAGGGCAATTGGCACGCACCTTGAACGAACCGCACCGTCAATCCGGCGGTTAACGCTACTTGCACACGACACTCCTTTCAGCAAAAACAGAAATGCTGTTGAGAAGGTTCCGTCATTGTGCCTCGCTATGCGCTGGGCGGCATCGACCGCCTGCTCCTGGCAGCAAGGAAGGGAAGTGAGTTGGTCTTTGTCGGCGGCGTAGGAACCGGCTTCACCGCTCGATCCGGTACCGCGCTGCGCCGCCGGTTGGATGCGAGAGCGATCCGCAAAGCTTCCGCTGGTGTGGGAAAGCGAAAGGGCGTGTTCGTGAAGCCGATACTCGTGGCGGAGGTGGAGTTTCGCGCCTGGACGAACGATGAGAAGCTTCGTGACGCGTCGTTTAAGAGGCTTCGGGAAGAAGCGGATGCGGCCTCGATTTATCAGATTGTGATGGAGGACCCGGCGACACTGCACATGCCGCCGGGCTGCTGCATAACCTCATACACAGCTCACTCGCGCGAACGCGAGTTCCAGAATTGTAGGTGAAATTCTCCAAAGTTTTACTAACTTGTTCGCCGGGTCGCGTAGCGAGGTGCGAGATGAGCGAGACACGAGGCGAATTTGTCAAGGCAAAACTGACGGAACTACTGGCTTTGAGCCGACAGGACGGAGATAAGGCCGCCATGTTGGTCTATTTGCTTTCCATGGCGCTGCAGGAGGCGCAGCAAGTCTATTGGGGTGAGCGGCGCTAGGGTTGCCCAGGCTATCCAGCCGGCGGAGCCGGCTGCACAAGCAGAAGGTCTGTGTCGGGCAACGGGCGCTGAAGTCGTTTTGCTTCCTCCCAAGGCGCTGTGAGCCAGGTTTCGGTTTCGTCTCCCGGCCGAAGGATTACAGGCATGGCCTTCTGGTGGATCCGCGCGACCACGCCATTCGGTTCGGTCGTCAGAAATCCGAAAAGGTCGGTCGTAATCATGCCCTCCTTGACCTTCCGGACGCTTTCCCACTGCGGCGCCCAAATTCCCGCGAAGAACAACAGCGGCTGGTTCTCATCGGCTGCAAACCACGCGTTCGGCGTCCTGCCGCCCTCGGCCTTGCTTGCGGGGTCCGGCTCAGCAAAACGGGTGAACGGCACGACGCACCGGTTGTCCACCCCCAGCCATCGGGTCCAGTGCTTGCTTGAGGTGTTGCGGACGTTGGTTGTGCCGCCGTCCGGCTCCATGCGAATCAATTCGATGAAGTCGACGTCCTTGCCCTTGGCGCGAAGCTTTTCGGCGCGCTTTTGTGCCGCCTGGAAGAGAGCTTGTCTCGACGACGGTAGTCCCCACCGCACCATGGCAACCTCGCGACCGGCCGGGGTGTTGCGCACGATCGGTGCCTTGTAATCGGGATAGATGTCCAGCGACGGTTCGAGGTTGCCCAAACTATCGATCATCGCTCGCGTTGCCTGAAGGATCGCAAGCTGGTTCGTCGTGACATTATACAGGTTGCACATGACAGTCCTCCTGCCCCAAAGGTGGCGGCGTTCTCAAGGCTCTGTCAAGCTGACGCCGTTACCCGCGGACGTCCTTCCACACCGGTACCTTCACGTTCTTGATCCCAACCAGGACTGTCCTCTTCGCCCTCTCCGCAGCGCTCGGAAGCATGAGGGTGGCGTTCACGGCATCCTTCTTTCCGCAGCGGCTGCACCGGAAACTTCCGTCGAGTTCGAGAATAGTCAGGTCTCCTGCTGTCGAGTTGTCATGGTGGTGGCTGCATCGCCGACTTATTCCGGCGCGGCGTTGGCTACGCTGCGAGCTCGCCAATCTCGCCGAACTGGACGAGTAGACGGGGGCTGCTCATATCGCCGCTTTCCATATCGACCTGAACGGCATAGGCGGCAACGCCGATGTGCCGTGGTGCCATCGCTGCAGCCACCTTCTCAGCGCCCGCGGCTGTTGATGCGGCACGCATTTCGCCAGGCGCCAGTCCTCCGCGGACCCGCCTGAAAGGAAGGACGATATATTTCTCAGCCATTGCCATCGCATCCTTCAACCCGGACCGGCTTTTCCAAGCACGAGCATCGCACATACATCTGCCTCCGCGACGAGGTTGGATTCGACTTTCTGGAAGCGCATTCACTCCGACGAGCAGGCTCTGCAGATCGTAGAGAGGCACCGTGAGCGGAAATCCTCCCGAAAGAAGATGAGGAGTGCTGCCTGATGAAAACGCAACACCGGTGATACTTCTATGCATCTACCGGTACTCCAGGTGAGACTGCACCGGTCTCACTTCTGGTCATTTATCGGTCATACTTGAAGGACAATCTTCTATATTCTCCGGGAGGTCACGATGTGCGTCGATGATCTTCCTCTGTTCACATTGGCTGCAATGCTCTCACCAGCCAGTGGGTAAAGGGGCACAACGGCACCCCCGGCAACGAGCGTGCCGCCGAACTGTCACTGATGGGCCGGCAACAGGCCATCAACGCGGAGCCGATCGTCTTCGACTATCTCACGGCCCAGTACAAGCGCGTCACGGGGTAGCGTGATGTTAGCCTTCGACCGGAATATGCGCTTCCTTGGCAGCTTTCACGAAGGCCATTCGTGCCTTGTCAACCGACCCCTTTCCTTCGAGCACCTTGATGCAAATCTTCCTTGCCTTGAGCAGCTTCTTTCCCGTTGCCAGAGGCCATTGGTTCATCAAGATCAACGCGGCCTCGGCCGTGCTGTCCACTATGCGCCATTCGTGCGAGCTGGCAGATTCAAAACAGATCGGCTTGTTCCAAAACTTTGGGTCCATCTTCCGGTCCTCGGACTAGTGCTTCCCAACCTTGGCTTCATCGGCCGCCGCGACGAACTCTTCGCGGGCTTCCTCAGCCGTGAGTCGCCCTTCAATCGCAGCTTTGCAAGCGTTTCTTGCCCGGATGTAGTGTGCTCCATCCCGGCGCGGCCACATATCTGTCAAGCAAATAAGCGCATCGACCGGTCCATTCACCACGCGATTACCGCCAAGTCCGAACCCGAGTTCGACGGGCTTTTGCCACTGTTCGCTCTTCATCGTGCATCACCTCCCGCACTCACGCTCAACAACAAGCGACGCTGCAAGTTCCATCTCTGGACCAACAAATCATGGGATTCTCCTATGGCTGTTGTCTCAACTGAGCCCACCGCTCATTGTTCCAGATTGAAGGTTGTGACACCCAGTCGAAACCCTCGGCTACTCGTAAGCAGCGGCGTACCCGGTCGCGCCGGTCGGCGAACACATTGAGGACGAAACATTAGGCAACGTTGCGAAAGGGATGCCTCGATCGTTTGGGCGAAGGTCATTCCGTGCTCAAGGACGCGGCGGGGAAACTCACAGCAATGGCCCAGGGTATGGGCGGTGTCTTTGCCAGTGATGAAGTTCGTGAAGGGTTCCCTCGCGAGCTACACCTTCGAGCATATGGAAATTGCTAGCTGCGCCTACATACTGCTGTGGTCTTTTGAATCCCCCACGTATTCAGCAGTCGCGATGAGAATTCGCTAGTAGGATCGTCGACGGCAAACCGGAGGGTAGCCGGGCACGCAGCTTTATCCGGACGGGTCCAGCCTAACCCACTCAACTGGTTACACCGAGCGGTAGCGTTCGTTGCTAGATCTTCAAGTGTTCGTGAGCCGTTCTCTGTGTTCCGCCGAACTCAAAAAATACAAGTTTAACTCACCGCGGAGCTCGAGCGCCGCTTGTACGGCGGTAGTAGCGTTGCCTTGATCGCGATTGGGTCGCGCTGTCCTTGGGAGTAGAGGCGGATAATTGCGCCACCGAGCGATTCTGCAAGCTCACTGTCCGCATTCAATCCGCACTCGGCGAGGCAGTCCTCAAAGATATCCTGGAGGCGGTTCAGGTCATCCGGTCCGAACGCCCGTGTGCTGGACCCGCAAGGAAACACCGGATAACCGGCGGCATCGTACTCGAAGGATTTGGACATGACTCCCTCCCTCAGTTGGGGCGGAAGCAGCCATCTCCCTGTCGTCCCTGCCATACATGTGGGACAGATAAGGAAGTGTGCGCCTGAAACGCTGCGCCGTCTACGTCATTTGACGTAGGACCTCCTCGCCCCTGAACGTCTGCTGCAGGGCACCAAAGTCGGATCGTCTCCGTGCTCATCCAGCGCGACGGCCTCGCCATCGAAGATGGCGGGATTGATATCCATCCGCTCGACGGCCGCTGCAATCGAGGGAAAGCGCCGTCCAGTCATCGCCGCCGCGCGTTATGATGCGCACAGCCGAAGGCTCTTTGTGAACAGCGAGCCGATACCCGTCCCACCTGACCTCGAAAGTCCATTCCAGCCCCATCGGGAGCGTGTTGACTGAGAGCGCGAGGCAGGGCTCGATCCGCGACGGCATCGGATCCTGGCGAGTGGGAGTGCGTGAGGTGCGAGGTTTACCCATCCCCTATATCGCGTCGCATGAGCTTTTGTTCCGGCTGGGAACCATTCTGTACGCCGAATGTTTCACATTTTGGGCTGGGATTCCCCCTCCGGCCCACGGCGCGGTTGATCCCCTCGCCGGCGAGCCCCACACGCTCGCAAGCCAGCGGAGGAATGACATGGCCTCCGCTGGCTCACGTTTGGAACAGACCGCCTACCGAACATGCTCTGCGAGCGGGTACGGCCGCTAGCGCCTCGCTGCGTACGGATAGCGTCACAGCAGAAAGTCGCTGCTGTCCATGTTTGAAAGCGATGTGATCTTGAAAGAGATTGCGTCGCCATTGCCGAAATCGATCGTGGCATGTTCGTCGACAACCGTAGTTAGCGCCAGGACATCATCGATCGAGGCGAACCCAAACGCGGTCAGGTCAATCTTGTCGACGCCCTTTCTATAGTCTTTCACGCGGTCCGTTCCGCTTCCTGCAGTGAAGACGAAAATATCGCCCCCCTCGCCGCCCTTCAGTACGTCCCTGCCTTCTCCTCCGAACAGTGTGTCGGCACCTCTTCCCCCATCGATACGATCATCACCTGCTCCGCCGAGCAGCGCGTCGTTGCCTGCGTCACCGCCGAGTTTATCATTTCCTGCCCCGCCATCGATCGCGTCTGCTCCCTTTCCCCCAAAGAGCTTGTCATCGCCATCGCCGCCGCTCAGCGCATCATCGCCGCTGCCGCCGTTTAGCAAGTCCTTTCCAGCCCCGCCTGAGAGAGCGTCGCTTCCCGCTGCGCCGTAAAGTTTGTCGTTGCCCAGGTTGCCGACAAGCGCATCGTCGCCCGCGCCGCCATGGAGCACGTCGTGGCCGCGGCCGCCTCCGATATCGTCATCGTGGTTGCCGCCCTTAAGTTTGTCACTACCCTTGTCACCACGAAGGTGCTTACCTTCCTTGCCGGCATCGTCGTCATCGAATTCCTTCTTTCGCTTTTCCAACTTGGCAAGGAAGCGGTGCTCAAGCGCCGACTCGATCAGATCGATGGTTTTCTTCATGGCGTGTCCTCAGTTTGGCGTTCAGCCGGAAGGCTGTTTCAGGCTGGGGAACAATCAGCGATGAATCGTGAATTCTTGCCGCAGGAACCCCTTAAATCTTTAGGTATCTGCACGCTATCCAAAGAAAGTGGATCCAGGTTTCATCCTGCATGATACGCGCACGACTTGCCAACAACGCTCGGTTTTGAGAGGCTTGATCGCGCGGTATGTATATTCGCTCAAGTGATGAACGCCAGCAGCGCCAGGCATCCCACCCCGGCACGCCTGATCCCGAACAGCGATTGCCAATGAATGCTGCGCCCCTGAACCCCACCATGGCTAGATTTAGCATTTTGCAGAAAATTCACACTGGACGTATCGTTTGAGAACAGCGATCCCCGCGCTGTACCCTCTGGCTTGACCGAGCTGAATTGCCCCGCGACCAGCGGGGCTCTTTTTGAAGGCTCCCGAAATATCCCGACCCCTTATGCGATGCACTTTTGGCTGGCGTCAGGCGAATAGCCAGATCAGAGGGGCGCCTTCGCGAGAAGCGCCGTTGCAAGGAACACTATATTCAGCACGGAACCTTTCGGAGACCATCGCATTCAAGATCGTTGGCACACTGGTTAGGTGCCTTGCGTAAATGACAGAGGAGTTCTGTTGGCAGTCTTCCGCCGACCTCTTGCGGGGAGCGCGGCAGAACCCAAATCGTGGAGAAAATTCGATGAGGCTTCTTGATTTTCCCTGGCCAATCGCATTGGTCGTTAGCCTTCAGAACGGAACTGAACACATTTTCCACGGCCCGTATGATGCTCTCGATTTTCTCGAAAACGAGTGGCCCCTTCGCCATGGACAGAAATATCACAAGGCAATTCACTCGTGCCGCGGAGCATTGAACAAGACGACGCCACCAGCACTTGCTCGGGAGGATTTTGCCGCTGCGTGCCTTGAAGCCGGTATGCCGGTGAAAGCAATGCCGCCAGTTTTCGCCCGCCCGCTTGCCGGCGGAGTTCGTTCCAAGACGTAGTATTGATCGGACCGGCTGGTGCCCCAGCCGGTCTAACCTCTCCCGATAATGACCAGTCCAACACGCCGGATTGCGTCCGCGAATGCGACGCCGAGTACCATTCCACCGATCCCGATCACGCCGCGGGCGCCGATACCCATCAGTTTCCAGCGCTTCACATCGTCGGTTAACGGCTTCATCTCAGAGACGTTTTACTTGATTTCGGACAATCCTGCTTCGAGTTGTCCGACACGGGTCACGAGTTCGTCCGTGCGTCGATGCATAGGCGTCGCTTTCCGCCGGGGACATTTGGGCTCCTCGACGGGACGTATCTTGACGTCCGCGTAAGAAATTCACACATTCTTGCGTGTTTGCCGGGGCGCCATGGCAGGCGCATCCGATCAGGAGAAACCGTCATGATCCAGCGTTACCTTCCAGAGGAAAGTTTCGTCGATCCTGCTGGCCTCTCGATACTGGGGAGCGTATTCGACGAGATCTGTCACGAACGCGGAATAGAGGCTGAGAGCGAGGAGGCCAATGCGTTCGCTCGCCTGCTGCTCCGCCACTATCAGGCCGGCATCCGGGACCGCGAGAAGCTACGCGCCATGGCGGGCGATGCCGATCAGGCCTTGTTCGGCGGTGCCCGTTAAGTCGGCACGGCCGGCATGCCGATGGTGATAGCGTAGAGTAACAGATAGCCACACCAGGGCTTAAGTTGAAACGGTTGAGATAGTCGGCCGTCCGACCCTGCTTGCGCTGCGCGTTTCCGTTTCCAACCGATCGACCGGATATCCCTCGACTACCTGCGCATGGAGCCAGGCTAAGACGGATCTCGATACAAAACGCTTCACCATCCGCACGGTACCGGCGCTCTTGTCCAAGACGACCGCCTGGCAGGACTATTCTGACGGACAGCGATCGCTGGAGCAGGCATCAAACGTCTGGGCAGGATTACGAAAGCGGCGGCATGATATACGAGCATCAGTACGCGGATTTCCGCAACGTCGATCGTCTGGTTCGTCTACGCGTGGGCTGGCGCGGCTAACGGAAACGATCAGATGACGACGGCGGCTGCGCCGCTATCGCCACGCGCGCGACAGAGCGCCACAGTATCGATGCCGCTCAACTGAGCCGTCACCACGACTTTTTCACCGGCCTCCAGCAGGTGTTCCGCGATATAGCGACCGAAGCCTGTAGAGCATCCGGTTACGAGCCAGACTTTAGGGTTTCGTCCTCATTTCATATACTCCTTTCTGTTTCAGGCCTGCGGCGACCGTTGCTGGTAGCCGCAGATTTCAACGTCTTCGACGCACAGGTCCGGGACCTTCGCCATGAAAGCCTCGACGTAAGGTGTGCTCATATGCAGTTTGAAGTCGGAGGCGTGCCGCCAGTCTTCGAGCACCATCCACACGTCGGGAACGTCATTGGACTGGTGGATCTCGTAGCGTAGGCAGCCTTCCTCGTTTCGGGACGGAGCGACGAGCTGAAGCAGTTCGTCACCCAGATCTCCTGAGCGGCCCGGCTTTGCGGTGAAATAGGCCACATTCGTGAGGTCAGCCATTTTCAGGTCTCCTTCTCGGTTAGGGCAACACCCGCATAGTGACGGCATGCCTGGAAAAGATCTGCCGCGTCTTTGCGGGAGCTGTCGTGATCTTGCTCTTTTCAGACGCCGTTGATCGCGATGATGCGCGATGCGGCCGCAGCCTGCCGCTGAGCGGCCAAGGGCGCGTATTCAGGGGATGCAAAGAGCTGGCGGATCGCAACCTTGTCCGGAAATTCGATGATAAGCATGTTGGTGGCGGTCCAGCCCTCCAGCTCCAGTGGTGTTTCGTCGATTGCGATGAGCTTGCCGCCGGCTTTGGCGACGAGCGGCAATGCCTTCGACCTGTAATCTTCGATAGACTTCATGTCGTGGATGTCGAGATCGACGATGAGATAAGCAGACATAGGTCTTTTCCTTTCCTGTTGAGTTTGTAGCTTCTGGGGCTCATGGCGCTGTCAGGGGAGATGGCGCCATTTGACCATGCGGTCTTTGAGGTCGAGCGTGCCGCCGTCGACGGTGAACGTGCCGTCTCCGCGGTGATGCATCATTCGACGCTCTTTTCGGGTCTCGTTGATCCAGATCCTCGTCGCTTCAAGGATGAAGAGGTTGTAGGGATCCGAAAGCCTGGTATCGACGACCCGACATTCGATGTTGACCAGGCAGTCAGACAAGAGCGGTGCTGCCACGTCCTTGGCAGGTCGCGTCTTAAGGCCGTACCTCTGGAATTTGTTCACCCGATCGCCCGAACAATTGCCGACGTCGACAACCGTTTCGGCGAGATCCAGACCGGGGACTGCGATGACACATTCTCCGGTTTTTCGGAGAGTCTTATAGCTGTGATCCCACGGCCCGATGACACAACCGATCAGCGGCGGGTCATGCTGGATCATCATATGGAAGCCCATCGTCATCACGTTGGGCTTGCCGTTATCGCTCGTGGAGACCATGACGATCGGGCCAGGTTCCAGAACGCGATAAGCTTGAGATGCGGGTAATTCCTTCATGACAATCCCCCTTGAGAGGTCCCTGCATCGAGGCAGGGACCCTTCAGAGTCGGTCTGTTACCAACCCTGTTCTACTGGCAGGACGAACAGCTCGGCGACGTCCACATGAGCCGGGGCCTGGGCGGCGAAGACGATGGTGTCGCCGATATCCTCGCCCTGAAGGAAGGTCATTTGGCTGGCCAGTTCGTCCATCTGCTTGCGATAGCCCGGATCGGTGATGTGATCGTAGAGTTCGGTCGCAACGGCGCCCGGCTGGATGCAGGTGACGCGAATGCCGTGCTTCTGGCCAACTTCCATACGCAGGCCGTCAGAGAAAGCCGTGACCGCATGCTTTGTCGCGCAGTAGACCGACAGACCCTTGAACACCTTGCGGCCAGCGATCGAGGACATGTTGAAGACATGGCCTGAATGCTGCTTGATCATCTGGGGCAAAACGGCTGCCGTCGTGTTGAGCAGGCCCTTCACATTAACGTCCACCATTCGCTGCCACTCGTCGACCTTGAACTGGTCGATATCGGAGAGCGGCATCAGGCCAGCATTGTTGACGAGGATGTCGATCGATCCATAGGCATCGATCAGCTTCCTCACGCCCGCATCGACCGAGTTCGTGTCAACCACGTCCATTTCGATCACAAGAGCTTCGCCGCCCTTGGCTTCAATCTGGTTCTTGAGATCTTCGAGCTTGTCGGTGCGCCGTGCAGCGATACCGACCTTGGCACCGGCTTCAGCAAGCTTCGCAGCAGTCGCGGCTCCAATGCCACTCGATGCTCCGGTCACCAGTGCGATCTTTCCATTGAGGTTGGTCATTGTCTTCATTCCTTGTCTCAAGCCCACCACCGCGGTGGGCGTTTCGTTTTGACAAGGAGGAATTTAAGCCGATCACTGGCACCCTTCTCTCGGGACCTTGCTCGACCTGTTGCGATCTTGCTCGAAAACGCGAGAGGTCGAGAAAATTTAGCCTCGCCGGTAGTGGCTCGGCGGCAGGCCGGTCTCCCGACGGAAGACCTGGGCGAAGTGGCTTGGGCTCGAATAGCCGACGGACATGCCAATCTCGATGATGCTCGTATCGGTCTCCTGAAGAAGAAGCTGTGCTCGGGCAACGCGCTGGCGAATGAAGTAGCGCGAAGGCGAGAGCCCGGTCGCCTTCTTGAACAAACGACTAAAATGAAATTCGCTCATGCCGACGCTCTCGGCCAACTGGGAGAGGTTGAAAGGCTGAGCTAAATGTTCTTCAAGATAAGCGAAGGCCCGGCGAAGCTTAAAGCCGGGAAGTGCATTCTGGCGATCATCGGCAGCTTCACCGGTCGCGTAGTTCCGCATCAGATGCACGGCAAGGCTCTGGGCAAGGCCCTGAACGAATAATTGGCTCCCCTTCCCTTCAGACGTCAGCTCCTGATGGATCAATGCAAGAAGGTGTGAGAGCTGATTGTCCTTGCCGCCGGAGATGTCGCGCAATCCCGGCAGTGCCGCGCAGCCGGTAACCTCGCAGGCAACGCGCTCGAAAAGCGGAACTGAGAGATAAAGGTGCATGACTTGGAAAGCTGCGTCGCCAATGGCGCGCCAGCGCATCTGGTATGGTGTGGGAGAACGGGTCAGGAAGAAATCGCCCACCGCAACCGTATTGGCAACCCAGTCGCCATCCAGGTCCCGCTCCTCGACAACCGCTTCACCCGAGATCACCCAGACGATGAGTGGTTCTGCGACTGCGGGAACAAGAAATGGCTTCTGGTTCATCAGGCGCGAGTAGACCTTAACGAATAGATCAGTCCATGCGGGGCTATCGCCACTCACAAGCGTACGACCGGCAATATACTGTTCAAGCCCAAGCGGAGAGGTCCGCTCAGGCCTTGCAACAACTTCGTCACAGTGAGGTAAACTTGCTGTTTGATCGCCGGGATTTCGCAGGGCTGCCTGTCGACGGGATGTTTCGGTCTCCACCATTTCTAACGCTCACTACAAACGGGTAACCAAGTTTTTGAATAGCAGAGAACTTAAAAAAGATCAGGCCGGCCCAGAGGGGCCGGCCTCGTTACATCTTTTCTAACGCTTGCGATAGAGAAC
This sequence comes from Pseudomonadota bacterium, assembly GCA_023404095.1. Lineage (GTDB taxonomy): Bacteria > Pseudomonadota > Alphaproteobacteria > Rhizobiales > Rhizobiaceae > Mycoplana. The sequence goes on along the minus strand of JAEYDD010000019.1, from coordinate 40,396 downwards.
CATTCCCGCGTGGTACAGGACGCCATCGACGAAATCGCCGTCGGCAGTAAAGCCGGTGTCGTCCCAGTACTCGATGTGATCTCCCGACACCTCGTATCGTCCTTGATAGGCACTTTCGCGTCGGCCACGCGCCTCGTCGTAGCGGCCGTTCGGAAGCAACTGATGACGGATGCGGCCGTCTGCGGTCTCCCACATGCCGACATAAGGGTGTGAAGGCGTTGCGGTCGTCATTGTGCCGCCTCCGTCTTGCCCAGGAAAGACTGAATGGTCTCGGGTTCGACGACCCAGGCGTAGTTCAATTCGTGCCGGATCTTCCGCCACCAGTGCATTCCCAGCCCAGCTGCGAGCGGCCGTCAAAAGCGATCACCTTGCCATCAAGGCGATCGATACGGCCAACGAAGCCAAGGGTCGTCGAAGCAACTGTGTCGCCGACGATTGCGTCATGGCCCCCGGTCAATCCGTGGCGGACGGATCGGGCGGCATTCTGCAACGCCTCCCAGTTGGCCCCGTAGCGAGCGGAGTTATCAAAGAGCTGTGTGCTTCCAGGCGCAAAATTATCGTAGAAAACGCCCTTCGTGTTCTCCAGATCGTAGTACTTGTTCAGCTTTTCTGCGAACACGAATTTGCCATCACCTTCATGACGCTCCCAGCCCTTCATGATCCAGTCCGCATGGAGTGCGAGAGGAGCTTCGGCGCCTTCCCGGGGGCACGCGCTATCCTGCGCAGCGACAGGTCCGGCGCAAATTCCGAGCGCCAATGCTGCTGCGAGCGTGATCGTGATGTTCGTCATTGGATATCTCCTTCGGTGATCGTTGTTATTGCCTGCCGTGCTGTGCGGGATGCGACTGTCGGCGACGGGTAGAAGGTAGACAAATTCGATTGTCGCTTGTATTCCCTTTTCGCTAATGAGATTGGTTAGCAGGACGCGACAATGATAATCGACCTTAACCTTGTGCCAGTGTTTCTGGCCGTCGCCGAAGAGGGTAACTTCAGGGCCGCGGCTGACCGATTGGGGGTTACACGTTCGGCCGTAAGCCAGGGCATCCGCCGGCTCGAGGATATTTGCGGCATCGCGCTTGTCAGCCGCACAACACGTAGCGTGCGGCTCACCGAAGCCGGCAACCGCTTCCGCGAAACCTTGTCGCAACCGATGGCCGATGTCAGATCTGCGTTCGAGAACGTGGCGGGCGATGCCAGACCAAGTGGCTTGCTGCGGATCGCCGTTACATCGATTGCGGAACAATTCCTGTCAGGCCCACTGATTGCGTCCTTTGCTGAGGCCCATCCCGGCATCACGATCGACGTCACTGTGACGGACGACGTCTTCGACATCGTAGCGGCGGGCTTCGATGCGGGGGTTCGGCTGGGTGAGGTGATCGAGCAGGACATGGTCGCGGTTCCACTGACCAAAGAAGAGAAAGAAGTGGTCGTCGCAACGCCGCGATACTTCGAGGTCCACGGAATGCCTCGCCATCCTCGGGAACTCGTACGTCATCGCTGTATCGGTTGGCGACCGTCTCCGAGTGCTGCGCCGTACCGGTGGGAGTTCGAGGCGGATGGCATACCTCTCGACGTCGCCGTTGAGCCGCAAATCACCACGAACGATCTGTACCTGATGATCCGGACCGCGCTCGCTGGCGGTGGTATTACGTTTGCGCTGCAAGAGACGTTTCGTTCCTACATCGAACGAGGCGAGCTGATCACAGCGCTAGAGGAATATTTGCCCCCATTTCCAGGTTTTTTCCTTTACTTCCCCAACCGCCGCAATATGGCGCCTAAGCTGCGCGCACTCATTGACCACGTTCGTGCGTACAAGCTGGCGTCGTCCTAGCGGTCAGTCGCGGGGCATCCTGGCCCTTGTGCGAGGCGTTGGGCGCGGTCAGTGCCCAGCTATTCGCGGATACGGCCGCCCGAACTGGGACAAGGCGGCGCAGATTGGTGAGGATGGACACGTAGCTCCAGAAAGTCAGAGGCTAAGCCCGCAGCGAAATCGACGTTCGTCATTGTGGAAGAAGAGGCTGGTAGAGGCCTCTTCTCGTATTCGCCTGTTGCGCGGATGACAGCCGGTGCTAGACCCTTAAACGTAGTTGATAGGCAGCCAATCGTAATTCGTGCTGTCCTTGCGGACATGGCCGATGCCCGGAAAGCCGATATGCGCGCCGGCCACCAGATATTTGCCCGCCACCGCCTGCTTGAACGCAGCGTCCCGTGCAAGTACTGCGGCTTTCTGGTCGATATCGAATTCGATCGCGACTCCGGGTTCATCGAATTGCAGGATATCGCCATGGGTGATGTCACCCCAGAATACGATCTTCTGGCCTTCGCTCTCCAGTGTAATGGCACTGTGGCCCGGCGTATGTCCCGTATAGAGAATGGAACCAAGACCGGGAACAGGCGCTGCGTTATCCGCGAAGGTGTCGAATTTTCCGGCTTCCACGTATGGCCTCACGCACTGATCAGCCTCGCCAAAATGCTGCTTGACGATGCCGGTCGCCGCCTTGGCGTTCGCCGCACTCAGCCAGAATTTCGCCTCGCGTTCATTGACCCGCAAGGTGGCGTTGGGGAAGGTTCGCTTGGAATTGCGCATCAGCCCGCCGGAATGATCGGTATGAATATGGGTGAGAACGACGTCGTCGATCTCATCCAGCTTGTAACCGGATGCCTCAATGTTCGACGCGAGCTTGCCGAGTGAGGGGCCTAGATAGGTACCGGTGCCTGCGTCAATCAGCACCAGTCTTTCGCCGGTGTTGACCAGGAACGCGTTGACGGAAGTTGGTACCATTTCGGGCAGAAAAGCATCATTTAAAGCGCCCTCCGCGTGTCGTTCGCTAGTGTTGGTGTAGAGCTTGGCGAGCGGCAGGGCAATGGTACCGTCCAAAAGGGCTGTGACCTCTACGGAGCCGATCTTAAGCCGGTAGAAACCCGGTGCCTGAACAGCGGCATAAGGTGCCTTGGCGAAGATTGATGGTGCGACAAGGGGTGCTGTGACGAGGCCGGTCAGAGCGCTTTTGAGAATGGAACGACGGGATGGCATGGATTTGCTCCTTACGTGAGAGTGCGGAACGGCTTGCAAGTTCCTGCCCATCAGCTAAGGATGCTTCGGTCAGCAATCAAATCGATCCCGCTCATGCAAGTCATCGATCATTTCAATCTTCGTTCCTTTGATCTCAATCTTCTCGTCGCTTTCGACGCGATGATGGAAGAGATGAGCGTCACCCGGGCAGCCCAGCGGCTGAAAATTCAGCAGCCTGCGATGAGCCACAACATAGCGACCCTGCGCACGCTGTTTCAGGATGAGCTTTTCATCCGTGTCGGTCAGGTGATGAAGCCAACCGCACGGGCGCTCAATTTGTCCGGTCCGGTACGGCAGGCTCTGCGGCAGGCGCAGGCGGCCGTGTCGATGGCGGATGCATTCGATCCAGCCACCGAGCAACGCACATTCCGGCTGGGGCTTTCCAGCGAGGTGGAACTGCTATTACTGCCCGATCTGACGGCGCGGTTGCGGGATATCGCGCCGGGCATCCGTATTCTCGCCCGCGGTGGTGATGCGCAGGAGGTCGACGCGATGCTGAATGCGGGCGTCATCGATCTTTCCGTGGGGTGCAGTTATCTGCCGGACTCACGGCACCTTTGCGAGCCGCTGTATCAGTCCCGCGTATTGTGCTGTTTCAATCCCCAATTGCTGAAGCTTTCCAATCCGGTGAATCTTGATGCTTATATGGCCGCACAACACGCGGTGATTTCGCAGACCGACAGTCTGCATGGCTGCGTCAAGGATGCGTTGGAGCATGCAGGTGCGGAACTGGAAGTCGTGGCGGCAGCTCCCGATTTCATGTCGATATTGGCCACCGCGCGTTCATCTGCAGTGATTGCCACCGTATCTTCGCGCATCGCGCTTCGCTATGGGCCGCTATTGGGACTTGAGGTCAGCCCGGTGCCATTGGCACTTTCTTTTCCACCCGTGGCAATGGTTTGGCCGCTCCACATGGACACCGATCTGGGCTGCGCATGGATGCGGCAGCAAATCCGTGAGGCGATGCTGGGGACGAGCAACGTCGCGAATATTGCAGTGTAATCCATAAAGATCAGTATGTCTTTGACGGCCTCGCTCTTGAGCCAACTCGAACCGCTGGCCTGTTGAAAGGTCTTCGGTTAGCTTGTGAAAGTATGAACACAGGCCATGCACACCGAGAAACACTGTCCTGAGTGACAATTCAGTAGTCTGCGTCAAAGCAGCAATGACGAGTCAGGTGCCGCTTTCTTTTTCGCCCATAGCTCGTTTGTCCGCTCCATCGTTACCAACTCGGGCGGAAACGTCCGTTTCTGGAATGCCAACGCGTCATCGAAGCTGCCGTGAAGCCACTGTTCGTATTCGTCGGGATGTAACAAGACCGACATGCGATTGTGCACCGGTTGGATCGCTTCGTGCGCGTCCGTCATGACACCGGAGTAGACCCCATTCATCGCTGATCCGCCACAACCCCGCCCAGGCGAAGATCGGCTGGTCTTTCAAGGAGAACCAGGTCCTGGTCATTCTGCCCTTTTCACCCTCGGCCTCGGCAAAACCCGTAACGGGGATCAGGCACCGCCATTGCGGCATTCGGGCGAGACCGGCTTTGGCTTGGCATCCGGCTTCATGCCTTTCAGGCGCACCGGGAATCCCCAGACCATCGAGCGAAGCTCGCGAACACCCTCATTCTCCGTCACCACCATCCCCGATCGGCAACAAGGCCTATTCGGCTCGGGGGCTCGCCTTCCCGTCGCATGTCGTGTATTTGCCGTGAGAAGCCCACGGGATGGACTTCAGCAGCCGCAGTCCATCCTTCTCCAACACGATCAGTCCGGGAGTGCCTTCGACAGTTTCGCTCGGCACCTCGAGGGCCGGCGCCATGTCGACCCCAAAATGGGCGACAATCTCCTCCAGGCTTTTGGTGACTGCAAACAGGCGCGACACAGCGGTCTCCTCAGTGGAAGTTTCTGGATTTGATTTTCAAATTATCGATATGGAGATCAGGGATATAAATGTCCCGAGCATGCACGACGGGCTTGGGATTGTCTCGCGGATCCGGTCCTCCTCCGTGCTTGACCTGATCGCCGCGACCATGGGGAAGCGGAAAGTCGCCCAGGCCGCCGTCCCGGTTCCCGACGCTCGCCAGATCGGTCGAGAAATCGAACAGCCGCTGCGCGACCAGATGAACGACCTCGCCTTCCCGCTGGATGCGCCCGTTGATCGCCATCATGCTCGCCGTCATCAGGACCCGACGCTGGCGTTCAAACAGCGATGGCCAGACGACCGCGTTGACGATACCGGTCTCGTCTTCCAGCGTCAGGAACATGACGCCCTTTGCCGATCCCGGCCGTTGTCGCACGAGAACAAGGCCGGCCGTCCAAAGCCATCTTCCATCGCGTTGTCCCATCGCCTCAGCACAGGTGACGATGCCTTTGCGATCGAGGTCCTTTCGGAGAAACGAAACCGGGTGCGCTCGCAGGGTGAGACCCGTGTGCGAGTAGTCCTCGACGACCTCCCTGCCCTCGGTCATCGATTTCAGCGCTACTTCGGGTTCATGCATTTCCGCGATGACCTTGGCTTCGCGCTCGGCGGCGGCCGCCCAGAGTTCCAGCGGTTCGTCCCGGAGCGCCTTGATGTCCCAGAGCGCCTGCCGCCGTTCCAGTCGCAGCGATGGCAGGAAAGCATCCGCTTCGGCCAGCTTGACCAGCGATGATGGCGAGACCCCTGAGCGTCGCCACATGTCGTCAGCCGATGCGAACGGCTGGTCTGCCCGAGCCAGGATGATCCGGGCGGCATCGTTGGTGGACAGTCCCTTCACGACGCGCATGCCAAGCCTGACGGCAAACCGGTCGGAATTGGCAATCCATTCCATCGTGCAGTCCCAGCGCGAGCGGTTCACACAGACGGGCCGAACCTCCACACCATGGTTTCTTGCATCCTGGACGATCTGCGCGACGCTGTAGAAGCCCATCGGCTGGCTATTGAGCAGCGCAGCACAAAAGACGTCGGGGTGATGGCATTTCACCCACGAGCTCGCATAGGCGATCAGCGCAAAGCTCGCCGCGTGGCTTTCCGGAAAGCCGTAGGAGCCGAAGCCCTCGAGCTGGGTGAATGTCTTCTCGGCAAATTCGCGGGTGTAGCCGTTCCTGACCATGCCCTCGACGAGCTTGTCCTTGAACTTCGACACGCCGCCTGTGGACTTGAACGTCGCCATCGCGCGCCTGAGCTGGTCCGCTTCGCCGGCCGTAAAGCCCGCGCAGGTCATCGCGACCTTCATCGCGCTCTCCTGAAACAGCGGAACGCCGAGCGTCTTGCCAAGGACGGCCTCAAGCTCGGGCGTCGGGTACTCGACCTTCTCCTTGCCTTCGCGCCGCCTCAAATACGGATGCACCATATCCCCCTGAATGGGTCCCGGCCGAACGATCGCTACCTGCACGACGAGGTCGTAAAACGTCCGAGGCTTCAGGCGTGGCAACATCGCCATCTGGGCCCGGCTTTCGATCTGGAACGTGCCAAGCGTATCAGCCTTGCGGATCATCGCATAGGTGGCCGGGTCCTCCTGCTCGATATCTGCCAAGCCCATGGCGATATTCTTATGATCCCGCAGCAGCTCGAACGACTTCGCCATGCAGGTCAGCATGCCGAGCGCGAGCACGTCGACCTTCATGAATTTCAGCGCCTCGACGTCGTCCCTGTCCCATTCCACGACCTGGCGGTCCTTCATGGTCGCCGGTTCGATCGGCACCAGATCATCGAGCCGATCCTGGGTCAGGACGAAACCGCCCGGATGCTGGCCGAGGTGCCGGGGCGCTCCCATCAGTTGGGCTGACAGATCCAGCGCCAGCTTCAGGCGGTAGTCTGTGGTATTCATGTTGTTGTCGATGAGCTGCTTTTCGCCGACACCCTCCGACCAGCCCCAGACGCCGGAGGAAAGCTGGGTGATGAGGTCTTCCGGGAGCCCAAATGCCTTGCCGACATCGCGCAACGCGCCCTTGGCACGGTAGCGGGTGACGGTGGAACAGAGGGCGGAGCGGGAGCGACCATAAGTCTCGTATATCCACTGGATGACCTCCTCGCGGCGGGCATGCTCGAAGTCGACGTCGATATCTGGTGGCTCATCGCGTTCCATCGACACGAACCGCTCGAACAGCAGGTCACCCGTTTCCGGATTGATGCTTGTGATGCCGAGGCAGTAGCAGACGGCCGAGTTCGCTGCCGATCCTCGGCCCTGGCAGAGAATTCCTTGCGACCGGGCAAACCGAACGATGCTATAGACGGTGAGGAAGTATGGTGCGTATTTCATCACCCGGATGAGTTCGAGTTCGTGCAGGATCGCCTTGCGGACCTTGTCGGGGATCCCCTCAGGGTACCGGTTTGCGGCGCCCTCCCAGGCGAACTTGGTCAGCGACTGCTGGGCGTCTAGACCCGGCACAAGCGCCTCTTCCGGATACTGGTATTGCAGCTCGCTCATGTCGAAACGACAGCGCTCGACGATGTCGCGGGTTCTTGCCAACGCTTCCGGATACTCCGAGAACAGCCTGTGCATCTCCTCAGGCGCTTTTAAGAACCGATCGGCATGCCGCTCCCGATCGAACCCGACACTATCGATGGTCGTGCGGTTGCGGATGCAGGTGACGATGTCCTGTAACTGCCGGCGGCTGGGATCATGAAACAAGACATCGTTGGTGATGACCGTCTTTACCTTGTGGCGAGCTGCCAGGTTTGAGAGATTGTGAAGCCGCAGGCGATCGTTCGGGCGACGGCGCAGGCATAGCGAAACGTAAGCCCTGTCGCCGAAGATCGCCGCAATCTTCCTTAGCTGGCCTGCAGTGGTCTCGTCTGCCTCATCCGGGAGAAGGATGGCAATCTGGCCAGCGCTATAGGCTTCGACGTCGGACAGATCGAGAACGCACTTGCCCTTGCCGCCCCGGCTCTTGCCGAGCGAAAGCAGGCGGGTCAGTCTCGAATAGGCCGGACGGTCGGTTGGGTAGACCAGGATAGACATGCCGTCGGAGAGATCGAGCCGACAGCCGACGACCAGTCTCACGCCTGTGGTCTTTGCCGCCTCCCATGCCCGCACGATCCCGGCAAGCGAATTGCGATCGACCACGCCCAAAGCGTCAATGCCAAGCGCGGCCGCCGTGGCAAACAGTTCCTCGGCCGAACTGGCGCCGCGCAGGAACGAGAAATGCGTGGTGACCTGCAGTTCGGCATATCTCATCCGAACACCCCATGCAGAAACCAGAGGTGCGAGCCCGTGCCCGCATCCACCCCGTCACCGGCGCGATAGACCCAGTAGCGTTCTCCCGCCTCGTCCTCGACAACGAAATAATCCCGAACGGCGGCATGTTCTCTCGGACGAAGCCACCACTCGCCGAATATCCGCTCCGGGCCGTCTGCCCGCTTCACCCGACGCCGTTTTCCGCGCCAGGTGAACACGGCCGGCGGCTGGTCGGGAAGCAAGGCCGTCACGTCGATCCGTTCCGGGTTCGCCAGCAGCCGCGACGGCCTCGGCCATTTGGCAGCCCATGTCGCACCGGTCTCGTCGGCCGTCGGGCCGATGCGCATCACCGATCGCTCAGGAACGTCGGAGGCGACGGGGGTGACCCGGTAGAGGCGCTGGCCGCGATTGCCGAGAATGTCGACAAGCGGTGTCACGTCGACCACGGGTTCTTCGATCAGAGAGGATGCAACCTGTCGTTCCTCGAGTGGCTCTGCAATGATGGCGACGAGCACCAGGCGTTCGATGCCGAAGCCCGGGTCGATCTTCTCGATCCGGTCGCAGAGAAGCTTTGACAGCCGGGCGGGGTCACGCACCGGTTTTGCCAATCCGGCTCGAATGCACTGGCGGGTGTTGTCGACGCGGTGGATCACGAGATCGGAACGCCTGACGCCGAGACCGCGTGTCTCCAGCTTGGTAGTCAGTTCGCCGACGAGTCGGCACACATATTTGGCGATCGTTTCTGCCGCGCCGATCGGCTCCTGAAAGTTCTTCGCTGCCTCGACAAGGTCTGGAGTGCGCAGGGGTTCGATGGGTTCCGCCATTCGCCCAAAGAGCTGATCCAGCCGCCGGCCGACTTCGGGTCCGTATCGCAGCGTGACGGGCGCGCGCGGCATTGCGGAGAGTTCGCCAACCGTCTCGACGCCCATCACCCGCAGTCCATGGATTGTGTCTGGTGGAAGACGCAGACAGTGGATCGGCAGGCCAGTCACCGCTCTCGCAACGCCGCCAACCGGGACAACCGTCGTTTCAGCCGACGTCACGCGGGTGATGGCATGCGCTGCTCCCCATGTATCGGCAACGGCGGCACGTGCGGTAAGGCCCCGTCCTCTCAGCCCGTTGACCAGGCCTGAAATCAGTAGATCTTCACCGCCCTGCAGGTGATCGGCGCCTTCCGTGTCCATGACGATGCCGTCCGCGCCATCGACGGCAACGACAGGGGTGTATTGCCGCAGCGCCCACAGCGCCAGCCGTTCTAGGGCTGCAGCGTCGGCGCTGGGATCATCATCGATCATCGTGAGGTTGGCAACGACGGCCTGGGCCTTGCTCGCCGGCATGCCGAGCTTGAGGCCGAGCTTGCGAGCGGCGGTATCGGCAGCCGAGATCCAGCGTTTCGACCCCGATTTGGAAATGACGACGAGCGGCTGATCAGCTGGCACGGCTCCCTCTCCATGTCGACGTATCCGGTCGGTTGGCAGAAAGGGGAAGTAGACACACACGACCCTTGGCATCACAGGCTCCTATTTCAAACTCAGCACACTCGCCTGCTTTCACGCGCATCAATTCCAACAGCCATCGAGCCCGGCCGACACCCGCGACCGGCAGCTCCTCCGACGGAAGCACGCTCACCCTCCATCGTGTCGTCGAGGCCGTCGGATTGCCGAAGTCCGACGCTTCCGTCTGCCGCCGCCATCTGCGGACAACGAGGCCCATGGTTCCTGTCTTTTCGGCGGCCAGCTGCAGCCGCCGGGAGGCCACCATCGGCAATCGAACCAGCTCCCCGACCACGGCTGCCAATCCACCAAAGGAGAGGCCTTCTTCCATGGACGCCAGGACATCCTCCTCCTTGTCGCCTTCGCAGAAGATCACGCGGTCGGGATGCAAGCCGGCCTGGGCAATAGCGGGGAAGAAGAGGTCAGGCCTCGTCAGGCACCAGAGCACCTTGCCTTTCGAACGTGCGGCAATGCCGGCGGCGAACAAGGCTGCTGCCGCGCCATCCACAGTGCCAGAGCCGCCACCGGCAATTTCATGCACGGCGCCATAGGCCAGCCCGCCGCCCGGTAGTCGTTCGTCCATTTGGCGAACGCCGAAGGGAAGCACGACGGCTTTTCTTGACGCACTCCCCTCCAGATGCGCGATCCGGTCTCTGAGTTCCTCGATCATCCGAGGATTGCAGGCGCGCGACATTTTTCACGGACCTCCTCGGTTCGCGTTGCATGGACTTCATGTCCCCGAAAATTGTTGACGTTCTTCTTTTGTTCCGTGTTTTTAAAGGAGTCAAGTCGGTCTTAATGAGCTTATTTAGGCTCCGCTAAAGCGCTGCGGGCGAAATGATGAAACGAATCAGGAGCCTAGGCTGCAGGAGCCAAGTGACTCTGCCGGCTCATTTTTTTCGCGTTTTGCACAAGGACCTGAAAGATGCGGCGGCGTGACAGCTGCCGAAACGAAAAAGCCTGCCGCGGGAGGAGGTGCGGCAGGCTTTCCGAAAATAACCGAACAGCAACTGGGAGGAGGAGTGCTGCTGTTCCCGCAAACGCCTTTGGGAGGAGGAGAGGACGTCTGCATATCGAACCGACGCGGGAGGAGGTGCATCGCTTCGATAGCCACATCATACGGGTTCTCGTCGCCTATTAAATAGACTTTGCTGCAGCGTAGTTATGCCGAAAGCGCATACCACCTCCAACGGGGCCAGATCCATCACCCGGAGCCGATCGCGCGCCTGTCCAACGTCAGGGAACAAAACGATTATCTGTTGCCTTTTGCTTGTTGAGGTCGCGTGCTGTGTCAACCGGACGTGACAGGGATGACGAACGCGACGATTTTTCCGGTTTCTCATCGCGGCCAACGAAACGGCAGTCGAGTGTCTCACCTGTCCGGCCCGCGCCTCGTCCCCGTCTTCATCCGAGACGGGAGGCGGATTTTTACCGGAGACTGCCATGGCTAACGACAAGCTCTGGACCTACAAGCAAAAGCGCGATTTTCAGAAGACGCAGGAGCCGAGCGGCGCAGCGAAGCTGAAGGCATCGAATCGCAGACGCTTCGTCATCCAGAAACATGACGCAACCCGGCTGCATTATGATTTGCGGCTCGAACTCGATGGCGTCTTCAAGTCCTGGGCGGTGACCAAGGGACCATCGCTTGATCCGCACGACAAACGGTTAGCGGTTGAGGTCGAGGACCACCCGCTGGACTATGGCGACTTCGAAGGCACGATCCCCAAGGGCCAATATGGCGGCGGAACGGTCATGCTCTGGGACCGTGGCTATTGGGAGCCTGAAGGCAACGAGACGCCGGAGAAGGCGCTGGCCAAGGGTGACTTCAAGTTCACACTGGAAGGCGAGCGGCTGCATGGCAGCTTCGTGCTGGTGCGGATGCGCAACGACCGCGACGGCGGCAAGCGGACCAATTGGCTGCTGATCAAACATCATGACGACTTCTCAGTCGCGGAGAATGGCGCGGCTATCCTTGAAGACAACGCAACGTCGGTGGCCTCGGGTCGAACCATGGAGGCGATTTCCGCCGGCAAGGGCAGGAAGCCAAAGCCGTTCATGGTCCAGAGCGGCGACGTTCAGGCCGATGCGGTCTGGGACAGCAACCACGGCCTTGCTGCTGACGAACGCAAAGCCGAAACCAAAACTAAAACGAAATCGGCCCTAGCCAAAGCTGCCAAGCCAGCAAAGTCCGCGATGCCCGACTTCATCGCGCCGCAGCTTTGCGAAACGCTAGAACGCCCGCCCTCGGCCGAGGGATGGATCCACGAGATCAAGTTCGATGGCTACCGCATCCAGGCGCGCATCGAAAACGGCGAGGTGACGCTGAAGACCCGCAAGGGCCTGGACTGGACGGCAAAATATCCGGCGATTGCAACATCGGCGGCGAACTTGCCTGATGCCATCCTCGACGGGGAGATCTGCGCCCTCGACGAAAACGGTGCGCCCGATTTCGCCGCGCTTCAGGCGGCACTGTCGGAAGGAAAGACCGACGCACTGGTCTACTTCGCCTTCGACCTGTTGTTCGAGGGTGATGAGGACTTGCGGCAATTGCCGCTCACCGAGCGGAAGGAACGGCTGCAGAAATTGCTGGATGATGCCGGCGAGGATCCGCGCCTGCGGTTCGTCGAGCATTTCGAGACCGGCGGAGATGCCGTCCTGAAGTCGGCGTGCAAGCTCTCACTGGAAGGAATCGTCTCAAAGCAGGCGGATGCCCCCTATCAGTCGGGCCGCACGGACACCTGGGCGAAGTCGAAGTGCCGTGCTGGCCATGAAGTCGTCATCGGCGCCTACGCCACGACCAACGGCAAGTTCCGCTCGTTGCTCGTGGGCGTCAACCGCGGCAATCACTTCGTCTATGTCGGCCGGGTGGGCACGGGCTACGGCGCTGGCAAGGTCGGTATGCTGGTTCCCAAGCTGCGCGCGCTGGAAACGGCCAAGTCCCCGTTTACCGGTATTGGGGCGCCGAAAAAGGATTCCAACGTCGTCTGGGTGAAGCCGGAGTTGGTCGCGGAGATTGAGTTCGCCGGTTGGACCGCCGACGGGCTGGTGCGCCAGGCGGCCTTCAAGGGATTGCGCGAAGACAAGCCTGCAGCCGAGGTCGAGGCGGAAAAGCCCTCATCGCCGGCAAAGACCGACACTCCGACGCCGGCCGCGACAAGGCCATCAAGGCCGGCACGCGGCAAGAACGCCAAGGCCGAGGTGATGGGCGTGATGATCTCCAGCCCGGACAAGCCCCTGTGGCCGGATGCCAATGACGGGGTGCCGGTCACCAAGGAGGATCTCGCCCACTATCATGAAGCTGTCGGCCCATGGCTTATCGACCATATCAAGGGGCGACCGTGCTCGATCATCCGGACGCCGGACGGCATCGGCGGCGAGCAGTTCTTCCAGCGGCACGCGATGCCTGGAACGTCGAACCTGCTCGAACTGGTCAAGGTGTTCGGCGATAAGAAACCCTATCTGCAGATCGATCGGGTCGAAGGCTTTGCAGCCATCGCCCAGATCGGCGGCGTCGAGCTTCATCCCTGGAATTGCGAACCGGGCCAACCCGAGGTGCCCGGTCGTCTCGTCTTCGACCTCGATCCCGGTCCGGACCTTCCCTTCTCAGCCGTCGTCGAAGCCGCGCGGGAAATGCGTGACCGCCTCGAGGAACTCGGCCTCGTCAGCTTCTGCAAGACCACCGGTGGCAAGGGTCTGCACGTCGTCACCCCGCTCGCGGTAGCCAAGGGTAAGAAGCTGGCCTGGCCGGAAGCAAAAGGGTTCGCACACGACGTCTGCCTGCAGATGGCACGCGAGAACCCCGACCTTTATCTGATCAAGATGGCCAAGAACCAGCGCAACGGCCGGATATTCCTCGACTACCTGCGCAACGATCGCATGGCGACGGCGGTCGCGCCCCTATCGCCACGCGCCCGGCCCGGAGCAACGGTATCGATGCCACTCACCTGGAGCCAGGTGAAGACCGATCTGGATCCGAAACGCTTCACCATCCGCACGGTACCGGCGCTGCTGGCGAAAACCAACGCCTGGCAGGATTACTGTGACGGACAGCGCTCGCTGGAGCAGGCCATCAAACGTCTTGGCAAGATGATGAAAGTGGCGGCATGACGTACGAGTGAGCACATAGCCAGTACACGGATTTTCGCAACGTCGACCGTCTGGCCCGCCTTCGCCGCATGCGCGGGCTGGCGCGGCTCATGGACACGGCGCTGCGTATTCCTGGAACAGGCTTTTCCTTCGGAGTAGATTCACTCATTGGATTGGTCCCGGGTGTCGGTGACTTCGCCGGCGCTGCAGTCAGTCTCTACATCGTCAACGAGGCGCGCCGGCTTGGCGTGCCGAATGACAAGCTTCTTAAGATGCTGGCCAACATCGGCTTCGATGCGGCGGCCGGCAGCGTCCAATTGGTCGGGGACCTCTTCGACGTCTATTTCAAATCCAACCGCCGCAACCTCGATCTCGTTCTGGAACATTTCGGTCTCGACCATTCCGATCTCGATCGCAGACGATCGCCACGTGAATGAACCGGCCCGTTCGGTCGCTTAATCATTATCCGTAACGCCGATCGAGTTCTCTAAGGGCAGCCTGGACTTCATCAATAGAGACCGGCCCCCTTGTTCCAGGCAGATGGCGGAACGCCGGCTTCGAGTCGATCGCATAGAAGTCCGAAGCCCATGCCGCCAAGATGGTCCGTTTGTCGTCCGCGGACAGAGCGGTCGCTTTCACCACGTCGACCGGCCGCTCAATCTCCATGCCCCGAAGCAGGATCGTCGGACCAGTCGCAGCGGCACAACTTGCGGCCTGCTGCAACATCTCGTGCATGTCGGCCTCTTTAGCGAACGTGCGGATCTTTGTCGTGCCTACGACGGGATGCGACGATCACGTCGGTTTCCGGCGCAAGCAGATCGTGTTTCGCAGCAAAGGCAGCGAACAGGCCGCGCGCGGTCTCGGCTTCGATCTCTCCGCGAAGGGCCGCCTGACATGCCTTCAGGGCAATGGAATGCGCCGTGTCCCCAGGTGAGGCCGGCCAATCGGCAAGGTGCCGGTAGGCATCCATGGCGGTTCGGACTTCAGCCGGAAAGCCGAGGCCGACAAGGATGGTCACAGGTTCTCTGAACATATCGGGTTTCATCGCTCTCTCCTTCCCAACCCGGAATGTTGACGGGCGCCACCGCCGTGGCGCCCTGATCTATTGAACATGCCTGGAAATCAGGCGGCTTTCTGCGCTTCGATCTGCGCCGGGGCGACCTTTTGCGAGAGAGCCGGGTTGGTCTGGATGTCGATCTTGCGCGGTTTCAAAGCCTCGGGGATCTCGCGCACGAGATCGATCGACAGAAGACCATTCTGCAGATCGGCGCCGTTTACCCGGACATGGTCGGCGAGCTCGAAGCGGTGCTCGAATGGCCGGCCGGCGATGCCGCGATGCAGGTAGCCGTCATTGGCGGCCTCCTGCTTCTTGCCGCTGACGGTCAGAAGGTTGGACTGGAAGGTCACGTCGAGATCTTCCTGAGCAAAGCCGGCCACCGCAATCGAAATGCGGTAGCTGTCGTCACCAGTCTTGACGATGTCATAGGGCGGCCAGTCGCTAATCGAACGGGCGCGCTGGGCGTTTTCAAGAAGATTGAAAACCCGGTCGAAGCCGACGGTCGAGCGGAACAGGGGTGCGTAGTCGTAAGATGTTGCCATAGCCATATCCTCCTTGAAGCAACATGGGTACGGAAGCGCCGAAAGCGGCGCTCCCAGCAAGGCCAGCCCTGTCTTCAGCAGCTGGCGGCAATCGATTTGGTTTTCGAGAATTTCGGATTCAAGAGAGTCAGGAGGAAAAAATTGGACGCGGTAAGGGCCACCAACATAAGCTCAGTCGAGCTCGTAAACTGCAGCATTGTCCTGGATCTCACGGAGCCCTTTGTAGGACGCGTGCCGCAGATTGCCGTCGTCGGTCCAGCCCCGGAATTCAATCTCGGCGATCAGCGTCGGCTGCGCGAAGACGTAATTCTTGCCCTTGAGCGAAACGACCGGCGTCCTCGTCTTCAGCTTGTCGAGCGTCTTCTTCAGGTAGGCTGCGTCTTTTTCCTTAAAGCCCGTGCCGACTTCGCCGACATAGATCCAGTCGTGGCCGCGCCGGGCGGCAAGTAGCAGGCTGCCGATCCCGCCTCGGGCGGTGGCTGATTGTTCGTAGCCGACGATCATGAAGCTTTCACTCTGAATGCATTTAATCTTCAGCCAGTCGCCAGTCCGGCCGGATCGATAGGGGCGGTCCTTGTGCTTGGCGATAATCCCTTCCAGTCCAAGCGAGCGGGCGTTCTCCAGAAGTTCGGCCCCGTCACCCTGCACCTCCTCGGAAAGCTGTATCGCGCCAACGGCTCCGTCGAGGAGGTCGGTCAGGAGATGCCGGCGGACCGACAGCTCGGTCTTCGTCAGATCGTGCCCGTCGAGGTATAAGAGGTCGAAGGCGAAGAGGACGGATTCTTCAGATGCACGCTTGCCGCCGCGTCCGCCGAGCGAGCGTTGCAGCGCTCCGAAATCGGACCGGCCCTCGCTATTCAGCACAACAGCTTCGCCATCCAGGATCGCGGTTCCGACCCCGAGCTCTCTGGCAGCTGCTGCAATCGCGGGAAAGCGATGTGTCCAGTCATGGCCGCCGCGCGTGATGATCCGCACACCCTTCGGCTCGATGTGGATCGCCAGTCGGTACCCATCCCACTTGATCTCGTAGGCCCAGTCCGGTCCGACCGGTGGAGCTGCCTTTAGCAAGGCCAGGCATGGCTCGACCCGATCGGGCATTGGATCAAATGGAAGGTTCGGCTGGGCCGGATCGCGCTTTCGACGCGGCTGCGATTTCGCGGTAAAGCTATCGTCCTGGAGAAGGGCCTTCGCCGGTCTTTTCATTTGCCGGCCCGGGTCTCGGCCGCAACCGACTTCTTCAACGCATCCATGATATTGATGACATTACTGGGTGCGGGCGCCGCGGCAGGTGCTTTCGCCTTGGCCTTTGAAGGCTTTTTCAGCGCCTTTTTCTTGGCGGCGATGATGTCGAGTAACCGATCCTGCACTGGATCGATGACCATCTTCGGATTCCAGTGCTGGGTCTGTTTTTTGATTAGTTGCTGTACCAGGGGCATCATTTCGCTGTCCGCTGTTTCATTGTCATCGATGCCTGCAAAATAGGTGTCTTCATCGCGGACTTCGTCCCCGTAGCGTAGCGTCCAGAGCACGATACCCTTGCCACGTGGCTCCAGCATGACGGCGCGTTCCCGGCGCGAGATCACCAGCCGTGAGATGCCGACCATGTCCTGCGCTTCCATAGCGTCGCGAATGACGGAGAAGGCCTCCTGCCCGACCGGATCGTTCGGCGATAGGTAATACGGAGTGTCGAGCCAGATCCATTCCACGCTGTCGCGCGGTGTGAAGGTGAAGATATCGATCGTCTTGGTGCTGTCGAGCGCGACGTTCTCCAGCTCGTCGTCTTCCAGCATGATGTATTCGTTCTCACCACGCTGATAGCCTTTCACTTCGTCCTCGTCTTTCACCTCCTTGCCGGTGACGCTGTCGACATATTGGCTGACCACACGGTTCTGGGTTTCGCGGTTGAGGGTGTGGAAGCGAACCTTCTCGCTCTCGGAGGTCGCCGGCATCATCTGCACCGGACAGGTGACGAGCGAGAGCTTCAGATAGCCTTTCCAATAGGGGCGAACGGCCATTGTCTCCTCCGATCAGCCCGCGCGCCGCGTTGGCGCGGCCGTAGACTTCGACTTGGTGCCGGCCGCCGGTTTGGATGCCTTCTGGCGGGATGACCCCTTATTGGCGTTGGCGGCGGTCCGTTTCGGCTCTGCCTTCTTCGTGCCGACCCCGGCACTCTCCCTGAGAGCCTGGAGAAGATCGCTGGGTTTCGAAGCGGGCGGAGCCTTCTTCTTCGGTAGCGCCCTCCCCTCGATCTTCGCCTTCACCAGTTGGGCGACGGCAGCTTCATAGCGATCGTCGAAGGTGCTCGCATCGAAGCTGCCCTTCTTGGTGCCGATGATGTGCTCTGCGAGCTCAAGCATCTCGCCTTCGATCTTCAGGTCCGGCAGCTCCTCGAACGCTTCTTCGGGCGAGCGCACCTCGTAATCGAAGTTCAGCGTGGTGGCAATCAGACCTTTGCCGTGTGGCCGGATGAGAACTGTACGCACACGGCGGAAGAGAACTGTACGGGCGATCGCGGCAACCTTGGCTTTCTTCATGCCGTCGCGCAAAAGCACAAAGGCTTCCGTCCCCATCTTGTCCGGCGCCAGATAGTACGGCTTGTCGAAATAGACGTCATCGATCTCGTGGCAAGGAATGAAGGCATCGATCTTGAGCGTCTTGTCGCTGTCGGGAACCGCGGCCGCCACTTCGTCCGGCTCGAGGATGATGTACTGGCCGTTTTCGATCTCGTAGCCCTTGACCTGTTCGTCCCGTTCGACCGGATCCCCGGTCTCGCTGTCGACGAACTCGCGCTTCACCCGATTGCCCGTCTTGCGGTTCAGCGTATTGAAGGCGATGCGCTCGGACGAAGAGGCCGCGGTGTAGAGCGCCACTGGACAAGCGACCTCTCCGAATTTGATGAAGCCTTTCCAATTCGCTCTAGGGGCGACCATGACGCAGAACTCCTGACACAACCTAGGCGATTCAAGCGAATCAGAATGTAATTGTTCCAAGTCGAAACGAATCATTTTTCAAGGACTTAGATGGATTGCGGCGCCCGTTATGCGAGTCCGCGCTAGACGCTTGATTCTCGTGCATCTTTTCGCGGCCGCGCGCGTTTCTTCCCGGAGCAACCCTGAAGGAGTCCTGCCATGAGCAAACGAGAACTGATCGATACTGGAACCGACAGGCGTTATGTCCGCCGTGACAAGGAAGGCAAGTTCAAGGAGAGCGTTGACGTCTCGCGGTCGCTGTCCGCTGACGCTCGCCACGACGCGAAGCATGACGCGAAGCCCGGTCAGGGCGACAAGGGTGACCGCAAGCACTGACGGCAGCGCCGGTGAAGCTCGCCACCTATAACGTCAACGGCATCAACGGTCGGCTCGCCGTGCTGCTGCGGTGGCTCGCCGAGGCAAAGCCTGATGTCGTCTGTCTGCAGGAATTGAAGGCGCCGGACGAGAGGTTTCCCCGCCGCGAGATCGAGCGTGCCGGCTATGGCGCCATCTGGCACGGTCAAAAATCCTGGAATGGCGTTGCTATCCTTGCCCGAGATCAGGAGCCCCGCGAGACCCGTCGTGGGCTTCCGGGCGATCCTGACGATAGCCATAGCCGCTATATTGAGGCGGCCATCGATGGCATGATCGTCGGCTGCCTTTATCTTCCGAACGGCAATCCGGCACCAGGGCCGAAGTTCGACTACAAACTCCGCTGGTTCGAGCGGCTGCATTCCTATGCGGCGGAACTGTTCGAGCTCGATGTGCCGGTCGCCCTTGTCGGCGATCTCAACGTCATGCCGACTGATCTCGATGTCTACAAGCCGGAGCGCTGGCGAGACGATGCCCTGTTTCGGCCGGAAGTACGGGCAGCCTATGCCGAGCTGATTGCCATGGGCTGGACGGACGCCGTCAGGCTGCTGCATCCGGAAGAGCGGGTCTATACGTTCTGGAAGTATTTCCGCAACGCCTTCGCCCGTGACGCAGGCCTTCGCATCGACCATTTCCTGCTCAGTCCGTCACTGCGGGAACGACTACAGACCTGCGGCGTCGACAAGTTCGCGCGGGCCTGGGAGCACACAAGCGATCACGCCCCAGTCTGGATTGAACTGGATGACGGATAGCATATCTCAAAGATACGGGGTGCGGTCACCTGGCGCACCATCCGCGGTGATAGCCGTTGGCGAAACATAGGAGAGTCGTGATGCCCGCTCAATCGGAATTCGATGCCGCAGAATTCTCGGATCGCTTAGGGGCGATGACGGACAAGGAAGTGTTTGCAATGATGCAGAAGCTTGAAGAGACAAGCGAAAGCATTTCTCCCGAAAATCGCGATGACAGCGATGTGTTCGCTCAGATCGCGATGGTGGAGACGGCTATAGAGGACCGCTTCCCCGGCCAGCTGCTGGCACCGTACAAGGACTGGAAGCAACGCCGGATCGGTGCCTGATCGAGAGGGTTGTTCATGACCGAGAAAAAACCGGAACGACTGTTTCAGCAACTGGATGATGTTGTCGCCGAGATCATCGATCGTTTCGCAAGTGAGGGCCATGGAACGGAACGTGTCATAGAGACGCTGCAGGACGTTCTGGCAAAGCGACAGCTCGCCTATGATCGTGATCCTGATCCGGCGGACGAGCCGATAGAGGAGCCTTCCAACGATTGGCCCGGCGCCGATAAGCCATCAAATAGAGGTGGAGGGTTGTGACCATGCAAAACACGGTAGATGATCCAGCCGCCGGGGAGACGCTACGCAGCCTCACGCGGACGCAAGAAGAAGCGCTGAGAGCGATCGCATTTTTCCGACGGCAAAGAAAAGTCGGCCGCGGTTGGCTCGTGGGTGACAAGCGGCTGTCGGAGAAGCTTGTCGAGCGGCTGGAAAAGATGGAGCTGGTCGAGGAAAGCTTCATCCGCGGCGAGCCGGTGCTGCAGTTGACCATTGTCGGACTGGCGATCAAGGCGCAGCTGCTTCAATAATCCACATGCTCTGGGACGGCGCATCGCACGCGCTCACAGGATAACGCGTCGCCAATTCCGCAGCCGCGTTAGTCCGCTGGTGTAAAATGGGCCGATCGAAGTCGCCGCGCCAGAAGGTGATGGTGCCATTATCGACTGAGAAATCGGACCGAAATTCAGCCATAACTTCATCGACTGTGACACCAACGGAAGAAAGCGTCCATTAAATATTCTGTTTTCATGTTATAAAACAAGCCGATATACGCTCGGGTTAAAACTCGCCCCAGCTATTCTTGCCATGTGCAAGGAGACGAACGACAAGGGTCTGACCACCGCCTTTCAAAAGCACTACATGAAGGCGTGAGCTATATGCTCACTGACCAATTTTTATATCTAAATATTGGTCAGTAGTGAAAATATTGTGGCTAGTGATATATAATCTTCGGTCAAAAGGTAGGATGGTTATGCCGGATCCCACGTCGGACACTCTGGAACGCATTCACCAAAGGATCGCAGGTGCCGCACCTTCGGGCGTTTGGTCGCGTTCCGATTTTCTGGACGTCGCAACGCCTAATGCCGTCGAAAAGGCCCTGCAGCGGTTGACCAATCGCGGCGACATCCGCCGCCCTCATCGTGGTCTTTACGACAAGCCAGCGGTGAGCCAACTGACCGGCAAAATGGTGTTTCCGCCACGCGCCTCATTCATCGATGCCATCGCACGACGTGACAAGCTTCGGGTTTGCGTCGATGGCATGACGGCTGCCAATGATCTTGGCCTGACGACGGCCGTTCCTGCCAGGTCTACAATCTATGCGGACACCTATCGCAAAGCCACTCCGGGTCGAAGCGCTAGCCGAAATGGCGGCGTTGAGCGTTTCGGCATTCCATCGCCATTTCAAGGCCGTCACGGCACTCAGCCCGATCCAGTTTCAGAAGCAGGTCCGCCTGCTGCACGCGCGAACGCTGCTGATGGCCGGAGAAGGAAACGCGACATCCGTGGCTTTCGGTGTCGGATATGAAAGCCCCAATCAGTTCAGCCGTGAATATGCCCGGCAGTTCGGGTTGCCACCCTCACAGGATATGGTGCGGCTGAAGGGCCAGGCCGCATAGCCTCCCAGCCCCCATCACTATCCGGCGCAGGAAAGATCTCGGTTTGCTCTTGAAAGGATTTGAACCACCGACCTGTTGGTTGAAGGACAAAGCGTTGGATATCGAGACCATTCCACTGCTTAAGAGACCTGCTTCGTGACTCTCTGCAATGAACCAGCCCGGCTTGAGATGACCTTGCGAATTGAGTTCAAGATGGGGTGCCTGATCCCCTCGTCGGCCAGTTCTGCAACAAGGGCATCGGCCTCGCTCACAATCCTTTCCGCCATTTGGGCAAGATCGCGAACAAGGATGCGCTGAGAAGATTTGGTTTCGGGCACGAGTGTCGCCCAATGCTTCAGTTGGATCGTGTCGGGCACATCGCGGCCACCAATCTTCATGGCGAGCCTCTTCGACAAGCGGGGATAAACAGCCGTGCAAACGACATCGTAGATCGGCGCCAGATCCGGTTCATCGGAGCTATAAAGCAGGGCGTAGTTCTTGCCGTGGGCATCGGCGTTGCCCACCAGATAATGGAAGATCAGCATGCGAATGAACTGCAGCCGATCCGCGACGGGCCTCGCGCAGGCCTGATCGATCAGCTTGAGAGCATGTTCTGTCCCAGGCCCGCCCTCGGCCTCATACTTCAGCTCCGGCGGGACGCTAAGGGCCTGGCAAAAGTCTTCCTGGTGTAGGCGCTCAATAATGCCGTCTGCAGCTTTCGTCCGATCATAACGCTCAACCAGGAGAAAGGCAGTCGCCCCGTCTAAGCGTATCTCGACATGGGGTACCGGCAGCTTGAGGCGGGCAGCCAGCCGCATACAAAAATACTCGTTCTCCACCGTGCCTTCCAACGCCTGGATGACTGGTTTCAAGATATGGGTCGTTGGTTGACCATCTCTCGCCAAGGCAATGGAATCTCCATCGACAATGACCGCCAGTTTATCCTGCGCGCCGGCGAGCGATAAACGAATGCCCTCGTCTCCACCAAGCAAAGGCCGGGTCCGCAGCCTGCTTAGAATTTCATCCAGCCGTTCCGAAGTGAGAATTTCGGCGTGGGATCGGCCAGAAGGTTCGGGCGCCGCGCCTGTAGGGTAGAGTGACAAGGCACCTGCGCACTCGCCCCCGATAACTTCCAGTAGCCCGAAGGCATTGCCTGCCGAGAGGCCGAGCGCACCAGCGAGGCGTTGCCGAGCGCCCTCGTCCGGCAAGAGACCGGAGAAAAAAGGGCGCACCACCTGATCACCAAAGGGCTCTTCCTGCAGTGGCATCGAGAACGAGATCGCATGCGATCGTTGGTCTAGGAGATACGCGCCATCATAGGCAAAAGTCAGCAGGCCGTCGTCAAGTCGGCTGAGTACGCCCGCCTTGATGTCGCGAAAATAGACGTCCAATACCCGGGTCATGATCGCGGGCTCTGGCGACGCCCGACCGAAACAACGAGGCCCAAACCAGCCAGGACTTGCATCGCACGGCCAATCTGGCAGCTCTCTTTGCCGGCCTCGAGTTCACGCAGAAAACGTACGCCCACACCAATCACCCCTGCGAGTTGCTCCTGGGTTAACCCTTGCTGTTTGCGCTCCTGACGGATCAGCATGCCGAGGCTTTTCGAATCTTTAATCTTTTCCATAATCACCCCTATCGGGATGATTATATCACCAGACGGCATGAAGGGAAGTCAAAAGAACCGATCGGGATGATTTTAGGATTATTGGCGCCAACGGACCGAAATAGACCCGCTCAGGATGAAACTACAGCGCAAGACTTACCCTGGTGCTCACTGCTTGAAGCAGTTCTCACAGTGCCATCTCAGGAACTGGGGATGTGGCCGCTCGAAGACCCGGCTAGGCACGATCGCTGCCTGCAGCCATCAGTGCGAACAAATCCTTAAACCCTCAAGGGACAACACCGCCAAGCTCTGCAACTTACAGATCTCCTACCGAGTTTGCGGGTCTGAGCGAACTGCCCACCAGGAACGAACCCCGCCGTAGAACTGCTCAAATCGTCAGATTTGAACCACGCGATTGCCGGGATTGGGTCCGGATTTCAGACGCGACAGCGCCTCCGGCAAGCCTTCGAAAGCGGCAATTTCGACGATCTGGGGATCGAAGCGTCCCGACACGATATCAGTGGCGATCGCAGCACCTGCGGCAACGAGATTGCCCCACTGCCAGTTATCGGCATAGCCATGCATCGCGTTCAGCCCGACCTCGTGCAGGGAGATCGTCGTGGTAAACGCCGGAAGCGGCGTGGTTTCCTGCCGGTCCTGAATGCAGACGAGATGTCCGTTCGCCGTAAGAAGCGGCGCCAGCGAAGCCGCATGCGCGCCACTCACCATATCGAAGACCGCCTGCAGCGGCTGGACACGCGTCTTTTCCCGGATTTCCTCGCGCCAGGCTGGAAGGTGATAATCCGTCACGGTCGCGGCACCGAGGCGCAGAACCCGGGCCGCCTGCGTGGCAGAGCAGACGGCGTGAACGATCCAGCCACGGGACCGCGCCAGTTGCAGAAGCGCGCCTCCGACGGCGCCGGAAGCACCCGTCACCAGCACATGCGCACCGGGACCGAGCGGAACCTTCGACACCGCCTGGAAAGCCGTCAGGGCCGGACACGGGATCGCCGCTGCGGCGCTGAACGGCAACGCTGCCGGCAAAGGAATCAGCGCTCTCGCCGGCACCACCGTATATTCGGCGAAGGAGCCCGGCCGCAGGAGATCGTTGTGATAGGCGACCCGGGCGCCGCGGGCGATATGCTGCACGCTCTCGCCAAGCGCCTCCACCTCGCCCGCGCCGTCGACGCCCGGAACATGTGGCCATTCCCACGCAGGGTGACCCCACTCGATGAATTTCCAGTCGACGGGATTAAGACCGATGGCGCAGTTGCGCACCAGCACCTCGCCCCTGCCCGGCTTCGGCCGCGGCCGTTCTTCCAGCCGCAGGACGCCAGGTGCGCCGGTTTCGTGATGAACCCAAGCTTTCATTGTCATTCTCCTTTCAGCAAACGGAATATCCGCCGTCGATCGGCAGCATGGTGCCCGTGACATAGGCCGCGTCGGGCGACAGCAGGAAACGGATGACCGAGGCGACCTCGGACGGCTGCGCCCAGCGCCCCATCGGAATGCGGCCGTTGATGCGCGTGGCGCGTTCAATGTCTGCGCGTGCCCGCGCCGACATGCGCGTCTCCACCCAACCGGGCGCCACGGAATTTACCCGCACCCCCTTCGCCGCCCAGGCAACTGCCATCGAGCGGGTGAGCGCCGCCACCGCGCCCTTGCTCGCCGTATAGGCCGGCGCGCCAGCCGAGCCGAAGATCGCCCACATCGACGCGAGCATCACAATGGAACCACGGGCCACCTCCAGACGCGGCAAGAGCGCATTTGCAAGCGCGAAGCCGGTGCTGACATTGACCTGCATGACGGCATCGAAATCCGCGATCTGCCATTCCCGCTCATGACGCAGGATGCCCGCGCAGTGAACGAAACCGTCCAAGCCCTCTTCGCTATCAATGGCCGCAAGGATGGCGTTCGTATTTGTCACATCTGCTTTATGGAAGCGAATGCCCTCCGGCAGGTCGTCGTCGCAATCAAGGCCGACCGCGATTACCCGCCAGCCTGCGGCTAACAGGAGCTCCGCGGTGGCGCGGCCGATGCCGGTTCCACCACCGGTGATAAGGGCGAGTGGGTGTGGCTTGATCATACGCTAATCCTCCGATTTGGGGCCTTTTCCTCGACGCGAGTGATGGCAGTCACGAGTGTTTCCGCTTCGAGTTTGAATGGCATGTTCTTCATGTGACGGACGACAAGCGTCGCGTCGGCAAGTGCGGCCAGTTGGGCACGCGATGGCGCACCGAGACCCATGTCCTGCAGTGACAATGGAAGCCCGACAATCTTGTAGAGCCGCATCAGTTCAGGCGGGGGCTCTAGGTCCAACGCCTCGAAATGCACGATTAACGCCCAGGCGACCTGGATACCGTGCAGCACGCTGCCGCCGCCCGGCAGAAGCGGGATGCCGCGCGTCAGCGCATGGGGCAGCGAAAGGCCACCGCTTTCGAAGCCAAGGCCAGCCATGAGGATCATCGCTTCCACGGCCGCATCGAAATCGTCGGTGACCGTGCCCGTCCCCACGACCGACCAGGCGCCGGCGCCGTGCTTCACAAGCGTCTCGTAGCAGGTGTTGGCGATCTGGTGAGCAAGCCGTGTCGAGCGCGCCAGGAACATCGTGCCTCCGCCACTGTTGAAACAGGCATCCGCCTCGAATTTCTTGGCGAGCGCATCACCCATTCCTGCGCGGAACAATGCCTTGGGCGCCTTTGATAGGATATCGGTATCGACGATGACGAAATCCGGATTGCGCATGAGATGGCGCACTTCGAGCATTCGGTGGCCGTCTTCGTAGAGGACGAAATTCTTCGAGGTCGGCGCGTCGTTGGAGGCTACGGTTGGCAGGGTGATGAGACCGGAGCCGATGCGTTCGGCCAGCGCCTTGCCGGCATCGATCGCCCGGCCGCCGCCGGCCGCAAGCACCGCCGCGACCGGACCATCAAGCTGCGCCTGCAATTCCGCGCCGGTGTTCGCGCCGAGATGTCCGGCAAAGGGCAGGATCTGAAGGTCGACGCCAGCAGCTGCGCAGCTTTCCTCCACCTGTCCGGCCAGCATGTCGCGGATCGTCGCGTCGATGACGAGCACCGCGCTCGCACCCAGTGTCGCGGCGCAATCCCCCACGAGTCGCCAGGCGCCCTGCCCCTGGATATAACGCCCCGGTGCGCCGAAGACGGTGACGCGCGTATCGAACATCTCCATGATGGGTTTGTGTTGCAACGGCATTTCGGTTTCCTCCGCGTATTCGCGTTTACATGATATATGATATATTTTAAAGAGGTATCGTTTTCACCCGTGAGGAGGCTCCATCAATGGATCGACGCATCACCGGCACGACACGCGTCGTCGTGCATCTCGCCTACCCATCCCACCACCTGCGCACGCCGACCTATTTCAACGCCTACTGCGCCGAACACGGCCATAACGCCGTGCTCGTGCCATGGCAGGTTCCGCCGGAAAACCTCGCAGCGGCCTTCGAGGGGCTGCGCCGGATCGACAGCCTTGCCGGCGTCATCGTCACCATTCCGCACAAGACGAGCGTCGCGGGTCTCTGCGATAGCCTGTCGGACACCGCCGGCTTTCTCGGCGTTGCCAATGTCGCGCGCCGCACGCCGGACGGCCACTTCCACGGCGAGATGTTCGACGGCGCCGGCTTCGTGCAGGGGCTTGTTCGCGAAGGGCACACCATCCGCAACCGCAACGCCCTGCTGCTGGGTGCCGGTGGTGCCGCCACGGGCATTGCCGAAGCGCTGGTGCGCGCCGGCGTCGCCCGCCTTGCCATCGCCAACCGCTCCATGGACAAGGCCGAGGAGCTCGCAGCACGGCTGCGCGACGCCTTTGCCGGTCACGATATCGTCGCGGCCCCTGCCGATGCGCGCGGCTTCGATCTCGTCGTCAACGGCACCTCGCTCGGCATGAAGACGAGCGATCCGCTGCCCGTCGATCCGGCAACGCTGGAACCGGGCGCGCTGGTGGCCGAGGTCGTGATGGAACCCGACGTCACGCCTTTGTTGCGGCTGGCGTCGGAACGGGGATGCGGAACCCACAGGGGTGTGCATATGATCACCGGACAGATCGAGTTGCTGGCAAGGTTTCTGCTGGACGAACCGGGCGCCTGAGCACCCGGCATTCGCCTCAGGTGCGCTTCGTCTCGCCGCTGATATTCTGCAGCAGCACGGCGAAGACGATGATGACGCCCTTGATGATCTGCTGCGGATAGGCGGGCACCGACAAAAGGTTCATGATGTTGCCGATAAGGCCGAGGATGAGCACGCCGATCATCGTGTTGATCACCGACCCCTTGCCGCCCGAGAGCAAGGCGCCGCCGATGACGCAGGCGGCGATCGCATCGAGTTCCAGACCGAAGCCGGTATTGGCCGTGCCGACCGCCGTGCGTGCGGTCGCCACCACGCCGGCCAGCGCCGAAAGCCCGCCGGCGATGGCATAGACGAGGAATTTGTAGCGCGCGACCGGGATGCCGGCGAGGCGCACCGCGACCTCGTTCGAACCGGTGGCGATGACGAGCCGGCCGAACTTGCTCTGCGCCATGAGGACGACGAACAGCACGATGAAAACGAGCGCGATCAGCACCGGCCAGGGCATGCCGATGCCGGGCAGCGCGCCACTGCCGAAGGCGCGCATCAGATCGGCCGCTCCCGTATCCCGCGGAAGGCGCACCGGCTGCCCGTTCGACATCATGAAGGCGATGCCGCGCGCCACCGTCATCATCGCAAGCGAAGCGATGAACGGCGCCATGCGGAAGAACGCGACGAGCGCACCCGTCACCGTCCCCAGCAGCGCGCCGGCGGCAATGGCCGCTACGATGCCGACGAAGAGACCGACGGCAGCCTGCGACGGCAGATAGGGCAGCAGCATAGCGACCACCATGGCGCCGATGGCCGCCAGCGCCCCGACCGACAGGTCGATGCCGCCGGTCAGGATCACCAGCAGCATGCCGATGGAGACGAGCGCCAGGGGCACGAGCTGGCGCAGCAAGTTCCACAGGTTCTGCGGTGTCAGGAATACATCCGACAACAGCGCCGAGGCGACGACGAGCAGCGCCAGCATCAGGAAGATGTTGTAGCGGATCAAGAAGGTGGCGATACCGGTATTCTTTTGCATGAGGGTCACGCCTCCATTCCCATGGCGAGGTCGATGATGGCTTCCTCGCTGATTTGATGTTTGAGAAGTTCGCCGGCGACCGCGCCCTGGCGCATGACGACGACCCGGTCCGACATGCCGATAACCTCCAGCATGTCGGAGGAGACCATGATCACGGCGGCACCCGCCTCGGCGAGTTCGTTCATCACGCGGTAGATCTCGATCTTGGCGCCGACATCGACCCCGCGCGTCGGCTCGTCAAAGATGAGCACGCGACACTTGGCGGCGATCCATTTCATGATTGCCACCTTCTGCTGGTTGCCGCCCGAAAGCGTTCCGGCAGAAATGTCGATGCCGGCCGACTTCAGGCGCAGGCCCTTGGCGATCTCCTCGACGGCGGCGATCTCTTCGCGGTTGCGGATGAAACCGAAGGCCGAGATGAAGGGATTGGCCGGCGTCATCATGGCATTGATGCGGATTGGCAGGTCGAGCAGCACGCCCTGGTGCTTGCGGTCCTCCGGCAGCATGCCGATGCCGTTGGCGACAGCCTCGCCCGGCGAGGCGTTGACGATCTCGCGACCCGCCAGCCGGATGCGGCCGGACTGGAGGGGATCGGCACCGAAGATGGCGCGCATGGTTTCCGTGCGCCCGGCCCCCACCAGCCCGCTCACGCCGAGAACCTCTCCGGCCCGGACGAAAAAGGAGACGTCACGCACCATCGGCCCGGCATTGAGGCCTTCCACCTCAAGCAAGGCCTCACCCACCGTCGCCTTGCGCGGCGGAAAGAGATCGGACAGTTCCCGGCCGATCATCTGGCGCACGAGGCCCTTCTGGTCGATCGCGTCGATCGGCCAACTGCCGACGGTCTGGCCGTCCTTCAGCACCGTGACCCGGTCGCAGAGCGTAAAAATCTCCTCCAGCCGGTGCGAGATATAGAGAATGCAGACGCCGCGCTCGCGCAGCAGGCGGATGAGGCGGAAGAGTTTTTCCGTTTCATGGCGAGTCAGCACGGCGGTCGGTTCGTCAAACACCAGGATCCGGCTATCGCGCGACAGTGCCTTGCAGATCTCCACCACCTGCTGATAGGCGACCGGCAATTCGCCCGCGGGCTGCATCGGGTCAATGTCTTCGAAACCCATGTCGGAGAGCAGCGCGCGGGTACGCCGGACCATCTCCGACCACGGGACCCGAATGCCGGGCCGTCCCAGTTCTTCGATCAGCACGTTCTCTGCCACGGAGAGATGGCCGGCAAGAGAGAATTCCTGGTAGATGACGGATATGCCCCTGATAATCGCCTCGTGCGGTGAGGTGATATCGGCGGGCTGACCGTCGAGACGGATCTCACCGGAATCGCGCCGGTAGGCGCCGGCCAGGACCTTCATCAGGGTGGACTTGCCCGCCCCGTTCTCGCCCATCAGGCCATGGACCTCGCCACCGAAGGCTTCGAGGCTAGCGCCCTGCAGGGCCGCGACGCCGCCGAAGGCCTTGTCGATCTGCAACATCGAAAGATGCATCTGCTTCTCCTCCCCGAACGGCATCGCCGGCTCTCCGGCGACGCCCAGGATCAAGCCGTCAGCCGCGGATCTGCGGGATCGTGCGGAAGGGCGGAACCTCGTATTTGAAGAACGGGTTCGACTGGTCGGGATCGATCAGACTGTCGACATTCTCATTGGTGATGATCTCAGCCGGGAAATAGGAGCCGAGCGGCAGGTTGTTGGCGTCGAAGCCCTTGCGGAAGATCTCGTTGATCAGCACCATCACGCCCTCGCCCGTGGCACGGCCGCTGTTGGCGCCGGTCACGAGAAGGTCGCCGCTCTTGACGAGATCGAGTGCGACGCGGAAACCGTCGGCAGCGCAGGCAACCGGGATCTGGCCCTTCTTGCCGATGTTCTCGATGGCCGTCAGCGCGCCGATACCCATGAAGTCGTTTTCGGCGAGCATCAGGTTGATGCGGTCGCCATGGCCGGCGAGCAGGTCTTCGGCACCCTTCAGGCCGCCCTCTTCCGTCCAGCCGCCCGGCTGGATGCCAACGACCTCGAACTTGCCTTCAGCCCAGTTGAACGAACCCCCGGTCTTCAGGTCCTGGAACAGGTTGAAGCCCTTCAGCATCGCGTCCTCGCGGCTGAGACCGAGATTGAACTGGTTGGAACGCTCGAAGACGATGCCCGAGAGGAGGCCGGTGATGCGGCTTTCGGAGGTCGAATTGCCAAGCGTGCCGATGGTGACACCCGAGACGATCGCCGCGTCCTTGCCGATATGCTTAGCCGCATAGATGCCGGCCTCGAAGCCGTTGCCGAAGGGATTGGCGAGGACCGTCGAGACGAAGGGTCCCGAGGCATCCGGCACCGTGCCGAGTGCGATGACGGGAATGCCGGCATCGACGGCGCGCTGGGCGTCGGTCGCAGCGCCCGCCACGTCGGTCGGGTCGACCACGATCACGTCGACGCCTTTGGTGATGAACGAATCGAAATGCGCCGAGGTCTTGGACGGATCGCCGTCGGCCACCTGGATGTCGATCGTGTAGCCGCCGTATTCGGCGGCCTTACGCTTGGCCGCTTCGACTACCTCTACGAACCAGGCATTGCCGAGCGTGATCTCGGTCCAGCCGATCACGATGTTCTTCGGGTCCTTCGGCGTCTTCGGCAGCGCCTTGACGATATCGGCGCGGTCGTCCATCTGCGGGTCGATCACGCCCGACAGCGCGGTGTTCGGCATGTGCGAGTAAAGCTCATGCTTTTCGGCGGCGAAAGCCGGACCGGACAGCGCCGTCAACAACAGCGCCGCGGCGGCGAGGTTTCCATAGGTCTTCATCTGCGTCCTCCTCAAGGATGGGCCGGCGACACTCCCGCGCAGGCCCGATTAAAATACATGATATATCTTAAATGCGGACAATCTCCCGCTGCCGACACAGGCCCTCCGTCAGCCGATAGCTTTCAGCACCAGTTCCTCGATGCCCTTCTCGTCGAGCTTGTAGTGGGCGTAGAGATGGGTCGGCGGAGCGATCAGCGCGTATTCGTCATGGATGCCGTGACGGATGAGCCGCTTGCCGACGCCTTCGTCCGCCAACACCTCGGCAACGGCCGCCCCGAGACCACCGATGATATTGTGCTCCTCGATGGTCATCAGCAGCTTTGAACGGGCCGCCGCTTCGAGCACCGCATCACGGTCGATCGGCTTGACGGTCGCCATGTCGATGACGCCAACCGAACGGCCGGCGACATTGAGCCGCTTGGCCACTTGCACGGCGGGGTGCACCGGCAGGCCGCAGGCGATGATCGTCAGTTCCTCGCCGCGCGTATGCTCGGTTGCCTTGCCGAAGACGAAGTCGGCCTTGGGATCGTAGAGGTCCGGCTCACGGCCTCGGCCGGTGCGGAAGTAGATCGGCCGGTCGTGATCGATGCTGGCGCGGATCGCCGCCTCGAGCTGCGGGCCGTCGGCCGGCGACACCACAGTCAGGTCGGCGATCGAGCGCATCGTGCCGATGTCCTCGGTGGCGTGATGCGAGGTGCCGTAGAAGCCCATGGAAATGCCGGTGTGGTGGCCGATCAGGCGCACCGGCAGGGCGCAATAGGCAACGTCCATGCGGATCTGCTCGCAGGTGAGCAGACCAAGGAACGAGGCGAAGGTGGCGACATAGGGCATCATGCCGGTCGTCGCGATGCCGGCGGCGGCCGAAACCATGTTCTGCTCGGAAATGCCGAAGCCGACATAGCGGTCCGGGTAGCGCGCCGCGAAACGGTTGAGGCCATTGGAATATTGCAGGTCGGCCGACCCCGCCATGACGGGATGGCCCGCCTCCACCAGCGAGATCAGGCCGTTCGACAGATGGTCGAGGCCAGGATTCTTCTGGTTCAGTTCACGGTAGTGCCAGGAATTCGGAGACTGGGGACGTGCGAGGGCTTGGCTCATGTCAGATCACCTTCGAAAGGATTTCGGCGCGGGCGGCTTCGGCATCGCTCGGATCGAGATAGCCGAGGTGCCAGCCGGGCTCGGTCTCCATGTAGCTCACGCCCTTGCCCTTGAGGGTGCGGGCGATGATGCAGCACGGCCGCGTGCGGGCCTCGTCCGCCTTGGCGCGACGCAGCGCCGCGGTCAGTTCGGCGATGTCGTGGCCGTCGACGACATGCACCTCCCAGCCGAAGGCGCGCCATTTCTCATCGAGCGGCTCGATGCCCATGACGTCGTCCACCGCGCCATCGAGCTGGTAGCCATTGCGGTCGACGATCGCGACCAGGCGGTCGAGCTTGTGGTGCGCCGCCCCGATGGCGGCTTCCCAGACCTGGCCTTCCTGCATCTCGCCGTCGCCCAGCATGACGAAGGTGGTGAAGCTGCGGCCCTGCATGCGCCCGGCGAGCGCCATGCCGAGTCCATTCGACAGGGCATGACCAATGGAGCCGGAGGAAAAGTCGACGCCCGGCACCTTGCGCATGTCGGGATGGTCGCCGAGCGGATTGCCGAGGCGGGTATAGCCGTTCAGCACATCCACCGGCAGGTAGCCGAGATCAGCAAGGATCGGGAACAACCCGACGGCCGCATGGCCCTTGCCCATCAGGAAGCGGTCGCGGTCGGCCCATTTCGGGTCGTCGCTGAGCCGCATCACATCATAATAGAGCGCGGCGAAAATCTCGGCCGCCGAGAAGACGGACGTGTAATGGCCGACCTTGGCGATCTCGATCAAACGGATCGTTTCCAGCCGCACGAACTGCGCCCGGTCGCGAAGCCGCGCGATGGTCTCCTCGTCGGGGCGAAAATCATTTCTCAGTGCCGAATTCAATCTGCGTCCTCCCTGCGCTCGCCGCCCAATGGCAGCAACATTCGCTTGCCTGACGGGATTTAACATCATATATCATATATGTCACGCACAAATTAAGGGAGGAGAGCATGACCCTTCAACTGTCGAAATCCGACATCCTTGGAATCCGCAACCGCCTTGAAATCAAAGGCCAAGCCTTTATCGACGGCCGCTTCGTCGATGCGGCATCCGGCGAAACCTTCGATAATATCTCGCCGCGCGACGGCCAGGTGATCGCCAAGGTGGCGGCCTGCGATACCGCCGATGTCGACCGTGCGGTCACAGCCGCCCGACGTGCCTTCGAGGCCGGCGTCTGGCGCGACCGCTCCCCCAAGGAGCGCAAGAAGGTCCTGCAGCGTTTCGCGGCCCTGTTCGAAAAGCATATGGACGAACTGGCGGTGCTGGAAACGCTCGACATGGGCAAGCCGATCAGCGAGAGCCGGACCATCGACGTCAATGTCGTGCTCGACACGCTGGAATGGTATGCCGAGTGCCCCGACAAGCTCTACGACGAGATCGCGCCGACCGGCCCGAACCAGCTTGCCACCATCACCCGCGAGCCGGTGGGCGTCGTCGGCGCTGTGGTGCCCTGGAATTTCCCGATGCTGATGGCGACCTGGAAGCTCGCCCCGGCGCTCGCCATGGGCAACTCCGTCATCTTGAAGCCCGCCGAACAATCGCCGATGACGGCGATCCGCATGGCGGAACTGGCGGCAGAAGCCGGCATTCCGGACGGCGTCTTCAATGTCGTTCCGGGCTTCGGCCCCACCGCCGGCAAGGCGATGGGCCTGCATATGGATATCGATTGCCTCGCCTTCACCGGCTCGGGCGAGGTCGGCAAGCTGTTCCTGCAATATGCCGGCCAGTCGAACATGAAGCGCGTCTATCTGGAATGCGGCGGCAAATCGCCGAACATCATCCTCGACGACGTACCGGAACTGCGGGCCGCCGCCGAGCGCGCCGCCACCGCGATTTGCTTCAACCAGGGCGAAGTTTGCGTCGCGCCGTCGCGCCTCATCCTATCGGAACGGATCCAGGACCAGTTCCTCGATATCGTCGTCGATACCGCCAAGTCGATCCGGCCGGGCGACCCGCTCGACCCTGAAACGAAGCTGGGCGCGCTGGTCGAGGACGGCCACCGCTCACGTGTCGAGAGCTATATCGCCAAGGGTCGCGAGGAAGGCGCGCGCCTGGTGCTTGGCGGCGAGCGGCCGGAGACCGGTCTTGACGGCTACTATGTCAACCCCACCATCTTCGCCGACGTCAAGAACTCGATGACGATTGCGCGGGAGGAAATCTTCGGACCGGTCCTGTCCGCCATCACCGTGAAGGATGACGAGGAAGCCGTGCGGGTCGCCAACGATACGAACTACGGCCTGGCCGCCGCAGTCTGGACACGTGACCTCTCTCGCGCCCACAAGATTTCCCGCAAGCTGCGGGCCGGCAGCGTGTGGGTCAATTGCTACGACCACGGTGATGTCACGGTGCCTTTCGGCGGCTTCAAGCAATCCGGCAACGGGCGTGACAAGTCCCTTCATGCGCTCGACAAATATACCGAGCTGAAGACGACCTGGATCGAACTCTAAACCACTAGGAAGGCGGCTCCGGCCGCCTTCGCCTCTTCGGATAGGATAATATGAGCACTCAAGACACCTATCAGATCACCCTGCCGACGCGTGTGAGATTCGGCCCCGGCTCCATCGAAGTCCTCCCGCAGGAAACCGTGAAGCTTGGCCGCCGCGCCTTTTTCCTTGTCGATCCATTTCTCAAGGGCTCCCCCCTTGAAGGCAGGATCGTCGATGGACTTGCCGCAGCAGGCATCGAAGCCCGTCTCTGGCATGACATCGTACCCAATCCACGCGCGGCGACCTGTGACGTTGCCGCAGCGGAGGCTCGCCAGTGGCAAGCTGATGTCATCATCGCGGTCGGCGGTGGCTCGACCATCGATGCTGCCAAAGCTGTTTCGCTCGCAGTGACGAATGGCGGCCCATCCTGGGACTTCACCGCCCGCACCAACGCCATGGTCCGCCAGCCGGAGAAACGCGGGCTGCCGCTGATCGCCGTGCCGACCAATGCCGGAACGGGCGCGGAAATCACACCCTTCGCCGTGCTCTCCAATCCCGACCTCAAACTGAAGGCCACGATAATCCACCCCTTCTGCTACCCGGATGTGGCGTTGATCGATCCGGCTTTGCATCTCACAAAGCCGCCACGTCTCACTGCGTCGACAGGCATCGACACCTTTCTGCATGCTTTCGAGGGCTATATCGGCAACCGGCCAAACAGCTGGACGGACGTGTTCTCGATCCGCTCCATGGAGCTGGTCGCCACCTACCTGCCGCTCGCCTGCGCCGACCCGTCGAATCTGGAGGCTCGCATCCGGATGGCCGAAGCCTGTTACATGGCAGGGGTGACTCTCGGCAATATTGGCGTCGGCATACCTCACGCGCTCGGCCAAGCGCTAGGCGCGCTTGGGGATACCCCGCACGGCGAGAGCTGCGCCGCCTTTCTCCTTTCCACCGTGCGCTGGACACTGCCGCATGCGGGCAAACGGCTGGCAAGGGTGGCTAAGATCTTCCAGCCGGACTTGGCTGGCCTGACGGAGGCCGAACAGGCCAGTGCGCTGCCGGAAGCCCTCCATGGCTTCTTCTCGGCAGTCGGCCTTTCGAGCGGGATTGGCTCCCTGGGCCTTCAGCGGAACGAAACTGACGCCTTGGTGGAGATTGCGATGACGAACTACGGGCAGGACGTCGCCTGCTCGCTCAGGCCGGCCGATCGGAACGACCTGCGGACTATCGTGCTGGCGAGCTTCTGAAAAGAGCATCGGGCGGTCAGACCGCCCGATTCTTTTCCAGCCAGTCGACGAGGACCTTTCCCCAGATGATGTCTTCCTGCATTGCGGCGCGCGCGCCTGCCGCGTCGCGCTTGCCCAGTGCTCGCAGGAGATCGTAGTGCTTGTGCGCGCCGCTTGTCAGGTCCCTCACCGGCACAGTGATGTGGAACGTCCGCAGAAGCGGTCCCATCAGCGTCCACATGTTCTCGACAGTCGCAAAGACTAGCGGCATGCCAGCGGCCGCGACGACGGCGAAATGGAACTGCCGGTTGATCAGCGACGCCTCCTGTGGATCCTCTCCAGCCGCCACGCGGAAAGCTTCCTGAAGGTTTTCCAGATTGGCGAGTTCCTTCGGCGTAATGCGCTCGGCGGCAAGTGCTGCCGCTTCGCTTTCAAGATGGTAGCGGATGAACTGGATCTCGCGCAGTTCATCCGGCGCCAGATTGCGCACGTGGATAGCGGTCGCCGCCTTCATTTCCAGCGCGTGCTCGCTAACAAGGCGAAAAATCGCCTCGCGCACCGGGGTGATTGATACGCCCAGTTCCTCGGCAAGGCTGTTGATGCGGAGCCGTTCACCCGGTTCGTAGCGTCCGTCCATCAAGGTTTCGCGGATCGCCGTATAGACCTGTTCGGAGAGGTTGCCACGGTCCAGTTTGTTCAAGCTCGTCATAGGCACCTCCGTCTGCACCGACCGCCCTGCGTCGGTTTCCGACCCCATCCAACCTCAGGCGTTGCTTGGCGGCAATGGGTCGATGCCGCGGATTATGTCCGACGCCTTTTCGCCGATCATTATGGCCGGCGCATTAGTATTGCCCGAAATCAATGTGGGCATAATCGAGTTGTCAACAATTCTGAGATTTCTCAAGCCCCGTACACGCAATTCCGGGTCGACGACCGCCATATCATCCGTTCCCATCCGACAGGTGCCGACAGGGTGATACACTGTCTTTCCCTTCGAGCGGATATAAGATTGAAGTGTCGCCTCATCCTGGATGTCCGGACCGGGGAAGGCTTCGCTCTTTTCGACGAAGGGGGCAAAGGCCGGTTGGGCAAGGATGTCGCGTGCGAGCCGGAGCCCTTTGACGGAAAGGCGCATGTCCTCCGGATGGCTAAGATAGCGCGGATCGATTATCGGGTGATCGGCGGGGTCGGTGGAGCGCAAGCGGATTTCGCCGCGACTCAGCGGCCGTAACACGCACGGGTTGATCGTCGCCCCTGCTCGCTTGATCTGCTCCTGGTCGCTATCCATGAAGACAATCGGCACAAAGTGCATCTGCACGTTCGGCTCGTCCTCCATGTCGTCGACATTGACGAAGGCGCAAGCCTCCGTGACGTTCGACATGACCGGACCCGACTTGAAAAGCAGATATTGCAGACCGTTACGCATCGAACGGAAGAACGTATCTTCACCGAAATAACCATATCGGCCGGTGCAGTAGCGGATTGCGGGAAACTCCAGGTGATCCTGCAAGTTCTGGCCGACGCCCTCAAGGCGGTGATGCATGGCGATACCGTGGCGCTTCAATTCATCCTCCGGCCCCACACCTGAGAGCATCAGGAGCTTCGGCGTCTGCACGGCGCCCGCCGAAAGGATGACCTCCTTCTCCGCACGGATCGTGCGCAGCGCGCCGTCCTGCCGGTATTCCACGCCGACTGCGCGGTCGCCTTCGAACAGAATGCGGGTGACGAAGCAGCCGGTCTGAATGTCGAGATTGCCGCTGGCGAGTGCAGGCCGCAGATAGGCGACCGCGGCGCTACAGCGCCGCGCATTGCGTGTCGTGGTCTGGTTGTAGCCGACACCACGCTGGCGGCGGCCGTTGAAATCGGAGGTGAAGGGAATGCCCGCTTCCTGCGCGCCGCGCACAAAAGCGCGCGTCAATTCGTTGACCTGCCGGAGATCGGAAACGCCGAGCGGGCCATTCGTACCGTGGTAGGCATCGGAGAAGCGGTCATTGTCCTCGGCGCGACGGAAGTAGGGCAGCACCTCCGAATAGGACCACCCCCTCGCCCCCTGTGACGACCAGGTATCATAGTCGATACGCTGGCCGCGGATATAGATGGTGGCATTGACCGATCCGCCGCCGCCGAGAACAGCCCCCTGCGGCATGATCGGCGTACGCCCGCCGAGACCATCCTGCCGCTCGGTCTTGTAGTGATACAGCAGGTTCGAATCGAGCAACTTCACGAAACCCGCGGGAATATGGATCAGCGGATGACGATCCCGCGGCCCCCCTTCGAGAACGGTCACTCTGCCCGCATTCGACATGGCCAGTCTGCCGGCGAGCGCACTGCCGGCCGACCCCCCGCCTACAATTACATAATCCGTCACGACTTTCCTCCCAGCCACGCTTTCCCATTTTGACCAAGCATCTCCGCCCCTCCTCAGGCGATGCCGCCGAGGCAGACATATTTGATCTCGGTGAACTCCTCGAGGCCGTATCTGGAACCCTCACGGCCGAGACCGGAGAGCTTCACGCCGCCGAACGGCGCTTCCGCCGTCGAGATCAGGCCCGTATTGACGCCGACCATGCCGTATTCCAGCGCCTCGGCCACGCGGAAGACGCGCGACAGGTCCTTGGCGTAGAAATAGGATGCAAGGCCGAACTCCGTGTCGTTGGCCTGGGCGATGACGTCGGTCTCGTCCGTGAAGCGGAAGAGCGGGGCGACGGGTCCGAAGGTCTCTTCCTTTGCCACGGCCATGTCCGGCGTCACATCGGCAATGACGGTCGCCTCGTAGAAGGTGCCGCCGAGCGCATGGCGCTTGCCGCCCTGAACCACGCGGCCACCCTTGATCACGGCGTCGGAGACATGCTCTTCCACTTTTTCCAGCGCGGCGGTATCGATCAGCGGGCCGAGCACCACGCCCTCGTCGAAACCGTTGCCGGTCTTCAGCTTGCCGACGGCGGCGGCGAGCTTTTCCGAGAAGGCGTCATAGACCCCGTCCTGAACGTAGAGGCGGTTGGCGCACACGCAGGTCTGGCCGTTGTTGCGGAACTTGGCGATCAGCGCGCCCTCGACGGCCGCATCGAGATCGGCATCGTCGAAGACGATAAAGGGGGCATTGCCACCCAGCTCGAGGCCAAGTTTCTTGATGGTCGGTGCGCACTGCTTGTAGAGTTCCGCCCCGATCTCCGTCGAACCGGTGAAGGTCATCTTGCGCACGGTCGGGTTCGCCGTCATTTCCGCGCCGATCTCCCGGGCCGAACCCGTGATCACCGAGAAGAGGCCGGCAGGCAGGCCGGCGCGTTCGGCAAGGATGGCGATCGCGATTGCCGAGAACGGCGTCTGCGAGGCGGGCTTCAGCACCATGGCGCAGCCGGCGGCAAAGGCCGGACCCGCCTTGCGGGTGATCATGGCATTGGGGAAGTTCCAGGGCGTGATGGCCGCAACGACGCCAATCGGCTGCTTCATCACGAGGATGCGCTTGTCCTTCTGGTGTCCCGGCACGATGTCGCCATAAAGGCGGCGGGCTTCCTCGGCAAACCATTCGACGAAGCTTGCGCCATAGACGATCTCGCCGGTCGCCTCTGCCAGGGGCTTGCCCTGTTCCATCGTCAGGATGCGGCCGAGATCGTCCTTGTTCTCGATCATCAGCTCGAACCACCTGCGCAGCACAACCGAACGTTCCTTGGCGGTACGGGCGGCCCAGCC
Source organism: Pseudomonadota bacterium (assembly GCA_023404095.1). Lineage (GTDB taxonomy): Bacteria > Pseudomonadota > Alphaproteobacteria > Rhizobiales > Rhizobiaceae > Mycoplana. The sequence continues at coordinate 1,003 of JAEYDD010000019.1, read as the reverse complement.
TTTCTGGGCTTCGGCGGCCACGTCGATCGCCTCCTTCGTTTCCTTCGCGCCGAGCTTCGGCACGTAGCCGACCAGCTCCCCCGTCGCCGGGTTCTTCACGGCAATGCCGCTCCCGTCGGCGGAAATCCAACGCCTTCCAACAAGCGTTGCCTCACGAAAAAGACTCGGGTCCTGAAGGGTCATTTGATAGCCTCCCACCTTACACAACCTGATAATATATGATATATTTTAAAATACAAGATAGTCGCCAAACGCGATATCGGGCTGCCGCGCAAAATCCGGATTTGCATAACGTATTTGGTTCTAGCGGCGCTTTTGGAGGCGCTTGCTTCGCTTGACAGCTTTGGCTTGACAGTCTTTGCATCGCCTCGCGAGTGCTCGACCGCAAGTAAAGCGGGCGAAACCATTTCGCGCTCATATGTCCCCGATGGGGACATATGAGCTCGGGAGCCAGCGCTTCTCCACGGGTGAAAATGGGGAGGGATGACTTGAAAGGCCGGGTGTGAAATCAACTCGCGCCTTCTGGTCGCTCCAAGTTCAAAGAACCCTGCCGAACGTTGGGCTTTGGGCGTCAGCTTTTGAATGAATTCATAACCCGTAATCATAAGCAGTGCGAGCCAACCTCAGCTAAACTGATCAGATCAAACAGGATATTGTCGTAATGCAAGAACGCAAAAAGCCGCTAACGAAAGGCTATCAGGAAATATGTGACGAAATACTCGACAGAATGCAAAGCGGAAAATTGGTACCTGGCGATCGCTTACCTTCGGAATCCGAACTGATGTCCATTTTCGGTGTCAGTAAAATGACCGCGGCTCGCGCAAGGATGGAATTGTCGCGCCTTGGCATTGTCGTGGGAGTTCCCGGCGTCGGGACTGAATAGCCCCGAGTTTCGTAGACACCCTCGGGTTAGATTTTCTGCTGCTTCTCGAACTCGACGGGCGACAGCATCCCGTTCCTGACGTGTTTGCGTTTCGGGTTGTAGAACATCTCGATGTAATCG
>JAEYDD010000016.1 GCA_023404095.1 Pseudomonadota bacterium | reverse complement strand
CTCATAACCTGAAGGCCGCAGGTTCAAATCCTGCCCCCGCAACCAAAACACAAAGCCCCGCCAGGAGAAATCCCGCGGGGCTTTCTGCGTTAGTGAACCCAAAAGCAAAACAGTCCAGCGCAGCAGGTCAGGCCGCAAAAGCGGGCTGACGCTCGCCATCATCAGACACGGCCAAGCGGCGACAGCGCCGCGCGCAACGATGCGCGGTGCGTAGCCCGCTTGCCCAAACGTAAAGCCTCGCCAAGGGCCACCCCCAGCCGAAACAGGAACGTCGAAACGATGCCGTGATGGCGGCCGAAGTAGCGGATGCGGTTCGAGGTCAAGAGTGCCGAGAGATATGGATTCTGCTGATAGTCGCCGCCAATGTGCAGGACGGTGGAAGTGGGTTCATAATAGACGGCCAGTCCTGTGCGCCGGACGCGCTCCATGTAATCCACTTCCTCGCTGTAGAGAAAGAACGTCTCGTCCCACATTCCGACCTGCCGACGGGCTTCGGCGGAGATCAGCAGGGCAGCGCCGGTTGCCCAGTCGATGGTGCCGCCATTGCCATAGAGGAGCGGATCGTCGACGATCTCGCCTAACCCGATACCGGCGGATAGCCGCCCCCCGAGCAGCGCTTCAGACCAGGCGCCGATGAGCGATGGCTCTTGCCGGATCGATCGGGCTACACTGCCATCCTCATTCAGGATCTGCGGAACGACCACCCCGATGGTCGGATCCAGCAGGCGGCTACGCATTCGCGCAACAGAGCCCTTGTGCAGGCGTATGTCCGGATTGAGGACAAGGATATCGACATCGTCGCCGACGGTTGCTGCTGCAGCATTGATCCCTGCCGAATAGCCGCCATTTCTGCCGGTCTCTATCACACGAGCACCGATCGGGTGCTGCCGGGCAAGTGCGACGGACTGGTCTTGGGATGCATTGTCGATGACCACGATCTCATAGTACCGCGTGCCTTCAAGTCCTTGCTCAAGTGAATTGAGCAGCCCGCCCAGGACATCGGCGCTGTTGTAGGTGACGATGACGACGGCTATTCCGGCGGAGGCGTTGCTGGACGTCGACATGGAGGTCGGCCTGTCGCCTGCGTTGGACGTTTCTTCCCTCATGTTTTCCTCGCTCATGCGCCTCTCTGCTGCAAATGCGCGCTTGCGCAGCATTGCAGGATCGGCGCGGCACAGAAAGACTGCCGAGAGAGGTACAAGCCTGGCTGCGCCGAAACGCGCTTAAGCCGGATAGGCATACACCCTGTGCGGTGGTTCATCCGATCGATGAATACCGTAACCTCCACCAGCAAAATATGCCTGCACCGCTAAGACTTTGAGTGCGGTGGAATATCGGCGCGAATTTTCTAGCATGGTTTGTGGAAGCAGGCGGGGTTCCGTCCGCGCGGTGTTGCCGGCTGGCCGGAGGAGTCCTCCTCGAGCCGGGTGGCCATAGAATGGAAGGTTTCATGTCGATCGAACCTCAACGCACGGCACATCCCTTCAATGGACGCGGCGACGCCGCAGCGGTGCGGCTGTCTTTCAACCGCGGGCCGTCCGAGGAGGGCAGTCGGCTGCAGGCGCTGGCTCAGGTGTCTTCGGCGGCCCGCACGCGGGTAGGGCAGTTCATTGCTCTTGCCGGCGACGGCCTGCCCCGCATGCATGACGGATGGACTTTCGGCCATACCCTGCGCGCGGTCAAAGGCGAGCACGGCTGGACCGAGCGGCTGGAAGGCGACAGCCTGCGCTATGCTGCCATGGTGGCACTCGGCCTTTCCTATCTCGGGGAAGGAGAGCAGAGACGCATCCTCGGAATTGGAACGGCTGCCGACCTGGCGCGCGCCTGTGCGGAGCGGGCGAGGTGCTCTCAGGATGCCGGTGCAATCGCATTATCGGCCTGGGCGGCAGCCGAGGCGGGCCATTTTCATGCTGAAGCGCTGTTCGATCGGCTCGCAACGAGGATTGGTTCGGCCGAGCCGCTGGCGACGGTGGAGTGCGCGTGGGCCGTCATTGCCGCGGTCTCTGCCGGGCGGCTGGGCAGCACGACGACGCTCCTCGGTGTGGCCGCCAAACGTTTGACGGATGCTCAGTCCGGGACGGGGCTCTTCCCGCACATGCTGCCGGCAACGGCAAGCGGACGTCTGCGGGCGCACATTGGTTGCTATGCCGACCAGGTCTATCCGATCCAGGCGCTGTCGCGCTTGGCGGTGGCGTGCGGTGATGCCGGAGCTCTCGAAGCAGCCGATGCCTGCGCTGCGCGCATCTGCGCACTGCAGGGTCCTGCGGGCCAGTGGTGGTGGCACTACGACACGCGGGACGGCACGGTCGTGGAGGGGTACCCGGTCTACAGCGTCCATCAGCATGCGATGGGCCCCATGGCCCTGCTGGACCTGATGGAAGCCGGCGGGACGGCACACTGGCAGCCGATCCTCCTCGGCCTGCGCTGGCTGGACGACCATCCCGAAACGGTTTCGACGCTGGTGTGCCCGGAGAAGGGCGTCATCTGGCGAAAGGTCGCCCGTCGTGAGCCGGGGAAGGCCGCACGCGCGATTGCCGCCGTCACGACCGCCGCTTCACCCGGCCTTCATCTTCCCCTGGTCGATGCGATCTTTCCACCAGGCGAAGTCGACTACGAATGCCGGCCGTATGAGCTCGGCTGGCTGTTGTACGCCTGGAATGCGGAGGGTGCCGTGACCTCCCTTGCGCAGGAGCCGGCCAGCGAGCCTGAGGAGATCTGACATGAACCGTCACCGTCAGCTGTTGTTCGGCATGTATCTGGATGCGGTGCGCATGGACGACGTGATCGAGCGCTGCCACGAGGCGCTGAAGACCCGCAGCCGCATGCTGCTTGGCGTTCTCAACGCCGCCAAGGTGGTTAAGTTGCGGCAGGATGCGCTGCTGCGCGATTCCCTGATCGAGTGCGACCTGCTCGTGGCCGACGGCCAGTCGATCGTCTGGGCCAGCAAGCTCCTTCGGCGCCCTCTGCCGGAGCGGATAGCCGGCATCGATGTCTTCGACCGCCTCCTGAGGCTCGCCCATGAGGAGGGACGCTCGGTGGCGCTGCTGGGAGCGAAGCCAGACGTGTTGCGCAAGCTCGAGGAGGTCATCGCCAGACGGTTCCCGGGCCTGACGATCGCCTGTAGCCATCACGGCTATTTCGAGCAGCACGAGGCGGAGCATGTGGCCGCCATGATTCGCGCTTCCGGCGCCGATATGCTTTTCATCGGCATGACGTCGCCTAAAAAGGAGATCTTTCTCGGAACCTACGGCTCCTCTCTCAATGTGCCCGTCCTGCACGGGGTCGGTGGTTCATTCGATGTCATGGCGGGGTTGACGAAGCGGGCGCCCGTGGCCTGGCAGCGAGCCGGCATGGAGTGGGCCTATCGCCTGCTTCAGGAGCCGAGACGGCTCTTCTGGCGCTATCTGGCGACCAACACCAGTTTCATTCAACTGACCGCCCGCGAGATGTTTCATCCGGCAAGGGCGTTTGCGGCCGAGCGGAGCGGACCGGTACCGCAAGCCGGCTCATCGGCAACCGAACGCGTTAGTGGAGCTTAGGTCGATGAACGAAGTCTTCAGGGGCCGGCTGGCCATCATCGGTATGGGCTATATCGGCCTGCCGACCGCCGTCGCGATCGCGACGCGCGGCATCGATGTGATCGGCGTCGATATCAATCCGGCAACGGTGGCAGCCATTTCGCGCGGCGAGGTTCCCTTCGTCGAGCCGGATCTGGCCGTCGCCGTCAGCGGTGCGGTTGCTATGGGGCGCCTGAAGGCGACGACGGAGACACCCGAGGCGGATGCCTTCATCATCGCCGTTCCCACGCCCTTCAACGAGGACCGGACGGCCGACCTCTCCTACGTCAAGGCCGCGGCCGAGCAGATCGCGCCGAAGCTCAAGCCTGGCGATATCGTCGTGCTCGAATCGACCTCGCCTCCCGGAACCACGGAGAAGATCGGAACCTGGATCGGGGCGTTGCGCCCCGACTTGCGCATGCCGCGCGACGGTCAGGCGGTAGCGGACATCTACATCGCCCACTGCCCGGAACGCGTGCTGCCCGGACGGATCATGATCGAAATCGTTACCAACGACCGCGTCGTGGGCGGGCTCACGCCGAAGTGCGCCGAGAAGGCCGCCTCAATCTATCGCCTGTTCGCACAGGGAGAGATCCTGTTGACGGATGCGGCGAGCGCCGAAATGGCCAAGCTTTCGGAAAATGCCTATCGCGACGTCAACATCGCCTTCGCCAACGAGCTCTCGATGATCTGCGAGTCGCTTCACATCGACGTCTGGGAGGTCATCCGGCTTGCGAACCGCCATCCGCGTGTGTCCATCCTCAGTCCCGGACCGGGCGTTGGGGGCCACTGCATCCCGGTAGACCCCTGGTTCATCGTTTCCGCTGCGCCGAGGCTTGCCAGGCTGATCCGCACCGCGCGCGAGGTGAACGACCGCAGGCCGCACGATGTCGCCGAGCAGGTCGTCGCCAAGGCACAAAGGTTCCGCGCGCCGACGATCGCCTGTCTCGGCCTGACCTTCAAGGCCAATGTGGACGACGCGCGCGAGAGCCCGGCAATAGAGGTGGTGTCGCTGATCGCCAAGGCCCTGCCCGAGTTCGATATCCTGGCCGCCGACCCCTATGTTCACACCTTGCCCAAGCAATTGAGGGAATTCGGGAACCTGCGGCTGGAGAGCGCGCATCAGGCGGTGGAACGCGCAGACATCGTGGTCCTTCTGGTGGAGCATGAGCCGTTCAAGGCGATCCGCCACACCCGTCTCGGCGGCAAGGTGGTCTACGATACGCGCGGCGCCTGGCGCTGAGCACGGCAGGGGCCTGAAGCAAACGGCCGAACTCCGGGGCCGCTGTGGCGGGCATGTTTGCTCCCGTCGTTCTGGTTCATCGTGCAGGCATTTCCCCCACCTTGTTCCGCGCATAGGCAAGGCAGCGTCAGCTACAAGCGACGATGCGTCGGGCCAAGCATCCAGGCGAGCACGGATTCGAAGAGGGCTCGCTGGAGTGCTGGGCGGCCTGCCGACGTAAGGCAGTCGTTGGCCCATCCAGGCCAGTTCATCCCTCAAGCGATCCCTTGGCTCATCAGCGGCCGTTGGACTCGGAGCCGTTTCCGAGACCGACTCTTGGAGAACTAATCCTGGCGAGGAGGATGAGCCTCCGTCGAGATTGGCCGGCCCGCCGCGCAACGCGGTTGGCCGCTAGACTGGCACCTTTGCGGCCATCATGTTGCCGAAGCAGCGTGATCGCGCGCAGCGCAATGGGCACGATTTGACCGGTGTCACGCCGCGAACGGGTCCAGCACGCGTGCGGTGGTGGGCCGCAGTCGGCCAAGGCCGGAATCGAACTCCTCCGGCCGTTCGCTGAGCGCGAAGAAGTGTTCGATGGCACGGACCGAACGGGCGGCGGCGCGGCCGTCGCCATACGGATTCACCGCTCTTGCCATCGCCTGATAGGCCTTGGCGTCCGTCAGAAGCCGCGTCACGGCCTCGAAGATGTCATCCTCGCCTGTTCCCACGAGCCGCACCGTTCCGGCCTCGACGGCTTCGGGACGCTCCGTCGTATCGCGCATGACCAGGACCGGCTTGCCGAAGGTGGGCGCCTCTTCCTGCACGCCGCCGCTGTCGGTCAACACGATCGAGCATGCGGCCATCGCCTTGGCAAAGTCCGGGTAATCGAGCGGCTGGGTGATGACGACGTTGTCCAGCCCGTCCAGCGGGGGCAGCAGCACTTCGCGTACCGCCGGGTTCAGATGCGCCGGCAGCAGGAAGGCGACGTCCGGGAAGGCGCGGGCCAGACGGGCGATGGCGCGCGCGGACTGCGCCATCGGCTCACCCCAGGATTCGCGGCGATGGGCGGTGATGAGAACGCATCGCCGGCCGGCGATGCGGTCGACATCCGGGTTCACGAGATGGGAGTTGCGCGCGGAGACGTGCAGCAAAGCATCGATCACCGTGTTACCGGTTACCACTACGTCGCGCTCTGCAACGCCGTCTTTCATCAGGTTTGCCTTCGACGTACGGGTCGGAGCGAGGTGCAGCACCGCCAGCTGGGTCGTCAGACGACGGTTGACCTCCTCGGGAAAGGGGTTGAGGCGATCGCCTGTCCTCAGCCCGGCCTCCAGGTGAATGAGAGGCACCTTTCGATAGAAGGCTGCGAGCGCTGCGGCAAAACAGGTGGTGGTATCGCCCTGCACGACCAGCGCGTCGGGCATTTCCGCCTGGATGACGCCGGAGACGCCGTTGAGCACGCGCGCGGTGATCGATTCCAGTGTCTGCGAATGGGTGAGGATATCGAGGTCGTGATGCGGTTCGATGCCGAAAAGCCTGTTGACCTGATCGAGCATTTCCCGGTGCTGGCCGGTCACCGCGACGATCGGAGTGCAATGTTGCGAACGGCTGAGCTCGTCGATGAGCGGAGCCATCTTCACCGCCTCCGGCCGCGTTCCATAGACAACCAGTATCTTGCGCATGCCTGTTTCCCTCTCGATGCGTTTGATCTTGGCAAGTTCAAGCCGGCGTCGGCCGCCGCGGGCCGAAGCTTCAGTAGCCAGGCCCGTACCGGCAGCGGTTCAGCACGACACCGGCGACGTTCGAGCGTTCGGAAAGTTCGCGCTCGCAGGCATCGACCTCGTCCAGCGTGCTCTTCTCCGCGCCGACGACGAGGATCGCGCAGTCGACGTTTGGCAGGAACGCGGTGACATCGTCGCCAGGCAGCATCGCCGGCATGTCGAACAGCATCACGTCCGGGTTCATGCGCTTGCGCATGTCCCGCAGCGCCTTTGCGGCGTCCATGCTTTGGAGAAGCTCCGCCGAATACTTCACCGGGCGGTTGTTCATTGCGAAGGCGAGGTTGTCCCCGCAGCGGTGCATGACGTCACGCAGTTCGCAGTTGCCGCTCAGGAAGTCCTCCATCGAGGCGTTGTTGCGCGCACCGAGGAGCTGGCCGAGGCCCGGCCGCTTCAGGTCGAGATCGACCAGCACCGTGCTGCAATCCTTCTGGTTCGCGAGGCTGAAGGCCAGATTCAGCGCGACCAGGGACTTGCCGCACCCTCGCGTCGGCGAGGTGATCGCGACCGAGGTCCAGCCGTGCTGGCGCAGCGTCTGCAGCAGCCGGGTGCGCAGTATGTCGAACGCGCTGTGGGACGGATCGGAGCGATGAAAGGTGACGATGCGGTTTCGCTCGGCGAGCTGCGGGTTCATCGCGAACACGGGAAGGCTTTCCCACACCATCTCGCGCTCGAAGCGGGCGCAGGCCTGAACGGTCTGCTCGGCGAGACGATCGGCGCTCCGAAAACGCATGGCTTCCTGCAAGGGTGCCGGTATCTGCTCCATGGTCTATTTCCCGCTGGTGGAGGTCAAATTGCGAATACGAGTGTTGCTCTGGGTCATCCCTAGATCGCTCCCCCGATCAACCGTTGCACCGCATGCTCCATCGGCTGATAGAAATGGTGCAGCGCCAGAAGGAAGGCCGGCACGAGGCTGACCGAGACGAACAGGGCGGCGAGTTTTCGCTTTTTCCATCCTGCTGCAAACACTGACGCCGGCTTTATTTCCGGTATGGTCGCAAGCGGCTGGGTTTGCAGCAGCTTGGAAAGATCGACCGGCCGGCGCACGGTGCGGTTGATCATTTCGAGCAGGAAGGCGACGCCAAGCCCCAGGCCGAGGCCCGCCACAGGCGCCAGCATCATGATACGAGAGCGCTTCTGATTGACCGGATCGAGCGGCGGAGTCGCCGCTTCGAGGACAGACACACGTCCGCCGTCCGATCGCATTTCGATCTGCTCGCCTGTCGACGCCTCGGCCCGGCGGGCGATCGCCGCGTTGTATTGTGTCTGGATGTTTGCGCGGTTGCGCTCCAGTGCGTTCAGCACGGTTTCGCTCGCAGGCGTCGCCGTAATGGACCGCGTCAGTTCGTCGATGCGCTGTGTTGCCGATTCGCGCTCGCGGGCGATCGCCTGCAGGCGCTCATCGATGTCGGATAACTGCAGGTCCAGCCCAAAGGTGATGTCGGTACCGTCAGGCTTGTCGTCCTTGGCATTGGCATCTTTCGGCTGGCGGGCCAGCACCTTTGCCTGCAATGTCGCGATGCGGGTGCGCAGGGCGGCGACGTTCGGGCTCGTTTCGGAAAAGATCGCAAGCTGCTCGGCCAGTGCCCGATTGAGATCTGCCAGCATCTGCTGCTCCGGCGTCAGCGGCGACGCGTCCGAAATTCGGCCCGTATTCGTATAGGTCGCAATCAGGCTGCTTCGTCTGGATCGCAGGTCCGCTTCCTCGCGCTCGAGAGAAACGACCCGTTCCTGCAGGCTGCTTTGCTGGTTGCGGCGGAAGTCTACGCTTTCGGGCAGCGTGTCCTTGTTCTCGGTCTTGAACTTCAGGATGTCCGCCTCGAGCTTGCTCAGCTGCGTGCCGAGCCGCGCGACCTCCTGGTTGAAGAACTGCACCGTGCTGCCGGCGCGGTCGGTACGTTGGCGCTGGTTTCTGGCCAGGATCATCGTCGCCAGCTCGTTTGCCACGCGCGCAGCCAGTACTGGATCGCCGGAGGTGAAGGACACGTCGAATATGATCGTGCTCACGTCCCGCCCCTGTGCATCCAGAAGCACCTGGTCGAACGAGATTCGCGAGCGAAGGTCCTCGACGATATCTTCGGGCTGCGGCTTGACCTCGGCGCCAGCATATAGATCGAGGCGTTCGGCCAGCGCGAGCAGGTCGTCGCGGGTCGTGATCTGCTGCTGGAGGATCTGAAGCTGCTCGACTGGACCGACGGCAAGCGACGAACGCGCCAGCTCGGAGGGTATCTGCGGGGCCTCCACCAGGATCTTGGCGCTTGCCCGGTACTTTGTCGGCAACATATACGCGAAGCCGACGATCAGCGTGCACACCGCGACCGCAACTGCGAGCGCGAGTGGAAGACGTCGGATCAGCAGAGAAAGATAGTACCGCAAATCCATGCTGCTCATTGGTAAACCACGCGAATCGTCAAAATGGCCCCATTGCCCGGCTGCCATTCTCTGGCGGCTGTGCAGCGCACGATAGATCGTCAATGGTGGGTGAAGCGCCTGCGCGTTTGGCGAGTGGTAATCCCTTTGGGTAGCATCGTTCGACCTATGCCTTATCGCCTCCGAGACCGCGGCGCTGTCGCCGGTTCGGCCAGGATCGGGCCGTTGCCGCGTCGCATCCATCCGCCGAAAGGCGAAAAGCGGGCATTGGCCGCGTAGCGGGCTAACCAATGGGCGCAGGCGTGCCTCAGAGTTCCGCCCAAAGTTCAGGGCACAGCCGGCTTCCTACCCGTCGCATTGCAAGGCCATGCTTGCGGCGAAGCCGCCCCGGATGACCGGAGGGCCACGGTTGAGCCGAGGTGAAGTCTCATGGGTAGTGCCTACCAGCTGAGCGTCGTCATTCCCCACCTGAACGAGCCGGAAAATCTGCGGCGTTGTCTCCTGTCGCTGGACGTGCAGCGGGCCGATGGCATTCCCTTCGAAGTCATCGTGGTCGACAACGGGTCTTCGAAGATGCCAGAGGAAGCCTGCGCCGGCTTTGCAGACGTGCGGCTCGTTCGCGAGGTCGTCCCGGGGCCGGGTCCCGCCCGCAATCTTGGTGCCAGCCTGGCACGGGCGGATCTGCTCGCCTTCATCGACGCCGACTGTGTCGCGCAGCCGGCATGGGTGCGCTCTATTGTCGTTGCGATGCGCGAGCGACCGGAGCTCGACCTGCTCGGCGGCGATATCGCCATACTGATGGCGGACCCTGATCGGCCCACTGCAATCGAGGCTTATGAGAGTGTCTACAGCTACAGGGCCCGGCGCTACGTGGAGAAGGATGGTTACGCGGCAACGGGCAACATGGCCGTCAGGGCCTCGGTATTTCGATCCGTCGGGCCCTTCGGCGGCATCTCGACGATGGAAGATACCGAGTGGGGCCAGAGGGCGACGAGGCTCGGCCATGCCATCGCCTTTCTTCCGGAGGCGAAGGTGCTGACCCCGTCCTGCAAGTCCTTTGCAGAGCTTGCCCGGCGGTGGGACAGACATGTGGCCCATGAATTCCGCCATGTCGGCGGTCGATTGACTGCCAGAATCAGCTGGCTTTGCTATTGCGCCGTCGTTGCTGCGTCCCCGGCCTTCGAAGCGATCCGGCTTCTTCGCACCGAACGGATTTCCGGCCTCGCCAACCGCTTTCGCGCACTTGCATGCGTTACCCGCGTACGGCTCTACCGCGCGAGGCTTATGCTCGAGCTCGCCTTTCACGGAAACGCGAAGTCCCTCGTTGAAAAGTGGAACCGCGAAACCGGCTGAGACTACTCCCCTGCGCAAGATTGGGATGTGTCCGGACGAAACGAAGCGGCCAAACGAAGTAGAACAGCCTCATCCCGATAGCCTAGATCGAATTGTCTAACGGCGATTTATTGTGAAGCCATCTCATATGGTTAATATAGCCTTAATCAAGCGCCTTCGAAAATTCTGACGTCAACCAGGCTGGCTTTCCGCCGGCCAGGATATCCCTTGGGTGCCGCAATGGTTCCCGGCGCTTGCAGCTATGTCCAGCATATGCGGAGGCTGTAATGTCGAAAGACCACCTGCCCTTCTCGCTCAGGCTTGCGACGCAACCGATGTCGCAGGCGCAGGCGGTGGGTTCGCGATCCATCTATCTGGGCTCGAAAAGACTTTTCGATGTTCTCGTGACGCTTGCCCTTGCGCCCTTCGCCCTGGCGCTGATCGGAGTTCTGGTCGTTCTAGTGCGCGCAGACGGCCAGCCGGCCTTCTTTTCCCAGCCGCGGATCGGCAAGGGCGGGAAGACATTTCAGCTATGGAAGCTTCGTTCAATGGTGCCGCATGCGGCCGAGAAGCTGCAGGAACACCTGTCGTCCAACGCGGCAGCCCGTATTGAATGGGAGTTGACGCAGAAGCTCAAGGAGGATCCGCGCATCACGCGCGTCGGCCGCTATCTGCGCAAGTACTCACTCGACGAGCTGCCCCAGCTGTGGAACGTTCTGCGCGGCGACATGAGCCTCGTTGGTCCTCGCCCGATGCTGCCGGAGCAGCGGACCCAGTATCCCGGTACAGCCTACTACGAGATGCGTCCGGGTCTTACTGGCCTTTGGCAGATCAGCGAACGCAACGGCTGCAGCTTCGCCGAAAGGGCGGTGCATGACACGCGCTATTTCGGAATGATGTCCTTTGGAACCGACCTTTGGATCCTCTCCAGGACTCCGATCGTGGTGTTTCAGGGGACTGGACTTTGAGGCAACGCCGGGAGCGCACGCTTGCGGACGCGCTGATCGAGCGTTCGAGCAGGGGGAGCAAGGGAAACTGACGCAGCATGATGCGAGCAGTTGGGCAGTCTCTTGGGCACAATGATGGATGCGTAACGGGGGCAGGCAGTTCGCCGGGGAGCGCACAAAAAGCAATTCCGGGCTCTCGGTTTGAGAAAGCCCGGAATTTGACGGCCTCTGGAGATAAGGCGGCTGCGCGTTTCGTGTCAGTGTTCCATGCGGCTTGCGGAGTCGCTTGCGAAGTCCGCGGGGAAGAGGTCGTTGATCTTGTAGGCTACTTCGGTGCGATTGGTGGCCTTGACCTTCTTCATGATGTTGCGGATGTGAACCTTGACGGTGCTTTCGCGGAGGTTGAGTTCATAGGCGATGATCTTGTTGGCCTTGCCGCGCCTCAGGGCCTCGACGACCTCTGCCTGACGCGCCGTAAACATGCCGGCAAGCGGACGGGCGACCGGACTGCCGGTCTCGAGCACCTGGCGCATGGCGAAGACGCTGCTGGCGGGAACGAAAATTCCGCCGGCGAGTGACAACGCAATGGCTTCGATGCAAACGTCGATGCTGACGGATGACGGGATGTAGCCCTTCGCCCCGCACTCAAGCGCCTTCATGATCTGCGCCAGATCGTCCGTGTCGGCGAGTACGATGAGCGGTGCGTCGAACTCGGCGGCGAGCCTCTTGATCTCTTCCGAGATCGCCGGCTCGACGATCTTTCTCCCGCCGACGTTGAGCAGGATGGCTGCGAGCGGCGGATAGTCGTGACGCTTGCGCTTCCATTCTTCCATGGAACCGAAGGCGACGACGTCCATGTCGATCTTGTGCGCTGAAATGCATTGGGCAAGGCATTGCCGATCCAGAGCCCTGTTGTCGATAATCAAGAGAGACCGTTCTCTTGCGACAGGAGCGTCCTCGAACGTCTTCCTGTTTACTGCGCTTGATGAATCGAGGGGAATGGAATGGATTAGGCTGCCGGATATTTCTTTTCCATTAGACATCATTGCTGAGTTCATGGCTGTGATACTCCCTACAAAAGCACGAAAACCTTGCTCCTGTCTCGCAGGGATACAATGGATTATTCGTGCTAGCCCCAACTGTACTTGAATGCCCCGAACTGGATGGATATTCACGATTGAAATAGAAGAGTATTGTGTATGAGGTATAGCTTATTTACCTGATAATAACGATCTTGCCTAGCTTCGCATTCGAGGCCGAGACCACAATCGTGTCGCTACACCCCCTCGAAGGCCATAAGGCATTGAGTGTAGAGGGCTATACCGAAGGTGTAGGGGAGTACCTCTAAGGGCGTACTGGCGCGCAGGGAATTGCGTTCTGCATGTCCGGCTAACGCCGGTTTTTTAGGCACTTAAGCCGGCTACCAGCCGCCGCCGTGCCGTGACCGGGCATACCCCAAAGGATGAGTGCCGGGCCGCAAATGGCAATACTCACTGAAAGTGACTTTGGGTAACGTATATTGATCGAATAATGCCTCAGATGCTTGCCTTAAACTTCGTATCTGTCAATTCGGATGGCGGTGGAAATGCCTGTTGCGCGGAGTTATGCACCGAAATTGCGCGAAACTCCTCCGCTCGGCGGATTTGCACCAGATCCAAGAGGAGAAGGGCGAAGCCCGGCTTTGGATCGAACCTTGACCTATCGGGTTGTCCCGCTCCACCTCGCGGGGTTGTGCGGACGAAGCCCGGCCGGCGCCGGACGGTTGCGCTCTGGCCTCAATCCCCGGTTCCGCCGTTTAGTGACGACGCGATTGCCTTCACCATCCGAACGGATAGCGCCATGCCTGCTTTGGCCTGTCTTCCCAGAATAAGGCCGTTCCCGCTAGATTCGGCACGAGTTGCTTCCCGAGCTCCGATGGCGCCCTTGAACGGCGCGAACGGGCCACGAGGAGGATCGCCGCCTGGTCGTCGTTAGCAGGGACCGCTTATGGAGCCCACCGTCTCAGTGATCTTGCCGACGTTCAACCGGACCCGCACGCTGGCCGCGGCCATGACGAGCGTGTTGACGCAATCCTGTCGCGACATCGAGTTGATCGTGGTCGACGACTGCTCCACCGAAGATGTCGAGGGATTGGTGCGCTCCTTCGCCGACGATCGGGTCAGATATATTCGCAGGGTCGCCAACGGCGGGGCCGGTGCGGCCCGTAACACAGGGCTGGCCGTGGCAAAAGGGCGATACATAGCCTTCCAGGACAGCGACGACATCTGGCTGCCGGGCAAGCTGATGCGCCAGTTGGCACTCTTTGCAGAGCTGCCTGGCGACGTTCGCGTCGTGACCGGCGGAAAGATCGTCTACGGCCGAGATGCATCGTTCAGCTACGGTTCGGCCAAGGTGGCCTATGCGCCGTCGCCCGAGGGGCGCCTGAGGCTGGACGAGGACCAGCTCGGACATTTTCTGCTGGAGAACCGCATCAGCGTGCAGAACGCGCTGTTCAGGCGCGATTGCTACGACAGCATGGTGTGGTTCGATCCCTGCGCGCGCGCCAACGAGGACTGGGAGTTCGCGGTGCGTCTCGTGCAGCGCTCGCGTGTCTACGAGGATGTGGAACCGGTTGTGCTGGGCTTCATTTCGAGCGATAGCATTTCGTCCAGCACCCGCAAACAGACCATCGGCATGATCCGCATCATGCGCAAGAACAGGGCCGCTCTGTCCACCCGCCCGAAGCAACGTTCGCGGATGATGATCGATCTCGCCATCGCCCTGGCCAAGGAAGGCAAGACCAGGCGTTCGTTGCCCTTCCTGTTTTCCGGCCTGAGGGCTTATCCGTTACACGCGCTGGGGCTGCTTGGCTCGCTTCTGCGGCGAAGCGTGCGCAGCCTCACGCGCGGCCGCGGCGTGAAGGGACGGACTGACGTCGTGCGCGCCGCGGGTTGATGGCGCTACCGGCACGGCAATCCTCTCCCCGCAAAGGTCCAGCACGGCGCTTCCGTGGCCTTGTGTGAGCAGCGTGCACCGGTGGATGGAGTTTACGACCGGAATACAGAAAGCGGACGAATGGGAAGGATTGCGCCCACATAGGCGTCGATTGCCTTCTGGTGGATTGCCAGGATGTGCCGGGCCG
>JAEYDD010000024.1 GCA_023404095.1 Pseudomonadota bacterium | reverse complement strand
CACTGAAATAACGTGAATGGGCCTTCTCACCGTGCAGCATCAACACTGCACTACGGATTTCATCACTATATGAAAGGATAGGCATATTGATGAACGAAAGCGGTGAAGTCTTGTTCCATCCGTGGTTCGAGTTGAGTGACCGCTTATGATAGCCGCGCGGTGTTTTATAATAGGCATGGTAGTCCTTCACAAATTGTGGAGCATCGGCAGGCAACGGGTCTACTACACCTCCTCCAAGAGCAAATGTACCGTTTCTATAATCCTCCGTACGCTGAGCATTAAGCTGGCGCCGCAATTCATGCCGTGCATCGGCATTCATAGAATCGAAATAACCGTTAGCATTGACCCGGCTCATGTCGTACATGGTTGCCGTAACTGTAGCCTTGATGCGAGTATCGATAGCCGCTGCATTAAGCGCCATGCCTCCCCATCCACAAATACCGAGAATGCCGATACGCTCTGCATCTACATCATCACGGGTGGAAAGATAATCGACCGCTGCACTGAAATCTTCCGTATTGATGTCCGGCGAAGCCACATAACGGGGCTGGCCGCTACTTTCTCCCGTATAGGATGGATCGAAAGCAATCGTCAGGAATCCACGTTCTGCCAATGTCTGCGCATACAAGCCCGAAGCTTGTTCCTTCACGGCACCAAATGGGCCACTGATGGCAATGGCAGGCAATTTACCCGTCACATTCTTGGGTACATACAAATCGGCGGCAAGTGTAATGCCGTAACGGTTGTGGAAAGTTATCTTTTTATGGTCTACTTTATCACTCTGTGGGAATGTCTTGTCCCACTCTTGAGTCAGATTCAAATTCTCTTCCATAAATTTATTATCATTATTAGGATTATTTTCTGTTGCAGACAAATGTCCTGCAGCACAAAGGTTAATAACCATCGCCGCACATATGTTTTTTACCATGTTCTTCATCTCTACTTCTTTAAGTTTCGGTTGGAAATTCATTTCTTAATCCATTGCTTGACAGTTTCCCGGCTCGCTCCATTCAGCAGCCTGCCTTTTCCCCAGTTTATGCCGGGGTAATTCGTCTGCAATTCCTTTTCTGCATTAGAAATACTGCTGCTTCCCGAAGTGGCGAATGGAATAACCGTTTTACCTACAAAATCACCGCTTTCTATAAATGTATTGATGATTCTTGGAGCCAAATTCCACCAAATAGGAAAACCTATATATATGGTATCATACTCCGCGAGACTTCCCAATTTAGAATACAATGCAGGACGTGATTTGGAATCCGACATCTCCACACTGCTGCGCGAAGCTTTGTCGTGCCAGTCCAAATCAGCAGCCGTGTACTTTTTCGCAGGCTGTATTTCGTAGAGGGTCCCATCAACAGCTTCTGCCACCAACTTGGCAGCCCTTGCCGTTGTTCCCGTTGCCGAGAAATAAGCTACCAGTGTCTTACCACCTTTTTTCTGTGCGTTAACAGTAATAGACAACAGCATAACTGCCATCATAAACAACACCAATCTTTTCATACGATATATTATTTAGTTGAAACATATAAATCCAATTGTTATAGCGATACAAAAGTAGCGGGTATTATTATTACATAGGTATCCAGATTACTGATTATATAACCCAAATTACTGATAGATGTCCGAGAAGAGAAATAAAAAATCCCGTAAAATCAAGGTTTTACGGGATTTGTCATACTTTGAATCCTTTTTGTCTTTGGAGCTCTGCGGAGAGACAGGGTTAAGAACCTTTTCTCCACAAGTTCCTTATTTACAAGGTTATAATAATGTCAATTTTACTCTTAGTAATGTTTTAGTAACTGAAGTTTGTCTGATTCAGTCTCACATCGTCTTCATGATGTCCGTTCATCTCAACATTACTATACAAAGATAGAAATAATTATAACAATAGCAAAGTCTACCAGTTTTTTTTATAACTAGTATACTTAAAAAATTAAAGTTCAACTCTTCTTATCACAAAATAATTTTGCCACACATTTGCTAATTCTAGGCTAATTGTTAAATACAAAAACTCACTATTCTCTGCATTTTGCTTTATTTAACAATTCTACTACAAAATATTTTTTTCTAAATTTCCAAAGATGTTCTTGTAAATACATATCCTCAATATATCATTTGTATTTTTCCATCATAAATAAATTATTTGTACAAATAAATCATATGCATTTCTTTTGAACTGTTGCAATACGGTGATGAAGAATACATTTGTCATACAATAAATCTGTCCTTTTTTCTACCTTTCTTTTTTAAAAAAAGTTTATAATAATTCATTCCAGCATTCTCGTCATAACCTCTCTCTATTTGGTATTCACCACCATGAATACTAATATCAAAGTTTTCATCTAATTTAATAGTTTCTACTTTCGTTTTTGCTTTCTTAATAGCTTTACGTTCTATTGTTACATTACCTGAATTTTGGATATGATTCTCAAAACCATTTTTTAAAATGTAGTCATTAAATTTTCCAATAAGCTTTGTGTCTTGAAAGACTTCTTCTGTATATTGTTCGAGTGTCAATATTTCATTTTCCAGAAGTGCCTTCTTTGCCCTGACTGCAATCATAGCCTTCTCCACTTTTGTCAGACCCTTGTTACCCGAAACCTCTGTATTAATAAAGTCTTTACACACATCTACTAAGCTTTTCGTTTGATGATAAGCACCATTATAAGACTTTACGTGCAAAAATGAATCTTTCCAATACTTAGTATCTCCCATTCTTGAGGTCTTATCAATAACAGTAACTTGATAACCCTCACTTTCATTTATATTGAAAATAATACAACCCTTATCTATCTTAGAAAGACTAATCCCTTCTGTTTTCTTAGCTGTAAAACCATCGGAACACCTTTCTATTTGCAAAATTTCTTGTTTGGTTTCAGACTTCAAAATTCCAATTGCATCGCATGTATTATCCCCTACAGTGCACCCCTTTAAGTATAATATACTGACATCTCCTGATTTAATTTTAGGATGATTCGAACTTTCATAAAGAATCTTCGCAATATGTTTACTCTGCGCAATAAAACTATCATTATCGTTAAATATAGTTTTACAAAAAGAATAAATAGGATTAAGATCAATAGTAGACTCAAAATAAAAACGAAATAAGTCATCCATCTCAAAAGATTTTCTAAGGAGTTTCTTAATATCTTGTTCTATACCTTCTAAATTTACATTTTTTTCTGAAAAGCCGACACCTTCTCCATTAGATTTATTGCCGACATGATGAACTATCATTTTTTCTATACTATCTATTGTTATTTTCATATTTCTTTTTTTTAATTACATGAAAAGGAACTAAAGCATTGTCACCATCAAAATTTGCTTTAGTAGTAAAGTACTCAAGTTTATTGTCTCCAGTCCAAAATGACTCATCTGCATGTTCAATAAGAAGAATTTGAAAATCCTGATTCCAATCCTCTACCATTTCTTTCATAAAACTATTGATAACACTAAAAGCATCTTGGAGCTTTGACTTATCATTTGATTTATCAGAATCCTTATTCTCATAATATGGAACACTTGGTTGGTCTATAAAAAGGAACTGTAGCTAACACTTGAAAAGGGACCCGGGTAGCATTTGAAACGTGTACCACCCGATAGGTTTTGCAAAGTTAATTAAATTTGTTTATTTATCATATCTTGTGTTTCTTTCATTCTGTACGATTTTCCCGTCATGTTCAGTAGAATCGCCTTGTGCGTTAGCCTGTCTACCATTGCTGTAACTAGTACTTTGTCTGCAATAATCTCGTCCCATCTGTTGAATGCGAGATTTGTTGTAATGACGGTTGTTTTCTTGTCAGTTCTGAGTGACAGATGGTTGAACAACATCTCCGCTCCCGCCTTGTCACAAGAAACGTATCCGAACTCGTCGCAGATGACCATGTCGTATCGTTCGAACTTGTTCTCGAGTGCCCTTAGTGTCATTGCGTTCCGGCATTCCCTTATCTGCGTAAGCAGTCTGGGCACGGAAGTGAACAGTACGGAGTATCCCGCGTTACAGGCCGCAATCCCCAAGGCTGTAGCCAGATGGGTCTTTCCGGTACCGGGATTCCCGTATAGTATAAGGTTGCGCCCTTCCTTGATGAAATCAAGTGTCTCAAGGTTTGGCAAGGCCTTCCGCGCTTC
Organism: Pseudomonadota bacterium; assembly: GCA_023404095.1. Classification (GTDB taxonomy): domain Bacteria; phylum Pseudomonadota; class Alphaproteobacteria; order Rhizobiales; family Rhizobiaceae; genus Mycoplana. Next base: position 2,024 of record JAEYDD010000024.1, on the reverse strand, counting down.
TGGCGGAAGCGCGTCCGTGTCTATTTCGTTGAGGTATCGCAACTGTGGGAACGCGGCATTTTTGATGCGATGCCGACGCTGGTTCTCCGAGCGGTTTTCTTTTTCCTGACGCAGGAGTTCGGCCGTGAACATCCACAGGTTCCATCGTTCATCAAGTCCTTGCTGTATAAGCAGGTCGATGTCGCGTCGTACCAGAGGGAGTTTGAGGTCGAAGGCATACGCACGTATCCGTTCGCGTATGGAGTCTTGATTTTCGTTTTGTTCCATTGCTATGCAATTTTTATGTTGTTAGACGGTAACTTTGTTTACAGGTTGTTGTGTGGCGCCACATCCGATCATCGCCGAAAGTGTGTCCAATGTCTGTGAGGCCGATTCTTCAATGGCGGTCTGTTGTGGATCGGACGGGGTCAGGGTGGCCGCGTCTTGACGGACGTTTGCGGTTCCATTGCCGTCACTGGCCAGCATCTCGGCGCTCAATTGTTCGGAAGACAGGCGTTTGAGTCCCCGGGAGGACAGACGGTCTGCCGCAGCCAGTATGTCGGCATAAGTGCGCTGGTTGTCACGGGTAAACACGAGCAGTTCGACAAACGATCTGGGAGAATCCGTAAAATGTTTGCGAAACAGTGCCGCCACGTCCGGGTGTACCTGTCGCATGGCCGTGGTTCGTCCCAACGCCGCAGGCTTGCGAAGGAACGTGCCCAGATAGTGCATCAGGTCGATACACCAGTCACCGAGACGCCGGGAGCGTACATGCGTGGCTACCTTGTCGCGACCGTCAAGCACGACAATACGCTCGGAATACATCTTTATGGGTACCTCCCGACCGACAAGCCGGTCAGGCACAGAGTAATGCACACCATCGACGGTAATGGTGGAATACTTCCCGACACGGGCATGCCGCTGCTCAAAGCAGCCCATGTCACCGTGGTCAAGCGGCCGCAAAGCCGCAATATCGGCCTGTACGCGCTCCTTCTTCTCTTGCGCAGACATGTTGGAAGCCTCCCCGTTGAGCCTGTCACAGACCTTGTCAAGATGACACTGCGCCTGCTCCAGCGAACCGAAACGGACATCATAGGCGAAAGCCCGCCGGCGGATATGTTCCACCGAACGCTCCACCTTACCTTTCTCCCATCCCGAACGCGGATTACAGAAATGAGGGGTGAAACAATAGTGGAGTTCCATGCGGCGCAGGGCATCGGTATGTTCGCGCTCCTGTCCAAGGAACTTCTTGACGGCCACCCGCATGTTATCGTAGGCCATTACTTGCGGCGTGCCCCCCAAAGCACGGAAGCAGTTGCGGTGTGCTTCCATCAGGGCCAACGTGTCCTCGCGGGAGAACAGGTATGCCCGCCGCAGGTTGCTATGGTTCATCGTGAACACGGCCATGTGCAGCTTCGTCTTGACACCGGCAATCCAAAGTGTCAGCACGCCCCAGTCAAACTCGCACCGGAACCCCGGTTCATACTCCTGGCGGATGAACGCCGCCGGGGACTTGGCTGGAGCGGACACCGCCACTTCCAATGCACGGACATACTGGCATACCGTCGAATAGGCAATCTCTATGCCTTGATCGCGCAACCGGCGCCACATGTCAATCTTGCGCATCTGCTGCTTGCGCAATCCGGCCGCGGCATTAGACCGGTTGCGGGCCATGAAGCCGTCTATCGCCTCCATCACCTGCTGGTTCATCACTCTGCGGACACGTTTGCTGCTGTCATAGCGCACCGGCTGCTGCAGGTACGTGTCCATTGCTTCCGCATCGGGGTTGTCACCGACCGCTTGTTCGAAAGCCCGGAGATACTTGCGTACAGTCTTGCGGCTCATGCCGTTACGACGGGCGATCTCACGGATGCTCAATCCGTCACGCCTATAGGCGAGAATTATGGAATCTCTTTCTTCCATGTGGTACATATTATGAACGCCATTGGTTTTTATGAATATACCAATTTTGTTCGGTTAAACATACCCATGGGTGGGGCACTTTTTAAATGTTGTTCCGGGTCCCTTTTCAAGTGTTAGCTACA
>JAEYDD010000036.1 GCA_023404095.1 Pseudomonadota bacterium | reverse complement strand
ACAGAGGGAAATAAACTAAAATAATAATAACCCCATCGGTCAAGACTTTTTAAGGGGGCATTGTTGAATGTTTTAAGGGGGCAGAATCGCTTGGTTTTAGGGGGCAGCTTACACTGGATTTTCCAGCTTTGTCTTATAGATATATGTTTGTTACCGATATTACGAATTGTTACTGTGCTATATATACTCATACCATTGCGTGGGCATTGATGGGAAAAGAACAAGCTAAAGAAAAACGCAATAAGTCAGGACTATTGGGAAATATTATTGACAACTATATGCAAGGTATGCAATATGGTCAAACAAATGGTATACCTCAGGGAAGTACGTTATCTGACTTTATTGCAGAAATAGTACTTGCGTATGCAGATAAGCTACTTAGCGAAAGACTAAATACAAATGGAATATCTAACTATCATATAGTAAGATACCGAGATGACTATCGTATTTTTTGCAATTCAAAAGAGGATACAGAACGAATAGCATTCTTTCTTCAAGAAGTTCTTGCAGAACTCAATTTTCAATTGAATGGGAAAAAGACATATCTGACAGAAGATGTCATCAGTGATTCTATAAAACCTGATAAGAAAGCATATATTTCAGAAGGTCCAATTTATAGGAAAACGCAGAAAAGGATATACTCTACAATGTCCAATCTTCAGCAGGAGGCTCTTTTTATATACCAATTTTCCAAAAAACATCCAAACAGCGGTACACTAATAAAACTTTTAACAACTTTTGCCCAAAGATTGAACAAAAAAATTGCGATTTGTGGCGATTACCTTGTGATGATATCAATTTTCACAGAAATAGCACTATATAGTCCGAAAACGTACAAGGTAATTCTTTCTATCATCAGTAAACTCCTTAGTAAAATTCCTTCGACAGATGAAAGAGAGCGAATTGTTAATAATGTTTATGCGAAGTTTCAGAGGTTTCCGAATATTGGCGAAATTCAAATATGGATTCAACGTATAGCATTTAATTTGCCTCACCCTGTTACATATACTGAAAATATATGTAAAATCGTAAATGGTGAGACTGGCGTTAATTTATGGAATAATGATTGGGTAGATGAACCTTATAAGGGTGCGTTTCCTCAATATAAAATTTGCACTGAATGGGTAAGGGATAGTTACACTCCAGTAATAGACATTGATGAAATTAGTTTGTTCAACATTTATTGATAACACTTATATATATTGACAGTTATGGAACTAAGATATTGCTTAAACCAAGGTATATTGGAACGTATTTCAAAAATACTAGGAGATACATCGAATGGACTTACTGGATCTGAAATATCTTATTTCCTTCAGCAGTGTAATATTAAAGATGTGACTCCTGAAATAACGAAATGGAAAAGGCTTTACAGTGCACTTGCATCCGTTCAGAACTTTGATAAATGTTCAAACAAAATATTGAGATTCATCCAAATTGTATTGAACCCTGCGCGTTTTACAGATAATCAAATTTTTGAGACAAAAAGAAAGGCGATTAATGAATGCCTATCTTATGTAGGTTATGAATTACAATCAAACGGCCGTTTTAGGGTCGTTACTACTGCAAAAACTATTAGTGAAGCCCAACAACGTGCAAATGACCTTTTAGTAAATCTTCAGATGAGGAATGCACATCAAGAAATATTCAAATATTGCACAACAGAACTAGTTGATAAGAACTACTTTCATGCTGTATTTGAAGCTTGCAAAGGGTTATTTGCAAGAATACGGCAACTGTCATTAATTAATACTGATGGAATACGGTTAGTGGAATATGTGTTTAATCATCCTATATTGGTAATCAATTCGTATAAATCCAAACAGGAAAAAGATGAACAGAAAGGTTTCGAGGCAATCTTAGAAGGTTTGTGCAATATGTTTAGGAATCCAGAAGCTCATCAACCAAAAATTGAGTGGCCAGTGAGTGAACAAGATGCTTTAGAAATTTTGTCTTTGATTTCTTACTGTCATAGGAGATTAGATAATGCCAAAAGAGTTGAATAATACTTAAAAATCAAAGGCAGGCCGATATCACATCGACATGCCTTCTGAAACTATGACAGCAAAAAGAAACAATTAAACGAATTCATCTATATCGAATGCCTCTGTCTTATTTTTTGTATTATCCATTTCTGAAATTTGCGAGTCATCACAAAGCATACTATCAATAAGATTTCCTATCTTCTTTTTGATAGCGTCTTCATTCCGCATAATTCTGATGACTTCTTCTTCAGATAGACAGATGCGTGGGGCACGAACTGCAGGATTTCTTTTTATGCCAAAAGATTCTGCTTCTGACTGCGGTACTGCTTGTTGTTTTTTGTCCTTCATATTCGATTCCATATTTACATGTATTTATTCCAATCAATTCCAATCTGTTCCAAAGACTGTTTTGATGTCTCTTTTCCATTTGGCATATTTTCTTTGAGCAGTTTTTCCAATTGGCTTTGAGTACTCAGTTCGGTTGAAAAAAAACTGAACAGGTCTGTATCCTGAAGTTGGTACAGGGTTTCGGCAGCATTTCGGATTTTCTTTCTGTCATCCGTTCCCGAAATAAGCACATCAGCGACATTGTTCAGTTCTTCAAAAGTCAATGCCCTTGAAAAATCCGGGTCAGGAACGCACCCGTCATTTGACATGAGTTCCCGTTTTTCTGATTCAGTCAGTCCTTTTTTGGGAGTAAAGTCATCAATCACGTCATCCGTATTTATATCCTTATCCTCCTCTATGGGTTCCTTTTTCATAGGTTCAGAACGTGTGGGAGTTTTTCTCGCCACTTCCGGGTCTTCAAGATAGACTATCTTCGTCTTGCCGATTACTTCATTGTACTCGTCCAGGGGATTCGGCTGCGTTTCGGTTTTCTTTTCATGCCCGACTTTTAGGATATCGTTCTCCGCTTGTGCGATCCATGCTTCAGCCTTGTCCAGTCTTGCCCTATACCGGGCTTTCCTTGCTTTTTCCACCATTCGTTTTTTACGTGATTTCCATAACCGGATACGTGCCATACGCATATAACGAAGCTGATTGTCCCAGAATTTATAAACTTTCGGACTGAATATAAACATCCATACCTTATATAATATATAGGTTGCCGACATGGCTTTTACTGAAAAATAAATTAATGTTGTTTCCATGACTATTGAATTTTAGGGGGTGAAAAACGGTCTTTATACATTCGGGTGATTTCCTCGATGTTGAGTTCTATATGCTC
>JAEYDD010000067.1 GCA_023404095.1 Pseudomonadota bacterium | reverse complement strand
AGGTAATGGTCCATGAAGGTCGAGTTCTGTTCCGGATCGAGCACCTCGAGCAAAGCAGACGACGGATCGCCGCGGAAATCCATGCCCATCTTGTCGATCTCGTCGAGCAGGAAGAGCGGGTTGGACTTCTTCGCCTTCTTCATCGACTGGATGACCTTGCCGGGCATCGAGCCGATGTAGGTGCGGCGGTGACCGCGGATCTCGGCCTCGTCACGCACGCCGCCGAGCGCCATGCGGATATATTCGCGGCCGGTCGCCTTGGCGATCGACTTGGCGAGCGAGGTCTTGCCGACGCCCGGAGGACCGACGAGGCACAGGATCGGCCCCTTGATCTTGGTCGAACGGGCCTGCACGGCGAGATACTCGACGATGCGTTCCTTGACCTTGTCGAGACCGAAGTGATCCTCGTCGAGGATCTTTTCAGCAGCGTTGAGGTCGGTCTTGATCTTCGACTTCTTGCCCCACGGAATGCCGGTCAGCCAGTCGAGATAGTTGCGCACGACGGTGGCTTCCGCCGACATCGGGCTCATCTGGCGCAGCTTCTTCAGTTCGGCGTCCGCCTTCTCGCGGGCCTCCTTGGAGAGCTTGGCCTTGGCGATCTTCTCTTCCAGTTCGGCCATCTCGTCGCGGCCGTCCTCGCCGTCGCCAAGCTCCTTCTGGATCGCCTTCATCTGTTCGTTCAGGTAGTACTCGCGCTGGGTCTTCTCCATCTGGCGCTTGACACGCGAGCGGATGCGCTTTTCGACCTGCAGAACGGAAATCTCGCCTTCCATGAAGCCGAGCGCCTTCTCCAGACGCAGCTTCACGCTGGTCGTTTCGAGCATCTCCTGCTTCTCGGTGATCTTGATCGAAAGGTGCGAGGCGACCGTATCGGCCAGCTTCGAATAATCCTCGATCTGGCTTGCAGCGCCAACAACTTCCGGCGAGATCTTCTTGTTCAGCTTTACGTAGTTCTCGAACTCGGAAACGACCGAGCGCGACAGGGCCTCGATCTCGACCGGATCCTCTTCGGGTTCCGGCAGCACATGCGCCATCGCCTCGTAGAAGTCCTCGCGGTCGGTGTAGCTTTCGATTTCGGCGCGTGCGCGGCCCTCGACCAGCACCTTCACGGTACCGTCGGGAAGCTTCAGCAATTGCAGCACGTTCGCGACCGTCCCGACCTTGTAGATCGCATCGGGTTCCGGATCGTCGTCACCGGCGTTGATCTGGGTGGCAAGCATGATCTGCTTGTCCGTCCCCATCACCTCTTCCAGCGCGCGGATGGACTTTTCGCGGCCGACGAACAGCGGCACGATCATGTGCGGAAATACCACGATGTCGCGCAGCGGCAGGACCGGGAATGCCATGTTTTCGTTCGCGCCAGACGTTTTCTTCGTCATGTCATGTCCTTTCCAACTTCCCGTTGCCGGGAGCTGATGCCGGAGCGCCCTGTTGCGCCAATCCGGCTTACTTCTTCCACACTCAAGTGGACTTCGATCGACTACTTTTCAAGGCTGCAGCCAGGCCGGATGGATTTCCTCACCCAAGGGAAGCCACGGTAGAACCGGCACCTGTCGCGGGGCTTGCGTCCGCGTCCGCGCACCAAATTCGGTACGGCAACTCCCTGATATCGTACACATTCGGGCGACGGTCACAATGCCAAGGTGTAGCCGGAACGCATTTTCGCGATGCGCGGGAGCGCTGTCCCGGGCGAGACCGGCAATTGCTGCAGTCGTGCCATGCGATAATGCTGCATCTTGCCGGACCGCGTCTTGGACGCCAATCCCGAATAGTCACTACATCCAAAGACTGCGGTCGAGCGAAAGGGACAGAACCCTTCGCCTGCTGCAGGCCCGCGGATTGCGGGCCCACGGTCTTGCGATCGGCATCAGGCCGAGACGTTCGCCTTCTCCTCCGAGCGATCGGAGTAGATGTAGAGCGGACGGGCGGCGCCCTTGACGACCTCGTCGGAGATGACGACCTCGCGCACGCCTTCCAGCGTCGGCAGTTCGAACATCGTGTCGAGCAGGATCTTTTCCATGATCGAACGCAGGCCGCGCGCGCCGGTCTTGCGGATGATGGCGCGGCGGGCGATCTCGCGCAGCGCGTCCTCGTGGAACGTCAGTTCCACGTCTTCCATCTCGAACAGGCGCTGGTACTGCTTGACGAGCGCGTTCTTCGGCTCCGACAGGATCTGGATCAGCGCGTCCTCGTCCAGGTCCTCCAGCGTCGCCAGAACCGGCAGACGACCGATGAATTCCGGGATCAGACCGAACTTGACGAGATCCTCCGGTTCCAGTTCACGCAGAACTTCGCCGACGCGGCGGTCTTCCGGCGCACGCACCATCGCGCCGAAGCCGATCGAGGTCTTCTCGCCGCGCGCGGAGATGATCTTGTCGAGGCCGGCAAACGCGCCGCCGCAGATGAACAGGATGTTGGTCGTGTCGACCTGGAGGAATTCCTGCTGCGGGTGCTTGCGTCCGCCCTGCGGCGGAACCGAGGCAACCGTGCCTTCCATGATCTTCAGAAGCGCCTGCTGCACGCCCTCGCCCGACACGTCGCGGGTGATCGACGGGTTGTCGGACTTGCGCGAGATCTTGTCGACCTCGTCGATATAGACGATGCCGCGCTGGGCACGCTCGACATTGTAGTCGGCGGCCTGCAGAAGCTTCAGGATGATGTTCTCGACATCCTCGCCGACATAGCCGGCTTCCGTCAGCGTCGTGGCGTCGGCCATCGTGAAGGGAACGTCGATGATGCGGGCGAGCGTCTGGGCGAGATAGGTCTTGCCGCAACCGGTCGGGCCGACGAGCATGATGTTGGACTTCGCCAGCTCGACGTCGGAGCCCTTGGCCGCATGCGCCAGACGCTTGTAGTGGTTATGCACGGCGACCGAAAGGATGCGCTTGGCCTGCTGCTGGCCGATGACGTATTCGTCGAGAACCTTGATAATGTCCTGGGGCGTGGGAACGCCGTCGCGGGACTTGACCATCGAGGTCTTGTTCTCCTCGCGGATGATGTCCATGCACAATTCGACGCATTCATCACAGATGAACACGGTCGGACCCGCAATCAGCTTGCGGACTTCGTGCTGGCTCTTGCCGCAGAATGAACAATAGAGAGTGTTCTTGGAGTCGCCGCCGTTGCTGCCGCTGACCTTGCTCATATCACTTTCCTTCCGGCACGCCGCACGAACCACAAGGTCGCGCGGACCACTCAACCCGCCTCGCGGTCCGGCCACGACGCCGACCCATCCAGGCCCTTTGGGGTACTGGCCGGCCGAAACGAAAACTTTCGACCGGCGGCAACGAATCCCCCACCAAACCGACTGTCACGTGGTTCAAGCCCAGCATGACATGGCGGCCATTATTAACGTCTTTGGCGCGCGGATAAAGCCCTTGGACCATTACAAATCCGTCACATCGGAGTTGATCCACCGCCAAAGCCCTCAGATCAGCCGGCCTGCGGTCCTTCGACCGCCTCGCGCGTCGTGATCACCTTGTCGATCAGGCCCCAGTCAAGAGCCTCATCCGCGCTCATGAAATGGTCGCGATCGAGGGTCTGTTCCACCTCTTCATAGGTGCGGCCGCAATGCTTGACGTAGACCTCGTTCAGGCGGCGCTTCATCTTGATGATGTCCTTGGCGTGACGCTCGATGTCCGAGGCCTGACCCTGGAAGCCGCCCGAAGGCTGGTGAACCATGATGCGCGAGTTCGGCGTGGCAAACCGCATGTCCTTGTGGCCGGCGGCAAGCAGCAGCGAACCCATCGACGCGGCCTGACCGATGCAGAGCGTCGAGACGGCCGGCTTGATGAACTGCATCGTGTCGTAGATCGCCATGCCCGACGTCACAACGCCGCCCGGGGAGTTGATGTAGAGCGCGATCTCCTTCTTCGGGTTTTCGGCCTCGAGGAAGAGAAGCTGCGCGCAGACGAGGGTAGCCATCGAGTCTTCCACCGGCCCGGTCAGGAAGATGATGCGTTCCTTGAGCAGGCGGGAAAAGATGTCGTAGGAGCGCTCGCCGCGGTTGGTCTGTTCGACGACCATGGGCACGAGGCCCAGTGCGGTATCAACGGGATTTCTCATATCCACCCTTTTCAATGTGCCCGAAACCTTTGCGAAGCGCCGGGAATCAACAATTCTTCATATTCCCTACATAGAGTGTCCCGGTGCCCTACTTCAAGACGCGCAGGAACTTTGAACCCGGTCAATGGCAGATTGCAGTTAACCGGCGAAGCGGCGCGCCCGATATCCACAACGCAATGGGCCACGAGCGTAAAGGAAGCGTGAAAGCCACCTCACCCGCACCGCCTTGCGATCGTTCCTTGCGTGACGATTGCCAGCCCGGGCGCAGCCAGCCATAGTATTGCGGCCATTTCGAGGGAGGTCCGATGCAAAGGAACCTTTTCGCCTGCGCGCTTGCAGCACTCATGCTCGCCACGCCCGCCAGGTCCCAACAGGCCTCGGACGCGACGGCGCCCGAAGCTTCCACCGCGACGTCAACCGCCCGGCTGGTGACGGCAAAATCATTCATGGTGGCCGCCGCCAATCCGATCGCCGCCGCCACCGGTGCCGAGGTTCTCAAGCAGGGCGGCAGCGCCATCGACGCGGCGGTCGTCGTGCAAACGATCCTCGGCCTGGTGGAGCCGCAATCCTCCGGCCTCGGCGGCGGCGCCTTGCTCGTCTACTACGACGCCGGCCGGAAACGGCTGGCCACGCTGGATGGCCGGGAGACCGCGCCGCAGATGGCGACGCCGAAGCTGTTCCTGGACAAGGACGGGCAGCCGCTGGAGTTCATGGACGCCGTGGTCGGCGGGCGCTCCGTCGGCACGCCGGGTACGGTACGGCTGCTGCAGGAGGCCCACAACCGATGGGGCCGCCAGGACTGGAGGCGCCTGTTCGAACCGGCCGCTGCGCTCGCCGATGCCGGCTTCGCCGTATCGCCACGGCTGGCAGCGCTGATCGCCGAGGCGGGCGACGGGCTGAAGAAATACGAGGCGACGAAAAACTACTTCTTCGACACGTCGGGCGCACCGCTCAAGGCCGGCGCGCTTCTGAAGAACCCCGCCTACGCGGAGACGCTGCGGCTGATCGGGGAGCGGGGCGCGGATGCCTTCTATACCGGCCGGATCGCCGAGGCTATCGTCGACACGGTGCGGATGGCCGCCGGCAATCCGGGCGTGCTGATTCTGAACGATCTGGCCGACTACCGGGTGCGGGAGCGGCAGCCGGTGTGCATCTCCTACCGCGCTCTCGATGTCTGCGGCATGGGACCGCCATCCTCGGGCGCCGTCGCAATCGGCCAGACGCTCGGCATGATCGAGAACTTCGACATCAAGGGGCTTGGGCCGGACAATCCGCAGAGCTGGCGGATCATCGGCGATGCGCAACGGCTCGCGTTTGCCGATCGTGGTCGCTACCTTGCCGACACCGACTTCGTGCCGGCGCCGATCAAGGGCCTGCTGGAGAAGGACTATCTCGGCAAGCGCGCCGCGCTGCTGGACGGCGACAAGGCGCTTGGCGACGATGCCGTGCAAGCCGGCGAACCCGATTGGGACCACGCGTTGCTCTTCGGCCGCGACCGTTCTATCGAGCTGCCATCCACCAGTCACTTCGTCATCGTCGACCGGGAAGGCAACGTCGTCTCGATGACGACGACGATCGAGAACGGCTTCGGCTCGCGCTTGATGACGGGCGGCTTCCTGCTCAACAACGAGCTCACCGACTTCTCCTTCAAGACCCACGATAGCGGCGTCCCCATCGCAAACCGCGTCGAGCCAGGCAAGCGGCCGCGGTCCTCCATGTCTCCGACGATCGTGATGAAGGATGGCAAGCCGCTGCTGGCGATCGGGTCCCCAGGCGGCAGCCAGATCATCGGCTACGTCACCCAGGCGCTGATCGCCTATATCGACTGGGGCAAGGACGTCAGCGAGATCGTCGCCATGCCACACCTGCTCAACCGCTTTGGCACGTTCGAGATCGAGGCGGGGACCGAAGCCGAAAAGCTGGCCGACCCGCTGAAGGCGCTCGGCTACGAGGTCAAGATCGGCGACATGAACTCCGGACTGCAGGCCATCGAGATCACCGCAGACGGGTTGAAGGGCAGTGCCGATCCGCGGCGGGAGGGCGTTGCGATCGGCGAGTGAGACGGTAATCGCCAATGCTGCGTTAAGGACCTGGTTCAGTTGCCGCCAGTTCCGCCACGGTTGCAACCGACGCCGCATCGATCCGAGGCAACCGAGTTCGCGGAACGCTGCCTTTGTGTAACGCATCGCACATCACTGAGATCGCTTCACGCGGGGAAAACGCACTCAAGCCGGACTTTTCACCTTCGGCGAAATCAAATAGGTCTGGGGCATGAGCCAGAAATTCCCCTTCCTCTCCATCGACGCGGCCGCCCGGCGCGTCTCTCTCGATGCCCGCGATCCTGCCTTCTACAGCGATCCGAATCCGATCTATGCGGAACTGCACGCCCATGCGCCTACCTTTTTCTGGGAAGAGCAGAAGCAGTGGTATTTCACCGGCTACGACCAGGTGAACGCCCTGCTGCGGGACCGCCGCTTCGGTCGGCAGATTCTGCACGTAGCGAGCCGCGAGGAGCTCGGCATGCCCCCACCGCTGCCGCATCTGAAGCATTTCGATGCGGCTGAAGCCTGGTCGCTCCTGGAGATCGAACCGCCGGAGCACACGCGCCTGCGCACCCTCGTCAACCGCGCCTTCGTGTCGCGCCAGATCGATCGCCTGCGGCCGGAGATCACCGAACTGACCGACCGGCTGATCGACGGCTTCGAGAAAGACGGAAAAGTGGAGCTGCTGTCGGCGCTCGCCGATATCGTTCCGGTGACGATGATCGCGCGGATGATCGGCATTCCCGATGACATGGGGCCGCAGCTCCTGAAGTGGAGCCACGCCTATGTGCGCATGTACATGTTCGGTCGGACCGAGGCCGACGAGCATGCCGCCGACAAGGCGGCGGCCGAATTCGCCGACTACGTGCGCTCGATCATAGCCGAACGCCGCGCGGAACCCCGCGACGACCTTCTCACCCACATGATCCACACCGAGCACAAGGGGCAGTTGCTGACGGACGACGAGCTGATCTCGACAACGATCGTGCTCTTGAATGCCGGGCACGAGGCGACCGTGCACCAGATCGGCAACGCCGTACGCGTGATCCTGGAAAGCGGCATCCCGGCCGAGACCATGTTCGCTAACGAGAAGGCGACCGAACAGACGGTGGAGGAATGTCTGCGCATCTGTGCGCCGGTGCACATCTTCCAGCGCTATGCGCTCGACGACATCGACTTCGACGGCCTTTCGTTCAGGCGGGGCGACAAGGTCGCGCTGATCCTCGCGGCCGCCAACCTGGACCCGAAGAAATTCAGCGATCCCCTCGCCTTCCGGCCGGATCGCGACGAAGGCCCGAACCTTTCGTTCGGCGCCGGCATCCATTTCTGCATCGGGGCGCCGCTGGCGCGCCTGGAGCTCAATATCGTCCTGCCGATCCTGTTCAGGCGACTGGCCGGCATGCGGTTTGCCGGGACACCGACGGTGAAGGACGTCTACCACTTCCACGGGCTGGAGCGCCTGGATCTGGCATGGTGAGAAGACGAGGCTCGTGAACCGCGTCGCGATCCGAAAGAGCGCGGATGGGTTTCACCGTCGAGGATGATCGCATTTTGCGCAAAACCGGGATCGAACAGCAACGGAACACCGTTCAGTGCGGCCAGCGGAATGCTGCCCTGCCTCGCCAGGGGATCGCTCTCCGGTAAAAGGAGATCAGGCCATTTCCCTGGCTCAGAGCCGGATCACATAGTCCTTGCGAGTCGTTTCAACGACTTCCCAGGTTCCCTTGAAGCCCGGCCGGAGGATGAGCCTGTCGCCGGCCTTAAGGTGAAACACGTCTCCGTCGTCGGAAGTGACGATCGAATGACCGGAGAGAATGTTGAAATATTCCCACTCGTCATAGACGATCTGCCATTTGCCCGGCGTCGCTTCCCAGACGCCGCAATAGACCCCGCCTTCGGCCTCCTCCAGATTCCAGGTGCGAAACTGAGGATCGCCGGAAATCAGGCGATCCTCCGCCGGCCGGCCGATTTCCGGGGCGATGGCGGCGAAGTCGAAACGAAGGGCTTTTGTCATATCCCACCCTGTTGGAAGTTTGCGCCCGCGGGCGCCGCTATTGGTAAGGTTCGGCAGCAACCGCCGCGCCGTGAGACCGCGATGCGCGCCAGGCGCAATTTCCCAGGTCCATCCGCGATCCGCACAGAGCAGTATCGAATCGCTGCACGATTCGACAAGCGTCGCCGGACGGGCCTGACATTTTCTGCACCCCTTGCACGGGCTACCTGTGAGACCCCATCAGGTCCCATCGCGTAGCCACGGATCAGCCCCACAATCGAGCGCGGAGAACCGACCAGCCTCGACCTCGGTCGAGGAAGGGGCGGACATCCGCGCGAGATGACGGTTTCGTCCAAACGGCACTTGCCACCCTGCCGTTCTGCACATATCCTTCATTTCAATATTTATAGGATTATTGCAATATGGATGACCATCAAGCCCTGGCTTCCTTTGCCGCGCTATCCCAGGAAACCCGGCTCGCCATCGTTAGGACGCTGGTCGTCGCCGGTCCTGAAGGGCTGGCTGCCGGTGCTATTGCGGAACGCCTGGGCGTTTCTCCGTCGAACGTTTCGTTCCACCTCAAGGAACTCGAACGCTCCGGCCTCATCTGCCAGCGGCGGGAGTCACGCTCGATCGTCTACAGCGCAAGCTACGATACGCTGGCCGACCTCGTGACGTTCCTGATGGAGGATTGCTGCGCGGGACATCCCGGCATCCGGGGCGCGGTCGAGCGATCCGCGGGTTGCTGCCCGGGCGAAGCATAGGTGGCCTGAGGAAACCGTCTTGCATACGACCAAGGTTCCGGCGGGAATTGTCTCCGCCCTCGGTGTCACGCAGATCATCGGCTACGGCACCCTCTACTATTCCTTCAGCATCCTCGCGCCCGGAATGGCCAAGGACCTGGGCATCAGCCTGGAGCGCGTCTTCGCCCTCTTCTCGGTCTCGCTGTTCATCGGTGGCCTTTCCGCTCCGTTCATCGGCAGGCATATGGACAGGATCGGCGCAGCGACGGTCATGACGCTGGGATCGGCCCTGGCGGCGTTCACCCTAGCACTATGCGCATGGTCGCCATCCGTTGCAGTCTTCGGCCTTGCGATCGTCCTGCTGGAGGTCTCCTCGGGCATGGTCCAGTACCAGGCAGCCTTCGCCACGCTGGTCGAAAGCGAACCCCGGACGGCCTCGCGCAGCATCACCTTTCTGACGCTGATCGGGGGCTTTGCCTCCACCATCTTCTGGCCGATCGCCGCGAGCCTGACCGGGTATCTGTCCTGGCGGGAAATATACCTGGTGTTCGCCGCACTGAACCTTCTCGTCTGCATGCCACTGCACTACTGGATCATGCACACCGGAAGGGCCGCTTCCAAGCCGGACCAGACAAGAGGCCGCGAGGTCGTCATCGGCGCTCTCGAGCCGCAGGCGCGCCGGCGCGGCATGCTGCTGGTCTCCTTTGCCTTCGCTCTTTCGGGCTTCACTCTCGCCGCGATCCTTGCCCACATGGTGCCGATGCTGGGCGCGATCGGCCTTGGCAGTGCGGCGGTGGTGATCGGCTCCTTGTTCGGTCCGGCGCAGGTCATGAGCCGCCTGATCAACATGGTCTTCGGAAAGAGCCTGTCTCCGCCCGCGCTTGCAATTGTCTCCGCAGCGCTCATGGTCCTCGGTGCGGTGATACTTGGGTTGTCGGGCGATTGGTTGCCTGGTGCGGTGGCCTTCGCCGTCTGCCTTGGCCTCGGGTCAGGGATCAACAGCATCGCTCAGGGGAGCCTGCCGCTCTATCTCTTCGGGTCCGCTGGCTACGGCGCGATCGCGGGCAAGATGGCTGCGGCAAGGTTGGCGACTGGCGCGGCCGCCCCGTTTGCGTTCGCGGCCGCGATGAACCAGTTCGGGCCAACCATTTCGCTTTTCGTCATCGCCGCGCTGGGTACGCTCGGAATCGTGGCGTTCGTCGCGGTCGCCTCATCGGTGCGTCGCGACCGCGTTGCCTGATGATGGAAGAGCGTACATAAGAGTGCGCGGATCACCGTCATGAAAGCCAAGCCTCCGTGAACACTCCGATCAAATCCAAGACGTCACGCAGTCACCTGGCCGGTTTCGGCGGCGGAGCCATCATCGGCACACTCGGCGGGTTGATCGGGCTTGGCGGCGCGGAATTCCGTCTGCCGCTGCTCATCGGCGCATTCAATTTCGTGGCTCTTGAGGCAGTGATCCTGAACAAGGCAATGAGCCTTGTCGTCGTGTCTTCGGCCCTGCCGTTTCGAGCCGGCACGATCCCTTTCACCCAGATCGCATCGAATTGGCCAATCATACTGAACCTTCTAGCAGGAAGCCTGATCGGTGCCTGGTTCGGCGCAGGATGGGCGACACGGTTGAAATCTGAGACGCTCTACAGGGTGATATCCGTTCTTCTTGTCGCGATCGCCCTCGTGCTGGTGCTTGGCCACGGCACGTCGGCGGGGCAACCGCTTCTGACCGGAAACTGGCAGATTGTCGCCGGAATATCCGCCGGCTTCGTGATCGGCATCGTTGCGTCGCTATTGGGCGTCGCCGGGGGCGAGTTGCTCATTCCGACGCTTGTTCTGCTCTTCGGCGCGGACATCAAGCTCGCCGGTAGCCTTTCACTGGCGGTGAGCCTTCCCACCATGCTCGTAGGCTTTACCCGCTACAGCCGCGACCAGAGCTTTTCGGTTCTGGGTCGCAACAGGGTGTTCGTCCTCATAATGGCCGCGGGATCGGTCGTAGGGACGCTTGTTGGTGGATTGCTACTCGGCATTGTCCTGAATTCGGTCCTTCTCCCCGCGCTGGCCGTGATCTTGTTGCTGTCAGCCGTAAAAGTCTGGCGGCACGGCTGACAGCATTTCTCGTCAGATCGACTTGAGGTGAACCCGCTTTTCCAGTTCGGCCGCCTGTTCCTTTCGCTCGCTGTAGCGGTCTGTCAGGTGGGCCGAGGCGTCCCGTGTCAGCAGCGTGAACTTCACCAGCTCCTCGCAGACGTCCACGACGCGGTCATAGTAGGAAGAGGGCTTCATCCTGCCGTCGGCGTCGAACTCCTGATAGGCCTTGGCGACGGACGACTGGTTGGGGATCGTGATCATCCGCATCCAGCGGCCCAGCACGCGCATCTGGTTCACGGCGTTGAAGGACTGGCTGCCGCCGGAGACCTCCATGACGGCCAGCGTCTTTCCCTGCGTCGGGCGGATTGATCCGAGCGACAGGGGAATCCAGTCGATCTGGGCCTTCATGATACCCGTCATCGCACCGTGCCGCTCGGGGCTGACCCACACCTGGCCTTCAGACCATTGCGATAGCTCGCGCAGCTCCTGCACTTTCGGATGGCTGGCGGGAGCTTCGTCGGGCAGCGGCAATCCTCTCGGGTCGAACATCCGCACCTCGCACCCCAGACGCTCCAGAAGACGTCTGGCTTCGTGCGCGAGCAGCCGGCTGTAGGACACCTCCCGGAGTGAGCCATAGAGGATCAGGATGCGCGGCTTGTGCGTCGAAAAGGCGGGCCGCAACGCTTCGAGGTCAGGCTGGCGAAGATGCCGCTCCTGCAAGGCGGGGAAGGTCTCAGACAATCCGCTTGCCCTCCTGATCGAGGACCTGCTCGCCGTCCTCCTTGAAGAAGGCGCCCTTGAAGGCATCGGGCAGGATGTCGAGTACGACCTCCGAGGGGCGCGCGAGCCTGGTGCCGAGCGGCGTAACGACGAACGGACGGTTGATGAGGATCGGGTCCTTCAGCATCGCGTCGAGCAACTGCTCGTCGGTCAGCTTCGGATCGTCGAGCCTCAGATCCGCATATGGCGTCCCCTTCTCGCGGATCGCCTGCCGGACGGACAATCCCGCATCGGCGATCATCTTTGCCAGCTCCCCGCGCGAGGGCGGAGTAGCAAGATACTCGATCACGGTCGGCTCGATCCCGGCGGCGCGGATCATTTCCAGCGTGTTGCGGGACGTGCCGCAGGCGGGGTTGTGATAGATGGTGACGTCCATTGTCATGTCCTTTCGGTGATGGTGTTCCGGGAGACGGCGGGGGCCGCCTCGTACCAGCCCTTGGTGCGGTTCACGGCCCAGACGACCGTGAGCATCACGGGAACCTCGATGAGCACGCCCACGACCGTCGCCAGTGCTGCGCCGGACTGGAAGCCGAACAGGCTGATGGCAGCCGCGACCGCGAGTTCGAAGAAGTTGCTGGCGCCGATCAGTGCCGAGGGCCCGGCGACGCAATGGCGCTCGCCCGACATCCGGTTCAGGAGATAGGCGAGCCCCGAGTTGAAATAGACCTGGATCAGGATAGGAACCGCCAGCAACGCGATGATCGTCGGCTGCGCGATGATCTGCTCGCCCTGGAAGCCGAAGAGGAGGATGAGCGTCGCCAGCAGCGCCACAAGCGAAAGCGGCTGCAGTTTCGCAAGCATGGCGTCCAGCGCCTTCGTCGTTCCGTCGGCGGTCAGGCGCCCTCTCAGGACCTGCGCGATGATGACGGGAACGACGATATAGAGGACGACCGACAGAACGAGCGTGTCCCACGGCACGGTGATCGCCGACAGCCCGAGCAGCAGCCCGACGATCGGCGCGAAGGCGACGACCATGATCGCATCGTTGAGGGCGACCTGGGAAAGCGTGAACAGCGGCTCGCCGCGCGTCAGGTTGCTCCAGACGAACACCATCGCGGTACAGGGCGCAGCCGCCAGGATGATCAGGCCGGCGATATAGGAATCGATCTGGTCGGCCGGCAGATAGGGACGGAACAGCCATCCGATGAACAGCCATCCCAGCAGCGCCATGGAAAACGGCTTCACCGCCCAGTTGATGAACAGGGTGACGCCGATTCCGCGCCAATAGGTGCTCACCTTCGAAAGCGAGCGGAAATCGATCCTGACGAGCATCGGGATGATCATCAGCCATATAAGGATGGCGACGGGCAGGTTCACCTTGGCGATCTCCGCCGCGCCGATGACCTGGAAGACACCGGGCATGAGATGGCCGAGGGCGACGCCGACGACGATGCAGAGAAACACCCAGATGGTCAGATAGCGTTCAAACGTGGACATCAGGCGGACTTTCCCTGGCTTGTCGTGGAACCTTCCATCGTGCCGATCTGGCGAAGCTTCGTTTCGAGCGCCAGGCGGTCGATCGACGCCAGCGGAAGGCTGAGGAAGACCATGATGCGGTTCTTCAGGAAGCGCGCGGTTTGGGCGAAGGCCCGCTGGATTTCCACTTCCGAGCCGGTAACGGCGGCGGGATCTTCGACACCCCAGTGCGCCGTCATCGGATGCCCGATCCAGACCGGGCAGGCCTCGCCGTGCGCGCTGTCACAGACGGTGAAGATGAAATCCATTTCGGGCGCGCCGGGCTTGGCAAAGACGTCCCAGCTCTTGGAGGAGAAACCTTCGGCCGGATAGCCAAGGGCCCTCAGTTCCTTCAGCGCGTGAGGATTGACTTCGCCCTTCGGCTGGCTGCCTGCCGAATAGGCTTTGAACCGTCCGCCGCCTTCCTTGGTGAGGATGGATTCGGCGAGAATGGAGCGAGCGGAGTTGCCCGTGCACAAGAAGAGCACGTTGTAGGTCTTGTCGATCATGGTCGTGGTCCGTGGTTAGATCGGAGGTCTGCTGAGCTTCATGATGGTGGCCGATGCCGGACAGATGGCTGAAAGCTGCCGGGTTGCGAGAACGGCAGGTGGGACATCGACTCGCTCGACCACGATAAAGCCGAGCTTTTTGAAGAACGCGACTGCGGTCGTCGTCGCCAGAAAGACTGCCGAGCCGTCCGTGACGGCTTTCAGCGTTTCCCTCGTCAGCGATCTGCCGAATGCCTTGCCGCGATGTTCGGGTAGGATGACCATCGACCTGATCAGGACCGCGTCGCCGCATCCCTCCATGCCAGCGTAGCCAACCGTGCCGCCGTCGGAGGAAACCGCCCTGAAAAACGTGCGCCCCGGAAGCTCGAGGTCTTCCGTCGGCAGACCGGAAATCGACAGCGCCAGCTTCAGTCCGACATCGCTACCCGGGACTGGCTCCAGCCGGATCTCGCTCATGACGGCTTTACCTCGGGCGCACAGCAAGGCGTGAGTTCAGCGATCAGGGGCGCACAGAGTTCGGTCGAGCCGCCGCAACAGTCCTTCAAAAGGAAGAGCGTCAGCTCGCGCAATCCCTGGAGGTCCGCCCGGTAGATGATCGAGCGGCTGTGCCGCTCGCTTGTCACGAGGCCCGCGCGCGACAGCGTCGCAAGATGCGCGGACATCGTGTTCTGCGGAACGTCGAGAAGCCGGGCGAGTTCGCCGGCAGGCACGCCTTCGGGCTCGTGCCGGACGAGAAGCCGGAACGTCTCGAGTCTCGTGGACTGGGCGAGTGCGGCGAGCGCCGCGATTGCTGTGATGCTATCCATATATCCAGAATAACGGATATTAAATCACTGTCAATGGTCACCTCGATCAACCCGCTGTATGGGCTGTTCGGAGAACGGAGGCTGAATGAACCGTTCGTTCGCACCTTGAAACCGGACGAAGGCGGCCATACCCCGGAAGCCTTCGCTGGCAGGTGGATACCCCGACAAGACGACGCTTGTCGGGGTAAGGACGCCAACGATCTCCGGCTGCGTCCAGAGCGTCGGCATAACGAGATGGATCGCCTCAAATGCCGACGTTATTGGCGAATTGCATCAGGCCTTCGCCAGGGCCTGCTCGATATCCGCGATGATGTCGGCCGCGTCCTCGATGCCGATCGACAAGCGGACGACATCGGGGCCGGCGCCAGCTGCCGTCTGCTGTTCGGGCGAGAGCTGGCGATGGGTCGTCGACGCCGGATGGATCACGAGCGAGCGGGTATCGCCGATGTTGGCTAGATGCGAGATCATCTCCAGCCCCTCGACGAACCGCTTCCCCGCGTCATAGCCGCCCTTCAGACCGAAGGTGAACACGGCGCCGGCGCCCTTTGGAGCGTAGCGCTTTTGCAGAGCGTGGTTCGGGTCGCTCTCGAGGCCGGAATAGTTAACCCACGAGACCTTGTCGCTCGCCTTCAGCCACGTCGCCACGGCCAGCGCGTTGTCGCAGTGACGCTGCATGCGCAGCGGCAGCGTCTCGATGCCGGTGATGATCTGGAAGGCGTTGAAGGGCGAGATCGCCGGGCCGAGGTCACGCAGGCCGAGCACGCGGCAGGCGATCGCAAAGGCGAAATTGCCGAAGGTCTGGTGCAGCACGATGCCGGCATATTCCGGCCGCGGTTCGGAAAGGGCCGGATACTTGCCCGAAACCGACCAGTCAAAGGTGCCGCCATCGACGATGATGCCGCCCATCGAGTTGCCATGGCCGCCGAGGAACTTGGTCAGCGAATGAACGACGATATCGGCCCCGTGTTCGAACGGGCGGACGAGATACGGCGTCGCCATGGTGTTGTCGACCACCAGCGGCAGGCCATGCCTGTGAGCGATTTCGGCAATCGCCGCGATATCGACGAAGGTGCCGCCCGGATTTGCGAGGCTCTCGATGAAGATCGCCTTCGTCCGTTCGTCGATCTGGCTCTCGAAGGTCTCGAGCTTGTCGGTATCGGCCCAGCGCACGTGCCAGTCAAAGTTTGCGAAGGAATGGCCGAACTGGTTGATGGAGCCGCCGTAGAGCTTGCGGGCGGCGACGAAATTGTCGCCCGGACGCATCAGGGTGTGGAAGACCAGCAACTGCGCGGCGTGCCCGGATGCGACCGCAAGCGCAGCCGTGCCGCCTTCGAGCGCGGCGACGCGTTCCTCCAGAACGGCCTGCGTCGGGTTCATGATGCGCGTATAGATGTTGCCGAACGCCTGCAGACCAAAGAGCGAGGCGGCGTGATCAGTATCGTTGAAGACGAAGCTCGTGGTCTGGTAGATCGGCGTCGCACGTGCACCGGTCGTGGGATCTGGTGCTGCACCTGCATGGATTGCGAGCGTCGAGAAGCCCGGCTTGTTCTTCGTCATATCAACCTCCCGTATGGCGCGATCCTCCACCGGTAAAACGCGCCTTTTTCAAAACCTTAGCCAGCGCCCGGAGCATACTTGGCCAGCAACCCGGGCGTCCGGACCGGCACTATTCCAGAGCAATCCATGACGGTCAAAGAAAGAATTTGTCGAATGTGGGCCGCAACCGTAAACAGCTTTCCGCTCCACATCCACAACCCGCACGCACCGGAGCGAGCCTCAAGCGATTTACGTCGGCCGCTCCGCCGCAGCGTCAGCCGATCAGCCGATCAGCCGGGGATATTCGATGGCCGGGCAGCGGTCCATGACCACCTTGATGCCGGCAGCCTCCGCGCGTTCGGCAGCTCGGTCGTCGCGAACGGACAACTGCCCCCAGATGACCTTCGGCAGCGGCTTCAAGGCCAGCACTTCGTCGACGAGGGCGGGCAGCGCGCTCGCGGCCCGGAAGACGTCCACCATGTCGATCGGCTCGGAGATATCCGCAAGGCGCGCATGGACGAGCTGGCCGTGGATCTCCTTGCCGGCCTGGCCGGGATTGACGGGGATCACCCGATAGCCCTTGCGGAGGAGGAAGGCCATGACGCGGTTGCTCGGCCGCTCCGGATTGGGTGAAGCGCCGACAAGCGCGATGACGCGCGTGTCCCGCAGAATATCGGCCAGATAGTAGTCGGCGTAGCTGTCGTGATTCATCCGGCCTCCGTCATGCTGACTGCAACATGGAACGGTTGGCGGACTTGTCAATACGCGATTCACGTTAGGTCAGGCAGACATCGCTGCCACACGCGAGCGGGCCGGAAACTCGGCGACCGGCGAACGATCCATCACCACCTGCAGGCCGGCTGCCTCCGCCTTCTCGGCTGCAGCATCGTCGCGAACGCCGAACTCGCCCCATATCACCGCCGGCCGATGATCAAGCGCAAGCACCTCGTCCACCACCGCGGAAAGGTGCGAGGGCGCGCGGAACACGTCGACCATATCGACGGGCTCCGCGATGTCGCACAGGTGCGCCACAACCGTCTGGCCGAGGATTTCCTTGCCGGCATGCCCGGGATTGACAGGTATCACGCGGTAGCCCTTGGCGATCAGGAAATCCATGGCACTGTGGCTGGGGCGCGACCGGTTGGGCGAGGCGCCGACGACGGCGATCGTGTGCACCGACCGCAGGATCTTCCGCGTATAACCGCTTGCGTAATGATCGTGGTTCATCGAAGCCTCCCGGGGCTGTCGCGACGGCGGGGCGCCAGGCGCCCGTACTCCCGATCCGTTTCCTTCGTTCATCATACGTTATTTCAGCCACAATTGCGACCAGGCGCCACAGCGGCGCGCACCGGCCCACTCTCCGGCCGCAGACGCGCCGATTTTTCTGCCGCATAGCCAGCGCGCTCCGTTGCAAATGCGTCGGTTTCGGCAGATGAAGTGTCTGCCGCCCATCGCCGTTCCAGCCCCAACCGAAAAGACCGAGGTTCTTCCGTGCCGATAGACGTGATTGCGCTTGTGCTGCTCGGCGCGGCGCTGCATGCGACCTGGAACGCCATGGTCAAAGCCGGAACCGACAAGTCGCTGGATGCAGCGATGATCGCGCTCGGCGCCGGCGTTTTCGGCCTTGCCTTCCTGCCCTTCGTTCCGCTGCCCGCCCCGGCATCCTGGCCCTTCATCGCCGTTTCGGCAGTCTTCCAGTTTGCTTACTTCCAGCTTGTTGCTGCGGCATACCGGGCCGGCGACATCGGCCTCGTCTACCCGCTGATGCGCGGCGCCGCCCCGCTGATCGTCGCCTCGACCAGCGGCTTCGTGCTCGGCGAGCATCTCTCCCCCGGCGCAATGGCAGGAATCCTCATCATCTGTGGCGGGGTGCTGACGCTGGCCTTCGAAAGCCGTCACGGTGGCAAGCATGCCTTCCTGCTGGCGCTCGCCAATGCCTGCGTCATCGCCTGCTACACTTTCGTCGACGGCGCGGGCGCCCGCGCCTCGGGCAACGCGATCTCCTATACGCTGTGGATGGCGCTCCTGCCGCCGGTTCTTCTGTTTTCTTGGGCGATCTGGAAGCGCGGGCTCGACGTCGTGGCGCATCATGTCCGGCGGAACTGGAAGCGCGGGCTGATCGGCGGCGGCGGCTCGATCGCCTCCTACGGCCTGGCACTGTGGGCGATGACGAAGGCGCCAGTGGCGACGGTCGCAGCACTCCGCGAGACCGCGATCCTCTTCGCCCTCATCATCTCCGTCGTCTTCCTGAAGGAAAAGGCGAGCATCTGGCGCTACATTGCCGGTGGGGTGATCGCCGCCGGCGTGCTGGTGCTGCGGCTCGGATAGCTATTCCGGGCTCCCTTTCCATTCCGGCATCCGCTTTTCCAGAAATGCGCCGATACCTTCCTTCGCGTCGTCGCGCAGCATGTTGTCGACCATGATGTTAATGGCCTTGTCGTAGGCCTCGGGCAAGGGCAGACCGGCCTGCGCGCGGTAGGCGGCCTTGCCGATCCGCAGCGCCTCGGGCGACTTCGAGGCAATGACGGCTGCATACCTGTCGACCACCTGTCGCAGATACTGTTTTGGCACGATGCGGTTGACGAGACCGAAATCCTTTGCGGTCGAGGCGTCGATCGTCTCCCCGGTCAAAAGCATCTCCATCGCCTGCTTGGGATGGGCCGCGCGCGTCACCGCCACCATCGGGGTCGAGCAGAAAAGGCCGATATTCACGCCTGGTGTGCAGAAGGTGGACGTGTCGGTGCAGATCGCCAGATCGGCCGTTGCCACAAGCTGGCAACCGGCGGCCGTGGCCAGCCCGTCGATTTCGGCGATCACCGGCTGCGGCAGGCCTGCGATCTTCAGCATCAGGTCGGCGCACATGCGCATCGTCTTTTCGAAGAAGGCCCGCCCGCCGTCGGCATCCGCGCGATGCGCGGTCATCTCCTTCAGGTCGTGGCCGG
This sequence comes from Pseudomonadota bacterium, assembly GCA_023404095.1. Classification (GTDB taxonomy): domain Bacteria; phylum Pseudomonadota; class Alphaproteobacteria; order Rhizobiales; family Rhizobiaceae; genus Mycoplana. The sequence continues at coordinate 388,277 of JAEYDD010000067.1, read as the reverse complement.
CGGAGTACAGGCTGCCGGTCGCCGCAAGCACCACAACGCGAATGCCATCGTCGGTCGCCGCCCTGTCGAGTGCGGCCGAAAGGGCCTCCATCAGGGCGATCGAGAGCGCATTTGCCGGCGGATTGGCAAGCGTCAGGCGCAGGACCGCGTCATGGCGCTCCTCCGACAGCAAGCCGTTCTCCCCGGATTTGCGCAACTGGACCACATCAGCCATGACGACACTCCCATCCTGTTTTCATCCGTATTCCGGATACCTATCTCCGTCCGCCTCTTGGTACGCGCGCCGCAGGCCCGTTTCAAGCTTCCGCCCGCACCACGCGCGACCTTAGACTTTCCGGCAATTGCACAGCCGTGGCGTTCGGCTCTATCACCTTCGGCGTGGCGAGCAGAGATGAGAACACGATGGCGAGCGAACATATCCCGGTCATGACCGTCGACGAGCTGAACCGGTTCCTCGAGACCGATTTTCCCGAGATCCATACCGACGGCAAGGTGTTCGAGGTGACCGCCGTGGCACCCGGCAGCGTTTCCATGCGGCTGGCGCCTTCGGAAAGGCACCTGCGCCCCGGCGGCACCGTTTCCGGCCCGACCATGTTCGCCCTTGCCGACGTCACCGCCTATTGCACGGTCCTGGCGCATATCGGACCGGTGGCCCTGGCGGTGACGACGAACCTCAACATCAATTTCCTGCGAAAGCCGCAGCCGGGGCCCCTTTCCTGCGATTGCCGGCTTCTGAAGCTCGGCCAGCGGCTGGCCGTGATCGAGGCGTCGATATCGGCGGGGACGGAAGGCGATCTGGTCGCCCATGCGACTGCGACCTATTCGATTCCGCCGCGGTAAATTGTGGTATTCACACACCACAAAATCAACTAATTGATTTTACATCGTTTTTATTCAGATCACTCAAAAGGCGTCGCTTGACGCCCTCAAAGCCTTCCCTTATAAGCCGCACAGATCGCGGTCCGCTCGGGCCGCTTTCGTCTTTGACCGGCCCAGGCCCGCCAAACCAAGCAACAAGAAACGCCCCAGGCGCCTGGCGCCTTGGGTCCAAACGAAAAGAGTTTTACCATGGCAACCTTCTCTCAGAAGCCCGCCGAGGTGGAAAAGAAGTGGATCCTCATCGACGCCGAAGGCCTCGTTGTCGGTCGTCTCGCTTCCATCATCGCAAACCACCTGCGCGGCAAGCATAAGGCTACCTACACCCCCCACGTCGACGACGGCGACAACGTCATCGTCATCAACGCCGAGAAGGTCGCTCTGACCGGCAAGAAGTACTCCGACAAGAAGTACTACTGGCACACCGGCTACCCGGGTGGCATCAAGGAGCGCACCGCGCGCCAGATCATCGAGGGCCGCTTCCCGGAGCGCGTCATCGAGAAGGCCGTCGAACGCATGGTTCCGCGCGGCCCGCTCGGTCGTCGCCAGATGAAGAACCTGCGCGTTTACGCCGGTTCCAACCATCCGCATGAAGCACAGCAGCCGACCGTCCTCGACGTCGCCAAGCTGAACAGCAAGAACGTAAGGAGCGCCTGATAATGGCTGACCTCTCTTCCCTGAAGGATCTGGGCACGGCTGCTGCCGCTCCGGCTTCCTCTGCCCCGGTTCACGTCAAGAAGGTTGACGCCCAGGGCCGCTCCTACGCTACCGGCAAGCGTAAGGACGCCGTCGCTCGCGTATGGGTCAAGCCGGGCTCCGGCAAGATCACCGTCAACGGCAAGTCGTTCGAAACGTACTTCGCCCGTCCGGTCCTGCAGATGATCCTGCAGCAGCCGATCGTCGCAGCTGCCCGCGAAGGCCAGTTCGACATCGACGCCACCGTTGCCGGCGGCGGCCTTTCCGGCCAGGCCGGTGCCGTCCGTCACGGCCTTTCCAAGGCGCTCACCTACTTCGAGCCGGGCCTGCGCTCGGTCCTGAAGAAGGGCGGCTTCCTGACCCGCGACTCGCGCGTCGTCGAACGCAAGAAGTACGGCAAGGCAAAGGCCCGCCGTTCGTTCCAGTTCTCCAAGCGCTAATCGCTTCACGAACTCTGCGAAATATCTGGAAGGCCGGGCTCGTCCCGGCCTTTTCTCGTTTCGGCTGCCTCGACGTTTGACTTTCAGCACTTTTTTGCGCGCAAGGACTTGCGCGCTGGATGCCGGATCAAGTCCGGCATGACGGACCCGATGGACGTCATTGAAACCGCAAAGCGCTCGGTGCGGCACGCAGCCAGGTCTTAGCCGACGACAATGGGGTGGGCGACAAGGTTTGAATAGCCGCAGTCCTACTCAGGCTAAGGCACATACCATTCCCCGTCATGCCGGACTTGATCCGGCATCCAGCCGCGTCGCGTCCGTGGCGCAAGTGAATTCTCCTTTGGCCTGGCGGGGCATGCTGGGCGCCTTCGCCCACCACCCCGCAGCTCCCCTTCAGATCGGCAGCTCCGTCGAGGCCTTCATCTCCCGCAGGACGAAGGATGAAACGACGTTACGGACATGGGGGTTGCGCAGCAGGTAGCGCGTCATGAAGGTCTCGTAGCTTTCGACGTCGGAGGCGCGGATCTTGAGCATGTAGTCGAAGGCACCCGAAAGCGCGTAACACTCCATGATCTCCGGATGGTTCCTGACCACAGCGGAAAAGGATTCGATCGCCTCCTCGTGATGGTCGTCGAGGGTCACATGCGCAATGACGCAGAGCTTCAGATCCAGCTTGCGCGCGTCCAGCAGCGCCACGCGCGCGCGGATGACACCGGCCGCCTCCAGTTCCTGCACCTTGCGCCAGGCCGTGCTTTGCGACATGCCGGCACGCTCTGCCATGTCCGAAAGGGCAAGGCTGCAATCCTGCTGCAGCAACCGCAGGAGGCGAACGCCCGCCTGATCAATTTCTTTCATGAAATGCGCCCTCCCCGCGATTTTCATTCAGAAGACCAGTATCCGGCCACCAGTTTGAAAAGTCTATCCGCATCCTTCGACTACAATTTTCCGAAACACGACTACGCGGGCCATGCCCCGCATGGCGACGGGAGACCAGGATGCCGAAGGAAAGCACGTACATTGCAAAGCTGCCGGATGCGGACGGTATCTATCCCTACACCGCCGACGAGGATGCGATCTGGAGCGAGCTCTATTCGCGGCAGATCGCCCTTCTCGCAGACAAGGCCTGCGACGAATACCTGCAGGGCGTGAAAACACTCGGACTGGATGCGCCGCGCGTTCCGCAGTTGAAGGACATCAACGCGGCGCTCGAGCGGGCGACGGGCTTCGGCGTCGAAGGCGTACCCGCCCTGATCCCGCCATCGAAATTCTTCCAGCTGCTGTCTGAGGGCAAGTTCCCGCTCGCCACCTTCATCCGCCGACGCGAGCACATCGACTACATCGAGGAGCCAGACATCTTCCACGAGGTGTTCGGCCACTGCCCGCTTTTGACGAATGCCGCCTATGCCAGCTTCGTGCGCCGCTTCGGCGAAAACGCCGTGGCGCTCGGCAAGGACTATTCCTGGCACCTGTTCCGCATCTTCTGGTTCACCGTAGAATTCGGGCTGATCAATACGGAGAAGGGCCGCCGCTGCTACGGTGCCGGCATCGTTTCGTCGCCGAACGAGACACGGGCGGCGATGGTGGAGAAGACCTGCGAATTCAGGCCCTTCGACCTGATGACGGTGCTGCGCACACCCTACCGGATCGATATCGTCCAGCCGATCTACTACGTCATCGACAGCTTCGCCGAACTTGACGCCATCAACGACGAGGACATCGGTGCTGCAATCCGCGACGCCAAGGCGCTCGGCGATTTCCCGCCTACCTTTGCGGCCAAGGCGTCCTGACCGCAGCGATGGCCGGGGGATCCCGGATGGCGGATGACGGTGGAAATCGCCGCCCCGCCCCCTTGCCTTCGCACTGCCGATTGGCCAACGTCCTGCAACCCAAGGAGGACGGCTGATGGCAAACAAGACGATCGACCATGCGGTCACGGCGAAATCCCTGAAGAGCGCGGCATCCGACCCGACGCATGCGGGCGTGCTTTCCTTCATGCGCCGGCGCTATACGAAGAACCTCAAGGATGTCGATGCCGTCGTCTGGGGCATTCCCTTCGACGCCGCCACGTCGAACAGGCCGGGCGCGCGCTTCGGACCGCAGGCGATCCGCCGCGCGTCTGCCATCATGGACAACGACCCGCAATACCCCTTCCAGCAGGACCTGTTCGAGAACATGGCCGTCATCGATTACGGCGACTGCCTGCTCGACTATGGCAACCACCAGAAGACGCCGGCGACAATCGAGCGGGAAGCGGCGAAGATCCTGAAATCCGGCGCCTTCCTGTTGACGCTCGGTGGCGACCACTTCGTCACCTGGCCGGTGCTGAAGGCGCACGCGGCGCTACACGGGCCGCTGTCGCTGGTCCAGTTCGACGCCCACCAGGACACATGGCCCGACGAGAAGGGCCGGATCGACCACGGTTCGTTCGTGGCGCGCGCCGTCAGGGACGGCGTGATCGATCCCGACACCTCGATCCAGATCGGCATCCGCACGCATGCGCCCGACGATTGCGGCATCCGCATCGTCTATGGCTACGAGGTCGAGGAGATGACGGCCACCGAGATCGCCGAGACGATCATCCGCCATGTCGGCGACAAGCCGTGCTACCTGACCTTCGACATCGACTGCCTCGATCCGGCCTATGCGCCGGGCACCGGCACGCCTGTCTCCGGCGGCCCGTCGAGCGCCAAGATCCTGTCGGTGCTGCGCCATCTCGGTGCGCTGCACCTCAAGGGCGCCGACGTCGTCGAGGTGGCACCCGCCTATGACCACGCCGACATCACCGCCATCGCCGGCTCGACCATCGCCATGTACATGCTCGGCCTGCACGCCGGCTGGCTGGCGGAGCGGCGGTAGCCCGCCACCTTGGCACCCGCACCTTCTCCCACCTGCGGGAGAAGGTGCGGGCAGGTCAGATCGCGGTCCGAGGCGACGCGGGCAGTATCAAGCCGGTCGCGAGTTCTCGGCGCCAACCAAGCCAACGCTTTGCATTGAAAGCGTCATGCTGAGGCGGTATAGCGGGCCGAAGACCGTCCGGCGCTGCGCGACGCAGCGCGTGGACCGTGGTGCCCCGAACCGGCAGAATGAAAGGCAGTCCCATGAAACCGAAGATCTTCATCGATGGCGAACACGGCACGACGGGGCTGCAGATCCGCACGCGCATGGCCGGCCGCGCAGATATCGAGCTTCTGTCGATTCCGGAAGCCGAGCGCCGCAACAACACGATGCGCGAGGACCTGCTGAACGCGGCCGACATCGCGATTCTCTGCCTGCCCGACGACGCGGCGAAGGAAGCGGTCGCGATGGTCGCCGGCAACAATTCCGTGCGCATCATCGACACGTCCACCGCGCACAGGATCGCGCCCGACTGGGCCTATGGCTTCGCCGAGATGGATCGCGCGCAGGCCGGCAAGATCGCGGCCGCCCGCTACGTCGCCAATCCCGGCTGCTATCCGACCGGCGCGATCGGCCTGATCCGCCCCCTGCGCGCCGCCGGCCTCCTGCCGGAGGACTACCCCGTCACCGTCAACGCCGTTTCCGGCTATACCGGCGGCGGCAAGCAACTGATCGCGCAGATGGAGGATGCCGGCCATCCCGAGCATATCGATGCGCCGCACTTCCTCTACGGCCTGCCGCTGAAGCACAAGCACGTGCCGGAGATGCAGGTGCACGGGCTGCTCGCGCGCGCGCCGCTGTTCTCGCCGTCCGTCGGAAAGTTCGCGCACGGCATGATCGTACAGGTGCCGCTCTATCTGGCCGATCTCAATGACAACGCCTCGCTCGGCTCGATCCACGCGGCCCTTGCCGACCACTATGCCGGCCAGGACATCGTCGAGGTCGTCGATCTCAAGGAGAGCGCCGCCCTGCCCCGGGTCAACGCGGTGGAACTGGCCGACACCGACCGGATGAAGCTCTTCGTCTTCGGCACTGCTGGTGCGCCGCACGTCAACCTCGTCGCGCTGCTCGACAATCTCGGCAAGGGCGCCTCCGGTGCAGCCGTACAGAACATGGACCTGATGCTGCGCGGATAAGGCGTGGCGAGAGGACGGCCTGCCCTTGCAAAGGGGCTGCCTCCCAAAGGACGCGGGCCAACGACAAAGGGCATGATCCACTTCCGGACCATGCCCTTTGTCGTTTCCGGCAAGACCCGCTTCGCCGGTCGCCGCTATTCCCGAATTTCGATCGCGACCGGCTTCGGATATTCGCCGACGAAGCCGCGCCAGTGGGCGACGGCGAAACCGAGGACGATGAGCGCGCCGCCCTGGTGTGCCAGCGCCCAGCCGAGCGGCACCTGCCAGATGAGTGTCAGGATACCGATCAGCGCCTGCAGACAGACCAGAATGAACAGCACCACCGTGCGGCGTGCATGGGTGGTCTCGGGCGCGGCGCGCAGCGAGGCGAACATGTGGACGAGCACCATCGCCCACAGCACATAGGCGCCGCAGCGATGGACGAACTGCACGGTCTTTACGTTCTCGAACAGGTTGATCCACCAGGGCTGCTGGATGAAGAGATCGCCCGGCACGATGGCGCCGTCCATAAGCGGCCAGGTGTTGTAGGCGAGGCCTGCGTCGAGACCGGCGACGAGTGCGCCGAGATAGATCTGGAAAAGCGCCATGCAGGCGATCGCCGCCGCCCACCTCTTCGAATTCTCCGTCGGCGCCGGATCGTCGCTGTGTGGAGAAAGCCCGCGCATGATCCACGTGCAGGCGGCGAAGATCAGACAGGCGATGACGAGGTGGGTGGCGAGCCGGTACTGGCTGACCGAGACCAGTTCCGTCAGGCCTGACGACACCATCCACCAACCGACGAAGCCCTGGAAGCCGCCGAGAGCCAGCACGCCGACGAGCGGCCAGCGAAGTCGCCGCTCGATCCGCCCGGTCGCCCAGAAATAAATGAGCGGCACGGCGAAGACGATACCGATCGACCGCGCCAGCAGCCGATGCGCCCATTCCCACCAGAAGATCGATTTGAAGCTCTCGACCGTCATGTCCGAATTCAGCTGTTCGTATTGTGGAATGCGCTTGTAGAGGTCGAACTCCTCCTGCCATTCGGCGTCGTTGAGCGGCGGGATGACGCCGTGGATAGGCTTCCATTGCGTGATCGACAGGCCGGAACCGGTCAGCCGCGTCGCGCCGCCGACGAGCACCAGCGCAAACAGCGTGAGCAGTACGATGAAAAGCCAGCTGCGCACGGCACGGCGATTGCGATCGATGCGACCGAGGTCGCTCAAGAGCTGGCGTTCGGTCACGGCGGCGGTACTGGTCATGATGGCTCCTGTCTCGTCGGCGTTGATTTGCATCACGATGCCATGCAAAACAAGCCCGGAGCCTTTGCGGCATCGGGTCGCGGCAGAAGCCCGCCCCGAAGCGGAAAAACGAACGAGATTTCAGATGCCCCCTCGCCTGCGCAAACTGATCGGCACCGTCCTGATCATCATCCTCGTCATCGTCTACGCGCTCGTGGCCACGACGGTCGCGTCGCTGACGCTCGGCACATCGCCGTGGTGGGTGCACATGCTGTATTTCTTCTTCAGCGGATTGCTCTGGATCCTGCCGGCGATGGTGATCATCAAGTGGATGGAGAAGCCGGCAAAGCCGAAGGAGTAAGGCGATGCGGATCGCAGCCATCGCCGATATCCACGGAAACGACCTGGCGCTTGCGGCGGTGCTGTCGGACATCGCCAGCCGCAGCGTGGACATGGTGGTCAATCTCGGCGACCACCTCAGCGGCGCCCTGAACGCCGCACGTACCGCAGATATCCTGATCGAACACGACTTCCCGTCCATCCGCGGCAACCACGACCGCTGGCTGCTGGAGAAAGACATCGCGGAAATGGGCGAATGGGACCGGATCGCGCACGCGCAGCTGTCGCAGCGGCATTTTGACTGGCTGCGATCGCTTCCCGCCACGCGGATCGTTGCGGAAAGCGTCTTCCTCTGTCACGGCACGCCGGCCAGCGACACGACCTACTGGCTGGACGATGTCGCGCCGGGCGGAGCGATGCGGATTTCGCCGCGCGAGCGCATCGAACGCTTCGCCGAAGGCATCGGATTTCCAGTCATTCTCTGCGGCCATACCCACATCCCCCGCTGCGTCACGCTGGCCGACGGCCGGCTGGTGGTCAATCCTGGAAGCGTCGGTTGCCCCGCCTATGACGACGACGAGCCCCGTCCGCACAAGGTGGAGAACGGCTCGCCGCACGCGCGCTATGCGATCCTGGAAGAACGCATGACGGGCTGGAGCGTCGATTTCCGCCTCGTCGGATACGACCACGACACGATGTCGCGCCTTGCAGCAGAACGCGGGATGGGCGGTTACGCGCTCGGCCTTGCAACCGGCTGGCTTGAATAGGCGCTGCGCGCCTCTGGCGGACCAGACCTGGATCGCCATGTTAGCGCGATGCTAACCTTGATTGCGGATTTCACTCCTTCAGCCGGACATCGGGCACAGGAATTAAACCAGTCTCCCCTCATGCCGTCGTAAGGTGCACCAATCCCGGCGCAACCCTGACTTGGACACGACGGTATCGGACGCGGAGGCAATGCAGCTCGATTTCCAGATCATGCCCACGGATGGCGATGTCCTCGGCCGGTTCGCGCGCTACGTTCCCGGCGGCGCGCAACGTCCGAGCACCATCTCGTTCTCCATCCAGCTGCACAATCGTATGGAGCCGCTGGAGGCAAGCTGGCGGTCGCTGGAGAAGGGCGACAACCTTTCCCTTCACCAGGGCTACGACTGGTGCCGCGCCTGGGCGGCCACCCATCGCAGCCGGCTGTTGATCGTCGAGGGAGTCCATGCAGGGCGAACGGAAATGATCCTGCCGCTCGAGATCGTGCGCCACGGCCCGATCCGGATCGCGCGGTTCCTGGCGTCACGCTTCAGCAACATTAATACCGGCCTTTACAGCGAGGCCTTTCGCACGCTGGCCCCCGCGCCGGTCCTGCGGCGTGCACTCGACCAGGCGCGCGGCCAGTTCGCGCTCTACTTCGACCTCTTCATGCTGGAAAACATTCCGTTGCGCTGGCGCGGGCAGGAACATCCCCTCTCCCAGCTGCCGGCCGTGCTCAACCAGAACGCCTCGTTCCAGCTGTCGTTGCACCGGGATTTCGCACAGACACTATCCCAGCTCAACGCCAAGCGGCGCCGGAAAAAGTTTCGCCAATGCGAGCGCCGGCTGGAAGCGCTCGGCGGCCATGAGCATGTCATCGCGGAAAGCGGCGAAGAAGCCTGCCGCACACTGACCCTGTTCTTCCAACAAAAGGCCGTGCGGTTCGAAGCACTCGGCCTGCCGAACGTGTTTCGCGAGGAAGAGACGCAGGCCTTCTTCCGTGCGCTTGCCCGCGTTTCAGATCGGGAAGACAACTATCCGCTGCGGCTGCATACCCTGCGGATCAAAAGCGGTGACGAGGCGGGGCGGATCATCGCGATTGCCGGCCTGTCGCGCAAGGGCGACCACGTGCTTTGCCAGTTCGGCTCGATCGACGAAGGCTTCGCGCCCGAAGCCAGCCCCGGCGAATTCCTGTTTCACCTCATGATCGAGAAACTCTGCGGAGAAGGTGCCGCACTCTTCGACTTCGGCATCGGCGACCAGGCCTACAAGCGCTCCTGGTGCAATATCGAGACGCAGCAGCACGACCTGCTCTGGCCAACGACCGTCGCCGGTTCCGCAGTGGCTGCGGTTCACCGGGCAAAGGCGAATGCCAAGCGGACCATCAAGCAGAACCCGAAACTCTATGGTTTCGTGCAGCGCCTGCGTTCCGGCAAGACCGAATTCGCCGAGACCGCAGCCGAGAACGCTCGGGACTGAACCTTCCCCGGCGAGCTGAGGCTATGCGGCGCGCCGACCCCGGTCGGGCGTCACCGCGCCGCCAGTCAAAAGCACGATCTCACTATAGCCGGCCTCTCCGAAGGCGCCGATCAGTTCGACCACGCGATCTTCGTCAGCGCCTGGGATCGACAGGATGATTTCCGCGTCTCCGGAGGGCGTCAGGCGATGGACGCCGGCAACGTCCGCTGGCCCGCATTCCACCAGCACCGTGTCATAGGCATCGGAGAGCGCGTCGACGATCATCGAAAGGCGGTCGATGCCGCGCATGGCGCGCTTGATGTCGGCGTTGCCGCGCGCCACCACATGCGCCTGCGAACGCTCGTCGCCATGGATGATTTCCCCCAGGGCCGCATCTCCGACAAGAAGGTCGGTGATGCCGGCGAGATGGCTTGTGCCGGCCATATGCCGGGTAGGATAGGCCGAGCCGGTCAGATCCAGCAGGATGGTCTTGCGCCCGCGATCCGCAATCGCGCGTGCCAGCGCCACGGTCGCGGCCGATCCCGCATCGCCGGACGGCGAGACGGCGACGGCGACGCGCACAGCGTTTTCCAAGACGTGGCGCGCCACGGCGCCGACGGTGAAGTCTTCTTCCTCATCAGCTTCCGGCACCGGCACGACGTCCGGCGTCTCGGGGCCTGCGCGCCCGTCGTCCTCATAGCCGCCCAGAACAGAGCTTTGCGGCAATTCCTCAACCTGCGCGGCAACGGCAGCCGCGGCCGCGACACGTCGGGCCGGGAGCGCTTCGGGAACCGGCGCCGGCCTGGTGGCGGGCTTGTCCTCTATCGTCGCGTCGTCGTCCGGCCCGCGATGCGGCGGCGAAACGGGACGCAGGCCGCGCCCGCTGAACAGTTCCGAAAGCAGGATGAAGACCGACGACAGCAGAAAACCCGCAAGGCCGCCCACAATCGTGATCGGGACGACCTTCGGGAATTGCCGTTCGGTCGGCGGGACGGCGGCGGAAATGACGCGCGCGTCGGCTGGCGTCGAACTGGCATCGGTGCGCGAGGTCGCCTCGCGGTAGCGTGCCAGATAGGTCTCCAGAAGCTGGCGTTGGGCCGTCGCCTCCCGCTCCAACGCCTTCAGGCCCACTTCCTCTTCGCCGGCGCGTGCGGAATCGGCCTTTACGGTATTGAGCTGCTGGATGAGCTGTTGTTCGCGCAGACGCGCAACGTTCGCCTCGTTTTCCAGGCTCGCCAGAATCTTTCCCGTCTCGGCCTGGATCTGGCTGCGGATACCGACAAGCTGCGAGCGCAGCCCCTTCAGGCGCGGATGCTGGTCGAGAAGGCTTGTCGAGAGATCGGAAATCTGGCCCTGGATCTGCGCCTCGCTCTCCTTCAGGCGCTGTATCATCTGCGAGCCGACGACATCGCTGAGCGTGTCCGGCGCCCCGCCCTTCTTGAGGACGGCGCGAACGCTTTCCGCCCTTGCCTCGGCGGTCGCCTTTTCGGTACGCACGCGCGCAAGCTCGCTGGAAATATCGTTCAGCTGCTTCACGGCAAAGGTGGCGTTCTCCCCTGTCGGCAGCAGGTCCGACTGGGAACGGTATTGCGCGACCTTCTGTTCGGCCTCGCGCACCTTCTCGCGGAGGTTGGCGATCTCCGGCTCCAGCCAGCGGCTTGCCTCGGAATTGGTGTCGAGCTTCGCTCCGCTTTGCAGCGACAGGTAGACCTTGGCCATCTCGTTGGGGATGGCCGCAGCGAGTTGCGGATCCTTCGAGGTGAACTCGATTGCGACGACCCGCGACTTTTCGACCGGATATACGGCGAGCTTTTCCAGAAACTCCTTCAACACGCGCTCTTCCGGCGGCAGTTCGAGCGGATTCTTCTTCAGCCCGAAGGCAACGAGGATATCCGACAGGGCCGACGGGTTTGCAGCTGGATCGAACTCGGGCAACTCGTAGAGCTTCATGTTGCGGGCGACCTGCTTGATCAGGTCAACCGACCGCAGCAGCTGTACCTGGCTGACGACGTCGAGTTCATCGATCGCCGGCTCGCGCGCGGCACTTCGATCTCCGCCGGTGGTGTAGGCGGGCTCGCGCGGTTCGATGAGCAGCCGCGTCTCGCTCTTGTAGCTCGGCGCAATCATGCTCGCACCGGCAAAGGCAAGGCCAGCCGATGCCACGGTCGCCAGCAGCACCAGCCGACGCCGTCTCCAGATCGCGCGGACTAGCGCGCCGAGGTCGATATCGACGTCCTCCTGTGCTCCGTATCCGCCCGACATATGCTTAACTCCGTGAACGCGTGTTTCCGCGCACGGTAAACAAACATGGTAACCCAAGCGTTAATGGGACGCCCTCTCACAACCCTGCACTTGCCCTTCCCCACCGCAGGAATAAACGCGTCCCGTTCGCCCGGCATTTACCCGCCATTAACCCTAACAGGATGATAACAGGCGCACAGACGAACAAATCCGGCAGGCTCAAGCGAATGGCATTCGCACAGATAACCAGAGGCGTCGCGATCGCGATGGGGACCGTTGCGACGGTCGTCATGGCTGGCTGCAGCGGCTATCATCCGGCACCGAAGGCGTTTCAGGAGGCGACGATCCAGCCCTATCGGCTGGATAGCGGCGACCGCCTGCGCGTGACCGTGTTCGAACAGCCCAACCTCAGCAACACCTATCTGGTGGATCAGGCCGGCTACATCGCCTTCCCTCTCGTCGGCGCCGTCCCTGCCCGCGGCAAGACCATCCAGGAGATGGAAAGCATCATCGCCGGCAAACTGCGCCAAGGTTACCTGCGCGACCCCGACGTGTCCATCGAGGTTGCCAACTACCGCTCGATCTACATCATGGGCGAAGTGGGCCAGGCCGGGCAGTACAGCTACGTCGCGGGCATGACCATACAGAACGCGATCGCCGTCGCCGGCGGTTTCTCGCCGCGCGCCAACCAGACGAATGTCGACGTGACGCGCAAGATCAACGGACGCATCATCACCGGTCGCGTATCCATTTCCGATCCGGTCCTTGCGGGAGACACGATTTACGTTCGCGAGCGGCTGTTCTGACCCAATGTCGAACAACCATCGCCCGCTGCGCATCATTCACTGCTTCAGGTCCCCGATCGGCGGAATCTTCCGACACGTGCGCGATCTGGCGGAATATCATGCGCGACAGGGCCACGAAGTGGGCATCGTCTGCGACAGCAGCACGGGAGGAGCCTATGAGGAGACGCTGTTCGACGAAATCCGTCCGTTCCTCGCGCTCGGCATCTTCCGACTGCCGATCCGCCGCTCGATCAGCCCCGGCGATCTGCAGGCCCTCTGGGCCAGCTATCGTGAAATAAGAAGTTTGCAGCCGGACGTTCTTCACGGGCATGGCGCCAAGGGTGGCGCAATTGCCCGGATCATCGGCTCAGTGTTGCGGGTCAACAGGTATCGCGTAGCCCGCCTTTATTCCCCGCATGGAGGCAGCCTCCATTTCACCCGCTCGACGCTTGCGGGCAAGGTCGTGCTGCGAGCCGAACGCCTGCTGGAAAGGGCCACCGACGCGCTGGTCTTCGTCTGCGACTTCGAGCGCGACAGCTACATCGCCAAGGTCGGCAAGCCCCGCTGCCGCTTCGAACGGATTTACAACGGCATCAGCGACCGGGATTTCGATACCGTCTATCCGAAGGAGGATGCTGCCGATTTTCTCTATATCGGCATGCTTCGCGACCTGAAGGGGCCGGACGTCTTCATCGACGCGTTTGCCCGCACCGAGCGCCGCGTCGGGCGACCGCTGTCGGCGCTGATGGTCGGCGACGGACCGGACGAAGAGAAGTACGAGCAGACGATGCTGCGGCTCGGGCTCGGACGGCGGATCGCAATGATGCCGGCGATGAAGGCGCGCGACGCCTTCGCCATGGCGCATTCCGTCGTCGTCCCTTCGCGCGCGGAAGCGATGCCCTACATCGTTCTGGAGGCGCTTGCCGCCAACGTGCCCGTCATCGCAAGCCGTGTCGGCGGCATCCCGGAGGTGCTCGGTCGCGACAGCATCGCTCTCGCCGAGCCCGCCGACCCGGATTCGCTTGCACAAACGATGGCGCTCTCGGTCATGGATGGGAAGTGGCGGGCGCATGCGATGCCGGATGCCGACAGCTTCAAGGGCACCTTCTCGGCCTCCGTCATGGCCGCCACAATGATGGATCTCTATCGCGAACTCCTGGCTCAAGGCGCTCCGAAAGCGGGTTGTACCGTTTCGCCTCACCTCGCGTAAGCGTTTTCTTAGGAGCTTTCTGCTATCCGGTCAGAACTTAACGGTGCCGGACGCTGCCATGAACCACATCGACAAGCCAGACGCCTTCGACCCGGAGAATATTCGGCGAAAGGTCTCCGAAGTGCGCACGATCGCACACGGCGCTGCCACCGACGATCAGGACGGCGGCAAGACGGTCGAGCTTAACCCGCTGGCCCAGCAGATCGCGCTTCAGTTTCGCGCCGAAAGCTATTCGCCGGCCATGATCACGGGCCTCTTGCGGCTTCTGGAATTCACCGTCCTCTTTGCGATCGGCTATGGTGTCACGAGCTTCTACGTCATCCCGTCCGCCGACGTCATGCTGTTCTACATCGGGGTGGTCGCGGGCGGATCGGCGATCGGCGTGCTGCTGCTGCACCTGGCCGACGCCTATCAGATCCCGGCATTGCGCGCCGGATGGCGGATGATACCGCGCCTGCTGGGTGCGTGGGCGATCGCGTTTTCGGCGATGGCGCTCGCCTTCTTTCTCTTCAAGACCGCGGGCGTCGCCTCGCGCGTTTGGTTCGTCCTGTGGTTTGTCCTTGGCGCTGCCTATCTGGTGGTCGAGCGCCTGCTGATCGCCTATTCGATTCGCCGTTGGGCGCGCAACGGCACCATGGAACGGCGGGCCGTCATCGCCGGCGGCGGCGAACCGGCAAAGGAGCTGATCCGCGCGCTGGAACGCCAGCCGGAAAACGATATCCGTATCTGCGGCATCTTCGACGACCGCGACGAGCGCCGCTCCCCTTCCGTCGTCGCAGGCTACCCCAAGCTCGGAACGATCGCGGAACTGGTGGAGTTTGCGCGCCTGGCGCGCATCGACATGCTGATCATATCCTTGCCGCTTTCCGCCGAAGCCCGCATCCTGTCTCTGCTCAGAAAGCTCTGGGTGCTCCCCGTCGACATCCGCCTTGCGGCGCATTCGAACGGCCTTCGTTTCCGCCCGCGCAGCTATTCGCAGGTCGGCAATGTGCACATGCTCGACATCTTCGACAGGCCGATCGCCGACTGGGACAAGGTCGCCAAGCGCGCCTTCGACATCGTCTTCAGCGTTATCGCACTGCTGCTGCTGTGGCCGGTCATGATCGGCGCCGCGCTTGCCGTAAAGCTGACCTCGCCCGGGCCGATCATCTTCAAGCAGAAGCGGCACGGCTTCAACAACGAGATCATCGAGGTCTACAAGTTCCGCTCGATGTATACCAACATGTCGGACCCGACGGCGAAGGCCGCCGTCACCAAGGGCGACCCGCGCGTCACCCCGGTCGGGCGCTTCATCCGAAAGACCTCGATCGACGAACTGCCGCAGATCTTCAACGTGCTCAAGGGCGAACTGTCGCTTGTCGGCCCCCGCCCGCACGCCATTCAGGCGCAGTCGCACGACCGCAAGTATGTCGATGTGGTGGAGGGGTACTTCGCCCGGCACCGCGTCAAGCCCGGCGTTACCGGCTGGGCGCAGATCAACGGCTGGCGCGGCGAGATCGACCATGACGACAAGATCCGCTTCCGGACCGAGTTCGACCTCTACTACATCGAGAACTGGTCGCTGCTGTTCGACCTGAAAATCCTGTTTCTCACGCCGATCCGCCTTTTGAACACGGAAAACGCGTATTGAGCACCGCCTCGATCCCGGCAAGCCAGGTCCTGCGGCCGCAGCTTGCGACCGTTGGCCTCATCGCGTCCTTCCTGGTCACGTTCGGCGTGTTCCTCTCCGGCTTCGTCATCTCCGAGCCGGCGCCCTACGAACTCTTCATGGTCGCCCTTATCGGCATATGGGCGATCCTGGGGCTTCGAATATCGCGCAGCGTCGCGCCGCTGCTCGCGCTCTACGTCACCTTCAATGTCGGCGGCATGCTCTCGCTTACCGTGATGGAGGATATGGCAGGCGGTCCGATGTATGTGGCCGTCTCGCTGTTCCTCGCGCTGTCGGCGGTGTTCTTCGCCGCCATCATCGAGGAAAAGCCACAGCGTCTTGTCCTGATCTTCCGGGCATGGGTCGCAAGTGCGCTGATCACCGCCACGCTGGGCATCCTCGGCTATTTCAACGCTTTTCCGGGCAGCGAAGTCTTCACCCTCTACGACCGCGCCAAGGGCGCCTTCCAGGATCCGAACGTGTTCGGTCCCTTCCTCGTCGCCCCTGCCCTCTATCTGATGCACGGCCTCCTGGCGAAACCGCTGACACAAGCGCCGCTGAACATTGCGGGACTGCTGGTCATCGCGCTCGGCCTGTTTCTCTCCTTTTCGCGTGCGGCCTGGGCGCTCTTTCTCTTCTCAGCCGTCGCGATGGTCTTCGTGATGCTGCTGAAGGAACGCACCGGGGTCTTCCGCCTGAAGATCCTCACGCTCAGCATCGCCGCTGTCGGTCTGATGGTGGTGGCACTGGTCATAGCCCTGCAGATCCCGCAGGTGGCCGACCTCTTTTCCAGCCGGACGCAGCTCGTGCAAGATTATGACGGCGGCCATCTCGGGCGCTTCGACCGCCACAGGCTCGGCTTCCTGATGTCGATGGAGACGCCGCTCGGGATCGGCCCGATGGTGTTCAGCACGATCTTTCCGGAGGACGAACACAATATCTGGCTGAAGTCGCTGACGAGCTACGGCTGGCTCGGCTTTCTCTGCTACCTGACGCTGGTCGTGTGGACGCTATGGGTCGGCTTCCGGAACCTCCTGCTCAACCGTCCCTGGCAGCCCTTCCTGATGATCGCCTACATTGCCTTTATCGGCCATACCGCTATCGGCTTTGTCATCGACACCGATCACTGGCGCCACTTCTATCTCATCGTCGGCATCCTCTGGGGCTGCTTCGCGCTCGAGCATCGCCATCAAAGCCGCCTTTCGCACCAGGTGCGCACGCGATGAGGCCGGCCAGGGACAACGCGACGCTGCCGCTGCGCCTGCTGCAGGTGCTGGAGCCCAGCGGCGGCGGATCGGGCCGGCATTTCCTCGACCTCTGCCGGGGCCTGAAGCAGCGCGGTCACGTCGTTCACGCCGTCTATTCGCCACGCCGCGCGGAGGAACGTTTCGTCGGCGAGTTGCTTTCCATCGGGCTGGACGGCGTGCACGCGCTCGACATGGCGCGCTCGCCCGGCCTTTCCGACATCGCCTCCTATATCGGCCTTCGCCAGGTGATGCGCAGGCACGGCCCGTTCGACGCCATTCACGGGCACAGCTCGAAGGCGGGCGCGCTCTCGCGGCTGCGGTTTCCCGGCCCGCATGTGCCGCGCATCTACACGCCGCACGCCTTTCGCACGATGGACCCGCATCTCGGGGCCACCGGCGCTTTCGTCTACGGTTTCATCGAGCGCTTACTGGCGCGTTTTTTCACCGACGAACTGATCTGCGTATCGGCGGACGAATACGCCCATGCGCGCGCGCTCGGCATACCGCGCAAGCGCCTCTCGATCATCGTCAACGGGGTGGACGAGCCGGCCCATGGCTTGCGGGACGCCATCCGGGAGGCGCTGGCGATTCCGGCGCATGCGCTCGTATTCGGCTTCGTCGGACGGCTTTCTGCACAAAAGGCGCCCGAGCGGTTGATCGAGGCCTTCACGGTCGCCGCACAGACACTTCCCGACGCCTATCTCCTGATGGTCGGCACCGGCGAACTGGAGCAGATGGTCGGATACAAGATCGATTCAAGCACAGCGCGCGACCGCATCCGACTGACGACGCGCTACACCGGCCGGCAGGTGATGGATGCGATCGACATCCTGACGATGCCGAGCCGCTACGAGGCCATGTCCTACGTGATGCTGGAGGCTGCAGCGGCCGCACGCCCCCTCGTCCTGACCGAGGTGGGTGGCGCCTCGACGGTGCTGCAAGACGGCCGCAACGGCGTGCTCGTCGAGAACGTCGACGATCCGAGGCCATTTGCCAAGGCGATGATCAAGGCGGCGAACCCCGTCCGCTTCGAGCGCTTTCGCGCTGAAGCGCTGCGCCGCAGCGGCGACTACGGCCTGCCCCGCATGATCGGCGATACCGAAGCGATCTACCGCAGGCTCGCGCGATAACTCATGTCGCGCAAAACTGCCCGGCGTTTTGTTAAACGCCTGAAGGCCGACAATCTGGTGAAGCACGAAGCGAAAGGACGGGCGAGGTACGTCCGCGACTTCTCGCCGGCATTTCCCTCTCTTCCAGACCCCGTTTTTCGGCCGTTTGTTCTTTTTTCGTTTGAGCAAGCATTTTTGCCCTTGCATCCAAATGCCCGAGATTATAGGGCTTTCCTCGGTTCGGAGCGTAGCGCAGCCCGGTAGCGCACTTGACTGGGGGTCAAGGGGTCGTGGGTTCGAATCCCGCCGCTCCGACCATTTTTCTCAAATATTTCAGAGCATTGAGATCAGCCGGGAACGCCTCGCAGCAGGCGCTGCGGGTCTGTTCTCATGCTTGCCGTATATGCGCCAGCTACGCATTGCCTGTCGACCAGGGTGTCGAGAGGTCAATGCGTGCGCTTCGGAAGCCGTGCAACAGCCGGCCAGCGGCGTCATTCGCCATCTGGTAAGCCTTAGGCCTCAGCGACCATGGGCGAGAGCGTGGGCCATCCGCGTGTCAGCGGCGTGGTGAGCCACGAGGCTGGCTGCGAGTGTGTCATAGCGCGTTCGTGACGACGTCGGGAGCGGCGTTCGCTTGCGACCGGCATTCCCGCCTCCAGGCAGGCGAAAATGAAGGCCTCGCGGGCGATGTCGGCCGGCAGACCGCCGTCGAGCGCCAGGCGGCAGAGGTTCGCAGCGCGGGCGTAGAGAGTGCCGGTGCGGCTCGGCCACTCGTACTGAAGAAAGTCGAGCGCGTCGTGGACGCAGACGAATCCACGCTCCAGACCGCATTGCAGATGAACACGGACGGGAGCGGTCCAGCGGGGTGCGGCGTTGTGCAAGGGGTATGTCCTCCCGATCATTGAAATGCCCTGCCGTGCGACCGTCGTGTAGCAATGATTCGTGTCAGCGACGCGACGGTGAAACGGTGCGGCAGGCTAACGGCCGGAACAGGCATTTGTTCCGGCAAAAAGCCGGGACCTGTCACACTGTGTGCTCGGCGATAAACTGCCTCGCCTACAAACCTCTCGCAGGCACCATTTCAGGATGGATAGAGCAGGTCGGAGGGCGGATCTTGACGAGATCCACCGACGATAGACGCGCGAATTCGACTAGCCAGGGATTGAGCGCAGACGCGCCGGGCCGATGAGACCGTTCGGCGGCATGCGGGACGGGGCCAGCAATGGACGAAGGCGGCAATGGCGCCTGGCTCTGTGCTCCATCCAGCGGCGCCGTCGCGAAACGGTGCGTACACGGCTAGCCGGTCTTATCGCACAGGCGGCTCAGCGTACCTGGTCGAGCAGGCGCTTGCATTCCAGGAGGTCGTAGAGCGCTTCCTGCAGAAGCGCCCGGTCCTCCTTGGACACGCTGCTCTTTCCGATCGAGATTTCCGGTGTATCTTCGCCGCCGCCGACGAAGGAAAAGAACCGGCGGCTTGCCGGCGCCTTGGCGCGCCCGACGATCTGGTCGTCGTCCGCCGTCTTCGGCGCGCTGGGCTCCTCCTGGTTGGCCGCAGCCAGCGCCTCGACGGTCGCAAGGTCGCCGCTCGCAATCGCTGCGACGAACTTGTTGCCGTTGTTTTTCAGGAGCTTCTGGACGCCCTTGATCGTATAGCCGTGATCATAGAGCAGGTGGCGGATGCCCTTGAGCAGTTCGACGTCGTCGGGCCGATAGTAGCGGCGGCCGCCGCCCCGCTTCATCGGCTTGATCTGCGAAAAACGGGTTTCCCAGAAGCGAAGCACATGCTGCGGCAGGTCGAGATCGTCTGCGACTTCGCTGATGGTCCGGAACGCGTCGGGGCTCTTCTCCATCACTAACCTCACCGAAGGACATTTGCGACTCAAAGCCGGGAAGCCGGCGAGTCTTTGCATTTCAGCGGGTTGTCACATTTTTTTCAAGCACGGAATCGGCGTCGTCCAAAGCCTTGTGCACGAATCAGGACGCCGACGACTGGACCTTCTGCTTGGTTTTGCGGGCCGTGTGCGCCTTCAAAACCCTCTGCTTCAGAACGTTGGACGCCTTGAAGGTCATCACGCGCCGGGGCGAGATCGGCACTTCCTCGCCCGTTTTCGGATTACGCCCGATGCGCTCGTTCTTGTCGCGGACCTGGAAGGTCGCGAAGGAGGAAAGCTTCACGCTTTCGCCACGGACGATGGCATTGCAGATTTCATCGATGACGGTTTCTACGAGTTCTGCGGATTCAGTCCTGGAGAGACCGACTTTCCGAAAGACGGATTCGGCCAAATCTGCGCGTGTCACGGTTTTGCCGCTCATCTTCTCCCACCGTTTTCTTATTGAAAGCGCTCAGTTATCGGGCCAGAGTATTTCCCTTGCCCCTGTCGGTCAAGCGCCGTTGAAGTAGGGTATGCGGGTGCGCCGACTACCAGCGAAGCAGCACTGCGCCCCAGGTGAAGCCGCCGCCCATCGCCTCCAGCAGGACGAGGTCGCCCTCCTTGATGCGCCCGTCGCGCGCAGCCGACGCGAGCGCGAGCGGGATGGATGCAGCCGAAGTGTTGCCGTGCAGGTCCACGGTGACCACCACCTTTTCCAGGGGAATGCCGAGCTTCTTGGCGGAACCGTCGATAATGCGACGATTGGCCTGGTGCGGCACCATCCAGTCGAGATCGTCGATCGTGAGACCGGTCGCGTCGAACGCTGCAACGATGACGTCGGTGATCATGCCGACTGCATGCTTGAAGACCTCACGGCCCTCCATGCGCAGATGCCCCACCGTGCCGGTGGACGACGGTCCGCCATCGACATAAAGCTTCTCGAGATGGGCGCCATCCGAGCGAAGCTGGCCCGTCAGGACGCCGCGGTCGGACACCTCACCAGTGCCCTCCTGCGCTTCCAGCACGATCGCACCCGCGCCGTCGCCGAAGAGCACGCAGGTCGTGCGGTCGGTCCAGTCCAGGATCCGAGAGAACGTCTCGGCGCCGATGACCAGCACGCGGCGCGCGACGCCGCCGCGGATATAGGCGTCGGCGGTGGTCACGGCATAGACAAAGCCGGAACATACCGCCTGCACGTCGAAGGCGAAACCTTGGTGCATGCCGAGCCGGTTCTGGATGTTGACGGCGGTGGCGGGAAAGGTGTTGTCCGGGGTCGAGGTGGCAACGATGATGAGATCGATATCCGCAGGCGTCAGGCCGGCGCGCTCGAGCGCCTCGCGTGCGGCCGCCTCGCCCAGCGAGGCCGTGGTCTCACCCTCGCCTGCGATGTAGCGCTGGCGAATGCCGGTCCGCTGCACGATCCATTCGTCGGACGTGTCGACCATGCTCTCAAGCTCACGATTGGTGAGCACCCGCTTCGGAAGTGCCGTCCCGAAACCGCGAACCACTGAACGGATCATCTTAATTCCTATATCCCGTCGCTCATGCTGCTGGCCGCGCCTCGGACGGGTCGGTTGGCATGATATCTCTTCAGATCGTTTTCAATCTTTTCCTTCAGCCCGTTGCGGGCCATGTCATACCCGACATCCACAGCCGCCGCAAAGCCCTCAGCGTCCGTGCCGCCGTGGCTCTTGATGACGATGCCGTTGAGGCCGAGGAAGACGCCGCCGTTCACCTTGCGGGGGTCCATCTTCTCGCGCAACCGGTCGAATGCGCTCTTGGCCAGAATGTAGCCGAGCTTGGCGAGCCACGTCCGCGACATCGCCGCGCGCAGATACTCCGCCATCTGGCGGGCGGTTCCCTCCGCAGCCTTCAGGGCAATATTGCCCGCAAAGCCTTCGGTCACGACCACATCCACGGTACCCCGGCCGATATCGTCGCCTTCGACGAAGCCATAATAGTCGATCGTGTCAAAATTGGCTTCACGGATGAGCTGGCCGGCAGCCTTTACGTCTTCCTGGCCCTTTATCTCCTCGACGCCGACGTTGAGCAGACCGAGCGTCGGGCGTTCGATCTCGAACAGGGCGCGCGCCATCGCGCCGCCCATCAGGGCGAAGTCGAACAACTGGTTGGCGTCGGCGCCGATCGTCGCGCCGATGTCGAGCACGATGCTTTCGCCTTTGAGGGTCGGCCAGATTCCGGCGATCGCCGGCCGCTCGATGTCGGCCATCATGCGCAGGCAGAATTTCGACATGGCCATCAGCGCGCCGGTGTTTCCGGCCGACACCGCCACGTCCGCATCGCCCTTGGCCACGGCGTCGAGCGCCATCCACATGGAAGACTTACCCCGGCCGCGGCGGAGCGCCTGGCTCGGCTTCTCGTCCATGCCGATCGCGACCTCGCAATCGGTGAACGTGCTCGCCTCTTTCAGCTTGGGATAGCTATCGAGCAGCGGCAGGCATTGGGATGACACCCCGAAAAGGCAGAAACGAATGTCGGGGTGACGTTCGAGCGCCTTGGCTATGCCAGGGATGACGACCTGCGGGCCGTAATCGCCACCCATGACATCAACGGAAATTCTGACCACGCGAGTCCAGTCCTTATTCTCCAGCCCCCAGGGCGGATTTTCGGTCAAAATACCGCTTTTCGTCCGGGTGACAACTGAATTGTAGAGGGCTTAAATGCCCATTCAGGTCTTTTTCCAGTCCTTCAATGCGGCAAAAGGCGACGGCTTTGCTTCATCCGCCTCCGTGCTCTCCACATGGGCGGAAAAAGCCACACCTTCCTTGCGCGGATAGGGGTCGATCGCCATCGCTGCATACTCCGCTGCCACCGCGCCGGCATCGATCGTATCGCCTTGGAAGGTTTCCGGGCTGTCCGGTCCATCGGGATCGAGCAATATCTCGCCGCCTTCCAGAATCGGGCCACGCGCGAGCTTAGAGCCCTCCGGAACGAAGATGGCGTCGATCGGTTCGTCGATCTTTGCCTCCATCGGCTCCAGCGTCACGACGCAGGTCTGGACGATATCCGCCCTCACCCGCCCCTTAAGACGCACCCCGTCCTTCTTCCAGCGCTTCACCTCGAACTCCGCCGAAAACGAGTTGACGCCGAGGATGTCCCACTGGCGCGCCAACGCCTTGCACTCCGCGGCACTGGCATCAATCGTCACCGTCACCGGATTGGAGGAGATATGCCCCACCTTCACGAGATAGGAGAATGGCATGTCTTCATGATGTTTCATTGTCGTTTCCTTGCGGACACAGCCGGCTCAGACGGCAGTTCCTGGCGTAGGCAACTGCGCATCTCCGGTTTCGATGACGAACTCGTCCATCGCGGCAAGGTGAGCCTCGGCAGCAAAGAGATAATGCGCCAAGTCCTGCATGTCCGGGGCGGATTCGGTATCATCCGGATAGATATTCCGTTTCAGCGCCTGCGCAAGTGCTTCTTCATCGGAAGCATCGAGCGCCGCTGCGTAGGACTCGAGACGGCCGTAGAAGCGCCCCGCCAGCTTCTTCATCCGCTTCGGCACGCCGACGTCGCTGATGCCGAGTTCGCGTATGGAATGGTCGACGTCCTGGAAGAAGGCGTCGACGATCTGCTGTGCGATCTCCTGCCCGGACCTGCCCGAAACACGCGTGCGGCGGAAATAGAGGATAAGAACGGCCGAAAGCATTTCCAGCCGTCCCATGACCGTATCGGGCACGCCGAAACTTTCATAGAGACGAGGTTGGCGAGCGGCCGCGGTCAGATGGGCGTATTGACGCTCGACGATGCGCTGGTTCGCATTTTTTTTCCTGAACAGGCCGAAAATCATCATAACGCCTAGTTTTGGCTGATTGAAAGGGCATGGGCTGCCCCTGCCGTGTTGCATGACAGCCGAAGCTGGTTTACCGAAGCATCCACGAATTGCAATGGCTTGCGGGCCATCTTAGCCTCAAGGGGATTGTCGTTGAAGAGACGGTATTTTGGGACTGATATGAATTTGCTGCGCAGCACTGCCATTGCCATTACGCTATCCTCCGCCCTGCTCGCCGGTTGCCAGACGGGCGAAGTCCTGAACCAGGGTTACGTGGTCGACCAGCAGACGCTTGCGCTCGCCCCCGTCGGCTCTTCCCGCGAACAGGTATTGCTGTCGCTGGGAACGCCTTCGACGACGGCGACCTTCGACACCGAGGTCTTCTACTACATTTCGCAGAAGCGCTCCCGGCCTGTCGCCTTCATGAAGCCGAAGCTGATCGAGCAGAGCATCCTTGCCGTCTACTTCAACAAGGAAGGCAATGTCGACCGACTGGCGAACTACACGATGAAGGACGGCGTTCCGTTCGACATGATCTCGCGCACGACGCCGACCGGCGGCGTCGAACAGACCTTCCTCGGCCAGTTGCTGAAGGGCGGTGCCGACCCGAACGC
This sequence comes from Pseudomonadota bacterium, assembly GCA_023404095.1. Taxonomy (GTDB): domain Bacteria; phylum Pseudomonadota; class Alphaproteobacteria; order Rhizobiales; family Rhizobiaceae; genus Mycoplana. The sequence continues at coordinate 363,955 of JAEYDD010000067.1, read as the reverse complement.
GGCGATCCGCAACGCGCTGAGCCAGCCTCAGTAGAGGCAGCCAGATCCAGAAACGAAAAACCGCGGGGCAAGACCCCGCGGTTCTATTTTCAGCGGATCGGAACTTTAGGCAAGAACAGCCAGCAGCAGCAGGGCCACGATGTTGGTGATCTTGATCGCCGGGTTCACCGCCGGGCCGGCCGTGTCCTTATAGGGGTCGCCCACGGTGTCGCCGGTGACGGAGGCCTTGTGCGCTTCCGAACCCTTCATATGGCGATGACCGTCCTTGTCGACGAAGCCGTCTTCGAAGCTCTTCTTCGCATTGTCCCACGCGCCTCCCCCCGACGTCATGGAGATCGCGACGAAGAGGCCGTTGACGATGACCCCCAGAAGCGAGGCGCCAAGCGCGGCAAAGGCCGAAGCCTTGGAGCCTGAGATCAGCAGGACGCCGAAGTAGACGACGATCGGTGCCAACACCGGCAACAGCGATGGCACGATCATCTCGCGGATCGCAGCCTTCGTCAGAAGATCGACGGCCCGCCCGTAATCCGGCTTGTCCTTGCCCAGCATGATGCCCGGCTTTTCCTTGAACTGCTTGCGAACTTCTTCCACGATTGCGCCTGCTGCGCGTCCCACGGCGGTCATCGCGATGCCGCCGAAGAGATACGGTATCAGGCCACCGAAGATCAGGCCCGCCACAACATAGGGGTTCGACAGGTCGAACGAGATCTCGCCAATGCCGGCGAAATACGGATACCGATCCGGGTTGGCGGCGAAATAGGCGAGGTCGTTGGAATAGGCCGCAAACAGCACCAGCGCGCCGAGGCCGGCCGAGCCAATGGCATAGCCCTTGGTCACGGCCTTGGTTGTGTTGCCGACCGCATCGAGCGCGTCGGTGGACTTGCGCACCTCCGGCGGCAGATGCGACATCTCGGCGATGCCGCCGGCGTTGTCGGTCACCGGGCCGAACGCGTCGAGCGCCACGATCATGCCGGCAAGGCCGAGCATCGCGGTTACCGCGATCGCCGTGCCGAAGAGACCCGCCAACTGATAGGTGGAGATGATGCCGCCGACGATCACGAGGGCCGGCAGCGCCGTCGATTCCAGCGAGACGGCAAGCCCCTGGATGACGTTGGTGCCGTGGCCCGTCACCGATGCCTGGGCGATCGAGTTGACCGGGCGCTTGTTGGTGCCGGTATAGTACTCGGTGATCACGACGATAAGGGCGGTCACCACGAGGCCGACCAGGCCGCAGAGGAACAGACCGGTTCCGGTGACGTCGATACCGCCGACCGTACCGATCGACCCCCAGCCCACCGTCAGCCATGTCGCAATACCCAGCCCGAAGATGGAAAGCACGCCGGTTGCGATCAGGCCCTTGTAGAGGGCGCCCATGATCGAGTTGTTGGTGCCGAGCTTGACGAAGAAGGTGCCGACGATCGAGGTGATGACGCAGGCCGCGCAGATCGCCAGCGGATAGACCATGGCGGTTGCAAGGAGCGGCGTGCCGGCAAAAAAGATCGCCGCAAGCACCATGGTGGCCACGACCGTCACGGCATAGGTCTCGAACAGGTCGGCCGCCATGCCGGCGCAATCGCCGACGTTGTCGCCCACGTTGTCGGCGATCGTCGCCGGGTTGCGCGGATCGTCTTCGGGAATGCCGGCCTCGACCTTGCCCACCAGGTCGCCACCGACATCCGCACCCTTGGTGAAGATGCCGCCGCCGAGACGGGCGAAGATGGAGATGAGCGAGGCGCCAAAGCCGAGCGCGACCAGCGCATCGATCACTTCGCGCGAGGCGGGTTCATGGCCAAAAACGGCCGTCAGAATCCAGAAGTAGATCGAGACGCCGAGCAATGCGAGCCCGGCCACCAGCATACCGGTGATCGCGCCTGACTTGAAGGCAATCTCGAGCCCGGAGGCCAGGCTGACCGAAGCGGCCTGGGCGGTGCGCACGTTGGCGCGTACGGAAACGTGCATACCGATGAAGCCGGCTGCGCCGGACAGAACGGCGCCGATCAGAAAACCGATGGCGGCGGACGCGGACAGAAGAAGCCAGGCGGCGATGAAAACGACGACGCCGACAACTGCGATGGTCTTGTACTGACGGGTCAGGTAGGCCTGAGCCCCCTCACGGATATAGCCTGCAATTTCCTGCATGCGGGCGTTCCCCTGATCGGCGGCAAGCACCGACCGCGTTGCCCAGATGGCATAAACCACCGAGAGCAACCCGCATGCGATAACGCCCAATAGTATGGCCATTTCGCTATTTCCTCCTGTGAAGCCGCATTTCCCAGCGCGCGGCCATAAAAAACGCCAGCGGCCCGCTTGCCTCCTCACAATACGGGCGGTTGACGACAGGGGCAGAGTGCAAGTGCGAATCGGCCGCGTCAAGACGCCGCGGGCTGATCATATTGGCGCGAAGGGCTTATTTTCTTTGCAGGACGGCTCAGCGCGCCTGCGCCCGGCCGCGGTAGAGCAGCATCAGAACGAGGAACAGCGAGATGCCGGTGACTGGCCAGAAGACGAGGTTGATCGTCTGCCAGCCGTAGGCATTGAAAACCTTGCCGGAAAAGAACGAGGCGAAAGCCACCGTGCCGAAGAGCACGATATCGTGGAAGCCCTGCACCTTGTCGGCCTCGTGCGGGCGATAGCTGGAGGCGACGATCGCAGTCGACCCGATGAAGCCGAAGTTCCAGCCTATGCCGAGCAGGATGAGTGCTCCCCAGAAGTTCCACAGCGCGATGCCGGCGTGCGCGATCGCCGCGCATGCCATCAGTATCAAAAGCCCGGCCGCGACCACCTTTTCCGTCCCGAAGCGCTGGATGAGCATGCCGGTGAAAAAGCTGGGCGCAAACATCGCCAGCACGTGCCACTGAATGCCGAGGGTGGCGAGTTCGGGGGAAAAGCCGCAGCCGATGACCATGGCAAGCGGCGCGCCCGTCATCATGAAGGTCATCAGCGCATAGCTTGCAATACCGCAGACCATGCCGGTCAAAAAGCGTTGGCTGCGAACGATTTCGCTCAGCGGGCGGGCGGGCGCAGAGGCAGCCGACTTCGCGGCCGAGACGTCCGGCAGGCGCAGAAGCAGGAACAGGACGATGGTCGACAGGAAGAGCGGCCCGATGGCGACGAAAGCGCCGGCGAACAGCACCGGCTCGAACAGGTCCTTGGTCAGGATGACCAATTGCGGGCCGAGGATGGCGGAGATGACACCACCGGCCAGTATCCAGGAAATGGCCCGGGGCTTGTAAAAGGAGGGCGAGGCGTCGGCTGCGGCAAAGCGAATCTTCTGGGCGAAGCCGGCGGAGATCCCGACCAGCAGAAAACCCGCCGCCATCAGCCAGAATTCGCCGCGGAAAAGTGCTATGGCTGCAAGGAGGCCGCCGCAGGCGCCGAGCACGGCGCCGGAAATGAAGCCTGAGGTGCGGCCGAGCGCGCGGGCGAGGATCGCGACCAGCACCGCACCGAGCGCCACACCGATGTTGAAGCCCGTCAGCGGAGCGGTTGCCAGCGACTTGTCTTCGCCCAGAAGCTCATATCCGGCCAGACCGCCGACGGAGAAGACGATGGGGCCGGCCGAGGCCAGGATTGCCTGCGCGGCTGCCAGCAGGAAAACGTTCCGGCGAGCCGCTGATAGCTCGCGCTCCAGACCTTCCACCGCCGCTGTCATTCCCCGGCCCCCAAGCTTTAGATCAGGCCCGAACCTGCTTTGCGATGCGGTCCAGCACCGCGTTCACCAGTTTCGGCTCCTCGTCCTCGAAGAAGGCCTTGGCGATTTCGACATATTCGGTGACGATCACGGCGACAGGAACGTCGCGGCGCTCGATCAGTTCGAAGGTGCCCGCACGCAGGATCGCGCGCACGGTCGCATCGAGCCGCGACAGCGCCCAGTCGTCCTGCAGTGCTGCGCCGATCAACGGGTCTAGCTTGCGCTGGTCGCGCACGACGCCGGCGACGATCGAACGGAACCAGGAGGCATCCGCCTTGAGATAGGTGTCGCCATCGACTTCCTGCCCGAGACGATGCGCCTCGAACTCCGAGACGATCTCCAGAACGCCGGTGCCGCCGATTTCCATCTGGTAAAGCGCCTGAACGGCGGCGAGGCGCGCCGCACCCCGCTGGTTCGCCTGCTTCACCGGCTGGTCCGATTTGTCCTTGGTCACGATACGCCGCCCAGTTTCTTCTTCAGTTCAATCATGCGCAATGCCGCGCGTGCGGCAAAGCCGCCCTTGTCGCCTTCGGAGCGGCGGGCACGCGCCCAGGCCTGCTCGTCGTTTTCAACCGTCAGAATACCGTTGCCGATCGGCAGGCTTTCGCTCACGCTCAGATCCATGATCGCACGGCAGGATTCGTTGGCAACGATGTCGAAGTGGTAGGTCTCGCCCCGGATCACCATGCCGAGCGCTACGAAGCCGTGGTACTCGGTGCCGCCATAGTCCATGCCGTCGAGCGCCATGGAGATCGCAGCGGGGATTTCGAGCGCGCCGGGCACCGTCACGATGTCGTAGGTCGCGCCTGCTGCGTCGAGGGCGGCCTTGGCGCCGTCGAGCAGCGCGTCCGCCATGTCGTCGTAGAAGCGCGCCTCGACGATGAGGATATGAGGGGTTTCAGCATTTGCCATGGGTCACCCGAACGTTGGAAGGAAAGGCACGCGGATCGTCGCGGCAGAGCGGCGGTCAAACCACGACCGGGCGCCATTGGCAAGGAAATTCGCATTTTTCATGCACCGGCTCGCACAGGCCCGCCTTGTGCCCTATCACCAGCTTATGTTCGTCATTCGATAACGTCGATCTTCGCCATGCGACATTTGCAGCCCTCCAACCGGAGATACCCGACCATGACAGAAGCCCGCAAGCCCGTCGTCAACCCGGCAAGGCTCAAACTCGACCACTGGACAAAAGGAAGCTTCTTCGAATCGCGCGACGTCGCCTTCGGCCCGCTGCTCGGATTGAAGGATCTCGGCATCGGCTACGGAGAAGTGCCGCCTGGGAAATCGGGCTGCCCCTTCCACAACCATCATGTCGAGGAGGAACTGTTCGTCATCCTCGAGGGCACCGGCACCTACCGATTTGGCGATCAGCGCCACGAAGTCGGTCCCGGCGACGTGCTGGGCGCGCCGGCAGGCGGACCGGAAACGGCCCATAACCTGATCAACACCGGCCAGACAGTTCTGAAATACCTCTCCATATCCACAATGGCCGCCACCGAGATCTGCGAATACCCCGATTCCGCCAAATTTTTGGCCAAGACCCGGCCTGCCGCTGGCGGCCCGGTGGAGTTCCGGTATGTCGGCCGGGCGCAGGGCGCGGTGGACTATTGGGAGGGAGAGCCGGGGGCGGAGGAGGACTGACCTTCCCGCGACTGCATCGGCGCAATTTACGCGTGTTTAACGGGGAGCAGCCGCCTGCGCGGCTGCTCCGGTTTCAAGGGACCTGCAAGCGCAAGCCCCAGCAACGTTAGGAGATACGCGCCTTGCCCCGGCGCGCAATCCGGTCAGTAGTCCCGTCAGGCTGCCAGCGCCTGCGCGCGAGCGGCAAGACGCTCCTGCGCATCGCCGATCGGATCATGGACCTTTGCGAACGGCAGCACGGCGCTCCGCAGCAAGGCCTTCAGATGGTCGCGGCCGCGATGGCGCACGATCGGTGCGAACGGTGCCATGACGGCTACGGCAGCCATCGGCATCACCTTGTCGACTTCGGCGAAGTTCACGAACACTTCGTGGTTGGCCGCCTCGATGCGGAAGGTTTCGGCCGGCGCGCCTTCGGCGAGCACGACTTCATGGCTGTCGAGCAGGATGTGGTAATAGTCCACCGAGTCATAGCCGGCCGGAAGGGCCGGTGCGATGGTGGAACCGTTCACCAAATCCTTGGCCTGGATGAGGACGCCGTCCACATACAGGCTGTGATAGGGCGAAACGTAAAGGTCCGCACGCGGCGTGTTCTCGTCAAGAGCATGACGAGCGATGCGGATCGGCAGTACGTCGCTGTTCCAGGTCGGGCCGAAGCGTTTGAAGGTCTGGTGCCCGATCCAGCGAATGGGCATGCTCTCGCCGCGGACGGTTTTCACCATGTCGCCGACGCGGAGTTCTTCCACGCGGACTTCCCCGTCGGGCGTCAAAATGGACGTACCCTGCAGGAAGCAGCGAGGCCCCCCGCCTGGACGGCCGCCGCCGGGACGACCGCCACCACGACGTGCCCAGGCATGGCCGGGCAGAATCGAGGAAGCCAGAACGCCCATTGCAGCAGCTTTTGCCCCGGTGGAGGCAGCCAGACCGAGGAAGTTACGTCGCGCCCGATTTAGCTGGGAGGGCCGCTTACTCTTTGAAGACATCGTTCTCTCCTTGCCTTTAAATTTACGGATTCAGTACTTACACTTCGATATCCTGCCGCAAGGAGTCATATAAAGAAATATACATACCCACAGCTTTCCCCTGTAACAACGGTTGCCCGTATTACTTCGAATGACCAAGCCAGGTTACTTTAGCGGTAGGGCTACCACCAAAGTTGGTGGAGGGAGCAGGGCTTCGGCCCTTGGACGAACGATCTAGAACGTTCTAGATCGTCGGCGCGGCGGGGAATTCCGCAAGGCGGGCGGCATAACGCGCCATGGTGTCAGCCTCAAAATTGACAAAGTCGCCGACTTTGCGCTCGCCCCAGGTGGTGACTTCCAGCGTATGCCGGATCAGCAGCACATCGAAAACGTCCCCGTTCACCTTGTTGACCGTCAGCGACGTCCCGTCGAGCGCGACGGAGCCCTTGGGCGCGACGAAGCGTTCGAGGCCCGCGGGCGCGCGCAACGTATAGCGGGTTGCGTCCCCTTCCGCTTCGACCGCGAGGATCTCGGCCTTGCCGTCGACATGGCCGGAAACGAGGTGGCCGCCCAGTTCGTCTCCGATCTTGAGCGACCGCTCGAGGTTGACGCGGGTTCCCGGCCGCCAGGCGCCGATCGTGGTTAGACGCAAGGCTTCTTCCCAGGCTTCCACCTCGAACCAGCGCTCATTGGAGCCCTCGCCCGGCAGCGCCGTCACCGTCAGGCAGGTGCCGGCGTGGGAGATCGAAGCGCCCATGTCGATGGTTGCCGGATCATAGGCGGTGCGCACGCGCAGGCGGACGCCCTCGTTCATGGGCTCGAGCCGCTCGACTGTGCCGACATCCGTTACAATTCCAGTAAACATCGTTAGTCTCTTTCGTATTCTTCCAGCAGATCGTTTCCGAGGCGCATCGTGCGGCGCAGCGTGAAACCCGCCGGCACTCCACCCGGCACAAGTGGGGATGCGATGCCGTTTTCGCCAATGGGGCCGGCGCCGGAGTAAAGGTGGATCCGGTCGACGAAACCCGCGTCAAGGAAGCTCGCCGCCACCGTCGCGCCGCCTTCCACCAGAAGCGAGGAGATCCCGCGCGAGGCAAGCGCCGCCAAAAGGGCGGCGACATTGCGCGGATCGCATTGCAGCACCTCGACGCCCGCCTCGTCCAGTGCCTCGCGGCGCGCCAGAAACGAGCGGTCGGCGGCTTCCTCGAAGCGCGGCGGTTCACGGGCCACGTCGATAACCGGCACCTCCCGCGCCGTCAGCGCCAGCTTGCCGTAAAGCGGCAGCCGCAGATCCTGATCCAGAACGATGCGGATCGGCGAGCGATCCTGCAATCCGGGAAGACGGCAGGTCAGTTCGGGGTCGTCGGCCAGCGCCGTACCGATACCGACGAGGATCGCATCACTCTCGGCGCGCAGAACCTGTACCTGCCCACGCGCTATCGGTCCTGTGATGGCCACCTGCCCCGCGCCGAGCCGACCAAGCATTCCATCGGAGGAAACGGCAAGCTTCAGAGTCACATAGGGACGCTTGTTGATCTTCCGCATGAGGTAGGCGGCCAGTGCGTGACGCCCCTCATCCTCCAATACGCCAGTCTCGACCTCGATCCCGGCAGCGGCGAGCATGGCAATCCCCCTGCCCGACACACGCTCGTCCGGATCGACGACGGAGACTACGACGCGGGCGACCCCCGCCTCGATCAGCCCCTCGGCGCAGGGTGGCGTCTTGCCGTGATGGGAACAGGGTTCGAGCGAAACATAGGCCGTGGCGCCGCGAGCCGCATCGCCGGCCACCGCCAGCGCGACCCGCTCCGCATGCGGCCGCCCGCCGAGATCGGTAACGCCCGTTGCAAGGACGGCCCCGTCCTTGACGAGGACGCAACCGACGGAAGGATTGGTCCCCGTCCTGCCGAGGTTGCACAGGCTCAGCCGGATCGCTGCGGCCATGAAGCGCTCGTCTTCCGCCGCGACCGTCATGATCAGGCCTCGTCGCCAGGGTCGCGGGCGATCTTGGCCGCCACCTCGGACAGTGTCTTTTCGAAATCGTCGACGTGGGAAAAGTCGCGGTAGACCGATGCGTAGCGGACGAAGGCCACGTCATCGAGCGCCTTCAGCGCCTCCAGCACCTGCAGCCCGATCTGCTCCGACGAGATCTCTGTCTCGCCCGAACTCTCCAGCCGGCGGACGATGCCCGAGACCGCGCGCTCGATCCGGTCGCGGTCGACCGGACGCTTTCGCAGCGCGATCTCGAAGGACTTCATCAGCTTGTCGCGGTCGAAGGGGGCCTTGCGGCCCGTCTTCTTCAGCACCATCAGTTCACGCAGCTGCACCCGCTCGAAGGTGGTGAAACGGCCGCCGCAATCGGGGCAGATGCGGCGGCGGCGAATGGCGGTCCCGTCCTCTGCGGGACGGGAATCCTTCACCTGGGTATCTTCCGAGGCGCAATAGGGGCAGCGCATGTCCGTCCTTACATGTAGGGATACATGGGGAAACGGTCGGTCAGCTTGACGACCTTCTCCCGGACGGAGGCTTCGACGGCGGCATTGCCCTCATCGGAATTTGCAACCTTCAGGCCGTCTAGGACCTCGACAATCAGCTTGCCGATCTCCCTGAACTCGGCTTCCTTGAAGCCGCGGGTCGTGCCGGCCGGCGTGCCGAGGCGAACGCCGGAAGTGACGAAGGGCTTCTCCGGATCGAAGGGGATGCCGTTCTTGTTGCAGGTGATGTAGCCGCGGCCGAGCGCAGCCTCTGCCCGCTTGCCGGTGGCGTTCTTCTTGCGCAGGTCGACCAGCATCAGGTGATTGTCGGTACCGCCGGAGACGATGTCGAGGCCGCCGTCGATCAGCGTCTCGGCCAGCGCCTTGGCGTTCTTGACGATCTGGGCCGCATAGTCCTTGAACTCGGGCTGCAGCGCCTCGCCGAAGGCGACAGCCTTGGCAGCGATGATGTGCATCAGCGGGCCGCCCTGCAGGCCAGGGAACACCGCCGAGTTGATCTTCTTGGCGATTTCTTCGTCGTTGGTCAGAACGACGCCGCCGCGCGGGCCGCGCAGGGACTTGTGTGTCGTGGTGGTCGCGACGTGGCAGTGCGGGAACGGCGAGGGATGCTGACCGCCGGCGACGAGGCCTGCGATGTGGGCCATGTCGACCATGAGGTAGGCGCCGACCGAATCGGCAATCTCGCGGAAGCGCTTCCAGTCCCATATGCGCGAATAGGCGGTGCCGCCGGCGATGATCAGCTTCGGCTTGTGCTGCTCAGCCTTGCGCGCGACATCTTCCATGTCGAGCAGGTTATCGCCCTCGCGCACGCCATAGGAAACCACGTTGAACCACTTGCCGGACATGTTGACCGGCGAGCCGTGTGTCAGGTGACCGCCCGAGTTCAGGTCCAGCCCCATGAAGGTGTCGCCCGGCTGCAGCAGTGCCAGGAAGACGGCCTGGTTCATCTGCGAACCGGAATTCGGCTGGACGTTGGCAAAGTTGACGCCGAACAGCTTTTTGGCGCGTTCGATCGCGAGCTCCTCGGCAATGTCGACGAACTGGCACCCGCCATAGTAGCGCTTGCCCGGGTAGCCCTCGGCATACTTGTTCGTCATGATCGAGCCCTGGGCCTCGAGCACGGCGCGCGAAACGATGTTCTCCGACGCGATCAGTTCGATCTCATGACGCTGGCGGCCGAGTTCCTTCTCGATCGCGCCGAAGATATCCGGATCGGTATCGGCAAGCGAACGGGAGAAGAATGCTTCGGTGGTGGAAGAATGGCTCATCCTCGAGGCTCCTGTGAGACGGTGGCACGGTGTTTATCGTCCTCGCATGGCAAGGGCAATATCCGCTGTGCCGATTGCGCCATTTCCCGCCCGACCGGGAAATAAAAGCGACAGGCCGCACTGGAAAGCACAAACGGAAGGGCCGCGCAAACCGATCGGTTGCGCGGCCCCAAAGACATGACGTGGCAGCCTTACTGCGGCAGGAAGTCCTGCTCCACCGAGTCGGCCGACCGCTCGACACCGATGTTGGTCTGCAGCGCCAGTTCGGCCACGCCGTCGCGCTCGTAGATGTCGTCCCGGAACTGCACGACGCGGTCGGTGGCCGACCAGGCGGTGACGTAGACGATGTAGACCGGCACTTCCTGGGAAAGCTTGATCGGTGTGTTCTGGCGGGTGGAGATGACACGCTCGATCTCCTGCCGCGACCAGCCGGGCGTGTCGCGCAGCAACCAGGTGACGAGGTCGCGAACGTTCTGCACACGCACGCAGCCGGACGACTCGAAGCGCATCAGCTTGTTGAACAGGCCCTGCGAGGGCGTGTCGTGCATGTACTCGTTGTTGGGATTGTGAAAGTTGATCTTCGTCGAGGCCATCGCGTTGATCTTGCCCGGATCCTGTCGGAACATCAGGTTCGGCGCCTTGTCGGCGAACCAGTCGATCGTTTCCGGCGATACCTCGTTCCCCTTCCCGTCGATCAGGCGGATCGAGTTGCGCGTCAGGTAGGTCGGATCCTTGCGCATCAGCGGCACGATGTCCTTTTCGACGATCGAGCGCGGCGCGGTCCAGTAGGGATTGAGAATGACTTCGTAGATCTTGGAGTTGATGGCGTGCGTCGGGCGATCGATCTTGCCGACGACGGCGGTGTGGCGCAGCGCCACGCGGTTGTTTTCAACCGCCTCGATATAGGCGGCCGGGATATTGACCATCACGAAACGCTGGCCGAGATCGCCGGACATCGCCTGTATGCGCACGAGATTGGTCTGCAACTGGCCGAGGCGGACATCCGCAGGCACGTTCATCGCCTTCAGCGTGTATTCGCCGAGCACGCCGTCTGTCGGCAGGCCATGGCGGGCCTGGAAGCGCTTCACCGCGCCGTCGACATAGGAATCGTAGGCGCTCGAGATGCCGGCGGAGCGCGGCAGATCGCCGGAAATGATCAGGCGCTGGCGCAGTTGCTGTACCGACGGATCGCTGATGCCGAGCTCGAGCTTCTGCGGCGCGTTGACCATCGGCCAGCCGCCATTGGAGATGATGCCCTGGTAGTCGAAGATCGCCTGCTGGATATGACCGGCCGAGCCGGGGCCGAAGATCGGATTGTTGGAAACGACGGCCGTTGCCGTGCGCGAGGCCTTGGCGTCGAACTGGTCGTCCCAGTTGCCGCGGCGGGGAGCATTGAGGATATCGTCGATCGCGGTCTGCGCGCTGGCGGAACCTGCGACGGCAGCGGCGCCAAGCGTTGCTGCGGAACGCAGGAAAGTGCGGCGTGAAAACACATCATTTCCGATCTTGCGAGACATCTATCCTACCATTCTCTACCCGGCCGCAATATCGGCCTTCGCCCATGCGAACATTGAAGCCACCTAAGGCCCATATCCCACGGAACCTAATACGAACAGGGTTAACAAACGGAAACCGGCCATGCGGAAGGCGCATGCCTGCGGCCATAGCCTCCGGTCTCATAGCAATATGGCCAAAGCGTGTCGCGGGTATGCACGCGCGGGTAACGCGCGTGTGATGCCGTGCACCTGAGCGCAGGTACTGCCTCCAAGCAGTTCCGCCCCAAGACGAAAACCGAAACACGAGAAAACCGGACGCGCACGTCGGCGCATCCGGTTTTGATGCTGGCTGACTGTCCTATCGGTCCGAAAGCCTTAAAGGCGATAGAGGATCGAGTCGTTCCAGAAGCGGTCGAGGCGCTGCAGCAGACGGTTCATCTCGTTGAACTCGTTCTCGCCGATGCCGCCAACCTTCTGGATGGAGCCGATATGGCGGTCGTAGAGCTTCGCCACCGTCTCGGCGATCTCCTGACCGCTCTCGGTCAGGCTGATGCGGACCGAGCGACGATCGACGCGGGAGCGCTGGTGGTTGATAAAGCCGAGATCGACCAGTTTCTTGACGTTGTAGGACACGTTCGAGCCGAGGTAGTAGCCGCGGGAGCGAAGTTCCCCGGCGGTCAGCTCGGAATTGCCGATGTTGAAGAGGAGCAGCGCCTGGACGGCGTTGACGTCGGAACGACCGGCGCGGTCGAACTCGTCCTTGATGACGTCGAGCAGGCGGCGGTGCAGACGCTCGACGAGGTGAAGGGATTCCATGTACAGGTTGCGGATCGCATCTTCGTGGGTTTCGACTGCGACCGCCTGCGGCTTAAGCTTCGTGTTCATTTTCTGCCTCACTGTTTTGGTGGCGGTGTCTGTTTTCCCGCCTTGAGTGAGACCCTATCGAATGCGTCTAAAATTCTACTTAAACCGCAGCCTTAACAGCGCCTTACCGGTGCGCCACGCTGTCTCACGGTAAATCAGTCCTTACCTGCCGCGTCTGCTTGCGCCGCTGCAGGAAGAGCGCAGCCTGGAAAAGAACGTAGATGACGGCCACGGTGATGTGGGCGATCACCAGCAGCCTGTTGATGCCGAAAATCGAGGGATAGAACTCGTGCATCGCGATTTCCGTCGCCGCCGCGAGCACCCAGACGACCGCCCCCCAGGGCGCCAGAAGCCAGAGCCCGACCGCTGCCACCGGAAACATCATGGCCAGTGCCGTTGAGGCCGCCTTCCACGCCGGTGGCAAGAGGTCGAAGCGCCCCCTCCCCCCGAGCGAATACCCCGTCAGCATCGCCCAGTACTGAAGGGCGAACCACAGGCAGACAACCGCCATCACGCGCAGGAACGTCACGTAAAGCGTATCGGTCAGCGTCCATCTCGGAACATTCGGGGAATCAGAAGCCATTGGCGGACAATAGCAGCCCCCGCCGGGGCATAATACCAATTGATCGTTGATAGAAACCTGTGGCGCCGGATCGGCCTTGGTTTCCGGCCAGCGGCAAACGTGCCTGCAAGCGGCCTTCTGCCGCATTCGCATCCGATAACGCCTTCTGGTAAGCCGTCCCAACGTGCTATGAGCACCAAAAACATGCAAGGACAGTTCCATGACCAATGTCGTCGACCAGATCACCGGCCATCGGCGGATGCGCCGCAACCGCAAGGCGGACTGGACGCGCCGTCTCGTGCAGGAAAACCGGCTGACGGTGGACGACCTGATCTGGCCGGTCTTCGTCATCCCCGGCACCGATATCGTGGAGCCGATCCCATCGATGCCCGGCGTCAACCGCATGAGCGTCGATCGCCTGGTCGAAGCGGCGAAGGAAGCCGCCGACCTCGGCGTGCCGGCGATCGCCACCTTTCCCAACATCGAGATTCACCTGCGCGACGAGACCGGTTCCAACAGCCTTGCAGCCGACAACCTGATCAACGAGGCAACGCGCGCGCTGAAGAAGCATGTGCCGCAGATCGGTGTGATCACCGACGTGGCGCTCGACCCTTTTACCAGCCACGGCCATGACGGCATCCTGCGCGGCGCAGAGATCGTCAACGACGAAACTGTCGAGCAGGTGGCCAGGGCCGCGGTGGTCCAGGCCGATGCCGGTTCCGACATCATATCGCCTTCGGAGATGATGGACGGGCGGATCGGAGCCATCCGCCAGGCGCTCGACGCCGCCGGGCACCAGAACGTCGGCATCATGTCCTATGCGACCAAGTTCGCCTCCGCCTTCTACGGGCCGTACCGCGAGGCAATCGGCACCGGCGGGCTTTTGAAGGGCGACAAGAAAACCTACTACATCGACCCCGCCAACGGCACTGAGGCGATCCGCGACGCGGCGCTCGACGTGGAGGAAGGCGCGGACATGCTGATGGTCAAGCCGGGCCTGCCCTATCTCGACATCTGCTTTCGGATGAAGGAAGCGTTCGGCCTGCCTGTCTTCGCCTATCAGGTCTCCGGCGAGTATGCGCAGATCAAGGCTGCGGCCATGAACGGCTGGATCGACGGAGACAGGGTGATGATGGAGACGCTGCTCGCCTTCAAGCGCGCCGGCTGCGACGGCATCCTGACCTATTTCGCCGTCGAGGTCGCCCGGCACCTTTCGAAGAAGGGCTGACAGTCTGCGCGCAATTGACCCGGATGGCTTGGGCAAGCCGACTTTATTGCTTTTGCGCCGGCAATTCCCATATCAATGGCATGAGTGAACACAGGAGCCATTCGATGAGCAATTATGACGAGGTTCGTCTGCCGAGCACGGACTGGCGCGCCTATCGCGGCGTGTTGTCCCGACGGATCTTCGCCTTCCTGATCGACTATGCGATCGTGGCCCTTCTCTGGGTGCCCGCGGCCGTCGTCGTCTTCTTCCTCGGCATCATCACGCTGGGGCTCGGCTGGATGCTCTATCCGGCGCTGTTCGTGATCGTCGCCATGCTTTATTTCGGCATGACGATCGGCGGCCCCAACCAGGCTAGCGTCGGCATGAACGTGATGGGACTTGCCGTCATGCGCGTGGACGGGAGGCCGATGGATTTCCTCACCTCCATCGTCTATCTCGTGCTGTTCTGGCTGGGCAATGCCCTGCTCACGCCTTTCATACTTCTGATCGGCCTGTTCACCGATCGCAGCCGGTTGCTGCACGACCTGCTTCTCGGCACCGTCGTCGTCAGGCGCTCGGGCTTCTGAAACACTGGCAGATGAACGTCGCGGACGCCGCCCTCCCGGGCGGCCCGCCCCCTCCCACCGGATGGCCCGTCAAGAGTATTGGTAACGACGGTACTAGCTCTCCGACGAGGTTGACCTTTTCCTTAACTGCGCCATGCTAGTATTGTCAGTCAGGCCCGGTTGGAGTCGCGCGCCGAAAACATGAATACCCAGACAACCCCCGCCCCCCAATTCTACCTGACGGCTCCGGCTGCATGCCCCTACCTGCCGCACGAAATGGAGCGGAAAGTCTTTACGCACCTCGTCGGCGAGCGCGCGCCTGAGCTCAACGATCTCCTGACGCAGGGCGGGTTCCGCCGGTCGCAGAACATCGCCTACCGGCCGGCCTGCGAAACCTGCCGGGCGTGCATTTCGGTGCGGATCCTCGTCAACGAGTTCGAGCCGAGGCGCTCGATGCGGCGCGTGCAGGCTGCAAACCGCGATCTCTTCGGCTACGAGTATCCAGCCGAGCCGTCCAGCGAACAGTACACGCTGTTTCGTCGCTATCTCGACCGCCGCCACCAGAAGGGCGGCATGTCGGACATGTCGGTTCTCGACTATGCGATGATGGTCGAGGACACCCATGTCCACACCAAGGTCATCGAATATCGCAAGCGCACCGAGGGCGCCGGTCTGGAGGAGCGACCCCGGGGCGAGCTCATTGCGGTTGCGCTCACGGACCGCATGGGCGACGGGCTATCGATGGTCTACTCCTATTTCGATCCGGACGAGCAGCATCGCTCGCTCGGAACCTTCATGATTCTCGATCATATTCGCCGCGCCAAAGCGCTGGGATTGCCGCACGTCTATCTCGGCTACTGGGTGAAGGGTTCGCGAAAAATGGACTATAAAACAAAGTTTTTGCCGCAGGAGCACCTGATGGCACGCGGCTGGGAACGCTATGATGGCGGAAGTTCGGACTGAGAATCGGATTTCTGCGTGACACCTTTGCAAGACCCCAGCCTCCATCGCAAAGGCCTGATGATCACCGCAATCGGCGGTCTGGCCCTGTCCTTCGACATTCCCCTGATCCGCTCCGCCCAAGGCGAGGTGTGGTCGGTGCTTGCCGTGCGCAGCATCGCGACCTTTCTGGTGGCAATGGCGGTCTGGTCGGTCCTGCGTCTTCTGCTGCGTCGTCCGCTGGCGCTGATCCCGGGTCGTGCCGGCCTTGCCGCAGGCGTGCTGTACGGCATCAACTCGCTCACGTTCATGCTCGCGGTCTTCAATACGACCACCGCCAACGTCGTGTTCATCCTGGCCTTCACCTCGATGTTCGCCGCCCTTCTCTCATGGCTCTTTCTCGGCGAGCGCCCGTCGAACGCCACGCTTGCGACCATGGCAGCCATGGTCTGCGGCATTGCGCTGATCGTCCATGACGGGCTGGAGACCGGCAATTTCTTCGGCGATGCGATGGCCGCCTGCTCCGCCTTGCTGCTTGCGAGCGCCATCACCATCAGCCGCAAGAGCGGCGCCGACATGGGCTTCGTGCCGCTAGTGACCGCCATCGTTCCGGGCGTTGCCGGGCTCCTGATGCTTCCCGGCGGCACGCTGCAGATCGAACAGCCGGCCTTTATCCTCTTCAACGGGCTGGTCATGATCCCGCTCGCGTTCTGGTGCCTTGCCACGGGGCCGCGATATCTGTCCGCGCCCGAGGTCGGGATGTTCTATCTGCTGGAAACGGTGCTGGCGCCGATCTGGGTGTGGATCGTCTTCGCCGAGCAGCCTTCCAGCCAGACGCTCGTCGGAGGCAGCATCCTCATCACGGCCCTGCTGTGCCATTCGCTGTGGCAGATGCGCAGCAAGGCGAAAGCTGCTCGGCTGCAAGCCACGTGCGCTGTGGCCGCCCCGGTGCGCCCCTGACGGATTGCATTGGGGCTTTCCCCGGCAATAAGCGAATTGCCATTGTAGCGGCCGGCCTGCTCCTCATCGACAAGAGCTATGAAATCGCCGCTGTCGACACACTTTATGAACTCGTGCTCGGCATCGCCGCCGGCGAAATCGACGAGGACAGGGCGACGCGCTTCCTGCGCTACTTCACCGTCCCCCTGCCCTTTGGCTCCTGAAACGTGAAGATGGCAGGGCCTCTCAAGCCCCAGCCCTGACGCTTCATACCGCGAATCCACGCATGCGAAAGTAACAACGCCGCGGCGCGATTTCGCACGTCTGCCCCAGGTGCCGCATTATCATGCCGAAGCGGCGCCGCTCCGGCTGGAAGTGCCCTATCCGCTGAACTTGCCGCTGCGCGGGAAGCCCTTGGGCACCGTGCGCCCGGCGCTGGCGCGGTCGGCCAGCCATTCGGCAAGCTCTTCCTTGCTGCGCAAGAAGTTGCGGCCGGCGCTGTCGTCCCAGGTCAGGCCCTCGTCGAGCGCGAAGCAACGGATGTCGGAGACGCCGCCATCCTTGTAGCGCTGCAGGCGCACGCCCTTGCCGCGCGACATTTCCGGCAGTTGCGCCAGCGGGAAGATCAGCATCTTGCGGTTCTCACCGACGACGGCGACATGGTCGCCGCGCACGGGCACTACGAGCTTGGCCTCGTCCGGCAAGCCGACATTCATGATCTGCTTGCCCTTGCGGGTATTGGCGATCATCTCCGTCTCGGCGATGACGAAGCCGTTTCCGGCCTGCGAGGCGAGAATCACCTTCCGAGCCGGATCGTGGACGAAGGCGGTCAGGACGTCCTGGTCGTTCTCCATGTCGACCATGATGCGCAGCGGCTCGCCATGGCCGCGCCCGCCCGGCAGCTTGTCCGCGCCGAGCGTGTAGACCTTGCCGCCGGTCGTCAGCACGAGGATCTTGTCGGTTGTCTGCGCCGGAAAGGCCACCTTGAGGGCATCGCCCTCCTTGAACTGCAGGCCGGACGTATCGGCGATATGTCCCTTGAGCGCCCGGATCCATCCCTTCTCGGAAATGACGACGGTGACCGGCTCCTTCTCGATCATCGCCTGCTGGATCGCCTCGATGTCGGTTTCCGGGGCATCCGAGAACTGGGTGCGGCGTCGGCCGATCTCGGTGGCCTTGGCAAACTTCTTCTTCACCTCGCCGATCTGCCAGGCGACCGTCTGCCACTGCTTCGGCTCGGAATCCAGCAGCGCCTCGATCTCCGCCTTCTCCTTCGTCAGTCCGTCGAACTCGGTGCGGATCTCGAATTCCTCGAGCTTGCGCAACGAACGCAGCCGCATGTTGAGGATCGATTCTGCCTGGAGGTCCGTCAGCGAGAAGCGCGCGATCAGAGCCGGCTTCGGCTCGTCCTCCTCGCGGATGATGCGGATCACCTCATCGATATTGAGATAAGCGACGAGGTAGCCACCGAGGATTTCCAGCCGCCGTTCGATCGCAGCCAGCCTGTGGCGGGAACGGCGCACCAGCACTTCGCGGCGATGGGCCAGCCATTCCGACAGGACCTCGTTCAGCGCCATCACGCGCGGCACGCGCCCCATCGAGAGCACGTTCATGTTCAGCGGAACGCGGCTCTCGAGCTCCGAAAGCTTGAATAGCGATTCCATCAGCAGCGTCGGATCGACGCTGCGGCTCTTCGGCACGAGCACGATGCGCACGTCCTCGGCCGATTCGTCGCGGATGTCTTCCAGCAGCGGCACCTTCCGCGCCAGAAGCAGTTCTGCGACCTTTTCGATCAGGCGCGACTTCTGCACCTGGTAGGGGATTTCGGTGACGACGATCTGATAGCCGCCGCGCCCAAGGTCTTCGGTCTCCCACTTCGCGCGCACGCGGAACCCGCCGCGGCCGGTGCGATAGGATTCCAGCATGCTCTCGCGGCTTTCCACGATGATGCCGCCGGTCGGAAAGTCCGGCCCCTCGACCCCGCCCTTCTGCGGGTTCGCCGGATCGAACATCAGGTCCTCGACCGTGGCGTCGGGGTGCTTGATCAGGTGGAGCGCCGCATCGCAGAGTTCGTGCGCATTGTGCGGCGGGATGGACGTCGCCATGCCGACAGCGATGCCCGAGGCGCCGTTGGCAAGCAGGTTCGGGAACGAGCCCGGCAGCACGACCGGCTCCTCGTCCTCCTCGTTGTAGGTCGGCCGGAAATCGACCGCGTCCTCGTCGAGGCCCTCGAGGATCAAGGTTGCGACATCGGTCATGCGCGCTTCGGTGTAGCGCATCGCCGCAGCGTTATCGCCGTCGATGTTGCCGAAGTTGCCCTGCCCGTCCACCAGCGGGTAGCGGATGGCGAAATCCTGCGACAGGCGCACCAGCGCATCATAGATCGAGGCGTCGCCATGCGGGTGGAACTTACCCATGACGTCGCCGACGATGCGGGCGCATTTCTTGTAGGCCTGTCCGGGATCCAGGCGGAGAATACGCATCGCATGCACGATGCGGCGATGCACCGGCTTCAGGCCGTCGCGCACGTCTGGAAGCGCGCGATGCATGATCGTCGACAGCGCATAGGCAAGGTAGCGCTCTTCAAGCGCCGCCTTCAGATCGACCGGAAGGATATTGTCGTCGTCTCCGCCACCGGGCGGCAAAATCTCTTGTCCCATGGGACTTGACTACCGAAAAGCCCGATTCGCAGCAAGGAAACCGGGCGATTGCGCTGTGGATAGCCGGCCTGCCAGATTGCCGGCAAGCCCGAGATAGGCACGCATTGGACGGCGGCGAAACATCGCCGTGTCAGCGGCGACAGGGCGCGGGACAAGTGCAACGGCAAAACCGTTGACGGGACGGCGATATTCTATCGACCGGGCAAGGGAATGCTGGACGCCCACCGGTTCTCGATCGGCATCATCGCGCAGCGCGATATCGACGGTCCCGGCAGGCAGTCCGCCCTCATTCCCGCCACCATTGACGTGAAATAGTGGGGTTTCACATTTCGCCCGACGCGGGATGCGACGCCCATTTGCATGACGAATAGACAAGCCGTATCAAACGTTTCCGAGCCGGACGACGGCCGGCGGCCGGCACGACAAGAAGGAACCATTATGCTTTACAATCGCACTCTTCGAAAGATGTTCGCCAGCGTCGCACTTGCGGCGATCGCAAGCCCCGCTTTCGCGCTCGACGGCGCCGACCTCGTCGCCAAGCTCAACGCGGCCAACAGCGCCAGCGGCCTGACGGTGACCTACGGCAACATTGCGGCCGACGGCGATACCCTGACGCTGCAGGCCACGAAGGTCACGCCCACAGGCGGCGAGGCACTGGAAATCGGCGACATCACGCTGAAAGGCGTCGGGGAAGATGGCGACGGCGGCTATACGGTCGAAACGGTGAGCTTTCCGAACATCAACAAGACCGAAGGCGACACGACCATCGTCGCATCCGACATACAGCTCGGCGGCCTGACAATCCCCGCGAAGGCGGACGGAAAGACGCTCGACACCATGCTCTTCTACCAGACCGCGACCACCGGCCCGATCATGGTCACCAACAAGGGGAAGGAAGTCTTTTCCACCTCCGGCATCGCCGGCAGGGTCGAGCGCCGTACAAACGACACCGG
Organism: Pseudomonadota bacterium; assembly: GCA_023404095.1. Lineage (GTDB taxonomy): Bacteria > Pseudomonadota > Alphaproteobacteria > Rhizobiales > Rhizobiaceae > Mycoplana. Next base: position 343,715 of record JAEYDD010000067.1, on the reverse strand, counting down.
GATGGACTTCGACGGCTCTGTCTCCGACATCAAGGCGGACCTGACCACGATCAAGGATCCGAAGAGCAAGGATACGATCGAAAAGCTCGGCCTGCAGACCATCGAAGGCAAGATCGACATGAAAGGCAGCTGGGAACTTGGCAGCGGCCTCTTCTCCGTCGACGAATATGCCTTCGATTTCAACGACGTCGGCAGGCTGAACCTGGCCTTTGCGATTTCGGGCTACACGCTCGATTTCATGAACACGATGCGCGAGGCGGTGGAGACGGCACAGGCCAACCCCAACAAGGAAGAGGCGAACAACGCGCTCGGCATGTCGATGCTGGGCATGCTGCAGCAACTGACCTTCAACAGCGCCGAGATCAGCTTCAACGATGCGTCGCTGACAAAGAAGGTGCTGGACGTGGTCGGCGCCGAACAGGGCGTTTCCGGCGATCAGATGGCGCAATCGCTGAAGGGGCTGGTGCCACTGATGATCGCACAGCTGAATATGCCCGAGTTGCAGAACCAGATCTCGCAGGCCGTGAACACCTATCTCGACGATCCGAAATCGCTCAAGATTACCGCAGCACCAGCAAACCCCGTGCCCTTCCCCATGATCATGGGGGCTGCGATGGGCGCACCGAACACAATCCCGCAGGTGTTGGGCGTGACGGTGACTGCCAACCAATGAGCGGCTGAGCTTGCTGACGGAAGGTGGTGAGGAACCCGGCGGCAACCTGCCGGGTTTTTTCGATCGAGTTCAGTGCGGTGCCGGCAGGGCCTTGCCTTGCTTGTCGTGGACGGCGAAGCGGTCGAGCATGTGCGCACTCGCCTCGTTCAGTCCCTTTACTTCGACCTTGATGCCGTGGCGGCGATACTTCAGCACCACCTTATCCAGGGCACCGACGGCGCTGATGTCCCAGAGATGGGCGTTGGAGACGTCGATCACCACCTTCTCCAGGTCCTCGGTGAAGTCGAAGGCCGCGACGAAGCTTTCGGTGGAGGCGAAGAAAACCTGACCTTCGACGACGTAGGTGCGGCCCCGGCCGCCCGCATCCATTTCGGAGCTGACCCTGAAGAGGCGTGCGACCTTGCCGGCGAAGAAGACGCCGGAGAGGAGCACGCCGACGAGGACGCCCTTGGCAAGGTCGTGCGTTCCAACCGTCGTGATCACCGTTGCCAGCATCACGATGGAAGACGGTAGCGGGTTCTTCCGAAGATCGATGATGGAGCGCCAGGAGAACGTACCGATCGAGACCATGATCATCACCGCCACCAGTGCGGCCATCGGTATGATCCTCACCAGGTCGTCAAGGACGAGGATCAGGAACAGCAGAAAGGCGCCAGCGACGAAAGTGGACAGGCGGCCGCGGCCACCGGAGGTGACGTTGATCACCGATTGTCCGATCATGGCGCAGCCGCCCATGCCGCCGATCAGGCCGGAGGCGATATTGCTCGCGCCCTGGCCTATGCACTCCTGGCTCTTCGAGCTCGTCGTGTCGGTCATGTCGTCGACGATCTGTGCCGTCAGCAGCGATTCCAGCAGGCCGACTGCGGCGAGCGCCACCGAATAGGGAAAGATGATCTGCAGCGCCTCGAAAGTCAGCGGCACCTGCGGCAGGGCGAAAATCGGCAGTGCCGAGGGAAGCTCGCCGAGGTCGCCGACGGTGCGCAGTTCCAGTCCGCCCCACCAGGCGATCGCGGTCAGGACGAGAATCGCCACGAGCGGCGACGGCACCGCCTTCGTGAGGTAGGGTAAGAGATAGATGATGGCGAGCCCGGCAGCGATCATCACGTATGTCAGGTGCGGCACGCCGATAAGTTCGGGCAATTGCGCCATGAAGATCAGGATCGCCAGCGCGTTGACGAAGCCGGTGATGACGGAGCGGGAGACGAAGCGCATCACCCGGCCGAGCTTGAGCATGCCGGCAACGATCTGGATGGCGCCCATCAGCAGGGTCGCCGCGAAGAGGTATTGCAGGCCGTGCTCCTTGACGAGCGTCACCATGAGCACTGCGGTTGCAGCGGTCGCAGCCGAAATCATTCCGGGACGACCGCCGGTGAAGGCCGAGACGCAGGCGATGGCAAAGGAGGCGAACAGGCCCACCTTTGGATCGACGCCGGCGATGACGGAGAAGCCGATCGCTTCGGGGATCAGGGCAAGGGCGACGACGATGCCCGAGAGGATGTCTGTGCGAATGTTGCAGAACCATTCGCGACGGTAGGCGGAGAACGTGGTTTTCATGGAGAGTTTCGCAAATTCCATGCATCCAGGCCGGCGGGAAAGCCGGCTTGTGGGTGATCTGATGCATTTGCGTTGTCTGGCGGATCGGCGGCCAGAAGAGCCACCCGGAGTTTCACCGGGTCCGTGGTGATTGCTTCCGTATAGCCGCCCATGCGCCGCATGGCAACATACGAGGCAATCAGGCCCGCCGCCTGCGGTCAGGCCTGCAATCGAAGTGCCCTCGCCGTTCCGCCGACCTGGCGCAGTCTTCAGCGTCCGGAGCCCGCAAAGCGCAGGACCCTGCCCGTCTGCGCTGTGGCCACCTCTGCAGGCTCGGCGTCCGCCGGCAGCTTGAAGGCGGAGACGAGCGCGCGCAACCGTTCGGCCTGCGCGGCGAGCAACGCGCTGGCCGCCGTGTTCTCCTCCACCATCGCGGCATTCTGCTGAGTGCCCTGATCCATCTGGTTGACGGTGGCGTTGACGGCGGAAATGCCGAGCGACTGCTCACGGGAGGAGACGGCGATCGCCTCCATCAGGGCATGGATGGTCTTGACCTCCTGTCCGATCGCCTGCAACGCCGTGCCGGTGTTGCGGACGATCTCGACGCCGTCTTCGACCTCCGCGGTGGAGTTGCGAATCAGGCCCTTGATCTCCTTTGCCGCAACGGCGGAGCGTTGCGCCAGCTCGCGGACCTCCTGTGCGACGACCGCAAAGCCGCGACCCGCCTCTCCGGCCCGCGCCGCCTCGACGCCGGCATTCAACGCCAGAAGGTTCGTCTGGAAGGCGATCTCGTCGATGACACCGATGATGTTGGAAATGCGCCGAGACGACTGCTCGATACGTTCCATCGCACCCACGGTGCCGCCGACGAGTTCGGCCGTCCGTTCGGCGTGGGCATTGGCGCGGGACGCGACGTCGCGCGCCTCCTGCGCCCGCCCGGCCGCATGGGTCACATTGGCTGTAATCTCGTCGAGCGCGGCCGCCGTCTCTTCCAGCGACGCAGCCTGCCGCTCCGTGCGCGCCGAAAGCGTATCGGCGCTGGCGCTGATCTCACGGCTACCGCCGTCGATCGTGCCGCTGACGACGGAAATTTCCCGAAGCGCTGCCCCCAATTGACGCAACGCCTGGTTCAGGTCGGCGCGCAAACCCTCGAATTCCGGCGAAAACGCTTCTGTCAGCTGGAAATCGAGATTGCCGCCGGCAAGCCGGCGCAGGCCGGCCGCCAGGCCCTGCGTCGCCTGCATCAGCCGCTCGTGCGCCTCGGCCTCCGCGCCTGCCTGGATCGCCGCGCGCTCGGCCTCGGCCTTTCTGCGGCCCGCCTCCGCCTGTTGCTCCAGCCGACGGTTATCGATCGCCGCCTGCCGGAACACTTCGAGTGCTGCGGCCATCGCGCCGATCTCGTCGCGGCGGGAAAGGCCAGGAACGGCGATCTCCGTCCTGCCGCCGGCAAGGGATCGCATCGCCTGCGTGATCGATCCGATCGGGCGCACGATCGAGCGGCCGACGAGCCAGACGGCGAACAGCAGCGCCACGACAGCCACGCCGATCAGGACGGCGACGACGGTGATGGTGCGGCGGGCCGTAGCCTCGGTCGCGGCGATGTTCTCGGACCGTTCGCGCGCAAAGAGCGCAGTGGCCCGCCGCGTTGCCGGCTCAATCTCAGCGTGCGCGGCGCTCACCGCTTCGCGGGCGGCCGCTTCCCTCAGGCTCGTTTCCGCGTACAGACGGAAGGCGTTGCGATAGACCTCGAACGTCTCCATCACCCGCTGGCGCTGTGCGCCGGGGCGGTAGACCTTGCGGACGAGGCCGGTGAACGTCTCCGCCTCCTCCGCATGCCGCTCGATGTATTTCGCATCGCGGCGCAGGATGAAATCCTTCTCGTGCCGGCGCAGCATCAGCATGCTGGCACGCACGCCGGCATCGTCGATGTCCTCAAGCCGCTCCTCGATGCTGTGCACGGACGATCGCATCGCCCCCTCCAGTCCCTGAGACTGGTCGAGTCCCAGTTCCTCGTTGAGCTTCACGAGGCTTGCGAAAGCGTTTCGATAGGTCCCGAACCGCGCGCCGATCTCCTGCAGTTCCGCAGCCAGTTCCACGCCGGCCTCCGCCTCCAGCCTGTCAAGGCGCATGGCCGCGCTTGCGGCGGTCTGCTCGAACACGGCATTCGCCGAGAGGTCGCGTCCGAGCAGGAAGTCCTTCTCGGACAGCCGCGCGGCGAGGATATCCGCAGACAGGCTGCCGAACTCGGCCTCGCGCGCCGCGAGCCGATAGCCCGTCTCGCGGTTGGCGGCCTCGAAATGCCGTTGCGCCAGAAGGATGCCCGCGATGACCACGATGCCAGTCACGGCCAGCACTCCCAGCACCATCACGCGGTGCGCAATTTTCAGCTTGGACAGAATGGACATGGACAGAGCCCCATAGAAAACGAAGCCTGTCCTATCGCCTCAAAAAACTTAAAGGAAACTCAAGCCTGCATGAAGGTTTTGTGACAATGCTCACGTCCGTCCGCACAGGACGGGCGGCCGGCAAGGCGGCCAGCCCAAGGCTTCCGGTCGTCTCAGTCCTTGCGGCGGCCGTGGAAGAAGACGACGGCCACGATGACGCCGACCACGACCCCGAGGATGACGTCGAGATAGCGCGCAAGACCTGCATTATGAGGCCCGAGCAGCAGCACCAGCATCGCCGATGCGCCGGCCTGGATCGGAACGACCGGCGCCAGGCCGAACAGCGAGGCGAGCATCATGGCGATGAAGGTGGCGGCAGCCAGCCGGACCTCGCCCAGAAAATGTGGGGCGAGGTCGTAGGGGATGAGGAAGGCCAGTTCGCCGACGACAATGCCGATGGTCACGCCGACCAGCAGGTTTGCACCCTGCCGAAGGTGGTCGGGAATGCCGGGGGCCAGGCAGATCAGCGCGCTGATCGCCGCAAATATCGGCTGGGGCTGCCCGAACAGAAGATGGGCGAGCCAGTATGCCACGGCGGCGGACAGAGCCGCCGCCAAGGCACGGGAGAATGCTGCGCGACCGCGATCGAGCAGCATTCGCAGCACGGAGATCAGTCCTTCTTGGACGGAACGACGCGCAGCGCCAGCTCGCGCAGCTGCGTGGGCGTTGCCGGCGACGGTGCGTTCATCAGGAGATCCTGCGCCTGCTGGTTCATCGGGAACAGCGATATTTCGCGCAGGTTCTTGGCGCCGACGAGGAGCATGACGACACGGTCGATGCCGAAGGCGCAGCCGCCGTGCGGAGGAGCGCCGTACTGGAAGGCGCGGTAGAGGCCGCCGAAGCGCTCCTCCACGTCGGCCTGGCTGAGACCGACCTTCTCGAAGGCCTTGACCATCAGTTCCGGCGACTGGTTACGGATCGAACCCGAGGCGATTTCGAAGCCGTTGCAGACCGCGTCGTACTGATAGGCCTTCAGTTCCAGCGGATCCTTGCTGTCGAACGCTTCAAGACCACCCTGCGGCATGGAGAAGGGGTTGTGCGCGAAGTCGATCTTCTTTTCGTCTTCGTTGTATTCGTAGAACGGGAAGTCGACGATCCAGCACATTTCGAAGCGGTCGCGATCGACGAGGTTCAGCTCCTCGCCGGCGCGCGTGCGGGCTTCGCCGGCAAACTTGTAGAACTTGGCCGGATCGCCGGCGACGAAGAAGCAGGCATCGCCGTCATCGAGGCCGAGTTGTGTGCGGATGGCTTCGGTGCGCTCCTCGCCGATGTTCTTGGCAAGCGGACCTGCCCCTTCCAGCTTCTCGCCTTCCTTGCGCCAGAAGATGTAGCCGAGACCGGGCTGGCCGGTCGACTGTGCCCAGGCGTTCATGCGGTCGCAGAAGGCGCGGCTGCCGCCGGTCTTGGCCGGGATCGCCCAGACCTGCACCTTGGGGTTGGACGCGATCATGTTCGCAAAGACCTTGAAACCGGATCCGGCGAAGTGATCGGTGACGGCTTGCATGACGATCGGGTTGCGCAGGTCCGGCTTGTCGGAGCCATACTTGCGGATCGCTTCGTCATAGGGAATGCGCGGCCACTTCTTTGTAACCGGCTTGCCTTCGGCGAATGCCTCGAAGACAGCCGTCATCATCGGCTCCATCGTATCCCAGACGTCTTCCTGGGTGACGAAGCTCATCTCGACGTCGAGCTGGTAGAACTCGCCCGGCAGGCGGTCGGCGCGCGGGTCTTCGTCGCGGAAGCACGGCGCGATCTGGAAGTAGCGGTCGAAACCGGCGACCATGAGGAGCTGCTTGTACTGCTGCGGGGCCTGCGGCAGCGCGAAGAACTTGCCCTGATGGATGCGCGACGGCACGAGGAAGTCGCGCGCGCCTTCCGGCGAGGAGGCGGTCAGGATCGGCGTGGTGTATTCGGCAAAGCCGGCCTCGCCCATGCCCTTGCGCATGGCCGAAATGATCTGCGTGCGCTTGACGATGTTCTTGTGCAGCGTCTCGCGGCGCAGGTCGATGAAGCGGTACTTCAGGCGCACATCTTCAGGGTATTCCGGCTCGCCAAAGACCGGCAGCGGCAGTTCCTTGGCGGCGGAAAGCACTTCGATTTCCTGCGCGTAGAGCTCGATCTCGCCGGTCGGCATGCCCTTGTTGACAGTCTCTTCCGTGCGCGCCTTTACGAGCCCGTCGATGCGGATCACCCATTCGCCGCGCACCGTCTCGGCCAGCTTGAAGGCCGGGCTATCGGGATCCGCGACAACCTGGGTGATGCCATAGTGGTCGCGAAGGTCGATGAAGAGCACGCCGCCATGATCGCGGACGCGATGAACCCAGCCGGAAAGACGAACGGCCTGGCCGACGTCGGACTTGCGGAGGGCGGCGCAGGTGTGGCTGCGGTAAGGGTGCATTGTTCTATCCTGGAATGCGCTTGAGCTCGGCTCGCAAAGCAGTGCCGGGCTTCTTGAAAATCGGCCGGAAAAGCGCACGGCCGGCCCGATTTGTCAAGGCTTGGGCATGGCCGCGCGCGCGTACGGGCGATGCTCCGCGCCTTGCGGCGGCATTCTCCATTTCGGTGAAGCCTGTCCGGCGCGCTGACAGGTACCTTTGATCGGCAAACACGGCAACGGCAGGGCAACGCCGCTTTGCCTTTTGATTCACCATGTTGCTCCACCCGAATTTAAACGATGCGGTGGAATATCGGGTGGCTGCATGATGCAGCTCAAACAAGAATAAGGGCAATGATATGCTTGAACTCCCCATGCTGACGCCGCTGATCATCATTTCGGTCGCCGTATATTTCTTTTTCCGCTGGGTCGTCTTCGACATGAACCGCCGATAATCCGGCGCGAGGACCACACACGGCCGTCCCCTCCCTTAGCAGCCGATCGATCGGTTGATTTCAGGCCCGATCGGTCGGCTGCACTCCAAAATTCCTCCCCGATTTCACTTCCGGCCTGTCATACGGTTGCATCCGCCTGTAGTAATCGCCTGCGCCGCAAAGCGCATTGCGATTCCCTCCTGTGGCGGCCCCATGAGCCAGATCCGTCTCCTCGTCCCCCTTCTCATCACCGCCGGCATCCTGATCGGCGGCAACGGCCTGCAGGGAACCTTCATTTCGCTGCGCGCCTCGCACGAAGGCTTTTCCACTTCGCTGATCGGCCTTGTGGGGGCCGGCTACAACATCGGATTTGCCGTCGGCTGCATCTACGTCACCCGCATCCTGCGGGCGATCGGCCACATCCGCACCTTCTCGGCCATGGCGGCGATCGCATCGGCCTCGTCGATCTCGATGCTGCTGGTCATCGACCCGACGTTCTGGTTCTTCATGCGGCTGCTGTCGGGTCTATGCTTTGCCAGCCTGTTCGCCACGGTGGAAAGCTGGCTGAACGCCAGCGTCACCAATGCCAACCGCGCGCGCACGCTGTCGGTCTATCGCCTCGTGGATCTCGGCTCGGTGACGGCGGCGCAGTACCTCATTCCGGGCGTCGGCATCGGCGGCTTCCAGCTCTTCGCCATCATCTCCATGGCGCTGACACTCTCGCTCGTACCGATCTCGCTTGCCGACCGCTCGAGCCCGATTGCGCCTGAAGCAATCCGCTTCGACGTCAAGAAGCTATGGAACATCTCTCCGCTGGCGACGATCGGCTGCATCGTCGTCGGACTGACTAACGCGGCCTTCCGCTCGCTCGGGCCGATCTACGGCCAGGAGATCGGAATGTCGGTGACGGCGATCGCGAGCTTCATGAGCGCGGGCATCATCGGCGGCGTCGTGCTGCAGTATCCGCTCGGCCTTTATTCGGACAAGCTGGACCGCCGCGTCATCATCCTCTTCGCCACCTTCGGCGCGACGGCCGCCGCCCTCTTCCTCGCCATCTATGCCGGCAGCGACGAGTGGCTGAACATGGCCGGCATCTTCGTCTTCGGGGCCTTCGCCATGCCGCTCTATTCGTTGTGTTCGGCGCACGCCAACGACCACGCCGGCGAGGGAGAGCACGCGCTGGTGTCGGCGGGCATGCTGTTCTTCTGGTCGATCGGCGCGATCATCGGCCCGCTCTTCGCCTCGATGCTGCTCGACATGTTCGGTCCGGGCTCGCTCTTCACCTACACCGCCGTCGTTATGGTGATCTTCATGGGCTATACCGTTGTGCGTATGACCGCACGGCCGGGTGTGCCCGCTGAGCAGCGGCGCGGACGCTTCCGCAACCTGCTGCGCACCTCCGCCTTCTTCAACAAGCTTGCAGGGGACAGCCGCAACGGCGAGGAGCGCTGATTTGTCGCCGTGCGGTTCCTTCGGGACCCGGATTGATGAGCGGAAAATTCAGGTTTAAGGAGGACCATGAATTGCACCTCCGGAGCAGCCATGCCGATCGACCGCCGCACCCTCCTCAAAGGTTCAGCCCTGGCCGCGGGCGCGTTCGGGGCAGGCATGGTCCTGCCGCTCGCACGCCGCGCCGCTGCCGGCAGCCCGGTCGATCTCGTGGCCCATGACGGCAACGCGCCGATCGACGGACAACATATCACCCAACGGACAATGTCCTACCGGCTGGGCGAAGTGGGCGAGACGGGCGACGGCCTGCCGCCGGTCTTGCGGATGCGCAAAGGCGAGGCGTTTGCCGCCCGTCTCGTCAACCGGCTGAAGGAGCCGACCACCGTTCACTGGCACGGTCTTCGCATCGCAAATGCGATGGACGGCGTCCCGGAAATGACGCAGCCCTACGTCTATCCCGGCGACACCTTCGACTATCGCTTCACCCGCCCGATGCCGGCACCTTCTGGTACCATCCGCACTGCAACACGCTGGAGCAGATGGGACGCGGAATGACCGGCGTCATCGTCGTGGAAAATCCGCGCGATCCAGCGTTCGACGCCGAGATCGTTTTGAACCTCCGCGACTGGAGGCTCGGCGGCGACGGACAGTTCATCGAACAATTCAAGCCCCGCGACGCCGCCAGAAGCGGCACCTACGGCACGGTGCGCACCACCAACTGGCGCAGGGAGCCGGTCTACGACGCGCCGGCGGGCGGGCTCGTGCGTCTTCGCATCGCCGCCACGGACGTCACCCGCATCTACCGGCTGGGACTGGAGGGCGGCGCGGCAAAGGTGGTCGCACTCGACGGCAACCCGCTGGAAGCCCCCTTCCCGCTCGAGCTCTTCGACGTGGGCCCCGGCCAGCGCATGGAACTGGTGGTACGCATGCCGGACAGCGAAGGTGAAACCGTCAGCCTCGTCAACGTGCGTGGCAGCACGCCCTGGACGGTCGCCTCGCTGCGTGCCACCGGCGCCAGCCGGAAGGGCGAGCTCGGCGACGTCAAACCTCTTCCCGCCAATGAAGTTCCGGTCGCGGACCCGAAGGCGGAGATCATTCCGCTCGATTTCACCGCGACTGCAGAGCACGGCGCGCGCGCCAGCATCTGCGGGTCGCTCGGCTACACCTTCTGGGCGATCAATCGCGTCGCCTGGCCGGGCGACACGCCGGACCGGATTGCGGCACTTGCCGAACTGAAACTCGGCAGGAGCTACATCTTCCGCATGGCGAACCGGACCCCGCACGCCCATCCCGTCCACCTGCACGGCCTGAGCTTCCGTGCGGTGGCCTCCAACCAGCCGCGCCTTCTGGGCCACCCGACCGACACAATCCTGTTGCAACCTGACGAGACCGCCGACCTTGCATTCGTCGCCGACAATCCCGGCGAGTGGCTTCTCCATTGCCATATCATCGAACATCAGAAGGCCGGGATGAGCAGCTATGTTCGCATAAGCTGACACCCGCTGTCAGTTTTCGATTGTGGCGAAATGGTGGAGCGGTTAAACCATCCTGACGTGAACCCGGCCGCATTCGAGCAAATTTGATGCATATCATCGAGACCACCGCTGCGCTGGCAGAAGCCTGCGCCCTGCTTGCAAAATCCGACTACATGACGATCGACACGGAGTTTCTCCGCGAGACGACGTTCTGGCCGGAGCTCTGCCTGATCCAGATGGCCGGCCCGGAGACGGCGGTGATCGTCGATCCGATGGCCAAGGGGATCGACCTTGCGCCATTCTTTGCGCTGATGGCCGATACCAGCGTGGTCAAGGTTTTCCATGCCGCCCGGCAGGACCTGGAAATCATCTACAACCTCGGCAAGCTGATCCCGCATCCGATCTTCGACACGCAGGTCGCCGCCATGGTCTGCGGCTTCGGCGACAGCGTTTCCTACGACCAGCTGGTGCAGAAGACGAAGGGCGTGCAGATCGACAAGTCCTCGCGCTTCACCGACTGGAGTCGGCGACCGCTGACGGACAAGCAGCTGGAATACGCCCTTGCCGACGTCACCCACCTGCGCGACGTCTACCAGTTCCTCAAGAGCAAGCTGGAGCAGGAAGACCGCACGCTCTGGGTCACCGAGGAGATGGCGGTTCTGGAGGCTCCAGGCACCTATGACATTCATCCGGACGATGCCTGGAAGCGGCTGAAGCTCAGGGTCAAGAAGCCGCTGGAGCTGGTCGTGCTGCAGAAGGTCGCCGCATGGCGCGAGCGCGAGGCCCGGTCGCGCAACGTGCCCCGCTCGCGCATCCTCAAGGACGACACGATCTACGAGATCGCCCAGCAGCAACCTGCGGACGCCGAGGCGCTCGGACGTCTCCGTACGATTCCGAAGGGCTGGGAGCGCTCGCAGTCCGGTGCTGCCCTTCTGGAGGCCATCAAGGAGGCGCTGGCGATTCCGAAGACGGAGCTTCCAAAGCTGCCGCGCCAGCCGCAGGTGCCGGAGGGTGCCGCGGCCGCCAGCGAAATGCTGAAGGTGCTGCTCAAGCTCGTAGCGGAAAAGCAGGGGGTCGCCGCCAAGATCATCGCCAACAGCGACGATCTGGAAAAGATCGCCATCGATGGCGAAAATGCCGACGTCGCCGCCCTGCACGGCTGGCGCCGCGAATTGTTCGGCAACGTCGCGCTGGACCTGATCGGCGGCAAGGTGGCGCTGCGATTCGTCAACCGGAAGATCGAAGCCGTCGAGCTCTGACCCGACCCGCCTGCACGGACCGCCCTTCACAACACTGAAGACGGTCTCCGACAGGTAAGGCATCGCCGGCGCATGCCGCGTTGCCCGATTCGGCGGGCGCTCTTTCCGCGTTCTGCACATTTCCCGATCTCGGAAAAGCCCGGCTGCTTTCGCCGAAACATGCGGTAGAATGGCATCATGGCCATTGCCGAACCCTTCACGATCTCGACCATTGCGCTGCCTGACGGCGGACGGATCGGGATCAGCCACATTCCCGGACGCGGCGGTACTGCCGACCACGACATCGCAGCCATCGCCGAATGGGGCGCTGCCGCTGTCGTCTCCATGACGGACATGGCGGAAATGCAGGCGTGCGACTGCGCGGATCTGGGCGAGCGGCTGTCGGGGCGGTCCATCGCATGGTTTCACGTGCCCGTCCGCGATCTCGGCGGACCGGGTGCTGCAAGCCTTGAGAAATGGACAGGCATCGCGCCCGTGCTGCACGCGATCCTGGACGACGGTGGCGCCGTGCTCGTTCACTGCCATGGCGGGCATGGGCGCGCCGGAATGGCGGCGTTGCGGCTCCTCGTCGAGCGCGGCTGGTCGCCGGAGCAGGCGCTTCGCCACATCCGGTCGGTGCGGCCGGGAGCGGTGCAGACCGAACGCCAGTATCGCTGGGCGGCATCTGCGGCGGGATAGCTGGCACCTGGCGGCAGCAATGGCTTATCGATCGCTGCAAAGGGCCAGGCCAGCCCGTGGACGGTCACCAAACCTTCAAACAACTGTCAAGCACCGGTCACAGCCGGTTCCTATCGACTGGTCGCGCAATGCGAACCCATGGGGATTTTTGATGACCAGATTCTTGCTCACCACCGCCGCCATAGCCCTCGTGATGTGCGGACATGCCTCCGCCGAGGACAAGGCCTTCCCGGCCACGCTCAAGGCGCACGCGATCCTTCCGGCCAACACGATCATCGCCGCACCCGGCGATGCCGCCGACTACCTGAAGACGTCGGGCAAGTTCACCACCGCTGACCGCAAGCGCGCCGAAGGCCTCGGCACGGTGCGCGGCAAAGACGGCGTGCGAACCACCGGCCTCTCGCTGCCCTTCGACGGCCAGCCCATGCAGGGGTTCTCCGGGATCAAGACCATGGAGGACGGCACCTTCTGGACGCTGTCGGACAACGGCTTCGGCGCCAAGCTCAACTCCACCGACGCGATGCTGATGCTGCACAACGTCCGCTTCGACTGGGACAACGGCAAGGTGGAACCGGTCAGGACCGTTTTCCTGTCCGATCCGGATCGCAAGGCACCCTTCCCGATCGTCATGGAAGGTGCGGCCACCCGTTATCTGACCGGTGCCGACTTCGACGTCGAATCGATCCAGCCGGTGGCAGACGGCTTCTGGGTCGGCGAGGAGTTCGGTCCCTACATCCTGAAGTTCGACCGTGACGGCAAGCTGACCGACGTCGTCGCCACCGAGGTTGACGGAAAGCCGGTGATGTCGCCTGACAACCCGACGTTGACGCTGCAGGCCGATCCCTCGAAGCCGACGCCGGCGTTCAACCTGAAGCGCTCCGGCGGCTATGAGGGACTTGCCATGTCGAAGGACGGCGGCAAGCTCTACGGGCTTCTCGAGGGCCCGGTGTGGAGCGATAGCGAAAGCGTCGAGAAGGCAGAAGGTCGCCCGGCCCTGCGCATCGTCGAGCTCGACGTCGCGACGAAGGCCTGGACCGGCCGCAGCTGGCTCTATCCGCTCGCCGAAGGCGGCGAGGCGATCGGCGACTTCAACATGCTGGACGACAAGACCGCACTGGTGATCGAACGCGACAACGGCGCCGGCACAACCGACAAGGCCTGCGCGGACCCGAAGAATCCGAAGACGGACTGCTTCGCCGTTCCTTCCAAGGTGAAGCGGATCTACAAGATCGAGATGACCGGGGAAAATGTCGGCAAGGCCGTGCGCAAGATCGGCTACATCGACCTCCTCACGATCGCGGACCCCGACAACAAGAAGCGCCAGGGCGGCGGCGACGGCTTTTACGACATGCCGTTCCTGACGATCGAGAACGTCGACCGGGTGGACGAGACCCATATCGTGGTCGGCAACGACAACAACCTGCCCTTCTCCGCCGGCCGCGCGCTCGACAAGGCCGACGACAACGAGTTCGTGCTGCTTGAAGTTGGTGATTTCCTCAAGGCGGAATAGTAGAAACTGGCGCCGTCGCCTCATCGGCGGCGGCGCACCATGAAGGGGAATACTTTTCGCGACGCGTCGGCCTTTCTGTCAGCTGGCCGCTGAAACAGACAAAAGGGTCTACTCGAAGCGAAAGGCTATCCGCTTGCCCGTCAGCCGGGACAGCTGTTGCAGGCGGCCCTCGACGCGTTCCCCGGCAAAATTGGCATATTGCTGCGGCACCACGAAATTGAGGTCGACATCCTCCGTGTGCGACGGGCGGATGGAAAGGTTGCGTACCACGCCGGGCATGGAGGCGGAGAAGAGGTAGACGACACGCAGAAGTCCGCCCAAAAGCTTGGCGAGCATCAGCATGCGCGGCGTTGCGATCGCAGCCAGCGGACCGGAGGCGCCGTCGTCGTAAAGCCCCTCGAAACGATAGTAGTTGGCAAGAGCGATATAGGCCCGGCCGGAATGGGTGATGCCGGTGAAGGTGCCGTGCGCGATGATGTTGAGCGCCTGCAGACCACGGTAGTCGGGGTGGGCGCGCCAGCTGATGTCGGCGAGAAGGCAGGCGGCCTGGCGGTATCGCGCCTCCTGCTCCGTCTCCTCGATGCCGAAATGCTGCATGGCCTGGCCGGTCCAGTCGGCAAGCTCGCGGGCGTGCTCGGGCGAACGGGCACGCAGGATCGCCAGTTCCTCGGCTGCGGCCAGCAGCGGATCGCGCTGCTTTTCCTGTTCCGGCAGCAGCGAGTAAAGATAGCCCTCGCGCACGCCCTGCGACGAAAACGAGACCCTGGCGGGCCGCATCAGCGCGATCGCCTCCTGCATGGCCACGGCGCCGAAGGGAAGAAGGTTGCGACGGTTCTTGGAGATGGTGGCGTAGGCGGGATCCTTCGTGTCCTTGCTGGTGACGACGTAGGTGAGGAAGTCCATCGCCTCGTCGAAGGAGACCTCGTAGCCCTGCATCATGTGCAGCGGGTAGTTTTTCACTTCCATGTGCAGCTTGGCGATCGAGCGCCAGGTGCCGCCGACGGCATAGAAGGTACGCCCCTGCCCGCGCTTGAGCAGCCCCGCTGTCTTGAGATGCTTGCGGGCGATGATGCGCGCCTGGGCGACGGACCCTGCGGAGGCTTCCGACAGGCGGATGCCGCCCAGCGGCAACGTCAGTCCGGTGCCGATCGCATCGCCCGCGACGTCCACCAGCTCCAGCGAGCCGCCGCCAAGGTCGCCGACGATGCCGTCGGGATCATGGAAGCCGCTGATGATGCCGAGCGCGGAAAAATAGGCCTCCTCGTCACCGGTCAGAACCCGGACCTTGTGCTCGAGAATTTCCTCGGCGCGCGCGATGAAATCCGGACCGTTCTCCGCCTCCCGGGCGGCGGCGGTGGCGAGCGCATACATGCGGTTGGCGCGGGCCTGATGGGAGAGTGCCTTGAAACGATGAAGTGCGGCCAGCGCCCGTTCCACGCTCGCATCGTCCATACGACCGGTCTTCGCCAGCCCCTTGCCGAGCCCGCACATGACCTTCTCGTTGAAGAGAATGGCAGGCGCCCGGATCATCCCTTCGTAAATGACGAGACGAATGGAGTTCGACCCGATATCCACGACGGATACCGGGGCGATGCCGGGCAGGCGCCCCTGCGCTTCAGATTCAACCATGCAAATCCAATATTACCGTTTGCGCTGGCTCTTCCAGCCGGCGATCGCCTTGGGCGCGCTCGACTTGAGGGCCTCCCCTCGCCCGGACAGGCTGGGGTTAGTCATGAAATAGTGCTGCGCATTGAACGGCTCGGTCCCCTGCGGCACCTGCATGCGCCGCGAAGTTCCATCCGGAAGGATCTCATAGCTCTGCTGGTTATCGATCAGATTGCCCAGCATGATCTGCGATAGAACCTGTTCATGCACAGTGCGGTTGGTCAACGGAACCAGCGTTTCGACGCGCCGGTCCAGGTTACGCGGCATCATGTCCGCCGAGCCTATATAGACGAGCGCCTTCTCCGAGGGAAGCCCGTGACCATTGCCGAAACAGAAGATGCGGGAATGCTCCAGGAAGCGGCCCACGATGGACTTGACCCGGATGTTGTCCGACAGGCCCGCAACCTGCGGCCGCAGGCAGCAGATGCCGCGCACGACGAGATCGACCTCCACGCCGGCCTGGCTGGCACGATAGAGCGCGTCGATGATATCCGGATCGACGAGCGAGTTCATCTTCATCCAGATCGCCGCCGGCGCGCCGCTGCGGGCGTGCTCGATCTCGCTTTCGATATTGTGAAGGATGCGCGGACGCAGCGTATGCGGCGAAACCGCGATCTCCATATTGCCTTCCGGCTCGCCGTAGCCGGTGATGAAGTTGAAGATGTTCGCCATGTCGTGGGCGATCGACGGGTTGCAGGTGAAGAACGACAGGTCGGTGTAGATCTTCGCCGTAACGGGGTGGTAGTTGCCGGTGCCGAGATGGCAATAGCTGCGCAGCCTGCCCTCCTCGCGACGGACCACGAGCGACATCTTCGCATGCGTCTTCAATTCGATGAAGCCGAAGACCACCTGTACGCCAGCGCGTTCGAGGTCGCGCGCCCAGCGGATGTTGGCCTCTTCGTCGAAGCGCGCCTTGAGCTCCACTAGTGCCGTCACCGACTTGCCGGCCTCGGCGGCGTCGATCAGCGCTCGCACGATCGGGCTGTCGTTTGAGGTGCGATAGAGCGTCTGCTTTATCGCCACAACCTCAGGATCGCGCGCAGCCTGGAGAAGGAACTGGACCACCACGTCGAACGACTCGTAGGGGTGGTGGACGACCATGTCCTTTTCGCGGATGGCGGCGAAGCAGTCGCCGGCATGCTCGCGGACGCGTTCGGGAAATCGCGCATTGTAGGGCTCGAAGCGCAGGTCGTTGCGCGGCGCCTTTGTGATCTCAGAAAGCGTGTTGAGCGCCAGCAGTCCCGGCAGGACGGCGACGCGATTTTCCGGAACCCCGAGTTCGTCCACGACGAAATGGCGCAGCGATTCCGGCATTTCGGAATCGGTCTCGATGCGGATCACCGAGCCGCGGCGCCGGCGCTTCAGCGCGGTTTCGAAGAAGCGGACGAGATCCTCGGCCTCTTCCTCCACCTCGATATCACTGTCGCGGATGATGCGGAAGGTGCCGGAACCCTGCACTTCGTAGCCGGGGAACAGCCTGTCGATGAAGAGGCTGACGGCATCCTCCAGCGTGATGTAGCGAATGACTGCGCCATCGTCCGGCAGCCGGATGAAGCGGTCCAGCGCCGGCGGCAGGCGCAGCAGTGCTGTCATCGGCTCGCGATCGCGCTTGTGCACCAGCTGCAGCCCCATCGAGAAACCAAGATTGGGGATGAAGGGGAACGGATGCGCCGGGTCGATGGAAAGCGGCGTCAGCACCGGGAAGATCGACTGCTCGAACTCCTGGGCGAGCCAGCTGCGGTCATCGCCCTTCAGGCCTGAGGGCCGGATGATGACGATGTCTTCCTTGGCGAGGTACTGCTGCAGCACGGCGAGTGAAGCCTGCTGCTCCATCTGCAGGTTGTCGATTTCCTTCAGGATATCGTCAAGCTGTTCGGCCGAGGTCTTGCCGTCCGGGCTGCGCATGGCGATGCCCTGGCGAACCTGCCCCTCCAGGCCGGCGACGCGGACCATGAAGAACTCGTCAAGGTTTGCCGCCGAGATCGACAGGAAACGCACGCGCTCGAGCAGCGGATGGGCGGTGTTGAGGGTCTCCTCGAGAACGCGGCGATTGAACTGAAGCCAGGAAAACTCACGGTTCACGAACCGTTCGGGGCTTTTCATCAACTCCGCGAGAGCCAGCGCATCATCGGACTGCTGCGGCTGTTCTGCGCTCTCGTTCTTCGTCGGTACTGCATCCATGTCCATAACCGCCCCGTTGTTTTTGTTCAGGCTGTTAGCGCAGTTTGACGACGGTTCTATGACAGTCAATCCCCGAGCTCGGAGCTATCTCCCTCGGCCATCTGGCCGAGCACCTCCTGGGCGAGCGCCCGCGTGATGCGGCTGCCGCGCGCCAGCGCCAGCCGGTCGAGACGATCCACAATCTTTTGCGCGGCATCGAGAGAGCGTTCCATCCGCGCGACCATGTAGGCGACGAGGCGGTCATCCACGAAAAGCTGGCGATCGGCGAAGAGCTTGACGATCACCTGCGACAGAAGCTCGTCGTCAGGCTCGCCGATCTCCACCACCGTCGCCGCCTTGAGACGCGAGCGCAGGTCCGGCAGTTCGACCGGCCAGGACATTGGCCAAAGGCGCGATGTCATCAGGAGGGTGTTACCGTTCTGGCGAACATTGTTGATGACATGGAAGAGCGAGCGGTCGTCGAAGCCGCAGCGGTCGGCATCCTCGAACAATACGGGGCCTGCGGCCGCCATCTCTTCCGCACCCTCACCTTCCCGCGGACGGATTTCGGCAGCGCCCGAACGCTCGCGCCAGATCGAGGCGAGATGCGTCTTGCCCGAACCGACAGGCCCGGCCAGGATCACCACGGGCGAGGGCCAGTTCGGCCAGGCATCCACGACGGAGACCGCGGCGCTCAGCGGATCGGATATCAGCAGGTCGTCGCGACCTGACGAGGCAACGTGCTGGAACTCCAGCGGCAGCTGTTCTGCGGGTTTGGGCGATTTCATGCGATACTCGGCTACGGCTTGCGAACGGAAGGCGTTTCCTTCTCCCGCACGGCGGGCGGATTGCCCTGACCGTGATAGACGTCGCTGTCAAGGTAGCGCTGCAGCCCGAAACGGACAAGCACGCCGATCGCGGCGGAAGCTGGAACCGCAACCAGCAGGCCGACGAAGCCGAACAGGGCGCCGAAGGCGAACAGCGCGAACATCAGCCAGACCGGATGAAGGCCGACCTGCTTGCCCACGAGCTTCGGCTGCAGAATGTTGCCCTCGATGAACTGCCCGGAGAAGAAGATTGCGAGCACCGCGCCGATCCACAGGTAATCCGGCCAGAACTGGACGATGGCGACCCCCACCGAGAGAACCAGCCCCACCATCGAGCCCACATAGGGGACGAAGCTGATCATGCCGGCGAAGAGGCCGATCAAGAGGCCGAAGTTCAGTCCGACGGACGTCAGCCCGATGCCGTAGTACAGGCCGAGAATGATGCAGATCGAACCCTGCCCGCGCACGAAGCCGGCGATGGCGGTGTTCATCTCGGTTGCGATCTGGCGGACGGTCGTGACGTGCTGGCGCGGAATCCAGCTGTCCACCTTGGTGATCATCCGATCCCAGTCGAGCAGCAGGTAGAAGGCAACGACGGGGGTCACGATGAGCAGCGAAGCGATGTCGACGAGCGCAAGGCCCGAATTCCAGATCTGCTTAAAGACAGTGCCGAGGAGCCCGGCACCTTCGGCCAGCACGCTGCCGAAACCCTGCTTGATCGTGCCCATCTGGCTGCTGATCCAGGGCGGCAGGATCTCCGGGTTGAAGCTCGTGACCAGATTCTGCAGCTGGGTGATGTAGCCCGGCAGCTTGGCGAAGAGATCGGAGGCCTGTGTCGCCAGAAGCGGGATGATGATCATCAGCGAAAGGGCAAACAGGATGACGAAGGCGACAAGGATGAACACCGTCGCCATGGTGCGGCTGAGGCCGAAGCGCTCCAGCCTGTCGGCGACCGGATCGAGGAAATAGGCGAGCGCCATGCCGGCAACGAAGGGCAGCAGGATCGAGCTGAAGATCATCAAGAAAAGAACGAGACCGGCCAGCGCAAGCAGCCAGAAGATGACCTGCCGCTTCAATCCGGCACCGCTGACGTGGGCGGAAACCGGGCCGGGGGCCGTGCTGCGATGTACTGTTTCGTGATCCTTCACGACCGCCCTACCCTGACTGAAACGCATTCTAGTGTTGAAATAGGCCGTGCCGGAGAGAATGGTCAAGGTCGCGACGGGCAAATCGACAGCGTGCTTCGGGGGAGGCAGCAGTCCCGCCGGCAAAAACGTTAAAAAAGCCGGGCGATCCGGGCATTGCGCTTGCACTTGCGGCCCCGACGTGCCAATCGGGCGCAATTGCCAGAAAGCGGAGAGCGGACGATGAGCCAGTCTGACAGAAACGGCCTGACCTACAGCGATGCGGGCGTCGATATCGACGCGGGCAACCTGCTGGTCGAGAAGATCAAGCCGGCCGTCCGCTCCACCCGCCGTCCCGGCGCCGATGGCGAGATCGGCGGCTTCGGCGGCCTGTTCGACCTGAAGGCGGCCGGCTTCACCGATCCCGTCCTGGTCGCCGCCAACGACGGCGTCGGCACCAAGCTGAAGATCGCGATCGACGCGGACAGGCACGACACCGTCGGCATCGACCTCGTCGCCATGTGCGTCAACGACCTCGTGGTTCAGGGCGCAGAGCCGCTGTTCTTCCTCGACTACTTCGCCACCGGCAAGCTCGATCCCGACCAGGGGGCTGCGATCGTCGGCGGTATCGCCGAGGGTTGCCGCCAGGCCGGCTGCGCGCTGATCGGCGGCGAGACCGCGGAGATGCCCGGCATGTACGCCGGCGGCGACTACGATCTCGCGGGCTTTGCCGTGGGTGCGGCCGAACGCGGAAAACTGCTGCCGGCCGGAGATATCGCCGAAGGCGACGTCATCCTCGGGCTCGCCTCCTCCGGCGTGCATTCCAATGGCTACTCGCTGGTGCGCAAGATCGTGGCGCTGTCCGGCCTTGCGTGGGATGCCCCTGCCCCGTTTGCGGAAGACAAGACGCTGGCCGAAGCGCTTATGACGCCGACAAAGATCTATGTGAAGCCGCTTCTGAAGGCGATCCGCGAGACCGGCGCGATCAAGGCGCTGGCCCATATCACCGGCGGCGGCTTCCCGGAAAACATTCCGCGCGTGCTGCCGAAGCACCTCGCAGCCGAGATCGACCTCGACGCCGTGAAGGCGCCCTCGGTGTTTGCCTGGCTGTCGAAGACCGGCGGGGTCGCCGCGACCGAAATGCTGCGCACCTTCAACTGCGGCGTCGGCATGATCGCCGTCGTTTCGGCGGATGACGTCGAGCGCGTCAGTGCGGTGCTTGCGGCCGAAGGCGAAACCGTCTTCACGCTCGGCCGCATGGTCGCCCGCACGGAAGGCGCGTCCGGCACCAGCTACAAGGGCACGCTCGCCCTATGAGTTCAGGCGTCACCCGCAAGCGCGTCGTCGCCTTCATCTCCGGCAGCGGCTCGAACATGGTGAAGCTTGCCGACAGCTGCGCGCTGCCGGACTTCCCGGCCGAGATCGTCGCCGTCTTTTCCGACAAGCCGGACGCAGGCGGACTTGCCAAGGCAAAGGCGCGGGGCATTCCGACCTTCGCCTTCGCCCGCAAGGATTTCGCCTCGAAGGAGGCGCACGAGGAGGCGTTTCTCGCCGAGCTCGAACGCCAGCGCCCAGACATCATCTGCCTCGCCGGCTACATGCGCCTGCTTTCGGGCCGCTTCATCGCCCGCTACGAGGGACGCATCCTCAACATCCATCCCTCGCTGCTGCCGCTCTTTCCGGGCCTCGACACCCATCGCCGCGCCATCGAAGCGGGCATGAAGATCGCCGGCTGCACCGTGCATTTCGTCACCGAAGGCATGGACGAGGGCCCGCAGATCGTCCAGGCGGCCGTGCCGGTACTGGCGAGCGACACGCCGGCGGACCTCGCAGCGCGGGTCCTCACCATTGAGCACAAGGCCTATCCGCTGGCGATGAAGCTCGTTGCGGAAGGCAAGGTGCGTATGGAGGGCGGCAGGGCTGTTGTGACAGGTGCGTCAGCAGGCGAAGCCACCGGCTCTCTCATTTCCCCGACCCTGTGAACGCCCCTGAACCATGCAGCGGCGATAAACCGGTTCGCGCCGTACCCGCTCGCGCCCCGGCAGCCACACCGCACGCGGCATCCCGGACCTGATCCGGGTTCCAGCAGCGGCGCGTCCGCGGCGCGGAAAGCGCAGCTTTCGTGCAAGGACTTGAGCGGGCGGGATGCCGGATCAAGTCCGGCATGACCGGCTCGGTGGCGACTGTGACGACTGTGGCTCCCGTGACGGTTCAAGGGGCTGATTGCCGTCGCGTCACCGCCCTTCCCTCATCGCCGCCGCGCCAGCGCCCACTGCACCAGCATGATCGTCTTGCCGTCGCAGATCTCGCCGGTCTCGATCATGCGGGCCGCCTCGTCGAGGCTGAGTTCCACCACTTCGATATCCTCGTGTTCGTGGTCGGCGCCGCCGCCGTGCCCCTCGCGCACGGAGGCGTCGATCTCGGCGGCGAAGAAGTGGACGAGTTCGGTGACGGCGCCGGGGCTCATGAAGGCACGGAACAGCGACCTGACCTCGCCGATCCTATAGCCGGTCTCCTCCATCACCTCGCGGCGGATGGCATCGGCCGGGTGGTCGCCGTCGAGCAGGCCGGCCGGCGTCTCCAGCAGCCAGCCGGAATGGCCGTTCTGGTAGGCGGGCATGCGGAACTGGCGCACGAGGATGATGGTGTCGCGTTTGGGGTCGTGCAGGAGGATGGTGGCGCCGTTGCCGCGGTCGTAGACCTCGCGCTCGAGACGGACGGTGTGGCCGTCCGAGCCGGTATAGTCGAAGGTGACCTTGCGCAGGTGGTACCAGTTGTCGGAGAGGGTCTCGTCGGAGACGACGTCGATCTTCGCGTCCCGGAACTTCGTCATGCAGCCTCTTTCCTGAGCCAGACGCGGTTGTCGTGCAGGGCAGCGCCGCCATAGGGCGCGACGGGATCGGCACCTGTCAGCACGTTGATGCCCTCGCCGTCCAGATGGGCGTCGTTCGGCCAGATGCCCTCGCAGATCAAGACGCCCGGCTTGGCCTCGCCCGTCACCTTCGCATGCAGGCGGATCTCGCCGCGGACGTTGCCGAGCCTGACCACCTCGCCGTCGGCGATGCCGTTGGCCCCGGCGTCGTCCGGGTGGATCATCACCTCCGGCCGACCCTCACGTTCGCGCGACCACTTCATCTCGGTGAAGCTGGAGTTGAGGTAGGTGCGCGCGGGCGGGGTGGCGAGGCGGAAGGGGTGTTCGTCGTCCGCCGCTTCGATCACCTCGACATAGTCGGGGAACTCCGGCAGTGCGGCGTGCGGGCCGAGCACGCCGATCGAGGCCGGCGGCTGATTGGGGGCCGGCGTGGCCGTCCAGTTCGGGCGGAAGCGGAAACGGCCATCCGGATGGCCGAAGCCCCTCGCGTAGTGCGCCGTGTCGAAGTCCGGTTGGCAGTCGATCCACTTCTCCTCGGCAAGGCCGTCGTAATCCATCTCGTAGTGCGGCAGCATACGGGTGATATGGTCGCGCTCGGTCAGGCCGAAGCCCGGCAGGTGGGCAACGCCGAGGCGTCCGGCCAGTTCGTCGATCACGAAAAGATTGGTGCGCACGGTCGCAGGCGGCTCGACGAGCTTGGGGCCGAGCAGGATGTGCTGGTGGCCGCCGCCGCGATAGAGGTCGTCGTGCTCGACGAACATGGTGGCCGGCAGCACGATGTCGGCGAGCTTGGCCGTATCGGTCATGAACTGCTCGTGCACGGCGACGAAGAGGTCGTCGCGCATGAACCCCTTTGTCACCAGCCGCTGCTCGGGGGCGATGTTCGCCGGATTGGTGTTCTGGATCAGCATCGCCGTCACCGGCCCGCGATGACGCAGCGCCACCGGATCGCCGGTCAGCACCCGTCCGATCTGGGACTGGTCCAGCTCGCGGATATCGGGATCGACCATGTCGAGGCCCATCAGCTCGCGCTTGTCCAGCCGGTAGATGCCGCCATTGTTGTGGAAGGCGCCGCCGCCCTCGTGCTGCCAGGAGCCGAGCACGGTCGCGACCGAACAGGCGGCATGCATGGAGACGGAACCGTTGCGGCTGCGGGTGAAGCCGTAGCCGAGGCGGAAGAAGGTGCGCTTCGTCTCGCCTACCAGCCGGGCGAATGCCTCGATCTCCTCGACCGAAAGGCCGGTGATCCCTGCCGCCCACTCCGGTCCGCGCGTGGCCAGATGCGCCTCGAGCCCGGCCGGATCGTCGGCGAACCGTTCCATGTAGGTGCGGTCGGCATGGCCGTCGCGGAAGGCGACGTGCATCACCGCACAGGCGAGTGCTGCGTCGGTGCCGGGGCGGAGCTTCAGCGCCATGTCGGCCTGCTTCATCGTCGGGTTGTCATAGATGTCGATGACGACAAGCTTCGCGCCGCGCTCCTTGCGGGCCTTGACCGCATGGGTCATCACATTGACCTGCGTGGCGACCGCATTCGTGCCCCAGATGACGACGCAGTCAGCCTTGGCCATCTCGCGCGGGTCAGGGCCGGTCAGGCTGCCGGTACCCATCACGTAGCCGGTCCAGGCGGTGTTGGTGCAGATACTGTCGAAGAAGCCGGAATAGCGCTTGGCATGGCGAAGGCGGTCAATGCTGTCGCGCTGCACCTGCCCCATCGTGCCGGCATAGTAGTAGGGCCAGACGGCTTCGGTGCCGTGCGCCTGCTCGGCCTTGACGAAGGCGTTCGCAATCTCGTCGAGCGCATCCTCCCACGAAATGTCCTGCCAGCCGCCCGCCCCCTTTTCACCCGTGCGGCGCAGCGGCTTCAGCAAGCGGTCTGGATGATAGAGCCGGTCGGCATAGCGGGCGACCTTGGCGCAGATCACACCCGCCGTGTAGCTGTTGTCGGCGCTGCCGCGCACCTTGCCGATCCGCCCGTCAGCGCCGATCTCGATATCGAGCGCGCAGGCGGAGGGACAGTCATGCGGACAGACCGAGTGGGCGATCCGGGATTTGCCGAGATTTGGGGTCGCAACGTTCATGGCATTTGTATATTGCAGGGCGGCAGCGCCAAGAAGGCATAAAATTCTCCCATCGAAACAATTGATGGGCGCATCACGCAAACGCAGGCTTCGGTATCGGGATGAACTACCGCCACATCTACCATGCAGGCAATTTCGCCGACGTGCTCAAGCATGCGGTGCTGGCGCGGCTCGTCACCTACATGAAGGCCAAGGACAAGGCCTTTCGCGTGCTCGACACCCATGCCGGGCTCGGCCTCTACGACCTGTCGAGCGAAGAAGCACAGAAGACCGGCGAATGGCGCGACGGCATCGGTCGGCTGCTGGAGGGCGACCTGCCAGCCGAGATCGCCGACCTCTTGGCGCCCTATCTCGGCGCGGTGAAGGACCTCAACCCTGGCGGCGGCCTCCGCCACTATCCCGGCTCGCCGAAGCTTGTGCGCATGCTGTTCCGCCCGCAGGACCGGCTTTCGGCGATGGAGCTGCATCCCGACGACTACGAAAGCCTGCACCGCCTTTTCGACGGCGATTTCCAGAGCCGCATCACCCGTCTGGACGGCTGGCTGTCGCTCGGCGCGCACCTGCCCCCGAAAGAAAAACGCGGCATCATCCTGGTCGACCCGCCGTTCGAGGTCGAGGGTGAATACGAGCGGCTGGCCGAAGGTCTCGCCAAGGCCTGGCGACGCTTTCCCGGCGGCATCTATTGCCTTTGGTATCCCCTGAAGAAGGGCGCCCCGATCGCCGAATTCCACAAGGCGCTGAAGGATCTCGGTATCCCGAAGATGCTCTGTGCCGAGCTTTCCGTGAAGAGCGACCGCGAGACGACGGGGCTTTCGGGCTCCGGCCTGATCGTCGTCAACCCGCCGTTCACACTGAAGGAGGAGCTTGGCCGCCTGCTGCCGTTCCTGAAGGAAAAGCTGCGGCAGGATCGATTCGCCTCTGCGCGCTGCTTCTGGATTACCGGCGAGAGCCAAGTCGCCTCTTGACCGGGGGCCACGCGGGGACGCAATCTTTGCTTCGGGCAAGGGCTGCAACAGCGCGGATTTGCAGCAAGAGACGGGAGGCGAAGCTGCTGCCTTTCTCGACCCGGGGACCGCCGTCGGAGGGGACTATGACCGTCGCTAGAGCCGCAGGCATCGCCGCCTGGACCGCCGCCGCCTTCTGCGCCACGCCGTCTCCGGCCGCCGACTACGAGAGCGGGCCGCATCCCCGTCCTGCCTATGTCGCGAGCGGCCCTGCCAGTTCGTGTGCCGATCCCGGCGTGCTGCGCTTCATCACCGGCCGCTTCGAGTACAAGGCGGCCAACTATATCAGGCAGAACCTGTCGATCTACGAGATCGGCCAGATGCAGCTCAGCCGCTACGAGCCGTTCAACAGCTACATGTCGTCTGTCCAGCGGGAATACTGCGTCGCCTCTGCGACGCTGACGGACGGCAGCCGCCGCCCGCTTCTCTACGTGATCGAGACGCCATGGGGCTTTGCCGGCGTGGGGCGCAACATCGAATTCTGCATTCCGGGGCTCGACCCCTGGTATGTGTATGGTGATTCTTGTAATTCGCTTCGCTAGTAAACCGTGACACCCAAGACCCCGCCCCTCCGGCGCCGCCGCGCCCGCCTTGCCTCGCTTCTGATCGCCCTGCCGCTCGCGCTTGCCGGTTGCAGCGAGGACCAATCTCGCCCCGCTGATGCGAAGCCGCCTGCGCAGGCTGGAGGCACAAGGCAGACCGCTGGCCAGGCCGCATCGAGGTCGGCCCAGGCTGGCGGCGAAAGACACGGCGATGCCCCTGCGTCGCTGCCCGTCGGGCAAGGCTTCGATTTCTACGTGCTGTCGCTCTCCTGGTCGCCGACCTGGTGCATGGACAACGACGCATCGGGCCAGGGCGAGCAATGCCGCGCGGGGCGCAATGCCGGCTTCATCGTGCACGGCCTGTGGCCGCAGAACGAGCGCGGCTATCCCGAATTCTGCCGAACGCGGGAGTCCGACCGCGTCCCCGCCTCTCTCGGCCGCAACTATCTCGACATCATCCCGAGCATGGGGTTGATCGGCCACCAGTGGCGCAAGCACGGCAGTTGTTCGGGCCTGTCGCAGCGCGATTATCTGGACACCACCCGTGCCGCCTTCGAGCGCCTCGTGCTGCCGGAAGTGCTGGAGGACGCGACCGGCGGCCGCACAGGCCCGGTAGAGATCGAGGCCGCCCTGGTCGCGGCCAATCCCGGCCTGACGGAAACCGGCATCGCCGTCACCTGCGACGGCGGACGGCTGGACGAGATCCGCATCTGCATGACGCCCGACCTGAATTTCCGCGATTGCCCGGAGGTGGACCGCGCCGCCTGCCGGGCCAGGACAATTACCCAACCGCCGATCCGCTAGCGGCACAGCCGGAGACCCATCTTGAAGATCTTCTATTCCACCACATCGCCCTATTCCACCAAGGTCCGCATGGCAGCACACTATGCCGGTCTCGATGCCGAGCATGTCTCGACCGACACCAATGCCGACCCGGCCGAACTGATCGCCGCCAACCCGCTGGGCAAGATCCCGACGCTTTTGACCGACGAAGGGCTTTCGATCTACGACAGTCGCGCCATCATGCATTTCATCGACCGGGAAACGGGCCGCAAGCTCTATCCGCGCGCTGCCGCCAAGCGCACGGAGGCCGATGTTCTCGAAGCTACGGCGGACGGTGTGTGCGACTGCCTGCTGGCGATCGTCTACGAACGGCGCACCCGGCCGGAGGACAAGATCCACCAGCCCTGGATCGACCGCCAGTGGTCGAAGGTCGAGCGCGCGCTCGACCACCTCGAAAAGACCATGCCGCGGCTCGGCAAAAAGCCGCATGGCGGCCACTTCGCGCTTGCCGCCATGCTGCGCTACATCGAACTGCGCTTCGCCGGCCAATGGCAAAAGGGCCGCCCGAAGCTGAAGCGGTATCTGTCGCGGTTCGAGGCGGTGTTTCCAGACTTTGCCAAGTTCAAGGATTGAGGACGCTCCGGTACCTCGACCAAGGCTCCGCGCGGTGAGATAGTGCTCCCCTCCCTGTGCGGAATGCGCCACCCGCGCAAAAGACAAAGGGCCGGACGCTTGTGCGCCCGGCCCTTTCGCTCATTCAGCTGATCGGGAGGATCAGAACTTCACACCCATACCGACGCGGACGCTCTGCTCGTCCTGGCCGGCCTTGACCTTGCCGGAGTCCAGGTTGAAGTCCTTGCTGCCGTAGTCGGTGTAGCGGTATTCGACGCGGGCGGTGACGTTGTTGGTGACGAAGGTTTCGGCACCGACGCCAGCCGTCCAGCCGACCATGGTGTTCTTGTCGGACGAGGTGTTGTCCTCCATCTTGGCGCGCGACAGGGCCAGACCGCCCGTGCCGTACAGCAGGACCGGGTTCAGGTCGACACCAACGCGTGCGCGCAGCGAGCCGTTGACGCCCTGCTCGGCTTCGCGGGTCGAGTTCTTCGAATCGATGCCCGAGTAGTTGACGTCGGCTTCACCGCCGTACACCAGCTGGCCGCTCTGCATGTTGTAACCACCGTAGACGCCGCCGCCGAAGCCGTTGGCACCGTTGCCGCTCTGCTTCTGGAAGTTGCCGTGCTGCCAGGTGACGGTACCACCCGCATAACCGCCGGCCCAGTTGCCGCTAGCGACCGGCTCGGCATATTCGGCGGCCGGAGCCTGGGGGATCTGGTCGACCGCGTCGGCAGCGTGTGCGGACTGGAAGGCGGCGATCGACATGGCGGAGGCCATCAGGGTGGTGATCAGGGTACGCATACTAATTCTCCTTTGCATTCCCATGCCGACGGCAATCAACGCACCAATTCGGCATCACTAATATATACGGCTTTGCGCGTCCGGTTGAGTTCAAATTGAATAAAGATTGAGGATTTGAAAGAGCAGAAATGTGAAATTTTCGCGGCACAATCATGATCAGATTGCGATGTTGCTTTCGGACAACACGCATTTTATTAACCATAATTTTGAATATAGAAAATATACTTCGATATCGACAAACAACATTGCCAACGGAACGCTTCTGTTAATTATTCTGAAAACTTTATGCAGGCCCAGTTTAAGCGCTCGCGCCGATCTCTATATCTGTGGCAGGTTAAGCAAACAGAAAGCCATGCGAGCCCTTCATTGAGAATTCTTCATCGAACAGCACTGGTGACGGGCGCGGCCCAGCGGATCGGCCGCGCGATAGCCGAGGACCTTGCGGCCAACGGATTTTCCGTCGCCATCCACGCCAATTCGTCGATCGAGACGGCGCGATCGATTGCGCACGCGATCACAGCGAACGGCGGACGCGCAACGGCGCTCGACTGCGACCTCGCCGACGCGGAGGCGACCGCACTGCTGGTGGGTCGGGCGGTGGAGGCGATTGGTCCTTTGGGCGTCGTCGTCAACAACGCCTCGCTGTTCAAGCCCGACAGCCTGCGCAATCTCGACAGCGCGCTCTGGGATCGCCATTTCGACGTGCATGTCCGCGCGCCGTCGATTCTCGCCCGCGACTTCGCCGGTCAGTTGCCGGAGGGATCGGGCGGGCTGATCGTCAACATCATCGACCAGCGCGTATGGAATCCGACGCCGCGCTACTATTCCTACACACTGTCGAAATCGGCGCTGTGGATGGCGACGCGCACCATGGCCCAGGCACTGGCGCCGCGCATCCGCGTCAACGCCATCGGTCCCGGGCCGACGCTGCCGAACGAGCGCCAGAGCGAGGCCGATTTCAAGGCGCAGACCGAGGCGCTCCTGCTGCAATCCGGACCTGATCTTGACGAATTCGGTCGGACCATCCGCTTTCTGGTCGACACGCCCTCGATTACGGGGCAAATGATCGCCCTTGACGGCGGCCAGCATCTTGCGTGGCAAACGCCAGACGTCGCGGAGATCACGGAATGACCACCGGCCGGCCGGTGCAGGATGGCGGCATCCTCTATGACGAAACAGAACGGGACGACGAAGAGGAACTGACGGAAGCAGCGCCCTCCCCTTCCTCCCTGCCCGACATCGAATGGTCCGAAGCAATCGAACCGTCGCAGGAAAGCCTGCGCGGCGCAGAACTGATCCAGGCCTTCGTCAAGCGCCTGCCCAACAGCCCCGGCGTCTACCGCATGTTCAACGAGGCCGGGGACGTGCTCTATGTCGGCAAGGCGCGCAGCCTGAAGAAGCGGGTGAACAACTACGCGCTCGGCCGCGGCCATTCCAACCGTATCGGCCGGATGATCCGCGAGACGGCGAACATGGAGTTCGTCACGACGCGGACGGAGACCGAGGCGCTGCTTTTGGAGGCGAACCTTATCAAGAGGTTGCGCCCGCGTTTCAACGTGCAGCTTCGCGACGACAAGTCGTTTCCCTATATCCTCGTGACGGCGGACAGCCGGGCGCCTGCGATCTTCAAGCACCGGGGCGCACGCAGCCGCAAGGGCGCCTATTTCGGGCCGTTTGCATCCGCCGGCGCCGTCGGCCGGACCATCAATTCGCTGCAGCGCGCCTTCTTGCTACGCACTTGCACGGACAGCGTCTTCGAAAGCCGGACGCGACCCTGCCTGCTCTACCAGATCAAGCGCTGTTCGGGGCCGTGCACGCACGAGATCAGCGACGAGGGTTACGGCGAGCTGGTGCAGGAGGCGAAGGACTTCCTCTCCGGCAAGAGCCAGAACGTGAAGGGCCAGATCGCCGCCGCCATGAACGAGGCGGCGGAAAACCTGGATTTCGAGCGCGCCGCCGTCTATCGCGACCGGCTGGCAGCCCTTTCCCATGTCCAGAGCCACCAGGGCATCAACCCGGCCGGGGTCGAGGAGGCGGACGTCTTCGCCATTCACCACGAGGGCGGAATTTCCTGCATCCAGGTGTTCTTCTTCCGCACCGGGCAGAACTGGGGCAACCGGGCCTATTTCCCGAAGGCAGATCCGCAGCTTGCGGGCGGCGAGGTCCTGAACGCCTTCCTCGCCCAGTTCTACGACGACAAGCCGTGTCCCCGTCAGATCCTCCTTTCAGAGAAGATCGAGGAGCAGGAACTGCTTTCCCAGGCGCTGAGCGAGAAATCGGGATACCGGGTCGCCATCCAGGTGCCGCAGCGTGGCGAGAAGAAGGACCTGGTGGACCAGGTGCTGGCGAACGCGCGCGAGGCCCATGGCCGAAAGCTCGCCGAGACCGCATCGCAGTCGCGGCTTCTCGAAGGTTTCGCGCAGACCTTCAAGCTGCCCACGGTGCCGCGCCGCATCGAGATCTACGACAACTCGCACATCATGGGCACCAACGCCGTCGGCGGCATGGTCGTCGCGGGGCCGGAAGGCTTCGTCAAGGGCCAGTACCGAAAGTTCAACATCAAGTCGACGGAGATCACCCCGGGCGACGACTTCGGCATGATGCGGGAGGTGATGACGCGCCGCTTCTCGCGGCTGATCAAGGAAGAAGGCCTGCCGGACCGAAGTGTGGACGCCGGCACTGAAGCCGCCGACCTGCCCTTCCCGGCGTGGCCCGACGTGATCCTGATCGACGGCGGCCAGGGTCAGATGACGGCGGTACGGGCCATCCTGGCCGAACTCGGCATCACCGACCATGTGGTCGCCATCGGCGTCGCCAAGGGCGCGGACCGCGAGGCCGGCCGCGAGCGGTTCTTCGCCGCCGGCACGCCGGACTTCTCGCTGCCGCCGCGCGATCCCGTGCTCTACTTCATCCAGCGGCTGCGCGACGAGGCGCACCGGTTCGCCATTGGTTCGCACCGGGCGCGCCGCAAGAAGGAAATGGTGAAAAACCCGCTGGACGAGATCGCGGGAATAGGTCCGACGCGCAAGCGTGCCTTGCTGCAGCATTTCGGCACCGCCAAGGCTGTGTCGCGTGCCGGCATATCCGACCTCATGGCTGTAGAAGGCATCTCCGAAAGCGTCGCGCGGCTGGTCTACAACCACTTTCACGAAGACGGGCGGTAGCGGCAGCGCTCAACGCTGCCGCTTGTGACACCGCCCGGCTCGTCACAGCAGGAAATCTGCCTTTCCGAAGGTGTGGGCGCCGGAAAAGAGGATGCTGAAGTCCGCCTTGCCGTCGCCGTCCACATCGCCTGAAAGCAGCGTGTCGCTGCCGCTCTTCTGATACCGCAACTCGCCCGCATG
This sequence comes from Pseudomonadota bacterium, assembly GCA_023404095.1. Classification (GTDB taxonomy): domain Bacteria; phylum Pseudomonadota; class Alphaproteobacteria; order Rhizobiales; family Rhizobiaceae; genus Mycoplana. The sequence goes on along the minus strand of JAEYDD010000067.1, from coordinate 312,071 downwards.
CTTGCCGAAGCCGGACTTTCCGATGAACAGAAAGGCGTTGTCTGCGCTTGTCGCCGCCCGCGCGTCGATGCCGCGCAGGTCGATCAGGTCGCCGTCGCTGCTAGAAAAGTCGAGCACGGTATCGCGCCCGCCGCTGGAAACGGTCGTATCCGATACCTTGCGGAACACGAAGACGTCGCGACCCGCCCCGCCCGACAGCCTGTCGGTGCCCGCACCGCCTTCCAGCGTGTCGTTACCGTTGCCGCCGTAGAGCCGGTCGCTCCCGCTGCCGCCGTCGAGAACGTCGCTTCCGTCCATGCCCTTGAGGAGGTTCGCGCCGGCATTGCCGGTGATCCGGTTCGACAAGGCGTTGCCGGTACCGGCATGGTTGCCGGAACCCGTAAGAAGCAGTCGTTCGACATTGTCCGAAAGCGTATAGCTGCATCCGGCCTGCACCGTATCCGTGCCCTCGCCCCTGAGCTCCACGACGGTATCGCCGGCGCTGACCATATAGAGGTCGTTGCCGTGGCCGCCACAAAGGCGATCGGATCCGGCGCCGCCGTCCAGCGTGTCGTTTCCATCGCCGCCTTCAAGCCTGTCGTTACCGCCGCCGCCGAGAAGCAGGTCGTTGCCACCAAGCCCTTTCAGCGTGTTGGCCGCGGCATTGCCGGTGATGGTGTTGGCGAGCGCATTGCCGGTGCCGCCGTATTTGCCTGATCCGAGCAAGAACAGCTTCTCGATGTTGGCACCGAGCGTATAGCTGCAGCTTGCCTGCACGGTGTCTGTACCGGCGTTCGCCGCCTCGATGACCACATCCCTTGCGTCGTCCACCATATAGGTGTCGCCGCCGCTTTCTCCCTTCAGCGTGTCGATGCCGCTGCCGCCGTCGATCAGGTCGTTGCCCTTGCCACCGATCAGCGTGTCGTTGCCGCCCTTGCCGTACATCAGGTCGCCGTGGATGCTGCCGGTCAGCTTGTCGTTGCCTGACGTGCCGGAAAAGAGATCGGGCGAAATACCCATCACGGTCAGGGTGATGGTGGCCGTCGTCGTCCCGCCCTTGCCGTCGGAGACCGTGTAGCTGATGACGACCTTGCGGCTTTCGCCGTCGCCGATGTTCTGGTTCGGCCCGACGGTCGGATTGTAGATCAGCATCTTCTTGGCATCTATCATGACCGAGCCGAAGCCGGACACAATGCGGGCATTGATCATCGACAGTTCGTCGCGGTCGACGTCCACGGCGGCGTCCTTGACCTCGACCTTGTAGATTGCGTTCTCGTAGGTGGAAGTACTCAGCGCCCGCGCCTTCGGATTGTCGTTCACCGGCGCGACGTCGAGCGTCAGCTTACGCGTGATCGGATCCGTATCGCGGCCGTCGAAATCCGTGCCGCCGGTATCGACGACGTTGAAGGTCAGGGCGCCGAGCGCGATGCCGTTCAGGTTCGCCGTCGCCTTCCAGGCAAGCTTGCCGGCCTCGATGTCGCTTGCGGAAATCATCTGGCCCGGCACGACCGGGCGGCCGCCGAGCGTCAGTGTTCCGTTTGCCGGAACAGAGGAAATATGGACGGCCTTCAGCACGTCCCCGTTGGCATCGCGGAAGCCGAAATCCTCCGCCTTGAAGACGTAGGGGCTGTCTTCCTTGACATGCAGCGTCTTGCTCTCGCCGGTCGGCGCGTCATTGACCGCCCGATAAACCTTTTCGTAGAGATGGACGCCATCGTCCTCGCTGGCCTGCCAGCTCAGCGCCAGCCCGCCATCATCAAGGGCCGCAATCTTCGGGGCGCCCTGCACCAGCGCCGACGCCTTCGCGACCGGCTCGTCGACCGCCATCCGCGCAGCTCCGCTCGCATTAAAGACGCGAAGCGAAACGGAGTAGCCGTCATCGCCCTGCGTCGTCCAGGCGACTGCGAAGCCACCACCGGCGAGTGCGACCACGAACGGGTCACCCTGAAGCCCGTCGGTCCCGGCATTCACCGGAATGTCGCCTGCCATTCTGGTCTTGCCGTCGGGATTGTACACCTGCATGGCAAGGCCGGCTTCGTCATGGGCGGTCTCGCCGCCCCACAGCACGACGAATCCGCCATCCTTCAGAGCGGTAACGAGCGGGCCGCGCTGGTCGCCGCGGGCGTGCTCGTTCACCGAGAAATCGGTGTTGGCGCGCGCGGTGCCATCCGGATCAAAGATCTGCAGCGAAATGCCCGCCGAATCGCCGTTGCGCTCGCCGTCCCAGGCGACGACGAAGCCGCCATCGGCCAGCGCTGTGACGACGGGATGGGCCTGCGAAGCGCCATCGCCCGCAAAGATCGGCACGATCGCGTCCTTCTTCACGGATCCCGCCGCATCGAAAATCCGCATCCGCACGGGTGAGACGCCGCCGTCTTCGGAGGCTGAGCCGTCGTGAACGACAACGAATCCGCCGCCGACAAGCGCCGCTATCGAGAAACTTCCAGCCGAGGCGACGTCGAGCCGGATGTCCTGGTCGCCGGAGCTCGCCTTGCCGTCCTTGTCGAAAATGCGCAACGACAGGACGGACGGCGTATCGCCGCTTGCGGCGGTCTGCCAGGCGACGACGAGCCCGCCATCGGCAAGCGACGTCAGCTGCGGCGCAGACTGGCTGCCCTCGGTGCCCACATTGACCAGCGTATCGGTCGCAGATTGCGGTGCGCCGTTGGCATCGAAGATTCGAAAAGCGATGCCCGCCTCATCCCCTGCCGTCTGCCCGGCCCAGACGACCGCGAAACCGCCGCCTGCCAGCGACGTCAGTCGTGGCATCGCCTGTTCGCCGGCAAGGTGGGCGTTTGCGGGAATGTCGACCGAGGAGCGAAGGCTGCCATCGGCGTTGAAGACGCGCAGGGTTACGTCGGCGGTGCCGCCGGCGGTCGTGCCGCTCCAGGCAAGCACGAAACCGCCGTCCGCCAACGTGACGACATCGCTGTGATACGGCGCCTGCGCGAGGAAGCCGTTCACCGACAACAATTCTCCACCGATGATCCCCATCGAGGACCCGCCCTCCCAAAGCCTGAACTGAATTTGATCGCGCGCAACAATCACGAACCACAACCCAAGGTCAATGGGACGGCAGTTCGCACCACGCAAAACCTGTTCTAAAACGAACAAAGTTCGCGTTCTATTCGCGGAAACTGAAAATTTTTCTTCATCGTGTGATGTTTGCGAAACGCCTTCCGGCGTCATCCATAGCCGGCGTAACGGCGGACAAGCCGGCGATTAGACCGGATCATCCGAATATTGCCTTGTTCACGATGAAAAGCTGTCGCCAACGGTTGACGGAAATGTCACAAACGCCACAACTAACGGCAAACACATTCGAGACTGCGAATCCATGGCTTCTCCCGCTTACAGCATCCCCAATCTCCTCACCTACGCCCGCATGGTCGCGGTTCCACTGATCGTGCTCTGCTTTTTCGTCGAGGGGCGGCTGCAATCGTCGGACTTCGCGCGCTGGTCGGCATTCGGTCTATTCGTGGCGGCGTCGATCACGGACTTCTTCGACGGCTACCTGGCGCGGATCTGGAAGCAGACGTCCAACATCGGGCGGATGCTCGATCCGATCGCGGACAAGCTGCTGGTCGCCTCCGTCCTGCTCCTGATGGCTGCCGACGGCACGATCGCGGGCTGGACGATCTGGGCGGCCATCATCATCCTCTGCCGCGAAATCCTCGTTTCGGGCTTGCGCGAATATCTGGCGGAACTGAAGGTCAGCGTTCCGGTGACGCGCATCGCCAAGTGGAAGACGACGATCCAGATGTTTGCGATCGGCTTTCTGCTTGCCGGCCCGGCCGGCGACAAGGTGCTGCCCTATACGACCGAACTCGGCATCGCGTTGCTGTGGATCGCAGCTGCGATCACCATGTATACTGGCTATGACTATTTCCGCGCCGGGTTGAAGCATATCGTGGACGAACGATGACCAAGCTCGTTTATTTTGCCTGGGTGCGCGAACGGATCGGCCGGGGCGAGGAGGAACTCGACCTCCCCGGCCACGTCAAGACGGCCGGCGACCTCCTGCGGCATCTCAAGACGCTCGGCGAGGAATACGAAATGGCGCTGGAGCATGAAAACGTGATCCGCGTCGCGGTCAATCACGAGCATGTCGAACACGGCGAGACCATCGAAGGCGCGCGCGAAATCGCCCTGTTCCCGCCGATGACCGGGGGCTGAGCCATGTCCTCCCGGTCCGCCGTCCCTGTTGTCGTGCGTATCCAGCGTGAGGATTTCGACACAGCGGCCGAGACGGCCAGCCTCTGTAGGCAACACGGACGGATCGGGGCGGTCGTGACCTTCACCGGACTTTGCCGCGACGAGGACGGAACGCTCGCCGCCCTCGAGCTCGAACATTACCCCGGCATGGCGGAGGCCGAGATCCGCCGTATCTGCGAAGAGGCGGCGGAGCGTTTCTCGCTCGAGGGCATCGCCGCAATCCACCGCTTCGGCCGGATGGCGCCGGGCGAAAACATCGTCCTCGTCATTGCCGCCGCCCCGCATCGCCACGCCGCCTTCGACGGCGCGTCCTTCGTCATGGATTATCTCAAGACCTCCGCGCCCTTCTGGAAGAAGGAGCATCGCGCCGACGCCAGCACCGGCGGCTGGGTCGAGGCGAAGGACGACGACGACCGGGCGCGGGACAAGTGGCGGAAATAGCCTCCGCCGACCGACCGGCGAGCCAGGCGCAAGGGCCTTTCAGGGAATAGCCCGTTCGCGCCGGAAGACGACAAGAAGAAGAACCAGCGCCGAATAGATGGCGAGGTCGCGCCAGAGAAAGGCGCCGTAGGCGTTCCAGACCGTCTCGGCCACCCCTAGCGCGACGCCGCCGAGTGCCGAGAGGACCGGCGTGGAATAGCCGCCGATTGCGGCGACGAAGAGCACTTTTACCCCGAAATTCAGGCCGGCGCCGAAATCCATGTTGCCGTAATAGCCGGCGGCGAGGATCCCGGTTGTGCAGGCGATCAGCGCGGCGAGCGCGAAGGCCGACAGGAAGACGCGGGCCGCATCGATGCCGCACAGCTCCGCCGCCTGCCGGTCGTCGCAGACCGCCCGCCAGCGTCGGCCCCAGTCGGAGCGGACGAGGAAGAGATGCCCGGCCAAGACGATTGCGCCCATCACCGCCGCATTGACGAGTTGCAGCACCGTCAGCGTCACCGGAAAGGCGGGATCGCCCCACAGTTCGATCGGCCGGTTCAAGAGCGGAGGCAGCCAGAGACTGCGGGTATCGGAGGCGAGCCGGGCCACCTCCATCAGCACCAGCACGACACCGAGTGCTGCGACGACGACGGTGTTGTCAGATGAAAATGCCAGCGGCCGCATCACCTGACGGCCGACGAGCAGGCCCGCACCCATTCCATAGACGAGGGCCATCAGCGCGCCGAAAGCGAGTGCCGCCGGCAGCACCAGCCACAGTCGGTTCCAGCCGACATCGGCAAACAGGATGAACATCTGGCCGGCAAAGGCAAAGATGGCGCCGTAGCTGACATCGGCCCGCCGCGTCACCGAAAATGCGATCGCATAGCCGAAGGCGAGCACGGCATAGAGCGCGGAAACCGGCACGGCATTGGCGATCTGCTGCAGGAAATAGGCCATGAACATTTCCCGGATGACAGCAACACTATAACTGGTAAAATCACATTTACCAGTTAGGACATTCCGCATGAGCTTCACCTGGACCCCGCATCGTTTCGCCGGCGGCGCGCTGGCGCTGGACGTCGCCAACTCGGTGGTGATGCGTGCCTATCCGGAGCGTCGCATCGACCGCTATGCCGATGCCACTGCGCTGGACGCCTTCGCGAGCGCTGCCTCTGCGCACTGCGCCGAACGGGACCTGGCGACCGGGCTTGTCCCCGTCATTGCCGACCGGCGTTCGGCATTCATCGCCCTGCGCGAGGCGATCGACGGTCACTTTCGCGCGACCGCCGCCGGCGTGGGCACACCCGAGCGCATGGCAATTCTGCTTGAGGCGATTGCCGGGACGCTCCGCGGCGCCGGGCATGATCCCGCATCCCTGGAGACGGCAACGGCGCACTCGGCGCTCAGGCTGTCGGCCAGCTCCGAGCCGGACCGGCTGAAGATCTGCCCCAATTGCGGCTGGCTGTTCATCGACCGCAGCCGCAACCGCTCGCGGGCCTGGTGCGACATGGCGGTCTGCGGCAACCGCGCCAAGGCAAGCCGCCATTATTATCGCCGCAGGGAGGAGAGCCGCGCATGATCGCCCTGCCCCGCCGCACCCTGCTCGCCGCCGCCGTGCTCCTCCTCGCCGCCTGCCAGCGCGAAACCGGCCCCGATCCGCTGCAACTGACCGGCAAGATGTTCATCTTCAACTACCGGCTCGCCTACGCCACCTACATGATCACGCTCAACCGGACGGAACCCCTGCCGGAGGGCGCAAGAGTGATAGCGGAATTCGAAAATCCGGCCGGCGGATCGCCGCTGACATTGACGCAGCAGCTGTTTCCCAAGCTCGAAAAGGTCGTCCTGGAAAGCCCCGAGATCACGTGCGTGAAGAAGGACAGGCCCTACCGCGTCGCGATCCGCGTGCTTGGACCCGACGGCAATCAGCTGCAGGAGATCGAAACGACCGTGATCTCCGATCTGGACCAGAGCGTTCTTCCCGCCGAGGCGCTCGTCGTCGGCCCGGGCTATGAGAAGAACCCCCGCATGTTCAGGGGCGGCAAGGTGCCGGAGCGCTTCGCGGAGGCGACGTGTCCGGCCTGAAATTTCCTATCCGCGCCGCTCGAGCGCCGCGCGGAATGCGCTGGCAGCCCCGTAAAGCGTGTCCGGAGGGAAGCCGGAAAAACCGATGACGAGCCCCTGGCGAGGCGGTTGCGACACCGCCATGGATGAGAGCGCTCGGACCCCGAGCCCGGCAGAGCAGGCAAGCATCACGAGATCACTGTCATCCCTCGGCACGGTCAATTCGGCCAGCAGGTGAAGCCCCTGCTCGGGAACTGTGACCGAAAACCCGTGCGCGCCGTCGAGCCCGCCGACAAGGGCGTCGCGTGCCGCCCCCAGCCGGCTTCGGGCGCGGCGGAGGTGTGCGGCGAGATGCCCCTCGCGGATGAAATCCGTCAGCGGCGCCTCGATCAGCGTAGAGGGAAAGCGGTCGGTGCGGTTGCGCAGGGCGACGAATTTCTCCATCGCCGCGTCCGGCAGCACCGCGTAGCCGACGCGAAGACCGGGCAGCAGCACCTTGGAGAACGTGCCGAGATAGACGACGCGGCCGGCGGCATCGAGCCCCTGCATGGCCGTCAGCGGCGGCCCGGCATAGCGGAACTCGCTGTCGTAGTCGTCCTCGACGATCCACGCATCGTTTCGCCGCGCCCAATCGAGCAGCGCCAGCCGGCGCCGCATGGTCATCGCCACGCCGAGCGGGAACTGGTGCGACGGCGTCACATAAACAGCGCGGGCCGCCGGCATCAGCGCCTCACCCTGCTCGGGATCCAGCCCTTCCCGATCCACCGGCACACCCTGCAGCTGGATGCCGTTTCCCTCGAAGGCGGCGCGGGCGCTCGGATAGCAGGGGTCCTCGATCCAGGCGCCGTCGCCGGGCTTCAGCATCGCGCGGATGAAGAGGTCCAGCCCCTGCTGGGTGCCCGTGGTGACGACGATCTGCTCGGCATCGCAGCGCACGCCGCGCGCGGTGCGCAGATAGGCGGCGATCGCCTGGCGCAGCGCCGCACCGCCGCGCGGATCGCCATACTGGAAATGTTCGGGCGCCGGTCTCGCAAGGTGACGCGAAAGCAGCGTCCGGAAGATTTTCAGCGATCGGCCGTCGGCGGTGGCGACGCCCAGGGTCCCCGGCAGCGGCATCGCGGGCTTCGGCAGCGGGCGTTCTGCCGATGGCACGTGCGCCCCGAGCTGAGGGACGTCGCCGCTGACATAGGTGCCGGCACCGACGCGGGCCACCGCGAAGCCATCGGCAATCAGCCGCTCGAAGGCGGCGACCACCGAGACACGCGACATGCGCAACCGCGCCGACAGATCGCGCGTCGGCGGCAGCTTGGACCCCGGTGGTACAGCGCCGATCTCGATCAGCCTGCGCACCGCCGCGTAAAGCGCCTGCGTGCGGGGGCCGGCACCTGGAAGTACGGGAACAAGCGCAGACCAGTCCGGTAAATTGGCCGGACGATTGGTCTGAATTTTTGTCGATCGATTGGAGCTATCTCGAACCAATGCCATGCGGCATCTAGACCGCAGTCAAGAAGAAAGGCAAGTCCACCATGTCCTCCACGCACGCCCCCGCGCCGTCGGTCGAGTATCCGATCACCGACCGTAACCGGCTCAAGCGCCGGCACGACCGGGCAAGCTACGACCGCGGCTCGGTCCATGCGATCCTCGATGCGGCCATGCTCTGTCATGTCGCCTACGTCATCGACGGCCAGCCCTTCTGCACGCCGACGCTGTTCTGGCGCGAGGGCGACATGCTTTACTGGCACGGCTCATCGGCGAGCCGCATGCTGCGGCACCTGAAGGCGGGCACGCCGGCATGCCTGACCGTGTCGCACCTCGACGGCCTTGTTCTCGCCCGCTCCGCCTTCAATCACTCGGCAAACTATCGCTCCGCCATGTGCTTCGGAACGGCGCGGATCGTCGACGCCCCGGAGGAGAAGGCGGCCGCCATGCGCGCGGTCGTCGACCGCTTCTATCCCGGGCGCTCCGATGCTCTCCGGCCTTTGACAGGCCAGGAGGCCAAGGCGACGATGTTCATCGGGATGGAGATCGAGCAAGCTTCGGCAAAGGTGCGGGCCAAGGGCGTTGCCGACGACGAGGAGGACTACGCGCTGCCGATCTGGGCCGGCGTGGTGCCGGTGCGGACCGTGCTCGGTGAGGCCGAGCCTTGTCCGCGGCTGATCGACGGCGTCGCACCACCGTTCGAACTCGGCCTCTACCGCGCCGGCAGGTCCCTGGACGAGGGCCTGACCGACGCGCAACGCGCCTATGAAGAAGGCTGAAACGAGAGCTCCCCAATAAGAAGCGCCCGGGGCACGGGCCCCGGGCGCTCTTCGTTTCAAGATTGCATCTCTGCCGGCTCAGCCAATCCGATCAAGGACTTGCGAGCAGCAGATGCGAAATCGATTCAGCCGACGATTTCGGTGTCGGAGAACCAGTACTTGATTTCCTGGGCGGCGGTTTCCGGGGCGTCGGAGCCGTGAACGGAGTTCTCGCCGATCGACAGCGCGTGGGTCTTGCGGATCGTGCCCTCGTCGGCGTTGGCCGGGTTGGTCGCGCCCATGATTTCGCGGTTCTTCAGGATGGCGTTTTCGCCTTCCAGCACCTGGACGACCGTCGGGCCGGAAGTCATGCCTTCGACGAGCTCGCCGAAGAACGGGCGATCCTTGTGGACGGCGTAGAAGCCTTCGGCTTCGCGGCGGCTCATCCACACGCGCTTGGAGGCGACGACGCGCAGGCCGGCATCCTCGAGCATCTTGGTGATAGCGCCCGTGAGGTTGCGCTTCGTCGCGTCCGGCTTGATCATCGAAAAGGTGCGTTCAATCGCCATAGTCTCATTTCCCTTGGTGACGGTGAAAGTGGCGGTTCATTACCCGCCAATTCGGTGCAAAACAAGGGGGCGTGGTCTCCATGCAGTATCCGGATCGCTTCAAACTCACGCAGCACGCACGCTGCGGCCGAGCCCGTCGTAGAGATCCAGGCAACGCTCGAACCATAGCGACACCGGATCGTCGGCTGCGAGCACATCGGCACGCGAGGTGATGCGCAACCACTGGAGCGCGCCGAAGACAATATAATCGGCAAAAAGCGGTGCATCGCCGCCGATGAAGGGCTGAACCTTCAACATATGCCGAAGGGGCTCGAGCTTGCCGGAGAACGCCTTGATTTCGTCGGCGCGTGCCGCGGCGACCGTCTCAAGCGGCATGCCGAACCGTGCTTCCCGGCTTTCGCGGAAGTATCGCCTGTCCTCAGTGTCCAGCATATCGTGGATGTCCAGCAGCGCGATACGCGTAACCGCCGGGTGCAAGGTGGTTTGCGACCACGCCTCGACAAATCGCGCAAGGGCGCGTCCCGCCTCTCCCTTGAACAGGGATGGCCGGTCCGGATAGGCCTCGTCGAGATGAAGTGCGATGGCAAAACTGTCGACTACCAGTTGCTCGCCGTCGCGCAGCAGCGGCACCGTCTTCGTCGCACCGCCCTCAAGCTTCGGGATATGCGTGAAGCCAACCGCTTCGACCTCATACGGCAGAGCCTTGTGGGCCAGCGCCAGCTTGACCTTCCAGACATGCGGCGAAAAAGGGCGGGTGCGGTCGGCGCCGGCAAGGGCATAAAGCTTGATGTTCATGATTGCGTCCCGGAGTTGCGGGGTATCAATACCGGGACGGCGGTTGAACTCAAATCAGAAAAATTCATCGGTGCCATCAGCAGCGTCGGCCAGAACGAGTGCTACAGTCAGATTCGACTTGGACGGAAACTGGAAAAACAATGCTCCATCACTTCAAAACGTTCGCCGCATACAATGCATGGGCAAACCGAGCGATCTATGCGGAGGCCGCGGCCCTTTCCCCCTCCGCTTTCCGTGAGAACAGGGGCGCCTTCTTCGGCTCGATGCACGGAACGCTCAACCATATCCTGGCGGCGGACAGGATATGGATGCGCCGCTTCACCGGCACCGGCGACGCCCCGGGCCGTCTCGACGCCATCCTATACGACGACGTCGAAAGCCTACGGCAAGCGCGCATTGCCGAGGACCAGCGCATCATCGACTGGATCGCCTCCCTTAGCGAGGAGAGCCTCTCCCGTGACATTACCTACAGCCCGCTCACGAACCCCGTTCCCGTCACCCACCATCTGAGCCTAGGGCTCACTCACTTCTTCAACCACCAAACTCACCATCGTGGTCAGTGTCACACCATCCTCACCTCGATGGGCCGCCCGAGCATCGTGCTCGACCTGATCTATTTCGCCCGCCAGGACAGCGGCCTGGTCAAGACCTGAACGACTGGCCTCAGGCCTTGCGCGATGCATCCCCGAAATAGTGCTGAAACACTTCGAGCCTATGCCTGATGCGAAACGCAGTGCGGCGCCCTGTTCCTGTTACCCAAGTGACAGGTGGACCTGTCGGCCGATGCAATAGTCCGACCACCGGGGACGACCTGAAGGGCGAATGCCTGGACACCGACAACCTGCCCCGGCGGAGTGAGGGAAGACATGGCAAGAACGAGCGAGGAATGGAGTGCGCTCCTTGGGAGCGCGCTGTCGAAGATGGCCCTGGTCCGCGGGACGGACAGTCCCGACGCCTATCTGCCCGACGACTGCTACCCGGTGATCGAGAAGGTCTTCGAGGTCGCGATGCAGGAGGCGCGCGCCGAGGGGTATGCGGCAGCGACCCGCGAGATGCAGAAGGCTGCGGCCCAGCGCAGCAAGTCCTCCGAGGGCGGCATCTTCCGCCAGGTGATCCGCGCCGTCCCGATGGTCCGCCTGTTCGCGTGAAAGGATCGCCGCACACATTGGCGGGCGCTGTCGCGCGGCTGGCGAAACTGATTCCGAAAACATCCCTAAGCAACGGCTTCTTAAGGCTTATCAGCTAAAGATTGTAAATGCCGGCTCCGATCTGGGCCGGCGTTTTCGCGCGTTTTTACAGGCTGGTGAACCATGACCGCAAAGGCGAATGCACCGGATTGCCTCGCACGATCGGCCGCCGTCCTGGCGAAGATCGCGCAACTGATGACGAAGCTGGAAATCCAGGCCATTCCACGCAACTACGCCTTGCTCCACGAGGCCCTGACGGGAAGTAACACCGCGCTGGGCCGCGAGATCACCGCGCTCGGCAAGGCGCCGGCGCAGGACGCCCTTGACGCAATTGGCGTGCGCAATGGCCTGCCGGAACACAATTCGCTCGTGCTCGGACACAGCGCGACCGACCTGATGCGCACGATCGCAGCCCTTGCTGCAGAAGCAGAAGGCGAGCGGCAGAAGCGCGTCAACGCGCTCACGCAGATCAACCAGATGATCGGGCGGCTGAAGGCTGATCCGGTGATGGCGATGTCGGATTTCGCCAGCCAGGCCGGCCTTCTGCTGTCGGCCGTGGAGAGCATGGTCGGCAGCGAGACCGCGCATTGCCAGCGCATGGACGCGCTCGTGGCACGGCTCGAGAACGTGGCTGCCGGTGCCGCCGCGGCCGAGACCGCGCTCCTGCACGATCCGATCACCGGACTGGCCAACCGGGCCGCCCTGATGAACCGGCTCGCCGCCGCCTACGACGCGGAGGAGAACTCCGGCGGCGCGTTGCTGCTGATGCGCGTGGACCGGCTGAAAAGCCTGTCCGACAGCCATTCCGCCGGCGCCAGCGAGGATGCGCTGAAGCAGATCGCCACCATCTTCCGCAAGTCGATCAAGAAGCTCGACTACGTCGCCCGCGTCGGCGGCGACGGCTTTGCCTTCCTGTTCGACAAGGTCGATCGCGGCAGCGTGGTCTCCATCGCCGAACGAATCCGCCAGCGCCTCGAACTCGAAGTCTTCCGCATTTCCGGACGGGACTACCTGCCGGGCACGCTTTCGCTCACGGTGGGCGCCGCGCTGACGGAGGACGCCCAAAATTCCGGCGAGCTCTACCGGCTGGCGATGCTGGCGCTTGAGGCCGCGAACGAAAGCGGCACCTGCGTCTATTCCGTGGAACTGACCGAGCGCGCCGGCCGCGCCTACCGCCGCGACGTCGCCTGAAACAGCCATGCTGGGAGGCACCGCCTGCCCGATGCCTGCGAATGCCGGCATCGCGGCCGCACCTCTTGCACTGCGGCGGGGTCGCACCCTATAGACGCCAGTCATGATCACGATTTCCGGCCTCTCCGCTCGCATCGCCGGGCGCCTGCTTCTCGATAACGCCTCCGTTTCGCTGCCATCGGGCACCAAGGCGGGGCTCGTCGGCCGCAACGGCGCCGGCAAGTCCACCCTCTTCCGCATCATCACCGGAGACTTTTCCTCCGAGACCGGCTCGGTCTCGCTGCCGAAGAACGCGCGTATCGGACAGGTGGCGCAGGAAGCGCCGGGCACGGACGAGCCGCTGATCGACATTGTCCTTGCCGCCGACAAGGAGCGCGCATCCCTGCTGAAGGAGGCGGAGACGGCGACCGATCCCCACAGGATCGCCGAGATCCAGACGCGGCTATCCGATATCGGCGCCCATTCCGCCCAGGCGCGGGCTGCGAGCATTCTCGCCGGACTCGGCTTTGACCACGAGGCGCAGCAGCGCCCGGCAAAGAGCTTCTCCGGCGGCTGGCGAATGCGCGTGGCGCTCGCGGCCGTTCTCTTCTCCGAGCCGGACCTGCTGCTTCTCGACGAGCCGACCAACTATCTCGACCTCGAAGGCACGCTGTGGCTGGAGGACTATGTGCGGCGCTATCCGCACACCGTGCTCATCATCAGCCACGACCGCGACCTACTCAACACGGCCGTCAACGCAATCGTTCATCTCGACCAGAAGAAGCTGACCTTCTATCGCGGCGGCTACGACCAGTTCGAACGGCAGAAGGCCGAAGCCGACGAGTTGCAGATGAAAGCGAAGGCGAAGAACGAGGCCGCGCGAAAACACCTGCAAAGCTTCATAGACCGCTTCAAGGCCAAGGCCACCAAGGCGCGCCAGGCGCAGAGCCGCGTCAAGGCGCTGGAACGAATGGGCACGATCGCAGCCGTGATCGAGGACCATGTGCAGGGCTTCACCTTTCCCGAGCCGGAAAAGCAGCCCGCCTCCCCCATCGTCTCCATCTCCGGCGGTGCCGTCGGCTATGTGCCGGGCCAGCCGATCCTGAAGCGGATGAACCTTCGGATCGACAACGACGACCGCATCGCCCTGCTCGGTTCGAACGGCAACGGCAAGTCGACCTTCGCCAAGTTCATCTCCGGCAAGCTTGCAGCCGACAGCGGCGAGGTGAAGACCGCGCCGGGGCTGAAGATCGGCTTCTTCGCCCAGCACCAGCTGGACGACCTGGTGCCGACCCAGAGTGCCGTCGAGCATGTGCGTCGGCTGATGGCGGACGCACCCGAAGCCAAAGTGCGCGCGCGCGTCGCCCAGATGGGGCTTGCCACCGAGAAGATGGATACGCCGGCGAAAGACCTCTCCGGCGGCGAGAAGGCGCGGCTCTTGATGGGGCTTGCCGCCTTCGACGCGCCAAACCTGCTGATCCTCGATGAGCCGACCAACCATCTCGACATCGACAGCCGCCGGGCGCTGATCGAGGCGCTGAACGACTATCCCGGCGCCGTCATCCTGATCTCGCATGATCGCCACCTCATCGAGGCTACCGTCGACCGGCTGTGGCTGGTCAAGGACGGCACGGTGGCGAGTTTCGACGGCGACCTGGAGGAATACCGCACCCTGATCGTGGGCGGCGCGAAGCCGAAGGAAGAGAAGGCGCGTCCCGTTCCGGGCGACGAGGGCCTCTCCAAGGCCGACCAGCGCAAGGCGAACGCCGACCGGCGCGCGTCGCTGGCGCCGCTGAGGAAAAGGATCAACGAAATCGAATCGTTGACGGGAAAGCTTGAGAAACAGATTCAGGCGCTAGACACCGAACTGGCCGACCCGACGCTCTACGAGAAGAACCCCGCCAAGGCAGCGCAGAAGGCCAAGGAGCGTTCGGATGCCGCCGCAAAGCTGGCCGCGGCTGAAGAGCAATGGCTGGAACTGTCTTCGGAATACGAAGAGGCGATGGCTGGCTGACCCGATTTCTCGTCCTTGAAGGCCACTGCCGGGCAATAGCGGCAGGCCCGATGCGCAATCGGCCAACCAGAGGGCCCGCCGGCCGAGACGTCCCGGTGCCAAGCATGGCGATCAATCTGGCCCGGCATAGCGGGAAACGCCTAAAAAACATGCAGATAGCACTTATCCAGCATCTTAGACCAAAGTCGTATTCACGCTCAGCCGGGGATTGGACCGCCGCGCTTGAATAGGCTTTCCCGACATGGTTAGGTCTGCAACGATAACCAAGGGGCTGGGAGGCCCCTGCCACTGGGAGGACAATAATGGATCGTCGTTCGTTCTTTAAGAAGGCCGGTGCTGCCGGCGTGGGCGCCGCTGCCGCCACGGCGCTCGCCGCGCCGGCGCTTGCGCAGAGCAATCCGAAAATCAACTGGCGCCTCGCCTCGTCGTTCCCCAAGTCGCTCGACACGATCTACGGCGGCGCCGAAACGCTGTCGAAGTATGTTTCCGAGGCCACCGACGGCAATTTCCAGATCCAGGTCTTTGCCGCAGGCGAAATCGTGCCCGGCCTGCAGGCTGCCGACGCAGCCGCCGCCGGCACCGTCGAGGCCTGCCACACGGTTTCCTATTACTACTGGGGCAAGGACCCGGTCTGGGCGCTGGGTGCGGCCGTGCCCTTCGCGCTCAACGCCCGCGGCATGAACGCCTGGCAGTACCATGGCGGCGGCATCGACCTCTTCAACGAGTTCATGGCAACGCAAAGCCTGGTCGCGCTGCCATGCGGCAACACGGGCGTGCAGATGGGCGGCTGGTTCCGCAAGGAAATCAAGACCGTCGCCGACCTGCAGGGCCTGAAGATGCGCATCGGCGGCTTCGCAGGCAAGATCGTCGAACGCCTCGGCGTCGTGCCGCAGCAGATCGCCGGCGGTGATATCTACCCCGCGCTTGAAAAGGGCACGATCGACGCGGCTGAGTGGACCACGCCCTACGACGACGAGAAGCTCGGCTTCTACAAGGTCGCTCCCTACTACTACTATCCCGGCTTCTGGGAAGGCGGCCCCACCGTGCATGCGATGTTCAACAAGACCGCCTTTGAGGGGCTGCCGAAGAACTACCAGTCGCTGCTGCGCACCGCCTGCCAGGCGGCTGACGCCAACATGCTGCAGAAGTATGACTGGCTGAACCCGCCGGCGATCAAGCGCCTCGTCGCCGCCGGCGCCAAGCTCGCCCCGTTCTCGGCGGAAATCCTGTCGGCCTGCTTCGACAAGTCAAATGAGGTCTATTCCGAGATCGAGGCCTCCAACCCGACCTTCAAGAAGATCTGGGATTCGATCAAGGCGTTCCGCGGCGAGTACTACCTCAACGCCCAGATCGCCGAATACAACTACGACACCTTCATGATGATCCAGCAGCGGGGCGGCAAGCTCTAAGGCCGGATTGGCAGGGTCAGCATGCAACCCGGGGCAACGCCCCGGGTTTTTCTTTGGGCGTTGGTACCGCATGAAGGGGCAACGACTGCCGTTTCGGAGACGTCCGGCCATTACCGACGGTGTTGCCGGGAACGGCAAGGACAATCTGCACTTGCTTTTCTGCCTGCCACATCGGCGTATGATCGAAAATCGGATACAGCCCGACCTGCAAGTCCGAGGCGAGAATGTCCGTTGCCGCGCCGACGTCCGCCGCCATTCTCGCCGCTGCAGTTCTTGGCTGCATCGGTGCCGTCGCCCACGCCCATCTTGCCCACAGCAACTGGACCTATCCGCCGGCCTGCTGCAGGGGGCATGATGCGGGCGGCGACTGCCAGGCAATCCCGCCGGAGGACGTCATCTCTGGTCGCAGCGGCTATTCGATCATGCTCCATCCGGGAGACCACGCTCTGGCGACCCGGCGCCATCTCTTTTTCGTTCCCTATGGCGAGGAACTGCTTTCGGGCGACGGCAACTATCACGTCTGCCTCCATCCGACCGAGAGCGACCTGAACTGCTTCTTCGTCCCCGAAAGCGACGTATGACCGAAAGCCCACGGGCTATGCGACGGGGCTTCCAACGCAGACGGGCCGGCTTTCGCCGGCCCGTTTCGGTTGACCGCCCCTGCCTTCAGTTGAAGGACGGGGGCTGGCTGAGGTCGTTTGCCGGGGCCGCCGGCTGCGGCTGCCCGCCAGTGCCACCGCCAGCACCGCCATTCTGGCCGCCGCCGGGTGCTGTCGGGGGCTGTTCGAGCGGATTGCCGCCCGGCAGTTGCAAGCCCCCCGGCAGTCCGAGGCCACCGCCATTGTCGGGCATACCCAGCCCCTGCCCGCCGAAGCCCGGGACCTCGATCTTGATCGTGGAAGGATCGACGGTCGCCGCATCGCCCTTGTAGTGCATGACCATCTGCGGGAACATGATCGTCAGCGCCACCATCACGAGCTGGATGCAGACGAACGGCACGGCACCCCAATAGATCTGCCCGGTCGTCACCGGCGCGATCTTCTTGCCGGTGATCTTGTCGATATACGGCACCTTGGCCGCCACCGAGCGCAGGAAGAACAGGGCAAAGCCGAAGGGCGGATGCATGAAGCTCGTCTGCATGTTGATGCCCAGCAGCACCCCGAACCAGATCAGGTCGATCCCCAGCTTGTCGGCCGCCGGCGCCAGAAGCGGCACGATGATGAAGGCCAGCTCGAAGAAGTCGAGGAAGAACGCCAGGAAGAACACCAGGATGTTGACGGCGATCAGGAAGCCCGTCTCCCCGCCCGGCAACGAGACCAGCAGATGCTCGACCCAGAGGTGGCCGTTGACCCCGTAGAAGGTGAGCGAGAAGACGCGCGCCCCGATCAGGATGAACAGCACGAAGGACGACAGCCTCGTCGTCGCGGCGAGCGCCTGCCGGATCACGTCGAGGTTCAGCCGCCCCTTCGCCGTCGCCAGGAACAGGGCGCCGACGGCACCCATCGCACCGCCTTCGGTGGGCGTCGCGATGCCGAGGAAGATCGTTCCGAGCACGAGGAAGATCAGCGCCAGCGGCGGGATCAGCACGATGATGACCTGCTGGGCCAGCCGCGACATGACGTTGACCTTCAGGCTCTTGTCGAGCAGCGCGACCACGTAGATGAAGATCACGCCGACCGTGCCGCCGAGAATATCGGCGTTCTCGCCATGCGTCGGATAGAGAAAGACGTGTGCGCCATAGGCGATCGCAGCCGCCACCACGAGTGCGACCGCAAGCGAGGTGACGCCGGAACCCAGCGAGCGCGCCTCCAGCGGCAGGGCGGGCATCGACTCCGGCCGGACGATCGACATCAGCATGATGTAGCCGGTGTAAAGGCCGGTCAGCACGAGGCCGGGGATCAGCGCGCCGGCATACATGTCGCCGACGGAGCGACCGAGCTGATCGGCCAGAACGATCAGCACGAGCGACGGCGGGATGATCTGCGCAAGCGTACCGGACGCCGCAATGACGCCGGAGGCAACACGCCGGTCATAGCCGTAGCGCAGCATGATCGGCAGCGAGATCAGGCCCATGGCGATGACCGAGGCGGCCACGACGCCGGTGGTGGCCGCCAGCAGCGCACCGACGAAGATCACCGCGTAGGCGAGCCCGCCGCGGATCGGGCCGAAGAGCTGGCCGATCGTGTCGAGCAGGTCCTCGGCCATGCCGGATTTCTCCAGCACGATGCCCATGAAGGTGAAGAACGGTATCGCCAGCAGCGTCTCGTTCGACATCACCCCCCAGAACCGGTCCGGTAGCGCATTCAGCAATGGCCAGGAGAGATTGATCGAATCCGACAACGGCGCCAGTTCGACGCCGATGATGAAGAAGAGCAGGCCGTTTGCCGCCAGCGAGAACGCCACCGGGTATCCCATGAGCAGGAACACCACGAGCGAGACGAACATGATCGGCGCGAGGTTGTCCGCAATGAACTCGATCATGCGCGTCCCTCCTCGGAACCGGTCTCTTCCAGAGCCTGATGGGTCGGCTCATAGGGTGCCGGATCGTCCATGTCTCCGCGGATGATCGCCACCTTCTTGATGATCTCGGACACGCCTTGCGCACCGAGCAGCAGGAAGCCTGCCAGCAAAATCGCCTTGGCCGGCCAGAGAATCAGGCCGCCGGCGCTCGAAGAGCCCTCGCCCGTGCGGTAGGACATGCTGACATAGGGGATGAAGTAATAGATCATCAGCAGCACGAACGGCATCAGGAAGAAGCAGTGGCCGAACAGGTCGATGAAGTGCTGCGTCCGGCGCGAGAACTTGCCGTAGACGATGTCGATGCGGATGTGTTCGTTCTGCGCCAGCGTATAGGCGGCGGCCAGCATGAAGGCGCCGCCGAAGAGATACCACTGCGCTTCCAGCCAGGCATTGGAGGAGATGTTGAACACCTTCCGCACGACAGCGTTTCCGGCGCTGACGAGCACCGCGACGAGAATCAGCCAGGACACCGCCTTGCCGATCCTTTCGGTAACAATATCAATAATTCGGCTTAGGCCGAGCAGCGCTCCCATCGCTTTCCTCCCCGCAAGGCATTGTTGCTCTGTTATCTGCCATGCACAGCCAGAGTGCCCATTTCAAGCCGGGTTTCAAGCGTAAAGCCCGGTTTTCCCGGTCTGAGCATCAGCATTAGACGAAAGGCGAATAGGCCAGCGACAGGATTGCACAAGAGATAGGCAGGGTGGGCAAAGACGGTCTTGCCGCAGCCACGCATTCTGCTAAAACATGCGCAATTGTCATACAAATCGAGCGAACCACCATGTCCCCGATCCATCTCGCCATCGTCGGCGTCGGCAAGATCGCCCGCGACCAGCACCTGCCCTCGATCGCAAAGAACCCCGACTTCCAGCTCGTCGCTGCCGCCAGCCGCCACGGCACGGTCGATGGCATCGACAACTTCACCTCCATCGAGGAGATGCTGGAAAATGTGCCGGGCATTGAGGCTGTGTCGCTGTGCATGCCGCCGCAGGCTCGATACGATGCCGCTCACAAGGCACTCACGGCCGGTAAGCACGTCTTCATGGAAAAGCCGCCGGGGGCGACGCTGAGCGAGGTCGAGGACCTGCAGGCGCTGGCAGACCGCAAGGGACTGTCGCTCTTTGCCAGCTGGCATTCGCGCTATGCCCCGGCCGTCGAAGCGGCCAGGGCCTTCCTTGCCTCCACGACGATCCGTTCGATGAAGGTGATCTGGAAGGAGGACGTCCGCCACTGGCATCCGAACCAGGAATGGATCTGGCAGGCGGGCGGGCTCGGCGTGTTCGACCCGGGCATCAATGCGCTGTCGATCGTCACCCACATCCTGCCGAGGCCGGTGTTCATCACCAGCGCGACACTCGAGTTTCCTGAGAACCGAGACGCCCCGATCGCAGCCGACATTACCTTCACCGATGCCGAGGGCCTCGACCTTTCCGCCGAATTCGACTGGCGCCAGACCGGAAAGCAGAGCTGGGATATCGTCGCCGACACCGACGCCGGCCAGATGGTTCTCTCCGAAGGCGGCGCGAAGCTCTCGGTCGACGGCGTGCTGAAGCACGAGGCGCCGGAGCAGGAATATCCGATGCTCTACAAACGCTTTGCCGAGATCGTCAAAGCCGGAAAGTCGGACGTCGACCTCGCGCCGCTGCGCCACGTCGCCGACGCATTCATGCTGGGCCGGCGCAAGTTCGTGGACGCGTTCCACGACTGAGGTCGTCCTGAATTACGCCTGCGCCGGCTTCTTCCGGGACCGCCCGGAGCCGGCGTTCAGCACGATGGCGGCGCGGATGAGCGCCTCCAATGCCGCTTCGTCGATCCCGTCGCCCTCGCGAAAATCAATGGCGCGGCGGGTGTTACCCTCCAGGCTTGCGTTGAACAGGCCCGTGGGATCATCGAGCGCAGCCCCATTGGCGAAGGTCATCTTCACGACGTTCCTATAGGTCTCGCCGGTACAGATGATGCCGGCATGCGACCAGACCGGGACGCCGCGCCACTTCCACTCTTCCACGATGTTGGGATCGGCCTTGCGGATGACGCTGCGAACCTTAGCAAGCGTGGCGCCGCGCCAGTCGTCCAGTTCCGCGATCCTTGCGTCTATCAGTTCGGAGGGGGTCTTACCGTCTTCCGTCCCAGCACTCTTCTTCATGCTGCCGCCACCTTTCCATAGCTGGACACATCCGCATTGCTACATCCGCTCACCCGGCAGGCGACTTGCCTGCCCCACCCAGTCGACGAACTGACCTTCGTCGAACGGGTCATCTTCGCGAATGTCGAGATAGCGCACGTCCTTCTGCTTCGACGTTCCGGGCGGCATCGGCTTCAGCGAGGCGCCACGGAAGAATGCGACTTTCACGTATTTCGTGAAGCAATGGAGGCCGAGGAACCATCCCTCGCCCTCCACCCCGTAGAGGGGCGAGTTCCATTTCACGGCCTTGCGCACACCGGGCACCGTCTGCGTGATGATGGCGTCGATCCGGCGCCCAAGATCGCTCTTCCAGCCCGGCATGGCAGCGATGTAGGCCTGAACGGGCGCGTCCCCCTCGCCCTTGGCGATCTGCGGATTGCCGCCAGAAAGAAGGACCGGCTGGCTGGCCGAAGGAGCCCCGTTCCCGTCCACGACTGAACCGGCAGACTTGCCTCCACCGTCCTGCGCCGCCTTTTTGACCTTTGCGGGTTTACCTGCACCCTTGACCGGCTTACCGGTGAATTGCGTCATCGAAATCCTCCTCTCGCAGACGGACCGCCATTTTCCGGCGAAGCCCCTGACCGGTTGCCCTCCTGCAGCCGGCAGATGTCCGGCAAGATAGCGTGCCGGCACCGGATATCGAGTTGCTTGGGGGACCCTCCGGCTGCCTCGGATCGACGATGCACTTGGTTCACGCCCTGCCGGGACGTGGCCTAGGCCTTCTTCACCCAGCGTCCGTCGTTATTCTGCTGCCAGTAGGTCAGCTGGTGCCCCTCGCCCTTCAGCCGCTTCCAATGCTCGCGCGCGGCATCGAGCTCTGGCTGGTCGTGGCCGTCGAACATGAAGATGACGCGATCGTATCCGTCGAGCGGCGGCGGCACCGCGCCATCGACCAGAAAGCGCACCGTCGCCGCATTCGCATTGTCGGGACCGTTCGTCAGCAGTACCGGCTGGTCGGTGGCATTGGGCTGCTCGTCGGTGCCGTGCGGAAGGAAGCTTTCCTCGCGGTACGTCCACAGATGGGTGTCGAGTGCGTCGCGCCTTTCCGCCGTGCCGGTCTGGACGACGACCCGCCAGCCGCGCTCCAGGCTCTTGTCGAGCAGCGGCGGCAGGGCGTCCTCCAGTTTCGATTCGGTCAGGTGGTAGAACAGGATCTCGCTCAAGGCGATCAGCTCTCGTACTGCGTCCGCACCAACTCGTCGAGCAGCCGCACGCCGAAACCGGAGCCCCAGGACTGGTTGATCTCGTCGGTCGGCGAGCCCATGGCCGTGCCGGCGATGTCGATATGGGCCCAGGGCGTGTCCTTGACGAATCGGTGCAGGAACTGGGCGGCGGTGATGGAGCCGGCATAGCGGCCGCCGGTGTTCTTCATGTCGGCGAACTTGCTGTCGATCATCTTGTCGTATTCCTTGCCGAGCGGCAGGCGCCAGACCCGCTCGTTGGTGGCAAGTCCCGCCGCCGTCAGCCGTGCTGCCAGCGTATCGTCGTTGGAGAACAGGCCCGCATGGTGGCTGCCGAGCGCGACCATGACCGCGCCCGTCAGCGTCGCAAGGTCGATCATGAACTGCGGCTCAAAGCGATCGTTGCAGTACCAGAGCGCGTCGCAAAGGACGAGCCGGCCCTCGGCGTCGGTGTTGATCACCTCGATCGTCTGGCCGGACATCGAGGTGACGATGTCGCCGGGGCGCTGGGCGTTGCCGTCGGGCATGTTCTCGACGAGGCCCAGGATGCCGACGGCATTGACCTTCGCCTTGCGGGCGGCCAGCGTGTGCATCAGGCCGATGACGGCGGCGGCACCGCCCATGTCGCCCTTCATGTCTTCCATGCCGGCTGCGGGCTTGATCGATATACCGCCGGTATCGAAGACGACGCCCTTGCCGACGAAAGCCACCGGCTTGTCCTTCGCCTTGCCGCCCTTCCACTGCATGATGGCAAGTCGCGGCGGACGAGCCGAGCCCTGCGCGACCCCGAGAAGGGCGGCCATGCCGAGCTTCTTCATCTCGCGTTCGGTGAGGATTTCCACTTCCACGCCGAGCTTCTCGAGCGCCTTCGCCTTTTCGGCAAATTCGACGGGACCCAGGATGTTGGCCGGCTCGTTGACGAGATCGCGCGCGAGAAGCACACCATCGGCGACCGCCTCGCTGTCCTCGAAGGCCCTCTTGGCAGCGGATGCCGCCGCGGTGACGATCGACACCTTGATCGCCTTCTTGCCGTTCGATTTCTGCTCGTCCTCGTCCTTTTTCGTCTTGTAGGTATCGAAACGATAGGCGCCCAGCAGGAGCCCGAGCGCGAAATCAGCCGCGGCCTGGCCGCCCGCATCGACGCCTGCCGCATCGAGATAGATCGCGACCGATTCGGCGCTGCCGATCTTGCCCGACGCCGCACCGCCCGCCTTCAGCCAATCATTGGCCGTCAGCTTCCCGGGATCACCCAGACCGAGGAGGACGATGCGATCGAACGGCGAACCATGCGGCGCGACGACGTCGAGGCTTTTCAGCGTCTTGCCCTTGAACCGCCCGACTTCGGCGGCCCGGGGCAGCACGCCGGCCGGATCGACCTCTGCCGGCGCACCGATTGCACCTGCCGTCTGCAGGACGATCGCAGTGCCGCCGGCGGGCTTGAGCGCCTTTACGAAAGTGACATCGAACTTCTGGGACATGGTCTACTCCAAGGGTATGCAATCGGCCGCACCTTCGCAGGCGGCCTGAATCCACAGGTTGCGCGGTTGACTGTCGGCAATTCCTTGTCGCTTTTGCGGCGCTTGGCAAGATGCTGCCCTCGGTTTAAAACCGGGCCAGTAGATTTGTTCGCGGCAAATTTCCGTGGCATAGCGCCGTTCCGGTCTGGTGTCGGCCGGATGAAGACTTATATGGGCTCGAACGTTTTCGCATCGGTGGACCGATCGGCTGCGACCGGACGGCTATAGACAACAGAAACGGGACTCCGGTTCGGAACAGACATGAAGCTGATTGAACGCTACATCCTGCGTCGCACGTCGCTGATGTTCTTCGGCACGCTGCTGCCGCTGCTCGGTATCGTCTGGACGACGCAGGCGCTGACCAACGTCAACCTGGTGACCGACAGCGGCCAGTCGATGCTGGCGTTTCTGAAACTCGCCACGCTCATCCTGCCTTCCGTCATCCCGATCATCCTGCCCTTCGCCTTCGTTATCGGCGTCGCCCAGACGCTGACGGCGATGAATGCCGATTCCGAGCTTACGGTTTTGAATGCGGCCGGCAGTTCGCGCATGATGATCATCCGCCCGATCATCTATCTTGGTGTCGGCCTCAGCGTCGTTTCCTTCGCGGTCGACAACTTCGTGGAGCCCTACTCGCGCACAGCCGTACGCCAGATGATCGCCACGGCGCATGCCGACATGCTCTCATCGGTCATCCAGGAAAACGCCTTCCGCAAGGTGACTGACGGGCTCTATGTCCAGGTTTCCCGGCGCAAGGGCGGCGGGGTGCTGGAAGGGCTGTTCGTGGCCGACACCCGCGACCCGAAGGTGGAATACGTCTACTATGCCCGCGAAGGGGCGATCGACGAGAAGACCTCGGCGCTGGTGATGAACGACGGCGAGGTTCACCGGAAGCTTCCGAACGGCGACGTCTCGGTCATCAAGTTCGATTCCTACGCCTTCGACCTTGCCGACCTGACCGAGCGGGCCGGCGAAGCGACGATCCGCGCCAAGGACCGCGACCTGCCCTTCCTGCTCAATCCCGATCCGAACGACGAGCAGGTCAAGCGCAATCCGGGCGCGTTCACCGCCGAACTGCACCGCCGCTTCACCGAATGGACGCTGCCGCTGATCTTCGGACTGGTCGCGCTGGTCGCCAGCGTCGACGCCCGGTCGCATCGCGAGGCGCGCGTCCACCCCATGGTCACCTCGCTGCTCGTGGCACTCGCGATTCGCTGGGCGATGTTCTATGCCGCAAGCGCGTCGGAAACGTCGCTCTACGCCATCCCGTTCCTCTATCTGATCCCGCTCGGCGTGGCAGCGCTGGCGATACGCCAGCTTTCGCGCCACAAGAGCCTTGAATTGCCGGCCTCCTTGCGGGCGCGACTGATGGATCTGCGCGACAGCCTCGTGGCACGCCTGTCCGGCCGCTCCGGGGCCGCGTCCACGAGCCACGGACCACAGCAATGATCCCCACCCTCGGCCTCTATTTCTTCCGCCGCTACATGGTGACGACGATCTGGTTCATGATCGGCATCTTCGCACTCGTGTTCATCATCGATTTCAGCGAGACGTCCAGCCGCATGGGCGGGCTGCCAAAGTACACGGCCCTCAGCGGATTGCTGATGACGGTGCTGCGCATTCCGATGATCCTGATGCAGACGATTCCCTTCGTCGCGCTCTTTGCCGGCATGGCCGCGCTGATCTCACTGAACCGCCGCTACGAACTCGTGGTGACCCGTGCCGCCGGCGTGTCGGTCTGGCAGTTCCTGCGACCGTTCGCCATCGGCGCCTTCCTGTTCGGGGTCCTCGCTGTGACCGTCCTCAACCCGATCGCGGCCTGGGGCACCCGCCAGTCGCAGGTGCTGGAAGCCGAATGGGGCTCCAACCGAAAGTCTTCGAGCACAGGCATACCGTGGATCCGCCAGCGTCACGACGGCGACGATGCGATCATCGGGGCGAAGGCCGTCGAGGACGGCGGCACGCGCCTGCTCAATGTCAGCATCATCCATTTCGACAAGGACGGTCACATCAGTTTTCGGCAGGATGCCGAATCGGCAATCCTCAAAGATGGTTACTGGGAGCTTAACAAGGTGCTGGAGACGCGCAACGGCGAGTTGCCCAAGCGTTCTCCTTCGGCACAACTGGAGACCAATCTGAGACAGGAGTTCGTCCAGGAAAGTCTCGAAAAACCTGATTCCATTTCGTTTTTTGCACTGCCGCGGAAGATCGAGGCGGCAAAGTCGTTCGGTTTCGCCACCGAACCGCTCGAAACGCAGTTCCATTCGATGCTGTCACTGCCGCTTCTTCTGGTTGCAATGACGCTGATCGCCGCTAGCGTCTCGTTAAAATTTAGCAGGTTTAATCAATCACGTGCGGTGATTCTGGGTGGCATCCTCGCCGGCTTCATGCTTTATGTCGTCACCGTGCTTGTGAAAGCATTCGGAAGCAGTGGAATAGTCCCACCGTTTGTTGCGGCCTGGCTGCCAGTTGTCGTAGCAATGTCGCTGGGTGCAACAATCCTTCTGCACCAGGAGGACGGCTAGTGGCGGCAGGCAACCGCGAACGTAAGACTTGGATCGCGACCGCGCTGCTTGCCGGTGTCGCCTTGTGCGCGCTTGCGCCCATGGCCACGCTGCCTGCCCGCGCCCAGTCGGCGACTGTCGATTCGCTCGCACCGAACATTCCGCCGGATGCGAAGCTGATTCTCGCAGCCAACGAACTCGTCTACAATCGCGACGCCGACACGGTGACGGCGCGCGGTGCAGTCCAGATCAACTATGGCGGTTACCAGCTCGTCGCCAAGCAGGTTATCTACGACCAGACGACAGGCCGGCTCAAGGCGACCGGCGACATCGAATTCATCGAGCCGACCGGGAACCGCGTCTACGCGCAGGAACTGAACCTGTCCGACGATTTCGCCAACGGCTTTGCCAATGCGCTGCGGATCGAGACGACCGACCTGACGAAGATTGCCGCGACCAGCGGCGAGCGCGTCAATGGCGAGGAAATGATCCTCAACAACGGCGTCTATACGGCCTGCACGCCGTGCGCGACGGACCCGACGCATCGCTCCCTCTGGCAGATCAAGGCCGAGCGCGTTGTCCAGAACGGTCGCACCCATACCGTGCGCCTGGAGCATGCCCGCTTCGAGATGTTCGGCAAGCCGATCGCCTACTTCCCGATGCTGGAGGTTCCAGACCATACGGTGAAGCGCAAGACGGGCTTTCTGTTCCCGAAATTCAGCTATACGCAGAAGCTCGGCCTCGGCGTCGGCGTGCCCTACTACATCGCCATCGCACCGGACATGGACGCGACGATCACGCCGAACGTCTATACGCGGCAGGGCTTCCTGGCGGATGCCGAGTTCCGCAAGCAATTTCATAGCGGTCTTGTCACGTTGCGCGCCGCCGGCATCTATCAGATGCGTCCGGAGGTCTTCACCGACGGCACCAGCGACCGCGAGGTCGACGGCCGCGGCATGATCGCGTCCGTGGGCACGTTCCAGATCAATCCGCGCTGGGCCTTCGGCTGGGAAGTGATGACCCAGACGGACAACAACTTCTCGCGCACGTACGACCTGTCGGGTTACGACGACCGCATCATCCGCAACCAGGTCTACCTGAACGGCATCGGGCGCCGGAACTATTTCGACATGCGCGCCTTCTATTTCGACGTGCAGGACGCGGATCCGGAAGACACGGCCGAGCGTCAGCAGGCGATTCCGCAGACGCTCGACTACGAGTACATCGCGCCCAATCCGGTGCTCGGCGGCCAGTTGGCTGCGACGGTGAACCTCACAAACGTCGAGCGCGACCGTCTCGACCGCTACAACTACGGGTCGTCCTGGCGCTTCCCCGGCCTTGAGGGCGGCACGTCGCGCCTCACCGCGGAACTCGAATGGAAGCGCCAGTATGTCATGCCCGGCGGGCTCGTCTTCACGCCGCTGCTGGCAGCGCGCGGCGACGCCCTGCGCCTCGACATGACCGACCCGGGTTCGCGCTATGACGGCAACTTCGACACCGCCGACAGCGCCACGCGCGGCATGCTGACGGCGGGTCTGGAGACGCGCTATCCGATCCTGGTGACGACCGATGGCGGCAGCCACGTGTTCGAGCCGATGGCCCAGGTCTATGTCCGCCCCAACGAACAGTTGGCTGGCGGCCTGCCGAACGAAGATGCGCAAAGCTTCGTCTTCGACGCCACCAACCTGTTCGAGCGCGACAAGTTCTCCGGCTTCGACCGCATCGAAGGCGGCACGCGCGCCAATGTGGGCATCCGCTATACCGGTACGCTGGACAGCGGCTACACGATGCGGAGCGTCTTCGGCCAGTCCTACCAGCTTTCGGGCGAGAACTCGTTCGCCTCGGCGGACCTCGTCAACGCCGGCGCGAACTCTGGCCTGGAATACAACAGCTCCGACTATGTCGGCATGGCGGGACTGACAACCCCCGGCGGCTGGGCCCTCTCCTACAGCTCTCGCCTCGATCGCAAGGATCTGTCGCTGCGCCGCACCGATACCCGCGTCGGTTTCGAGAACTACCGCCTGCAGGCGGCGATGACCTACACCCGGATCGCCGCGCAGCCGCTCTACGGCTTCCCGGAAGACAACGACGAAGTCCAGACCATCGCCGCTCTCAAGTTCCGGGATTACTGGTCGGTCTTCGGGTCGGTGACCTACGACATCAACAACAGCAATCTCGCGCGCAGCGGCGTCGGCCTGACCTACGACGACCGCGACACGATCTTCTCCATCGTCTACGAGAATACACGCGACACTGGCTCCACAATCGCCAACGACTGGTCGATCGGCGCCCGCCTCAGCTTCAGAACGCTCGGCGACATCAATGTCGGCGATACGAAGCTCGACGGTTTCGACGACTACTGAGGCAGGCTTTCGCTCTGCGGGCTTGTCATCGTTTAGCCGCATGTATTATGCAAATGGCTGATTTGAGGGCGCAATTCGTTAGGGCTGCCGCCGAGAGGCGTTATGCGTGCATCGGATGATGCCGCAGACGCGTCGGGGCAACGCCCGGTTCACCGCCTTAATCCCGATTGCCGGGTGATGCGGAAAGACGGAAAGGGATGGAAATGACCAGAAAGATGTCGTTGATGCGGGCGATCGCTCTTGGCACCGCCATTTTTGCGGGCTCGCTTGCGGCGGGAGTGCCGATGATCTCCCCGGCCGTCGCCGCAACCGGCGTCGAGGCCGTCGTCAACGGCTCGGCCATCACATCGGGCGACGTTGCGCGGCGCATGGCTTTCCTCCGCCTGCAAAAGACCAAGGCCACCAAGGATATCGCACGTGAACAACTGATCGACGAGACGCTGAAGCGGGCGGAAATCGCCAGGCTTCGCATGTCTGTCAGCACGTCCGACGTCGATGCCTCCTATGCGCGCTTCGCATCCGGCAACAAGCTGACCACCGACCAGCTCGGCCAAATCCTCGATCGCGCCGGCGTCGGCGCCGACCATTTCAAGCAGTATATTGCCGTGCAGATGAGCTGGCCGCGTGTCGTCAATGCGCGATACGGCAACTCCGCGGGCGGCAAGACACTGGTGGAGCGCATGCAGGAGCGCGGCGGCGACAAGCCGTCGACGACAGAATACTTCCTGCAGCAGGTCATCTTCGTGGTTCCGGCCTCGCGCCGCAACGCCATCATCGGCAAGCGGAAGGCGGAGGCCGAAGCCTCGCGCTCGAAGTATCCCGGCTGCGAGGACGCCAAGATCTTCGCTGCGACGATGCACGACGTCTCCATCCGCGAACTCGGCCGCGTGCTTGCACCGCAGCTGCCCGAGGACTGGAAGCCGCTGATCGAAGGTGCCCAGGGCAACACCACCGCCACGCGTGTCACCGAACGCGGG
Source organism: Pseudomonadota bacterium (assembly GCA_023404095.1). GTDB lineage: Bacteria > Pseudomonadota > Alphaproteobacteria > Rhizobiales > Rhizobiaceae > Mycoplana. The sequence goes on along the minus strand of JAEYDD010000067.1, from coordinate 282,771 downwards.
GTGGAGTATCTCGGCATCTGCAAGAAGCGCGAAGTCAATGACGACATGGCCGCCGAAATGGTGTTCCGTGCCGAGGAGCTCGGCAAGGGCGGCGGCAAGCCGGATGACGGAAACAGCAAGAAGTACGTGGACGAGCTGCGCAGCAAGGCGCAGATCACGATGCGCTGACCGCACTTAGCCGCCGGCGCGCCGCGCCGGCTCTTCCCCCGCCATAGAAATGCCCTGCCATGACCGTTGCGACAGTCCCCCCGCTGGCCCTTACCATGGGCGACCCGTCCGGGATCGGACTGGACGTGACGCTCGACCTGTGGCTTGAACGCGCCCGGCTGAGCCTGCCCGTCTTCCTGTTTATCGGCGACGGCGAGGCGCTTCTTGCACGCGCAGCCGCGCGCGGGTTTAACCTGGCAGTCGCCGCAGCGACGCCGGAGACGGCGGCCAAGGTTTTCGAAGAGGCGATCCCCGTCCATGCGGTACCGCTCGTCGAACCGGCCATCGCCGGAAAGCCTTCGTCGAAGAATGCCGGTCCGATCATCGCTGCGATCGAGACGGCCGTCGCACTGACCATGTCGGGACGCACCTCGGCGGTGGTGACCAATCCCATCGCCAAGGCCGTGCTCTACGATTCCGGCTTCCCCTTCCCCGGCCACACCGAATACCTGGCCGATCTCGCCGCCAAGGCGACCGGCAAGCAGGCGCTGCCGGTCATGTTGCTGGCGGGGCCGAAACTCAGAAGCGTGCCGGTGACGATCCACATCCCGCTGAAGGACGTGCCCGCAGCGCTGAGCGAAGAGCTTATCTTCGAGACCGCCGTTGTGACGGCTACCGACCTGAAGCAGCGCTTCGCAATCGCCGCACCGAGGCTGGCCGTCGCCGGCCTCAATCCCCATGCCGGCGAAGGCGGCGCTCTCGGCCTCGAGGACGCAGCCATCGTTGCGCCCGCGATCGAGCGGCTGAAGCAACTGGGGATCGATGCCGTCGGGCCACTGCCAGCCGACACGATGTTCCACGAGGCCGCACGTGCGACCTACGACGTTGCGATCTGCATGTATCACGACCAGGCCCTGATCCCCGCCAAGGCGCTGGGCTTCGACGATTCGGTCAATGCGACGCTCGGACTGCCATTCATCCGCACCTCGCCCGACCACGGCACGGCGTTTTCGCTGGCTGGCACCGGCCAGGCCAAGCCCGACAGCCTGCTTGCCGCACTTCGGCTTGCGCACGAGCTGGCGAGGCACGAGCGGAGCGGCGACTGATGGCGGCGATCGACGGGCTTCCGCCGCTACGCGACGTCATCCAGCGCCACGGGCTCGATGCGAAGAAGGCGCTCGGGCAGAACTTCCTTCTCGACCTCAACCTGACGCAGAAGATCGCGCGCACGGCCGGGCCGCTGGAAGACTGCACCGTGATCGAGGTCGGGCCAGGTCCCGGCGGCCTGACGCGCGCAATTCTTTCGCTTGGCGCCAAGCACGTCATCGCGATCGAGCGCGACGCACGTGCCTTGCCGGCGCTGCAGGAAATTTCCGACCATTATCCCGGCCGGCTCACCGTCATCGAGGGCGATGCGCTCAAGGTCGACTTTCCAACGCTGGTACCGGCGGGCCAACCCGTCCGCATCATCGCCAACCTGCCCTACAACGTCGGCACGCAGTTGCTGCTGAACTGGTTGCTGCCGAAGGACTGGCCGCCCTTCTACAAATCGCTGACGCTCATGTTCCAGCGCGAGGTGGGCCTGCGCATCGTGGCCCGCGAGGACGACGATCACTATGGACGGCTCGGCGTGCTCGCCGGCTGGCGCACGCAGGCGCGCATGGCGTTCGACGTACCACCCCAGGCATTTGTCCCGCCGCCGAAGGTCACTTCGTCCGTCGTTCATCTCGAACCCATTGAAAATCCGCTCCCCTGCGCCGCATCCGCGCTGGAGAAGGTGACGCAAGCAGCCTTCGGCCAGCGCCGCAAGATGCTGCGGCAAAGCCTGAAGCCGCTCGGCGGCGAAGTGCTTCTCGCAAAGGTCGGGATCGACCCTCAACGGCGGGCGGAAACGCTTTCTGTCGAAGAGTTCGTGGCGCTCGCAAACGCGCTCTGACCGCCGGTCGCAGCCAGCTGCATCGGCGATACGCGCGCCATGCCATCGCCGAAACAGACGAGCCATCAATTCGCCATGTTCCGGTCGCGCCATTGCTGTTCCACCGAGGGGGCGGCCAATGCAACCGGCCATCGTTGCCTTCGACCAGAAGAAGCGGATCGCGTCCCTGTGGCTGCTCTCCGCATCCTTTCTCGCGTCTATCGTCCTGATCAGGCCGTACTGGCAGCACGGCCCCATCCATGAGTTCATAGAGGTCAGCGGCCTGATGCTGATCTTCCTTGCAATCCTCGGCCGGCTCTGGAGCATTCTCTATATCGGCGCCCACAAGAACCGGAAGCTCGTCGATATCGGCCCCTATTCGATGACACGCAATCCGCTCTACCTCTCCTCTCTCGTCGGCATTCTCGGCGTAGGGCTGATCTCCGGTTCACTGATCCTGGCGGCTGTGATGACCTTCGCCTTCTATTCGGTGTTCAAGTACACGGCGTTGCGCGAAGCCGTGTTTCTGGAGCACCTTTTCGGGGCGGCCTATCGGGAGTATGCGAAGAAGACGCCGCTGTTCCTGCCGCGCCTATCGCTCTACCGAACGGCGACAGGGGTCCGATTTTCGCAGAAAGCGCTGACCAGCACGTTTTTCGACAGCCTGTTCCTGCTGGCGCTGTTTCCTTTGCTCGAAGGCATCGAATACCTGCGCCTGAGCGGCCATCTGCCGTTCGTTGTGACGATGTTCTGAAGGATTTGGGGGCCGGCCTCAGAGGACAGGCTGTTCCGTCAGCAGCTTCGAGACGAAATCGAACATGCCGTGGCGGCGGTCGCGGCGCAGGCGCTCGGCCTTGACGATGCTCTGCACCGCATCGAAGGCGGCCGTCAGATCGTCGTTGAGGATGACGTAGTCGTATTCATGCCAGTGCTCGATCTCCGCCCGCGAATTCGCAAGGCGTGTCGCAATCACTTCCTCCGTGTCTTCCGCCCGCCTGTGCAGGCGCGACTGCAGCTCCGTCATCGACGGCGGGAGGATGAAGATCGAGACGACGTCGGCGGCCATCTTCTCCTGCAGCTGCTGTGCGCCCTGCCAGTCGATGTCGAACAGCATGTCGCGTCCGGCAGCCATCGCCTCCTCCACCGGCTTGCGCGGCGTGCCGTAGAAATTGCCGTGCACCTCCGCCCATTCCAGCAAAGCATCGGAATCGCGCAGCATGTCGAATTCGGCGCGATCGATGAAGTGGTAGTGGCGGCCGGCGATCTCGCTCGGGCGGCGCTGGCGCGTCGTGACGCTGATCGAAAGGCTGATTCCCGAATCCGCTTCGAGCAGGTTGCGTGCGATCGTCGACTTGCCGGCGCCAGACGGCGAGGAAATCACCAGCATCAGCCCGCGCCGGGCGATCTGGATCGGTTGGTTCTGCTGCGGCGCGGCCATGGTCTACTCCAAATTCTGTATCTGCTCGCGGAACTGGTCGATGACGACTTTCAGTTCTATCCCCGCGGCAGTTACAGCCGCCGCGTTGGACTTCGAGCATATGGTATTCGCTTCCCGGTTAAATTCCTGTGCAAGGAAGTCCAGCTTACGCCCCACCGGCTGATCGGCCGTGAGCAATTGCTCGGCCGCCCGGACATGGGCATCGAGGCGGTCGATCTCCTCGCGCAGGTCGGCCTTGGTGGCGAGCAGCACGGCCTCCTGGTAGAGGCGGTCGCGGTCAAGCCCGCCATTGCCCTGCATGAGCATTTGCACCTGCCCGGCCAGCCTCTCGGCAATCGCATCGACGCTGCGGCTGCGGTCCGCCTCGATCGCCGCCGCCAGCCCCGCGATCTTGCCAACATGGCCGCCCAGGACCTGCCGCAACGCATGGCCCTCGCCAAGCCGCATCGTCAAGAGCCGCTCGATCGCAGCATCGAGGCCAGTGGAGATGTCCCGATCGCGGCTTTCGCGCTCGGCCTCGCTTTCCTCGGCCTCGCGGAAATCGACGACGCCGCGGACGCCGAGCAACGTATCCAGCCGCAATGGCGCCGAATCGACAATGCCCGACAACTGTTCGCGCAGCGCCAGAATGGCGGAGAGCGCCGCCTGGTTGATGACCGGCTGCACCTGCGCTTCAGCCACGGAAACCGAAAGCCCGATCTGCATGTTGCCGCGGGTAAAGGCCGCCGCCGCCTTCTGTCGCACCATCGGCTCGAATTGCTCGAACCCCTGCGGGAGACGGACACGCAGGTCGAGGCCCTTGCCGTTGACCGAGCGCAGTTCCCACGCCCAGCGACAGCGTCCGCTCGTTCCCTCGCTGCGCGCAAACCCGGTCATGGACTGAAGTGGCATTTCGATCTCCGCTCGCGAAGGGGTCTTCGGCGCCGCGGAATCAGCGGCGGCACCGTTTTTTCTATATAGCCTGTTCCTGAAGGAAAAGCGTGGGCCTTGGCCGCGCGGGGCGCGGCCAAGGAACAGACAGGGCGCCAGGCGCCCCACCTCGGTCTTGTCAGACAGCCAGAGCCTCTGAGCGCCGACCGTATCGCGGGGGGCAGGCTACTGGGCGCCAGCGCTGTCAGGCGTATCGGCCTGGCCGGCTTCCTGCGCAGCCTTGGCGGCCTCGGCAGCCTTCTCCGCTTCCAGCTTGCGCCAGCGGCGCACATTGGCATTGTGCTCGTCGAGCGTTTCGGCGAAGGCGTGACCACCCGTGCCGTCGGCAACGAAGTAGAGGTCAGACGTCCGCGAGGGATTGGCAACCGCCTCAAGAGCAGCGCGACCCGGATTTGCGATCGGCGTCGGAGGCAAGCCGCGGATCACATAGGTGTTGTAGGGGGTCTGCTTCTCGATATCCGACTGCAGGATCGGACGGTCGGCCGGTTTGCCGTCACCACCGAAGATCCCGTAAATGATCGTCGGATCGGACTGCAGGCGCATCTTCTTCTCGAGCCTGTTGATGAAGACGGATGCCACGCGCGGACGCTCGTCCGCCCTGCCCGTCTCCTTCTCCACGATCGAGGCGAGCGTCACCAGTTCCTCCGGCGAGGCGATCGGCAGGTCGTCGTCACGCTTTTCCCAGATCTGCTGTACCAGCGCCTTCTGCGCGGCCAGCATCTGCTGGAGCACGTCGGCTCGCTTGGTGCCGCGCGAGAACTTGTATGTGTCCGGCATCAGCGTACCCTCCGGCGGCAACTCGCTCGGCAGGTCACCTTCGAGAACCGGATCGTCACTCAGACGCTGGAACACCTGCTTGACGGTGAGACCTTCGGGGACGGACACGCTGTAGAGAATGGACTTGCCGGACTGCAGCAGTTCCAGGATGTCGTGCATCGAGGCGCCGGCGCGAATTTCGTACTCGCCGGCCTTGAGGACCCCGTCCTTCAGATAGATCCGGCTCATGCCGCGGAAGACGCGGCTGTCGGTGATGATATCGTTGCGCTCGAGGCTGGAGGCGATCTCGTTGACGCCGGCGCCGTTGCGAACGATGAAATTGGTGTTCGCCGCCAGCGGACCGGGCTTCTCGAAGCTGTCGAGCGCGTAATAGAAGATGGCGCCGGCCGCGATCGTGACGAACACGACGACGGTGATCAGGAAATTCAGGAAGATCACAAGCTGGCTGCGGGCCTTGCGCGAGCGCCGCGGCGGACGCGGGACCGGCTCCGGCCGCAAGGCCTCGTTTGCGGACTTGGGGATGATCGGGCCCTTGCTGGCGTTGTCGCCACGACCGAAAGACATGTCAGCGGTATCGTTGTTCTCGCTCACAGACACTCCTCGTATGAACTGGCCGTCATGGTCCGCTCCCCCGCCTGCGCGCTGCTGCCCGCGACGAAACCGCGGGATAGGGGTGTGCGCACATTGTCATGGCCGCCAGTGCGGCCAGACCGCGCCCCCATGCCCCAAGCGACGCACATATCACTAGGGCAGACCAATACGGCAAAAACTGGATCGGGTCCCGCCCCCAGGCGAGATCCGTCGTCGTTCTCCGGCGCGCCGCGTGCGGCGCATTGGATTGTTTCATCGGGCTGCATTCGACGCCATCGGGCGGACGCAAACCCGAACCGCCACCGGTGTGGCGGAACACAGGCCGATCAGCCGTAACGGCGCAGGATCAGCGAGGCGTTGGTGCCGCCGAAGCCGAACGAATTCGACAGCGCGACATTGATCTCGCGCTTGCGCGCCTTGTGCGGCACGAGGTCGATCGCCGTCTCGACGTCGGGATTGTCGAGGTTGAGCGTCGGCGGAGCGATATTGTCGCGGATCGCCAGCGCCGAGAAGATCGCTTCGACGGCGCCCGCAGCGCCCAGCAGATGGCCGATCGCCGACTTGGTCGACGACATGGAGACCTTGTCCGCATGCTTGCCGACCAGTCGCTCGACGGCGCCCAGTTCGATCGTGTCGGCCATGGTCGAGGTGCCGTGCGCGTTGACGTAGTCGATATCGTCCGGGGTCAATCCGGCCCGCTTCAGCGCCATCTGCATGCAGCGATAAGCGCCGTCACCGTCCTCGGACGGGGCGGTAATGTGGAAGGCATCGCCCGAAAGACCATAGCCGACGACTTCGGCATAGATCTTCGCGCCGCGCGCCAGGGCATGCTCAAGCTCTTCCAGCACGACGATGCCTGCGCCCTCGCCCATGACGAAACCGTCACGATCGCGGTCATAGGGGCGAGAAGCCTTGGTAGGCTCGTCGTTATACTGGGTCGAAAGCGCCTTGCACGCAGCGAAGCCGGCAAGGCCCATGCGCGAGATCGGCGATTCGGTTCCGCCGGCGACCATCACGTCGGCATCGCCAAGCGCGATCAGGCGGCTTGCGTCACCGATCGCATGCGCGCCGGTCGAGCAGGCGGTGACGACGGAATGATTGGGGCCGCGCAGCTTGTGGCGGATGGAGACCTGACCGGAGGCAAGATTGATCAGGCGGCCGGGAATGAAGAAGGGCGAGACGCGGCGCGGGCCCTTGTCGCGCAGGATCAGGCCCGCCTCGACGATGCCTTCGAGGCCGCCGATGCCCGAGCCGATCAGCACGCCCGTCGAGGTCTGCTCCTCGTCGGTCCTCGGATGCCAGCCGGCATCGTCCAGCGCCATTTCGGCAGCCGCCATCGCGTAAATGATGAAGGGATCGACCTTGCGCTGTTCCTTCGGCTCCATCCACCGGTCGGCGTTGTAGGTGCCGTCGGTGCCGTCGCCCGTGGGGATGTAGCATGCGATCCTGGCGGGGAGGTCATCGAATTCGAAGCCACTCACCTGGCGAGCGCCGCTCTGTCCGGCAAGAAGCCTGGACCAGGTCAATTCGGTACCACAGCCCAAAGGCGATACCACGCCGGTACCTGTGATAACGACACGTCTCATCGTCGGTGATCCACCCTATATTCTCTTGGACCGAGGCGGAGCGCACAGGCGCCGTCCGCAAGCGGGGTCGCGACGGGCCACGAGGGCCCGTCGGAAATGCGTGATCAGGCCTGGGCCTTTTCGATGAACTTGACGGCGTCGCCGACCGTCAGGATCGAGTCGGCGGCATCGTCGGGGATCTCGACGCCGAATTCTTCTTCGAAGGCCATGACAAGTTCGACGGTGTCGAGCGAGTCCGCGCCGAGATCATCGATGAAGCTCGCGCCTTCGCTGACCTTGTCGGCGTCAACGCCCAGATGATCGATCACAATTTTCTTCACGCGTTCTGCGATATCGCTCATGTCGGATTCCTCGACCTTTGTTTTGTTCGATGCCGTTCACGGCACCGGGGCACTCAACCAAGCCCGGCACGCGAAGGTTCCGGGCAATTCTTTCTCAACCGTAGATGCCCCCGGGCGCCATCAAAGAGCGCCGCACAAAGCTTATATTCCCCGGTCGACTGCTGGCAGTCATGGCCCGATTAACACGGTTTAAGTCTGCCGCAAAGTCCGAAAATCGCCCGGCAAGCCGCGGTCAACATGCTATTTTCACGCAACAAGCCGGCGTTTTCCGGACGGCTTCAGATCATTGCCATGCCGCCGTTGACGTGCAAAGTCTGGCCGGTCATGTAACCTGCCTCCGTGGAAGCCAGATAGACGACGGCGGATGCAACTTCAGCGCCGGTGCCCATCCGCTTCATCGGGATGGCTCCCATGATCGTGTCTTTCTGCTTGTCGTTGAGCTTGCCGGTCATGGCAGACTCGATGAAACCCGGGGCAACGCAGTTGACGGTGACGTTGCGGGTGGCGATTTCCTGGGCGAGCGACTTGGAAAAGCCGATCATGCCCGCCTTGGAGGCGCAGTAGTTCGCCTGCCCCGGATTGCCGGTGACGCCGACGATCGACGTAATGTTGATGATGCGGCCGAAGCGACGGCGCATCATCGGATGGGTCAGTTCGCGCGTCAGGCGGAATACCGACGTCAGGTTCACCTCGAGGACGGCATCCCAGTCGTCGTCGCTCATGCGCACGAACAGGCCGTCCTTGGTAATGCCGGCGTTGTTGACGAGGATATCGACGCCACCGAGTTCAGCCTCTGCCTTTTCGCCGAGCGCCTTCACTTCGGCGCGGTCTGCAAGGTTGGCCGGGAATATATGCACGCGCTCGCCCAGTTCGCTGGCGAGCGTCTCAAGCTTCTCGACGCGCGTGCCATGCAGGCCGACGATCGCGCCCTGCGCATGCAGCGCCCTGGCGATTTCCTCGCCGATACCACCGGATGCTCCGGTTACGAGTGCCTTGCGGCCGGAAAGATCAAACATGGTCCTGTCCCCGTTCATTGGGTCCTGTTTCGTGGTCTCAGCCGCAGAGTTCCTGCAGCAGGTTTTCGATGTCGGTCGCGGTATTGACGGCGTAGCCGGTCACGGACTTGTCGATGCGACGGGCAAGACCGGTCAGCACCTTGCCGGAACCGATCTCGTAGAGCGAGGTCACATCGTTGCCGGCAAACCACTCGACGGTCTCGCGCCAGCGCACCTGCCCCGTCACCTGCTGCACAAGCAGGCTGGCGATTTCGGCCGGATCGGTGACGGCCTTGACGGACACGTTGGCAATGACGGGAACGACCGGCTCTCGGATCGTGACGGCCGCAAGGGCCTCACGCATCGCCTCAGCGGCCGGGGCCATGAGCGCCGAATGGAAGGGCGCAGACACCGGCAGCATCACAGCGCGCTTTGCGCCTTTTTCGGTCGCCATGCGTGCTGCGCGCTCGACCGCCGGCTTGGCACCCGAAATGACGAGCTGGCCCCCGCCGTTGTCGTTGGCGATCTGGCAGGATCCCTCGACCAGCGCCTCATCGCAGATTGCCTGCACGTCCCGATGCTCGAGGCCGATGATTGCAGCCATCGCGCCCTCGCCCACGGGAACGGCAGCCTGCATCGCGTTGCCGCGGATGCGCAGCAGCCGTGCCGTATCGGAAATGGTGAACGCGCCGGCGGCACAGAGGGCGGAATATTCACCAAGCGAGTGACCGGCGACATAGGAAACCTTGTCGCGAAGAATGAGGCCGCGCGCCTCAAGCACCCGGACCATGGCCATCGAAACGGCCATCAGCGCCGGCTGGGCATTCGCCGTCAGCGTCAGTTCGGCCTCCGGGCCATCAAACATGACAGAGGACAGTTTCTCGCCCAGCGCATCGTCGACTTCTGCGAAGACTGCGGCCGCTTCGGGAAAGGCATCCGCGAGTTCCCTGCCCATTCCGACAGCCTGGCTGCCCTGGCCGGGGAAGGTGAAAGCAATGGTCATGGGGCTCTCCCGTCGTTGTTTTCCCCCTCCATTCACGGAATGCGGCACCGAGTCAAGATTTCCGCGTCCGCGCCAGCGTGGCGCGATGCTGCCATACACGACAGAATGACCTTGGTGCTCGAGCCGCACAGCATCGGCATTGGCCAGCAGCTTTGCCGGCGCGACTTGAAATTGACGAGCGACAGGTTAAGTTCCGCGCGGTGCGAACTCCACCGCCGGCTGCGATCACCGCCCGGCCCCACGCGCCACTCCCGTAATTCCGGCGCAGCGCCGCAAGGAAGATAATCCGCCATGAAGTACAACATGCTCGGCCGGACCGATATCAAGGTCTCCGAAATCTGTCTCGGCACGATGACCTGGGGTTCCCAGAACAACGAAGCCGAAGCACATCAGCAGCTCGACTACGCGCTCGACAAGGGCGTAAACTTCATCGACACCGCCGAACTGTACCCGACGACCCCACTCTCGCCCGAAACCTACGGCGACACGGAGCGCTTCATTGGCAGCTGGCTTGCCGCGCGCGGCAATCGCGACAAGATCGTCCTCGCCTCCAAGGTGGCGGGCCCGGGCCGCCCCTACATCCGTGGCGGCCAGCCGATGACGCGCGCCGGCATCCTCGAAGCCATCGACGGCAGCCTGAAGCGGCTTCGCACCGATTATCTCGATCTCTACCAACTGCACTGGCCTAACCGCGGTCATTACCATTTCCGCCAGGCCTGGACTTACGACCCCTCCAGCCAGGATCCTGAACGTACGGCCGACGAACTCGCCGAAGTCCTCGAAACGACCGGAGAACTGGTCAAGGCCGGCAAGATTCGCGCCGTCGGCCTTTCGAACGAGACGGCCTGGGGCACCATGCAGTTCCTCAAGCTCTCCGAGAGCCGCGGGCTGCCCCGCATCGCCTCGATCCAGAACGAGTATAACCTGCTCTACCGCGCGTTCGATCTCGATCTCGCCGAGGTATCCCACCACGAAAACGTCGGGCTCCTCGCATATTCCGCGCTGGCAGCCGGCCTGTTGACCGGCAAGTATCTCGGCGGCGTCCGCCCCGAGGGCTCGCGGATCACCAAGAACGGCGACCTCGGCGGCCGTTACCAGCCGCTGCAGGAGCCGGCGGTCGCAGCCTATGTCGCGCTCGCGCGCGAACACGGCATCGACCCGGCGCAACTGGCGCTGGCGTTCTGCCTCACCCGCCCGTTCATGACGTCGGTGATCATCGGGGCGACCAGCATGGATCAGCTGGCCACGGATATCGCAGCAGCCGAGGTTACCCTCTCGGACGACATCATGAAGGCGTTGCAAAATCTTCACCGCCGCTATCCGGCGCCGATCTGAGCCGGTCGGACTGCCATCGACACGAAAAACCCGCCATCGCTGGCGGGTTTTTGCTGTCGGGTTACGGCTTGAAGCCTCTTTGTTACTGCCCGTTACCGCCGGTCGTCGGCGCGGCGTCCGGCTGTACCGGCTGGGGGGCAGGCTGCGAACCGGTTGCCTGGCCGTCGGTAGGCGGAGTGACCGGAGCCGGCTCCTCGGCCGTGATCGACGAGGTGTTGGCGTTCGGATCGACACCATCGCCGGTACCGCTGCCGGTGAAGTAGAATACGCCGCCTGCGACGAGCACCGCGACGATCGCCGCGACGGCCCAACCGGCTGCGCCGCTGCCCCCGCTCCGCGCGTCGACGATTGTGCTGCGGTCCTCCACGGGACGGTCCTCCAGCGGACGGCCTTCGCGGATCGGACGGTTCTGCTGCATCGGATCTTGCATTTTTCCTCGCTCCATCTGGTTGCGTCGAGAAGAAGAACGCAGCTTTTGCCATCTGGTTCCCCCATTTTCTGCCGCCGATCCCCGCATCAACGGCCGCTGTCGATGCACAGGCCTTGCCTTCCGCGGAAAAATCCGTATAAGCGCGCTGTTCAAAACACCCGGTCGCATCGGCTGGTGGCTGAACGGAGGGCCGCTTCCGGCGACGGGAGCGACAGGAACACAAGCGTTCCGGCCTCCCGTGTCTCCGCTCTCGACCGTATAGATGAAACGCTTTTCTTGCCCGGCCTCCTGGCCTCTAAGATCAGTCGTTGAGGCTTGGCGCCGGTTTCCGGGTGTGGATCAAACGCAAGAAAGGCAAAGCCACATGGCTCTCTACGAACATGTATTCCTGGCCCGCCAGGACGTGTCCGCCCAGCAGGTCGACGCTCTCGTCGAACAGTACAAGGGCGTGATCGAAGCGCACGGCGGCAAGGTCGGCCGGGTCGAGAACTGGGGCCTGAAGTCCCTGACCTACCGCATCAAGAAGAACCGCAAGGCACACTACGCCCTGATGGACATCGACGCCCCGGCTGCCGCCATCCACGAGATGGAGCGCCAGATGCGCATCAACGAAGACGTTCTTCGTTACATGACCATCGCCGTCGAAGCCCACGAAGAAGGCCCGTCCGCGATGATGCAGAAGCGCGATCGCGACGACCGCCCGCGCCGTGACGGCGACGACCGCGGCCCGCGCCGCGACTTCGGCGACCGTGGCCCGCGCCGCGACTTCGGCGACCGTCCACCCCGTGGCGACCGCCCCCCGCGCGAAGACCGTGCGTAATCGAAGCTGAAGGAGACAAAGACAATGGCTGATATTTCTTCCGCTCCGGCACGCCGCCCGTTCCACCGCCGCCGCAAGACTTGCCCCTTCTCGGGCGCAAACGCACCGAAGATCGACTACAAGGACGTTCGCCTCCTGTCGCGCTACATTTCCGAGCGTGGCAAGATCGTTCCGTCCCGCATCACGGCCGTTTCCCAGAAGAAGCAGCGCGAACTCGCCAAGGCGATCAAGCGCGCCCGCTTCCTCGGCCTGCTGCCCTACGTCGTAGCCTAATTCTGGCGGACCCCGCGCGCCGGCTTCGGCCGGTGCGCGGCATGACATTCGGGACGGCGTCCGCGCCATCCCTCTCCCTTCCGCGTTGGGCGCGGATCGGAAAACCACCGGCTAGGCGCGCCACAATCCCGCGCTTCGGCCAAAATCCCATGTTGGGGAGCCGTTTCTGAGATCGAACCTCAGGAAACTCCTCTAACTGTCTAAAAAGACAGGACAGCGCTGTGCAAAACCTGAACTGGATCTCGATCGCGACCGGGCTCGTCGCCGGTGTGACCGCCGCTCTGCTTTCGCTGAGCGCGAACGTCCAGTCGACTCTCGCGATCTTCTTTTTCGCGGGCTCGGCGCTGCCGATTCTGATTGCCGGCCTCGGCTGGGGCAATGCCAGCGCACTGACGGCCGTGATCGCCGGCGGTGCGGTGGCCGCCGCCATGGCCTCCTCGCATTTCGCGCTGCTGATCGTGATCATCACGCTGATCCCCGCCGGCTGGCTCAGCAACCTCGCCAACCTCGCCCGTCCCGCCACCGAGATCGGCGGCCCCAAGGACGCCCTGGCCTGGTATCCGCTTTCCAACATCGTCACCCACCTTGCCGTGATGGTCACGCTCGGCATGATCGCCGTCGGCATGATCATCGGCTACAGCGGCGAACTCGCCAGCCAGATGGTCGACGTGATGATGATGGCGCTGCAGGAGCAGGAGCCGCTCTACAATCCCGACCCGGTCATGATCGCGCAGATGAAGGCCATTTTCGGGCTCGCCCTACCGCTGGTTCAGGGGGCGTTGTGGGTGATCCTGCTTTTCGCCGCGTTCTATATCGCCTCGGCCGTCGTGCGGCTGTCGGGCAAGGGCCTGCGTCCGCGCGAGGACATGCCGACGTCGCTGCGCATGCACCGCAACGCCATCTTCGTCTTCCTCGCCGGCCTCGTGCTGTGCTTCACAGGCGGCGTCCCGGCCATCATCGGCGCGCTGGTCTGCGGCACGTTCGGCGCCGGCTTCGTGCTTTCCGGCTTTGCAATCCTGCATCAGCGCACGCGCGGCAAGGCCTGGCGCCTTGCAGCACTCTGGCTCGCCTATGCGTCGGTCGTGCTGTTCGCCCTGCCGGTGCTTTTCATTCTCATCCTCGGCCTGACAGATACGCGGCGCACGATCGCGCTGACGCCTGCGGCCGACAAGACACAATCGAAATCCAACAACACCTGAGCTTTAGAGAAAGGAACTCAACATGGAAGTAATTCTCCTCGAGCGCATCGCCAAGCTTGGCCAGATGGGCGAAACGGTCAAGGTTCGCGACGGCTTTGCCCGCAACTACCTGCTGCCGCTCGGCAAGGCGCTGCGCGCCAACGAAGCCAACAAGAAGCGTTTCGATTCGGAACGCGCCACGCTGGAAGCCCGTAACCTCGAGCGTAAGTCTGAAGCCCAGACGGTTGCCGAGAAGCTTGACGGCAAGGCCTTCGTCATCGTTCGCTCCGCAGGCGAAACCGGCCAGCTCTACGGTTCGGTCGCTGCCCGCGATATCGTCGATTCGCTTGCTTCGGAAGGCTTCAACATCGGCCGCAACCAGGTCGAGCTGAACACCCCGATCAAGGCGATCGGCCTGCACAGCGTCGTCCTGCACCTGCACGCCGAAGTCGAGATCGCAGTCCAGATCAACGTTGCCCGTTCGGCCGAAGAAGCTGAGCGCCAGGCCAAGGGCGAGACCCTGACCTCGGCCGACGCCATCTATGGTGTCGACGAAGACGCCCTGAAGCCGGAAGACTTCTTCGATCCGGATGCAGACAACGAAGGCGAAGAAGCCTGAGATTGGCCCGGACGGGCGGCGGGTACCCCGTCGCGCCACCACACGGCTGACGCGAAAAAACCCGGGTTGAAATCCGGGTTTTTTTGTTATCTTTTATGGTGATCAGACTGGAATGGCGGTCGGGCCGCTACCAGGCCGGTTACCCGACCAGACCCGCTCCGCCGCAGTATGCGATGGAGTGTGCTGATGACGTTTGTGCTTGCTTCTACGGTTTCCCGACTGGTGCGACGCGGAAATCTGACCATGACATTCAGCGACGGTCGTTCGATGACCGCCGGCGACGGCACCGGAAAACCCGTTCACATCCGCCTCAACAGCAAACGCGCCGAGCGCGGTCTGGTCTTCGACCCCGCCTTCTATCTCGGCCACTACTACGGTACCGGCGATATCGACCTTATCCAGGGCGACATGTACGACCTGCTGGAGACCGTCTTCACCGGCAATCCGGATTTCAAGTATTACGACAGCCGCTGGAACCGGCTTCTGGACCGGGCGCGCTATCTCATGCGCTGGCTGCGGGAGAGAAACAGCATCCGCCGATCCCGCAACAACGTCCAGCATCACTATGACCTGACCGGCGCCCTGTACGACCTGTTCCTGGACGAGGACAAGCAGTATTCCTGCGCCTATTTCGAAAATCCCGAGCAAAGCCTCGACGATGCGCAACTCGCCAAGAAGCGGCACATTGCCGCCAAGCTGGCGATGGGCCGGCCGGGACTGTCGGTCCTCGACATCGGCAGCGGCTGGGGCGGCATGGCCCTGTATCTCGCCCGCAACCTCGGCGCACAGGTGACCGGCGTCACCCTCTCGAACGAGCAATATGCGGTCTCAAGCCGACGCGCCAGGGACGCCGGGCTGGAGCAGGAAGTGAACTTCCTGCTGGAGGATTACCGAAACGCGCCCGGCAGTTATGACCGGATCGTCTCGGTCGGCATGTTCGAGCACGTCGGGCGGCCGAACTACCTGACCTTCTTCCGGAAGGCCGCCTCGCTCCTGAAACGCGACGGGGTGATGCTTCTGCACACCATCGGACGGACGGATGCGCCGGCCACCAACAACCCGTTCATCGAGAAGTACATCTTTCCCGGCGGCTATATACCCGCGCTCTCGGAGGTGATGCGGGCGATCGAGAAATCCGGGCTCGGCGTCACGGATATCGAGATCCTGCGGCTGCACTATGCGGAGACGCTGAGGCACTGGCGGGAACGCTTCATGGCGCGGCGCGAGCAAGCCAAGGCGCTCTATGACGAACGGTTCTGCCGGATCTGGGAGTTCTATCTCGCTGCGTCAGAAAGTGCGTTCCGCTGGCAGAACCTCGTCGTGTTCCAGTTGCAACTCGCCCATCAACAGGAAGCCGTGCCTCTGACGCGGGACTATATCGAGCGCGGCGAAGGCTGCCTGAAGGCGCGCGAGGGCGACGGCAAGGCCCGTGCGGGGGCGCGGAAGTTTCCACAGGAAGCCTCTATCTGAACGATTCGGCCGGTGCCGCCGCGCGCCGGCCGCTTCAGGTCACGGGTTCGGGCTTGGCTGGCTGCAGTGAGCGCACTGGAGCACGGCGCGGGAGCGGCCGTCGTCAGTGGCGCCCCTGAAAGGGACGCCGCCAAGCGCGACAGCAAGGCAAACATCCTCACCGTGCCGCAGCCCGGACTGCGCGAATCTCCCTGACTCTTCGTCAAGCACGCTGCCGCGGTTTATCTCTGAACGGGGGCAATTTTTCGCCTCTGTGGCCTTTGCGCAATGGAGCGGCTGTGGAAAGGTCGAAGACTGTGTCCAAGACTGATTCGGTGTCGCGCTGCCGTCGCCCCGCATGAAGACGACGCTTGACCCGTGCGCCACCCCGGTTGAAAGCAGGGACTTCACTGCAAATGGGATTCGGGAGATTCGGGCCAGATGAACGACGCCGTACGTAAGCTTGCCAGTCCGGGCCGCGACGACCTTGGAGTGCACCATCGCGAGGCGCCGAGCAACATCGAGGCGGAGCAGGCGCTTCTGGGCGCCATCCTGGTCAACAACGACGCCTATTACCGCGTCTCGGACTTTCTCAAGCCGATCCATTTCAACGAGCCGCTGCACCGGAAGATCTTCGAGCTGGCCGGCGATACGATCCGCATGGGCAAGATCGCGACGACGATCACGCTGAAGACGCATCTGCCGGCCGACGGCCGCGTCGGCGACCTGACGATACCGCAATACCTCGCACGGCTTGCAGCCGAGGCGGTGACGATCATCAACGCAGAAGACTATGGCCGCGCCATCTACGATCTGGCCCTGCGCCGCTCGCTGATCACCATCGGCGAGGACATGGTCAACATCGCCTATGACGCCCCGCTCGACATGCCGCCGCAGAACCAGATCGAGGACGCCGAGCGGCGTCTGTTCGAACTGGCGGAAACCGGCCGCTACGACGGCGGATTCCAGTCGTTCAACGATGCGGTGGCACTCGCGATCGACATGGCCGGCCAGGCCTTCGAGCGCGACGGTTCGCTGTCGGGCATTTCCACCGGCATCCACTCGCTCGACGCCCGCATGGGCGGCCTGCAGCGCTCGGACTTGATCGTGCTCGCTGGCCGTCCCGGCATGGGCAAGACCTCGCTTGCCACCAACATCGCCTACAACATCGCTGCCGCCTATGAGCCGGAGGTGCAGCCTGACGGGTCGTTCAAGGCAAAGAACGGCGGCGTCGTCGGCTTCTACTCGCTCGAAATGTCCTCCGAACAGCTCGCCACCCGTATCATCTCCGAGCAGACGGAAGTTTCGTCTTCGAAGATCCGCCGCGGCGATATCTCCGAGGCCGATTTCGAAAAGCTCGTCGCCTGCAGCCAAATGATGCAGAAGGTGCCGCTCTACATCGACCAGACTGGTGGCATCTCGATTGCCCAGCTTTCCGCCCGCGCCCGCCGCCTGAAGCGCCAGCGTGGCCTCGATTGCCTCGTCGTGGACTACATCCAGCTCATGACCGGATCGGGCAAATCCAGTGACAACCGCGTGCAGGAAATCACCCAGATCACCACCGGCCTGAAGGCGCTGGGCAAGGAACTGAACGTCCCGATCATCGCGCTTTCACAGCTTTCACGCGGTGTCGAAAGCCGCGAGGACAAGCGGCCGCAGCTCTCCGACCTTCGCGAATCGGGCTCGATCGAGCAGGACGCCGACGTCGTGCTGTTCGTGTTCCGCGAAGAATACTACGTGAAGAACCTCGAGCCGCGCGACGAGTTCGATCCGAAGTACGAAGAGTGGAAGATGAAGATGGAGCAGGTGAAGGGCACCGCCGACGTGATCATCGCCAAGCAGCGTCACGGACCGACCGGCACGGTGAAGCTCGCCTTCCAGTCCGAATTCACCCGCTTCGCCGATCTGGCAGACCCCTCGTTCTCGCAGTACGAGGAACACTGAGAACCGCGCCCCGCTCGCAAGCGGCTGAACGGCCCCGGCAGCAGGGACGCGGCGCGGCGTCGCCTGCCCGCTAGCGGAGAACGGCCTCAATGCCGCACTTTCGCCCCATCAGGTCCAGCGCCGCGCGAACGCGCGCGGCCTGCTGGTCATCGATCATCGATATATCCAGGCGGTCCTCGCAGGCACTGGCCGCACCTCTGGAGGCGCCGTCGAGGGAAATGCGCGTGGTGCAGCTCAATCCACGGCCTTCCAGCACCATTTGGCGCGCGCCGGGGTCGGCGGGCGCCAGCGGATTGTGGTCCGCAATCAGGTCGTCCACCGAAGCGTAGGCCACAGCGTGTTCGACCTTGCGCAGGTCCACGCGCGTCAGCGACAGCACCGCCCAGCCGCCCGGCGATTGCAGCGCGGATGTTGTGCGTACGAGGCAGGCGTTGCCGCTGACTTCCAGGCGCGTGACCATACGCGGAGCCTGTGCACTGTCGGGCGAGCTACGATAGACGTCTGTCTCTCCGTCCGTGACGGGCTCCTCCCCTTCCAGATCGAGGCCAAGCAGCGTCGCATAGGCGTGGCGGACGTGGATCGAAGCGGGGGCGACGGCATCGTTCGCCCGTGGTGCCTGAAGCGGCGTGGCAAAGATCGTGAAGGCCATCACCCCTGTGGCGAGAAATTTGTTCATCGGACAGGCTCTAGTTCAATACGTCGTCGGTTCTCGCAGCGAAGAGAATCCCGTTTCCAAACAACCCACATCCACACCTCGGGTGCAACCGGGAACGAAGGTGGCGAACAACGCATCCCCCGTTTGTCGTTCTGCGGCGCTGCCCCGATGAATACCCACCTCTGCCCCTCAAGGCTGTTGCTGCGGAATGCCGGACCTTGTATTCCAGAGACATGACGAACAGTGCCGACGCATCCTCCATCTCGTCCTCTCCTGCCGGCCAGATCGGCGAAGAAGCTGCGAGACTGACCGTCGATCTCCAGTCCCTTGCCGACAACTGGCGCCTGATGGCAAAGAAATCCGGCAAGGCAAGAACAGCAGCGGTGCTCAAGGCCGATGCCTACGGGATCGGGCTGGAACCTGCGGCGCGAACGCTCTACCGGGCCGGAGCGCGCGACTTCTTCGTGGCGACGCCGGCGGAAGGCCGGGCATTGCGGCCGACCGTCCCGGACGGCCGCATCTTCATTCTCTCGGGCATGTGGGCCGGATCGGAGGAACTTTTCTTCGAACACGATCTCGTTCCCGTCATCGCTTCCAGCGAGCAACTCGCCGTCTTCATGGCGGCGATCGCCGAGCGCGGCGACTATCCGTGCGCCCTGCAGGTCGACACCGGCATGAACAGGCTGGGGCTGTCGCCCGGCGAGGCGCTGGCGCTGGCGCACGATCCCGCGCGACCGGCAAGCTTTTCCCCGGTGCTGATTCTCAGCCATCTCGCCTGCGGCGACGATCCGCTGCACCCGATGAACCGGATGCAGCTCGACCGGTTCCGCGCCGCCACGCGCGCCTTCGACGGGGTCGAGGCGAGCCTTGCCAATTCGGCCGGCGTCTTCCTCGGCGAGGATTTCCATTTTGACCTGACCCGGCCCGGCATTTCCGTCTATGGCGGTGCTGCCGTTAACGGCGAGCCGAACCCCATGAAGCCGGTCGTGACAGCCGAAGCCCGGATTCTGCTGGTGCGCGAAGCGAAGATCGGCGAAGGCGTGAGCTACGGCGCCACCGCGGTGCTTTCCCGCGACAGCCGCATCGCGGTTGCCGCCATCGGCTACGCAGACGGCTATCTGCGTAGCCTGTCCGGCGCCGGTGTGCCGCTGCGCCAGACGGTCAGTTCCGGGGCGAAGGGATACCTGCACGGGCGCCATGTGCCGCTGATCGGCCGGGTCACCATGGACCTCAGCCATTTCGACGTGACCGACCTTCCTGCAGGCTCCGTCCGCCCGGGGGACTTCATCGAGCTGTTCGGCCGACACATGCCGATCGAAACCGTCGCCAAGGCCGGCGGCACGATCGACTACGTGCTGCTGACCAGCCTCGGCGCCCGCTACCGCCGCGACTATATCGAGGCACGGTAGGAACTGTTCTCACCTTGTGTTAGTCTGAGGGAGTGCAGCGGAGGTCGACATGTCAAACGCAAAGAAATCCATCGTCGTCGGTGAACATTTCGAGGCGTTCATCGACGAACAGGTCAGCTCGGGGCGCTACAACAATGCCAGCGAGGTCGTGCGCGCGGGCCTTCGCCTGCTGGAGCGCGACGAACTGCAGCTCAGCGAACTGCGGCGGCTGATCGCGGAGGGGGACGCCGACATCGACGCCGGCCGCTTCCACGAATACGACACTGCCGAGAGCCTGCTGGAAGACATCGTCCGCCGGTCGGAGTCCGGCCATTAAGCGCCGCCGGGTCGCCTATACCACGACGGCGCGCGCCGATCTGCGTGCCATTCATCGCTACATCGCCCATCAGGACCCGCTCGCCGCCGACCGATTCGTTCTCGACGTGCATGCGAAGATGCTTGACCTCGCCGATCTCGGCCTGACCGGGATCGATCGGCGCGAAGTCAGCCCGGGTTTGCGATCCTTTGCTTATCGCGATCGGGCGGTGTATTTCCGGCTGACCGATTCTGATCTCCATATCATCCGCATCCTTCACGGCCAGCAGAGCCTGTCGCCGGACGACTTCACCGAAAGCGAGACCTGATGGCCAAGGCGCGCACCCAATTCGTCTGCCAGAACTGCGGCACCGTGCATGCGCGCTGGGTCGGCAAGTGCGATGCCTGCGGCGAGTGGAACACCGTGGTCGAGGAAGACCCGATGGGCGGCATCGGCGGCGGACCCGGCAAGACGCCGAAGAAGGGCCGCGTGGTGGCGCTGACGACGCTTTCCGGCGAGATCGAGGAAGCGCCGCGCATCGAGACCGGGATATCCGAACTCGACCGGGTCACCGGCGGCGGCTTCGTGCGCGGCTCGGCGGTGCTGGTCGGCGGCGATCCGGGCATCGGCAAGTCGACCGTGCTGATGCAGGCGGCCGCCGCCCTCTCGCGGCGGGGCCAGCGCGTCATCTATGTCTCGGGCGAAGAGGCCGTGGCGCAGATCAGGCTTCGCGCCCAGCGCCTGGGTGCTGCCGAGACCGACGTGCTGCTGGCGGCAGAGACCAATGTGGAGGACATCCTGGCGACGCTTGCCGACGGCAAGCGGCCGGATCTTGCCATCATCGATTCGATCCAGACGCTGTGGAGCGACATCGTCGAATCCGCGCCCGGCACGGTGACGCAGGTGCGCACCGGAGCGCAGGCGATGATCCGTTTCGCCAAGCAGACGGGGGCTGCCGTCGTGCTCGTCGGCCACGTCACCAAGGAAGGCCAGATCGCCGGTCCCCGCGTCGTCGAGCACATGGTGGACGCCGTTCTCTACTTCGAGGGCGACCGCGGCCACCACTACCGCATCCTGCGTACGGTCAAGAATCGCTTCGGCCCGACCGACGAGATCGGCGTATTCGAAATGTCAGACAAGGGCCTGCGGGAGGTCACCAACCCTTCGGAACTTTTCCTCGGCGAGCGCAACGCGAAGGCGCCCGGTGCTGCCGTCTTCGCCGGCATGGAGGGCACGCGGCCGGTGCTGGTAGAGGTTCAGGCGCTGGTCGCGCCGACCTCGCTCGGAACGGCGCGGCGGGCCGTCGTCGGCTGGGATTCGGCGCGGCTTTCGATGATCCTTGCGGTGCTGGAGGCCCATTGCGGCGTGCGGCTCGGCCAGCACGACGTCTATCTCAACATCGCGGGCGGCTTGCGCATCTCCGAACCCGCTGCCGATCTCGCCGTGGCAGCAGCCCTTGTTTCCTCACTGGCCGGCCTTGCCCTGCCGGCGGATTGCGTCTATTTCGGCGAAGTCAGCCTGTCGGGCGCCGTCCGGCCGGTTTCGCACACCGGCCAGCGCCTGAAGGAGGCGGAAAAGCTCGGCTTCTCGCAAGCGGTGCTTCCCGCCGGCTCCGCCGAACTGCCCAAGGGCAATGGCGG
This sequence comes from Pseudomonadota bacterium, assembly GCA_023404095.1. Classification (GTDB taxonomy): domain Bacteria; phylum Pseudomonadota; class Alphaproteobacteria; order Rhizobiales; family Rhizobiaceae; genus Mycoplana. The sequence continues at coordinate 261,001 of JAEYDD010000067.1, read as the reverse complement.
GCGCTGGGCGGAGATCGACAGCCTGCCGGACCTGGTGGCGAAAATCGCCGGCTCCAAGGGCGCATTGACGCGGCCGACCGACGAGGACTGATGCGCAAGCGGCAAGCCGGCCGCGAAATAGGCAAAGCTTTGTGGAAACAGTTCGTTGCCGATGAACCGAATTGAGACGCCGCTGACGCGATCGGCTAAGGTGCCGATGCAATTCGCGCCCGGGTCGATAGACATTTGTGGTCTGGAGTAAGACAAACATGCCCATCACACTTCTCGACGGCATCGTCATCGGCGTTGCGCTGTTTTCGGCAGTGCTTGCGATGGTGCGCGGCTTCTCGCGCGAGGTCCTGTCAGTCGCAAGCTGGGTGGGAGCCGCCGCTGCCGCCTACTTCCTCTATCCCTTGCTCGTTCCCTATGCGAAGGAGTACACGACAAGCGACACCGTCGCGATCATCGGCTCGGCCGGCGTCGTCTTCCTGGTCGCGCTTATCGTGATCTCCTTCATCACCATGCGCATTGCCGACTTCATCATCGACAGCCGCATCGGCGCGCTCGACCGAACGCTGGGCTTCCTGTTCGGGGCGGCGCGCGGCATCCTGCTCGTGGTCGTCGCCATGCTGTTCTTCAACTGGCTGGTCGCACCCCAGCAGCGCCCAAGCTGGATCGAGAGCGCAAAGTCCAAGCCGTTGCTCGACAATCTCGGAAGCAAGCTGGTGGCACTCCTGCCGGAAAACGCCGACAACGAGATTCGCGACCGCCTGCTCGGCCGCCGCGCACCTGCCGAGGGCACCGAAACGCCGCCCGACGGCACCGACGGAACGACGGGGCGGGCTCCCGCTACTGGCGAGGAACCGGCAGAAGACGCCCCCGCAACGAACGGATGACGATGCAAGGCTGCTCCGCATTTTTCGCGAGAGCAGCCGCAACGAAAATCTGGTAGGATGAAAACAGCTACCACTGAAGCCTCCGGACTTCGGTGGTAAAGTCGTTAAGGAATACACATATAGGCATCGCGGTCAGGCGAAGTGAATTCGGGGCCGCGCCACACGCATTTCCGGTGATGAGGCCGACGCGGCACCGGACGAAGCGAACTTAAGTGCAACCCCGTACCGTCCCGATCAAAGGCTTGCAGCACATGACCGAACTATCCGTTTCCGCCCACCGTTCCGACAGCGATCTGGACGGCGATACGCTTCATGAAGAGTGCGGAGTCTTCGGCATTCTGGGCCATCCGGACGCAGCCACGCTTACCGCGCTCGGCCTGCACGCCCTTCAGCACCGCGGGCAGGAGGCGGCCGGCATCGTCACCTTCGACGGCAAGCAGTTCCACAACGAAAAGCGCATGGGCCTCGTCGGCGACCACTATACCGACCCGGCGACGCTGGCCAAGCTGCCCGGCTTCATCGCGATCGGCCATACGCGCTATTCCACCACGGGCGAGGTTGCGCTTCGCAACGTCCAGCCGCTGTTTGCCGAGCTTGAAGTCGGTGGTATCGCCATCGCCCACAACGGCAACTTCACCAACGGCCTGACGCTCCGTCGCCAGTTGATCGCCGGCGGCGCCATCTGTCAGTCCACCTCCGATACGGAAGTCGTGCTGCACCTGATCGCCCGCTCGCGCTACACCTCCACAGCCGACCGCTTCATCGACGCGATCCGCCAGATGGAGGGCGGCTATTCGATGCTGGCGATGACGCGGACGAAGCTTATCGCCGCGCGCGATCCGATCGGCATCCGCCCGCTGGTCATGGGCGAACTCGACGGCAAGCCGATCTTCGCTTCCGAAACCTGCGCACTCGACATCATCGGCGCGAAGTTCATCCGCGACGTGGAGAACGGCGAGGTCATCATTTGCGAGATCCAGCCCGATGGCTCCATCTCTATCGACGCCCGCAAGGCCGGCACCGGCCAGCCCGAACGGCTCTGCCTGTTCGAATACGTCTACTTCGCGCGGCCGGATTCGATGGTCGGCGGCCGCAGCGTCTATGTCGCGCGCAAGAACATGGGCATCAACCTTGCAAAGGAATCCCCGGTCCAGGCCGACGTCGTCGTTCCCGTGCCAGACGGCGGCACGCCGGCAGCGCTCGGCTATGCGCAGGAAAGCGGCATTCCTTTCGAATACGGCATCATCCGCAACCACTATGTCGGGCGCACCTTCATCGAGCCGACGCAGCAGATCCGCGCCTTCGGCGTGAAGCTGAAGCATTCGGCAAACCGGGCGATGATCGAGGGCAAGCGCGTCGTGCTGGTCGACGATTCCATCGTGCGCGGCACGACCTCGCTGAAGATCGTGCAGATGATCCGCGATGCGGGGGCCACCGAGGTGCACCTGCGCGTGGCAAGCCCGCGGATCTACTATCCGGATTTCTACGGCATCGACACGCCGGACCGCGAGAAGCTGATCGCCAACCAGTACGACAGCCTCGAAGCGATGTGCAAATACATCGGCGCGGATTCGCTGGAGTTCCTCTCGATCAACGGCCTCTACCGTGCCGTCGGCGGCGAGGACCGCAACGACGCGCGGCCGCAGTTCACCGATCACTATTTCACCGGCGACTACCCGACGCGGCTCCTGGACAAGGAAGGCGAGACGATGGGCCGCAAGGTTTCCGTGCTTGCCAGCAACGGCTGAGGCGCAGTTGCGGTTTCCATTTAGGAACGAACGCTTTAGAAGGCTGCGGTAACGCGGCCTTTTTCTTTTCTTCGGGCCGGCACGATATGGGACGGACATGATGGATATCGATCTGAAGGGCAGGATCGCGCTGGTCACCGGCGCCTCACGCGGCATCGGCTATTTCACTGCACTCGAACTCGGCAAGCGCGGCGCGCACGTGATCGCGTGCGCGCGCACGGTCGGCGGACTGGAAGAGCTGGACGACGCCATCAAGGCCGTCGGCGGCACCGCCACGCTGGTGCCCTTCGACCTTGCCGACATGGCCGCGATCGACAAGCTCGGCGGCTCGATCTTCGAGCGCTGGGGCAAGCTCGACATCCTTATCGCCAACGCGGGCGTGCTCGGCACGATCTCGCCGATCGGCCATGTCGAGGCCAAGGTGTTCGAGAAGGTGATGAACATCAACGTCACCGCCACCTGGCGGCTGATCCGTTCGGTGGAGCCGCTGCTTCTGAAATCCGACGCCGGCCGCGCGCTGATCCTGTCATCGTCCGCCGCACACAAGTGCAAGCCATTCTGGGGCCCCTACTCCGCCTCCAAGGCCGCCGTCGAGGCCCTTGCACGCACCTGGGCTGGCGAGACGCAGCGCACGCCGCTGCGCATCCTCTCCGTCGACCCCGGCGGCACGCGGACGGCGATGCGGGCGCAGGCAATACCGGGCGAGGATCCCTCGACCGTGCCGCATCCCTCCGAGGTGGCGCAGGCGCTCATGCCGCTCGTCGGCCCCGACATGACCGAGACAGGAAAGCTGTTCATCGTCCGCGAGAAGAAGATCGTCGACTATCACATGCCGAGCTGACCGCGCGGCGGAATTCGGCCAACAAAAAAGCCCCGCGCATCTGCCGATGCGCGGGGCTTTTTATTGCGGGGCCGTGTCTCAGCCCTGTGGCTGGGCGACCGCTCCCGCCGCGGCCGTATCGGTTGCGCCGCCTACGACAGTGCGGACAACCACCGAGAGCCCCGGCGCCAGGTACTTCGCCTCCTGCTGGCCGGGGTCGATCGAGATGCGCACCGGAACGCGCTGGGCGACCTTGGTGAAGTTGCCGGTGGCGTTGTCAGGCTTGATGATGCTGAATTCCGAGCCGGCGGCCGGGGAGAACCGCTCGACATGGCCGCGCAGTTGGACGTTGTCGAGCGCATCGACGGTGAAGGTTACCGCCTGACCGGGGCGAATGCGACTCAGCTGCGTTTCCTTGAAATTGGCGATGATCCACGTGCCCTCCGGCACCACTGCCATCAGCTGCGTTCCGGCCGACACGTACTGCCCGAGCTTGACACCGACCTCGCCGACCACGCCGTCGCGCGGTGCGGTGATGCGTGTATTGGTCAGATCGATCTCGGCTAGCTCGAGCGCCGCCTTGGCACCGGCGACCGCCGCCCGCAACGCGTCACGCCCGACGATGATCGACTGGAGGTCCTGGTTTGCGACCTCCACCTGGGCCTTGGCCTGGCTGACGGCAGCTTCGGCCTGATCCAGCGTCGCGCGGCTCTGCTCCCGCTCGCTTTCGGAAACGACGCCCTTGCCCGCCAGGCGCTCCACACGGTTCCAGTTCTCATTGGCTCGCCGCAGGGCCGATTCGGCGCTGTCGACGGCAGCCTTGCCGGCGCCGATCTTCGCCTGGCCTGCCCGCTCCTGCTGGAGCGAGTTGGCAAGTTCAGCCTCCTGGCCGGCGAGCGTCGCCCTGGCCTGGTCCACCTTCTGGCGGAAGATGCGGTCGTCGAGGCGGGCGAGCACCTGCCCGGCCTTCACCGTTTCGTAGTCCTTCACCGGCACGTCGACGATGTAGCCGGACAATTGCGGGCTGATCAGCGTGACCGAACCGCGCACATAGGCGTTGTCGGTGACCTGCATTTCACTTTGGAACGGCGGCAGGTCCCAGGCGTATAGGACGAGCGTCACCCCGCCGACACCCATGGCGACCGCGACGGCGGATGCGAGATTTGTCAGTAGTTTTTTCATGGCACTTACTCAGGCTGCGACCGGCGCTTCTGCGGCATGGCGGTCGCGTATACGGTTCTTGATTGCGTTGAAGGTGACGTGGGCGAGCAGGCAAAGGGCCGCGCCCGCCGAAAGAACAGAGATCAGCAGGAAGACGTCGTTGTAGGCGAGCACGTTCGCTTCACGGGTAATCTGCTGGCTCAGAAGATTCGTGCCCTCGGCCTTGAGAAGCGCACTGTCGGTCAGGGTATGGCCGTACGTGGCCGAAAGCTGGCTGACACGGTTTGCAACGACGGGGTCCGTCAGCGTGATGGTCTGCGCCAGCACATTGGCGTGGAACTTCTCCCGGAGCGTGATCAGCGTGCCGAATGCGGCAGACGCCATCTGCGCGCCAAGGCTCTGTGTCGCCAGGAACAGGATGATGAAGGAGAAGATGTAGTTCGGCCCCTTCTTCAGTGCGTTCGCAAGCCCCTGCCCCATGGTGAGAGGCAGGAACATGGCGGAGGCAACCGCGATCATCCCCTGGCTGAGATAGATGTCGTGCGGTCTGGTCAGGTTGGTGGCGCGACTGTCCATGAAGGCGCCGACCGCGATCAGGGCGAGGCAGAACAGGTGGATGTGCGGCTCGCGCCCGGGCTTGATGACGAGCGCGCACAGCAGGCCGCCGAAGACGGTCGAGACCGCGATCACGGAGTAGAGGCCGGTCAACTGGTCGGCCTGCAGGCCGAGAATGAGGAAGAAGTTGGTGGCCGACGCCGTCTGTTCGGTCAGAAGCAGGCGGAAGAGCAGCAGCACCACGGTGAAATGCACGATCTCCGGGCTCGTCAGCCAGCGTATATCGAAGAAAGGCTGCTTCCGGTTCAGCTCGATCAGGGCGGCGGCGGCGAGGCAGAAGAACGATACGACCAGCGCCTTTCCGATCCAGGGCGCTTCCAGCCACCAGTAGAGCCGTCCCGTCGTCAGGACGACAGCCAGCGCGCCGCAGCCGACGGCGACGAACAGGTAGCTGACGACGTCGAGCCGCTCGATCACTTTCGCGCGCGGCGGGGAGGCAAGCGGGAGAAGATAGATCGCACCGAATGCCATCATGGCGAGGCCAAGCTCGAACAGATACAGGGCATGCACGCCGCCAAGATCGAAGAGGGCCGGAAAAAGCACACGCGTCAGCGACGGCATGAGCGCGATGTTTGTCAGGGCGGCCGTGAGTCCATATGTAAGCTTGTTCTCGGGCGAGACTTTCTCGATCATGTAGAGAAAGGCCAGGCCAGACATCGGGGCGGCGGCAATGCCGGCTATGAAGCGGATGGCAATGGCCGACTGCAGGTCGGTGACGAACAGATGCAGGATGGATACGAGCACGAAGACGCCGATGCTCCATTCAGCAAACGTCCGAATGCCAAATTGCTGGCGAACCTTGATAAGCGCGACCGAGAGGCTGACATTCGGCGCCAGATTGGCTGCGATCAGCCAGGTAGCCTCCGTCTGCGTCGCGCTGTAAGCCCCCTGGAACTGCGGCAGGTTGCCGGCGATCATGTTCATCCCGAAGCCCTGGGCCAGCGCCAGCAGCGTGGATGCGCCGAAATAGGCGAAGGCGGGCATTTTCCTGACCGGTGCGGCGGCGGCCGGCGGTACCGGCGCGGCTTGTTCTGGTTCGGAATCGGGTTCCTGTGCCGCCGTGAGATCTGCAGGAGCAAGGTCGTCGTTCGCTGGCACGGGCCGGGAAGACGCAACCCTTGCGCCGCTGCCGATCTCCTGGTCGTTGATGGTCACCGCGCGCATGGTCACACGCTTTCCCGACAGGAGGTCGACGCGCAGGTGGAGATGTTCCGCAGCACCCGCAGCGTCGTCGCCATGTCCTCTTCGCTGACACCCTTGAGGAGGTCGCGCCTGAGCTCATGAGCCAATTCCAGGATTTCGCGGGCCACGATCTCGCCGCCGGCTGTCATGAAGATCTGCTTGGCCCGGCGGTCGCCGTCGACGTTGCGGCGCTCGATGAAATCCTGCTTTTCCATACCGTCCAGAAGGCGGACGAGCGTCGGCGTTTCGATATCCAGCTCCTCGGCAAGCTCGCGCTGCGTCAAGCCCTGTCGCTTCGACAGTATGAGCAGAGTGCGCGCGCGGGACAGCGTCAACCCCCTCTCCTTCACCCGCGCATCAAACAGTGCCCGCATCTTGCGGCCAGCACGCGAGAGTTCTTCGAGGATGACATCATTGGGGTTTGAGGCGAACATTTCATAGCTCGTTTATAATTAGCATGCTATCGACTAGCATGTTAACTATCACGGCGAAGGACGCTTTTCAATGGCAAGGCAGCGGATGGAAATGCAAAGCTAATGCCCGGCATTTGCATGCCGGACCGGAGATCCGCCCAAGGCGGAAATTTCTCGAAAGGGAAGCGCGAAGCCTCAGTGTTCGTCTTCGCCCTCGCCGGCGAACTGGTTTTCCACCGCCGTATCGGTCGACGGCCAGCCGCCGTACTTGCGATACCAGGCACGCGCGCCGAACGGCAGGGACGCAAGATAGAGCGCCACCGTCACCACCATGGTCTCCCAGGTGAAGCTCATCAGCGTCGCGACATAAATGACGACGACGAGCATGACGGGCAGGACAAGATCCCTGCGAATGCGGCCGCCCTCGGACTTGCCGGACCAGACCGGAACACGGCTGACGAGCAGGAAGGCGATCAGGACGGTGTAGGCCGAGGAGATCAGGGCGAAGGGCGTGCTGGGCGCAACGCCCAGAAAGCCGACATAGACGGGCAGGAGCACCAGCATGGCGCCGGCGGGAGCCGGCACGCCGACAAAATACTCCGATTGCCAGGTCGCCTTGTTTTCCCGCTCGGACATGACGTTGAAGCGGGCCAGCCGCAAGCCGGCGGCAATGGCGAAGATCAGCGCGGCGATCCAGCCGATGGAACGGGCCTGGTCGAGCACGAAGACATAGAGCACCAGCGCCGGCGCCACGCCGAAATTGACGATGTCGGCCAGCGAATCCATCTGCACGCCGAACTTGGACGTCGCCTTCAGCAGACGGGCGACGCGCCCGTCGATGCCATCGAGGAAAGCCGCCAGCAGCACCATGGCGACGGCGAGTTCGTAGCGGTTCTCGAAGGCAAGGCGGATGCCGGTCAGGCCGGCGCAAATCGCAAGGATCGTGATGAGGTTCGGAATGATGACCCGTAGCGGGATCTGCCGCAAACGGGGCCCGCGAGCTTCATCATTGGGTCCGTTCGGTTCATAGGGGTGAAACGGCGTCTTCATCTCGTATCGCTTTGCTGGAGCGGCAGGGCGCACGACGTCTGGCGTCGACGGATCGATGCATCCGACATTGTGCGCGCGCTTCGATCTGTCAACCCCGGCGGCCCAGTGTGGGTCCCTTGGCAGAGCCGAATTCCGCCAGCACGGTCTCGCCCGCGATGGCCGTCTGCCCTACGGAGACACGCGCCTCGGCGCCGGCCGGCAGGAAGACGTCGAGCCGCGAGCCGAAACGGATCAGGCCGAAACGCTCGCCCGCTTCAAGATGATCGAACGTCGAGGTCCAGCAGACGATGCGGCGTGCCACGAGGCCGGCGATCTGGACGACACCGATCTCGCCGTGGACGGTGTCGATGACGAGACCGTTGCGCTCGTTCTCCTGGCTCGCCTTGTCGAGTTCGGCATTGAGGAAGCGGCCGGCGCGATAGGCGATCCGACGCACGCTGCCGCGCATCGGCGAACGGTTCACGTGACAGTTGAAGACGTTCATGAAGACGGAGATGCGCAGCATCGGCTCCGAGCCGAGTTCCAGCTCGAGCGGCGGCGTCACCATGGCGATGGCGGAAACACGCCCGTCTGCCGGGCTGATGACGAGGTCCGGATCCTGCGGCGTCACGCGTTCCGGGTCTCGGAAGAAGTAGGCACACCAGACCGTCAGAATGAAGCCGATCCACATCAAAGGCTCCCAAAGGAAGCCGAGGATCAACGACACCACGAAGAAGGCGGCAACGAACTTCCACCCGTCGCGATGAACGGGAACCAGCGTGTTACGCACCGTATCGACCAGACTCATGCCATGCTTCTCCGCTTTTACGTGCCTTGCAACTAGCGCGAAACCGCCGCGGGAGCAATGCGGCGGGGGAAGTTGCCCTTATTCTGAAGGGAGCATCCACATCTGAACGGTGCCCCATGCAACTTGCATGGCCGACATTGGCCACCAGACGGCGGTGGCGGAAACCCTCTTTTGGTTGTATCAATGCAAATTACAATCAAAAGTAGGAGGATGACATGACACTCACCCGCGTCGACAGTATTTCAGGACTGCCGCTCTACTATGACCGTTTCAACGGTAACTCCTACGGCCGCACGGCCGTGCCGATGCGCCCCTATATCGATGCGGACTTTCTCGCGCAGTGCACAGCCTGCATTGACGACCTGAAAACCGTGCTCGCCTCCGGGGGCTTCGACATCACCCAGATATGGAGCGGGGGCGTCGGCCGCGAGGGAAGCGGCGCATCCTATCACTACAGGAACAGGGCCTTCGACCTTGACGCCCTGATCTTTGCCGATGGCACCCGATGGGTCGCCGACACTTTTCCCGAGCGACCGTTTCTCTATCTGGCGATCGAGGCCGTGCTGCGGCTGCATTTCGGCACCGTGCTCAACCACGACTACAACAAGGCGCACGAGGACCATCTTCACTTCGACAACGGCACCGCGCCGCGGTTCAAGCGCGACGCGCGCAGCCATGTCATCTTCGTCCAGCACGCGCTTGCGAAGCTGTTCAACCAGAGCGTCGGCGATGCCGGCGCAGACGGGGTCTTCGGCCCAGAGACAGAGCAGGCGCTCAACCGGGTCCGCCGGCAGCTCGGCATCGGCAGCCTGAGCGAGAACGAAAACTGGTTCGCCTTTCTGCGGGCGGTGGCAAAGGCTGCGCTTGCCAGCGAAGAAGGCATCGTTCATGCGACGGAACTGGTGAGCTAGAAAGAGATGTCACGCAAAAGCGTGCAGCGGTGTCGCGGCTCTGACAGGCGAGGCCATGACAGGCGCGCGACGGCAAAACACTCCACGCTTTCGCGCGCCGGCTTCAGCTTGCCGGCGCCTTGCGGATCACCACACCCAATTCGTCGGACTCGCGCACCTGCTTCAGATGCTCCTCCGCCTCGGTCGCCTCGCGCTGGCGGTTCCACATCGAAGCGTAGAGGCCACCCTGGCGCAACAGGCCGGCGTGGGTGCCGCGCTCGGCAATCAGACCGTCCTTCAGGACGATGATCTCATCGGCGCCCACCACCGTCGAAAGCCGGTGGGCGATGACCAGCGTCGTGCGGTTCCTTGAAACGAGGTCGAGGGCCGTCTGGATCTCCTGCTCCGTCCGGGTATCCAGCGCCGATGTCGCCTCGTCGAGGATCAGGATCGGCGGACTCTTCAAGATCGTCCGGGCAATCGCGACGCGCTGCTTCTCGCCGCCGGACAGTTTCAGGCCGCGCTCGCCCACCATGGCCTTGTAGCCGCCCGGCAGGTGATCGATGAAGCCGCTGATCTGGGCAATATCGGCAGCGGCCCTCACCTCTTCTTCGGTCGCAGCAGGCCGGCCGTAGCGGATGTTGTAGCCGATCGTGTCGTTGAAGAGCACGGTATCCTGCGGCACCATGCCGATCGCCGAGCGAAGCGATTTCTGCGTCACCTCGCGCACGTCCTGCCCGTCGATGGTGACCGACCCCTGCTGGACGTCGTAGAAGCGATAGAGAAGCCGCGACAAGGTCGACTTCCCCGCTCCCGAAGGGCCGACGATTGCGACCGTCTTGCCGGCCGGCACCTCGAAGGAAACGCCCTTCAGGATCGGGCGTGCCGGATCGTAGGCGAAATGCACGTCGCGAAAGGCGATGGCACCGGCACCCGCACGCAGCGGCTTAGCGTCCGGGGCATCCTCCACCTCCGCCTGAACCTCCAGCAGATCGAACATCTGCTCGATGTCGGTCAGGCCCTGGCGGATCTCGCGATAGACGAAGCCGATGAAGTTCAGCGGAATCGCCAGCTGGATCAGCATGGCGTTGACGAAGACGAAGTCGCCGATCGTCTGCTCGCCGCGCTGGACGGCCAACGCCGACATGACCATCATGACCGCGGTACCGATGCCGAAGATCAGGGCCTGGCCGAAGTTCAGCCAGCCGAGCGATGTCCAGACCTGGGTCGCCGCCTTCTCGTAGCGCTCCATCGACTGGTCGAAGCGCTTCGCCTCCATCTCCTCGTTGCCGAAGTATTTGACCGTCTCGAAATTCAGAAGCGAATCGATCGCCTTGGTGTTGGCCTCCGTATCGCTGTCGTTCATCGAGCGACGGATGGAGATGCGCCAGTCGCTGGCCCGCACGGTGAACCAGATGTAGAGCGCGACGGTGACGGCGGTCACCAGAAGATAGCTGAAGCCATAGCCCGCCCAGAAGACGATCGCGGTCAGCAGAAATTCGATGATCGTGGGGATGGAGTTGAGGATCGTGAAGCGCACGATCGTCTCGATGCCCTTTGTACCGCGCTCGATGACGCGCGACAGGCCGCCGGTGCGCCGCTCGAGGTGGAAGCGCAGCGACAGTCGGTGCAGGTGGACAAAGGTGCGATAGGCGAGCTGGCGCACCGCATATTGCCCGACGCTGGCAAAGAGCGCGTCGCGAAGCTGGTTGAGGCCGGCCTGGAGGATGCGGGCGAAATTGTAGGCAAGCACCAGCATGACGGCGCCGAGCAGGAACGACGGCAGGATATCGACCGCGTCGAGCCGGCCGTTCAGCGCGTCGGTCGCCCACTTGAAGAAGTAGGGCACAAGGAGGAGCACCAGCTTGGAAGCGAGCAGGAACACCGTCGCCCAGACCACCCGCATCTTCAGGTCCGGCCTGCCCGACGGCCACATATACGGCCACAGATTGACCAGCGTGCCGAGGGGATTGCTGCTGTCGGCCGAAACCGTCTTCTTCGTCGTGGCCGCCATGCGCGCCTCCGCAGACCGGCCGCTGCCGGCTCACCTATTCAAGAAAAATGCGGCGCCCGATCTGGACGCCGCATTGGTGAGATAGGACCGTCGTCCGCGCGATGCAATGCTGAAGACGGCGAAAAGGCGACGGGCCCTCAGTTGCCCTTCATATGCTTGCGGTGAATTTCCTCCGCCTCCGTCTCCGGCATGGCGTTGTCGGGAACACCGAAGATCTGGCCGGGCAGGATGCGGTCGGGGTCGGTGATCTGGTCCTCGTTGGCGAGGTAGATCGTCGTATAGCGCACGCCCTGGCCATAGACGCGGCGGGCGATCTGCCAAAGCGTGTCGCCCCGGCGAATGATGACGGAGTTCTTGCTCTCCTTCAGCGGCGCCTGCTCAATCGTCTGCGGCTGGCTGACCGCCGCCTGCTCCTGGCTTGTCACCGATGCGGCATCGGTCGCGGTGCCGGCCTGTGCGATGGCCGGCTCACCGTTACCGGCGGAGGCAATGTCCTTGGACGACAACAACGCTTCCGGCGCCGCCTGCAGGCTTGCAAGCGCACCTGTGTAAGCCGCCTTAGGCGCATCTGCCGGCACCGACGACAACGCATCGACGACGGAACGCGCCCACAGCTTCAGCTTGTCGACGAGCGCCAGCCTTGCAGCATCGGTACCGGTCGGTGCCGCATAGCCGACGACCTGGCCGAGAGCACCTTCGAGTTCGACGCGGGCAGCAGCGAGCATTTCAGGCGTCGCTCCAGCGTCGGCCAGCAGGTCGGAGAAGCGGCGGGAAAGATCGAGCACACGGCTTTCCAGCGCGCCGACATCAACGGCCGGCGCCGGCGCCTGTTCGGCCACCTGGCCGTTGCTGGCCGGTGTCAGCGCGTCCTTCACCGCCGTCTCGATCTGGCCGATCGACTTGCCGACGGTTGCGGCATCGGCGGGCAACGTCTTCAGCTTTGCCAGCACCTCGGCGGCAACCGCGGCCGTGCGGGCGGCAATCGCCTCGCCGGGGCTGCCTGCCGGCGTCTTGTATTCCGAAAGCGACTGCAGCGCGATTTCGGTTGCGGAGCGTGCCGCAGCGAGCTGTTCGGCGGTCGGGACTGCGCCGTTGGCGTAAAGCCCGGTCAAAAGCGCCACCGCCTTGTTCGCCTCCGCGCGGAGCTTGTCGAACGAACCGGCGTCGATCAGGCCGAGAGTAAGCGCAGCACCATCCGTTGCCGGCTCCTGCGCCACGACGGCCACCTGCTCGCCTTCGGGACGATCGAAGGGAACGGATGCCCGCAGCTCCACCCTGGAGGCGTCTTCGCTCATCACGTCAGCCCGGATCACGTGGCGCCCGACCGGAAGCGGCATGACGCCATCAACCACGAAACGGCCCTGCGGATCGGCCTTGATCTCACCCAAAAGCTTATCGTTGGCATAGATGCGCACCAGCGAACCGGCCCGAGAGCTGCCCGCCACGAACATCTTGTCGCCCTCGAGCTCGACGGCCGAGATGCGCACGTTCGGCTGCAACACCGCAGTTGCGCCCGTTTCGGCTTGCAAAGCGCCATTGACCGCCGTGGCCGCATCGCCCGGCTGGCCGACGGCTGCTGTCGCGGTTGCACCGGCCGCCGCAGGAGCGGCAGTCGCCTGCCCTGCCTGCGTCTCGTCCGGAACGGTGATCAGTCGGCTCGCCTCGCCGGGCTTGGCGACCATGGCCAGCAGCTCGCCGCTGCTGTCCTTCGGGATCGAGACGGTCGCAACCTCCTCGGAGGTCTTGGCGGCACCGCCGTCGCCCAGGATGCGCAACGTCAGCTCGTGGTCGCCGACAGCCAGCGGCTTGTCGAAGACGGCGGCGAATTCGCCTGAGGGGCCGACGGCGGTCGTCGCGACCACCGTCTGGCCATTGAGGATCTGCAGCGTCTTGTTGGGTTCCGCGCGGCCCGCGACCACAGTGGAGCCGTCCGGCTCCACGCGCAACACGTCGAAGGACGGGGTCTGCCACGCCGAGGCCGGACCCGCAGCGCCTGCCTGCGGGGCTGTCTGACCGGCTGCGGTTGCGGCCGCCTCGCCTTCTGCTGCGTCGCTGCGCGCACCCTGGGCGTCGGTCGTCGTCGTTGCGGCGGGCTTGGATTCGGCTGCCGGTGCGGTGGTCTGCGCAGTGTCCTGCAGCGCCTCGGGCGCCTTGTCCTTTTCGAGATTCGGAAGGACGAAGAACACCATCAGCGCCGTGGCTGCCGCCAGTACCCCCAATGCAACCAGGCCGGTCTTGTGCTTCATGTTTCACTGTCTCCAGGCAGAGCGCCGCTTATTCTGCTAAATTGCTAGCGATTTCCGAGGGTTTGCACAAGCTTGCGACACTCGTGCACCCGCGACGGCATGCCTTTTTCGTCATTTTTCTTGACCATCGCGGGTCAGGGATGGCTCAATCGAACCATGAACGAAGAAACCATGCCGATCAGAGCCATATGCGTCTATTGCGGATCCCAGCCGGGCCGCGATTCCGCCTACATCAATGCCGGTCGCTCGCTCGGGCGCTCGATTGCCACGAATCACCTTCGCCTCGTCTATGGCGGGGGCACCAAGGGAATCATGGGTGCCGTCGCAAGCGGGGTCCTTTCCGCAGGCGGCCGGGTGACAGGCATTATACCGCAATTCCTCGTCGATATGGAGGCCACGCGGCACTCTCTCGGCCAGCTCTCCGAACTCATCATCACCGCCGACATGCACGAGCGGAAACACAAGATGTTCGAGCGCGCCGATGCCTTCGTCGCCCTTCCCGGCGGCATCGGCACGCTGGAGGAAATCGTCGAGGTGATGACCTGGGCGCAGCTCGGCCGCCACCGCAAGCCGATCGTGTTCGCCAATATCGGCGGCTTCTGGGACCCTATGCTGAAGCTGATCCGCCACATGGCTGATGCCGGCTTCGTGCATGCCGCCCATCTCGTCCAGCCGATCGTCGTGGACGAGGCGGACCAGATCGTTCCCGCCCTCATCGACCACTGGTCGAATACCGTTGACCGCGAAGGCGAGGCGGGGATCGTCGCGCGGCTTTAGCCGTGCGCCGTTTCACCGCAACGCCCCCGGTGCGCCAGATCATTGCGCCGGCTTGGGCACCGCCTTCATTGCCCGCGCGCGCTGGGCGCGCGCGGTTCGCAACATCGATCCGGAATAGATGATGAGGGCCGCCCATATCAGGGCGAAGGCCAGCATCTGGGCATGGCCGAAAGGTTCGTGGAAGACGAAGATGGCGATGATGAAGATCATCGTCGGCGCAATGTACTGCATGATGCCGATCGTCGAGAGCTTCAGGAGCTTGGCACCGTTGGCATAGACCATCAGCGGCACCGCGGTGACCACGCCGCTTGCCAGCAACAGCAGCAGATCGGTCATACCTGTATCCCCGAAATGACCGCTGCCCGTCGTTTCGAGCCAGATGATGTAGCCGACCGCGGGAACGCTCAACAACAGCACTTCCAGAAAGAAGCCCTGATTGGGGCCAATCGGCAGCGTCTTGCGGAAGAAGGCGTAGAAGCCCCAGGAGATGCAAAGCGCAAGCGAGACCCATGGCAGTCCCCCGGCCTCAATGGCCAGCACGGCGACGGCCGTCGCGGCCAGGCCGATCGCCACGATCTGCGCCCGGGTAAGCTTTTCCTTCAGTAGCACGGCACCGAGAAAGATGGAAAAGAGCGGGTTGATGTAGTAACCGAGCGCCGTCTCGATGGCGCGCCCTGCGCCGATCGCCCAGACATAGATGCCCCAGTTCACGGTGACCAGCGCGGCCGTCAGGCAGGCCATCGCCAGCATACGCGGCGTACGCAGTGCCGTGCGGACCTCGGACGTGCGACCAAGCACAACGAGCACTAGGCCGGCGATCGGCACCGACCACAGGATACGGTGGGCGACCACTTCCGTCGACGGGATGTGGGCTACCGCCTTCATGAAGAAGGGCAGAAAGCCCCAGAGCAGATAGGCCGTCAGCGCGAAGAGAAACCCCTGCAACGAATCGCCGTTCGCCGCCGCGGGCGTGCTGTTCTTTTCGTCCATGATGCTGGATCCTGTTCCTCACCGGCGCGGGCGACAACGCGCGCTCCACGCACCTCCGTGCAGGAACGTCCTAGTCGAACGGCGACTAATGCACCAATTCATTTCCTTGAAGGATCGATCAGGGAAGCTTCATGCCCCGCCGCGCGTCGCCATGCGGGCCAGGATCGACCATTGGATGATACCGCAGACCGCGCCTGCGGCAGCCCCCATGAGCGCGTAGGTCGGCTCCAGCCCCGGCGCGGTAAAATAATCGTCGAGCGTCGCAAACAACCCGAAAAGCGCCCCCGTGACGAGACCGTTGCAGACAAGAACCAGCGCGGCTCGCGCCCGGCCACCCAGCCGGCTTTCGGCCAGCAGCTCGGCGAGCCATGCCGTCAGCGCGCCCGGGGCCAGGATCGTCGCCACCATCAGCACCGCCAGACCGTCATCGGGATCGAACCTGAGAGGCTTGCCGTAGAGCACCTCCTCGACGGCGGGAGACAGCTGTCCGAGCAGCACGAGCAAGAGCCCCGCGCTCCCCGCCGCGATCACCACCATCGCCAGCTTCTTCATCATCCTCATGCTTTCATTCCTTGGCTGCCGTCATCATTCCGCGGCGATGCGCCCGGCCTCGCCCCGGTTCTTCAAGAGCTTGTAGACGATGCTGTCCATCAAGGCCTGGAAGGACGCATCGATGATATTGTCGGAAACGCCGACCGTCCACCAGCGCGCGCCCGTGCCATCGGTCGATTCGATGAGGACGCGCGTAATGGCTTCCGTGCCGCCGTTGAGAATGCGCACCTTGTAGTCCGCAAGCTCGAGATCGCCGATTTCGCTCTGATACTTGCCGAGATCCTTGCGAAGCGCCAGGTCCAGCGCATTGACCGGCCCGTGCCCTTCGGCGACCGACATCATCGTCTCGCCGTCGACCAGCACCCTGACCACCGCCTCGGAAACCGTCTTCAGATTGCCGTTGGCATCATAGCGCCGCTCGACCATCACGCGGAAACTTTCGACGTGGAAGAAGTCCGGGATCGAGCCGAGCGTGCGGTAGGCGAGCAGGGCGAAGCTGGCATCGGCCCCCTCATAGGCATAGCCGGTCGCCTCCCGTTCCTTGACGATCTCGATCAACCGGTCGAGTTTCGGATCGTCCTTGGAAACCGTGATCCCGCGCAGCTTCAGGGCGTTGATGAAGTTCGCCTTGCCGCCCTGGTCGGACACCATGACCTTGCGCAGGTTGCCCACGCTTTCGGGCGGCACGTGCTCATAGGTCCGCGGATCCTTGAGAAGCGCCGAGGCGTGGATGCCCGCCTTGGTGGCGAAGGCCGAGGCGCCGACATAGGGCATCTGGTGATCCGGCGAGCGGTTCAGAAGCTCGTCGAACTGGTGCGACAGCCGGGTCAGTCCCTGCAGGCGCTCGCGATCGATGGCGACCTCGAAACGGCTGCTGTAGCTCTCCTTCAGCACGAGCGTGGGGATGAGGGTTACGAGGTTGGCGTTGCCGCAGCGCTCGCCTATGCCGTTGAGCGTTCCCTGGATCTGGCGCACGCCCGCGTCCACGGCTGCCAGGGAATTGGCAACCGCCTGCCCGGTGTCGTTATGCGCGTGGATGCCGAGGTTTGCACCGGGAATACCGGCAGCGATGACGGCCTTCACGATCTCGCGGATTTCCGGAGGCTGCGTGCCGCCATTGGTATCGCAGAGGACCACCCAGCGCGCGCCGGCATCGTAGGCGGCCCTCGCGCAGGCGAGCGCATATTCGGGATTGCCCTTGTAGCCGTCGAAGAAATGCTCGCAATCGACCATCGCCTCCTTGCCGGCCGCATTGACGGCGTTCACGGAGGCGGCGATCGCTTCGAGGTTCTCCTCGTTGGTACAGCCGAGCGCGACGCGGACGTGATAGTCCCAGCTCTTGGCGACGAGACAGACGGCATCGCTCGACGCCGCGATCAGCGCCGCCAGCCCCGGATCGTTAGAAGCCGAAACGCCGGGACGCTTTGTCATGCCGAAGGCGACGAAACGGGCTTGCGTCGTGCGCTTCCGGTCGAAGAAGGCGGTGTCGGTCGGATTGGCGCCGGGATAGCCGCCTTCGACGTAGTCGAGGCCGAATTCGTCCAGCATCGCGGCGATCGCGATCTTGTCCTCGACCGAGAAGTCCACGCCCGGCGTCTGCTGGCCGTCGCGCAGCGTCGTATCGAAGAGATAGATGCGTTCTTTCGTCATTGCCTGTTCCCTCCCTGGGAACGAACTTTCATGCTGCGCCCCTTTTCCGTCCCGGTCTTCGCCCGCTCGCCCTGCTTGCGAGGAGAAGGCCAGGGCGCGGGGGCAATTCCCGCCTGCGCTTTCACACAAGCTTCAGATCTTCAACCCATGCGCGGGCCAGTGGTCTGTCTCGTGATCGGGGTGCTGGAAGGAGATGATCTTCTCCTGTCGCGAATAGTAGTCCTGGTCGTCATGCACCGGCTGATCGAAGATGGTCTCGACCCAGGGCAGACGGGACGCATAGTTCACCTGGATCTGCGGCGCGAGATCGGTGCGATCGTCGAAGGTGCCGATCGCGATCTCCAGCCCGCCGGGATGTCGGTAGGTCATGGGCGTGCCGCAATCCCTGCAGAAGCCACGGTCGATGTTGACCGAGGACTGGAAATAGCTGGGCTCGTCGCGCGTCCACTCCACCCCGTCCTTCGGCGCGGTGACGAGGGCGGAGAAGAAGCCGCCGAACTGCTTCTGGCACATGCGGCAATGGCAGATCGACGGGCGCCCAAGCGCGCCATGGATGCGGAAGCGTACGGCGCCGCACTGGCACCCGCCGGTTCGAACGGTTTCAGTCATGTCACTCCTCCGGTGGCCAGTGATCCGTATCGTAGTCCGGATGCTGGCGGTTCGATTCCAGGATGGCTATGTGGCGCTCGCGCCCTGCCGGTCCGGCGGCGTCCGTCTCCTTCTCCGGCAGGCGGGCGAGCTGGGAAAACCAGAACATGCGCGATTCGACGCCGGACTGCGCATGCGGGCGCACGTCCTCGGGATCGTCGAGCGAGCCGAGCACGATGTTGATGAAGCGTTCCCTGGGCATGTCATAGAAGAGCGGCGTGCCGCAGTCGCGACAGAAGCCTCGGTACACATGCTCCGACGACTGGAACCAGCCGGGCGCGCCACGGGTGACGCGGAAGGTGGCGCGCGCGGCATTGGCGAGCGGCAGGAAATAGTTGCCCGCCGCCTTCTGGCACATGCGGCAATGGCACAGGTGCGGATCATCGAGCGTGCCCTCGGCGCGGTAGCGCACCGCCCCGCACTGGCAGCCGCCCGTATAGATTCGCGCGATGCTCATCTGCGTTCCTCCGGCGGCCATGTTTCCGTGTCGTGGTCGGGATGCTGGCAGGAGACAATCTCGAGCACGAACGGCGCCTCTTGCGCATCCTCCTCCGTCGCATGCCCCGGCAGCATGTGCAGGGCATCGACGAAGGGCACCTTTGCCTCGGTGCCGAACTGCACCACCGGCGGCAGCAGCGAGGGGTCGTCGAAGGCGCCGGCTGCGATCGCGACCCCGTCCGGCGCCTCGTAGGTCAACGGCGTTCCGCAATCGGCGCAAAAGCCGCGCAGCACAAAATTCGACGAACGAAACCGCTTCGGCTCTCCCCGCGTCCAGGAGAGCTCGGCGCCGCGCGTGGACACCAGCGGCGCATAGTAGGCGCCGAAGGCCTTCTGGCACATGCGGCAATGACAGATCGAACTGTCCGTCAGCGCCCCGCGAACGCGGAATCTGACCGCGCCGCACTGGCAGCCGCCGGTGTAAAGGGGTGCGGTCACCTCTTCACCTCCCAGGTCGTCACGCGCTCGCCGGTCGCCGGGTCCTTGCCGTCCTTGAGCTGGATACCCCTGGACAGCAGGTCATCGCGGATCTTGTCGGCCTCGGCGAAGCTCTTCGCCTTCAGAAGGTCGAGGCGTCTTTGAATGGCCGATTCAATATCCGCCTCCAAGGTCTCTGAAATCTCAGCCTTTTTCGGCATGACGCCGAGCAGCGCGGCGGAAGCATGGAAGCTCGCTGCGGCAGACGGATCGTTTGCCGCCTTTTGCGCCAGCGCATGCAGGGCCTGAACGGCGGCAACCGTATTGAGGTCGTCGGCGAGTGCTGCCAGTACGGCCGGATCGACCTGCCCCTCACCATTTCCGCCTGTCGGCCACTTGGCGAGCAGCCGCTCCGCCTCCTCCAGCCGCTTGACCGAGAAGTCTATCGGCTCGCGGTAGTGCGTCATCAGCATGGCAAGTCGCAGTACCTCGCCGGGCCATATGCGGCCGCCGAAGGTCTCGGTCGCCAGCAGGTCGTGGATCGTGACGAAGTTGCCCTCCGACTTCGACATCTTGCGACCCTCCACCTGCACGAAGCCGTTGTGCATCCACACGTTCGCCATCACCTTCGTGCCATGGGCGCAGCGCGACTGGGCGATCTCGTTCTCGTGATGCGGAAAGATCAGGTCGAGACCGCCGCCGTGGATGTCGAAGGTCTCGCCGAGATAGGCGGCTGACATGGCCGAGCACTCGATGTGCCAGCCCGGCCGCCCCCTGCCCCAGGGACTATCCCAGCCGGGCTCTTCCGGCGACGACAGCTTCCAGAGCACGAAGTCGCCCGGGTTTTTCTTGTGGCTGTCGACGGCAACGCGGGCACCGGCCTGCTGCTCGTCGAGATTGCGCTTGGAGAGTTCGCCGTATTCGACCCAGGACGTGTCGAACAGCACCTCCCCGCCCGCCTGATAGGCGTGGCCGCGCGCGATCAGCCGTTCGATCAGCGTGATCATGTCCGCGCGACCGTCCTGCCGTTTCTGCACGAACTCGGTGGCGCGCGGCTCGTGCGTCGGCGGCAGGGTCCCGAGCGCTGCGACGTCGGAATGAAACTGGTTGGCGGTCTTCTCCGTCACGCGGCGGATCGCCTCGTTCAACGTGACCGTGCCGGCATCGATATCCTTGCCGAAGTCCCGCAGCGCACGCGCATTGATCTTGTCGTCGACGTCGGTGATGTTACGCACATAGGTCACCTGCGCTTCGCCATAGACATGCCGCAGCAGCCGGTAGAGCACGTCGAAGACGATCACGGGACGTGCATTGCCGATGTGGGCGAAGTCGTACACGGTCGGCCCGCAGACATACATGCGCACATTTTCGGCATCGATCGGCACGAACGGCGCCTTCGACCGCGTCAGCGTGTTGTAGAGGTTCAGAGCCGGTCCATCGGCCATCGAAATTCTCCCAAGGGCAAGCGTCCGGCTGGCCCGGCCCGTTTGTCATCTGGGGATTTCAGGAGACGAAAACGGCCAAGCCAGCGGTGAAGCTAGCGAATAATGCTCCGGCAAATAATGCAGAGTACCGTTTTCATGGCCTGCTTTATCGCGCCGGAATCCCCGGCGGTCAAGGGGCCCGCACTACGCGCGCGGGAAAATCATTTTCTCCTGTGTGCTTACTGGAGCGACCTTCGCGCCGCCGCCAATTCGTCGTTTTTTCCGCATGAGAGAGCCATGACGAAATCGAAACTCTCAGGCGGGCTACGCTGTTTCCGGGGTGACATCGGACGGATGACCACCATGCGACAACAAGGACACGGCAAGTTCGCCAGCAGCGACCAAGGAGAACGACCATGACCAAGCAAACGCCCCAGCCCAAGAAGCCGGCCACCGGCACCGAGCTCGTCGAACGCTACCGCCCGCTGGGCCTGAAGGCCGTCATCGCGGCAGCCCTGCAACTGAAGGACCGCCGGCGCGATGCAAGTGTACCGAACGCCTGAAATCATGACTAAATGCCGCACCCCGCAGATGGACGGGCTATATTGTAAACATATTAACAATTATTAACAAAAAATGAACGCAGCAAATCAAAGATAAATCGAGTTTTCGGCAGAATTTGACCAAGATTATTTTATACAACCAATTCAACGCCGCGATTACCCAATCGCTCAACTTAGGCGTAACGCTAATGTTAATGGGAGCAAAGAATGTTTACTGAAGGTGCGAAGCGTTCAACTTCGCCGCGCGATCGCAAGACGGAAAAGCTCGAGGAGCAGTACAGGCCGCTGGGCCTGAAGGCCGTGCTTGCCGCAGCGAGCCAGCGCAAACCGCAGGGCAACAAGAACAAGGGCGAATTGCCAGCGGGCCTCAAGCACATGGAAGCATGAAGGCGGACCGGAGAGGGAGTGACCGCGCGGGGCACCCGCTCCGCGCGGTTTACCGGGTGACGGCACGCGCCCGCCCCGGACCGGCGCAATCACTCTCCCACCAGCAAAAATCTAAAGCAGCGAAAGCTGGCCGTCCTCATCGTCGGCCACTCTTGCTTTCGGCGGCGGAAGCGGAGCGGATTCCTCGACGCGCGACTGGATATCCGGATCGGTATTTGCGACCTTGTTGACGCGGTCCGACACCGGAACAGCCTCGAAGAAGTCGTCATCGACCGGCGCGAACAGATCGGCGACGTCCCGCGGCTCCTGCGTCTTGCAGTCGAGCCATCGGGCGAAATCCTCTTGCCTGATGACGACGGGCATGCGGTCGTGAATTCGGCCTATGGCACCATTGGCAGCCGTCGTGAGGATGGCGCCGGTGTCGACCTCCGAACCGTCGGCCGAAGACCAGGTTTCCATCAGCCCGGCAAAGGCGACCAAGCTGCCCTTGCGCGGGCGGATCCAGTAGGCCTGGGATTTTTCCTTCGCCCCCTTGGGCGGTCTGCGCCATTCGTAAAACCCGGTGGCCGGCACGAGGATACGGCGATGTCGCATGGCGGCCCGGAAGGATGCCTTGCCGATCGCAGTCTCCGCACGGGCATTGATCAGAAGCGGGAATTCGCGCGGATCCTTGACCCAGGATGGCGTAAAGCCCCACCGCACCAGCATGGCCCTACGCTCCGGCAGGTTGCTTCCCGCCTGCTGTCGCTCGCCGGCCGTCACGATCAGGATCGGTTGGGTCGGCGCGATATTGTAGCGCGGTGGAAAATCTTCCACCTCGACGACGTCAAGAAACTCCTTCAGCCGGGCGGAAGGCTCCGTCAAAGCAAATCGTCCGCACATGATGGCCGCCTCCGATCAATCGGTGCCTCGTGATGAAAACCTGCACACGCATCATTCGAGATAGATGGCCAGGCTTGTGTTTTCAACGTACGGCTTCGGCTTGCCGAGCATCTATGGATCAATCCCCGTCGAACACCTATAAAGGTTTGATGAAGAATCGGAACTGCCGATGACAGCCCAAGCTGCCTCCTCTGCCATTCTCGAACGCGAAGGGCGCTACCTGCTGGTCCTGCGGCGAAATCCGCCCGCAGCCGACATGTATGCGTTTCCGGGCGGGCGGGCTGAACCGGGCGAGACGCCCGAAGAGACGGCCCTGCGCGAGTTTGCGGAGGAAACCGGCATCGTCGCGCGCGATCCCAGGCTCTATGCTACCTACGACCTCGACAGCAGGTCGACGGGCAGCCACTACTTCCTGTCCGTCTTCCGGGTGGAGGCCGATCGCACGGCGATTGCGGTCGCAGCCGACGATGCGGCCGACCTCGGCTGGTTTACGGCTGCGGAGATCGACAGACTGCCGGCGCCAGAGAGCGTGCGTGACTGCATACGCCGGCTCGAGGCCGATCGCGACCTGAGCGACATGCCGCCGCCGCTTCACGTCAGCGGCTTGAGGTGAGGCGCATGCTGCCTTTCGCGCGCCTTGCTTTTTTGGTCGCTCTCGCAGCCGCCTGCCCGGCCGCTGCGCAAACGGCCGCACCGGCAGCTCCCGCAGCGACAACGGCGACGTCCCCAGCCGAGACCAAGCCCGCCCCCTATGACGGGCGGCTGGAGCGGCTGTCGGAAATCCTCGGAGCGGTCCACTACCTGCGCAACCTGTGCCTCAAGGACGGCGAGGACAACTGGCGCAAGGCCATGGAGGACCTGATCTCGATGGAGGCGGGAAGCGAAGCTTCTCGAAAGGAGCGCCTCACGGCTGCATTCAACCGGGGATATCGCTCGTTCGCCTCCGTCTATTCCTCTTGCACGGATCAGGCAGTTGTCGCAGAAGAACGCTACCGTATCGAAGGTGCAACACTTGCGACAGAAATTACCGCGCGATTCGGAAATTAGAGGATAATTAACCTCTTTTCTGCCGCACCCGTGTCGTTTTGATAAAAGGCTGCTAAGCTTGTTAACAGTCTGGTAAAGAGTAGATGCCTCGCATGGATCACATGATGGAACCAAGCCTCAACGATATCGACGAGATGATCGTACACGAGAAGATGCAGGCCGCGCTGGAATACCAGAACGAGGCCTGGGCTGACGGTATGGCCGATGGCATCGAGCCGGAGATCATCGCCGACGCCGCGATCGCGCTCGCCATGCGCGAAACGATTCGCCTGCTGGGCGAAGACGGCGCCGATGCCATGCTGACATCCCTGCGCGAGCGCATGCTTGCCGGAGAGTTTTCCCCGGAACGGACGCTTCAATAAAGCGGAAAGACCAGGAAATGCCCAGCTTGTCCGACCGCATCAGGCTGCTTCGCGGCAGCGTGTTCGCCGTCTCGCTTTCCCTGGCGGTTGCCGGCGCCTTCGGTACAAATGCGTTCGCACTCAGCGAATTGCAGCAGATTCCCGGTCAGCCGCCACAGCAAGAGCAGTCGGAGCAGCCAGCGTCCGAGCAGCCGCCGGCCGAGGCCGAACCGGACTCCGAACAGAGCGAACCGCTTCAATTGCCGATGCCCGATCCGCTGATAAGGCGCGATTCGACAACGACGGACACGGCAGAACCTCCCGAAGAGAAGCAGGCAACGCAGCCTGAAACGCCGGTCGAGGTCATTTACGATATCGAGAAGGTGCCAGAGCCGGTCCGGCGCATGCGCGAACTGATCGTCGAGGCTGCGGCATCGGGCGATATCGAACGCTTGCGCCCCCTGCTCGGCAAGGGGCCGACGCAGACCCAGGTCTCGGTGGTGGACGGCGACAGCGATCCGGTGACGACGCTGCGCGGACTGTCGGGCGATTCGGAAGGGATCGAGATCCTCGCCATCCTGCTCGACGTTCTGGCGACCGGGTTCGTACGCGTCGATGCCGGCACGCCGAACGAGACCTATGTCTGGCCCTACTTCGTCGAGAAGTCGCTGGACACGCTTTCGCCGCCGGAAAAGGTGGAACTGCTGCGCATCGTGACTGCTGGCGATTTCGCCGACATGCAGGAATTCGGCGGCTACAATTTCTACAGGGCCGGCATTTCGCCTGATGGCCAGTGGAAGTTCTTCGTCGCAGGCGACTGATTTCCCTCTTCCCCTTCCGCCGGACCCGACAGGCGCCCGGCGGGACTTGCACAGCCGGGTCCGGCGTTCTACCTCTGTTTCCAAAGACAGCCCCCGGCGCAATCGATGCGCCGCCTGACCATTGGACATGACCATGCCTGCCGTCACGCTCACCGGACGCGCCTATATCGCCATCGCCGGCGCCGATGCAGAAGAATTGCTGCAAGGCCTCATCACCACCGACCTGCCCTCCCTGCCGGACGGCGAGGCGCGCGCAGGCGCGCTCTTGACCCCGCAGGGCAAGATCCTTTTCGACTTTCTCGTCAGCCGCGCCTCGGCGGGCGGCTTTGTTCTGGAGACGACGGAAGAACAGCGCGATTCGCTCGTCAAGCGGCTGACCCTGTACAAGCTGCGCGCCGCCGTCACCATCGAGGCGCTGGACGAGACGCGCACGACGGTCAGCTGGAATGAGGACGGCGAAGGCCTCGTCGATGGTCGCTTCGCAGCAGCCGGCGTGCGGGTGCTGCGAAGACTTGGCGATGGCGGCGCAGAGACGACGGCTGCCTACGACGCGCTGCGAATCGTCGCCGGTATCGTCGAATCGGGCTCGGATTACCCGCTTTCCGACGCGTTCCCGCATGACGTCTTGCTCGATCTCTCCGGCGGCCTGTCGTTCCGAAAGGGGTGCTATGTCGGCCAGGAAGTCGTATCGCGGATGCAGCACCGCAGCACGGCGCGGCGTCGGCCGGTGATCGTGCAGGCCGAAACGGCGCTGCCGCCGGCGGGCACTCCGATCACTGCCGAAGGCAAGCCGATCGGCACGCTCGGCACCGTCTCCGGCCGCGATGGCCTTGCCATCATCCGCATCGACCGTGCCGCCGACGCCCTGCGCGCGGGTGCGGCTATCCTTGCCGGCGACGTCGCGATAAGCGTGCGCCTGCCGGAATGGACCGGGCTCGCCTTTCCGGAAGACAGCGCCGAGGCGCCGGCGCAATGAGCGGCACGGCGCGGCCGAAGACCGAGCCTCGAGCCTGGCAGCGGATGCTTTCCGGGCGCAGGCTCGATCTGCTCAATCCTTCGCCGCTCGACGTCGAACTGTCCGATATCGCCCACGGGCTTGCCCGCGTCGCGCGCTGGAACGGGCAGACCGCGGGCGATCACGCCTTTTCGGTCGCCCAGCATTCCCTCATCGTCGAAACCATCTTCCGCCAGCAGAACCGCTGCGGGCCGGAGGAATGCCTGATGGCGCTGCTGCACGACGCGCCCGAATACGTGATCGGCGACATGATTTCTCCCTTCAAGGCGGTCGTCGGCGGCGGCTACAAGACTGTGGAGAAGCGGCTCGAGGCGGCGGTGCAGTTGCGCTTCGGCCTGCCGGCAGAAATGCCGCGGTCGCTCAAGGACAAGATCAAGAAGGCCGATCGCATCGCCGCCTTCTTCGAGGCCACGGAGCTTGCCGGCTTCTCCCGCGCGGAGGCCGCAAAATTCTTCGGCGAACCGCGCGGCATCACCGTCGAAATGCTGATGATCGTTCCGGTGCCGGCGGTGGAGGCGCAGCGGCTGTTCGCCGAGCGTTTCGAGGCGCTGGAGGCGGAACGGGCGGGCGCGCGGGAGAAGCGCGCATGAGCTCGATCGTCGTCGCGCCACTTTCGAAGATCGCCGAGATGGCGGTGCGCAACCGCTGCCGGGAGATGATCAGCCTGGTGGCGCCGAAGCAGGGTTTTCACCGTCCTGCCGTGATCGATCCTGCCCGCCATCTTCTTCTCGGCGTCAACGACATCACCTTTGCCGGAACGGGCGCGCTGGTCGCGCCGCAGGAGGCGCATGTGGAGGCGGTGATTGCGTTTGCCCGCGCCTGGGATCGCGCAGCGCCGCTTCTGGTGCATTGCATGATGGGGGTCTCCCGCTCGCCTGCCGCAGCCCTGATCGCAGCCCTTGCCGTCGAGCCGGACCAGGAGGATGACGCACTGGCGCTTCGCTTGCGGGATGCTTCGCGGCAGGCGACGCCCAACAGCCGGATCGTGGCGATCGGCGATCACCTGCTTTCGCGCGGCGGAAGGCTGGCGCGAGCCGTCGAGAAGATCGGCCGCGGCGCGGACTATGCAGGCGACCAACCCTTTTCCTTCAGCATCACCCCTGCTTCGGCAGGGGCGGCGGAGCGGACCGCGCCATGATCGTACCCGCGCCCTCGCCACCGGTCGAAATCGGCCTGAATGCGGTGGTGGTGGCGATCTACAACCGCGGGCCGGCCATTCTCGCGGTCGGCGGCAGAGAGGGCGAGCGCGATGCCCTGCCCTTCGGCCCGTTCGATCCCACCCGGCACCGCACGTTCGAAACGAGCCTGCGCGCCAGCGTCGAGGCGCAGACGGCGCTGAAACTCGGCTATATCGAACAACTCTACACCTTCGGCGACCGCGGGCGGCAGAAGGCCCCGAACGAGGCGGCGACGCACATGGTCTCCGTCGGCTACCTCGGACTGACGCGCATGGATGCAGAGGCGACGGAACGCCTGGAGGCGGTGGGCGCGCGCTGGCGCGACTGGTACGCCTTCCTGCCTTGGGAGGACTGGCGAAGCGGACGTCCCGCGCTGCTCGACCAGACGATCATCCCCACGCTCAGCGAATGGGCGGAAGCGCCCGGCGGCGACAGCAAGTCACTCCCCGGCCGCAGGACGCGGCTGCGTCTTGCCTTCGGCCTCGACGACTTTCCCTGGGACGAGGAACGCGTGCTGGAGCGCTACGAGTTGCTCTATGAAGCGGGCCTTGCCGGCGAAGCTGTCACCGACGGATGGGCCGTCGCCGGCAAGCCCGCAATCGGCCTCGCCATGCGCCACGACCACCGCCGCATCCTCGCCACGGCGGTGGCGCGGCTGCGGGGAAAGCTGAAATACCGGCCGGTGATCTTCGAGCTCATGCCGGCGGAGTTCACACTGACGGAACTGCAGGCGACGGTGGAGGCGATTTCCGGCCGGCATCTGCACAAGCAGAACTTTCGCCGCCTCGTCGAGGGGGCCGAACTGGTCGAACCCACAGGCGGGGCGACGGCCGCCACCGGGGGACGCCCCGCCGCCCTGTTCCGCTTCCGCAGACAGATCCTCGAAGAGCGGCCCGCACCCGGCCTCAAGGTCGGCGGGCGCTGACGGCCTTGGCCCTTGGGCTCCCGCTTGGCAGCGTCTCGCGACGTCCTTACCTGATCACGGCACAGGCCAGACGGTCTCCGGCGCCGCCGGCGGGGCCGGTGCGGTTGTCGTCCGATCCGGCATGGACGACGACCGCGCGGCCGCGGATGCTGCGATCTCCCTCCTTCAGCGTCACCATGCCGTTGAAGACCTGGGCGCGCATCACGCCGTCGTCGCCGACATACTGGTTCGGCATGTCGCCGGCATGCGGACCGTTGGCGGCGAGGAAGCCGTGCTCCTTGTCGTCCGGGTTGAAATGGCCACCGGCGGATTCGTGCGACGAGGTCGGATCGCAGGCGCCTGTTTCGTGAATGTGCAGCGCCACCCATTTGCGCGGCGGCAGGCCGGCGATCTCGATCTCGAACAGCACCCCGCCAGCGCCCTCCGTCATCGTCGCCCGGCCGATTTCGCTGCCGCCGAGCCCGAGGAAATCGGCCTGCGCCGTGTTGCTGTCCTGAGCAGTGGCGACCGTTGCAAACAGTGCTACGGCCGGCAAGGAAAGCCAGAATTTGCAGATCATCGAACGTCCTTTCCATCCAAAGTGGTGTCAGGACGTCAACTCTTGCGGCCGGCGGGTGTTCCGGAAACCAGGTGAAAAGACTGGCTGACAGCCCTATCCGACGGCGATATCAAGCCCGATATCGAGGGTGGGAGCGGCCATGGTGATCTTCGACGTGGAGATATAGTCGACGCCCGTTTCGGCGATCGCCCGAATCGTCTTGATGTTGACGTTTCCAGAGGCCTCCAGCTTCACCCGGCGTGGATCGGTCGGGTAGTCCGCGTCCGAAAGGCCGGCGCAATCGCGGCTGATCTCGACGGCGCGGCGCAGCAGCTCCGGCCCCATATTGTCGAGCAGGATCACGTCGGGGGCGGCCTCCAGCGCCTCCTCCAGTTCCTCCAGCGTCGACACCTCCACTTCGACCTTGACCAGATGGCCGGCGAAGGCACGCGCGGCGTGTATCGCACCGGCCACGCCGGCGGAAACGGCAATGTGGTTGTCTTTGATCAGGATCGCATCGTCGAGGCCGAAACGGTGCGACGACCCGCCGCCCATGCGCACGGCATATTTCTCAAGCGCCCGGAGGCCGGGAAGCGTCTTGCGGGTACAGCAGACCTTCGCGCCGGTCCCAGCGATCGCGTCGGCGAAGGCTGCTGTATAGCTGGCAACGCCGGAAAGATGCATCAGGAAGTTGAGGGCGACGCGTTCGGCCGACAGCAGCGCGCGCGCCGGTCCGCACACCCGTGCCAGAACCGTATCGGCCTCGACGCGGTCCCCGTCGCTGACGAAGGCTGTGAACACGATCGCCGGATCCATCAGCCGGAAGGCGGCGGCGGCGAGATCCATGCCGCAGACGACACCGCTCTCGCGCACGTTCAGCTCAGCCCTTGCGGTCATCTCCGGACCGATGGTCGCCTGGCTCGTGATGTCGCCGGCGCGCCCGAGATCCTCGGAAAGCGCGGCACGCACCTGATCCTCGATCAGAAGCGGCGAGAGGACGGGGAGATGGGCCTTGGTCATCGACGTTGTTTCCTTTTGTGCACGCGCGTTCTACGCCGCTGCGGTTTCCGCCAGCTCGGACACCAGGCGATCGGCATCGGCGAGTGTCATGTAGGTGCGGTGCTGCCAGACCTTGCGATGTTCGGGAAAGTCGGCCCGGAAATGGCCGCCGCGGCTCTCCTCGCGCAGATAGGCGCCGACGGCGATCAGCTTGGCCGTTGTTGCGATGTTGTGGAAGCGCATGCGGCTGTTGGCCCGCTCCAGCTCGGCAATGGCGCGAATTGCCTGTTTCAGGCCGTCGCCGCTGCGGATGACGCCGACCTGATCGCTCATCAGCCCGCGCAGCTTCGTCAGCGCCGGGCTGTCCTCGAGCGTCACCGGATCGTCGTTCTCGCCGGCGTCCTTGCCCCAGTCGACCTGCTTCGGTTCCGGCAGCATGCCCTTGATGTTGTCGGCGATGCGGGCGGCGAAGACGACAGCCTCCAGCAGCGAGTTCGAGGCCAGCCGGTTCGCGCCATGAACGCCGGTGGACGTGACCTCGCCCGCGGCCCATAGACCGTCGATGGAGGTGCGTCCTTCCGCATCCGTCAGTACGCCGCCCATGTGATAGTGCACCGCCGGCACCACCGGGATCGGCTGCGTCACGGGATCGATGCCCGCCTGCATGCAGGACGCATAGACTGTCGGGAACATATCCGGGAAATGCTTGCCCACCGCCTTGGTGCAGTCGAGAAAGGCGCCACGGCCGGCCTGGACTTCGGCGAAGACACCGCGCGAGACGATGTCGCGGGGTGCCAGTTCGCCGTCGGGGTGGAGGTCCAGCATGAACCGCTTCCCCGCCGCGTTCACCAGATGGGCGCCGTCGCCGCGCAGCGCTTCGGTGGCGAGCGGCGCGGGGTCGCGGCCGATATTGATCGCGGTCGGGTGGAACTGGACGAACTCCGGATCGGCAATGATCGCGCCGGCGCGCGCGGCCATGCCGACGCCCTGCCCGCAGGCCTCCCAGGGATTGGTGGTCACGGCATAGAGATGGCCGACGCCTCCAGAGCACAGCACGACGGCGCGGGCCGGAAAATGAACCCGCTTCGTCGACTGGCCCGCATCGGGACGGGCGACGACGCCGGAGATGAAGCGGCCCTCGCGCACCAGTTCCTCGACCACGTAGCCTTCCAGCACCCGGATCGAGGGCGTCTTGCGGACGGCGGCGATCAGTGCCTCCATGATCGCCTTGCCGGCCATGTCGCCCCGGACCCGCACGATGCGGCGTTCCGAATGCGCGGCCTCGCGCGACAGCAGCAGCCTGCCTTCGAGGTCGCGATCGAAGGGCACGCCGTATTCAAGAAGATCGTGAATACGGGCCGGCGCCTCCGAAACCATGGAGCGCGCCATCTTCTCGTCGACGATCCCCGCACCGGCTTCGAGCGTGTCGGCCACGTGCTTTTCGAACGTGTCGCCGGGGTTCATCGCAGCCGCGATGCCGCCCTGTGCCCAGGCCGAGGAGGCGCCGTGGCCGATCGGAGCCGCCGCCAGGATCGTCACCGGGCGCGGGCTGAGCTTCAACGCGCAGAAGAGGCCGGCAAGCCCGCCGCCGACGATGACGATGTCATCGATCGCGTTCCATGACTGCGGACGGAAACTTTCCATGGGCATTTCACTCTCCTCCAAGGCGCTGCGAGCCGAACAGACCCGATCGCCCCCCTCACCTGCCTGCCGGCACCCTCTCCCCGCAAGCGGGGCGAGGAGCGCTGGGCTCGCCACCTTCTTTCTTCTCCCCGCCTGCGGGGAGAAGGTCCCGGCAGGGGGTTGAGGGGCCAGGCCAGCAGGCGCATACGCCACTACTGCTTCAAGTTCACCATCCGCTCGACGGCGAGGCGGGCGCGGTCGGCGATTGCCGGATCGACCAGGACCTCCTCCGTCATGAACACAAGGCTGTCGAGGATCTTCGGCAGCGTGATGCGCTTCATGTGCGGACAGAGGTTGCACGGCTTGATGAAGTCGACGCCTTCCACTTCCGCCTGAATGTTCGACGCCATCGAGCATTCGGTGACAAGCAGAACGCGGGAGGGCCGGTTGTCCTTGACGTAATTGATCATGCCCGCGGTCGATCCGGAGAAGTCGCACACCGCGATCACATCAGGATGGCACTCGGGATGGCCGATGATCTCGATCGAGGGATCGGCTTGCTTGTAGGCAAGCAGTTCGGCGGCGGTGAAGCGCTCATGCACCTCGCAATGCCCCTTCCAGGTCAGGATCTTCTTGTTCGTCTGGCGGGCGACGTTCATCGCCAGATATTCGTCGGGGATGCAGAGAACGGTGTCGCTCTCCAGGCTTTCGACCACGGAAAGCACGTTGGAGGAGGTGCAGCAGATATCGGTCTCCGCCTTCACGTCGGCAGACGTGTTGACATAGGTGACGACGGGCACGCCGGGATAGCGCTGCTTCAGCAGCCGCACGTCGGCGCCGGTGATCGATTCGGAGAGCGAGCAGCCGGCTTTCGCATCCGGGATCAGCACGGTCTTTTCCGGGTTGAGCAGCTTCGACGTCTCGGCCATGAAGTGCACGCCGCACTGGACGATGATCTCCGCATCGACCTTCGTCGCGTCACGGGCAAGCTGCAGGCTGTCGCCGACGATGTCGGCCACGCAATGGAAGATCTCCGGCGTCTGGTAGTTGTGGGCGAGGATGACAGCCCCGCGCTCTCTCTTCAGCCTGTTGATGGCATGCACGTAAGGGGCGTAGACCGGCCACTCTATCGCCGGAATGAACTTGCTGACCCGCTGATAGAGATGTTCGGTCTCACGCGCGACCTCCGGCGTGAAGGTCAGATCGGGCACCTCGACGATGCCGAAGCGCGAAGCCGCGGTTTGCGGCAGAGCCTCTTTCGCATCGACCGACCGGGTAGCAAGCTGGGTCATGACTACTCCTCCTGTGCCGCGCCGGGCGGCCTCCATTTTTGCTCATATTGAGCATAACTGGAGCCAAATAAAACCGGCGTGGCCGGCGGGGTTTGATTTAGAAAGTTTTGTGACGGTTTGCAAGGCGCTGCCCGCACAAAAGACGGGCAGCGGGAACGCGCAGAAAAACTCAGGCGATCGCCGGTCGGCCTACCGATTGTTCGCGTATGGGCATGTGGACGATCGCTGCCAGGAGGCCGAGCGCGACCCCGAACCACCACACGGGATCGTAGGTCCCGAAGTGGTCGTACAGATAGCCGCCCATCCACACGCCCAGGAACGAGCCGACCTGGTGCGAGAGGAAAACGATGCCGCCGAGCAGGCCGAGATGACGCGTTCCGAACATGATCGCCACCAGCGCGTTCGTAGGCGGCACGGTCGAGAGCCACAGCAGCCCCATGACGATGGCGAAAACGATGACCGACGTCGGCGATTGCGGCAGGAGCAGGAAGGCCGTGACCGCCACCGAGCGCGCGAAATAGATCAGCGCCAGGAAATAGGGCTTTGAATAGTGCTGGCTGATAACACCGGAGGCAAGCGAGCCGATGATATTGAAGAAGCCGATCAGGGCAAGTGCAATCACCGCGTAGCGCGCATCGATGCCGATATCGCCGATATAGGCCGGGAAATGCGCGGTGATGAAGGCCACCTGATAGCCGCAGACGAAGAAGCCGGCGACGAGCAGCAGATAGCTGCGATGACTGAGCGCCTCGGACAGCGCCTGCGCCACGGTCTGCTGAAACGCCGCCTCGTTGCCGCGCCCGCTTGAGGAATTGCCGCGCAGGGGGATGGCAAACAACGGCACGAGCAGCATCAGGGCGCCGAGAACGACGAGGCTGTCCGACCAGCCGAGCGCTGAGATCAGCCCCTGGCTCAGCGGCGCAAACAGGAACATGCCCGCAGATCCTGCCGCGGTACCGATGCCGAAGGCCATCGAGCGCTGCTGCGGCGTGACGTGCCGGGCGAATGCCGAAAGCACGATGCCGAAGGAGCCGGAGCCGACGCCAAGGCCGACCAGCACGCCGCCGCCGATATGCAGCGTCGCCGCCGAGCCGCCGAGCGACATCAGCAACAGGCCCGAGGCGTACAGGATGCCGGACAGGGCAAGCACGCGCCATGTGCCGTATTTATCCGCCACGGCGCCGAAGATGGGTTGGCTCAGTCCCCAGCAGAGGTTCTGCACCGCCATAGCCAGGCCGAACGTCGTACGGTCCCAGCCGGTATCCTGCAGCATCGGCAACTGGAAAAAGCCCATCGCCGAGCGCGGACCGAAGGTCAGCATGGCGACGATCGATCCGGCGGCGATGATGAGCCAGGGCATGTGATCGCGACGTACGGCGCCGGCATCGGTCGAGGTAGTTGCAGACATCGGCGGCTCCATTCCGTCCTTGAGGAGCCATAAAATAGAGTCCCTCATCGATGCGAAAAAGTGAATTAAATTGAGCAATCGATCAGCCGCGTTGATATGCTGCAGGCGACCGTCGGCCGGACCGGGTTCAGCCCCTCACCTTCATCGGCCAGCGCTCAGGACGTTGGCCAAGCACCGTTACGGCATCGCCGAGCCGCAGCCGGCCTTCCGTGCGCGGCACCGCATTCCAGCCGAACAGGACGCCGGCGACGCGACGATCGGCCGACATGCGCTTTTCGGCCAGCCCCTGGATCGGATTGCCGCCGATGCGTTCGCCGGTCGTCTGGTCCTGCGTCGTCATGATGCAGCGCGAACACGGCTTGACGAGATCGAAGACGATGCCGCCGATCTCGACGGCTTCCCACAGGTCCTCGTCCCAGGCGCCATCGTGCGCGACAAGGATGTTGGTGCGGAAGCGGTCCATGCCGACCGGCTCCTGTCCCTTGCCCACAAGCGTGCGGTTCAGGTCTGCGAGCGATCCGGTCGTGGTGAACAGCACGGGGAAACCGTCGGCGAAACCGACCGGAACCGGCCGGCCGGCCCAGCTCTCGCCCTCCAGGCGGCTCGCCTGCCGGTCCATGTGCACCAGTTGCACGTCGCGGCCGAGCCATTCGGATAGCACACCGTTTGTGGCCTCGTCCGCGACCGCCGCATCGACGCTGCTGTCCCAGACCGTCACCGCCGCGCGGCGGGACGGATCGAAGGTGGGCACAACCGAGCGGCCGTTCATGCCAAGCCGGATCGTTCCCTCGACCGGATGGGCCTCGACCTGTGCAAGGGCCTGCAGTTCGCGCTGGGTGATGAAGCGTCCGGCAGGATCCGTCAGCATGAAGCGCCTGTCGTCAGCAAACCCGTCGAGGCCAACCGCAACCTCGCTCATGGGGATCGCGCGGCCGCTCTTCAGGGGATGAATGTTCAGGGCCGCGACCGTCATGTCGGGGGCGTCGTCTTTCGTGGCCATCATGGGTTGAACCTTTCCGGGTTGCATCCGGGGAAGTGGATGCCGGCTACCTCCTTAACCGAATTGGCGGCAGACAGGAACGGGGCGTTTCCACCCCTTTTCCGACCGCCAACGGCATCTGGCGCGATCGGGCGCTATTCGGCGTTCAGCATCCCCCTGCTCTCGCCTGCGTTACCGGTCGGCGCATGAGGCGCAGACGTATTTCCGAGCGGTGGCGCGCCCCGCCCGGAGAGAATTTTCTGATAGAACAGCCCGATGCCGATCAACACCGCGCCGAGACCGATGAAGGACAGCGCGCGAAGGATGCCTTCCAGATTGGACATGTCGACCAGAAACGCCTTGATCACGGCGACGAATACCAGTGCCGCCGAGGCAAGGCGCAGGCTTCTGGCATCGAAGCGCGAGCCGAGCGCCAAGAGCGCCACGCCTGTCAGAAGCCAGACGACGGAGTAGGTGTAGGTCTCGCCCTGCAGAAAGCCCTTCCAGTCCGCGATGCCTTCGCCGTGCCAGTAGCGCCGGACCGAAAGCGATATCCAGGCAAAGACCAATGCCGCCCCCGTCAGGGCGAGCAGCGTCACATAGGGCGCCGGCCGCCGGCCGCGCGCATACCAGGCAAGCCCGGCAAAGGCGAGACCGGGCAGCAGGTAGCCGACCAGCAGCAGGTTGAAGAACGGCCAGCGACCGGTCAACTCCCCCGTGAAATAGGGATTGAGCGCGAAGAAGTGCGCCGACAGGATCGACAGGATCGACAGCGCACCGATCGTCATCGAGCCGATGCGGAACACAGGACTGGGCGATTTCAAGTCGAGCGTCATCAGCACGGCCGACGCGCCGGCGGCGAGCAGCGTATAGATCGCCTGTTCGCCCAGCGTCGGCGCAGCACTGTCGAGCACCCCGCCGTTCATCGCATGGCGCACGAGGATGGCGACGGCCAGGAGCACGAAAAGGCAGGCGAGCGCCTGCAGGAGATTGCGCGCCCGCTCGCCCGGCCACGCGCGCAGCAGATAGGCCGAAAGGGCAAGCAGCAGCGCCGGCCCGCCATATCCGGGCAGCAACTGGTTGAAGACGGGCATATTTGAGAGATTGGCCGCACCGACGATGGTAGGCTCCCAGCCGATGCGGACCGCCACCACAAGTGCTGCGCCGACCATGGTCCACGGCAGCACCGGCCAGGGGCGCAGGCGGGTTGCGAGCACCATCGCAAAACCGAGAAGGGCGACAAGCAGCGTCGTGGCCAGCCCGTCGGTCAGCGCGAAGAGCGCCAGCACGAGAAAGGCGAAGCCGCCGGAGACCAGCGCCCATTGCGGCAGCTCCGCCACCCGCCCCCTTTCCTCCGTCATTGTGCGCGAAAACAACTCGGCACCGGTAAGGAAGAGAAGTCCTGCGGCAAGCGCAAACAGCCCATGCCTCACGTCGAGCGAGAGATTGCCGAAGGCGGCGAAGCTGACGGCTGCGATTGCCACGGGGAACGCCGCCATGAGCAGGCTGCAGATTGCCGCGTGCGCCGGGGCCCTCTCCCGCCACAGGCATATTCCGGCAACGCCGACGAGCGCCAGGCCGGCGGACAGAAGCAGCAGCAGGTTGACGGGGGCGGAACCTGCGACAGAGATAGGCGCGGCACTGTCAAAGGACGGCTGTCCGGGCAGCGACATCAGCGTTTCGAGCGCCAGGCGTCCGGACAGACCGGCGAGGACCATGGCCCCTGCAAGTGCGCAAAGATGGGCCAGCACAGCCGGATAGAGCGCCCAGGCTCGGAAGGCGCCGAGGGCGGCAAGCGTCAGGGCGAGTGCTGCAAACGCCGCTGCAGCGGAATCCGGCAAAGGATGGAGAAAGGCAAGCACAATCGCCGGCAGGGCGGCTGCGATCGCGGCGCTGAGCGATACGGGCATGAAGGCGGGCGCGAGGATGCCTTGCCAGCGCGCCGCAGCCCGAATGGATTCCGGCATGGCTGCGCCATCGGATGCCGCGGTGGCGGATTTCTGCCCTGCCGGAAAGATGACGTCCGCCGCCTCCGACGACTGTCCGGCGCCATGGGTAATGGGATCTGCGCTTGCGGCAGACATTGCCTCTTCTGGCGGCTGGCTGCCCGGCCAGAGCAGGGCGACGCCGGTCAGCATGACGATCAGAGCGAGCGTCAGCGGCAGCACCTGCACGCTGTCGGCCGCCGCCAGATAGAGCAACCCCCAGAGCCCAAGCCCGGCATTGGCCAGCGCCGGCACCGCCTGCCAGCGGCGCACACGCGAGGCCGCCAGGGTGGCAAGCCAGGCAATGGAGAGATAGGCGAAGAGACGCCGTGGATCGGGATCGTCCGTCGAGACGAGCAGCGGCGTCACCATGGAGGCGAGAAGCCCGAGACCGGCGAGCGCCTGGCCGTGCAGCAGCGACAGGCCGATCGTCGCGACCGCGATGGCCGCAAGGAGCACGAACGTCACGGGCGCGCTGATGAAGCCATAGAATCCGTGGGCAACATAGGCGGCGCCGAACAAGGTCACGGCGCCGGCAGCGGTGAGCACGCCGGGGATCATGGCGTTCTGGAACGGCTGTGCCGCAACCGGCTGCTCCCTGCGGCGGATGACCTCGCCGGCAGCGACCAGCACAAGCCCGAAGAGTGCTGCCAGCCAGAGGCGGACGGCCGGGCTGAGGACGCCGCTCTCGATTGCATACTTCACCATGAAGATCCCGCCGAGCGCCAGCGCCAGCCCGCCGACCCACACGGCCCAACGTGCGCCGATACGGCTTTCGAGGCTCTCGCGAACGGGAGCGTGGTCGCCGGCGGCGGCAGCAGCGGGCATCGACGCGGAGGCCTCGACCGCCTGCGGGACATCTTCCACCACCTCGCCTTCCGCCCGCTCGCCCGGACCTTCCGTGCCCTTCCGCGCCCGCAACCAGGGGCTGGCAAAGGGCGCCTCCCCGTCCGCTGCCGCAGCGTCGGCAAATACGGCCGGGGGAGCGTCCGCGCTTGCCGCAATCGGCGGGGCCGGAATGCCCCGGTCGGCTCTAGCGAGGTTCAGTTCGTCGCGAAGTTTGCGAATCTCTTCAGTGAGTTTCGCCGCGTTCTTACGACTCCGATTCATCGCGGTCACAGCCAGGATGAGGGCGACCAGAGCCAGGATTTCCGCCATTTCGTCTCCGCTTCGCGGATTGCCCCGCGCATTGTCCACCTGCCTGCCACGAAGCAGCAGTGCAGCCCACAATCCTAACCTGTGTGTCCCTTTAAAGAAACCGGCCCGGCCGATCCGGCATAAGGCCGGCTACTGAGACAGATTTGCGATCGGGAAGATGGCGCAAGTCTCGGTGCCATGGGCGAGCAGCTTGCCGTTTTTGTCGCGCAGCCATGCCTCCGATGTGGCGATGGTCCGACCGCGATGGACGAGGCGGCCCTCGCAAAAGACCTCGCCCATGCCGGGCACAAGCGGGCGGACGAGGTTCACCTTGAATTCGATCGTCGTGTAGGCCTCGCCCGGTGCCACGGTCGAGAAAACGGCGCAGCCCAGCGCCGAATCCATCACCGTCGCGGTCCAGCCGCCGTGAACGGCCCCGAGCGGATTGAGATGCTCGTGCGTCGGAAGGCCCTTGAACAGTATCCTGCCCTCTTCGACCTCGACCAGCGAGAAGCGAAGCGTCTGCGCCATCGGCGGTGCCGGAAGTTCGCCGGCAAGCATGGCCTGCATCACCTTCAAACCGCCGTCACGGGCAACGACGTCGAGCGGCAGCGTGCCGACGCTAGAAACGGTCAGGCCCGGGTAAATTTCGACATTCATGAAGCGAACTCCGCAGAACGTGCTGCGAGCGCCTTCAGTGTCGCCTGCACGAAGCCTTCCCGCGCGGTGGACAATTGCAGTCCGCGCGGCTCGCAGACATGCCGGTTCAGGAAATAGGCGGTGAGGCGAAAGCCCTCTGCGAGCGCCTGTGCGTCGGCAGCGGCACCGGTCGCTTCACCGAGGAAACCCGGCAAGGCCAGCATCCGATCGGCCCAGGGCATCCCGGCACTGCGGCTGACGGCTCGACCGGACTTCGGCGAGACGAAGACGAGATCAACGGTATCGCCGGTCGCCGCGCACCGCGCCAGATCGAGGCCATAGCCGAGGTCCTCCAGCACGGCGAGTTCGAAGCGCACGACCAGTTCACCCGCATCGGCCGGCTCGTGCAGATGGTCGAGCACGACGGCCAGCATCTCGAAGAGGTGAGGATGGGGATCGCGCTCCGGCAGGAAGCGCAGCAGGGCTGCCATCGCCTGCACCCCGTACACCGCAATCGCCGCTTCCATGAGCCGGCCGGCGCGGAGTTGCAGTGGCTCGATGCGGAACTCGCCGAGATGCTCGTCCAGGCGGGCCCGCCAGGTTACGTCCACCGAATTTCCGGGCTGCAGCACCGGTTGCATCGCGCGCGAGCGGCCCGAGCGGACGACCCCGAGATGGCGGCCATGACTGCGCGTCATCACTTCCGCGATGACGGATGTCTCGCCGTGGCGGCGTACGCCCAGCACGATGGCCTCGTCGTTCCATTGCATGGCAAAGGCATACGCCCGGCAGACGGGATCGGCAAGCTCGATACGGCGGGCGGAAGAAGGGAGCGTGGCATATGCGCCACAGCCCCCTCAATGCCGCATTGTTGTATAGCCTTCGCCACGCCATCGCCTCTTTTGCTCCGGAGGGAACACATTCCCACCGTTCCGATTCCGGAAAGCCAAAAGGTCAAGTTTATCATGCCTCTGCCGTTGCCCCGCGCCGCTTCCCCGTTGCGCGTCGCCGCCCTCCTGCTGCTTTGTCTGCCGCTCGCAGCCTGTGTCTCGACCGGAAAGCCGGTGAAGAAGGGACCGGATCCGATGCATGTGGCGATGTACGGCGCACATCCGGACGAAAGGTTCCCGCTGCCGGCGATGGACATCTCGAAAGTCGACCCGAAATACTTCCGCCAGCAGGTCGCGTATCCGACATCAGAGCTGCCGGGGACCGTCGTGATCGATACGACCAACCGCTTCCTCTATCTCGTGCAGGAAAACGGCATGGCGATGCGCTACGGCATCGGCGTCGGCAAGGCGGGCCTGGAATTTGAAGGCTCCGCGCGGATCGGGCGCAAGGCCGAATGGCCGCGCTGGACGCCGACGCAGAACATGATCGCCCGCGAACCGGAGCGCAACGCGCAATGGGCCGGCGGCATGGAACCGGGCCTGACGAACCCGCTGGGGCCGCGGGCGCTCTATCTCTACCAAGGCGACCGCGACACGCTGTTCCGCATCCACGGAACCTCCGAACCCTGGTCGATCGGCAAGGCGGTTTCGAGCGGGTGCATCCGGCTGTTCAACCAGGACATCATCGATCTCTACGGACGCATTCCCGTCAATACGCGCGTCGTCGTCCTGCAGCAGGAAGCGCCGCAGAGCGCGCCCCTGGATGGAACGCCGATTGCCGGCGCGCCCCCGTCGGCGGTGGGGTCCGTCGCCATCTGAAGACGCATCACCCGGCGCCAACGGGGCGCCGGGTTCTTGCGGCGATCAGGCGATGTCTGCTTTCGGCGCGAGATCGACGGTATCGCCTCCCTAGACGAATTCCTGCTGCTCCGATGCGACCACGCCCTTCAACTCGCTCGGATAGTAACCGTGGCGCAGGTTGATGCCGTATTCGAGATAGGCCTTCATGCAGGCAAGCATCTGCGACCAGCCTTCGCAGTTCATGTACGAACTCTTCTGCCCGCGCGCGTCTTCGCGCCATCCGGCCTCGGCGATCGTGACCATCGTGCCACCGTCGTCGAGCGGGGTGAAGCGCATCTCCACGCGCGTCCTGTAGGCCTCCTCGCCCTCGTCCACCATCGCGTCCCAGCGAAAGACGATGCGGGCGTTCTCCTCCACCTCCTCGACGATGACCGGCGCGGAACCCCACCAGGTGACGGTCGTTCCGGCGACGAGCGGTGCGCTCGCCCCGCCGATCGTGGTGAAGTAGCCGCTGAGTTTGTTCGGATCGACCACGGCGTCAAACACCTCGGCCACCGGCTTTGCAATCCGGCCGTTCACGCGAAACTCCAGCGTCATGCCATCCTCCATCATCGCTTGAACCTGCCGCAATTATGTTATAAAAATATAACATGTCAAGCGAATCGGCCGACGATGCGATCTTCAAGGCGCTGGCGAACGGCAAGCGCCGGCAGATGCTGGACGCCATCAAGGAAACGCCGATGACCACCGGCGGGCTTTGTCAGATTTTCCCGGAGATGGACCGCTGCACTGTCATGCAGCACCTGAAGGTTCTTGAAGATGCGGGACTGGTGATCGCCCGGCGCGAGGGGCGGGAGCGCTGGAACCACCTGAATGCGCTGCCGATCAAGGCCATTCACGACCGCTGGATCAGTCGGTATGCGGGCCACGCCGTCAGCGTACTGGAGGCGCTGAAGGGCGAGCTGGAAACGTAGCGCGCGTCAACCGCCAAGGATGCGGTAGCCGTTTCGCCCGGCGGACTTGGCCTCGTAGAGCGCCGTGTCCACGGCCTTCAGCAGTTCGACCCTGGTTCTTCCCTGATCCGGCGCCACCGCGCCGCCGACGCTGATCTGCGCACTCAGTTCAACGCCATCGACCTTGAAGGGATTGCGGAAGGCAGCGACGATGCGCTCGGATAGGGAGCGCAGCGCGCCGGCATCCGGCGGATCCGGCAGGAATACCGCGAACTCGTCGCCTCCCATGCGCACGGCCATGTCACCGGCACGAATGACGAAACGGATGCGGTCAGCGGCCTGCTTGAGCACCTGGTCGCCGGCATGGTGGCCGAAGCGATCGTTGATGCCCTTGAAGCCGTCCATATCGAGATAAAGGGCGCCGAACCGCCTGCCCGCGGCCAGCGCGTCTTCCATCGCCTCGTCCACGAAGGTCGGCAGCGCTTGACGATTATAGAATCCGGTCAGCGGATCGGTGACGGCTGCAGCCCGCAGGCTTCGTTCGGCCAGCCCCATGACGATGTTGGCCGTCTGCAGCCGCAGCAATGCGCCCGCCACCATCGCAAAGCGGCGCAGGTTCTTCACCTCCGCCTCGCTCAGCGAGCGCGGGCGCGTATCGAGCACACAGAACGCGCCGACCACGAGTCCAGCCTCGGTGACCACCGGCGCGCCGGCATAAAAGCGGAAACGGGGCTCACCCGTCACATAGGGCATGTCGCACAGCTCCGCGTGCCTGGCCAGGTCGGGAATGACGACGACATCATTTGCATGAACGACCCGCGTGCAGATGGAGATCTCACGCGCGCATTCGCCGAGTGCTATTCCAGCCTGGCCGGCGACACGCTGCCAATCCTCGTCGACGACGTTGACCGCGGCAAACGGCGTGTCGAACACCCCCTGCGCCAGATTGGCGAGGGCGGAAAGCTCCGGCGTGGGACCGCTATCGGCGAGGTCAAGCGCGCGCACTGCAACCAGACGCTCAACCTCGTTCGCGGGCAGACGCAAAACTTGTCCCATTCATCACTCCTCCGTCGTTGCGAGCCGCATAAAGCGACTGTCAGACGATTCCTCTCAAGATCGAGCGGGCTTCAGCGTTAACGCTCTTCCATAGCCGTTCGGTTCCGGCACAAATGTCTGCCGCGCTTCGCAAAAGCGCTACTTCCGCTTCATCGCTTCGGCCAACGCCGCCCCGAACGCGCCCTGTGCAGGCGGCTGCGGCTTGGGCGGTTGCGCGCGGCTGTTTCCGCCGCGTGGCGCGTCGCGGCGCTGGTCGCGCGCCGGCTGCTCGCCGCCGCCGTCCTTTCGCATGGTCAACCCGATGCGCCTGCGGGCGACGTCTACCTCGGTGACGCGCACCTTCACGACGTCGCCCGCCTTGACCACCTCGTGCGGATCCTTGACGAAGCGGTCTGCGAGTTGCGAGACGTGGACGAGACCGTCCTGATGGACGCCGATATCGACGAAGGCGCCGAAGGCCGCGACGTTGGTCACCGTCCCTTCCAGCAGCATGCCGACCTTCAGATCCTTGATATCGTCGATCCCGTCGGCGAAGGTTGCCGTCTTGAACTCCGGGCGCGGGTCGCGGCCGGGCTTTTCCAGTTCGGCCAGGATGTCCTTCACCGTGGGCAGGCCGAAACGCTCGTCGACGAACAACTGCGGATCGAGTTTCTTCAGCGCCGCGCTGTCCCCCATCAGGCTGCGCACGTCGCGGCCGCACGCGGCGACGATCTTCTTGGCGACGCCGTAGGCCTCCGGATGGACGGAGGATGCGTCCAGTGGCTCCTTGCCGTTCGGGATCCGCAGGAAGCCGGCACACTGTTCGAACGTGCGCGCACCGAGGCGCGGCACCTTGAGCAGTTCCTTGCGGCTTTCGAAGGGCCCGTTGGCGTCGCGATGGGCGACGATCGCGTCGGCCGATGATTTTCCAAGCCCGGAAACGCGCGCCAAGAGCGGGGCGGACGCGGTGTTCAGGTCGACGCCGACCGCATTCACCGCATCCTCGACGACCGCATCCAGAGAACGGCTGAGCTTGCCCTGGTCGACATCGTGCTGGTACTGGCCGACGCCGATCGACTTCGGCTCGATCTTCACCAGTTCGGCGAGCGGGTCCTGCAGGCGGCGGGCGATGGAGACGGCACCGCGCAGCGAAACGTCGAGGTTCGGGAATTCCGCAGCGGCCGTCTCGGAGGCCGAGTAGACGGACGCGCCGGCCTCGGAGACGATGACCTTGGTGGGTTTGGGCGCGGGCAGCGCTGCCAGCATGTCGGCGACGAGTTTTTCCGTCTCGCGGCTGCCGGTTCCG
The DNA here is from genome assembly GCA_023404095.1 of Pseudomonadota bacterium. GTDB lineage: Bacteria > Pseudomonadota > Alphaproteobacteria > Rhizobiales > Rhizobiaceae > Mycoplana. The sequence continues at coordinate 217,500 of JAEYDD010000067.1, read as the reverse complement.
TTGCCGATCGCGATCAGCTCGACCTTGTGCTTGCGGATCATCGAGGCGAGTTCGGCCTGCGTGCCGCGCACGTCGTTCTTCGGCGGGAACGGATAGACCGTTGTGGTCTCCAGCACCTTGCCGGTATTGTCGACGACGGCAACCTTGACGCCGGTGCGGATACCCGGATCGAGCCCCATCGTCGCCCGCGTTCCCGCCGGTGCGGCCAGCAGCAGATCCTTCAGGTTGCGGGCGAAGACGCGGATCGCCTCCTCCTCGGAGCGCTCGCGCATCTCCCGCATCAGGTCCAGCGACAGCGACATGGAAAGCTTCACCCGCCAGGTCCAGCCGAAGACCTCAGCCAGCCACTTGTCGCCCGGCTTCTGGCCGAGCGCGTAGAAGGAGGCGATGATTCGCTCGACCGGCTTGACCTGTTCCACGTTGTCCTGGTCCACGACGATGTCGACGGAAAGCACCTCCTCGTTCCAGCCGCGCAGCATCGCCAGCGCGCGGTGGCCCGGAACGGTCGCCCACCGTTCGGTGTGATCGAAGTAGTCGGAAAACTTGGCGCCAGCCTCCTTCTTGCCGTCGACGACGCGCGAACGGAGCAAGGCGTTCTCCTTCATATGGTGGCGCAGCCGCTTCAGCAGGTCGGCGTTTTCCGTGATCTGTTCGGCGATGATGTCGCGCGCGCCCTCGAGTGCGACCTTGGCATCCGGCACCTCGGCGCCGAGGAAGGCCTGCGCGAGATCCGCCGGCACCTTGTCGCGTTCGGCGAGTATCCGGTCGGCGAGCGGACCGAGCCCGCGCTCGCGGGCGATCTCCGCCTTGGTGCGGCGCTTGGGCTTGTAAGGCAGGTAGATGTCTTCCAGCTCGGCCTTCGTAGAAACGCTTGCGATCTTGGCGGCGAGTTCGTCGGTGAGCTTCCCCTGACCCGAGATGCTTTCGACGATAGAGGCGCGACGCGCCTCCAGCTCGCGCAGATAAACAAGCCGTTCGGAGAGTATGCGCAACTGGGTGTCGTCGAGCCCGCCGGTCACTTCCTTGCGGTAGCGCGCGATGAAGGGAACGGTGGCGCCCTCGTCGAGGAGGCCTACCGCAGCCGAAACCTGCGCCGAGGTCGCCTTGATCTCGGCGGCGATCGTGTTGGCGATCTTGAGCGGGGTGGCAGCCATGAACGTCTCCTATGCGATGATTGCGCGCAGACCATGACGGCCCTGCCCGGATGCTGCGGCGGGCGGGGACCATAATGCCCCATCGCCCGTGCGCCAATCGCCAGATCGAGCGAGGTCCACAGGATATGGGCACGCCGGCCACGACATCTTTCCCGACGCGGCCGGCCCTCCGGGCTGAGTTAGCCTTACGAGCGGCGGGAACTAGCGATGTCCTATGGAATGATCCCCCTGCAATGCGCCTGTGGCGCGGTCAAGCGAAGACCGCCGTTGCGACGAGGACGAACGAGACCGCGGAGGCGAGAGCGATGCCGACGGTCTTCTTCCGCCTGGCGAGCGCCGCTGTGCAAAGGAGGCCGTAGTAGGTCAGGTTCAGCCCGGCCCAAAGGGCGATATCGGAGAGGGGCCACGGCGTGGTGATGGCAGAGATTGCCGGTGGGATCTGCGTCAACAGATTACTGGCCAGCACGCAGAAGGCCACCTCGCGCCGGTGCGCCATGATATGGTCATCGAGCGTCTCCGTCTCCGCAGCCTTCGGAAAAACCTGGGTGGCGGCGAAATAGTAGAGCAATGCGACCAGTGCCGTGACGAAGGCAGTGAGATGGCTGATCTCGGCCAGTTCGCGATAAGCCCAGGCGTTCATCCAGAACGTGATGAGATCGACGAGCAGCAGAACGCCGAACAAGGGCGCGACAAAGCCGAGCCTGCGCGTGTGGCGATCGTCATAGGCGCGCGAGAATCCGCCCACGACTTCGGCGACGGCCAGACCGAGCAGCAGACCATAAAAGCCGAACATGAAACCGAAGGCGTCGCTCACCGAATGCTCCTCTGCAGGCTGGGTGGCTGGTCGCAGATCGCCGCGAGGGCGATCCGGGGGCGGGACCTAGAACCGGGCGCGAAGCCCCATCTGGAGCGACATCGTCTCGAACGATGCACCGGCGGCATCCTTGTAGAGGGTGGCAATTCCGGTCGCCGTGTCGATCGAGTTCATATCCCCCCGCCTGCGGAAGACGTTCTCGAAATTGCCGGCGAGATAGATCGAGGCCGTGTCGGTCAACTGGTAGTCGATCGCCGCGTTGAGCATGAGAACCGGTGCTGCGTCCATGTCACCGAAAACCCGCGTCTCGGTCAGCCAGTGGTCGTCCTTGTCGTCGATGCCGAGCGTCATGCCGCCCTTGACGCCGCCGGACAGGGTGAACCGGTCGAAGCGAGTCGAGCCGTCGAAGCCGAGAAAGAGGACCGGGATCTTCTGCTTGTAGGAGATGCCCTTCAGGCCGTCGGGCAGTTCGCCGATGTCGTTGCGCACGCCGCCGTCGCTGTAAATGTAGGAACCGCCGAACGCGTCCCAGCGCACCTCGGTGTACTTGAAGCCTCCCCCGACGCTGACAGTGCTGGTCTCGTCGGTGAAAATGTCCCTGCCGACGTCGAGGGTGCCGGCGAAATAGTAGTCGAGGCGCGTGCCCGGGTGGACGGAGCGATCGCTCCAGCCGTCCTTGCTCTGGTCGATGAAGTAGCCCGGCACCCAGTCGTAGTCGACCATGTGGCTGTCACCGCCGAAGCCGAGATCCAGCTTGCCCCTGACATACCAGTCTCCGCCAAGCTCGGCGCCTGCCGAGGCCGTATAGAGAACAACGCCGTCGGCCTCCCAGTCGAGCTGGCTCGCCTTGTCGGCGCCGAGGTAGACATGCTCGTGCGCCTCGATGTTCATGAGACCGACGCCGCCGGAGAGCCAGAATGCACCGTCCGTGGAGCGCGCCATAAAATCGTTTGCCTGCGCCGCCGGCGCGCCAAGCGCCAGGGCCGTCAATGCGGCCCGAAGTATTTGAAACTTCATTAAATAAACCCCCAGCAAGACCCGGATCGTTTGTTGCCCTATTTGAAGGTACCTGCAATGGCGGGGATATGCACAAATTCGAAAAAGCGAAGATGCGTTGCAGATTTGCACTATACCGTGATTGAGCGCATTTAGCCCGGCTCCGGTTCCTGCCGCCTCAGAACCTGACCGGAGCGAGCGGCAGACGCCGTGCTTCGAACGCCTTGAGTTGCGCCTCCGCCTCGCCGATATAGTCGCGTGCATAGGGGACCGCGTCCTGATGACGGGCCAGCTGCAATTGGATGATCGGCAGTCGGTCGTGCCGGAACGCAGCCTCCATCGCAGCAAGGTAGAATTCCCACATCCTGCAGAAGCGCTCGTCATAGAGGCGTGCCGCCTCGTCCCACCGCGCGACGAAGCGCTCCCGCCACGCCTTCAGCGTCCAGGCATAGTGCATCGGCAGCATCTCTATGTCCTTCACCAGGAAACCTGCCCTCTCGATTGCGGGCAGCACCTCCGATAGCGCCGGCAGGTAGCCGCCGGGGAAGATGTACTTCTCGATCCACGGATTGATGGTGTAGGCGGGCTTCACCCTGCCGATATAGTGAAGGACCATCACGCCCTCTTTCTTCAAAACGCGCGCCATCGTCTTGAAAAACCTGTCGTAATTGGCAAGCCCGACATGCTCGAACATGCCGACGGAGACGATGCGGTCGAACTCGCCCTTGAGATCGACATAGTCCGTCAGCTCGAAGCGCACCCGGTCCGACAGACCGCGCTCGGCGACCCGGTTTCGCGAAACAGTGAGTTGCTCCTCGCTGAGCGTGATGCCGGTCACATCCACGCCGGAGCTTTCGGCCATGTACATGCCGAGACCGCCCCAGCCGGAGCCGACCTCCAGCACGCGCTGGCCGGGCTGCAGCAACAGCTTGGCCGTGATGTGCCGCTTCTTGGCCGTCTGCGCTTCGTCAAGAGATATGCCGCGTGGCTCGAAATAGGCGCAGGAATACTGCCAGTCCTGATCGAGGAAGAGATCGAACAGCCGCGCGTCGAGGTCATAGTGATGCGCCACGTTCTTGCGGTTGCGATTGACCGGGATGCGGGCGCCGAACTGATAGGCCAGCAGTCGCAGCAGTCCCTTCGCCTTAAGGCGCGGGCTAGCGACGCGGCGTATCCCGTTGCGGCGCAGCAGCGACAGCAGGTCGAATATGTCCCCCTCCTCCACGACCAGTCGCCCGTCCATATAGGCCTCGCCCAGCTTCAGCGCCGGATCGGCAGCAATTTCGCCGCCGACTTCCGCATCGGCCAGGCGTATGCGCAGCGCGCGGCCCGTGCCGTCGCCAAAGCGCCTCTGCCCGCCGGACGGATCGACCAAAAGCAACTGGCCGGTGCCGACGACCCTGTCCAGCAGTGAAGAAAGATCCGCTCCCATGCATGCCTCTCTGACTGTTATCTCCATGGCAACCTAGCAACCTCGCAGTGCAGCGCAATGCGTTCCTGCCGCAAGACCGCTCAACGTCGGGTTTTCCTGTAAGAATTCCTCAATCGTTGCTCTCTATCCTTTTCTCGTTGAGGGAAAGCCGGGGCTTGGGCATGCGGAAAACTGTTTTGGTCGCGACTGCGACGCTCGCCGCGTTCTGCACGCCACCCTCCAGCGCATCCGCCGAGACGCTGAACCTGTTGATCTGGGAATCCTACATCGACGACGCCATCCTGAAAGAATGGACGGAGAAGACAGGATACACGGTCCACCAGACATTCTACGACAGCGGCGACGCGCGCGATCAGGTGCTTTCCGATCCGCTGAGCGATGTGGACCTGGTGGTCACAGGCGAAAACGGTGCCCGGCTTTTCGGTGAACGGGGAGTGCTGACGGCGCTCTCTCCCGAAAACGTTCCGTCACTGTCGGAATATGACGACGGCTGGACGCGGCGCTGCGGCGGCTACGGCGTTCCCTATTTCTGGGGAACGATGGGCATTCTCTATCGATCCGACGCAATCAAGACGGCACCGGCTTCCTGGGCCGACCTCATGGCGCCGGCCGAACCGATGCGCGACCATATCGCGATGTATCAGGATCACAACGAAGCCTTCGTGCCGGCGCTGATCCTGCTCGGGAAATCGATCAACACCAACGACAACGAGACGCTCAAGCAAGCCTATCAGTTGATGAAGGCGCAGGCGCCCTTCGTACTCACCTATGACTACGTCATCACCTCGATCCAGAACCCGGAGGTCGGGCCGCAGATCCAGATGGCGCTTGGCTACAGCGGCGACCAGCACGTCCTGAACGAAAAGGTCGGCACCGAAGGGCTTTGGCACTACGCCGTCCCCAAGGAGGGCACGCTCTTCTGGCTTGACTGCATGGCCCTGACGGAGCGGTCGAAGAAAAAGCCGCAGGCGCTGGACCTGCTCAACCATATCTCTAAGGCCAAAAGCGCGGCGCGCAACGCGATCGCCCTGAACATGCCGATCGCGAACCGGGAGGCGATGGCACTGCTGCCGGTGGAGATGCGCAACAATCCAGAAATCTTCACCGCACCGGAAATCCTGGCAAAGAGCCAGCATCAGGAAGAACTGACCATCCAATCCGTGCAATCCCGCAGACGCATCATCAGCAGCCTGGTTCAGTTACGTGACTCTCGGTAAACGCGCCTTCGTCCTCATTTTTCCGGTCGTTCTTGCAGGCTACGTACTGGCAGCCAGCCTCCTCTACTTCAGCCAGAGCCAGTCCATTCTCGGCCTCGAGCGCGCCCGGCTCTGGCAGCAGCTTGGCCTTCTGGGAGCGGTCTTCGAAAACGACGTCACCAAGAACAAAAGCCTGATCTACTCGCTCGTCGAAGGCAATGCGGTAAGACTTTTCGTCAGCGAGCCGGACGCCAGCTATCGCAGCAACGCCATCGGCGTGCTGATGCAGAAGAACGTCAAATCGCTTTCAGAGGATGCGACGCGCTTCGTCTCCCTCGCCATCATCCGCCCGCCGCTGTCGGTCGATTTCTATTACGAGAACAGCCAGGATCCATTCGCCGAGATCCCGCAGGCGCAATTGTTGCACGCGCGAAGCATGATCGACAGCCCGAAACTGTCAGGTTGGTCCTACATCGAGCCGGAAGGATCCTCCCCCCTCATCGTGCATTCCCAGTTTCTCGATCCGCTGACGTTCAACCAGCCGGTCTCCAGCGCCAAGGACGGGGCGATCCTGATCCAGACAGCCGTACTGCCGCGCCCGTTCCTCGACATGAAGAAGGCTCTCGAACGGGAGTATGGCGCGAAGATCGAGATATCCAGCCATCCCCTGACTGCCAAGGGCGCGCTTTCGGCCACAGTCAGGCTGGGACCCTCGCTGCATGCCCGCCTGACACCACCTCAGGACCACCTCGATGCCAAGCTCCTGAACCTGAAGCTTCTGCTTGTGGCCGGGGCCGTGGGTCTCAGCCTCTTCACCATCGGGATCGTGCTGATCCTTGTCCGCCGCTTCATCACCAACCCGGTCGCCCGTCTGGACAAGCAGTTGATGGAGGTCATGTCCGGACGGCGCAGGGAGCTTGCCCCAAGCGATGAGGCGGGAGAGATCGGCCGCCTTTCGGCCAACATGAAGCAGTTGCACGACAACGTGGTGGAGTCCTTCGGCCTCGTGCAGAGCGCCTCATGGACCGACACGCTGACGGGCATCTCCAATCGCGAGCACTTCAACGTCCGCTCGAACCAGATCCTCGACGGCGCGCGGCAGTCGGGGACGGGTTGCACGCTGCTGTTCATCGACGTGGACAACTTCAAGTTCGTCAACGACAAATACGGGCACAAGGTGGGCGACGAGCTTCTGAGAACGCTGGCCCCTCGCATCAACGCCATCGTCCGGTCGGTGACGGAGCGCCGCGAACTGCCCGAGGCGCTGGTGGCGCGACTTTCCGGCGACGAATTCGCCATCATGGTCCAATCCAACCCGGCAGACGGCACCATAACCGAAATATCGCGCTCCATCCTCGGCCTCTTCTCCGACGGCTTCGAGATGCTGGAAAAGTCCTATCCCGTGACCGCCAGCATCGGCATCGCCATCTTCCCCGATGACGCCGCGGACCTGCAGGAACTTCTGGCGAACGCCGATGCGGCGATGTACCAGGCCAAGGCGCAGGGCAAGAACGGTTCGGCCCGCTATTCGCGCTCCCTGCACGAGAAGAGGACGCGCCAGCGCCAGATCGAGGAGGAACTGCAGAGCATGCGCCCGGACGACGAGATGCATCTCGTCTACATGCCGATCGTGGACGGTCGCGGCAAGGTTTCGGCATGCGAGGCGCTGTTGCGCTGGACGTCGCCATTGCTCGGCCGGGTGACGCCGGACGAATTTATTCCGATCGCCGAGACGACGGGCCTGTTCAGCAAGATCGACAGCTGGGTCATCGACAAGGCAATGTCGCAATATGGGCAGATCAGGCAACTCTTCGGCGCGGACACGGTGCTCTGCATCAACATCTCGTCGGCCGAACTCTACAACAAGTCGATCTCCGACCGCTTCTGCGACGGCCTGGTCCGCTACGGGATCGAGGCACGCTCGATTGAGATCGAGTTGACTGAGACATACGCCGTCAAACTCGGCGATCTCTCACAGCGAAATATCGACATGCTGCGCAGCAAGGGCTTCCGCATTTCCATCGACGACTTCGGCGCCGGCTACACCTCCGTCCAGCAGATCATCGACTATCCGGCCGAGACCATCAAACTCGACCGGGCGCTGGTCGAGAGCCTGACCAATGCCGCCGCACTCCCCACCCTGCGCGCCGTCATCGCCCTCTGCCATGCCCAGGACATGCAGGTCGTGGCCGAAGGAGTCGACACGCCCGAGAAGATGACGCTGCTGGCCGCGGCGGGCTGCGACCTCTATCAGGGCTACCTGATCAGCGAGCCACGTACGATCGACGATCTCGGCCTTTGGGCCATGCAGCGGCTGATGGAGCAGGCAAGGGAAAAGAGCCCTGCCGCCAGGGCCGGCTCGGCCCGAAAAGCGTCGCAAGCCTGAGCGGGCTGCGCCTGCGACGTCACTGGTTTCGACAATCCGGGCGACCGCGCCCTGCCCCTTCGCGAGACCGACGGTGCGGGCTCAGCGCGGGAAGTCCAGCCCCATTTCGCGGAAGCGCTCGGGGTCGTCCCCCCAGTTCTCGCGCACCTTGACGAAAAGGAACAGATGAACCGGCTGTTCGAGGATCTCGGACAGCTCCTTGCGCGAAGCCATCGAGATCGCCTTGATCGCCTCGCCGTTCTTTCCGAGCGCGATCTTCTTCTGGCTGTCGCGCTCGACGTAGATCACCTGCTCGATGCGCACAGAACCATCCTTGCGCTCCTCCCACTTTTCCGTCTCGACATGGGACGAATAGGGCAGCTCCTGATGCAGGCGCAGGAACAGCTTCTCGCGGGTGATCTCGGCTGCGAGCTGGCGCATCGGCAGGTCGGATATCTGGTCTTCAGGATAATACCAGGGGCCTTCCGGCAGAGCCTTGGCGAGATAGTCCATGACGTCGTCGCAGCCGGACCCGTTCAACGCCGAGATCATGAAGGTGCGCTCGAAGGGAACAACGTCGTTTGCGGCCTTCGCCAGCGTCAGCAGCGTCTCGGGCGACACCTGGTCAACCTTGTTGAGCACGAGGATTTTTGGCTGGTGGACCTCTTTCAGTCCTTCCAGGATGGTCTCGGCGTCGCCCTTCAGACCGCGTTCGCTGTCGATCAGGAACATGATCACATCGGCGTCCTTGGCCCCGCCCCAGGCGGAGGTGACCATGGCCCGGTCAAGCCGACGGCGCGGCTTGAAGATGCCGGGCGTGTCCATGAAGACGATCTGGGCATTGTCGTGGATGGCGATGCCGCGCACGATCGCCCGCGTCGTCTGCACCTTGTGGCTGACGATCGAGACCTTGGCGCCGACGAGGCGGTTGACCAGCGTCGACTTGCCGGCGTTGGTGGCGCCGATCAGGGCGACGAAGCCGGAGTGGGTGGGAGCGCCGGCTTCCACGGCTTCGTTTTCTTGTTCTGTCATGGCAAAGTCCGTTCTCTTCTGCGCCGCCGGCATGCATCATGCGCACAGGACGCGGCGGCACTCAATTCATTTCGGGTCGGTATTCGTTTCGAGGCCGTCGCCATCCCGCGGGCGGCCGCACGGCCGGTTGGGCCGCTCAACCGCCAGGCTTGGGCCAGACGCCCTCGCGCTCCAGCACCCTCGTCGCCGCCACCTGCTCGGCCGCGCGCTTCGAACGCTCCGTTCCGGTCGCAGGTGCTACGCCGGCAATCTCCACCGTCACCGTGAAGCGCGGATCGTGATCCGGACCGGAGCGATCGTCGATGCGATAGACGGGCGTTGTGGCAAACTTGGCGTGCGCCCATTCCTGCAACTCGGTCTTGGCGTCGCGCCGTCCGCCGTGCTCGCTTGTGGCGCGCTTCTGCCAGTTGCGCAGGATGAAGCCGCGCGCGGCCTCCAGGCCGCCGTCGAGATAGATCGCGGCGATCAGTGCTTCGACCACATCGGCGCGCACGTTCATCATCGGCTTGCCCGTGAGCTTCTTCACGTCGGAACCGGTACGGATGAACTGGTGCAGGCCAAGATCGTCGGACACACCGGCGCAGCTCTCGGCGCTGACAAGCTGGTTCAGGCGCACGGACAGTTCGCCCTCGCTCGCCTCGCGGAACGTCTGGAACAGCATTTCGGCAACGCACAGGCCCAGCACGCGGTCGCCGAGAAACTCCAGCCGTTCGTAGTTGCTTCCCTTGGCGGGGCGCGCACTGGCATGGGTGATCGCCCGGTCGAGGCGTTCCTTGTTGGTGAAGGCGTATCCGATCGCGGCCTCGAGGCGGCCGCGATTTTCCTCGTTCAACGGCTTGGCCGATTTCATTCTACGACCTTGAAGAGGCGATCCCAGCGCAGGTTGGTGGGCCACTTCCAGATTTCACGGAAAGCGGTGTCGTTGCCCAGCGAGAAGAAGATCAGGCTGGCACGGCCGATCAGGTTCTCCGCAGGCACGAAGCCCACGTCGAAGCGGCTGTCGGCGGAATTGTCGCGGTTGTCGCCCATCATGAAATAATGGCCCTCGGGAACGAGGAACTCGCGCGTGTTGTCGCCGATGGTGCCGATGCGCGTATCCAGCGTGTCGAACGATACGCCGTTATCGAACGTCTCGCGGAAGACTGGGATGTTTTCGCCGGTATCGTACTGGCCGTCTGCGCGGAAGAAGCCGTCGGGCTGGCGCGGAACCGGCTTGTCGTTGATGTAGAGGATACTGTCGCGCACCTGCACCCGATCCCCGGGCAGGCCCACGACGCGCTTGATATAGTCGATGTCCGGGTTCGGCGGAAAGCGAAAGACGACAATGTCACCACGCTTGGGCTCGCTTGCGAAGATGCGTCCCGAAAAAAGGTCGGGCGAAAAGGGCAGCGAGTACTTCGAATAGCCGTAGGAAAACTTGTTGACGAACAGGTAGTCACCGACGAGCAGGGTCGGCATCATCGAGCCGGACGGGATGGTGAACGGCTGGAACAGGACGGTGCGAATGACGACCGCGAGCAGGAGCGCCTGTATGATGACCTTGACGTTCTCCCACAGGCCGCTCTCAGCCTTCTTAGTCTTCTCTGTCACGCCTGATTTGTCCTCTTGTGCAACCATGACGCCCTCTTAGCGCAAGTTCGAACGAATTGAAATCGCAGGCGTGAAAATGCCGCAAGCGTCGGCGGGACCCAGCTTACTGCGCCCGCGATACGGGCAGCGCCTCGATGATGACGAATGCCTGCGCCAGAGGAAAATCGTCCGTGATGGTAATGTGGATGTGGGCTTCGTGCCCTGGCGGCGTCATCGCCTTCAGGCGCTCGCCTGCCCCGCCGGTGAGCTTCATCGTCGGCTTGCCGCCCGGAAGATTGACGACACCCATGTCCTTCCAGAAAACGCCCTGCGCGAGCCCCGTGCCCAGTGCCTTCGAACAGGCCTCCTTGGCGGCAAAGCGCTTGGCGTAGGAGGCGGCGCGGTTCTTGCGGCCGTCCGATTTCCGTCGCTCGACCTCGGTAAAGCAGCGCTGCGTGAAGCGTTCGCCGAAGCGTTCCAGCGACTTTTCCACGCGCCGGATATCGATGAGGTCGCTGCCGATGCCGATGATCATGTTTCAATCCTGTCCATACCGAGCCCTAGCGGGCGGTCGAAATCAAACCGTCGGCGGCGTCAATAAGCGGGAGCCCTGCCCGACCAGGCGTTGCGACCGCCGCCGCTGGAAGACCCGCACGCCGAACAGCGTCGCGCCATACGCCAAGACCGCGACTGGCAGGCCGAGCACGAATGATCCGACGAGCATCGGCTTGAGCACCGGCGCCCACAGATCGGCAAACTCGAGATGTTCGAAAAGGTGGCGCAGGTCAATTGGACCGCCGCTGTGTTCCGAGGTCAGGCCCAGCATCCATTCCCCGAGCCTGAACGTACCGGCCCATATGAACGGAAGCGTCAGCGGATTGGCGAACGTGGTCGCAAGCGCTGCGGCGACCAGGTTTCCCGCGAGCAGATAGCTCACCATGACGGCCAGGATCACATGAAGCCCGAGAAAGGGGGTGAACGCGCTCAGCGTGCCAATGGCGACGCCGGTGGCAATCGCGTGCGGGGTGGCCGACAAACGCAGGATTCGCTTGCCGAAATAACGGAACGGCCTGCTCAACCCCTTGCGGGGCCAGAAGAATTCTCGGACCCGATCACGCCAGGTCGCAGGCTTGCGGCGTCTGAACAACATGACTCAGACATAGCCGATCGCTTGGTGGCTTTTCAATGGCGGTCGGCCGCCACGAGCCACAAGGTGGCGCAAACGTTTCGCTGCGCCACAGGGCGGCATCTTTGCTTAGTAGTGCTTGCGGAACAGGCCGCGGTCGATCTGACGCTGGCGATACTCGAGATCGATGCGATCGATCGCGCTGTTCAGATAGGCTGCTTCGCGTTCGGCAGCGGTCGGTACGCGCAGGGCGCGGGTGAAATTCCTGATTTGCTTGAACATCGGTTAAACCCTTGTCTGGTTCGACCTCCCGAGGACAAAGATAGTAAAATCCGAGCGAACAACCAGCGTTACTAATGTATCTCAGCCATGCGAAAAGCGCATATCATGCCGGCCAAAAATTAGGCATCCGTGCATTTTTCAGGGCAAGCGCCGACAAAACTGCATGGAGCCGCCCGCCTTCGGCCGGCTTTGACGGGATTTTGACGGAGGCTTGCCGATGGCACCTCAGGTGAAGACGCGGCTGACGGTGGAAACGCAGGGCAGTTCCTTGAGCTGGCCGATGATCTGGTTCAACTGGCGCAGGTCCCAAACCTCCAGGTCCATCTGGACTTCGGTGAAATCAGCGGCCACGCGGTTCATCGTCAGCGAGCGGATGTTGACGTCGCCGGTCGCCAGCACCTGCGTCACCTCCGCCAGCGACCCCGGTTCGTTCAGCTCATTAAGCACGATCCGGGCCATGAAGCGGGTGTTGTTAGCCTCGTCCAGATCCCAGCGCACGTCGATCCAGCGCTCCGGTTCATCGTCGAACTTCTGAAGCGCGGGCGACTGGATCGGATAGATCGTGATGCCCTTGTCGCGCTCCATGATGCCGACGATGCGGTCTCCCGGCACGGCGCCGCCGGCGCAGAAATGGACCTCGGCATTGCCGGAGAGGCCGCGAATGGGCAGCGCCTCGGGGCCTGCGGCCATCATGGCGTCCAGCTGCGCCTTGGACTTGCCGGGCAGCTTGAAGACCATGCCGGAGGCGCTGCGCATCGGAAACCAGCCCTCCTCCTGATTCGGCTTCACGGTGACACGCTCGTCCTGATGGTCGGGGTGGACGGCGCGCAGCACGTCGAGCGAGGAAAGCTCTCCGCGGCCAACGGCTGCGATCGCGTCCTCGACGTCCTTCTGGCCGAGCCGGTGCAGGACGGGCTTCAGTGCATCGCGTGAAAACGACTTGCCGGCGCGATCGAAGGTGCGCTCGATGATGCGGTAGCCGAGACCGGCATACTGCTTGCGGACCGCAGCACGCGTCGCACGCCGGATGGCGGCGCGCGCCTTGCCGGTGACGACAATCTCTTCCCAGGCCGGCGGCGGCACCTGGATGCCGGAGCGGATGATCTCCACCTCGTCGCCGTTGTTGAGGCGGGTGACGAGCGGCATGATGCGGCCGTTGATCTTGGCGCCGACGCAGGTGTCGCCGATATTGGTGTGCACCGCGTAGGCGAAATCGATCGGCGTCGCCCCGCGCGGCAGGGCGATAAGCTGCCCCTTCGGCGTGAAGCAGAAAACCTGGTCCTGGAAAAGTTCCAGCTTGGTATGCTCCAGGAATTCCTCCGGATTGTCGCCCTCGGCCAGAGATTCGATCGTGCGCCGCAGCATCGCATAGGCGTTGGAGGGAGCAGCCTTCTCGCCGTTGGGGACCGGCTCCTTGTCCTTGTAGAGCGAATGGGCGGCGATACCGTATTCGGCGATCTCGTGCATGCGGCGCGTGCGGATCTGCAGCTCGATGCGCTGGCGCGACGGTCCGATGATGGTGGTATGGATCGACTGGTAGTCGTTCTGCTTCGGCGTGGAGATGTAGTCCTTGAAGCGCCCTGGTACGACCCGCCAGCGCGTGTGGACGATGCCGAGGGCGCGGTAGCAGGAGGGTACGTCGTCGACGAGGATGCGGAAGGCATAGACATCCGACAACTGCTCGAACGACAGGGACTTCGACTGCATCTTGCGGAAGACCGAATAGGGCTTCTTCTGTCGCCCCTTGACGATCGCGGTCGCAAGGCCGCTCGCGACCAGCAGTTCGCCCAGTTCCGCCTCGATCTTGCGGATCAGTCCCTCGTTGCGCTGAGACATCTCGGCCAGCTTGCGGGTGACCGTCTCGTAGGCCTCGGGATTGATATGCCGGAACGCGAGGTCTTCCAGTTCCTCGCGCATGTCCTGCATGCCCATGCGGCCGGCGAGCGGCGCATAGATGTCCATCGTCTCTTCGGAAATGCGTGCCCTCTTCTCGGCCGTCATGTGGTCGAGCGTGCGCATGTTGTGCAGCCTGTCGGCCAGCTTGACGAGCAGGACGCGCACGTCGTCCGAAATCGCCAGCAGCAGCTTTCGCAGGTTCTCCGCCTGCTTGGCCTTCTTGGACACGAGGTCGAGCTTCTTGATCTTGGTCAGCCCCTCGACCAGCCGGCCGATGTCCTCGCCGAACAGCTCGTCGATCTCCGCGCGGGTCGCCGTCGTGTCCTCGATCGTGTCGTGCAGGAGGGCGACAGCGATGGTGGATTCGTCGAGCCGCATGTCGGTGAGGATCGCCGCCACTTCCAGCGGATGGGAGATATAGGGATCGCCGCTCGCCCTCTTCTGCTGCCCATGCTTCTGCATGGCATAGACATAGGCCTTGTTCAGAAGGGCCTCGTTCGCATCGGGCTTGTATTTCTGAACCCGCTCGACGAGTTCATATTGGCGCATCATCGGGCGGCTGCTCCCACTGCGCCGTCCGCCCGGCCGGGCGCAAATGAGCGCAGTTACATCTTCAAACGGCTTATCCCGGTCGGTGTCGATCACCGTTCCGGAACACAGGCGGGAAACGAAAAAGTGCGCCGATCGAGAAGACGGCGCACTCTACAATTCTTATATATGTGACGGCGCGTGCGCCATCAATAATCGTCGCTCTTCTCCGGCGGGACAAGACCTTCGATGCCGGCCAGCAGCTCTTCTTCCGACATGCGGTCGAAGGTGACGACTTCCGGCTGGTCTTCGTCTTCCTCGGCGACAACAAAGCCTGCTTCCTCGGCAACCAGCGAGGCTGCATCGGGCTCGGGCTCGTCCACTTCGACATGCTTCTGCAGCGAGTGGATCAGGTCTTCCTTCAGGTCGCCCGGCGACAGCGTCTCGTCCGCAATCTCGCGCAGCGCGACGACGGGGTTCTTGTCGTTGTCGCGATCGACGGTGATCGATGCGCCCTGCGAAATGAGGCGCGCGCGGTGGCTTGCGAGAAGAACCAGCTCGAAGCGGTTGTCTACCTTGTCAATGCAGTCTTCAACGGTGACACGGGCCATTGCCTGTCCTTTACGGTCGAGAATTTCCGGAGTTTTAAAGCCCCGATACAATCAATGGGCCGGGAATTCAAGTTTTTCCTTGTTACAGAACACGTGAAACCCCGGCGCGCTTCCCGCAGTGGTCTGCCAAGAATTTCCCTGTATTCAACCTAGGTTTGCTTGGAAATTTCTAGGCCCTGCCCTAAATCGCGTATATCATTCGTTTGTAATGTTTCTGAGCCGGGTACGCATCAACGCATCGGATTCATACAGATTTTTCAAGCGCTTTCGGCAAAAGGATATCGCTGAATGTTTGATCCCCGCGAAAAGATCGCACTCTTCATCGACGGCGCCAATCTTTATGCCGCGTCGAGAACACTCGGATTCGACATTGACTACCGCAAGCTGTTAAAGGCCTTCCAGAAGCGTGGCTATCTTCTGCGCGCCTATTATTACACGGCGCTGATCGAAGACCAGGAATATTCCTCGATCCGCCCACTGATCGACTGGCTTGACTATAACGGCTACAAGGTCGTCACCAAGCCGGCCAAGGAATTCACCGACTCGCTTGGCCGCCGCAAGATCAAGGGCAACATGGACATCGAACTGGCGATCGACGCCATGGAGCAGTCCGAAACGGTGGATCATCTCGTCATTTTTTCCGGCGACGGCGATTTCACCACTCTCGTCGAGGCCCTGCAGCGCCGCGGCCGGAAGGTGTCCGTCGTCTCGACCATGTCGACCCAGCCGCCGATGATCGCCGACGACCTGCGCCGCCAGGCCGACTACTTCATCGATCTCGTGACGCTCAAGGCGGAAATCGGGCGCGATCCTTCGGAGCGTCCGCCGCGCGTAACCGAACATCCGGCAGACGACCTGCAGCATTGACAGGAGGCAACGGACCGGGGGCAAACGTCCGTTGCGCGGGAGAAATCAGGACAGTTCGATAAAATCCCGCATATCCCGCTCAGCATTTCTTCACGCGAGCATGGTACGGAGACGTTCCAGGCAGGAGCTCGACCACGGAAATGCTGAGTACGATTTCGAACATCAACGGCGGCGCATACGATGTTGCAGCCGGCAGAGCGCAGTCGGCCGGGACCCGGACCGAAGCCGCAACTGCGGCGTTGGCGGCATTGTCGCCTGCCCAGCCCCTGCCGTCTGCATCCGATCCGTTCGACGATGATGGCGACGCGCTCTCCTTCCTGTACCGCCCGAGCGGCCTTCCCGCCGGCCTTCCGGAACAATCTGAAGGATCGTCCCGCCAAGCGTCCGGCGGTGGAGCTCGGATCGCCGCCGAGAGCTCACAGCTGACGGCGCTGTTGACGTCGCTGATGGCTCCGGCTACCGCCGCCGACGAGACGGAAAGTGCCGCCACCCAGCAGCAGGAATCAGCCGAGACGCAACGGCAGGCTCAGGAGCAGGCACTGCTGCCCGCCCTGCAGCAGTCGTTGATCGCACGGTTCTACCAGCAGTTCTAGAGCATGCTGCGGGCCGTGGCGGACGGACTTTGACGCGTCGGAGTCTGCTTCGTCTCTTTGAGGAATGGGCCGAGGGCGCGCCACGACATTACCAGACACGCAGGAAGACTGTAGCGCAGCGTGATCCGACGGATCGCACCTTGCCGGGTCGATGCCGTATCGCCGTGTCGCTCGCTCTAGCGGGCCGGGCTTTCTGACCCGTCCTGTAGGTCCCGCTCCCGCTGCCGGGGGAACAGGCCTCAGCCGCGATCCTTCAGGAGCCGGCTCTTCTGCCGGTTCCAGTCGCGCTCCTTGGCGCTCTCGCGCTTGTCGTGCAGCTTCTTGCCCTTGGCAAGCGCCAGCTCCAGCTTCGCACGGCCGCGATCGTTGAAGTAGATCTTCAGCGGCACGAGCGTCATGCCCTCGCGGTTGACGGCGTTCTGCAGCCGGTGCATCTCGCGCTTGGACAGAAGCAGCTTGCGGCGGCGGCGGGTCTCGTGGTTGAAGCGGTTTGCCTGCAGATACTCCGGCAGATAGGAGTTGATCAGCCAGATCTCGCCACCCTCGTCCGAAGCGTAGGATTCGGCGATGTTGGCCTTGCCCTCGCGCAACGACTTCACCTCGGTGCCGGTCAGGACCAGACCGGCCTCGTAGGTGTCCACGATCTCGTAGTTGAAGCGGGCCTTGCGGTTTTCCGCCACGATCTTCTTGACCGTCGCCGGCCTGGCCTTCGTCGCCATAATGTGCCTCAGTTCAGAAGGCCCGCGTGCCGCAGGGCTGCGTCGATGGCCGCCTCGGTCGCAGGCTCGAGCGTCGACACCAGCGGGGAGCGCACCTTGCGGCTCATGCCGCGCAGGCGGTTCAAGCCGTATTTCGCACCGCAGAGGCCGGGCTCCATGAAAATCGCCTTGTGCAGCGGCATCAGGCGATCCTGATATTCCAGAGCCTTCGCATAGTCGCCGGCGAGCGTCGCTGCCTGGAACTGCGCGCAGAGACGCGGGGCGACGTTCGCAGTCACCGAAATGCAGCCGACGCCGCCATGCGCATTGAAGCCGAGCGCGGTTGCATCCTCGCCCGAAAGCTGGACGAACTCCTTGCCGCAGGCGATGCGCTGCTCGGAGACGCGCTCGATCTTGCCGGTTGCGTCCTTGACACCCATGATCGACGGATAGGCCTTGTGCAACGCCCCCATCGTCTCGGGCGTCATGTCGACGACCGAACGGCCGGGAATGTTGTAGATCACGATCGGCAGACGTACGGCCTCTGCGATCGCTGCATAATGGGCGAAAAGGCCCTTCTGGGTCGGCCTGTTGTAATAGGGCGTGACGACCAGTATGGCGTCCGCCCCTGCCTTTTCCGCGTGCTCGGCCAGTTCGACGGCTTCGCGGGTGTTGTTGGAACCGGCACCGGCGATGACCGGCACGCGCTTGGCTGCGACCTCGATGCAGAGCTCGATCACGCGTTTGTGCTCGGCATGCGAAAGCGTCGGCGATTCACCTGTTGTTCCCACCGGAACGAGGCCGTTGCTGCCTTCGGCGATCTGCCATTCCACATGCGCGGAAAAGGCCGCTTCATCGACCTCGCCGCTATCGGTGAAAGGGGTAACGAGAGCGGGTATGGACCCCTTGAACATCGAGCACTCCTGAGGCCAGAGGCGTTCTCGCCGAACCCATGCTTTGGCCGTATTCCTTGATTAAATGCTGCCGCACCATAATCATGTGGCGGTCAGGCGGCAAGCGGCGCAAAACGCGTTTTCTGACTTCGCACATCATTCACGGACAAGGCCCAGATGTGCCAGGTCCGGATTGTTGCGAGCGAATGTCGGCGAAGGCGAACGACACATGGTAACGCTTCATTAACGAAACGAGACCCTAATCGTAACAGGCGGTTTCGGACGCGCTTCGCGCACGGGGAACATTCGGCGGGCCAGGCTCTTGATGACCAGAACCACAGGCATTGCAGCACTTATCCTGCTCGCGTCGGCGATGGCTGCGCCGTGCGTAGCCGATGAACTACCGGCCGGCAAGGTGCCGCTGCCCCGCATCAAGCCGCTGGGTTTTGCGGCCGGCATGCCGTCACACGAGACGACCGCGGCGATCGCAGCTTTCAGCGGGGCGACACAGGTCGCGCCCGAACTCAAGAGCGGTCTTGACGCGCTTTCGAACCGCGACGTGCCAGCAGCATTGCGCATCCGCAACGGCATGCCGCAGGACAGCCTCGACCTGCACATCCTGACCTGGGCGATTGCGGTGTCCGGACAGAGGAGCGTGCCGTCCTACGAGATCGCGGCGGCGCAGAAGTCCCTGAAGGGCTGGCCGGGCCTGAAGATCCTGCGGGCCAACTCCGAAAGGGCAATGGCCAACGAAAACCCTGATCCCGATGCGGTGCTTGCCGCCTTCGGCACGACCCGGGCCGAAACGGTCGAGGGGGCAATGACGCTGGCGCGCGCCCGCCTCGCCCGGGGCGACGCTGCCGCCGCGGCCGACACGCTGCGCCCGTTCTGGCAGGCCAACACGCTCGACCGCGACACGGAAACGAAAATCCTCTCCGAGTTCGGGGCGATCCTGACCGTCGCCGATCACCGCAAGCGCATGGAAATGCTGCTTTATCGCGAGCGGGCCACGCAGGCGCAGCGCTTTGGCGATCTTGCCAGGGCGCAATCGCTCTGGCGCGCCTGGTCCGCCGTCATCAACAAGGCGAAGAACGCCGACGCACTGGTGAAGGCGGTCGATCCCTCCTGGCACAAGGAGCCGGCCTACACGTTTCTAAGGGCCGAACTGGCGAACAGGCAGGACGATTATGCGCTTGCCGCCAGGCTGCTTTTGGGCGAAACGCCCCCGGAAGCGAACACGGCCGCCGCATCCGCATGGTGGGTGGAGCAGCGGATCGCAAGCCGCGGCCTGGCCGACCAGGGCGATTTCAAGACCGCATACCGGGTCGCAGCACACCATGCCGCGAAGGGCGAGACCGATGTCGTCGAGGCCGAATTCCACGCCGGCTGGTATGCCCTGCGCGGACTGAAGGACGCCAAGACGGCCTCCACGCACTTCCAGCGCATTTTGCGTGTCTCCAACCGGCCGCTGGCCGTCTCCCGCGCCTGGTACTGGATGGGACGGGCGGCGGAAACGGACGGTTCACCGCAGGCGAGCGAGTATTATGCGAAGGCCGCCAACTTCGGCGGCACCTACTACGGGCAACTGGCAGCCGCGCGCATCGGCCAGACCAACCTCAACGTCAGCTATCCCAAGCCCAGTGCTGCGGAGCGTGACCGTTTCCATGCGCGGGAAGCGGTCCAGGCGATCGACCGGCTAACGGCAGCGGGCCACAGCTTTCGGGCCGAGAGCCTTTACCGCGCGCTTGCAGAAGAACTGCAGAGCCCCGGAGAACTGGCGCTTCTCGCCGCAAGGGCGGAGACGGCAGGAAACCACCAGCTTTCGCTCCAGGTCGGCAAGATCGCCTTCGGGCGCGGGATCGACGTCGCCGCGCTGGCATTTCCCGTCGGCGTCATCCCCGCCCAAGCCAACATATCCGGCTCCGGCAAGGCGCTGGCCTATGCGATCGCCCGGCAGGAGAGCGCCTTCAACCCGGCCGCAGTCTCGCCCGCCGACGCCCGCGGCCTCTTGCAGCTGCTGCCGGGCACCGCAAAGGGGGTCGCAAAGCGCTATGGCATCGCCTACTCCGCCGAACGGCTGACCAGCGATGCTGCCTACAACGCCACGCTGGGAGCGCATTTCCTCGGCGAGCAGATCAGCGATTTCAATGGTTCGTATATCCTGACCTTCATCGCATACAATGCCGGCCCGCGCCGTGTCGACCAGTGGATCCAGCGCTATGGTGATCCGCGCGGCAGGCCCATAGACGAGGTTGTCGATTGGGTGGAGCGCATTCCCTTTTCTGAGACGCGCAGCTACGTTCAGCGGGTAATGGAGAACTATCAGGTCTACAAGACGCGGCTTGGCCAGAAGGCCGACATCGTACACGACCTGCGCATGGGGCGCTGAGCAGCATGCCTCTTCTCTCCTCGACCTGGCCGGCATCGAACGAGGGCAGGCGATGAGCGAGGAAACCGACCGCAGCATCGAAGACCTATTCTTCCCCGCCGCGGACGGGCTGTCGCTTTACGCCCGGGACTATCGGGCGCTATCCGGAGACAGCGCACAAAAGACACCTGTCGTCTGCCTTGCGGGGCTCAGTCGGAATTCGCGCGACTTCCGCCAGTTCGCGATTGCCTTGCGCGAACGGACCGGAAGGCGCGTCATAGCACTGGACTATCGCGGCCGTGGCCGCTCGGCATGGGACGACAACAAGGCGAACTACAACATCGCGACCGAATGCGGCGATGTGTTGAGCGCCCTCTCCGCCCTATCGATCGAACGCGCCGTCTTCGTCGGCACGTCACGCGGTGGCCTGATCCTGCATGTTCTCGCCTCCTCGCGACCGGACGTCATGGCCGGAGCTGTCCTGAACGATATCGGCCCGGTGATCGAGCCGGCCGGGCTGCGGGAAATTGCAACATACCTCAATCGCGGCGAGCGGCCGCGCGACTGGGCGCAAGCGGCCGCATTCCTCCGCGCGACGCATGGAGCGACCTTTCCGGTCCTTTCGGACGAAGACTGGCGGGACATGGCGGAGGCGATCTATGTGGAAAAGGATGGCGGCATCCATGCCGATTTCGATCCGGCAATTGCACAGCAGTTGCTGACACTGGATCTCGAAAGCCCCCTGCCCGATCTTTGGGCGCAATTCGAAGCCTTCGGACGAAGGCCGCTGATGGCGATTCGCGGAGAACATTCAACGCTTCTTTCGGCGCAAACGCTTGCCGAAATGTCCGCGCGTCATCCCGGCCTGCGACGGCATCTGGCAACCGGACAGGGCCATGCGCCGCTCCTGCACAAGCAGGACGTATTGTCCGCAGTTGCCGGCTTCATGGATCCCCTCTGACTGCCGAACCGATCGGGACGCGCAAGTGCCGACGTGACAATCCGCGGGCAGAAAGCCCCTCGAAGCGCCGCGCCCATGCAGGGCAGCAGGCGGAACAGACACCGCCCAGTGCGCGCCGGTCACAGCGCCATATCAAGACATTGTCAAACGACAAGAGCCCGGCTTTTGGCCGGGCTCTCTCCAATATGACCGAGGTCAGATCAGATTAGAAGTCGCGCTGGAAGCGGATCATGCCGCCCCAATCGTCGGCGTCGCCAGCGATGTCGCCGAGGTCAGAAGCGTAGCTGACTTCCGGACGGATGGTGAAGCCCGGAACAACGGCGTAGGCAATGCCGAGCGAACCTTCAACCTTGCCGGTGTCGGTGTCGAAGTCGACGCCCTTGTCCATGAAGTTCAGGTCGCCGTAGATCGCGATCTTATCCGTGGCCTGGTACTTCGCACCGAGCCAGACAGCCCAATCGCCGTACCACTGAGCGTAGTCGTTCAGCTGGTCGCCGTCGGTGTTCCAGCCGGCCATGACGTATGCGCTGAATGCGCCGAAGGTGGCGTTGATACGGCCCTTGACAGCGCCTTCTTCGACTTCGCCGTCGTAACCGCCGACGAGGAATGCCTGGAAGCCGCCGGTCGAGTAGCTGAGACCGCCAACTACGTTCGGAACGTAGGTGTCAGCGTTCAGTTCGTTCGAGTCGGTGCTGTCTTCGACAGCTGCGGTGAACGAGAAGCCGTTGCTCGTGTCGCCGTAGGTGTAACGGATCTGGTTGCGAGCCGTATCACCGTAGTTGACGAAGATGTAGTCGTTCATCGAGAAGCCGCCACCGATGTAGCCGCCTGCGAAGAGCGAGTCGGTGTAACCGATGAGGAAGCCGGCGAATTCGATGTAGCCGTGTGCCAGGTTGGAGCTGGCGCCGTTGTTGTTGTCCTTCTGGAACTCAACTTCAGCGTAGGTCTTCAGGGCGCCGTATTCGGTGTCGGTCGCCGTGGAGAGCTTGACCGTTGCACGGGTACGGGTCTGCCAGCTGTCGCCGCCGCCGAATGCGGTGCGAACGCCGTCTTCGAAGCCGTAGGTGTCCTGACCGAGCAGGTCGCCACCGCGCCATTCAACACGGATGTAGCCACCGATCTTGAGGCAGGTTTCGGTGCCGGGGATGTAGAAGTAGCCGGTGCCGAACGCGTCGCAGACGCGAACGTATTCCATCGGCTCCGGCTCGGCGGCGACGATTGCGTCGGCAGCCTGAGCGCCGGATACTGCTGCGAGAGCAGCAGCGGAGCCGAGAAGAAGGCTCTTGATGTTCATTTTCTGACCTCCAGTCAAAAGTTTCATTCGGGTCTGGGTCTTTTTGCTGAAGGACAGCGTTCCCTGCCCCATCCCCAACTTCAAGAAGAGGACGATCACCGCCCCTGCTTCCGGAGTTGAAAATACAAGACGATCAGACCGGCGCAATCTCCAAACAGCCGGAAGCGAGGGTTTGGCTCATGCTTCCGGTTACCGTGTTGCGCAAAGGACACAAAACTGTAACCGGGGACCGAGAAAATTTACCGGTCGTTAATAAAAAAGCTTAGGATCCGGCCACTTAAGCACTCGGAGCATGGTTCGCACGGGGTCTATCGAAGCTGCGGAATGCGGGGATTCGCACCGCATACCGGCCCATGGCGGCTGCCGGCTGTGAAGTGCCGGGCCAAATCTGGCCGTGCCATCATAAACGAATCTGCCGGCTGCAGCTGTACCGATTCGAGAATCGGCAGCCGGGCCAGATGTGGAAAACCCGGCTCGACGCCAGGTTTTCCGAAATCCCCTAAAGGAGATTAGAAGTTGCGCTGGAAGCGGATGACGCCGCCCCAGTCTTCGGCCTTCGGGCCGGCCTTCTCGTCCATGTCGCTGCGGTAGTTGAGTTCCGGAATGACCGTGAAGCCCGGAACGACCTGGTAGGCAACGTTCAGCGCCGCTTCTACGTTGTCGCCGTCGTCGAAGTTGACACCGGCGTTGATGGTTGCCTTTTCGGTCAGCGAGTAAGAACCGCCAAGCCAGACAGCCCAGTCGCCATCCCAGCGAGCGTACTTGTTCTGGAAGTCGCCGTCGGTGTTCCAGCCGCCCATTGCGAAGAGCGAGAGCGGGCCGAAGGTAACGTCGCCGCGAACCTTGACTGCGCCTTCTTCGGCGTAGTCGTCGTAGCCGCCGACCGCACGGAGCTGCCATACGCCGCCATTGTAGCCAACACCCGCAACGAGGTTCGGCACGTAGCTGTCGTAGTTGGCGTAGGTGTTGTAGCCATCGTCGTTGCTGTCGCTGCCGTCTTCGATCGAGAACACGGCGGTGAAGCCGGCGCCCGTG
Source organism: Pseudomonadota bacterium (assembly GCA_023404095.1). GTDB lineage: Bacteria > Pseudomonadota > Alphaproteobacteria > Rhizobiales > Rhizobiaceae > Mycoplana. The sequence goes on along the minus strand of JAEYDD010000067.1, from coordinate 193,790 downwards.
TCGTACTTGTAGGTCAGCTGGGTGGTCTGGAAGTCACCGTAGTCAACATCGTAGTAGTCGTTGATGTTGTTGTTGCCGAAGCCGGTGAAGCTGGAGTAGGCGGTGTCGGTGTAACCGACCAGGAAACCGCCGAGCTCGATGTAGCCTTCCTGCAGGTAGGTGTCCGAATCGCTGTTGTTGTCACGGTCGAAGCGGGTTTCGACGAAGGTCTTGAGCGCACCGTATTCGGTGTCGGTTGCCGTCGAGAGGCGCAGGGCTACACGCGTACGAGTGTTCCAGGAGTCGCCGCCGCCGCCAGGGAAGGTGTCCTGGCCATTGACGTCGCCGCCCGAGATGTCGACGCGGACATAGCCGCCGATCTTGAGGCAGGTCTCGGTGCCGGGGATGTAGAAGTAACCGGTGCCGAACGCGTCGCAGACGCGGACATATTCCATCGGCTCGGGCTCAGCGGCGACGATCGCGTCGGCGGCCTGTGCGCCGGATACTGCTGCGAGAGCTGCAGCGGAGCCGAGAAGAAGGCTCTTGATGTTCATTTTTGACCTCCAGTCAAACATTCTGATCCGATTGCGTCGGCGGCGAACTCCTCGTCCATCCGTCCGACTGACGCATGCCCGGGTGGGTGCCCCGACCTGCTGACCGCCACATTGCAGCCCGCGGCAAACGACGCAACCGGGAAGAGCGAATATCTGAACTATAAATCAAATAGACTCTCATTGTTGTTGCAATAATAACACTGGAAGGCAATGCTAATATACGCCAACTACCGGATAGTTATGGATATTTTCGCCAGATAAGACAACATATCTTATCTCTAGTATCAAAAATGTGCCTTACGTATACTTATTTAATATGGAAACATGGCGGAGTTTTTGCCATAAATTTCCATAAATTTCCATACCATGCGAAGTTATACGTATTTAATGGTAGATATATTTAAACTAGCGTCAAATTTGGCAAGCAACCGGGAGGCATTGCCGCTCGATATCAAGCTGCCATAGCAGCGACGGAAGAGCGCCGGATCTCAATTGCCTTGCTTGCGAACGGAGGATCGGCGAACATGACTTCGACCGGGTTTCCAGTTCCAGGGAGTGCAGGGCATGGGCCGCGCCGCGATCAGACTTGTCTTGGCGACGTGCTTTGCTGCCGGGCCGGCTTTCTGCGCTTCGGCCGAGGAAGCCATCACGCAGCACCAGACGGAAGAATCACGCCCGACGAGTCCTTGCGCCCACTTCGGCCCGGGCTATTCTCCGCTGGGCAGCACTCAGACCTGCATCCGAATCGGCGGGAGCATCCGCTTCGACATCGGCGCTGGCGACATCGGCGACAGCGATGACGGGACCGGGCGCGAACGCACCGGCGGCTGAATTTCTGCCGCATCGGCATGCTTTGGGTCAAAACCGACCGCACAGGCAATGCGCATGAGGATACTAATTGCCGCTTTTGCAGCGCTCCTTATTCCGGCCTGCGGAGCAGACGCCGCGGATACGAGCGTGGGCGCGGCGCCCGAGCCTGCGTCCTACGTTCGCGTCTGCGACGCGTTCGGCACCGGCTACTTCTATATTGCAGGGACGGAAACCTGCCTGAAGGTCGGCGGATATCTGCGCATGGAGGCCGCCTTTGGCGATCCGAACGATCAGGACACCGTTCCGGGCGGCGGCGGCGATTCGTGGTCGACCCGGTCGCGGCTTGCACTGCGCCTGTCCTCGGCGGCCGATACGGAGTACGGCACGCTCTCTACCTATAGCGAGGCGGAGATAGAGAACGCCGACAACGGGCCGACCAGCATCAACCTCGAGAACGCCTACCTGGAACTCGGCGGCCTGCGGGTGGGATACTCCGATACACTCTATGCCGAATTCACCGGAGATGCCGGCAACACGATCAACGATTATTACGACGTCAACTACGGCGACTTCGGCCGGACGCAGATCCGCTATACCTATGGCGAGGAAACGGGATTGAGCTTCGCGCTCTCGGCGGAAGACGACAGCGATCCGGACGGCGATGCGGATAGCAGCGTGGTGGCAGACGCCGCGACGGCTGACGACAACTACATGCCCGACCTCGTCGCAGCGCTCGGCTATAGCGCGGACGGCTTCAGGATCCGCGCGGTCGGCGGATACGACGAGTCGATGAATGCCGGCGCGGTCAAGCTTCGGGTGGACGGGACGCTGGGACCGGTCGAACTCTTCGCGATGGGCGGCTGGAACACCGACGGCAGCGAACCCAACAACTATGCCCGCTGGAGCGGCGACTGGGCCTTGTGGGTCGGCGGCACCTTCAAGATGACGGAAAAGGCTGCCATGAACGCCTCCGCCAACTTCGATCAGGGCGGCGATGCCGAAGCGGCGCTCAACATGACCTACACGATCGCACCGGGCTTCACCGTGGCGCCGGAAATCAACTACCGCAATCGGATGGACGACAAGGTGGGACCGAACGCGAAGGACTGGGGCGGCGTCATCCGCCTGCAACGCAATTTCTGAACGCGAGGGGCACGGGGGCGCATCCTCTCCCGGCCCCAACGAAAAAGCCGCTCGCGCACGGGGCACGCAAGCGGCTTTCAATCTCCTACCGCGCCCGATGGCAAGGACGCGGCTGCGGCGCTGCTATCGCTGGAAGTTGACGACGACCTGGGCCTCCGGATGCGCGCCCGCTTCGCCTTCCATGGCGCCCAGCCCGGTTGCAACCACCGAAACACGGAAGGTTCCGGCGAGTTCCTGGTCGAAGATGGCGCCGACGACGATGTTGGCGTCGTGGTGCACTTCGTCGCGAATACGCGAGGCAGCCTCGTCGACCTCGAACAGCGTCATGTCATTGCCGCCGGAAATCGAAATCAGCACGCCCTGGGCGCCCTTCATCGAGGCTTCGTCCAGCAGCGGGTTGGCGATGGCGGCTTCCGCAGCCTTCATCGCCCTGCCCTCGCCGGTCGATTCGCCGGTGCCCATCATCGCACGTCCCATGTCCTTCATCACGGCGCGAACGTCGGCGAAGTCAAGGTTGATCAGACCTTCCTTGACGATCAGGTCGGTGATGCAGCTGACGCCGGAATAGAGCACGCGGTCAGCCATGATGAACGCATCGGCGAAGGTGGTGTTGGCGGTCGCTACGCGGAAGAGGTTCTGGTTGGGAATGACGATGACGGTGTCGGCGCTTTCGCGCAGCCGCGCGATCCCTTCGTCAGCCATCTGCATGCGGCGGCGGCCTTCGAACGAAAACGGCTTGGTGACAACGCCGACCGTCAGGATGCCGGCCTTGCGGGCAGCCTGGGCGATGACGGCCGCAGCGCCTGTGCCGGTACCGCCGCCCATGCCGGCGGTGACGAAGCACATATGGGTGCCGGACAGATGGTCCATGATCTCGTCGATCGATTCTTCCGCAGCCGCGCGGCCGATCTCCGGATGGGCGCCGGCCCCCAGACCGCCGGTGATATCGGCGCCGAGCTGGATGATGCGGGTGGCCTTCGACATGGTCAGCGCCTGTGCATCCGTATTGGCAACGACGAAGTCGGCGCCCTGCAGATTCTCAGTGATCATGTTGTTCACCGCGTTGCCGCCGCCGCCGCCGACGCCGATCACGGTGATCTTCGGGCGCATTTCCGCGACCTCATGGGTCCGGGCATTTGTCATGTCTCGTCTCCTCGTAACATCGGGCCGGCGCGCCCTGTCAGGGTCCCGCGCATTCGCGAATCACCGCATCCCCGTTCGTGGATAGTGGATAACAGATGTCCGCCGCAAATAAACGCAACCGGCAGTTCAGCCTGTCGGTGCGCCTCGAATCACGAGGAGACCCAAGAAATACGGCTTTCTCCCGGCAATGCGCGCGCAGGAGGCCGTTTTGAACAGCTTTTGGAGCCATCGCCGCGGCTGCGCGGCCAGATACTTGCTCGGCTGTATCCGATTTCGGGCTAAACCAGGCCTAGCTTGTTGCGCTGATAGGCTTCGAAGCGCCGCGCCTCTTCCTCGGTTGCAAACGCGGTATGAACCGAACTGCTCTCCACCCGCACCGTCACGACCCATTTGCCGCTCTGCTTGACGATGGTCACAGATTTCTCCGCTCCGTTTCCTCTGCTCAAAGTCCATCTCCCGACAGGCCACACTTTCCGAGGCTATGAAACGTGACAGAGCACGGTTTGGTTTCAGCAACTTGTCATAAACGTTTCGTGATATCGGCCATCATGGCAGCTCTTTCGGCACGAAAGAGCGACGGGTCGGCCGAAGCGAAGAGTCAAGGGGACATAATCGAGCGCGTGCGCCTGGCGTAGCGGGGTCGCGCCGACGTTCGGGATCAGCCGGTCGGCCGGCGCAATCGGGGGCAGACCGTCGCCTTGAGCTTTTCGCGATCACGCGCCCCGGCCTTGTAGAACTGGATAATCTGCCGTGCCAGTTCGTCCGCGGCGGCGGAGCGGTGAGACAGAAGACACTCCCTGCAAAGATCGTCGAAGACCTCCTGCAACATGCTGAGATCATCCGGCCCGACGAAATCGTCGGCACGGATAAAGCGCGTAATCATGCACGCCTCCCTTGCAACGACTCCGGGCGCGTCCTGCCTCGCGCCCCATCACGTAAGCACCGAGTTCTAGATCGAATGATCGATATCGAAGTGCGAGGAATTTTTTACGCCGATAGCGATAAACAGCCAAGCGGAATCTGCCGATACGTCCGTAGCATGGAGCACGACCGTCACGACGGATTGTAATTTCCTAATGCAGTCATTGCTAAATCGACAATGAACAGCGATCGAACACGGGCGGACCAGGTCATGAACGCATGCCGTGCCTACTGCAATCGGCGTAACCCGATCAGGTGATGGCAGGCCCGCGCCCGATGCCCTCTTGCGGGCAACCTCGGATCCACTTCAACACTAAGGCATTTCGCCATCTTCATTTGTGAACGGTTTGTCCACAGGCTGGAGCGGCAATATCAGTTGATGAGTGCTTAATGAAATATTAATCGGGACGCGGGAGGGGAAGCCGGGAATCTACGAACATGACCTTTCAACTTGTCCAGCTCCTCTGTTTTTTCGCCGCCGTCTTCTGGTTCTACCGATGGGTTGCGCGCGACACGCATTAGGAAGCCATGATGCACGGCGTCCCGCAGCGATGCCGTCGCACCCTGCGCACCCTGGCCAGAATCACAACAAACGAAACCCCGCCGCCGGCTGACCGGCGACGGGGTTTTGCATGATAGGCGCGCGGACCTCAGCTATAGGGCGAGATGCACTGTGCCCGGACACCGACCTGCGGCACGTAGCTGTTATCGAAGACGCGATAGGTGCGGTATCGGGACATGCACCAGTCGACATGCGCCTGGCTCAAGCCGCGTGGCGGCCGGGCCGGCGCTGCGACGCCCGGATTTGCGATGGCTCCGCCGATGACGGCGCCGGCGGTGAATGCAGCCAGCGGGTACCACCATCCGTCATTGTGACGGCGATAGCCGGGCCGGTACGCCCGATAGCCCCTGTGACCATTGTGCCAGCCATGGCGTGGCGGCGGCGGACGTCGATAGTGCCGGTCGCGACCGCGATCGTCGCGGCGGTACTGCACGTCCGTGATATCGACCGAGCTTACTGCCGGATGCTTTACTGCGGGGCTAAAAGGTGCTGCGCCTGCGGGCAAAACGCCCGAGAATGCAGTCAGCGCAGCCAAGACGACAACAGAGAGTTTTTTCATAATCCACCCTTTCAATGTACGCCCCATATGATGAGGGTCCTAGTTGAACAGGGCATGAATGGGCAAGCATGCGCCCGACCGCACGCAATTGCGCAAGGATGCTATTCCCGGATTCCGAGCGCCTGCAGCGCTCTGTCGAAATTTTGCGCCGGCAGTGAAGTTCCAACGGCGTTTCCGGTTTTGGCCGCCAACATCCGCACCATCAAAATACGGGGTTGCACGCGGCCAACCAGAAAAAAGGCTTGATCGCCCATCCGATTCCCCATATCAGGACCGCGACGGAGAGGTGGCCGAGTGGTCGAAGGCGCTCCCCTGCTAAGGGAGTATACCGGAAACGGTATCGAGGGTTCGAATCCCTTCTTCTCCGCCACTTGCCCGCGACATTCCCATTCGATCGAGCAGATAGTTTTTTTCCGAGCGCCAAGCGGCTGCGACGCCACCCTTTGGGACCGGTCACAAGACCACGAGAGTCAGCATTCGCCCCTGTTAACGAAGACGGCCGGGATGCGTCGCGATGGCGGCGATCGACCTTCGATGTCATCAAAGAATCATCTCCTCAGCCTTGTTTTGCCACGACTTCGAGCAACCTTCGGATGATGCGTCGGTCGACTGCGGCTTCGTTCAAGCCGTATTCAGGAAGACGCGCCTAGGGTCTTAACATCGACGCCATAGCAGGAAGAGGACGACAATTATGGGTTGGATCAACTCCTACACTTTCGAAGGCACCAACGGCCGTGACACAGCCACGCAGAACGGCCGTATCGAGGTCGACATCTACACGTATGGCGGCAACGACACGATCTACCTTAACCTCACCAGCCCCGACGGCGGCTTCAACTATGTCAGCGCCGGCAGCGGCAACGACTATGTGAAGAACTGGTTCGAGGGCGGCAACAAGATCGATCTCGGCTCGGGCAATGACACCTATATCCACAATGGCTACGCCATCGACGACGACTATTACGACGTCGTCTACGGCGGCTCCGGCAACGACTGGTTCGAGGTGGAGACGCTTCAGAGCGACTATTACGGCGAGAACGACAACGACACGTTCCTGTCGGTGGGCTATGACAACTACTTCAACGGCGGGTCAGGCAACGACACGTTGAGCTACGCGCTGCAGGACGACAGCGACCTGCGCGGCCGCGGCGTGTATGTCGATCTCGACAAGAAGTTCGCGAGGGTCGGCTCGAACAAGGAGACGTTCACGAGCATCGAGAACGCCACAGGTACCGGCTTCGACGATACGCTGCGCGGCAATTCCGGTGCCAACGACCTGAAGGGCGGCAGCGGCAACGACATCCTTTCCGGCCGCAGCGGCAACGACTATCTCGTCGGCGGCTCGGGTAGCGACGAACTTCTGGGCGGCAACGGCAACGACGATCTCGTCGGTGGCCGCGGCCATGACATCCTCAACGGCGGCACGGGTTCGGACTACTTCATCTTCGATTCGATCAAGGATTCCGTCGTCGGCAGCAAGCGAGACGTCATCGAGGACTTCTATCGCTCCGAGAACGACAAGATCGATCTCAGCAACATCGACGCCAATGTCAACCGCAGCGGCAACCAGGCGTTCAAGTTCATCGGAACGGATTCGTTCGACGACAGGGCGGGCGAACTGCGCTATTCCGGCCACATCATCTCCGGCGACGTGGACGGCGACGGAAGGGCGGATTTCCAGATCTATGCCAACCTGACGAAATACTATGCGAGCGACTTCGTCCTCTGAGGGGACATGAACGCTTGAATTGCTCGACAGACGGCGCGGCCTGACGATGGCCGCGCCTTTCGCATTTCAGGGGGATTGGCACCTGTCCGAACCGCGCCTCACAGATCAGCAACGTCCATCCAGCGACGTTCGGCGAAGGACTGTGCCATCGCGTGGACCGAGCGCTCGATCCGCAGGCCCTCGGCAAAGTCGACGGCACGGTAACGCTCTCCGCCTATGGCGGCGACCAACTCGCGGCATTCGATCACCTTGAGGTCGTTGAACCCCAGGCTGTGTCCGGGGGCAGGAACGAAGCGGTCGTAGGGCCTGTGCTGCGGGCCGGCCAGCACCGTGACGAACCCCTGCTCGCCCGCTGGGCCTCCGGCACGGTAAATCTGGAACTCGTTCATGCGCTCCTGATCGTAGAGGAGCGCGCCTGCGGAGCCGAATATTTGCAGCGCGATCCGCCCCTTCCGGCCAAAGGCGGCGCGGTTGACCATCAGCACCGCGGGAATGCCGCCCTCCAGCCGCATCAGCACGCTGGCCTGGTCGTGGTTTTCGACCGCGCGCCGCCCGCCCTCGGCAAGCGGGCGATCGGCATAGGGCTTGCCGAGATCCGCCATGACGGATTGGGCATGGCCGACAAGGCTCCATAGCAACGACAGCGTATGCACGGCGAAATCGTCGAGTGCGCCATATCCGGACGCCTTTTCGCTCCGCAGCGAAAACGGCGCTTGCGGATCGGCCATGAAGTCTTCGTCCATCTCGACACGCACCTGGGTGACGGTGCCGATCGCGCCCTCTTCCAGCAGCTTGCGGATATGACGCATGACGGGGTTCTGGATGTAGTTGTAGCCGATGATCGCGACCCTTCCGGAGCGCCGTGCGGCATCCAGCATCCGTTCGGCATCGGCAAGCGAGGTCGCCATCGGCTTTTCGCACCACACGTGCTTGCCCGCCTCCAGTGCCGCAATGGCCATCTCGGCGTGAAACTGGTTCGGCGTGGTGATCGAGATGACGTCCACCTCGGGGTCGGAAAGAAGCGCGCGCCAGTCGGCAGTCGCCCTGGCAAAGCCGAATTCTCGGGCACGGGCGGCGGCGAACTCGGCATTGCGCTCGGCCAAGTGAACCAGCCGCGGCCGGTCCACGTCACCGAAAATCGTCGCAACATTGTTCCAGGCAAGCGCGTGACACTTGCCCATATATCCCGTACCGATCAAACCGACACCGATGGCTGCCATCGTCTCTCCTCCGTCGTGGCGTGCGGAGGAAATGATGGAACGGAACGATTCGGAATGAAAGTGACATTCTGCGATATTTATGGAATAAAAATTTCATCTACGTTGCAACAGGCTTTACCGGGGAACTGATCGAGGATGGACGAACAGGATAGTGCGGCAATCCGCGTGCCGCGGGATTTCGACAGTCTGCGCAGCGTCATCATCGAGCGGAAGGAAGCCATGCCGAAACGGCTGGCGCAGGTGGCCGCCTATGCGCTGGGGCATCCCGACGAAATCGCCTTCGGGACCGCGGCCAGCATCGCTTCTGCCGCAGAAGTGCAGCCTTCGACACTGGTGCGCCTCGCCCATCACCTCGGCTTCGACGGGTTCTCCGACCTGCAGACGGTGTTCCGCGAGCGACTGCGCGAACGCACGCTTTCCTACGAGGACCGGCTTGCAACCCTCGAACAGGGGACGGACGGTGATGGCGAGAACGAGCTTCTCGGCGGTTTCATCGCCGCAGCCAGCCAGTCGGTCGCACGGTTGGCAACGACCATCGACAGGGATGTGTTTTCACGGGCCGTCGGGCTTCTGGCCGGCGCCGAGACGATCTTTCTCGTCGCCAAGCGTAGGTCCTATCCGCTGACGGCGCACATGGCCTATGCCTTCGGCAAACTCGGCATCCGCCACCAGATGATCGCCTCGCCGAACGGCATTGACGGAGAACTGGCCGGGTTTGCCACCCCGCGCGATGCCGCCATCGCCGTCAGCTTTTCACCCTACGCCGCCGAGAGCCTCGGGCAGGCGCAAGCCCTGAGCGAACGGGGCGTACCGATCGTGGCGATTACCGATTCGGCGTTTTCGCCGCTGGCGGGTTGCGCCACCCACTGGTTCGAGGTGGCCGAGGCGGACTATGGCGGTTTCCGCTCCCTTTCCGCTTCGATGGCACTGGCCATGGCGCTGCCTGTCGCCATCGCCGAGAAGCGCCGCCAACAGGAGCGCGGCGGCAGGCGATCCGGGCACGAGTGACTCTGGGTCTGTGGGTTTCACGGGTTAAACCACATGGAACAAATATTCCGAATTGACTAGACTTCGGAATTGATGTTTCATTTTTGACATATGCGAATGGCCGTGACCGGCCGTGCGCAGGGAGGACCCGATGTCGAACGACGACCCACACGCCTTGCCTGAACCGACCCTCGACGTGATCGCGATCGGGCGTTCGTCGGTCGATCTCTACGGGCAGCAGCTCGGCAGCCGGCTGGAGGATATCACCTCGTTTGCCAAGTCTGTCGGCGGCTGCCCCGCCAATATCGCGATCGGAACAGCCCGGCTCGGGCTGAAATCGGGCCTGATCACCCGCGTCGGCGACGAGCAGATGGGACGCTTCATCCGCGAACAGTGCGCCCGCGAAGGCGTCTCGACGCAGGGCATCGTCACCGACCGCGAGCGTCTGACGGCGCTTGTGCTGCTGGCGATCGAGGCGGAAGGCGTCTCGCCGATGATCTTCGTGCGCACCGACTGCGCCGACATGGCGCTCTGCGAAGACGACATCGACGAGGCCTTCATCCTATCCGCCCGCGCCGTCCTCGTCTCGGGCACGCACTTCTCGCGGCCGAACACCGAAGCCGCGCAGCGCAAGGCGATGCGGATCGCGCGCGAAGCTGGCCGCAAGGTCATCTTCGACATCGACTATCGTCCGAACCTCTGGGGGCTCGCCGGCCATGCCGAGGGTTTCGAGCGGTATGTAAAATCCGAACGGGTCTCGCAGCTCCTGAAATCGGCGCTGCCGGAATGCGACCTGATCATCGGCACGGAAGAGGAGATCATGATCGCGTCAGGCGCCGACGACGTGCTCTCCTCGCTGAAGGCGATCCGTGCAGTCTCCGACGCGACGATCGTGCTCAAGCGCGGCGCCATGGGCTGCATCGTCTATGACGGCCCGATCAGCCACGACCTTGAGGACGGCATCGTCGGCAGGGGTTTTCCGATCGAGGTCTACAACGTGCTCGGCGCCGGCGACGCCTTCATGTCCGGCTTCCTGCGCGGCTGGCTGGGCGGGCAAGATCTCGCCACATCCGCGACATGGGCGAACGCCTGCGGCGCCTTCGCCGTTTCCCGCCTGCTGTGTTCGCCCGAATATCCAACCTGGACGGAACTTTCCTATTTTCTCGAACACGGCAGCTCGCACCGGGCACTGCGCAAGGACGAGGCGATCAACCATATGCACTGGGCGACGACACGGCGCGGCGAGATTCCGCTGCTGATGGCGCTTGCCTGCGACCACCGCATGCAGCTTGTCGAACTGGCCGACCAGCTTGGCGTCCCGCACGAGAAGATCGCCGCCTTCAAGCGGCTGACGGTGGAGGCGGCTGCCCGCGTGGCCGGCGGCCGGCCGGGATATGGCATGCTGATCGACGAGCGCTTCGGCCGCGACGCCTTTTTCGACGCGGCGACCAAGAACTTCTCCTGGATCGGCCGGCCGGTGGAGCTGCCCGGCTCGCGGCCGCTGCGTTTCGAGTTCAGCCAGGACATTGGTTCCCAGCTCGTCGAATGGCCGGCCGGCCACTGCATCAAATGCCTTTGCTTCTATCATCCGGACGATCCGCCAGCGCTGAAGGCCGAACAGCAGGAGAAGCTGCGAACCCTGTTCGAGGCGGCGCGGCGAGTGGGACGCGAACTCTTGATCGAGATCATCGCCGGCAAGAACGGCCCGCTGGAGGATGAGACGGTATCCGCCGCCCTGCAGGAACTCTACGATATCGGCATCAAGCCGGACTGGTGGAAGCTGGAGCCGCAGGCTTCTGCGCAGGCGTGGCGGAACATCGAGGCGGTGATCGCGGCAAACGACCCCTATTGCCGCGGCATCGTTCTGCTCGGGCTGGAGGCGCCCAAGGAGGAATTGCTCCGGGCGTTCGAGGCGACGAAGGCAGCGCCTGCGGTGAAGGGGTTTGCCGTCGGGCGGACGATCTTCGTCGATGCGGCGCGCCAGTGGCTTTCCGGCCGGATCGACGACGAGGCAGCGATCGAGGACATGGCCGGGCGGTTCCGGGAGCTGACCGAGGCCTGGCTTTCGACGCGCAGGCCAGGGTAGCCCAGAATCCCCTCGGGAAGAAGACGGCCGAAGGGCCGCATGAGTGAGACGACCCGTCACTCTTGCCCAGCGCTGATGGGCAGAGGAATATGTTGACGGGATGAGAAGAGACACTGGGTGGAGGACCCGATGGCAAGCACGATCCGGCTGACGATGGCGCAGGCCGTCGCGCATTTCCTTAAAAGCCAGATGACGATCGTCGACGGCAGGAAGGTGCCGATCTTCGGCGGTGTCTTTGCGATCTTCGGCCACGGCAACGTCGCCGGCATGGGCGAAGCGCTCTATCAGGTGCGCGAGGACCTGCCCACATTCCGCGCCCACAACGAACAGGGCATGGCGCATGCGGCCGTCGCCTTCGCCAAGGCGAGCTTTCGCCAGCGCTTCATGGCCTGCACCACCTCGATCGGCCCCGGCGCGCTGAACATGGTGACGGCGGCGGGCGTGGCGCATGTCAACCGGCTCCCCGTCCTCTTTTTGCCGGGCGACGTCTTTGCCAACCGGGTCCCCGATCCCGTCCTGCAGCAGATCGAGGATTTCGGCGACGGCACCGTCACCGTCAACGACGCCTTCCGCTGCGTCTCGCGCTATTTCGACCGGATCACGCGGCCCGAGCAGATCATCCCGGCGCTGAAGCGCGCCATGCAGGTGCTCACCGATCCGGTCGATTGCGGACCGGTGACGCTGTCGCTGTGCCAGGACGTGCAGGCCGAGGCCTATGACTACCCCGCAAGCCTGTTTGCCGAACGCGTCTGGACCGAGCGCCGGCCGCGGCCGGATACGGCCGAGTTCACAGCCGCGATCGAGGCGATCCGCCACGCCGAGCGGCCGCTGATCATCGCCGGCGGCGGCGTGCTCTATTCACGTGCCACCGTGGAGCTGAAAGCGTTCGCCGGGCTGCACGGCGTCCCCGTGGCCGTCACCCAGGCCGGCAAGTCCGCGATCCCGGACGACCATCCGCTGTGCATGGGCGCAATCGGCGTCACCGGCACATCGGCCGCCAACGCCTTTGCCGAGGAGGCCGACCTGATCCTCGCCGTCGGCACGCGGCTGCAGGACTTCACCACCGGCTCCTGGGCGCTGTTCAAGAACGAGCACGCGCGGGTCATCGGGCTGAACACCACCGCCTTCGATGCCGCCAAGCATGATGCGCTGCCGCTTGTCTGCGATGCGCGCGAGGGGCTGACGCTGTTGTCGGAAGCGCTCGGCGGCTGGAAGGTGTCTGCCGCCGTCGAGCTGGCCGCAGAACGGCGCAAGGCAGAGTGGGCAGCGGCGGCGGATCGGGCGACCGCTGCCACCAATGCCGCCCTGCCCTCCGACGCGCAGGTGATCGGCGCGGTGCAGCGCACGGTCGGCGGCGACAACTCCATCCTGGTGTGCGCCGCGGGCGGGCTGCCGGGCGAATTGCACAAGCTCTGGATGGCCGGTCATCCGGGCAGCTACCACATGGAGTACGGCTTCTCCTGCATGGGCTACGAGATCGCCGGCGGCCTCGGCGTGAAGATGGCCCGCCCCGACGCCGACGTGGTCGTCATGGTCGGCGACGGTTCCTACATGATGGCCAATTCCGAGCTCTCGACCTCGATCATGCTGGGCCAGAAACTGACGGTCGTCGTGCTGGACAACCGCGGCTATGGCTGCATCAACCGGCTGCAGATGGCGACCGGCGGCGCCAACTTCAACAATCTCCTGCAGGACGCGCGGCTGAAGGCGATGCCAGATATCGATTTCCGGGCGCATGCCGAAAGCATGGGAGCGGTAGCGGTCAAGGTCGCTTCCATCGCCGACCTCGAGACGGCGCTTGAGCAAAGCAAGGGCAACGACCGGACCTCTGTCATCGTCATCGACACCGACCCGCTGATGACCACCGAGGCCGGCGGCCACTGGTGGGACGTGGCGGTGCCCGAGGTGAGCGCACGGCCGCAGGTGAACGCGGCGCGGGAGAAATACGAGGCCGCGCGCAAGCTGCAGCGGTGATGGCATGAGAGGCATCGCCCCCACCCCTCCCCTTGGAGACTTTTGAACGTGATTTATGACTTTGGAGAGAGAACCACATGATCCGCTACGGCACCAACCCGATCGCCTGGAGCAACGACGACGATCGGAGCATCGGGGCGCACCTGACGCTGGAGGATTGCCTGTCAGACTGCGAGAAGATCGGCTTCGACGGCATCGAGAAGGGCCACAAGATGCCCAACGACGGCGCCGAACTGAGGAAGGTGCTGGCTGCGCATGGGCTCGTCTTCGTCTCCGGCTGGCATTCGCTGAACCTGCTCTCCCATGACGTCGAGGCCGAGAAGACGGCGATCCAGCCGCATCTCGATATGTTGAAGGCGAACGATTGCAAAGTCTGCATCGTCTGCGAGACCTCAAACGCCATCCATGGAGACGATACGAAGGCGCTGGCCGACAAGCCGGTTCTTGCCGACGACGCCTGGAAAAAATTCGGCGCCGATGTCGAGGCAATCGCGCAATATTGCGCCAACCAGGGCATCGACCTCGTCTATCATCACCACATGGGCACGGTGGTGCAGACAGGCGACGAGATCGACCGGCTGATGGACAATACCGGACCTGCCACCAAGCTCCTGCTCGATACCGGCCACGCCTGGTTCGGCGGATCGGACCCGGCGGACCTGGCGCGCAGGTACATGCACCGGGTGCGCCACATCCACGCCAAGAACGTGCGGCCGGCGATCCGCAAGCAGGTCGAGAGCGAGCGGCTGTCGTTCCTGGAGGGCGTTCGCCGCGGCGTCTTCACCGTCCCCGGCGACCCCGAGGGCGGCATCGATTTCCTGCCGGCGCTGAAGATCGCGGCGCAACACGGCTATGACGGCTGGCTGGTGATCGAGGCCGAGCAGGATCCGTTGGTGCGCAACCCGCTCGAATACCAGTCGATGGGGTTGAAGGCGCTGAAGGCGTTCGCCAGGGAGGCGGGACTGGACCGGGGGTGATCGGTCAGGCTCTTCTCCCCGCCAAGGAGAACAGGAAGCACGCGGCCGGGCACAGTCCGGCCACATCGATAGCCGAGGAGAAACGACGATGCCGAAACTGCTGGTCAAGCCGAACGGAACCCATGGGCGGGTGACCCATGTGACGCCCGAGAGCGCTGGCTGGACCTATGTGGGCTTCGACCTGCACCGGATGAAGCCGGGCGAGATCGCAGCAGCGGAGACGGGAAGCCGCGAGGTGTGCCTTGTCTTCGTGAGCGGGCGCGGATCTGCAACGGCGGACGGGGAGAGTTTCGGCATACTCGGCGAACGCATGAGCCCGTTCGAAGGTGCGCCGCACGCGCTCTACGTGCCGGCCGGTTCCAACTGGTCGGTCACGGCAGAGACGGAACTGGAGCTGGCGGTGTGTTCTGCGCCCGGCGGCAGCGGCTACAAGGCGAAGGCGATCCCGCCGGGAACGCATCCGAAGCTTACGCGCGGCAAGGGCTCCAACATCCGCCACGTGCACAACATCATGCCGGAGGACGACAACGCGGCCCATTCCCTGCTCGTCGTTGAGGTCATTACGCCGAACGGCAACACCTCCTCCTATCCCTCGCACAAGCACGATCGCGATGACCTTCCGAACGAAAGTCTGTTGGAGGAGACCTATTATCACCGGCTCAACCCGCCGCAGGGTTTCGCCTTCCAGCGCGTCTACACCGACGACCGCTCGCTCGACGAAGCGATGGCGGTGGAGGACGGCGATGTGACGCTGGTGCCGAAAGGCTACCACCCCTGCGCCACCATCCATGGCTACGATCTCTATTATCTCAACGTGATGGCGGGGCCGAAGCGGGTGTGGAAGTTCCACAATGCCGCGGAACACGAGTGGCTTCTCAAGTAAAGGATGGGCTCAAGTAAAGGATGGGGCGGCGAGCTTCACTTTTCCCCGGAACGAGAAACAGTGACGGCAGGCAGCGTCCCTGCTGCCGCAGCGAGCCCCGGTCGCAGCAGGCCCCACTCCCGGGCGATCTCCAGGGTCGAGGAAAAGCCGGCCTCGAGCATGAACGGCTCGGGCCGGGCGGCATAGCCGCCGCCTTTGCCACGCGCGACGGGGGTACCGTGCGCAAGACCTGCTATGCGGTGGAAGGTGACCTGGCCTCGTCCGGCCGCATCACGCCAGCGGCGGATGCGCCTGCCCTTCTTCCGCGTTTCGGAAAAGTCTGCCGGATTAATACCGCGCACGTCGAGCCATTGGGCGACGAGCGCCTCGGCATTCGAGATCGAGACGGTGCGGTCGGCGGTGCCGTGCCAGATCGAGACCGGCGGCAAGCCACCGGCCGAGGGCGAAGCGGCTCGCACCAGGTCGCCCCACTGGCTTGGGCTGCGCTCGGGCGCATGTTCCATCGCCGCCAGCGCCCGGCGCGCATCGCGCGCAGCGCCGAACGGAAGGCCGGCGAAGATTGCGCCGCCTGCGAAGATTTCGGGGTAGTTCGCCAGCATGGCCGCCGTCATGGCGCCACCTGCGGAAAGACCGGTGATGTAGATGCGGGCCGGATCGCTGCCGGCGCGGGCTGAGATATGGTCGATCATCTGGCGGATGGAGGCCAGTTCGCCGCGATCGCGCGTTACCTCGCTTGGCCGAAACCAGTTGAAGCAGCGACGCGGATTGTTTGCCTCCTTCTGCTCGGGATAGAGCACGCAGAACCCCTGCTCGCGTGCCAGCGACGCCCATCCGGCGGCGCGATCGTAACTTTCGGCAGTCTGTCGGCAGCCGTGCAGCACGACGACGAGCGGAGCTTCGGCCGGCAAGGCGTCCGGCACGTATTCGAGCATGCGCAGATTGCCCGGATTGGATCCGAATCCTTTGGTCTCGGAGAGGCCGGGGCCGTCTTCCCGTCGCCTGCGTATCCCTGCGGGCCGATGCTCTGCGTCAAGATCGGTAAAGAACGGACGGAACAATTCGCCGAAGCGCTCGGGATTGAAGAACAGACGATCCATCATCGATCGTTTGAAGCGGTCACGTACAGGGCTGCTCCTTGGCAATTGACAATCTTACCTGCCACCGGCGGCGGACATAATCATGACGGACGTGGAAAAAGCGCGCAGGACTTGGCGTCTCGAGGTTTCATTCGGTGGGCGCATGAAGCCATGCGCAAAGAGGTAAAGCGTTCGGACGGGGCCTTTGTTCCCGCCCTTCCTGCGGGCGGCAGAGTGATGTAGCACTTCTGCAGATAATTTCGCGAGACGCGACGGCAAGAGGAAGCCCCAAGATGAGTGCAGAAAAAGCAACACCGGAGCACGCGCGCGCCAAGATGGCGGCCTTCGACTGGGAGGATCCGTTCCTGCTCGAGGACCAGCTAACCGACGAGGAGCGGATGATCCGCGACGCCGCGCGGGCCTACTGTCAGGACAAGCTCGCCTCCCGCGTCACCGAGGCCAATCGCCACGAGATCTTCCACCGCGAAATCATGACCGAGATGGGCGCACTCGGCCTGCTCGGTCCGACCATCCCGGAGGAATATGGCGGCGTCGGCGCCAACTACGTCTCCTACGGCCTCGTCGCCCGCGAGGTGGAGCGGATCGATTCGGGCTATCGTTCGGCGATGTCGGTGCAGTCCTCGCTCGTCATGCACCCGATCTTCGCCTACGGCACCGAGACACAGCGCAAGCGCTACCTGCCGAAGCTCGCTTCCGGCGACTGGGTCGGCTGCTTCGGCCTGACCGAGCCGGACCATGGTTCCGACCCCTCCTCGATGATCACGCGGGCGAAGAAGGTGGACGGCGGCTACATGGTCTCCGGTGCAAAGAACTGGATCACCAATTCGCCGATCGCCGACATCGCGATCGTCTGGGCCAAGTCGGAGGCGCATGACGGCAAGATCAAGGGCTTCATCCTCGAGCGCGGCATGAAGGGCTTCGAGACGCCGAAGATCGAGGGCAAGTTCTCGCTGCGCGCCTCGATTACCGGCATGATCATGATGCAGGACGTATTCGTGCCGGAAGAGAACCTGTTGCCGGAGGTCGCAGGGCTCGCCGGCCCGTTCGGCTGCCTCAACCGTGCCCGCTACGGCATCGCCTGGGGTGCGATGGGGGCTGCGGAGTTCTGCTGGCACGCCGCGCGCCAGTACACGATGGACCGGAAGCAGTTCGGCAAGCCGCTGGCGCAGATGCAGCTCATCCAGAAGAAGCTTGCCGACATGCAGACCGAAATCGCGCTCGGCCTGCAGGGCGCGCTGCGGCTCGGCAGGCTGTTCGACGAGCATCGGGCGTCGGCCGAACTGATCTCGCTGATGAAGCGCAACAACTGCGGCAAGGCGCTCGATATCGCCCGCGTCGCGCGCGACATGCATGGCGGAAACGGCGTCTCCGACGAGTACGGCGTGATCCGCCACGTCATGAACCTGGAGGCCGTCAATACCTACGAGGGGACGCACGACGTGCATGCGCTGATTCTCGGCCGGGCGCAGACGGGGCTGCAGGCCTTCCAGTAAACCGGCCCGCCCATCGCCGCCCCGAGCGGAACTCAGGAGGCGCCCTGCGATAAGCAGGGCGCCGTCTTTGCATTTCGTCAACTGCAGCGGCATAAGCTCGTCTCCGAAATGCGGGGAGGATCGCATGCCGTTGGAGAGCTTTCACGAACAGGTGAGGCTGCAACACCCGAAGCGCAGCTTCGTCCAGCACCGAATCGACCGGCCGGGATACGTCATCCCCATCGGACACCATCTGAGCGCATCGACGGAACACGCCTGCGTCATCCGCACCATCTCTTCCGCCGGTGCCCTGATCAGCCTGGACGGATCGCTGGAGCTTTCGGAGAACTTCTATCTTCGCATCGGCGGGATGCGCGACGAGATCGGTTGCACCGAGGTCAAGCGCGAGGGCGGCGAACGGCTGGTGCGGTTCAACATGTTCCTCGACCCGGACTATCTGACGCTCGTGCTTTCGCGCGGATAGGTCCGCTGCAGCCCGGTTTTCCAGGCGATTCACGCAGCGATTGCAATACGTAAAATCTTACATATCGCCTTCAGCGAATTCGAACTTATAAATGCAATCCTGTGCCGCAGTGACAAATGGCGGCGTGATGCCTGCATCGGGGAGTGCATCTTGGTAGAGCTGGCAGACAAGCGGCAGAGCGGCGGCCTTTACGAGCGTAAATGGGAACGGTTCCGGGTCAATCGCCAGGGGATGGTCCTATCGGTCGGACTCGATCTGGCGGTCCCGAAGGTCAGGACCTGCCAGTTGATCGACATCTCGCTCGGCGGCGCCAGCTTTTCGGTGAACACCACGATCGGTCTTGGCGAGCACTACTATCTCACCGTGGTCGGCGTTCTCGCCAAGATGGGGTGCGCCGAAGTCTACCGGAACGATCACCGCATCGGCGTACAGTTCATCAAGGAGATCGACGAGGACCTGCTGCACCAGATCGTTCGCGCCGACTACTTCACCGGCGGTGTCGCGGCAAAGCCAAAGGAACAGAAGCCTAACTACATGCGCGGAGTGGAACGGCCGCGCTTCGAGTTCCAGCGGACCTGACATCCCCTGGTTCGGCGCGATGCTGCCATCGGCATGAGGGCGATGAACGCCTCCGTCCTTCCGACCGGAAAAGCGATTTGGAATCGCCGCGCCATGCAGTAGGGTGCCGACCGCCTTGCCGCGCCATGCCTTGGCCGGCGCAGGGCTTCATGGTCGATCTCTCGAGGTTCCAGCAGACATGTCCGGATTTTCCCGCTTCACACCGCTCGTCAACGGGCTTCCCTCCACCGTCCCCTTCGTCGGCCCGGAAGCGATCGAACGCCAGCGCGGCCTTGCCGTAAAGGCCCGGATCGGCGCGAACGAGAGCGGGTTCGGCCCTTCCCCGTCCGTGCTTGCCGCGATCGGGCGCCGGGCCGGCGAGACCTGGATGTACAACGATCCGGAAAACTTCGAGCTGCGCGAGGCGCTGGCGCTGCATCACGGCGTGTCGCGCGACAATATCGCCGTCGGCGGCGGCATCGACGGGCTTCTCGGCGAGATCGTGCGGATGGTGATCGAGCCGGGTGCTGCGGTCGTAACCTCGCTCGGTGGCTATCCGACCTTCAACTATCATGTGAACGGCTATGGCGGACGGCTCGTAACCGTACCCTACGTGAACGATCGCGAGGATCTGGACGGCCTGCTGGAGGCTGCACGGCGCGAGGATGCGCCGCTGGTCTACCTCGCCAATCCCGACAATCCGATGGGCAGCTGGTGGGACGCGGACAGCGTGACGGCTTTCGCCCGGGCGTTGCCGGACCGCAGCCTGCTGATCCTGGACGAAGCCTACTGCGAGACGGCGCCCGCCGGATCGACGCCGTCGATCGATGCGTTGATCGGCCTGCCGAACGTTCTGCGCATGCGCACGTTTTCCAAGGCCTACGGGCTTGCGGGCGCCCGCGTGGGATATGCGATCGCCACCCTCGGCAACGCGCAGGCCTTCGACAAGATCCGAAACCATTTCGGCATGGCGCGCATATCCACCCTCGCCGCGCTCGCGGCCCTGGAGGACCAGGCCTATCTCAAGGACGTGGTCGAACGGATTGCGGCCGCACGCGACAGGATTGCCGACATTGCCCGGAAAAACGACCTGACGCCCCTGCCCTCGGCCACGAATTTCGTGGCGATCGATGCGGGAGGCGACGGCACGTATGCGCGCGCCATCGTCGACGGGCTGATGGAGCACGGCGTGTTCATCCGCATGCCGGGTGTGGCACCGCTGAACCGCTGCATCCGCGTCAGCGTCGGGCCATCGGCGGAACTGGACCTGTTCGAGGAAGCCCTGCCAAAGGTGCTTCGGGCGGCAAGATAGGCGGTCGTCAATAGACAGCGGGGTTGCGGACAGCGTGGTTCCGCAGGCTTCTTGTTGTTGGTCAACCCCACTGCCTATTGGCTACCGCCCACATGACGCCGCGCGTCTGATGACGCGAACAGGTGCCGCAAGACTCGTTCGCCTGCAAGTTTCGCAAGCGGCCATCATGGCCCCGCCGAACCTGCGGCAATTGAGCGTTCAATGCGTGGTCATCCAGTCCCGGGCGGCGCGAAGTGCCTGTGCGAGATCGGTCTTGCTCATCGTGGCGGCCAGATCGGCCCGCAGCTCCGCGGCGCGATCACAACCCTTGATGGCTGCGATGTTGAGCCACTTGTGAGCTGCGACCAGATCGACGCCACATCCGCGACCGGTCGCATACATCAGGCCCATGTCGCAGAAAGTCTCGGCGCGGGCCTCGCCGCCCATCATGGCGGCCATTTCGGAATTCTGGATATCGAAGCGTGCCATCGTTTTTGTCCCTGTCCTGTTCGTTCTTTTCTTATCGCCCTGTTTTCATTGCCTTTCGCCGCCTTGCCGTCTTCTGCGGCCCGTGGTCTGCGAAGGTTGTTCCGGCCGGTTTTTTCCGTGCTCGTCTTATGGCTCTACTATGCCACCGGGCCTTCAAAGGTCGCTTAAAATGCATGCTTAATTTGACGCAAACAAAGTTCAAACGCTTGGTAAACTTGGCTTTTCGTTAAGCATCGGACCGTCTGGAATGCAGCGGATTCGCTTCAAAATTTACGAAAAATTCAACCTGCAATTTCAACCAATTGCTAACCACGCAAACGGGTCGATCCTTTTCTACCACCGGATCGGCGCCGTCCGTTTGTTGCCAGACCACCTTGAATTCGGCGGTTAAAACGCCTCTCTCAATTATTTACGCTTACGTTTGCGTAAGATAATGTCGCAGCGCGCCGCCGGAGGATGCGGAGCGAATTTCGGGATGAGCCCGGCCGGCCGCATGGCGACCGTAAACCGGCGTCCCGCACTGCTATGGGAGCGATACATGAAGAAGAGGATGTTCCTTGCATTGACGCTCGGCCTCGGCCTGGCCGGGGGCGCGCTTGCGGCCGAGCCGATCGAGGGCAGCTGGAAGACTGCGAGCGGCGAAACGGCGGTGATCGCGCCCTGCGCCGCCGGCTTCTGCATTACGCTGAAGACCGGCAAGTTCGCCGGCAAGAAGATCGGCGAACTGGCTGGCTCTGACGGCGAATATACCGGTTCGATCACAGACCCTGTCGACGACAAGACCTATGACGGCGCGGGATCGGTGAGCGGCAACGCGCTGAAGATGAAGGGCTGCGTGCTGAAAATGTTCTGCAAGTCGCAGAGCTGGACGCGCCTCTGACACACGCGGCGGCGCGCGATCGACGCGGACAGGAGCGGTGCGCGCTGCTATCGCGCGATGAGGGCTCCGCGTCCGCCCACAGCGATGGGCTGTGAACAGGCGGAAACCGGCTGGGTCCGGTTTCCGCCTGCTCGTTTCATCGTCAGCGGGCGCGCTGATTGAACAGGATCTTCTGGGCTTCCTTGTCTTCGGCAAGGCTCGCCTGCCGGGCACGCTCCTCCTTGCCGACCTCGATGCCGCGCTGGACGGCGGGGCGGGCGAGCATCGCATCGAACCAGCGCTTCAGGTTCGGGAAGTCCTCGAGCCTCTGCCCCTGGTTCTCATAGGAGCGGACCCAGCCGATGCAGGCCATGTCGGCGATCGAATAGTCGCCTGCCAGATACTCATGCTCGGCCAGCCGCCTGTTCATCACGCCGTAGAGCCGGTTGACCTCGTTGGTATAGCGGTTGATGCCGTATTCGATCTTCTCCGGCGCGTACTGGCGGAAGTGGTGCGCCTGCCCGGCCATCGGCCCCAGGCCGCCCATCTGCCAGAACAGCCATTCCTCGACCTGGACGCGGGCGCGCTCGTCAGTGGGATAGAAGCGGCCGTACTTGCGACCCAAATACTGCAGGATGGCGCCGGACTCGAAGACAGAAATCGGCGCGCCGCCTGGACCATCCGGATCGATGATCGCGGGCATGCGATTGTTGGGCGCGATCTTCAGGAAGTCGGGAGCGAACTGCTCGCCCTTGCCGATATTGATGTACTTCACCTCGTAGGGAACGCCGAGTTCCTCCAGCATGATGGTGATCTTGTGGCCGTTCGGGGTCGGCCAGTAGTAGAGTTCGATCGGTTTGGTCATCCGCTTCTCCTTCGGTGTCCGGCAGAGGTAGAGAACGACGCAACCGTGTTCAAGACGGAGCACGACAATCCGCCAAACAGGCTTTGGCCTTTCCTGAACGCCAGATGAACCGCACCCTCAGAACACATTCAGTTGCAGCGTGCGAGAAACGCGTCACGATTTCATACATTCAGGGGAACGAACATGGAAATCCTGGCACGCCGGCTTACGATCATCACGCTGCTCATGACCGTATTTGCGATCTCGGTCGCCGCTGCCGTCGAAACCGACGCCCGCCGGCACGAGAAGACGCAGCGCTACGGCACCGCCAGCGCCTGCAGCCTTCCCGTCGCCTGCCACGCCGCCCTCTGATCCTCTGATTGGGTCCGCTTCCATGCCGATCGCGCTTCTCTCCGGCTTCGCCATCAGCCTGCGCATTCTCGTTCTGGCGGCCTTGATGGTGGCACCGCTTGCAGCCATCAGCTTTGCCGGCAATGGCAGCCTCGGCATCGGCAAGCAGGGAGCCGGCCTGGTGCTCTTCGTCACCCTGCAGCGGCAGTCGATGATCTGATCGGCGCTTGCCTCCCCTGCCCACGCCGTCAGGTACTGGCACGCCTGGTCTAACACCGTCCCCGATTGCCGAAAAGGCAACGCCCACGAGAAAGAGATTTTCGAGTTCGCTCCGAATGCGCTAGTGCTGGCTTCAACGATCGGAGCCCCTGCATGCAGCCCATTCTCATCTATGCCGCCGCAGCACTCGCCGAGATTGCCGGGTGCTTCTCGTTCTGGGCGTGGCTGCGAATGGACAAGTCCATCCTCTGGCTCATTCCCGGCTTTGTCGCACTCGCCGCCTTCGCCTGGCTGCTGACGCTGATCGATTCCGAGGCGGCCGGCCGCGCCTATGCCGCCTATGGCGGGATCTACATCGCCGCCTCGCTGCTGTGGCTATGGCTTGCCGAAGGGGTCGCGCCCGACCGCTGGGACCTGACGGGGGCAGGAATTGCGATGGCCGGTGCAGTCGTCATTCTCGCCGGGCCGCGCTGACTGCCATAAAAACCGTCGCAGAAAAGCGCAATCCGCTCGCGCGGGCGTTACATTCTTGTCGTTTGCATGCAAAATCGGGTCACCTATAATGATTCATGAGCAAACGAATCTTGTCGCCCACGCCCCTTCCCTTCGCCACGCCTGAACCTTTCACGCCACGGGCCTTTGAGGATCCGGTGGAGGCGGTCGATTGCCTCGAAGCGCTCTACGAGCGCAACACCCGCTTTCTCACCGATGCCTTCGCCGGGCTTGCCAAGGTCAACACGCCGGATTGCCGCTATCGCGCGTGCTATCCGCAGGTCAGCGTCGAGACCACCAGCTTCGGCCATGTGGATTCGCGCCTTTCGCACGGCTACGTCGCCTCGCCTGGCATCTACTCCACCACCATCACGCGCCCGAAGCTTTTCCGGCACTATCTCAAGGAACAGCTCGGCCACCTGATGCGCAATCACGGTATCACCGTTACCGTTTCGGAATCGGCGACGCCGATCCCGTTGCATTTCGCCTTCGGCGAAGGTGCCTATGTGGAGGCGGAGATCGCCGAGAACATCACCGTTCCCCTACGCGATCTGTTCGATGCGCCCGACCTGACGAACACCGACGACGAGATCGCGAACGGCTCCTACGAACCCGGCCCCGGCGAGGCCTCGCCGCTTGCGGCCTTCACCGCCCAGCGCGTCGATTACTCGCTGGCAAGGCTCAGCCACTACACGGCGACCAGCGCCAACCACTTCCAGAACTTCGTTCTCTTCACCAACTACCAGTTCTACGTCGACGAATTCTGCGCCTGGGCGCGGCTGCAGATGGCGGAAGGCGGCAACGGCTATACCGCTTTCGTCGAGCCCGGCAACGTCGTCACCCAGGCCGGCAACGACAAGCCCGACACCGACCTGACGCTGGCGCGGCTGCCGCAGATGCCGGCCTACCACATCAAGCGCAAGGGCCATGGCGGCATCACCCTGGTCAATATCGGCGTCGGCCCGTCAAACGCGAAGACAATCACCGACCACATCGCCGTGCTGCGCCCGCATGCCTGGCTGATGCTCGGCCACTGCGCGGGCCTGCGCAACAGCCAGACGCTGGGCGACTACGTTCTGGCCCACGCCTATGTACGCGAGGACCACGTGCTCGACGACGACCTGCCGGTATGGGTGCCGATCCCGGCGCTCGCGGAAGTACAGGTGGCGCTGGAAAGCGCTGTCGCCGAAGTGACGGGGCTCGAGGGCTACGACCTGAAGCGGATCATGCGCACCGGCACTGTTGCCACCATCGACAACCGCAGCTGGGAACTGCGCGACCAGCGCGGGCCGGTGAAACGGCTGTCGCAGTCCCGCGCGATCGCGCTCGACATGGAATCGGCGACGATAGCCGCCAATGGCTTCCGCTTCCGCGTGCCCTACGGCACGCTGCTGTGCGTCTCGGACAAGCCGCTGCACGGCGAACTGAAGCTGCCGGGCATGGCGACCGCCTTCTACCGCACTCAGGTCAACCAGCACCTGCGCATCGGCATCCGGGCGCTTGAGAAGCTGGCGGGCATGCCAACGGAGAAGCTGCATTCGCGCAAGCTCAGAAGCTTCTTCGAGACGGCCTTCCAATAGGCCGTCACCGGGGCTCGTTCGAAAACCACGAGAGCACGACCGACAGCGCCGTTCCCACGCAGGCGCTGGCGACGATCATCAGGTGCGCGTTGATCGCAGCCTCGGCCATGGCCGAGACCGCCGCACGCGCCTTGTCCGCGCCGAAGGCGACCGCACCCGCCGTGATCCCGGCCGGATAGGTGCCGACTCCGCCGGGCGCATGGACCGGGAGGACCGAGGACAGTTCGCCCCCAAGCGCGCCGCCGAAGGTGGCTGCAAGCGGCGCCACGCCGAGCAGGCCAAGAACCCAGGCGAGTACCAGCACCTTCACACCCCAGTTCAGCACGGTGAAGAGCCAGGCGCGGGCGAAGCGGCCGCTGTCAGCCGGAATGCCGGCCTCGACCTCTTCCAGAAGGCGTTGGAGCTTGCCGGGCAGACGCCCCCTAAGCTGTCGGAAGATCGGCCCCTTGGCGGCAAAGAATGCGAGCGGCGACACGAGAAAAAGCGCCCAGAGCAGCAAGGCGAGCGGCCGGCCGGAAGCCCCGATCACGAGACCGATGCCGGCTGCGGCGCAGAGCGCATGCAGGTCGAGCAGCCGCATGACCAGAAGGGCTGCGGTCGCACGGGGAAGCGGCACGGAAAACTGCGAGCGCATCAGCAGCGGAAAGCTCGTCTCCCCTGCGCGGAAAGGCAGCATGATGTTGAGCAGGTTGTGTACCTGCGTCAGGCGAAACAGCTTCAGGAAATGCCCCGCGGTTTCCTTCGGAAAGTAGTCGTAGATGCGCTGGGTGCGGACGAGGTAGGTGGCGGTGAGCAGCGCCAGCGCACCCGCCGTCGTCCATGGGCCGACCTTCTGCCACTGCGCGAGAATCCTCCCCCAGCCCCACTGCCATTCGACGAAGGCGGCATAGGCGGCAAGGCAGGCGACCGTCAGAAGCGTCATGCCATGCCGGCGGGCAACACGGGAAAGCCAGGGACGTCGGCTGGAATTCGGCGCGGAAGTCATATAAGTGCTGGGTTTCCCTTATCAGGCTGCGAGCGCGTGGTATCACGATACGCAGACGGAAAGAACTCCGCCGGAGTGGAGAAAGAAGCATTGCAGGAAAATTCGCAAACCATCGCCGCCGTCGAGCTGCAGCCGACCGGCATCGAGATTTCGCTGGTCGTCCCCGTCTTCAACGAGGAAGAGAGCGTCGTCCCGCTGATCGAGCGCATCTGCGAGGCCATGGACGGTTTCGACCAGCCGTGGGAACTGATCCTCGTCGACGACGGAAGCACGGATGCGACGCTTTTGAAGGCCCGCGGCGCGCTTGACCGCCCGGGCCTGAACCTTTCGATCATCGAGTTGCAGCGCAATTTCG
This sequence comes from Pseudomonadota bacterium, assembly GCA_023404095.1. Taxonomy (GTDB): domain Bacteria; phylum Pseudomonadota; class Alphaproteobacteria; order Rhizobiales; family Rhizobiaceae; genus Mycoplana. Next base: position 167,187 of record JAEYDD010000067.1, on the reverse strand, counting down.
GACAGACGGCTGCCATGCAGGCAGGCATCGACGCGGCCCGCGGCCGCCTGATCGCCACGCTCGACGGCGACCTGCAGAACGATCCGCGCGACATCCGTGCCATGGCGCAGGCGCTGGACGACCGCGAGCTCGACCTGCTCGTCGGCTGGCGAAAGAACCGCAAGGACGGCCTGTTCCTGCGCAAGATCCCCTCCTGGTGCGCCAATGCGCTGATCGGGCGGATCACCGGCGTGCGCCTGCACGACTACGGCTGCAGCCTGAAGATCTATCGCGCCTCGATCATCAAGCAGGTCAAGCTGATGGGCGAAATGCACCGCTTCATCCCGGCCTGGGTCGCGGGCGTGGTGCCGAGCTCCAGAATCGGCGAGATGGTCGTCGCCCACCACCCGCGCACGCTCGGGACCTCGAAATACGGCATTTCGCGCACGTTCCGGGTCATACTGGACTTGCTGTCGGTGCTGTTCTTCATGCGCTACAAGGCGCGGCCGGGCCACTTCTTCGGCTCGATCGGCCTGGCAGCGGGCGCGCTCAGCGCCCTCATCCTCGCCTATCTCTTCATCGACAAGTTCGTTTTTGGCAATGACATCGGCACGCGTCCCCTATTGCTGGTCGGCGTCCTGCTGTTCCTGTCGTCGGTCCAGTTGATCACCACCGGCATCCTGTCAGAGATGATCGCGCGCACGTATTTCCGCGACGACGACACGCCGAACTACATCGTCCGGCAGACGTTCCGGCGCGACTGAGATGACCCGCTTCCTGCGCGCCTCGCCGAATGCGGCCTTCATGCTCCTGGCCGCATATTTCGTCGTCAATTTCCTCGTGCGGATGGCTCTGCCGGATTCACTGGAAAGGGACGAGGCGCAGCAGATCCTGCTGTCGCAGTGGCTTGCAGCCGGCTACGACACGCAGCCGCCGTTCTACAACTGGTTGCAGTATGCGCTGATCCAGGTCACGGGACCGAGCGTGTTTGCGATCAGCTTCCTGAAGAACCTGATGCTCTTTGCCGCCTACCTTGCCTTTGGCCTGGCGGCAAAAACGGTACTGAAGGACCGCGATCTTGCGATCATCGCTACGCTGTCACTGCTGACGATTCCGCAGATCGCCTTCGAGGCGCAGCGCGACCTCACGCATACGGTGGCGGTCGTGTTCGCGGCAGCGCTTTTCCTGTACGGCTTCTTCCGCACGCTCACAGCCCCAACGATCGCAAGCTATCTCCTGACCGGCATTGCGATCGGCATCGGCATGATCGCCAAGTACAATTTCGTTCTGCTTCCGGCAGCGGCACTCCTGGCTGTCCTGTTCGACGGGGAGTGGCGGAAGCGGGTCTTCGACTGGCGTCTGATGCTGACGATTGGCGCAAGCCTTCTGATCGTCGCACCACATGCGCTCTGGCTCGTCGACCACCTCGGGACCGCCTCGGAAGGGACGATGGATAAGCTTGCCGAAGCGGATGCCGGCCTTTCGTCGCAGATCGCCGAAGGGCTGCTATCCCTCGTCACCGCCATCGCCGGCTTCTCCGCCGTCACCGTGATCGTCTTCGCCGTCGTCTTCCGCGGCAGCCTCTGGCGGGCCCTGTCGAAGGGCAACCGGTGGACGGCGCTGATCGAGCGAATGATGCTGCTGTTCGTGCTGGCGCTGGTCCTGCTGATCCTGTTCGCCGGCGCGGCCCACATCAAGGACCGCTGGCTGACGCCACTGCTTTTGGTGCTGCCGCTCTACCTCTGCCTGAAGGTGGAAGCCGCGGGCCTTGCCGACGGACTTCAATTGAAGCGCTTTGCGCCGATCGCGGCCGCCATCATGATCGCGGTGCCTGCGATCCTTTTCGGCCGCGTCGCGAGCGCCGGCCTGACCGGTGATTACCAGAAGCTCAACGTCCCCTACGACGCCTTTGCCCGGGCTATCGCCGACGACGGCATCAGGCCGGCGGCCATCCTCACCGACGACACGCACCTCGCCGGCAACCTGCGCCTGCATTTCCCCGGCATTCCGGTGGTTTCCGAGGACTATGCGGGCTTTGCCCCGGAGGTGGCCTGGAGCGCGACGTCGCCCGTCCTGGTCGTCTGGCGCAAGGAAGATGGGGCTGCGGCCGACGTGGCCCCGGAACTTCTCGCGGACGCCGCCCGCTTCGGCAACGGAAGGCCGGCCGCCGCGCCCGATCTGCACCGGATGGAACTGCCGTATCACTATGGCCGCGACGGCAGGCGCTACAGCATCAGCTATGCCTGGGTATATCCGGCGGAAGAATAGCGTGGGGCGGCGCGCGGCCCGCGCGCGCGGATGTGGCAGCAACACATTCAACCGTCATCTCGGACTTGATCCGGGATCCAGCATCGCCGCGTCTGCGGCGCGCGGGAAGCTCTCTATAGCGCAAGGACTTGCGCGGCTGGATGCCGGCCCGGGGCCGGCATGACGGGTGGGGTATGGGGCTTGGCGTGCCGCCCCTAGCCCTTCATCGCCTTCAGACCGTGGTCCAGCCCCATGCGGGTGGTTTCGATCATCTGATCGATCTCCGCGCGGGTGATGACCAGCGGCGGGGAGTAGAGCATGCGGTCGCCGGTGGCGCGGAGCACAAGGCCGTTTGAGAGGCAATGGTTGCGCACCTCGACGCCGACCTTTTCCTTGTCCTCGAAGCGCTTGCGGCTTGCCTTGTCATCGACGAGCTGAACAGCGCCCATGAGGCCGACGGACTGGGTCTGGCCCACCAGGGGATGGTCCTCCAGCGATTTGAGGCCTTCGGCGAGATAGGGGCCGACATCATCGCGCACGCGCTCGACCAGTTTCTCGTCCTCGATGATGCGCAGGTTTTCCAGCGCGGCGGCGGCACAGACCGGATGGCCGGAATAGGTGAAGCCGTGGTTGAAGTCGCCGACCTCGTTGAGGAGCACGTCGCCGACACGGTCGGAGACCATGACGCCGCCGATCGGCAGGTAGCCCGACGACAGTCCCTTGGCGATCGGCGCCAGATCCGGCTGAACGCCGAAATGCTGGTGGCCGAACCACTGCCCGGTGCGGCCGAACCCGCAGATCACCTCGTCGACGACGAGCAGGATGTCCTTCTCCTGGCAGATGCGGGCGATCTCGGGCCAGTAGGTCTCCGGCGGCACGATGACGCCGCCCGCGCCCTGGATCGGCTCGGCGACGAAGGCTGCGATGTTGTCGGCACCGAGTTCGTCGATCTTCTCTGCCAGCTCGCGTGCGACCTTCAGGCCGAACTCGGCTGGCGAGAGCTCGCCCCCCTCGCCATACCAGAAGGGCTGGCCGATATGGACGATGCCTTCGATCGGCAACGCGCCCTGCTCGTGCATGTACTTCATGCCGCCCATCGAGGCGCCGACCACGGTTGAGCCGTGATAGCCGTTGCGCCGTGCGATCACCATCTTCTTCGACGGCTTGCCGAGTGCCGCCCAGTAGACGCGGGCCATCCGGAACCAGGTGTCGTTGGCCTCCGAACCCGAACCGGTGAAGAAGACGCGGTTGATGTTTGGCCCCGCATGCGAGGTAATCTTCTGCGCCAGCAGCGTCGTCGGCGGCGTGGTGGTACCGAAGAACGTATTGTAATAGGGCAGCTCGTTCATCTGCCGGACAACGGCATCGGCGATTTCCTTGCGCCCGTAGCCGATGTTGACACACCAGAGCCCGGCAAAACCGTCGAGATACTTCTTGCCGTGATTGTCGTAGATGTAGCAGCCCTCGCCGCGCTCGATGATGCGGGTGCCGGCTGCATTGAGCTTCTTCATGTCCGAGAAGGGATGCAGGTGGTGGGCGGCATCAAGGGCACCAAGATTCGAGGCGGCAGGCATAGTCGACATGTTACGCATCCTTGGGTTTGAAGGTGTCTCACCGGTGCCTCCGCATGGACGCGAAAGTTTCGGTGCTCATTGAACGGCGGGCCAGAATAGGCTAGGAAAATGCCCTTGTAACAGGCATTTGGCAAGAGAGCGGCAGAAGAATCGCTCGCCCGATGCACGCTTGAAAACCTGCCTGAGGCGAAACCTGACCATGCGCAAAGATTCCACGGCGAACGGAAACGTTCCGGCCAATGCTCCTCCCCGCATCGAGATCATGCTCGTCGGCATGAACGGCGACCTGCGCGGCAAACAGATCCCGCTCGAGGCGGAGAAGAAGATCTGGGACGGCACCGTCCGCCTGCCCTCGTCGACCCAGTCGCTCGACATCTGGGGCGACGACAACGACGATATCACCGGCCTGTCTCTCTCGGTCGGCGACCCGGACGGAGAATGCAAGCCGGATCGCCGGTCGCTGGCACCGATGCCATGGGCGCCGGCAGGCTCCAAGCAGGTGCTCGCCACCATGCACGAGCTGGACGGCACGCCGAGCTTCATGTGCCCACGCGCCATTCTTTCCGCCCTTCTGAAGCGATTCGACGAGCGCGGCCTGACGCCGGTCGTCGCGACCGAGCTTGAGTTCTACGTGGTGCAGGACGATTGGCGGGTAACAGGGAAGCCCCGACCGCCGGAACGGCTGATGTATCGCGGCCAGCCGAACGGCTACCAGCTCTACGACATGAGTGCGGTCGATGCACTGGACGACTACCTGCAGACGGTACGGGCCTTCGCCCGGGAGATGGAACTGCCGGCGGATGCGACGACCGCCGAATTCGGCCACGGGCAGTTCGAGATCAACCTTCTGCACCGGCCCGATGCGCTGGCTGCCGCCGACGACTGCATCTACCTGAAGCGGGTCGCCGAACAGGCCGCCCGCCTGCACGGGCTGAAATCGACCTGCATGGCGAAGCCCTATGCCGACCAGGCGGGCTCCGGCCTGCATGTGCATGCGAGCATCATCGACAGGGACGGCCGCAACGTGCTGGATGCCAAGGGCGGCGATCCGGAAAAGCTGAAATCGGTCTGCGCCGGCATGCTACGGACGATGCGCGAGGCGCAGCTGATCTTCGCCCCGTTCGCCAATTCCTACCGCCGCTTCCAGCCGGGCTCCTTCGCACCTGTCGATGTAGACTGGGGCTTCGGCCACAGGGGCACGGCGATCCGTATTCCCGACAAGGACGGCCCGGCGGCCCGCATCGAACACCGCGTCGCGGGCGCGGACGTCAACCCGTACCTGCTGTTGACCGCCATCCTCGGCGGCATGCTGCTCGGACTGGACGAGCAGTTGGACCCGGGACCGGCAACGGAACCGGGACAGGACCCGGTCGGCGTGCCGCGGCTGACGCACGACTTCCTCACCGCCGTAGAGGAGTTTTCGGCTTCCGCCTTCATCGCCGACGTCTTCGGCGAGCGCTACCGGAAGCTCTATGGCGATACCAAGCGCAAGGAAGCCATCACCTACCTGCGAACGGTGTCTGACTTCGACTACCAGACTTACCTTGCAAGGATCTGACGGGTTGCCCGTCAGGCCGCCGCGGCCTGGGGGGAGGACTGCGCCTTCACGCGGGGGACGATGACCTTCAGTTCACCGGCGTGCAGACGCAGCGACACGTCGCGGTTCATTGGCAGCAGCTCGCCGTCTATGACGCAGTTGACGGCCCGGTCCATCTTGGGGAAGTGGAGATCGACGGCGCTGCCGACCATCTCCGTCACGTCGCCATTTTCCCGAAGCTTGCCCCGCAGGATATCGTAGGCGAGCCGCGCGACGCCAGAGGTCGATAGCGGCTGGGCGACATAGAAGCCGAGATGCCCGCCGGTCACGCTGTCGGCATAGAGCAGCGCATCGTTGCCGAAGCGGTTGTTCGACACGTTGATGGCGGAGACGCGGCGATGCTCGCGAACTCCGTCGACGTCGAACTCGACCTCGAATTCGGGGGGATCGAGCATGACGCCGCCAGCGGCGCGGACATTGGCGAGGATCTTGCCGGCTCGGGAGCGATAGGTCATGCCGTTTCGAAGCCGCACCATGCGGGCATGCAGGCCGGCAGAAAACTGATGGACGAACGCCCGTCCGTTGGCACTACCGATATCCGCATCAGCAACGGTCCCATCTGCAAGCGCATCGAGTGCCTGCCAGATATCGAGGGGGATACGCAGGGAGCGCGCAAAGAGGTTCATCGTTCCGGCAGGAACCACGCCCAGCGAGATGCCGCTTTCCCACGCAAAGCCGGCTGCCGCCGAGATCGTGCCGTCGCCACCACCTGCGAGCATGGCATCGAGATCAGTCCGGTCGGCGCAGCGGCGCAGTGCCATCTCGATGTCTGCCCCTTCGACGACGTCGCAATCAAGGTGGTGGCCCGCTGCTGCGAAAACCGATTCGGCATGGCGCACATAGGCTTCCATGTCGGTCGTGCGAAACGTGCCGCCGTCCTTGTTGAATATCGCCTGAATCCGCATCCGCGTTCTCCAAACCTCGTTAGCGCCCTCCCCAAACGTCCCTGACATTAGATAGTTGCAAAAAGGCGAAATAACAGCAGCCGCGCGGTACGACGCCCACATACGCAAATCCGTGGATGCTGCCATGCAAAATTGCCGATAGTGAATCCGTCGTAGAATGTTAGCTTCACTGCGATGATCGGCGCGTTCCGCGCAGCCGATTCCCAACGTCCATTCATGCATGGCCTGCAGCCGGATCGACACGCCCAGCACGTGGCAGGACGTGCCGCGCAGATGTTCTCCTGTCCGTCATGCGGGACCTGCACAGGTAATTTACGTGACTCAATCGCACATAACGGCCGACACTCTGCCCGCCTCCGCACAGCAACCCGTTTCCGCCCTCACCGTTTCCCTGATCATATTTGCGCTTGCCGTGGGCAGTTTCGGCATCGGCACGGGCGAGTTCGCCATCATGGGTCTGCTGCCTGATGTGGCCGGAACCTTCGCCGTGACCAACGCGCAGGCAGGCTACGTCATCAGCGCCTATGCATTCGGCGTGGTGGTTGGCGCCCCGGTCCTTGCCGTCATGGGTGCACGCTTCCGTCGCCGCGACCTGCTGCTTGCCTTCATGGGCGTGTTTGCGATCGGCAACATCGCCAGCGCGCTGGCGCCGACCTTCGAGAGCTTCATCCTGATGCGGTTCCTGACGGGGCTGCCGCACGGCGCCTATTTCGGGGTCGCAGCCCTCGTCGCCGCCTCCATGGTGCCGATCAACAAGCGCACCCAGGCCGTCGGGAAGGTGATGCTGGGTCTCACGCTTGCAACGCTCATCGGCACGCCGCTTGCCGCCTTCTTCGGCCAGATCCTCGACTGGCAGTACATGTTCGCCGCCGTCGGCGTCACCGGCGCGCTGACCGTTTTCCTGATCGCCGTCTTCCTGCCACGCGACGAAGCGCCGGTCGGGATCAACGCCTTTACCGAACTCGAAGCCTTCAAGCGCAAGCAGGTCTGGCTGACGCTCGGGATCGCCGCCACAGGTTTCTGCGGCATGTTCGCCGTCTTCACCTATATTTCGCCGATCGTCACCGAGGTCGCCGGTCTTGACCTGGCCATGGTGCCGCTTGTCATGGCCGTCTTCGGCTCGGGCATGATCGTCGGCAACATCTTCGGTGCGAAACTTGCCGACCTGTCGCTGATGCGCACGATCGGATGGTCGCTCCTGGTCTACTTCCTCGTGCTCGTAACGCTGTCACTGACCGCGCATATTCCGGCGATGCTATTTCTCTGCTGTTTCCTGATCGGATGCAGCTTCGTCGTCGGGCCTGCCCTGCAGACGCGGCTGATGGACGTGGCCGGCAACGCACAGACGCTTGCGGCCGCCCTCAACCACTCGGCCTTCAACGTTGCCAATGCGCTGGGCGCCCTGCTCGGCGGCCTCTCGATCAGCCATGGCTACGGCTATGCCTCGATGGGCTATGTCGGCGCGATCATGGCCGTCTGCGGCTTTGCGGTCTTCTCGATTTCGGTCGCACTCGACCGGCGCGACCGGCAGGTCGGACCGCTTACTGTCTGCCCGGCCGAGTAACCGCCCGGCTCCTGCCTCAGATGGGTGTTACCGAAGTGACACCCACGTTTTTCCGCTCTGCTAGACATGTTTCCAGCGACCCGCCGCGACTTTCCACAGGATCGGGCGGGTCGGCACCGGTCCGCCCGGCGGGCACGGGACGTCAACATGTCAATCGGAGACTGAAATGCCTCGCTTCATCGATTCGCTTACCGGATCCACCTGGTTCGGCTATGTCGCACGCACGGTGCTGACATCGATGTTCTGGATGAGTGGCCTCGCCAAGCTCATCAACTTCGACGCCGGCGTTGCCGAGATGGCCCATTTCGGGCTTGAACCCGCTCCCTTCTTCAATGCCGCCGTGGCGCTGACGCAGTTGTTCGGCTCCGCCTTCATCATCGCCAACCGCCTGACCTGGCTTGGCGCCGGCATGTTGGCGGTCTTCACCGCCTTGACCATTCCGATCGCCCATGCCTTCTGGACGATGGAGGAGCCGTTCAGGACGCTTGAGTTCTACGTCGTCGCCGAACATGTCACCGTCATCGGCGCCCTGATGGTCGTGGCGTGGAAATCCTCCCATCCGGAACCGGTTGCCGCTGCGGCGTAGCGGCGACGGGACGCCGCCCTGCCCCCCACTCTCCGGGGCGGCGTCCTCGCTTATCTCATGTCCGATACGGACACGGCGCTGGCCGCAGGGCGGCTGTCAAAGCGGACAGGAGACCGAAAATCCGGAACGTGAAAAGCCCCGGCACTCGGTGTCGGGGTTTGTTTCGTAGGCGCAGGGTGGGGCAAATCAGCCGTGCACGATCTCGCGATGGCGCTGCAGGCGCTTGCCGTAGGCCTGGCTGACGCGGTCGAAGATGATGGCGATACCGACGATGGCAAGCCCGTTGAACATGCCGAGCGTGAAATACTGGTTGGAGATCGCCTTCAGCACCGGCTGGCCGAGGCCCTGCACGCCGATCATCGAGGCGATGACCACCATGGCCAGCGCCATCATGATCGTCTGGTTGATGCCCGCCATGATGGTCGGCAGCGCCAGGGGCATCTGCACGTTCTTCAACTTCTGCCAGCCGGAGGAGCCGAAGGCGTCGGCTGCCTCGAGCACGTCCTTGTCGACGAGACGGATGCCGAGATTGGTGAGGCGGATCATCGGGGGGATCGCGTAGATCACCACCGCGATCAGGCCCGGCACCTTGCCGATGCCGAGCAGCATGACGACCGGGATCAGATAGACGAAGCTTGGCATCGTCTGCATCACGTCGAGGATCGGGTTGATGAGGTTCTGCAGCCGGTCGGAGCGCGACATGGCGATGCCGATCGGAATGCCGATCGCGATCGACAGGACCGTGCAGACGAAGATCATCGAGATCGTCTTCATCGTATCGTCCCACATGTCGAAATAGCCGATCACGAGAAGCGTGCCGATGCAGCCGGCAACGATCTTCCAGTTGCGGCTGGCGAACCAGGCGATCAGGGCGATTGCGAGAATGACGATCGGCCAGGGCGTGCGTGTCAACAGTCGTTCGGACTGGATGAGGAAGAACTGCAACGGCTCGAAAAAGGATTCGATCGCATCGCCATAGGCGCGGGTAAAGGCGCGAAATCCTTCATCGATCGCCTTTTTCAGATCGCGCAGCGAGTTGTCGTTCATATGCGGAAATTTGGTGAGCCATTCCATGCCGATCCCCTTTCTTGTACGTCTTCGATGCCGGCCGTTTCGCGGGCAACCGCCGGAAAACCGGCAAACGGCGCACCCGCAAGAGGTGCGCCGCAAGGTTCAAGCGCGGAATATCAAAGCGAGGCCTTGATCTTTTCGGCGGCCTCCGGGGAGACCCAAGGGGTCCACAGGGCTTCGTTCTCCTGGAGGAAGTGCTTGGCGCCGTCCTCGCCGCTCGCCTGGTTGTCCGTCATCCAGGCCATCAGCTTGTTGACGGTGTCGTTGGTCCAGGACCGCTTGTTGAGATAGTCCATCACGTCGGAACCGGCACGCTCGGAGAAGCTCTTGGTGACGAGGGTCTGCACCTTGTCCTTCGGCCAGTCGTTCTTCTTCGGGTCGGCGCAGTCAGCAACGGTGTTGCAGCGCTTCCACTCGGCCATGTCAACCGGCACGCCGTGTTCCAGCTTCACCATCTCGTACTTGCCGAGCAGCGCGGTCGGGGCCCAGTAATAGCCGACCCAGCCTTCCTTGCGCTCGTAGGCCTTGGCGATCGAGCCGTCGAGGCCGGCAGCGGAGCCGGTGTCGATCAGGCTGAATCCAGCCGCCTCGCCGCCGTAGGCCTTGAAGAGCTGCGCGGTGACGACCGTACCGCCCCAGCCCTGCGGGCCGTTGTGAACGGCGCCCTTGGAACTGTCCTCCGGATCGGGGAACAGTTCGGGATGCTTTAGAACGTCATCGATCGTCTTGAGTTCGGGGTTCGCGTCGGCAACGTACTTCGGGATCCACCAACCCTGCACGGCGCCATCGGAGAGCGCGAGTGCCGCGCCAACCAGCTTGCCTTCCTCGATGCCGCGGTTGACGACGTCCGGCAGGAGGTCGACCCAGCCTTCCGGAGCGAGGTCGGGCTGGCCCTTTTCGATCATGGAGGTGATGGTGGGAACGGTGTCGCCAACGATGATCTCGGCATTGCAGCCGTAGCCTTCGCCGAGAATGATCTTGTCCAGGCTCGCCAGAACTTCGGCGCTCTGCCAGTTCATGCTGGCGATCGTGACGTCGCCGCATTCGGCGGATGCCGCACTCGCCAGGCCGAACAGGCCGAAGGCGAGACACGTGGATGCAAGCAGTTTCTTCATTGTCGGTTCCCTCTGTTATCCAGGCGGTGATAACGCCCCAATGTCCGACTGCACCGCCGCAACCGGCATCGCGATTCAGTATACGGCCGGCCGGCCGGCAAGAAACCCGCCGGCACACCATTTCCGCATCTGTGAGTTTTGCAGGAGTGAGGCTTAATGTCGCTCAATATGCGCCCGACACTGGCCACGTTGCGCCATCGCGAGCAATTCGACGAGAGCGCGAGGCTGTATCGCGCAGCCACCCCACGCTATGCGCGCAGGGTGGCTAATCAGATGATAGAACTTGGCTTTTTTGTCCCGGAACGCGGGCTCAGGCCTGGATAACGACGACCCTGTCGCCAACCTTGACGCGCTCGTAAAGGTCAATGACGTCGTGATTGAGCATCCGCACGCAGCCGCTCGACATGGCAAGGCCGATCGATTCCGGCTGGTTGGTGCCGTGGATGCGGAAGTGGGTGTCGTTGCCGCCGCGGTAGAGATACATGGCGCGGGCGCCGAGCGGGTTCCACGGACCACCCTCCATGCCGCCGGCGAGCTTGCGGTAGCGCTCCTCCCGACGCATCATGTTCTCCGTCGGCGTCCAGCGCGGCCACTCGGCCTTGCGGCCGACATAGGCGCTGCCGGCGAACGCCAGCCCCTCGCGACCGACGCCGACCCCGTAGCGCATCGCCCTTCCCTCATCCATCACGTAGTAGAGTCGGCGCGCCGGCGTATCGACGACGATCGTGCCGGCCTTGTGCGGCCCCTCATAGCCGACTTCCTGGCGGCGCAGTTCCGGCTTGATCTTGTCCAGCGGCATGGCCTTCAGCGGGAATTTCTCGTCCGGCACGGCGGCGTAGTTGGCGGCATGGTTGGGAGCATTGGTAGCGCAGCCGGCCAAAAGGGCCGACATGCCCAGAAGCAGACCTCGACGGGAAATCGACATAAATGTGTCCTTGGTGAGTCAATATGATGACCAAGGTTTATTGAGATTATGGTTAATGAATTGATAAGGAGGCGTAGTCGAAGTTGGTCACAAATGCGTCAACCCAAGCAGGCCGTAACATTGTGAACACTGCTCGCTGCTGGCACCAGTCGCCGTGGCGAGCGAAGTTCGCCATCTGACAAGCAACATGGTTTGAGGGTAAGCGGCATCGGCCATGCCGATGATGCTGGCATCGGCCAAGCTCAGCCCGAATACTGCTCTGTGGGCCCGCGACAAGCGCCTTGAAAAAACGCACGCGCGCTTGCGTCGGCTGCGCGGAATAGCACCGGCGACCTGATCGGGGCCGAAACGCCCGGCCCCGCCTCCCCGAACACTACATGTTCGGATAGACCGGCCCTTCGCCGCCTTGCGGGGGCACCCAGTTAATGTTCTGGTTGGGATCCTTGATGTCGCAGGTCTTGCAGTGGACGCAGTTCTGGGCGTTGATGACGAACACGTCCTTGCCGTCCTTCTGCACCCATTCGTAGACGCCGGCGGGACAGTAGCGGGTGGACGGGCCGGCGAAGACGTCGAGTTCCGAGGTCTTCTGCAGTTCCGGGTTTTTCACCTGCAGGTGGATCGGCTGGTCTTCCTCGTGGTTGGTGTTCGACAAAAACACCGAGGAGAGACGGTCGAAGGTCAGCACGCCGTCAGGCTTGGGATAGTCGATCTTGCTGTGCTTTTCGGCCGGCTCCAGCGAGGCGGCGTCGGTCTTACCGTGCTTCAGCGTACCGAAGAAGGAGAAGCCGAGCAGCGTGTTCGTCCACATGTCGAGGCCGCCGAGCGCCACGCCGATGGCCGTGCCGAACTTCGACCACAGCGGCTTGACATTGCGCACCTTCTTCAGGTCCTGGCCAATAGCGCTGTCGCGCCAGCCGCGTTCGATCTCGACGGGCTCGTCATGGGCGCGGCCGGCGGCAAGCGCGTCGGCCAGCTTTTCGGCTGCGAGGATGCCCGACAGCACCGCATTGTGGCTGCCCTTGATGCGCGGCACGTTGACGAAGCCGGCCGAGCAGCCGATCAGCGCGCCGCCGGGGAATGAGAGTTTCGGCACCGACTGGTAGCCGCCCTCGGTGATGGCGCGGGCGCCATAGGAGAGGCGCTTGCCGCCCTCGAACGTGCCACGAATGGCCGGGTGCGTCTTGAAGCGCTGGAATTCCTCGAACGGATAGAGCCAGGGGTTCTTGTAGTTCAGGTGCACGACGAAGCCGACGGCGACCAGATTGTCTTCCAGGTGATAGAGGAACGAGCCGCCGCCGGTCTTCATGCCGAGCGGCCAGCCGAAGGAATGCTGGACCAGGCCCGGCTTGTGGTTTTCCGCCTTGACCTCCCAGAGCTCCTTCAGGCCGATGCCGAACTTCTGCGGCTCGCGGCCTTGATCCAGCTTGAACTTGGAGATCAACTGCTTGGCGAGCGAGCCGCGCACGCCCTCGCCGATCAGCGTGTACTTGCCGAGCAGCGCCATGCCGCGGGTATAGTTCGGCCCCGGCTCGCCGTCGCGGCCGATGCCCATGTCGCCGGTGGCAACCCCGATGACGGCGCCCTCGTCGTTGTAGAGCACCTCCGAAGCGGCAAAGCCCGGATAGATCTCGACGCCGAGTTCCTCCGCCTTTGTCGCCAGCCAGCGACAGACATTGCCGAGCGAGACGATGTAGTTGCCATGATTGTTCATCAAGGGTGGCATGGCGAAGTTCGGCAGACGAATGGAGCCGGCCGGACCAAGCAGGAGGAAGTGGTCGTCCGTCACCTCGGTCTTGAAGGGATGGTCGGGATCGTCGCGCCAGTCCGGCAGCAGCCGGTCGATGCCGATCGGATCGACGACGGCACCCGACAGGATGTGCGCGCCGACCTCGGAGCCCTTCTCCAGTACGACCACCGAAAGATCCGGATCGACCTGCTTCAGCCGGATCGCCGCAGCCAGACCCGCAGGACCCGCGCCGACGATCACCACGTCGAATTCCATGCTCTCGCGTTCGGGAAGGTCCATCGCCTCGCTCATATCTTCTCGCCTCCGCTGCCGTCCCCTTTGACGACTATTTCGTTTTGGTGTCCTCATGACAAATGTACAAGCGTCTGTCGAGCCAAGGGGCGACAGAGAATGACCGCATTTGCGCATGAGGTCATGCGCAACGCCGAAATGGCGTCTTTGGCCGGGACACGTCATCCCGACAGCCAAGATTGGCCGATACGAATGCGCGCGCCGGTCGGGCAATCCGCCTTGCATTTGCCCGACGAACGTGGGAGGACGCGCGCCCTTCCCGCCATTCACCAAACCGGACCCGCCATGACGTTCGCCTACGGCCTCGATTTCGGCACCACGAATTCCGTGCTCGCCACAACCTGCGGCACAACGACGCAGTCCGTGCTCATGCAGACGCCGGTGGGCGAGACCGACACGCTTCGGACCGCGTTGTCCTTCATGAAGAAGGGCATGCACGGCCTGTCCAGCGAAGCCGGGCCGGCCGCGATAGCACAGTTCATCGACAATCCGGGCGAATGCCGCTTTCTCCAGTCGATCAAAACGTTTGCCGCCTCGCCACTGTTCCAGGGAACACTGGTTTTTGCCAAGCGCTACGAGTTCGAAGACCTGATGCACGCCTTCCTGTCGCGCCTGCGGGACTATGCGGGAACGGAATTCGAAGGCGGCGCGGGACGCGTCGTTGTCGGGCGGCCGGTCCGGTTCGCCGGCAGCAATCCGGACGAAGGGCTCGCGACGGAGCGCTACAACGCAGCCCTCGCCCGCTTCGGCTTCCCCGAAGTCCATCACGTCTACGAGCCCGTCGCAGCCGCTTTCTATTTCGCGCGCCACCTCGACCGCGACGCCACCGTTCTCGTCAGCGATTTCGGCGGCGGCACGACGGACTATTCGCTTGTCCGCTTCGAGAGTCATGCCGGCCGTCTGATCGCGACACCGCTCGGCCACTCCGGCGTCGGCATTGCGGGCGACAATTTCGATTTCCGAATCATCGACAACATTGTCTCGCCCGTCATCGGCAAGGGCTCGATGTTCAAGAGCTTCGACAAGCTTCTCGAAGTGCCGACGAGCTATTATGCGAACTTCGGCCGCTGGAACCAGCTCTCGATCTTCAAAACGCTGCGCGATTTCGCGGAACTGAAGAAGCTCGTCCGCTCCAGCCTCGAACCGGAGAAGCTGGAGGCCTTCATCGATCTCATCGAGATGGACGAAGGATACCCGCTGTACCAGGCCGTCTCGGCAACCAAGATGCGGCTATCGAGTGCCGAGGAGACCGAATTCGCCTTTCCGCCGCTTGGCGACAAGGCAAGGCGCGTTGTCAGACGCAGCGACTTCGAAGGCTGGATCGCACCGGAACTCGAGCGTATCGAGGAGGCACTGGACGACGTTCTGACGAAGACGGGCACGGCGCCTGGCGACATCGACAAGGTGTTCCTGACAGGGGGAACATCGTTTGTGCCGGCGGTACGCCGCCTGTTCGAGCAGCGGTTCGACCGCGACCGAATCGAAAGCGGCGGCGAGCTTTTGTCGATCGCGCACGGGCTGGCTTTGATCGGCGCGCGCGACGACATCGCCGACTGGTCCGCCAAAACGCTCTGAGCGGCGGCTCGATTCCAGCCGCTTGCGCAGACGCCAATCTCGATTAGTTTGCCGGCCGAGCGATCAAAGGGAGAAGTTCATGGACCTCGGGATTTCGAAGAAGAGAGCGTTGGTGCTGGCCTCGTCGCGCGGCCTCGGCCGCGCCATTGCCGTCGCACTTGCCCGGGAGGGCGCCGACGTTTTGCTCTGCGGCCGTAATGCCGAAGAGCTTTCGGCAAACTGCGCCGCAATCAACGCGGAGGGTTTGGGACGGGCCGATTTCGTCACCGCGGACCTGTTCGAGCCAGACGTGGTCGAGAAGCTGGTGGCAGGCGTTTCCGAGAAGCTGGGCGGGATCGACATCCTGGTGAACAATTCCGGCGGCCCGACGCCGGGTTCGACCGAGGACATGACGCCGGAGACGCTTCAAACCTACTTCAACGCGATGGTGCTGCGGCTGATCACGTTGACCAACCGGCTGCTTCCGCAGATGAAGAGCCAGGGCTGGGGGCGGATATTGACTGTCGCGTCTTCCGGCGTCATCGAACCGATCCCCGGGCTGGCGCTGTCGAACACGCTGCGGCCGGCGCTTGCCGGCTGGTCGAAGACGCTGGCAAACGAGGTCGCGGCTCAGGGCATAACCGCCAACCTCTTGCTTCCGGGCAGCATTCTGACGGACCGGCTGAAAAGCCTGGATGCAGCCGCAGCGCAGCGAAGCGGGCGGACGCTGGAAGAGATCGCGGCTGCATCCGAGGCGGCCATTCCCGCCGGACGCTACGGCACGGTCGAGGAATTCGCCGCCACCGCGGCTTTCCTGTGCAGCCAGCCGGCCAGCTACGTGACCGGCAGCATCATCCGCTGCGACGGCGGTGCTGCGCGCTCCGTCTGACGGCAAAAGCTTTGACACGGGATAAGCGGCGCGCGGCCGCCGCACCCTTGCCGCCCATGCGGGGGTTCCTGTATGGCTAGCGCCATGATCTCCGCATCCGACCTCGACGCCGCCGAACTGGCCGCCCTGCTCGCGTTCCACGCCGACGCCGGCGTCGAATGGCTGCTGGAAGAACAGCCGATGGACCGGTTTGCCGAGTTCGAGGCGATGCGGGCCGCGCATGCGGCAAGGCAGGGGGTGGCAAGCGCCCCTTCGCCCCGGCAGGCGGAGGACACGCAGGCACGAACCGGAAGCGCGCCCGCGCGCACGACGGCGCGCGCGCCCCAGCGCGAGGCGGCCCCTGCTCCTTCCGTCGCCATTCCGGACGGACAAGCCGTCGCCGATGCCGCTTTCGTGGCGTCGAGCGCGCGCACCCTTGCGGAGTTGCGGACGGCCATGGAGGGTTTTGCCGGCTGCAATCTCAAGAACAGTGCGCGGGGCCTGGTCTTCGCCGAAGGCAATGCGAGCCCTTCCGTCATGGTGATCGGCCCCATGCCGAATGCCGACGACGACCGAGAAGGCCTTCCCTTCTCCGGACGGCAGGGCGCGATGCTGGATCGCATGCTGGCGGGTATCGGTCTCAGCCGTGCCGACGTCCTGCTTTCGAACGTCATCCCCTGGCGTCCGCCCGGAAACCGGGTGCCATCGGGCGCGGAAAGCGACATCTGCCGTCCCTTCATCGAGAGGCAGATAGCGCTGGCGGAGCCGAATCACCTGCTGCTGCTCGGCAATTTCGCGGCGCGATTCTTCTTCGGGGGCGGCCAGACGATCCATCAGTTGCGTGGAGAATGGCGGGAAATCGAGATCGCGGGCCGGAAAATAGCGGCACTTGCAACACTTCATCCCCAGGATCTCGCAGCAGCGCCGGTCAACAAGCGGCTTGCCTGGCAGGACTTGCTGGCGTTTCGCGCACGGATCACCGCTGACAATCCGCCGACGGCGAGAGGTTAAGCCCTTATATTTTAAGGCTTTAACTACTTCTACACACGGCGACGCGTGCGCGGCTGAGCGCAATCTGCCGCTATTATGAACAAAATATTACCAAAGCCATGTGAAATACGCATATCAGGCGGGCGGAATGTCGCATTGCAAATCAAATGCTGCGTTGCAATATTAGCAAGCGGGAGGACAGATTAAGGAAAGATATCATGACCGCCCGCCTTCGCCCCATCCATTCCAGCTTCGAGACGCTGCGCTACGCCGGCTTCCGTCGGGCTAGTGGTTTCGGCGGCACGCGCGCCCCGGCCAACGAGCAGATGACCGCCGCTGGCTACGCTCGTATCAACCGCCCGGCCAATATTTACGCCGAATTCATACAGCGTTGATGCTGCTCCGGCATGCAGACCATTGCGTGCCGGATCACTCTTCGGCTCCTGCCGGCGCATTCACATTCACGGAAGATGCCGCGGAGCGCCCTCAGCGCTCCCTTTGCCGTTTTGCAGCCCGCCAAATGCGGTTCACGCATGGTCGAGACAGGTTCAAGGAGAAGAGAATGGGACGTATACGCAAGCTGATCACCGACCTGCACGACATCCGCGCCGCGGTCAACGCCGCCCGCGAGTACAACGTGCTTGCGACGCTTCCGCGCAACGCCACCCAGCGCCAGGATCAGCTGAAGGCTTTCATGCCGAATTGAGCAGGCAGTGGCCTCTCGTCGGCCGCTGCAGCTTCGCGACCTAGAGGCACTGTCGCAGCAGTTCTTTGCGGCAGGCGTTGTCGCGCTGGACAGCGCGTAGGGAGTTCTTTAGAGGCACACTCCTCTTGTCCGCGCCACCAATAAAGATGGCGCATGTCTCCTTTCCGGATCCCCTGATGCTCGCGAGCCTCGTCCCGTTCCTGAGCCTGCTGATCTCGACGCTGCTGATGATGGTGGCGTTCGGCCTGCAGAGCTACGTCGTTCCCGTGCGCGCCGTTGCCGAAGGCTGGTCGACACAGACGATCACCTGGATTGCGACCGGCTATACGCTCGGCTTCACATCCTCTTGCATCGTCACGCCGAAATTCATTCTCGCCGTCGGGCATGTGCGCGTCTTCGTGGCGCTGATCACGCTGCTTTCCATTGCCATCCTGCTCTGCTCGCTCATGGTCGACTGGCGCGCCTGGATCGTCTTCAGGACGATATCGGGCTTTGCCATCGCCGGCAGCTACCTGATCATCGAGAGCTGGCTGAACGAGCGGGTGACGAACGAGAACCGCGCCAGCGTGTTTTCCCTCTACGTCATGATCACGATGGTGGGCAGCGTGGCCGGCCAGTACCTGGTGCCGCTTGGAGATCCGACCAATACGTCGCTGTTCATCCTCTGCGCCATCATCTTCTCGGTATCGCTGCTGCCGACCGCACTGACCTCCTCGCCGCTGCCCGCCCCGCCAACGCAGGCGCGCTTCAACGTGCTCAAGCTTTACCGCCGCTCGCCGGTCGCCGTCGTCGGCGCCTTTCTGGCCGGGGCGCTGTCAGGCGCATGGCTGAACCTCGGCGGCGTCTTCACCCAGCGGATCGGGCTTTCGACAGCGCAAGGCGCCACCCTGCTCGCCGCCCTTCTCGTCGGCAGCACGCTCGCCCAGATCCCGATCGGTCGCGCCTCGGACCGCATGGATAGGCGCCTCGTGATGGTCGCCTGCGGCCTCGTCGGCGTCGCCGCCAGCCTGGCCATGATTGCCGTGCAGGGCGGCCCGCCGACGCTGCTCTATGTTGTTGCGGCCATGGTCGGCAGCGTGCTGTTTCCGATCTACGCGCTCAACGTCGCCCATGCAAACGACCTCGCCCAGCCGGACGAATATGTCGAAGTGTCTTCGGGCATGATGATCGTCTACGGCATGGGCACGATCTCCGGCCCGCTGGTGGCGGGCCCGGTGATGGACCGTTTCGGCCCGACGGCGCTGTTTGCCGTCTTCACGCTCTACTTCGCCATCTACGGCGGATATGCCGCCTGGCGCATCGCCCGCCGCGACGCGGCAAGCGGCATGGTAGCGAAGACCGACTACCAGGCAATGCCGGTGCAGCCACTTGGCGCGGAAGCGTCTGCCGCAGCACTGCAGGGAGAAAGCTCCGACGAACCGCTGATCGCCGACACCACCACGCCGCAGTGGACGAAGCCCTGACACGAGCCTGCGTTTGCGGATATCCCGCAGGGGTCATCCGTGCGGGGTCATGTGCCTGCGGGCGGCTCTCCGGCGCAGGCCGAGCCTGTGTTCGCGGATAATGATGAAGATGCCGGCGCAAATGACGATCAACGTGCCGATGAGCATAGTAAGCGTCGGCACGTCGCCAAACAGCAGGTAGCCGAATCCGAGGCCGAGCACGATCGAGGTGTATTCGAACGGCGCGATGGTCGAGACGTCTGCGTAACGATAGCTCGCCGTCAACAAGATCTGCGCCACCCCGCCGCAAAAACCAGCAAGCGCCAGAAGCATCAGCGCCCTGCTGTCTAGATCTGCCCAGCCGAGCGGCAGGGTGGCCAGCGAAAAGACCGACGCCGAGAGGGAGAAGTAGAGAACGATCGTCGGCGTCTTTTCGGTCTGGATCAGCTTGCGCACCAGCACCATCGCGATGGCGCCAAGGGTTGCCGAAACAAGAACGGCTGCAGCGCCAAGGGCCTCCGCCGTGCCGATGCCGCCCGCATCGAGGAGGGTCAGCCGTGGCCAGGTGATGATGGTGACGCCGACCAGCCCGATGAGAACGGCCGACCAGCGGTAAAGACCGACCGTCTCCTTCAGGAAAAGGGCGGCGATCAAGACCGCGATCAGCGGCATCGCGTAGCCGATGGCAATCGCTTCCGGCAGCGGCAGATGGATCAGCCCATAAAAGCCGAAGCTCATGGCCAGGATGCCGACAAAGCCGCGGGCCAGATGCCCCGTCGCGTCGTTGGTGCGGAAGGAATGGATCAGTTCGCCGCGAAAGGCGAGATAGGCCATGATCGGCAGCATGGCGAAGGCGGAACGGTAGAAGGTGATCTGGCCGGTCGGAATATCCTTGCCCGCCGCCTTGATCAGCGTGGACATGCAGACGAAGATTACAACGGAGGAGACCTTGAGGAAGATCGCCTTCATTGGCTGCTGTTGGTCGAACTCCATCGGAGCAAAGTCTTTCATTCACGGCCCGGAGTGGAGCCGGAGACGCGACGCGTCATTCGGAGGTGCAAATCAGGCTGGACAATAACGGGGTTTGACAAGGAGCGGGGATGAATTTTGGTGATGCCGGCGAAAAGGTTTTGATGAGCGCCGCTCAACCTGCAGCCGCATCGCCGCAAAGAAATCGTTGGAGGGGGCAATAAGGCAATGAGATGTTAAGCCGGAGTGCATAGAAGGAATTCAGCCGAAGACCAATCCGTCCTTTCGCCCTTCGTCTTGATGCTCTAAATCAGGACAAGCTGAAGGACACGAGCAGGACATACCATGCGCACTGAGAGCGGCCGGATCATCAATCTGGCAGACTACCGTCCGACTGACTTCGTACTCGAACGTGTCGACCTCACCTTCGAACTTGATCCGACGGAAACGAAGTGCACATCGCGCATGCTGTTCCACCGACGCGAAGGCGCAACAACGGACGCCCCGCTGGTCCTGGATGGCGACGAACTGAACATGACCGGCCTGCTCTACGACGGCATGCCGATGGAAGCCGAAAGGTTTACCGAAGAAGACGACGTCCTCACGATCCGCGACCTGCCTGAGACGGGATCGTTCGAGATCACGGTCGACACGGTCATCAATCCCGAAGCGAACACGCAACTGATGGGTCTCTATCGGACCAACGGCATCTACTGCACCCAGTGCGAGGCCGAGGGTTTCCGCCGGATCACCTATTTCTACGACCGGCCCGACGTGCTCTGCGTCTACACCGTCAACATCATCGCCGACAAGGAAAGCTGCCCGCTGCTCCTGTCGAACGGCAATTTCCTGGGCGGGGCCGGCTATGGCGAGGGCAAGCACTTCGCCGCCTGGTTCGATCCGCACCCGAAGCCCAGCTATCTCTTTGCACTGGTGGCCGGCGACCTCGGCGTCGTCGAGGATAGCTTCACCACCATGTCGGGTCGCGAAGTCGCACTCAAGATCTATGTCGAGCACGGCAAGGAACCGCGTGCGACCTATGCCATGGATGCCTTGAAACGCTCGATGAAGTGGGACGAGGATGTCTTCGGTCGCGAGTACGATCTCGACATCTTCATGATCGTCGCCGTCTCCGACTTCAACATGGGGGCGATGGAGAACAAGGGTCTCAACGTCTTCAACGACAAGTACGTGCTGGCCGACCCCGATACGGCGACCGATGCGGACTATGCCAACATCGAGGCGATCATCGCCCACGAATACTTCCACAACTGGACCGGCAACCGCATCACCTGCCGCGACTGGTTCCAGCTGTGCCTGAAGGAAGGGCTGACGGTCTATCGCGACCACGAGTTCTCCGCAGACCAGCGCTCGCGCGCCGTCAAGCGCATCGCCGAGGTCCGGCATCTGAAATCCGAGCAGTTCCCCGAGGACGCCGGCCCCCTCGCCCATCCGGTGCGCCCGACGAAGTATCGGGAAATCAACAATTTCTATACGACGACCGTCTATGAGAAGGGCTCCGAGGTGACGCGCATGATCGCGACCATTCTCGGTGCCGAACTCTTCAAGAAGGGCATGGATCTCTATTTCGAGCGTCATGACGGCGATGCCGCGACGATCGAGGATTTCGTCAAGTGCTTCGAGGATGCGAGCGGCCGCGATCTGTCGCAGTTCTCCCTGTGGTATCATCAGGCCGGCACGCCGCTGGTCACCGTCTCGAGCGCCTTCGACCAGGCAAAGGGCGTTTTCACCCTGTCCTTCGAGCAGATGGTTCCGCCCACGCCCGGTCAGTCGGCCAAGGAGCCCATGCACATTCCGCTGCGTTTCGGCCTGCTGCTCGCCGACGGCACGGAGGCAGAGCCTCGGGCCATAGAGGGCGCTGAGGTCACCGGCGACGTGCTGCACCTGACGCAGCGCCAGCAGACGGTCACATTCTTCGGCATCCCGACACGGCCGGTCGTCACGCTCAACCGTGGTTTCTCCGCGCCGATCAACCTGCACTTCGAACAGGGCCCCACTGACCTAGCCCACGTCGCCCGGCACGACAGCGACTTCTTCGCCCGCTGGCAGGCTCTGAGCGACATCGCGCTGCCGAACCTCGTCGAAGCCGCCCGCAGCGCCCGCAACGCCGGCGAAATCGCCGTCGACCCGCTGCTGGCCGATACGCTCATTGCCGTTGCCGGAGACGAAACGCTGGAGCCCGCCTTCCGCGCGCAGATTCTGGCGCTGCCGAGCGAAGCCGACGTCGCCCGGGAACATGGCGGCAACAACGACCCGGATGCGATCCGCGCCGGCCGTGAGGCTGTCCTGACGGTCGTCGCGCACAAGGGAGCGGAGCTGTTCGCCGCGCTCTTCGACCGCAACCACACCAGGGGCGGCTTCACGCCGGATGCGGCAAGTGCTGGAAAGCGCGCGCTTCGCAATGCCGCTCTCGGCTATCTCGCCATTGCCGAGGGCCTGCCCGATCTCGCGGCAAAGGCCTTCGAGACCGCCGATAACATGACCGACCTGAGCGCGGCCCTCACCGTTCTCGCCCATCGCTTCCCGGATGCGCCGCAGACGGCTGCGGCGCTGGAAGCGTTCCGGGCGCGCTTCGCCGACAATGCACTTGTCATCGACAAATGGTTCTCCATCCAGTCGACCATTCCGGGCTACGGCGCGCTGGATCGGGTCAGGGCGCTCATGGAGAGCCCGCTCTTCAACAGGTCGAACCCGAACCGCGTCCGCGCGCTCGTCGGCACCTTCGCCTTCGCCAACCCGACCGGCTTCAACCGCGCCGACGGCGCAGGCTACCGCTTCCTCGCCGAGCAGATCCTCGAGATCGATCCGAAGAATCCGCAGCTTGCCGCCCGCATCCTCACGTCGATGCGCTCCTGGCGGGCGCTCGAGGACGTGCGCTCCGACCATGCGCGCAATGCGTTGCGTACGATCGCTGCCGGAGAGAAGCTCTCTTCGGACGTTTCGGACATCGTGGAACGCATGCTGAAAGCGTAG
This sequence comes from Pseudomonadota bacterium, assembly GCA_023404095.1. Classification (GTDB taxonomy): domain Bacteria; phylum Pseudomonadota; class Alphaproteobacteria; order Rhizobiales; family Rhizobiaceae; genus Mycoplana. The sequence goes on along the minus strand of JAEYDD010000067.1, from coordinate 144,063 downwards.
GGCTCCGGCCCTTCGCTGCGCCGTTCGGAAATGGCGGCGGCCTCGCCGCACCTTCCCCGGCAGCGCTTCGTCCCTGCACCATCTTGGTTCACCCCTGCCCGACCTTTACGTCCGCGGCGCGCTATGCGCCGTCTTCCAGCGGAAGTACGATTTTGTACCCGCAAGATATGGTTAACAAAGTTTTACCGTTTCCTCTGGACAAGGTGAATCGCGAATGATTCATTAGCTTAGATTCGGATGCGGCATTTCCGAATCACCAGAGGAAACAGGGTATTGGACATGGCGGACGCGCAGCGGGGACGCGCAGCCGGGGGGCGGATTCGTCTCAAATTTCCAGGTGTGGCAACCTGGGACAAGGACCTTTCGGGGCGCGCACGGATATTCGCCGGGCCGGAATCGCTTCGCATGTCGCGTGCGGAGCCCGTGCTGAAGCGTTCGATCCCGGTCCTGATCATCGCCTTTCTTCTCGTCGTCGGAATCGCCAGGCTGAGCGGGCTGATGCTGGAGCAGCAGCGCATGGACACAGGCGTCCGCGACAGCACCGCGCTGATGGCCGCCGCCGTCTCCGTTCTCGTTTCAACAGACGAAGGCCGCCTGATTTCGGAGGGCGTGCGCGGCGAGGCCGAACGTGCCCTTGCAAAGTACCTCCCCCAGGACCGGCTGCCTGAGGGCGCACTCGTCCTTTTCGTCCAGAAGAGTGGGCGGGTTTTCGGCGGCTCGCTGTCGGGGGCGCGCTTCGTCGGCATGTCGGTCGCGCGGATCGCGCCCGACGTAGCTGCGACGCATTATTTCGGCGAGCCTTCCGGCGTCATGCGCGCCAGCATCGGGCAGGCGGATCACTACGTGGCGATCATCGATGCGCCGAATGGGGCCGGCTATGCGCTCGTCGCCAGCCCGCTGGAGGCGATCGAAACGCTGTGGCGCAGCGAGCTTTCTCTGAACGTGACGCTGTTCGCCGGCATATCCGCCATCCTCGGCTTCATTCTCTATGCCTACTTCCTGCAGGCCAAGCGCTCGCGCGATGCCGATGCGATCTTCGTTGAATCCAATCTGCGCGTCGAGACGGCGCTTGCGCGCGGCCGTTGCGGCCTCTGGGACTTCGATCTCTCCAGCCGCCGGCTGTTCTGGTCGCGCTCGATGTACGAAATGCTCGGCATGAGCCCGAAGGAGGACTACCTCTCCTTCGGCGACGCCGCGCGCCTCATGCACCCGGATGACGACGGCATCTACCAGGTGGCCCGCGCCATCGCCAAGGGCGAGGCCCGCCAGGTGGACCAGGTATTCCGCATGCGGCATGCCGACGGCCACTACGTATGGCTTCGCGCCCGCGCCCAGCTGATCCGCATGGGTTCGGGCCGCACCCACATCATCGGGATCGCCATGGACGTCACCGAACAGCATCGGTTGGCCCAGCGCTATCAGGAGGCCGACCAGCGGCTGGCGGTCGCGATCGAGTGCACCTCCGAAACGTTCGTCCTGTGGGACAAGGACGACCGCCTCGTCATGTGCAACGCACACTACCAGCAGGCCTATGGGCTGCCGGACGAGGTGCTCGTACCGGGAACGGAGCGGCTGGTGGTGCTCGCAGCCGCCGCCCGTCCGGTGATTGCAAGGCGTATGGCGGACAACGGTGCCGGCACCGGTTCGCAGACGACCGAAGTGCAGCTTGCCGACGAGCGCTGGCTGCAGGTCAACGAGCGGCGCACGCGCGACGGCGGCCTGGTCTCCGTCGGCACCGACATCTCTATGATCAAGCGGCATCAGGCGCGCCTGCGGGAATCCGAACGGCGCCTGGTGGCGACAATCGGCGATCTTTCCGCCTCGCGCGCAACGCTTGAACAGCAGAAATCCGAACTGTCGATCGCCAACGCGAACTACCAGGCGGAGAAGGATCGCGCCGAAGCGGCCAACCGGGCCAAATCCGAGTTCCTGGCCAACATGTCGCACGAGCTGCGCACGCCGCTCAACGCCATCCTCGGCTTCTCCGAGATCCTGCAGAACCAGATGTTCGGGCCGCTCGGTTCGGAGAAGTACGACGAGTACGCCCGCGACATTCACGACAGCGGCCAGCACCTGCTCAATGTCATCACCGACATTCTCGACATGTCGAAGATCGAGGCGGGTCACATGCGCATCAGCTGCGAGCAGATCGATCTCGCCCCGCTCGTCGACGAGACGCTGCGCCTGACCGCCGTGCAGGCCAAGCAGAAGGACATCCACATCGTGCAACAGGTTTCCAGCGGGCTTTCGCTCGTGGCCGACCGCCGCGCGATGAAACAGATCCTTTTGAACCTGCTCTCGAACGCAATGAAATTCACCGACAACGGCGGCGAGGTACGTGTGCGGGCGCGCAAGCTCGGGGGCGCCGTGACGCTGACGATCGCCGACACCGGCATCGGCATCCCCAAGGAAGCGCTGGCCAAGATTGGCCAGCCGTTCGAGCAGGTGCAGAGCCAGTACGCGAAGAGCAAGGGCGGCTCCGGCCTCGGGCTGGCCATATCGCGGTCATTGACCCGACTGCATGGCGGCGCCATGCGCATCCATTCACAGGAAGGCAAGGGAACCGTCATCTCTGTACGGATCCCCGAACGCCAGGGCGCAACGCAGCCCTGCAAGGCAACCGCCTGACAAGCACCCGAAACGCCGATCTCAGGCGGTGACGGTCGCCTGGAAAATGCGCCGCACCGCTTTCGATAGCCGGCGCAGCTCGGCCTCCAGCGTCTTGAGGTCCGGGCAATCGCCAGCCCGGCAGACGAGGTCGACAAGCCCGGCCGGCGCATCCTTCGGATCGAAGGCGCCGTCGATGCAGAGGCGCACGATCTGGGAAATCTCGGTATAGGTCCGCAGCGCCTGCAAGATGGTGTCGAGGCTGTTCGGATCCATCTGTCCGCGGGCAACGATCGCCAGCGCCTCGCCTGTCGGCATGGCGGTTGCCGGAAGCCCGATCCCGCGCGCAGGCCCGACGAGTGTCAGGAACTGGGCGATGAACTCGATGTCGATCAGCCCGCCGGGGATGAGCTTCAGGTCCCAGATGTCCCTCGGGGCCTTCTCCTGCTCGATAAGGGCGCGCATTTCGGCCACGTCCTTCACGATCGCCGAAACGTCGCGTTTTCGCTCCAGCAGTTTACAGATCGTGGTGCGTGCCTCTTCCGCCAGGCTTTCGTCGCCACAGACCACGCGTGCGCGGGTCAGCGCCATGTGCTCCCACGTCCACGCCTCCTCCTCCTGATACTTGGCGAAGGATGCGATACGCGTCGCCACCGGCCCCTTGTTGCCCGACGGGCGAAGCCGCATGTCGACCTCGTACAGCACACCCTCTGCTGTCGGCGCCGACAGCGCCGCGATCAGGCGCTGGGTCATCCGCGCGTAGTAGCGCGTCGCATCCAGGGGCTTTGGCCCATCCGATTCGCTCGCAGCATGCCCCTCGTGGTCATAGAGCAGGATGAGATCGACGTCGGAACCGTCGGTCAGTTCGAAGCTGCCGAGCTTGCCCATGCCGAGGACTGCGACGCGCCCGCAGGGGAACACACCATGCGCGGCCTCGATCTCGCGCTGGACGGCGCAAAGCGCCGCCTCGATGATCAGATCGGCGACATGTGTGAACGCGCGCCCCGCCTGCGCGCCGCCGATCGCGCCTGTCAGCAGCCGGATGCCGATCAGGAAGCGCTGTTCGGCGGCAATGATGCGCAGCCGGTCGAGCACCTCCTCATAGTGGCGCGCGCCGGACAGGAACGCCGCAATCCGCTCGGCCAGGGAGGTTCGTGTCGGCAGTTCCGCCAGAAGCCGGGGATCCAGAATGCCGTCGAAGACGTGCGGACGCGCCGCGATGATCTCGGCCAGTCTCGGCGCGGAGGACATGACATTGACGATCAGCGACAGCAGCCGCGGATTATTGCCAAGCAGCGAAAACAGCTGGATCCCCGCCGGCAGACCCGAAAGGAAGGTATCGAAGCGCAGCAATGCCTCGTCCGCGCGCTTGCTTTCGCCGAACACTCTTAGAAGCTCCGGCGTCAACTCCGTCAGGCGCTCGCGCGCCTCAACGGACTGGGTGGCGCGGTAGCGCCCGTAATGCCAGGTGCGGATCGTCTGCGAGATCGCCTCGGGCCGCTGGAATCCCAGCTTGCGTAGGGTGGCAAGCGTATCGGGATCGTCCCTCTGCCCGGTGAAGACCAGGTTACCGCCTTCGGTGGAGAGCTTCGCCTCCTGCTCGAACAGGTCTCCATAGCGGCGTTCCACCGTCTTCAGCACCGTGACGAGCGCGTCCGCGAATGCGGCCGTATCGGCAAAGCCCATCATGAAAGCTATGCGCTTGAGGTCGGCCTCGGTCTCCGGAAGCACATGGGTCTGTTCGTCGCGGACCATCTGGATACGATGCTCGACGTCGCGCAGGAACCAGTATGCCTCGGTCAGTTCGGTCGCGGTCGCCGCATCGATCCAGCCCGTGCGCGCCAGCTCCTGCAGCATCGCCTCCGTCGAACGTAGCCTGAGCGCCGGCATGCGCCCGCCCGCGATCAGTTGCTGGGTCTGGACGAAAAATTCGATCTCGCGAATGCCGCCGCGGCCGAGCTTGACGTTGTGGCCCTTCACCGCGATTTCCCCATGTCCCTTGTGTACATGGATCTGGCGCTTGATCGAATGGATGTCGGCGATCGCGGCATAGTCGAGATACTTGCGGAAGACGAAGGGCGTCAGCTCGCGCAGGAAGCTCTCGCCGGCGGGCACGTCGCCGGCGATGGCCTTGGCCTTGATGAAGGCAGCGCGCTCCCAGTTCTGGCCGCGGCTTTCGTAATACAGCATGGCCGAATCGACCGATATCGCCAGCGGCGTGGCGCCCGGATCTGGCCGTAGACGGAGATCGGTGCGGAACACGTAGCCGTCGGCCGTCCGCTCCTGCATGATTCGGATCAGCCGCCGAACCAGCCTTGCAAAGGTCTCCGTTGCCTCGACCGGATTGAGTGCGATCTCCGCTTGAGGGTCGAAGAAGACCACGAGGTCGATATCGGAAGAATAGTTGAGTTCGCCGGCGCCGAGCTTGCCCATGCCGAGCACGATCACGCCCGATCCGGCCGAGGGACGAGTGCTGTCCTTCAGCTTCACCTTGCCGGACGATTCCGCCGACAGCAGCAGGTGATCCATCGCCGCGCACACCGCAGCCTCGGCCAGATCGCTTAAAAGTGCGGTCGTCTGCCGCCCGTCGATCAGCTTGGCAAGGTCGGCCATCGCGGTGAGGAATGCGACCTTCCGCTTGGCCCTTCTCAGCCGCGCCATGACCGCCGCCTCGGAGACGTCGGCGTTCAACGCCGGGTCCCATGCCCCGCGCGCCTCGGCAATGGCCTGTCGAAGCTCCGGCTGGAGCGGCTTGGCAATGGCAATGGACAGAAGTTCCGGTGAGACGCGTGCGGTATCGCGCAAGAACGGCGAAAGCGAAAATGCCGCGACGACGAAGTCCTTCAGAACCGACTCCGATGCCATCAGCTCGGCAACATCCTGACGGTCACGCGCGATATCCTTCAGGTCGGAGATGACCGACTTCACCTCCGTCTGGCTGAGCGGCCGAATCTTGCACGCACAGATATCGCTCAGGCGCGTTTCGTCTGTCAGCCTCATGGTTCTCCTCCGATTGGGCGGGCCTTCGCAAGACCGCCCTGCCCTCGATCCCCTCTCCCTCCTCTACCAGCCAAGGCCAGCGACGAAAACCGATCCCGGAAGAGAAAGCGGCTGAATGGTCAGCAAATTCCGTTCGGACAGCGGGTTCGAACAGGCGGCAGGCGTCAGGACTTTGCCGGCACTGCAGCCGGAAAACGCATCGTCGCCGTCAGTCCCTTGGCATCGACGCCCTCGCCGGTCTCGCCGAGCGCGAGGCTGCCGTGATGCACCTCCATCACCGCCTCCACCAGCGAAAGGCCCAGACCCGTCCCAGGCTTGCTCCGGCTCTTGTCGAGGCGAACGAAGCGCTTGAGCACGTTGGCGCGCTCTTCTGCGGGAATGCCGGGGCCGTTGTCGGAAACCGAGACGACCGCCCACTCGCCTTCGCGTTCCAGACGCACGCAAATCCGGCCGTCCGCGGCGCCTTCCGCATACTTGATCGCATTGTCCAGGAGATTGCCGAGTGCCTGCCCGATCAGTTCGCGATTGCCGGTGATATGGATATCGGGTGCGACATCGGCGGTCACGGCCAAACCGGCCTCCTCGGCTGCCGGCTCGTAGAGCTCGACGCAGTCCGAGACGATCTGCGATAGGTCGACAGGCAGCATTTCGGCGACCGCCGAGCCCGCCTCGACCCGCGAGATCATCAAAAGCGCGTTGAAGGTGCGGATCAACTGGTCGGATTCCGCAATCATCTCCGAAAGCGCCTCGCGATACTCTTCTGGCTTGGTCTTGCCGGCAAGCGCCGCTTCTGCCTTGTTGCGAAGTCGCGTCAGCGGCGTCTTGAGATCATGGGCGATGTTGTCGGAGACCTGCCGCAGGCCTTCATTCAGCTTCTCGATACGCCCCAGCATGGAATTCAGGGATTCCGAAAGCCGGTCGAACTCGTCGCCCGACCGTCCGACCGGCAGGCGCTGGCTGAGGTCGCCGTCCATGATACGCTGGCTGGCGTCCGACATGCGGTCCATACGGCGCAACGCGTTACGGCCGATCAGGTACCAGATCGCCAGCGCGCCAATGCCCATGATGCCGAGCGCGACGACCAGCGCCTGCCGCACCAGGCCGCGGAAGTGCTCCGGCTCGCCGAGGTCACGGCCGACCAGTATCTTCAGCCCGTTGGAAAGCAAAAAGACTTCAGCGCGTGCGGCATGCCGCTCGGACTTTCCTTCGTCGCCGAATCGCTCGTAGCGAAAGGGCGTCTCGGTCCAGCCATCCCTGTCCAGAACGCCGGGCTGGAGGGACAGCACGTTGCCGGCAAGGATCTCGCCTGCGGGATTGGCGATGATGTAGAGGTTGGCGCCGGGTTGGCGGGCGCGGCGCTCCAGCGTTCTGAGAAGGCCGTTCATACCGGCCCGGTTGAAGACGTCCTGGATCTCTGCGACCTCGCTGATCACGGTCTCGCGCATCTGCTGCCGCAGCAGGTTTTCCGACATGGAGGTGACGTAGAAGACCAGGAATGCCGCACAGGCGGCAAACAGCAGGATGTAGAGCCCGGACAGGCGAACCGCGGTCGTGCGGAAAAGTGTCGCCATTCCCGACAGCATTCAGGCGGATACCTCGTCCTTGATCATGTAGCCGGCGCCCCGTACCGTGCGCAGCAGGGGCTGGTCGAAGTCCTTCTCGATCTTGGAGCGCAGGCGCGAGACGTGCACGTCGATGACGTTGGTCTGCGGATCGAAGTGATAGTCCCACACGTTTTCGAGCAGCATGGTTCGCGTCACCACCTGGCCGGCATTCTTCATCAGGTACTCGAGCAGGCGGAATTCACGCGGCTGCAGCAGGATTTCCCGGCCGCCGCGGCGCACCACGTGCGCCAGCCGGTCGAGTTCGAGGTCGCCGACCCGGTACGTCATGTCCTGTTCAGGGGTGCCCTTGCGCCGGCCGAGCACCTCGACACGCGCCAGGAGCTCGCTGAAGGCATAGGGTTTGGGCAGGTAGTCGTCGCCGCCGGCGCGCAGACCCGTCACCCGGTCGTCGACCTGGCCCAATGCCGAAAGGATCAGGGCGGGCGTGTGGATGCCGCGCGCGCGCAACTCGGAAATCAGCGACAGGCCGTCGCGCCGGGGCAGCATGCGGTCGACGACGAGCGCGTCGTACGAATTCTCGGTTGCCAGAAACAGCCCGCTATCTCCATCGCTGGCGTGATCGGAAACGATCCCCGCCTCGCGAAACGCCTTGGTCAGGTAGGCGGCCGCATCCAGATCATCTTCTACAATCAGTATCTTCATGGATGAACCTTACACGGGTTATAGCGAGATTGAACAGGTTGTCTGCGACTTCCGGAATGGCGAAATGTCCGGTGTCTCGACGCAAGCGCCGCGAAACCTTGCGATTTCGCGGCGCCAGGATCGAGCTGTGCGGGTCAGCCCTGGTCGATCGGCAGGGCGAGGAAGCGGCTGCCGTTGTCGGTCTCGACCTGGAACAACGCCTTGGAACGACCGTCCTTGCGTGCCTGTTCAATGACCTTCGTGATATCGTCAGCCGACTTGATTTCCTGGTTGTTGACGGACGTGATGCGATCGCCTTCCTTCAGGCCGCGATCGCTCGCATCGGAGTCCGGGTCCACCGCGGCAACGGTGACACCGCTGCCGTCATCGGACGGGGTTACGGAGATTCCGAGGCTGGCGAGTTCTTCCTGGGCAGAAGGCTGCTGGTCAGGTGCGGACTGCTGCTCGGAAGACGCCTGCTTGTCGGCCTCCAGCTTGGCGATCTCGACCTTGACGGTCTCGGACTTGCCATTGCGCCATACCGAAAGCTCGACATTCGTTCCAGGCTTGACCACGGCCACACGCTTTGCGAGGTCGCGCGGGTCCTTGATGGTATCGCCATCGAGAGCGGTGATCACGTCGCCCTTCTTGATACCGGCCTTCTCACCCGGCGAACCGGCCTGCGGTTCGACGACGAGCGCACCCTGTGCCTCTGCCAGGCCGAGCGATTCGGCGATGTCCTTCGTCACCGGCTGGATCTGGACGCCAAGCCAACCACGATCGACCTTGCCATCCTTCATCAGGTCGGACACGACGTCCTTTGCGACCGACGCGGGGATCGCAAACGCGATGCCGACGTTGCCACCCGAGGGCGAGAAGATTGCCGTGTTGATGCCGACGACCTGACCATTCAGATCGAAGGCCGGACCGCCCGAGTTGCCGCGGTTCACCGCAGCGTCGATCTGCAGGTAGTCGTCATAGGGGCCAGAGCCGATGTCGCGGCCGCGGGCCGAGATGATGCCGGCGGTGACCGTGCCACCCAGACCGAACGGGTTGCCGACGGCGACGACCCAGTCGCCGACGCGCACCTTGCTGTCGTCGGCAAAGGTGACGTAGGTGAACTTGCGGTTCTCCTTGTTGTCGACCTTGAGCACGGCGAGGTCGGTGCGGCTGTCCTTGCCGACCAGCTTGGCGTCCAGTTCGGTGCCGTCGTTCATGATGATCGTGAAGGCGGCGCCGTCGTCAACGACGTGGTTGTTGGTGACGATGTAGCCGTCTTCGGAGATGAAGAAGCCGGACCCCTGGGAGGTCGGGCGCAGGTGACCCTTGCGCTTGCCGCCGTCCTTGTCGCCGAACTGGCGCTGGCCGGGATCGCGATCCGCACGCGGGCCACCGTCAGGGCCGCCGAATTCGCGGAAGAAGCGCTTCAGCGGATGGTCGTCCGGCAGTTCATCGAAACCGCGGCCGCCGAAGTTGAAGCCAAAGCCGTTGCTGTCGTCGGAGACGGGCTTGACGTCCGACTGCACGCGAACGGAAACGACCGCCGGCGATACCGCATCGACAACGTCCCCGAAGCTTGCCACCTGGGGTGCCGTCACCTTGACGGGTTCGGCGAAGGACTGGGCGACCTGCGCCGGAATGCCTGTCGCGAGCATCAGCGCGGCGAGACCGGCAACGGTCGAGGTCTTCAGGACCGTCTTGAAAGAGGGACGGAGGGAAACTTGTTTAGACATCGCAGAACCTTTTCTCTGTTGGCTCGACTGGAGATCGATGACCAAGAGATAGGTCCTCGCACATTACGGTGCACTGTCCGTGGCATGAATTTTTCGTAATGTTGGCCGCAACGCGCCGATTGCGGCAACACTATTGCGAACCAGCCCCTCTGTCCGGCCGATCCGTCCCCACGATGCGTTCAAGCGCCGCCTTCTCGTCCGCCGTCAAAGGCTCGCCGACGGCCTGTCCGGAACGGCGACGGACGAACAGGGCCATCGCGACCGCCCCGCCCAGAAAAAGGACGATCGGCGCGCCCCACAGCAAAATCGTCTCTGGCTTCAGCCGCGGCTTGAGCAGCACGAACTCGCCGTAGCGAGAGACGACATAGTCGATCACGGCCTCGTCGCTGTCTCCACCTGAGATCCGCTCGCGCACGAGGAGCCTCAGGTCGCGGGCAAGCTCGGCATTGGAATCGTCAATCGACTGGTTCTGGCAAACCATGCAGCGCAACTGGGCCGACAACGCCCTCGCGCGCGCCTCGAGCACCGGATCGGACAAGACTTCGTCCGGATTGACGGCGAGCGCCGGGATGGAACTGAACAGGAACGCCGCGGCAAGGAGCAGCTTGCGAATCATTCCGCTGCCTCCAGGCGCGCGGCTGACTTCGTCTTGCGCGCACCGTGTGGCGCACCAATCCGCAGGCGGCGGTCGAACAGCGACACGGCGCCGCCGGCCATCATGACGAGAGCGCCGAGCCAGATGCACAGGATCATCGGTTTCCACCAGACGCGAACGACGATGCCGCCATCGTCCATCTGATCGCCCAGCGACACATAGAGCTGGCTGAGCCCGAAAGTGCGGATGCCCGCCTCGGTCGTCGGCATCCGCCGCGCGGTGTAAAAGCGCTTCGCCGACCAGACCTCGCCTGCCTTGACCCCGGCGCGGGAAATGGTGAAGTGCCCGCTTTCATCGGTGTAGTTGGGTCCGCGACCCTGCCGCATGCCGTCGAACGTCAAGGTATATCCACCGGCGGTCACCGTGGCGCCCGGCTTCATCTCGACGACGTGCTCGGTCTCGAATGCGGTGACGGCGACGATGCCGATCACGGTCACGCCCAGGCCGAAATGGGCAAGCGCCGTGCCGAAGGCCGACCCCGGAAGGCCGAACAGCCGCTTGCGCGCGATGCGCGCGCTGACCTTGCCGACACCGGCCCGCAGCGCCAGGTCTGTCAGCGAGCCCGCCAGCATGTAGAAACCGAGCGCGAGGCCGAAATAGGAAAGCACCGGCCCGCCGCCATGCATCCACTGGACGATCGCCGCCAGCACCAGCCCCACACCGACAGCGGCGAAGAGCCGTTGCCCGGCGGCAAGAACGTCGCCGCGCTTCCATGCGAGAAGCGGCCCGAACGGCACGGCCAGCAGAAGCGGCACCATCAGCAGCCCGAACGTCAGGTTGAAGAACGGCGCGCCGACCGAGATCTTTTCCCCGGTCAGCGATTCCAGCACCAGCGGATAGAGCGTGCCGGTCAGCACCGTCGCGGCAGCCGTCGTCAGGATCAGGTTGTTGAAGACCAGCGCGCCCTCGCGCGAAATCGGCGCGAACAGCCCGCCGGCCTTCAGCGCCGGCGCGCGGAAGGCGAACAGCGAGAGGGCACCGCCGATGAAGACGATCAGAATCGCAAGAATGAACACGCCACGGGTCGGGTCGGTGGCAAAGGCATGAACCGATGTCAGCACCCCGGAGCGTACGAGGAACGTTCCGAGCAGGGAAAGCGAGAAGGTCAGAATCGCGAGCAGCACCGTCCAGATCTTCAGCGCCTCGCGCTTTTCCATGACAAGCGCCGAATGCAGGAGTGCCGTGCCGGCCAGCCATGGCATGAAGGAGGCGTTTTCCACCGGATCCCAGAACCACCAGCCGCCCCAGCCGAGTTCGTAATAGGCCCAGTAGGATCCCATGGCGATGCCGGCCGTCAGGAAGCTCCAGGCCATCAGCGCCCACGGCCGCACCCAGCGGGCCCAGGCCGCATCGATGCGCCCGTCGATCAGCGCGGCGATCGCGAAGGAAAAGCAGACGGAGAAACCGACATAGCCGAGATACAAAAGCGGCGGATGGATCGCCAGGCCGACGTCCTGCAGGATCGGATTGAGGTCCTTGCCTTCGCCCGGTGCCGGATCGAGACGCAGGAACGGGTTGGAGGTCAAAAGGATGAAGAGCGCGAAGGCGGCTGTGATCCAGCCCTGCACGGCCAGCACGTTCGCCTTCAGCCGGTCGGGAAGATTGCCGCCGAAAGTCGCCACCAGCGCGCTGAAGAAGGCGAGAATCAGCAGCCACAGCATCATCGAACCTTCGTGGTTCCCCCATACGCCGGAGACCTTGTAGATCATGGGCTTCAGCGAATGAGAGTTTTCCCAGACGTTCCGCACCGAAAAGTCCGAAGTGACGTAGGCGAAAGTCAGGACAAAGAAGGAAAAGAGCGTCAGCAGGAATCCGGCGGTCGCCGCCGCAGGCGCCACCGCCATCAGCGCGGGATCTTTCCTGAGCGTGCCGGCAAGCGGCAGCAGCGACTGGACGATGGACGTCGCCAGCACGAGGATCAGCGCATAATGCCCGATTTCGATGATCACCGGATCGTCTCCTTGCCGCTGAGCGTCACGCCTTGGGCCTTGAGGCGGTCGGCCACGTCTTTCGGCATGTAGGTTTCATCATGCTTGGCGAGCACGGTGTCGGCAACGAAGACGGCGCTGCCGGCCGCGAAGCTGCCCTCGGCGACGACACCCTGCCCCTCGCGAAAGAGATCCGGCAGGATGCCGGTATAGGTCACCGGCACGGTACCGATCGTGTCGGTCACGGCAAACGTCACGGTTGAACCTTCGCCGCGCTTCACCGTGCCCGTCTCGACGAGACCGCCGAGCCGGATGCGCGTTCCGGGCGGCACGTTGGCGGTGGCAAGATCGCCCGGCACATAAAAATAGGCGATCGACTGGCTGAAGGCGAACATGACCAGCAACACCGCCGCAAGCAGGAAGCCCACGCCCCCGCCGATGACTGCCAACCGTTTCTGCTTGCGTGTCATTGCCCGCTACCCTCGACCCTGATCGCCAGTTCGTCCGCCAGCGCCAGCAGTTGCCTGCCATTCTCGCTCTGCGGCGGAAAATTCTTGAGCGCCATGCGTAGGGCGTCCTCTGCCGCCTGCCTTTGATCCAGGACAGCATAGGAACGGATGATGCGCATCCAGCCCTCGAAATTGTCGGGATCTTGCTTCAACCGGCTCGCAAGGCTTTCGACCATTCCGGCAATCATCTGTCGGCGATCGTCCGGCGTCATCTCGTCGGCGGCTGCCACTTGCGCTGCATCGGGATTGCCAGGGGGCTTCGCCTGCTCTGCGCGGGTAAGGCCGGCGACGTGGCGGTTTACGAGCGGCAGCCAGGGGGCGTCGGCCGGCGAATCCTTTGCCAGCGCCTCGAAGGCCGCCAGCGCCTCGTTGCGCCTGCCTTCCTGTTCCAGCGCCAACGCGAGGTAGAAGCGCGTGCGCGGATTGGCGGCATCCAGCGCCTGCGACTGCTGCAGCACCTCGCGCGCATCCCTCGTGACGATCCCGCCCGAAAGCGCGATCAGCGCCTCGGCGTATCCGTCGAGCCTTGCCGCGGACGGTCCAAGCACGCGGATCCCCTCCCGATAGGCATTGGCCGAATCCTCGATCCGCCCGCTGCGGTAGTATATGGGCGCGAGAATATCCCAGCCGGCCCCGTCGTCCGGGTTCTCGGCGAGATGAGCTTCCGCCTTGGCGATCAGGATGTTGACGTCGTTGCCGGGATTGGCGAGGCGTGCGGCCAGCGGCTGTGCGGGAAGCTCGGGGTGTCCGGCCGACAAGTAGAGACAGAGCCCCACGGCCGGCATGACGACGATGATCAGCGCCTGAGCCAACAGATTGCGGCGCCGCGTCGTTTCAGGTTGTTGCCCGTCCCTGCCGGCCCCATCGCGTGCCGTGGCCGCGATCAGGCGCCGGGCGATCTCGGCCCGCGCCAGTTCGGCCTCCGCCTTGCCGATCAGGCCTGCAGCCTCATCGCGCGTGAGCTCGTCCAGTTGGTCGCGGTAGACCTCGGCGTCGTTCGCATCGTCGACATTCGAACGCCCCCCTGCCCGCAGCAGCGGGAGGAGCAGGACGGCCGCGACCGCGGCGGTGAGAACGGCAACAAGGATCCAGAAGAACATGAGGTCCAATTAATGGAACACCATGCCTTTTCCAATTGCAAAAGCCGAATTGACGGAGATTTGAGGCGTTTAGCCGCAAGCGGTCCCTACGGACGCGAAGTCCCTAGCTCAAAGGCGTCCAGGTGCCTGCGGCCGTCCGGCACGCAGCGCCGCGGCTGACGGTCTCTCGGCCATCGGCAATCACTGTATGACTGTATTGGCGGCAGTTCTGAGAACCGACCTGATAGGGAGCCGCCGCGACCACCGAGCCCTGCACGCCGCGCCCCTGCCATACCACCGGCTGCCCGCCGGGTGCCGCCTCGAGCGCACGGTATTCGGCTTCCAGCGCCCGCTGGCGGTCGGCGGTCGACAGCGTGATGCCGTTCGCCTTGGAGACAAGGCCGCCTTCAAGGGCGGAAATATAGGACGCCGAGGAAACGGCGGCGCCGGCCGACGCACTCGCCGCGCCGACCGTCCGCCCAGACGTCGTCGTGCAACCTGCAAGCCCGATCGAAGCAACCACCACCGGAATGGTAACGACACGCGATTTCCTGCTCACCCGGTGTGTCTGCGTCATTTCAAGCCTTTTTTCCCGATCCGCACTGGCTCGCACTCTACCGGACGCAGCAGCGCCGGCGCACCTATCTTGCACTGTCTTCGACATCAGGCAACATCCTTTGCAACCGCGGGCAGGACGAGGCGTGCCAGGAGGCCGCCCATGCTTCCGCGCGCCAGCGTCAGCGTTCCCTGATACTCCGAAGTGATCTCGCGAACGATCGACAGGCCAAGGCCTGTCCCGGGCTTGCTTTCGTCCAGCCGTCGTCCGCGTTTCAGGGCCTCCTGGATCTGGTCCGGTTCAAGGCCCGGACCGTCGTCCTCGACCTCCACGACCACCCAACGCCGCCGCTGGGCATCCGCATCGGCCTGATCGTCGGGGGCGAGAATGGCGCGGATCGTAACGGTGCTTCGCGCATAGCGCGCGGCGTTCTCGAGCAGGTTGCCGACGACTTCCTCCATGTCCTGCTGCTCCATCGCCACCATCAGGTCCTCCGGGTCGATCGTCACCGGGAACTCGATGTCGGCGTTCAGCCTGCGCATCACGCGTGCGAGGCGCTGTAGAACGGGGGCGGCCTCCGTGCGCGCCAGAACCGATTCGCGCTGGGCAGCGATGCGGGCGCGGTTCAGGTAGGACTGGACCTGGCCCTGCATCGCCTCCGCCTGCGTACGCACCAGTTCGCTGTGCGGCGGAAGCAGCACGCGCGCCTCGTTCAGAAGCACCGCGATCGGCGTCTTGAGCGAATGGGCGAGATTGCCGACCTGCATGCGCGCCCGCTCGATGATGCGTCGATTGCTGTCGATCAGCGCGTTGACCTCGCTTGCCAGCGGCTGGATCTCGCGAGGGAAGATACCGCCGAGCCGTTCCGCCTGGCCGGCGCGGATCTGCTCCAGCGACTTGCGCACGTGATCGAGCGGCCGCAGGCCGATCAGGATCGCGACCGCGTTGAGGCACAGACTTCCGAAACCGAAGCCGGCGAGCGCCAGATAGAGATTGCGGGAAAAGGCCCGGATATCGTCTTCCAGAACGTTGCGGTTGCCAACGATGCGAAAGCGCGCCGTCCGCCCCTCCTGATCCAGCACCACTTCCGTCTCGACCACCTCGACCTTGTTACCGAAGGTGTCCTCTGTCGTGTAGTAGCGCTCGTAGCGCGTATCGAACGGAATGGTTTCCGTGTCGGGAATGGGAATGCTGCCGTAACCGAGCGAGGTGGATGACATGGGCTCGCTCGGAAAGTTGTCGCCGATCGGCTCGACGATCCAGTACCAGCCGGTCTGCGGCTGCGAGAAGCGCAGGTCGCCCAGTTGCGGGCTGCCGGTCAGTTGGAAGCTCTCGTCGGTGGAGACCGAATTGATGACGTTGTAGAGCTGGGCACGCAGCAGGTCCTGGAAGCTCGCCTCGGCGCTGCGCCTATAGAGCGTGGAGATCACGAGCGCGATCACCACCAGCGCCACCGCCGACCACAGCGAAGCGAGCAGCAGGACGCGGAACGTGAGCGACCGAGCGCCCCCGGGTGTCTTAATGGCCATTGCCGGGCGCTTGCATGCGATAGCCGAGCCCGCGCACGGTCTCGATCAGATCGACGCCGATCTTCTTGCGCAGCCGGCCGACGAACACTTCGATCGTATTGCTGTCGCGGTCGAAGTCCTGGTCGTACATGTGCTCGACGAGTTCGGTGCGCGAGACCACCTGCCCCATGTGATGCATGAGGTAGGAAAGAAGGCGGTACTCGTGGGACGTCAGCTTCAGCGCCACGCCGTTCACCGTCGCCTTGGACCCCTTGGTGTCGAGCCGGACAGGTCCGCAGACGATCTCCGAGCTCGCATGTCCCGCCGCGCGGCGGATGAGCGCACGGATGCGCGCCAGCACTTCCTCGACATGGAACGGTTTTGCCACGTAGTCGTCGGCGCCCGCATCGATGCCAGCCACCTTGTCGCTCCAGCGGTCGCGCGCCGTCAAAAGAAGCACGGGCATGCGCTTGCCGTCCGCGCGCCATTTTTCCAGAACCGTGATGCCGTCCAGCTGCGGCAGGCCGATGTCGAGGATCACGGCGTCATAGGGTTCGGCATCGCCGAGATAGTGCCCCTCCTCGCCGTCATAGGCCTGATCGACCACGTAACCTGCTTCCTTCAGGGCTTCCGCCAACTGCCGGTTGAGGTTGTCGTCGTCCTCGACAACGAGAATGCGCATCTGTCTGTTCCCTTCTGCCAGGCCGCCCCGTCGGGCGGCCGGACCAGCTTACTGTATCGGTACGCGCACCGTCACCTTCCGCGGCCGGGCATTGCCCTTGCCGGGCACCAGCACCGTTACCACGCAAACGCCGTTGCGCGGCTGAGCAGATAGCAGTTCACCGCCCGTGTCCGCAACGACCTGGCGCGCGGCGTCGCTGCAATCGGACGCCACCGTCAGGACGTCTTGAAGACGGTCCGCGGCAGGCGGCGCGAACACAGCCATGCTGGCGGCTGTCGCAGCGATGAGGAGAGGCGAGGTCATGGACTTACTTTCGATGGCACGGTCAACTTGGCCGTCAGAATTAACGCAACGACGCTGAATGGCAAATGAATGTCCCGACGATTTTCGCGCGCAAACCGGCCGCGGTCAGCGCAACCGCCTGTTGGCGGCCAGTCGTCCCGCGACAGCGATGATTCCGCCGGCCGCGGCGAAAAAAGCCGTCAGCTGATCGGCCAGCGTGGCGTGATCGCCGTCGCTCAGCTCGATGCCGGCGAGGTTCAGGACCGAGGCCGCGATCGCGAGCAGGCCACCCCATACGGTTTTCGACAGGTACCAGGGTTTGAGGTCCGGTTCCATGGAAGGCTCCCTTGCTGGAATTGATCAAAGTGCGATGGTCCTGCGCGCGGCTGTGCCCTCGCGGACGAACAGGCCGAGCTGCCGCACCTGGATGGTGAGTGACGGCTGCGCCGCGCCGAAGTCGGAAAGTTCGTCTTCGGGCTGGTAGACGTAGGACGGCGTATCCGTTTCCACGGTGCGAACCGCCGCGTCCCCGGACAGAATGTCGAGGCGGTAGGACTCGAACGGCTCGTCGAGAGGAATTTCGAAGCCATCCCATCCATCCGCATTGCGCCGTGCCCGACGTATCCAGGAAAACCCTACACCGCCGCCCGCAAGCCGCCGGCCGCGCAGGTGCACCGGCGCGATCGGCGTCCTCGCGCGTATGCCGCCGGCAAAGACCGTCGGAACCGGCACGTCGGCAGTGCCGCGTGCCTCGACGATGAAGTTGAAGCTTCGCCCCGCCTCCTCGACGGCAAGCGAGAGCGGCCGCACCGCGCCATCGAGAATGACGACCGTGGCGCCCGCGGCATGTCCTTCGACCATGGCGTCCTCGCTGCCCGCCAGTCCTCGCAGCAGGCCGGCAAGCCGCCAGCGCCGGGGAGCGACTTCCTCCGCCTCGAGAAAGCCGAGGATTTCCCAGCCGCCGCCCGGCGTTCCGATTGCCAGCCGGTTCTCGCCACCCAACACCGCACTCCTGCCGATGGATGAAAGTGCGCCGAACGGGAGTTCGATTTCGAGCGCATTGGCCCGGTCGAAGAGCCCGGAGGGGCCTGGGGGCAGGTCCGCCACCAGTTTGCCGATCCGCGCTGGCCGTTCGAGACGGACGCGGGGCGAATAGCCTTCTGTCCCCGACGAGGACGAAACCAGCATCGGCCGCCACGGCTTCGCATAGGCCGCGACGCGGGCGAAACTCTCCTCCGCCCCCGACTCGAAGCAGGGCAGATCGAGGAAGCTCACCTCCGGCAGAAATGCCGATGCCTCCAGGCCGGCGGCGGATCTGGCGGTACGAAGGGCCGGTGGCGCCGGCACGCTCGCCTCGCCGCCCGCAAAGCTCTGCGCCTCGATTTCGCGAACCTCGCCCTCCGTGACGCGCGTGACGACGAAACGCCCTTCCGGCCCCTCGACAAGCTCCACGACGTCACCCGGCATGACCGCCAGCGCATTCGGCGGCAGCCTGAAGCTCAGCCTGCGCATGGCGGCGCGATGATCGCGCAGCGCCGCTTCCACCGCGCCTGCCGCAGCGGTCGGATGCATCACCGCCGGCAGAGACAGGCGTAGCAGCCGGTCGCTTCCGGTCGTCTTGCGGCGGGAACGGGCAGTCACCTGCTGGTAGGCTGCTGTGTCCGAGATATGGTCGAGCACGGCTTCGCTGGCGAATTCGCCCAGATGGCCACGCACCTCCTCGAAAGCCGCCTCGTCGGGACGCTCGGCAAGCACCTCGATCGCATGCGCCGGCAGCGCCACCCGCGAGCGCGACCGGAAGCGGAGCGTCCGCCCCTCCTCGACCGCGTCGATCTGGAACGCCGCCATCAGCGCTTCCAGCAGGCTGCGCGCCGACCCCGGCTCGGCCTGCACGAAGCCGGTCAGGTCGCCGCTCACCATGGAGACGTCGAAATCGGCAAAGCCGTGATCGTGCAGGATCGCCGCGATCGTATCGGCAACGGTCGATGCGCCGAGCCGCCCGTTCAGCCAGTGCCCAAGCTGCCAGTTGTGCCCGTCCGCCCAGAGCGCGTCGTTCTCCGGAAAGGCCGGATAGGGACGCGCATCCCAGGTCCAGACAAAGATGTAGTCCGGATCGACCATGTCCGGCTCCGGCCCGCTCGCGCGCCGCCACCAGTCGAGATGGGCGTCGAAAAAGCGGCGCTGCATCGCATCCGCCCGTCCGCCGCCGGAAAAGTAGGGCAGCGCATTCTCCGCACTTTTCGGGTCGGTGAAGACGTTCGGCTGGTTGGCGCCCTTGTCCACGGCCGGGCAACCGAGCTCGGTGAACCAGATCGGCTTTGCCCGTGGCACCCAGCCGGTCGGCTCAGCGTGCTCCACGCCGCCGGAGCGCTCGTAGTGCTGGTTCGTCCACCAGCCGGCGAGGTCCTTGTAGCGATAGAGCCAGTCGCGTCCTGCCAGACCGTCGGTGATCGGCAGGCGCACGCGCTCGGCCCGGCCTTCCGCATCGGCATAGTACCAGTCGAAGCCCTCGCCGGAGGCAATCATGCTGCGCATGGCATCCTCGTCGTCCGCCAGCCGGAAGCCGTCCGGATTGCCCGAGAGCGCGTCGCCGTCCCGCCAGTCGGAAAGCGGCATGTAGTTGTCGATGCCGACAGCGTCGATCGCCGGCGACGCCCAGAGCGGATCGAGATGGAAATGCACCTCGCCGCTGCCGTCGGCCGGGTGATAGCCGAAGTACTCGCTCCAGTCGGCACCGTAGGTCAGCTTCGTCTCCGGTCCGAGGACGACGCGCACGTCCTGTGCGAGGTCGCACAATTCCTCGACGAAAGGAAACGCGTCCGCCCCATCGCGCACCTGCGTCAGCCCGCGCATTTCCGAGCCGATGATGAAGCCGTCCACGCCGCCCGCAGCTCTTGCCAGCAGCGCGTAGTGCAGGATCATGCGGCGATAGCCCTCGTCTTCGCCACCGAAGGAGACCGATGCTCCCGAAACGGAGAAGTCGCCTTCTTGCGCCGCCCCACAGAATGCGGCCACCTGCGCGCGGGCCTCAGCCGTCCTGTCGGCGCTCGCCGGAAGTCCCGGTGCCGGATGGCAGGTGATCCGCCCGCGCCACGGATAGGGCGGCTGCCCGGTGCCGCCGTAGGGATCGGGCAGCGCGTTTCCCGCCGGCACGTCCATCAGCACGAAGGGATAGAGATACACCTTCAGACCTCGCGCCCTGAGGTCGGCAATCGCCTCAACGACGCTGTCGTCGGAGGGCGTGCCGCCATAGGCAGGGCCTCCCCCGTTCTCGCTGACGAGATGCGCCGCCTGCCGCCCGATGCCACAGACCCGCCAGGGCCGGCTTTCGTCGGTTCGCGAGGAGACTTCCACCCCGGGCAGGATCCGGCAGTGGCCGGCGCGAAGGTCGGTGCCGAACCAGGCGACGACCAGCGCCACGCGCTCCAGATTGGGGCATAGCGCCTGCAACTCGTCGATCGAGGCGGTCCAGTCGGACTGCGCGACCTTGTTGTTGCGGTTGATGTTGCGCCCCTCGCCCGCTCCCAGCCGCTCCGTCACCCGGCGCGGATCGTAGCCATGCTCGCTCGACCCCGGAATGACGGTGACTGCACGGATCCGGTTTTCCAGCGTCCCCGTGGGGCGCAGCACCTCGAACTGCAGGATCGGTATCCGGTTGCCGAAGCCGTCGAGCGGCAGCCGCTCGAAAACCGCATAGGCAAGGCCGCGATAAGCGGGCGCCTTGCCCGTCCCCTGCTTCGCCTCGATGAGCGGATCGGGCAGTTGATCGGCATCGCCGCGATGGATGCGCATCGGGATGTTGGTCAGGTCGAGTTCGCGCCCGTCCGCCCAGACGCGGCGCACGCCGGCGATCGGCCCCTCGCAGATGCCGACGGCGAAATTGGCATAGTAGCTGTAGGTCTCGATGCGCGGGCCCGTCGCCTTCCCGCCGCTCCGCTCCGAGGTGACCTCCTCCTCGAAACGCGTCGCCCAGATCAGCGTGCCGCCGACGCGCGCGGTGCCGTATACCCGGCTGATGCCCGCCCCCTCGTCGGCGCCCGGAATGCGGCCGTCCTGCAGCCGGGGTCCGCTCACGGTGGAGCTTCCGCCGATCAGCGCACGATCGACCGCCGAGCCGGCAAGCGCCCCGATCGCGCGGCCGGCGATCGCCCCGAAAGGCCCGAAGATTCCGCCCAGCGCAGCACCCGCCGCCTGAAACAGGATTGTCGCCATGAAACCGCCTCCGGCGCTTTACGATGTCGCGCCGCATGCCGATCGGCCAACCACCTGACCGCGCCGCGCACCACATGAAAATGAATGTTTGCAACGTTTTGCCGGAGTTGCCTGCCAGACCGATTCCACCATAGCGGACAGCCCCGTCACCGCCCGTCTTCCAGGCAGCGGGGCGATCGGTTTCAGATCTTTTCCGGGAAACGGAAGACACCGCAGACCCGCCGCCGCCACGCGGGCACGAGCGCGGATTCGATCACCGCCGCCTGTTCGTAGGCGTGGATGAAATGCCCCCGAGCGCTCAGGATGCCGAGATGTTTGGCGGCACAATCGGCACGCCAGCGAAAGAGCAGCACGTCTCCGGCCATCATCTCCGTCAACGGCACCGCAGGGCCAAAGTGGCGGATGGCCGCGGCGAGCAGCCGGTCGCCGCCCATCCGCTCCGCCCAATCCGGCTGGTAGGGTCCCGGCGCCTCGGGTTCGCTACCGTAAAGCTCGCGCCAGACCCCCCTCACCAGTCCGAGGCAGTCGCAGCCCACACCCTTGCGGCTCGCCTGATGTCGATAGGGCGTGCCGATCCAGCCGCGCACGGCCTCGACCGCCAACTGTCCGATCCCCGCCTTACCCATAGAGCGGCCTGCCGTCGTGGACCGTTTCGCCATCGGCATATCCGTAAGCGAAATCGCTTCCGGGCATATGCGGAAAACCTCTGAAATTGAGGTGGTTTGCAAACTTCGCCCGGCAGGTCGCAAAACTCTTGTCGCAGCCGGCCACAACCGAGAAGCGGTCGCCCACTGCGACTGGCAGCGCCATAGGCAGCCACAGCGTCAGTTCCGCCGCATGCTGTGCTTTCCGATGATCCTCGACGTCGGCGGACAGCCCGGCATTTTCCCCGCCGGCAAAGGTCAGCACTCCGTAGCGGAAGAAGCGCGCGGCAAAGCCGTCGAGCCCCGATACCCGCAATCGCCGCTCGTCGAGCACCTCCGTCACCTCCCCGTCTGCCCGCAATTCGCTCGTCTCAAGCGCGACGCCGCAACGCGCATCCCCGAGAATCGCGTCGCAGCGATGGCCGTAGATGCGGCCCTTCACCTGATCGAGGGCATGCGTCATCCGCCTCAGTTCAGCGCGAAAGGCAGCCCCGGCCCGCGTCACCTCGCCGATCTCGCCGGTCCGCAGCAGCATGCGCCGCGCGGGCTCCTGCCAGTCGACAAGGAAGACCTCGACCTGCGCCCCGTCATAGCGGCCGGCGACGAGGTCGGCCTCGCTGATCGCGCTGGAAGAAAAGCCGCCCGCGATCTCGCTCGCCTCCGCGGCAAGGCCCGATCCGGCCTCCGCGTCGCTCGCCTGGAAGCCGCTTGCCGCATGAAACGTCAGGCCGGCAAAGGCAAGGTCGCGGTCGTGCTCGGTGAAGCCCAGCACGGTTCCGTCGCGCCGCGTCACGCGCCAGCACTGGCAGAGAGTCGTGGCGTCGTTCAACAGGTGTGCGGCAAGGTCGGCCGGGATCTGCCTCATGGCAGCACCTCCACCAGCGGGATCGAAGGGATGCGACCGGCGCTGAACTGCGCCAGGTCGATGTCGATGCGATCGGTGTCGAAGCGGACGGGCACGTCGAACTCGAAACCCGCCCGCACGGCCTGCCCTTCCGCGGGAATGGCACCCGCCGAAAACGTGACCACGCCGCGATCGTGGTCGACCGCATAGTCGGCTGCCGGCGCGGTCACTCCGTCGAGCGACACACTCACGCTGCCCTGCACGGGCTTTGCGATCACCCGCGTCGTCGCCCCGCCCGCGTCGCGGTAGACCTTGACAAGCTGGAAGTGCGCCGTTTCGCCGTCGCCGGTGCCGATGAGCTGGTCGTTGGGCGAGATCGCCTCGCCCGGAGCGCAGGACTTGAAATCGACGGGATCGCGGAAGCGGAAGCCGTAGAGCTGGCCCGCTCGCGCCTCGAAGAATGCGAGCACCGCGTAGAGGTCGTCGATCGAGCGCACGCCGGAACCGGCGTCGTAGTGCCGCCTGGCATTGTGCCAGCGGCGGTTGCGGTTCTCCCGCCCGTTGGAAAGCGAGACGATGTCGGTGCGCCGCACCGGGCCGCCGCTGGTGCCAAGCGCGATCCGCAAGGGAAAGCGGACGTCGTGAAATCCGGTCATGGTGGTTACTCCGCCAGCGTCAAAGGCTGCGCCGGCCGCGGCCTACCGCGCGCGTCAGCATGGCCGCGATCTGTCCCTGCGAGCGTGTGAAGCTTGCCGCATCCGTCGCGGTCACGTGGAAGACAATGTTCGTCGCCCCGCCGCCTGCGCCTGCGGCAACGCCGAGCACACCGTCCGGCCCGCGCTGCAGCGGCAGGATCGCCTCCGCACCCGCTTCGCCCATCAGGCCAAGGCCGCCGCCCGCACCAGTGCCTGCAAAATAGGTGGGTGCGGCAACGACCCCTCCCTTGGCAAACGGCGTGACGCTGCCGCCAAGACCCGACAATGCCGAACCGATGAAACCCTCCAAGGGTTTCAATCCCACCGATAGGCCGATATCGCTGATCCGCAAGGCCAGTCCCTTCAGCACACCCTCGAGTCCGCGCCCGTCCACCGTCGCGCCCCTGAGTGCTGTTGTCAGTGCGGCGCCGAAGGAACGGGAGCGCGCCTCCAGATCGTCGAACACGTCGCGCAAGGTCTCGGCACTCTCGACAGTGCCGGCCAGCGGCCGATCATCCGTTTCCGCCATCGCCATTACTCCATTCGCTCATTTTCAGAATTCGGACGCACGCCAGCGGGCCGATCACGCCCCGCGGCGATACACCGGCGTGGCCCTCCTCGTGCCGTCAGGCCAATCAACCGTCCCGCTCAACCGCCTCGCCGCCGCCCGCCGGGTCCGATCCGCGCTCGGGATCGGGATAGCTGCGCATCAGCGCCAGCAGGGCGTTGCGATCCGGCGTACCGCCTGCCGGCGCGTCGGCATGCAGGCCGCACGCGATCGCCAGTTCCAGCGGCGTCATTGCCCAGAACGTCTTCGGATCCAGCCGCATCCGGCAAAGCCCCTCATGCAGCGCCGCCTTCCAGGGAAAGGGTGCTGCCGATGGGCTCAGCCGCTCCCCGGATGCGGCAACGGAGGGTTTTGGACATCGCCACCCGCCACCACCGCCACGCCCGTCGCGCCTGCCTCACGCGATCCGTTTTCGCTTCCCGGCGGTGCGAAGGTCACGGACAGCAGTTCGGCGACGATGCGCGCGAATCCTTGAATTCCGCCCTCCGCCGTCATCGCGGCCACGTCCTCGTCGCTCATGAGGTTGCCACCACCGCGAAGTCCCGCGCCGACGATGCGGATGATGTCGTGGGCACCGATGGCCCCGCGCGAAAACCGGGCTGCCAGTTCGTTCAGGCTATCGATGGCAAACGCCGTCTCCAGTTCCGCCAGCGCGCCGAGCGTCAGGCAGAGGATGCGGCGCTCGCCGTCCAGCACCGCCTCGATCTCGCCGCGTCGTCGATTGGCCCGCCCGGTCATCACGGTGCTCCGAACGCAAGCGCCCCGGCCGATTCCAGGGCGATTTCGAACAGCACCTCGCCGTCGTGCGAACCGGAATATTCGAGCGCGGTGATCTGGAAGGCGCCCGTCACCGTGCCGAAATCGGGGATCGCGAGCTGCCAGGAAAGTACGCTCCCAGCGAAGAACGCCGCCCGCACCAGCGCGTCCGACGCCTGGTCCTTGAAGATCCCGCTTCCAGAGACGGATGCGCGCTGCACGCCCGCTCCGCTCAGAAGCTCGCGCCAGCGCCCCGCCGACTGCGCGTCCGTCACGTCGACGGCCTGCGCGTTGAAGGACAGGCGCTTGGAGCGCAGCCCCGCGACCGTCACATAGCCTCCGCCGTCCTCGACCTTCAGCAGAAGGTCGCGTCCCTTTTGCGCCACCATGCGCCACTCCTTTTCTGTTCGATCACACGTCCGGTTCGGCCGGAAGGGCGCGCAACCGCGCCCCTGCCGGCAATTCTCACTCCGTCACCTCTCACTCCGTCACCGCGCGAAAGCGCAGCTCGGCGCGATGGAACGGCTTGCCCCTGTCGCGGCCGATCCGCGTGGAGCGGTGCAGCAGGCTGACGAGGGTGAAGCCCGTGACGGGAAGATCGGCGTCGTGCAGCAGGGCGTGCAGCCTTGCCGCAATCGCCTGCGCCTCCCGGTGCCCGTCCGCCTTCGACCAGGCGGCGAGCGTTATGAAATGCTCCTCGCCCGCCTCCGTCGCGGTCGAACGGTCGCGGCTTTCGATCGCCTCGATCACGACGATAGGCAGGCGCTGGCGGTCCAGAAGCCGGTCGCTGATGCCACCGGCGCCGATCAGCGCCGTCAGGGCGGCGTCGCCCGCGAGCCTGTCGTGGATCGCCTTCTGCAGGGCGGATGCGGCGCTCATCGTTCCATCTCCTCGCAGTCGCAGACGACGTAGCGCCGGCTCTCGTCCGGATCGCGGAACGTCCTGATCTCGAAGAAGCGGGCGCCCTTTCTCAGGCGCATGCCGCTTGCAAGGTCGGTGCGGTTGCGCAGCCAGATCCGGTGCGTCACCCGCATCGCATCCGCATTCGCCGTCGCAACGCGGCCTGCAGAGACCGGCTCGATCCGCGCCCATGCGGAGCCGAGCGCGACATAGGTCCGGCTGACGCCGCCCTGCCCGTCCGGCGTCTCCGTCGGTCGCTCCAGCACCACCCTCGCGGTGAAGACGCCGGGATCGAAGGAAAGGTGCGCCATCACAGCCTCCGGATGCGGAAAGGCGCCACCAGCCGCTCGTAGCCGGGCGGCACCGCGCCCGGCTGGTCGCTGGCCGATAGAACCCCGCGCAGCTCGAACATTGCCGCCACATGCGTCAGCAGCGCCCGCTTCAGGGTGTCCGGCACGTCGGTGCCCGCCTCGCCGAAGCCGGCGGTGAAGTCGATCTCGATACCGTTCAGCGCCAGGCCGGGCGCCGGCAGCTCCGGCAGCATCAGCCGCGCCGGGCGCGCGGCGCCGTCGAGCACGGCACCGGACAGAGCGACCTCCACCGGCATGCCGGCGTCGTCGTAAACCGTAACGCTGTCAATGGTTTGCACCGGCCCCCTGACGATCTGAATCATCCGGCTTGCGGGCCAGGCGTCGCGATAGAGACGGAAGCTGCGCGTGATCAGCGCCAGTCCGGTCACGTGCTCCAGGTGCTCGCGCGCGGTGAGCACGAGGGCGGCAAGCAGCTCGTCCTCGGCGCCGTCGTCGAGGCGCAGGTGTGCCCGCGCCTCGGCAAGCGTTATCGGCTCCGCGCCTGGTGGAGAAAGTTCGGCAATGGTCATGGAGGGGCTCGCGATTGGGAGGGATGGCCGATGCTTCGCCGCCAGTGTTCCAAGGCACACATGCGGTGGATCGGAGGCGGGTGGATGCGGCGGGAGGTCTTCCGCATCCACCCCTCATACCGGCGGCTTGGGGGATACCCGCCGGTACGATGCATTCGGGAGAAACGCCGATCGTGGCGTTTGGTTGCGGGCCGCCCGCCTCAGCTTGCGGCGAATTTCACCAGCTTGATCGCCTCGAAATTCTGCACGCCGCCGCCCACGCGCTTGGTCGTGTAGAAGAGCACGTACGGCTTGGCGGAATAGGGATCGCGCAGCACGCGCACACCGGTGCGATCGACGACGAGATAGCCGGCGCGGAAGTCGCCGAAGGCGATCGAGAAGCTGTTTGCGGCGATATCGGGCATGTCTTCGGCCTCAGCAAGCGGGAAGCCCATCAGCGAGGCCTGCTGGCCGGGTCCGGCCGGCGGACGCCAGAGATAGTTGCCGTCGGCGTCCTTGAACTTGCGGATCTCGGCCTGCACCTTGCGGTTCATCACGAAGGAGGCATTCTGGCGGTGGCCCGCCTTCAGCGCGTAGACCGTGTCGACCAGCGTGTCGGATGGGCCGGCCGCCTTGAAGGCGCCGGCATTGCCGGTGGCGATGTAGCCGATATTGCCCCAGGACCAGTCGTCGTCGGCAACATTGGTATAGCTCAAAAAGCCCTTCGGCTTGTTGACCCCGTCACCGGAAACAAAGGCGGTGCCCTCCTGTTCGCCGAAGACGACGTCGACCTCGGAAGTGATCCAGCTTTCGACGTCGACAGCCGCGTCGTCGAGCAAGGCCGCCGTCGCCGCCGGCATGGCGTAGAGTTCCATGGTCGGGAAGGCGAGCTCGGCAAGCTGCATCGTTGCGGTCTGCGGACGCGCCGCGGTCTCGGCCACCCAGCCGGCTGCCATGCCGCTCGTCGAGAACGGCTTCTTCAGGACGGCAGAGGAGACCTGCCGGACGGTGGCAAGCGCCCGGATCGGCGATGCGGCCGAAAGCCTGCGGCCGATCTCGGTGTCGGTCTCGGCCGGAACCAGGTAGCCGCCATCGGTGGCGGAACCGACAGACATCGCCTTGCCCTCGAGCTCGCGCAGTCCCGCCTCGTCGCCGCGGCGGATATAGGCGGAGAACGCCTGCTTGTGCTCGGCCGCCTCGATGCTGTCGCTGCCGCGCGAAAGCGCCGGCCGCGCCTTCTTCAGTGTCATCTGGTCGAGCGTGCGCTTATGCTCGTCCATCGCCTTGTTGATGCGCTCCAGCTTGTCGCGGGTGACGACGTCGGACGTCAGTTTCTGCTCGATCTCGCCGAGCCGGCGGTCGTTCGTCTCCTTGAATGCCTCGAAGGCTTCCATGAAGTCGTCGAAGGCGGCCGTCATGGTTTCGGGCGCCGCCTTCGTCTCGGGCGCTGCGGTCATCGCCGGCGCGGTGGTCGTAATTTCCATCTCCATTGCGTCTTCCTTTGGCTAGAGCATTTCCAGCCGAAGCGGCATCGCTTCGGCTGGAAATGGGGGGAAAAACAAGGATCCAGAGCAAATCCGGTGAAGCGGAATTCACCGGAATTGCTCTAGAGTTTCATCAGCCGCGCCGCCCGCCGCATGGTGCGGACCAGCTCGGTTTCGCGATCGCGGAACCACCGCGCATTCTTGACGTTCGAGACCCGCGCCGATGGCAGCATCGGAAAGGTCACGATCGAGATTTCCCACAGGTCCGCCTCGAGGATGCGCCGCACCCCGCTTACGCGGTCGGTCCGCGAGCGAACGGTCTGGAAGCCGATCGACAGGCCGTCGAGCGCACCGCTCTTCATCAGCTGATGCACCTCGCGGGCGCGTGCCACGCCGGGCGAGAGCATGCCCTCGACATAGAGCCCGCGCCCGTCCTCGCGGATCATCCGCCAGCGGCCCAGCGGCTCGTTCGGATCGTGCTGGAACAGCATGCGCACGCCCGCCGCCCCGCGCTTCTGCAGCGATCTTGAAAAGGCGCCGGGCTGGATCGCGTCCTTGCCCAGGTCCACCTCCTCGAACACGCTCGCATAGCCCGAAAAGACCCCGTCGCCGGTCACCCCGGACAGCGTCAGGTCCGCATATTTCTTCGTCCGCCAGACCGGCAGCCCGTCAGTCGTCATGAGAAGTCTCCGATATTGGAACGAACCCGTCGGCAGGGGCAGCAGCCATTGACCACCGCCCGATAGGGCTCCGCCGGCTCGCGCACGGCCGACGAAGCCGCGGCAAAACCGCGACACCCAGAAATGAATCAAAGCGCAGTCGCGTCCCGTTCTCCCCGCCCGCGGGGAAAAGGTGCCGGCAGGCGGATGTGGGGCTGCATCAAGCATGGCGAGCAAAGAGAGATCGGTGCGGCGCCAGACAGCACCACTCCGCCCTCGCCCGCCCGTTGCCCCGCCTAGCCCTTCATCCTGTCTGCCGCCCGCATCAGCACGCCCAGCCCCCACCAGGCGCTTAGGCTGGCGGCGGCGGAGCCTGCAAGCGTCACCTCGTAGCGCGATATGAAGGCGACGATGTCGAGGCGGGTGGCGATCCACATCCCGGTCGGGCCGCCGAAGATCATCCCGCAGGTCAGGCCGGTGATGAAGCGCGAGGCGGCCTCGCGGCGGCCCTTGGGCAGCATGTAGACGAGCGACACGGCGGCACCCGCCGCCGAGCCGACCCAGCGTGCGCCCCAGAGCGGCGCGTCGTTTCCGAAGTCAGCCATCGTTAAGCCTTTCCGATTAATCTGATCTCGCCCGGTGCCAGCAGGCGAACGCAACGCCGCTGCCGCCCGTAAGCCGCCGGGTCGCACCTGCTGGAAAATCCTGAATCTTTTGAATCGCCTGGCGGATGTCGCTGGCAGATTGATTCAACCAGCTGAGAAACCGATTGAACCGCCACTTTTCCGGTTTCAGCCCTCTCCCGGCCTTTGCAGACAGAGACGCGCTGTTGGGGGATGTTAGTATCCCACCGCCTGCCGCTTCTCCTCGTCGCTGAGGAACGTCGCCGCGCCGACCCGCGACCAGAGTTCACCGCGCTCGGCCGAAAGCCCCGACACCTGGTCGAGGTCCGGCGCCAGCCGCAGTGCGGTTTCCCGCCCCTCCGACAGCCAGCCCGACAGGGCCGAAGCGGTGCGGAAGATCAGCGGCAGCACCGTCAGGCGCCAGAAGGCGCGGTTGGCTTCCTGGTAGTTGGCATAGGTCGCGTCGCCCGGAATGCCGATCAGCATCGGCGGCACGCCGAATGCCAGCGCGATGTCGCGCGCCGCCCCGTTCTTCGCCTCGACGAAGTCCATCTCGCGCGGGCTCATGCCCATCGCCTTCCAGTCCAGCCCGCCCTCCAGAAGCATCGGCCGGCCGGCGCGCGCCGGCCCGGAATAGCCCTCCTCCAGTTCGACCTTCAGCCGCTCATACTGGTCGGGGGCGAGATTGCCGCCGTCCTTCGGCTGGTAGACGAGCGCACCGGAGGGACGCGCCGAATTGTCGAGGAGCGCCTTGTTCCACTGTGCTGCCGCATTGGAGAGGTCGAGCGCTGTGGAGGCAGCCTCCAGCGGCGCAAACCCCAGATGATCGTCGAGCGGATGAAACAGCCGCAGATGCAGCACGGCGGCCCCCTCCTCACCGGCCAGATCCGCCGCCGCGGGATATCGCCGCGCATGGCCGCCCGCCCGGTACTCATAGGCTTCCGGCCAGCCGTCGCGCCCCTCCAGCACCCGTACCCGGTCGGGCCGCAGAAGATGCAGTTCGCGCAGCGTCCCGCCGATGCGTACGCCCTCGACGAAGGCGTTGCCGGAGATCAGGAGGTGGCCGTAGAGCGCTTCGAAGAATTCGTTGCCGCCCATGCGCGGGTTCGGCCGGGCCAGCAGCGTGACGGCCGCATCGTCCGTCGTCTCCTCTTCGCCCTCGTAGACCAGCCAGGGCACCGAAGCTGCCGCCTCGGCGATCATCCGCACGGCGCGGTGCGCCACCGGATTTCGCATGAACCCCTCGCGGGCCAGCGCCGCATAGCTGCGGCTCGTCCAGCGGGCCCGCCCCTCGGCGGTCAGCGTCACGAAGCCGCCCGCCGTCGCCTTGGTCTCGGGAATGGCAACGCCATTCGCCCCGGCGCGCCGCCAGGGCAACAAAAACGGAAATCTCATCGGACATGTCCTCGTCGAAAGGGCAGTAGCAGGCCGCTGTATGCCGGCCGCCGGCGGGCCGCGCCCGGCACTTCCTCAGCCGGTGGTATAACTGATTGCCGAATAATAATGCTTTGCGTAGCGGGCGATGTCGTCGGCGCGGTCGTAGCCGTTGACGATACGGCGCGCCTCGACCCATTCCTCGCGAGATCCGTCGAAGAAATCCTCCAGCGACTTGCCCGTGTAGCGCCCCTTGATCATGCCGTCGAACAGCATGGTGAGCGCGCCATCCGTCTGCAGGGCGTCGTCCGGGGACTTGGCGATCCCGAACTTGTCATAATTCGCCTTCCCGGTGATCTGTATCAGGCCGCGGCCACGATAGCGCCAGCCGTCGCCGCTTGCCTCGTCGCCGTTGCCCAGCCTGTCGGCATAGACGCGATTGGCGATCTTTTCCGGCTTTCCGGCATAGAGCGCCGCTTCCGCCGCATCCTTGAAGCGCCGCGGGAAGACCTCCAGCAGGCGCTTGGCCGAATAGTTCAGGTTCTCTTCGACCGGCTGCATCCGTGCGCCCGTCTCGTGGTAGGCCGTCGCCAGCATGTAGGCGAGCCAGCGATCGTCGTCTTTGGGGATGTCCTTTTCCCAGCGGTCGAGAATCGACGAATGCCCGTCCACGGCGTCCTGGTCCAACCCGTTCTTGTAAAGGTGCATGCGCACCC
Organism: Pseudomonadota bacterium; assembly: GCA_023404095.1. Classification (GTDB taxonomy): domain Bacteria; phylum Pseudomonadota; class Alphaproteobacteria; order Rhizobiales; family Rhizobiaceae; genus Mycoplana. The sequence continues at coordinate 112,944 of JAEYDD010000067.1, read as the reverse complement.
GGTCGAAGAAGAACTTTCGGTTGATCGACATCATCCCCTCCGTCGCAGCAACATTTTCCGCAAGCGCATGGCGGCCCCGGTGCGCATCCTGCCGAGGCCCCCGCTCCATCTCTTCGCGTAACCGGCCTGGCGGTTTCCGTCGTTCAGCTCTGCAGGAAACCGGCTCTTTCGCCCGCCGAGAATGCATCCGGCGGCCCCCACGCACTCAAGCACAACAGCGAACGGAATGCACCAATAAAATGCAATTCTATATTATACTCTTTTAAATTGTATCAAATCTCTCGCACCCGCGGCTCACCGCGCCGCTCCAGAACCAGCGCCGTCAGCGCCCAGACGAGCGCGTCGAGTCGGTCGGGAGACCGCCCGGAAGACAATCCCTCGGGACCGAAGTCGCACATCTGGTCCTCCAGCTCGGGAAAACTACCAGCGTGCACCACCCGCCCCTGCTCGTAGAGCGCTGCGACCGGCTCGGCGCGCAGGAACTTGCCGCGCGTCGCCCGCACCATGGTCACCGGCAGGACCGCATCGATGCTGCGCAGCACCGACGTCACCATGTCGCCGCCCTGGTTGACCTCGGCCACCACCCGGTCGGCGTCGAAGCGGCGAAAGGCGCGGACCACGGCTCCAGCCCAGCCGGCCGGGCTCGCGCCCACGACGGAGAGGTCGGCAAGAACCACGGCCCGGCCCGCCTCGTCGAGCCCGGCCACGACGATCCCGCAGCAGGAATGTGCAGATGCCGTCGCCGGCGGATCGACCGCCACGACGATGCGCGACAGCGGCCCGGACATACGCTGGCGGATCGCCTCCAGCCTGTCGCGGCTCCATAGCGCGTCCTCGCGGTCGGCGATCAGTTCGCCGTCCAGTTCCTGCCGCCCAAGACGCGTCCCACCATAGCGCTCGTTCAGCGCCTCGATGAACCCTTTCGCCAGGTTTCCGGCATTGTCGGCCGTGCGGATCTTCGCCAGCACCGTGCCCCGGTCAGACGCCAGCGCCCGAAGCAGCTCCACCGCACGCGGCGTCGTCGTCACCAGCGCCCGCGGCCGGTCGCCCAGCCGCAGGCCGAACTGCAGCATGTCCCAGGTCTCCTGCGCGTGCCGCCATTTGCCGAGCTCGTCGCACCATGCCAGGTGAAACTGCGGGCCACGCAGGCTTTCGGGATCCTCCGACGAAAAGATCTGCGCGATCGTCCCATTCGGCCACACCAGCCGCCTGCGCGAGGCTTCGAACTCCGGCCTGTGCCGCCGCGCGATCCGGCAGATGCCGGAAACACCGTCGATCATCACCTCGCGGGCGTCGCCCAGCGTTTCGGCCACCAGCGCGATCCTGAGCTTGGCCGTCCTGCGTGCGACCTCGTGAACCCATTCCGCCCCCGCCCGTGTCTTGCCCGATCCGCGTCCCCCCATCAGCAGCCAGACGCGCCAGTCGCCTTTTGGCGGCTCCTGCGCGGGGTGGCGCTGCAATTCCCACAGGCGGAGACCCGCAGCCAGCGGCAGTCCGGCAACGTCCAGCGGCCGGTCAGGAACGAACGGCGGATCCGCCCCGATCTCGACGCCGTCGCAGTCAACCGACTGCCATGTGCCAAACTCTGTTTTGCTCAGGCCCGGAGCAGCGCCAAGACCAGAGCCCGCACCGGTTTCGTTTCCGGTTCCGATGGCACACTCCATGTGGTTCGCATCTTTGTGGTCCGCATCTTTTTCCGTGCCCCGGACCACACCCTCAACCACCGTAGCAACGGCCGCCTCGGGAGGATGCGAACGGCATCCGCCGTCCGCCGCGCCATCGCCGATTGTCGATCGCCGCATCCGAGCCGCCGCATCCGTCGTTGACCCCACCTCTATCTCGGGATCTGTCGAAGGCCCCGCCCGCGCCGCGGCAACTGGCGCTGGTTGCGCCCTCCCCCCCGTCCCGCGAACGGCCCGCTGCTGCGCGGCCTTGTCGCCCGCATCGCCTTCCCAGACCGTTTTCGAACCGATCTGCGCTTGCAGCGCCGTCATCGTGGCAAGTGCATCGGACACGGCTGCATGATGCCGCCTGCCGACGCGTGCCGTCTGGTCCGCCATGCGCCCGCTCGCCCTTGCAATTGCCCTTTCGATCTTCCGCGCGAGCCGGCGCTCCTCACGGGCCGTTCTTGCCGTCGGCGCCGCTGCCGGAAAACGCCCCGTCTTCCGTCCGCCCCGCGCAGGTTTTATGTTCCGCTTTCCATTTCGCCAGATAAGCTTGCGCCTTCGCCTCGACGCGCCGGTCGAACTCGACGATCAGCGCGTCGGTGTCGGCCACCGCGCCCTGACGCTCCTCGGCGTCTCGCCGCTCGCTCATGATGGTTCTCTGCAGGCTGTCGATTTTCTCCAGCGTGCGAACGATCAGCGACACGGCCTCGATCGCCGCTTTCGCGTCGGCCTGCCCGAGCTTGCGTTCGGCCTCGTCGACCGCCTCGTCCGCACTCTGCTCGGCGTAGCGCCTCTGGCTCTGGAAGCGCTGGAAACGCTCGCGCAGTTCCTTGGTCATCTGGGAGAGCATGGCCTGCATGTCGGCGAGCGGATCGCCGTCCGTCTCCGACTTGAGGTCGAGGACCGCCGCCGCCCCGTCGTCGCACCACCGGGCGCCCGCAACGAAACCGTCATAGACCGGCCGGGTCGCCGGCAGGCCGAACAGACCCGGGTCGACGTCGTCAAAATCGTGCATCGCTTGCTCCGGAAATAAAAAAGCGCCGCGATCCTCACCGGACGGGCGCTTCAGCTCATACTTGAACCACTAACTCAATAGCCGGCTCAATCAGCCGGCCGGCGGGCGGATGTCACCCCGAAAAGGGAGGCGACCCGCGCTCATGTCGCAGGCTTCAGGGAGAGGGCCATGCGTGGCTTGGCCGGTCCTTGGCAGCGTTGCGACCCGAGCGGTACTGCAAGCCGTATCCCGGTATCGATCTCGTCTTTTCCCGGGACCATCCGCAGCGTTCCGGTCGCCCGGCGACCTCTCCGCCCGCACTTTTCCGACTGTATTGAAACCATAACAAACGACCGTAACGCCGTCAAGGATTTTTTTCCTATCTTTCTCAGAAAACTGGCTGCGGCATCACCTTTCTGCCCACCCCGATCCGTGCTACCTTTGAACATGTTATCCGAAGATCTGGCCCGGATGGCGCTGGCTATGCCGGGCGCCGAAGAAAGCGCTCATTTTGGCAAGCGCGATTTTCGCGTGCGCGGTCGTATCTTCCTGACGCTTCCCGAAGCCGGGCGGGCCGTCTGCAAGCTGACGCCGGGCCAGCAGGCCATGCTGCTGCAAACCGAACCCGGACTGTGCTCCGCCGTTCCCGGCGGCTGGGGGCACAAGGGCTGGACCTCGCTCTATTTCGCCGGTGCTGAGCCGGAAACCGTCCGGCACATCGTCGAAACCGCATGGCGGAATGCCTCGCCTGTCCGCAAGCCGTCGCCCGCCCTTGCGCAGGGCGCAAAGGAAGAGCGGCCCACAAGCCACTGATTGCGCATATTGGCCGGCGCAGCACCGGGCAAAGCGTCGGCGTACAACTCCCCGCCTCGGCAAAAAATGTCTTTCTTTCTTCCGCCGGATGAATAGAAGTTCGATCCGAACCGCCGCAAAGCCGGCACTCCTATTTGACCGCCGTCTGGCGGAACAGAACAAGACGATGGGTTTCATATGCGGATTGTGATGATTGGCGCCGGCTATGTCGGCCTTGTTTCGGGTGTTTGCTTTGCCGATTTCGGCCACGAGGTCATCTGCGTCGACAATGTCGAGGAAAAGATCGAGGCGCTGCGCAAGGGCGAAATCCCGATCTTCGAACCGGGCCTGCACGAGCTCGTCAAGTCCAACAGCGAGTCCGGCCGGCTGAGCTTCACCACGGACCTGGAAAAGGCGGTCGCCTGGGCCGACGTCGTCTTCATCGCGGTCGGCACGCCCTCGCGCCGCGGCGACGGCCATGCGGACCTGACCTATGTCTATGCCGCCGCCCGCCAGATCGCCAAGGCCATGGATGGCTACACCGTCGTCGTCACCAAGTCGACCGTGCCGGTCGGCACCGGCGACGAGGTCGAGCGCATCATCCGCGAGGCCAATCCGGACGCGGACTTCTCCGTCGTCTCCAACCCGGAATTCCTGCGCGAGGGCGCTGCCATCGGCGACTTCAAGCGTCCCGACCGCATCGTCGTGGGCACTGACGAGCCGCGCGCGATCGAGGTCATGAGCGAGGTCTACCGCCCGCTGCATCTCAACGAAGGCCCGCTGTTCTTCTGCGAGCGCCGCACCTCGGAACTGATCAAGTACGCCGCCAACGCCTTCCTTGCCATGAAGATCACCTTCATCAACGAGATCGCCGACCTGTGCGAACGCCTCGGCGCGGACGTCCAGAAGGTCTCAAAGGGCATCGGCTACGACAAGCGCATCGGCGACAAGTTCCTGCACGCCGGCCCCGGCTACGGCGGCTCGTGCTTCCCGAAGGACACGCTGGCGCTGGTCAAGACCGCGTCGGATGCCGACAGCCCGATGCGTCTGATCGAGACCACCGTCGCCATCAACGACAACCGCAAGCGCGCCATGGCCCGCAAGGTGATCGCCGCCTGCGGCGGCTCGGTGCGCGGCAAGAAGATCGCCGTCCTTGGCCTCACCTTCAAGCCCAACACCGACGACCTTCGCGATGCCCCGTCTCTGACCATCATCCAGGCCCTGCAGGATAACGGCGCGAAGATCGCTGCCTTCGACCCGGAAGGCATGGACGGCGCCCGCGCCATCCTGTCGAATGTCGAATTCGGCGCCGATCCCTACGCGATCGCCGCCGATGCCGACGCGCTCGTGCTGGTCACGGAATGGGACGAGTTCCGCGCACTGGACTTCCGCAAGCTTCATGCCACGATGAAAGCGCCGAACCTGGTCGACCTGCGTAACGTCTACCCGCCGCAGGAAGTAGCACGTTACGGCTTCCAGTATGTCGGCATCGGCCGGAGCGGCGACGGGAAATAAGCATGCGCTACTTCATTACCGGCACGGCCGGCTTCATCGGCTTCCATCTCGCCCGGCGCCTGCTGGAGGCCGGACATGAAGTCGTCGGCCTTGACGGAATGACCCCCTATTACGATGTCAGGCTGAAGGAAGCGCGCAATGCCGGACTGGTGCAGTTCCCGGCCTACCGCTTCCATCAGGTCATGCTCGAAGACCAGGCCGGCGTGCGCCGCGCGCTTGAGGACGCAGCCCCCGATGTCATCGTGCATCTCGCCGCGCAGGCCGGCGTGCGCTACAGTCTCGAGGAGCCGAAGTCCTATGTCGAGGCCAACATCCTCGGCACCTGGAACCTTCTGGAAGCCGCCCGCGCCGTCGGCGCGCGCCACCTCATGCTCGCCTCCTCGTCTTCGGTCTACGGGGCCAACGACAAGATCCCGTTCCGCGAAGGCGACCGCACCGACGAGCCGCTGACGATCTACGGCGCCAGCAAGAAGGCGATGGAGGTCATGGCGCACAGCTATGCCCACCTCTACAATCTTCCGACCACGGCCTTCCGCTTCTTTACGGTCTATGGCTCCTGGGGTCGTCCGGATATGGCGCTGTTCAAATTCACCGACGCCATTCTCGAGGACCGCGAGATCGAACTCTACGGCGAGGGCCGGATGAGCCGCGACTTCACCTTCATCGGCGATCTCGTCGAGGCCATGCTGAAACTGTCCGCCGTCATTCCGGGCGAGGACAATCGGATCGCCGTTCCCGCTGGCCTCGATACGCTGTCGCATCAGGCGCCGTTCCGCATCGTCAACATCGGCGGCGGCAATCCGGTCGGACTGATGGATTTCGTCTCCACCCTGGAGGGTGCACTCGGCCGCAAGGCCCGGCACAGGTTCCTGCCGATGCAGCCGGGCGAGGCGCCGCGCACCTTCGCAAGCCCGGATCTCCTGCAGGCGCTGACCGGCTACAAGCCGGCAACCCCGCTTGCCGCCGGCGTCAGTGACTTTGTCGACTGGTATCGCGACTACTATCGCGTGGGCGAACTTGCCGCCGCGCAGGGCGCTCGCCCCTGACGTTCAGGCAGGGTTTGAAAGGTCGTCGCGCCTCGGCCGGCAGGCCGCGGCGTCACCGGAATATGTGACGCTGCGTCAACGATCCGCCGCCTTCTCCCGGTCGCGTTACCGGCATAGTTTTTACGAATCAGCCTTGCAATAGGCATGCGGCCGTTCGCCTCGGCCATGCCCTTAGCGCAGACAGAATCAAAAAGCCGCCAGCCTCCAGGCAGGGTGTCCGGATCGGAATCGCAAATGGCAGTTTCACACATCGCAGCTCAGGATTCCTGGACCGGACCATGAATAAGGCCTTGGCGGCGATCACCTCCGAACGCTTTTTGCAGAAGCTTCGCCTCGGTTCCGGCCTGGTCATGCTCACCTTCGTGGGCATGCACCTGTTCAACCATGCGCTGCTGCTCGTCTCGCTCGACATGGCAGACCGCGTCAGCGCCGTCTTCGCCCTCATCTGGCGCAATCCGGTCGGCACGATCCTGCTTTGCGGCGCGCTTCTCACCCATGTCGGCCTGGTCCTGCGTTCTCTCTACCAGCGCCGGACGCTGCGCATGCCGATGCGCGAGGCTGCGCAGGTTCTCTTCGGTCTGCTGATCCCCTTCCTCATCATCGAGCACGTCGTGCCCGCGCGCCTTTCGCAACCGCTTTACGGCATCGTGGTCGACTACCGGATGGTCATCCGCAGCCTGTGGGTGGTCAATCCGCTGTCAGGCCTGCGCCAGGCGGCAGCGCTCCTCATTATCTGGGCGCATGGCTGCTTCGGCGTCTATTTCTGGCTGCGGTATCGCAGTTGGTATGCCACAGCCGCCCCCTGGCTTTTTGCCGTGGCCATCCTCGTTCCGGTGCTGGCACTTCTCGGATTCGCCGATACCGGGCGCATGCTTGCGCACATGGCCGAGAGCGCGCCGCAGATGGATCCGGCCTATGCGCAGTCGCTGCGCGCGACCCGCCCGCCGATCGACCAGGCAGCGGTGGCAGAGGGACTGGGGCAGATCAAGTTGGTCCTGTACGCACTCTTTTCCGGCGCCATCCTTCTCGTTCTGGCGCTTCGGCGCATGCGGACGCTGGCCGAGCGTGCCTCGCAGATCACCATCCGCTATTCCAACGGAGCGCTGGTGCGCGCGCCGCGCGGCCTCAGCCTGCTCGAGGCGAGCCGCTATGGCGACGTGCCGCACTATTCGGTCTGCGGCGGCAAGGGGCGCTGTTCCACCTGCCGGGTGCGCATCCTCGATACCCACGCCCCCCTGCCCCCGCCCGGCGCTATCGAAGCCGCCACGCTTTCGCGAATCCATGCGGATGCGGATGTGCGGCTCGGCTGCCAACTCCATCCGACCGCCGATCTCAGCGTCGCATTGCTGATGGCACCAAACCCGGATGCCGCCCTGCCGGTCGCGACCGAACCGGTGCGGCCGGGACGCGAGGAGGAGATCGTCGTCCTGTTCTGCGACCTGCGCGCCTTCACCGATTTGTCGGAGACCCGGCTGCCCTACGACGTCGTGTTCCTGCTCAACCGATACTTCGCCATCGTCGGCCAGGCGGTCGAGGACGCCGGCGGGCGGCTCGACAAGTTCATCGGCGACGGCGCCATGGCGCTTTTCGGTCTTGGCAGCAAGCGCGAGCAAGCGTCCCGGCAGGCACTGGCAGCAGCGGCCGCAATCGTCCGCGACATCGGTCGCCTGAACGAAGAACTCGGCCACGACTTCGCCACGCACCTGCGCGTCGCGATCGGCGTGCATACCGGACCGAGCGTTGTCGGCATGATGGGCTACGGCTCGACCAAGAGCCTGACGGCCGTCGGCGACACCGTCAACGTCGCAAGCCGGCTGGAAAGCGCGGCCAAGCAGCATGACGTCGCGATCGTCGTCTCTGAGAGGGCGTTGCGGCAATCCGGGATCGTGGCCGAGGGCCTGCAGGACGACGTCATCGCCATCCGCGGCCGCAGCGCGCCGCTCCGCGTCTATCTCGTCACCGAGGCGGAAAGCCTGCGGTTTGCGGCAGATGCAGATGCGATGCGGAGCGCGTGACTAGGCCTTGCGTCTCCCCATTCGCGCGCAACGCACCGCAGACGCCCCCCTTGAACGGGCGATCAAAACAGGGCCCGTCCGCAGCCGGAAAGGCGAGACGTCCGGCGCACACGTTGCCGCTGGCACGCCGTTGCGGCGTTTTGCAACGGTAAACGGCCGCCGCAAGGATCGTCTGCGGCCACCGTATCCGGGATGCCCGCGGTAACGCGATCGTAAACTCTGCCTGCGATCGTGGTGGCATCAGTTCTCACGATGGGCACGACAATCGCCCGATAAGGCCATGCGCTTCGTTCACTTCAGACTCGTTGGCCCGGCCATCGCCTGCATAACCCTGCTGATTGTCGGACTGGCGACCATCCCCTATCTCGGCGTAGCGCGTTTCGACGCGGAGGCACGCCAGCGGCAGGAAACGCTGGTCGAGCGCAATATCGCGCTCTGGATCTCCGATATCGAATTCTCGCTGACGGCCTGGACGATCTGGGATGAGGCCATTGCCAACCTCGACAACCGCTTCGACCGCGAATGGACCGATCGCAACATCGGGGCATCGCTGATCGGCACGTCGCGGACCCGCTTCACTGCGGTGCTCGACCCCGCTGACGCCATGCTCTACTCCCGCACGGCCGCGACGGTCCTGGACCGCCCCTTCTTCGCGCGCGGCGCGACCGCGATCGTCGCCGAATCCGCACCGCTCGTCGCGGCTGTGCGGGCACGCGAACATGCAACGGTCAGAAACGGCATTCCGCTGCTGGTCGCTGCCAGCCGCATCGAGGTGCTGGGCGACGAGGCGGTCCTGCTGTCGGCAAGCCTGTTCCAGCCGGATTTCGCCACCGCCGTCCCGAAGGGCGACCGCGCGCCGATCCTCGTCACGGCGATGCCGATCGACGGCAGCCTGCAGGACTTCTTCGGTCAACGCTTTCTCCTCGACGACCCACAGGTCGGCCCGCTGTCGGCCGTTGAGGCCAATCGCGCCCGGGCGGAAATCGCCGTCGGCCCGGAAGGCCAGGTCCAGGTCCTCTCCTGGCGGCCGCCCACGCCCGCAGCAGACGTCCTCTACCACTCGCTGCCGCTGGTCGTGGCGGTCAGCCTCGTGCTGCTGGCTGGCGGTTTGGTCATGTTCCGGATGACGCGGGGCACGGCGCAGATGCTGGTCGAGCGCGAGCGGGAAATGCGGCATGCGGCCACGCATGATTTCCTGACCGGCCTTGCCAACCGCGCGCTGCTGGAGCCCGAGTTCATGGCCATGGCGAACCGGCGGCCGCTGGCCGTGGTGTGCATGGATCTGGACGGCTTCAAGGCGGTCAACGACACCCATGGCCATGCCATGGGTGACGCGCTTTTGCGGGTGGTGGCGGCACGCCTGCGGTCAGGAACGCGGCAGGCTGACCGGATCTTCCGGCTGGGCGGCGACGAATTCGCAATCCTGATGCCGGACCTTTCGGCGGCCGAGGCGGAACAGGTCTGCAACACGCTGCTGGCCGCGCTGTCGCAACCCATCGTTCTGCCCGTGGGCGAAACGTCGATCGGGGCGTCGTTCGGTGTCAGCCTTGTCGTGGACGCCGGCTCCACCTGCGACGCTGCCTTCAACGCCGCCGACGCTGCCCTCTACCGGGCCAAATCGCTCGGGCGCGGGTGCGTCGCGATGGCTGCCAGCATCGGCCTGCGACCGCCTCACACCGCCCGGCGGGTCCCGTGGGCGGATGCCTGTGCGGGACGCGAAAGCACCGCCTGACCTGCCACCCCTCGCATGGGCGTGTCTGGCCCGGCAGATCGAGCCTGTACCCCGCCACAGTTCTGTGGTCTGTGCCTGCCGAAGGCACTTACGAGGTAATGCGATGATTCGGTCGAAACTGCTTCTTCTTCCCCTCGCCGGGCTGCTCGGCGCAGCACTCGCCGGCTGCGAGACATCGGGCTATTCCGGCGGCGGCTACTATTCCGAGCCCCCACGCTACCGGGTCGTTGAACCGCGCTACGATCGCGACTATCGCCGGTACGACAACTGGGACGGGCGCGGCGACAGGGACGACCGGCGGCCGAGCGCCGACCGGGACAGGGACCGCAATCGGGATCACGACCGGGATCGCGACAGGAACTCCGACAGAGACCGTGACAGGGATCGGGACAGGGATCGGGACAGGGATCGGGACAGGGATCGCGACACGAACCGGGACAGGGACGTAAGTCGGGACAGGGATCGCAACAACGATCGATCGCGAAACGACGACCAGCGGCGGGGATACGACCAGCGCCAGCAAGACCGTAACAAGACCGAGCGCGACAGCGGTCGCAACGACCGTCCGGCACAGCGCGATTGCGAACGTGGCGACAGCAACTGCCGGCCGCGCAGCTGATTTCCGGCGGGGGCCGATCCGGCCCTTTCCGCTCCACTGCGGCTTGCGGCACCACGGTCCGTCCCGGCTCAAACTCCGGGGCGACCGGAAATCGGCGCCAATGCGTAACAGCGGCCTCATTGTCGCTGGAGCAGACGGGCAGCGCGTTTCCGGTCGATCATCCGATTCCGTTGAGCCAACAGAATGCCAAATAGACGCGACACGCTTTAGCCGGAACCGCCCTCAGCCCTTCCGGTAGAGGAAATAGCGGTCCTGCGGCACGCTCTCCGGCACGTCCAGCCGCTTCAGCGACGGCTCCTCCAACGGCAGGCCGCTGACGGCGATGCCGCCGGGCGCCAGCATGCCGGCCACCATCTGCGGCAGCCATGTCAGCGTGACCGCATCCTTTTCCGGATACCCGGTGCCGATGTCGGCATGAACCAGGGCCGCCTCGCCCGTTTCGAACTGTTTCCCGGTTTCGCAGATCTCGCCCAGCATAAGGCAGCCCGGTTCCGGCACGCTCGAGGCATGGGCGCCGCAGGCGCGATCGAAGGCCAGGATCCGGCGATGTGGAAAACGCTCGCGCAGATGGCTGAAGGTGCGGCCATTGCCGAGCCCGATCTCCATGACCGCGCCCTCGTCAGGCAATGCCAGGTGTTCGCTGACATAGTTGAGAATGTCGCGCTGCGCCGTCAGGCGACGGATGAAACTGTCGAGACGGCTCATGCTGGCTCCCGCTCTCCCTCATTGAAGCACTCTGCGGCGCGCGCTGGCGCGCCGACCGGCCTCCACCGCTAGGCCTTGACGATGTTGCTGCCTTCGATGCCGCGGCGGGCGAAGGCGTTGCGGGTGTCTACGATCAGCGGCGACCATCGCGCAAGGGCGCCATAGTCTACGATGTCGTGATCGGTGGAGATCAGCACCGCGTCGTAGCCGCGCACCGCCTGTTCGTCGAGATCGACCGAGCGCCGCCCCTTCAGCGCCAGGTATTCGCGCGTCGCGGGCACTTCGGCCACGAAGGGATCATGGTAGTCGACCGATCCCTTTCGCTCCTCTATCAGTTCGATCAGCTTCAGCGACGGACTCTCGCGGATATCGGGCACGTTCTTCTTGTAGGCCAGGCCGATCACGAGGATGCGCGAACGGCTGAGCGCCTTGCCGAGGCGGATGTCCAGCGCTTCGGCAAGCTGAGAGACGACATGGCGGGGCATGGCCGAGTTGATCTCGCCGGCCAGCTCGATGAAGCGCGTCGGCAATTCGAACTCGCGCGACTTCCAGGTCAGATAGAACGGATCGATGGGGATGCAGTGCCCGCCAAGGCCCGGCCCGGGATAGAAGGGCATGTAACCGAAGGGCTTGGTCTTGGCCGCGTCCACCACTTCCCAAATATCGATGCCCATCGCCTCGTAGAGCACCTTCAACTCATTGACGAGGGCGATGTTGACCGCGCGGAAGACGTTTTCGGTCAGCTTGACGGCTTCGGCGGTCGCGTTGGAGGACACCGGCACGGTCGCCTTGACGACCGCGCCGTAGAAGGCCTGCATCAGCGCAGACGCAGCCTCGCCATCGCCGGCCACGACCTTCGGGATGGTCGCCGTGTCGAAGTCTCGGTTGCCGGGATCCTCGCGCTCAGGGGAAAAGCCGAGGAAGAAATCGACGCCGGATCGCAATCCCCCGCGCTCGAGGATCGGCCGTACGAGCTCGTCCGTCGTGCCCGGCCAGGTCGTCGATTCCAGGACGACCAGTTGCCCCGCCCGCAGCGTCCGCGCGATGGCTTCGGCGGTCTTGACGACATAGGACATGTCCGGTTCGCGCTGTTTGGTCAGCGGCGTCGGCACGCAGATCACCACCACGTCGCACTCGGAAAGTGCCGCAAAATCGGTCGTCGAGCGAAACCGGCCGGCCCGCGTCTCGGCGGCCAGCGCTTCTGCCGGCACCGCCTCGATATAGGACCTCCCGGCATCGAGCGCTGTGATCTTTTCCGGGTCGATGTCGAAGCCGGTCACGGGAAAACCGCTTCGCGCAATCGTGATCGCCAGCGGGAGCCCGACATAGCCAAGCCCGATGATGCCGGCGCGCGCACGTTTTCCGGCGATCGCCGTCATCAGGGTTTCGGCGGAAGAAGGAAGCAAGGTCAATGCGTTGGGCCCTTTCGGTCTGGTGGCAGACAATTGGGCGCAAATCGCCGTCGCGTCAAGCCGAGCGGCGACGACGCCCCGGCGCGGCAACGACCGGCTGGAAAGATTTCTTGGCCACCGCTTCTGGTTTCGGGATGGTCCCTCCCTTATATCTTGTCGCACTGCGTCGGCGGCGGCATTTCGACCGCCCGACGTCCCGGGGCCAAGCCGGAAGCATTCACATCGACACTTCGCCTCGGCATCGCTTCGACAGCGCCCATCAGGCATCGACAAGGACAAAAGATGAACACGCGTACCGCCGACGTCTCCAACATCCTCCTTGATCGCGTCTCCTCCTGGTTGAAGACAGCGGCCCTCAGCGGCGAAAATCTGGAATACATCGTCTCCGGCTTCTGCGAACGGCTTGCCTCGGCTGGCCTGCCGCTTCTGCGAGTCCATCTCAGCTTTTCGATGCTGCATCCGCTCTACGATGCGCTGGGATTTACCTGGATGCGTGGGCAGGGCGTCACCGTCGAAGGCTTCCGCGCCTCGGGCGAGGACAGCGAACCGTCGCGCTTCCTGCTCAGCCCCTATTACTACCTGCTCAGCAATAGCCTCGATCACCTGCGCCGGCGCATCGATCACAAGGCGCCCTCCGAGTTTCCGATCTTCGACGACCTCAAGGAGGCCGGCGCGACCGACTATCTCGCCTTCGTCCAGTCTTTCGGCGAAGCGCCCGGCCAGGGCATGGTCGGTTCATGGACCACCGATGCCCCCGGCGGCTTCAGCGACAACGTCATCGAGGCGCTCCTGAAGATCCAGAACAGCCTGGCGGTCGCCGCCAAGATGGCCGTGCTCGGAAAGCTCGCCGACAACATGCTGATGACCTATCTCGGCGGCAATGCCGGCCGGCGGGTGCTTTCGGGCCAGATCCGCCGCGGCGATGGCGAAACCATCCGCGCCGCCCTCGTCATGGCCGACATGCGCCAGTCGACGGTGCTCGCCGAGAAGGAGGGCCGCCAGGCCTATATCGACACGCTTAACGACTTCTTCGATGCGATAGCCACGCCGTTCAACCGGAACGGCGGAGAGATCCTGTCCTTCATCGGCGACGGCTTCCTTGCCGTCTATCCCTGCGGCCGGCACCGCGAGCCCTCGCAGGTGGCGGCTCAGGCGGCGATGTCCGCCGTCCGCCATGCGACGATGCGCATGGAGGATCTCAACGCCAAACGCCGCAAGGACGGCCTCGCCGACATCCGCTACGGCATCGGCCTGCATGTGGGCAATGTCATGTTCGGCAATGTCGGCTTGAAGGACCGGCTGACCTTCTCGGCGTTCGGCTCGGCGGTCAACGAGGTACAGCGGCTGCAGGGGCTGACGAAGAAGTATTCGAAGTCGATCGTTGCCAGCCAGACGTTCGCCACCTATTGCGGCGGCGAATGGACGACGCTCGGCGAGGAAAAGCTGCGCGGGGTGCGGCAGAAGCTGACGGTGCTGCTGCCGGGGCAGACCAACCTCAAGCTCGACCGCGCCGAGGCGCTCGATGGCGAGGGCCGCGACGGACGCTCGGAGGCCGAGCAGGTCATGCTGCTTTATCGCGACGCGCGTTCCACTCCCGGTTCGGACCGGCGAACGAGCATTCCGATGATCGCTCGCGGGCTGAACTGACATGGCCGGCGGCTCTTCCCAACGGAATGATGCCGCGCAGCTCCAACCTTTCGAGGCACCGCTCTTCGACGGCTTCGAAGGCACCACTTTCTCGACGGCCGGCGGGCTCTACTATCGCGACAATCCCGAACAGCGTGCCGGCCGCGTCGAGTTCCAGAGTGCGGTCACGCACCGAAGCGAAGGCGCTCTGAAGCTCAGCGTTCGCCCGCTCTGGGGCGGCGAGAGCGGCCGCAGCGAACGGGCTGAGATCTGGGAGCGGTCGCGCCTGCGCGTTCCTTATGACCGCGCCGTCTGGTACGGCTTCTCGGTCCGCTTCGCCGATCCGGTTCCGCAGGACGCCACACGTCACCTGATCGCCCAGTGGAAGCGGGAAATCGGCCCCACCGCCCAGGGCGACTACAGCCCCTTCTTTGCCCTGCGGCTCGTTCGCGGCCGGCTGTTTGCCACCGTAGAGACCACGCTGCGCCCGGGCGACGGCGACAGCGAGGGCGACTTTGCGGACCAGACCGATGCCGGTGCGGCCGACGCCGCCGCTCCGGCCTGGCTGCGGCCGGAGAAGCACCAGATGCGCGCGCTCGTCGCCACCGACGGGCGATGGGACGTTCTGGACGGGAAGCCGTTCGGCACACGCACCGGTCGCATCCGGGTGACCGACCGGGGCAACCGGCTGCCTGTACCCGAAAGCGGATGGATCGACTTTGCCGTGATGACGCGCCCGGGGCCGGACGGCAGCGGGCATGTGGAACTTTTCGCAAACGACCGCTGGATCGTCACCGTGAAAGGCGACATCGGCCACGATGATCCAGGGCTCGGCCCGCGGCAATACTTCAAGTTCGGTCCCTATCGCGCGGCCGCCAAAGATGAGTGGACGCTCTACTTCGACAACTTCCGCCGGTCGCCGGAACCCGCCGACGTTCTCGGCCGCGAAGGACTGTCCGCACTCGCCACGGACGCCTGTTGAAGATCGGGGTCGGGCGCACTTATGAACAGGGTTTGTCACACAACCTCAACGGCTTCGGCCTATGGCAAATGTCATGGACAGGCCCAATGGCCTCGGCTAGTCTGCCGTACTTCTGGTGGTAACAAAAAGTAACAAAGGATACTCCGGGCATGATCTTAGGGGCAGATCTGTTGCGGATAGAAGATCTCAGCATCTCGTTCGCAATGCTCGGGGGCAGGGTCGACGCCGTACGCAAGGCGAGCCTGCGGGTTTCGCCTGGGAAAGTGACCGCCCTCGTCGGTGAATCCGGCTCGGGCAAGTCCGTCCTCAGCCAGGCGGTCATGGGCATCCTGCCCAAGATTGCAGTCGCCAGCGGTCGCATCCTTTTCAACGACCCGCTCGACGGCACCCAGACCGACATCCTGACGCTGTCGCATGACGGGCCGGATATCCGCGCCATCCGCGGGCGCCGCATCGGCAAAATCTTCCAGGAGCCGATGACCTCGCTCTCGCCGCTGCATACGATCGGCGACCAGGTCAGCGAAGTGCTCACCATTCACGAGGACATGTCGAAAGACGAGCGCTACGAGCGCACCATAGAGATGCTGCGTCTGGTGGGTTTCTCCAAGCCCGAGCGCGCCTTCCGCATGTATCCCTTCGAGCTTTCGGGCGGCATGCGCCAGCGTGCGATGATCGCGCTCGCCCTGATCTGCCGCCCCGCGCTTCTGATCGCCGACGAGCCCACGACCGCACTCGACGTGACCATACAGGCGCAGATCCTTCGCCTGCTGAAGGACCTGCAGCAGGAATTCAACATGGCGATGCTGCTGATCACGCACGATCTCGGCGTCGTTGCCAACGTCGCCGACGAAGTGGTGGTGATCTACCACGGCGAGGTGATGGAGGCGGGCACGGTGGAGGACATCTTCCGCCGCCCGACGCATCCCTATCTCAAGGGCCTCATGGCCGCCGTGCCGCATTTCGACATGAAACCCGGCGAACGACTGAAGGCGCTCCGCGAGGTCCCGGTGAACGCCTCGCAGCTGCTCGGCAAGTCCGGCGGGAAGGAACCGCCAGGGCCGGATGTCCTTCTGTCGGTGCGCGATCTCGCCAAGTCCTACAAGGTCCGCAAGGCCGGCTTCTTCCGGCAGCCGGACGAGGCGCCGATGCGCGCCGTCGATGGTGTCAGCTTCGACATCCGCCGCGGCGAATGCCTGGGGCTCGTCGGTGAGAGCGGCTGCGGCAAGACCACCGTCAGCAAGATGCTGATGCGGGCGGTGACGCCGGACTCCGGGTCGATCCTGTTCCACGACCGTCAGGGGCCGATCGACGTCCTGCGCGCGGACGGCGCACAGCTGCAGCGCCTGCGCAGCAAGATCCAGATGGTGTTCCAGGATCCGGTTTCATCGCTGTCGCCGCGCATGACGGTCCAGAACATCCTGTCCGAGCCGCTCGAGATCCACAAGCGCGGCACGCCGAAATCGCGGCTGGAGATGGTCAGCGCGCTGATGGAGGTGATCGGCCTCAACAGCCGCTATCTCAACCGCTATCCCCACTCGTTTTCCGGCGGCCAAAGGCAGCGCATCGGCATTGCCCGGGCGCTAGCCCTCGGGCCGGAGCTTTTGATCTGCGACGAGCCGGTGTCCGCACTTGACGTGTCGGTGCAGGCACAGATCCTCAACCTGCTGAAAGACCTGCAAAAAGACCTCGGCTTGACCTACCTGTTCATTTCGCACAATCTGGCTGTCGTCGACTATATGGCCGACCGGATCGCGGTGATGTGCGCGGGACGGATAGTCGAACTCGCGCCGCGTGAGATTCTCATGCGTGCGCCCGTTCATCCCTATACGAAGTCGCTCCTTGCGGCCGTCCCCTTCCCCGATCTCGATCGTCCCCTGGACTTTTCGGCGTTGCAGACGGCGAATGCCAGCGACATGCGGAACTGGTCCGCCCCGTTCCGCCAGGACGACGACGGCCACGGGCTGGCGACCGCCGATCTCGGCGACGGCCATCTCGTGCTCGCCCGTAACAATGCGGATGTAAGAGAGTTGCGCCCGTGATCACGCGTCGAACCGTACTTGGCATGCTCGCAGCAACGTGCCTGTCCCCGCAGCTGGCGCGGGCAACGCTCGCCCTTCAGGAACCGGAATTCCTGAAGGAGAAACTTGGCGACGGCACACTGCCGCCGATGGCGGAGCGCCTTCCGAAGGTGCCGCGGGTGATCAATCTCGCGGCGATGGACCGAAAGCCGGGGCAATATGGCGGCTCGGCGCGGATGATCATCGGCAGCCAGAAGGACATCCGCCTGATGACGATCAACGGCTATGCGCGTCTCGTCGGTTTCGACGAGCACCTGGCGCTGCAGCCGGACATCCTGGAAAGCTTCGAGCAGGTGGAAAACCGCGCCTATACGTTCCGCCTGCGCGAGGGACACCGCTGGTCGGACGGCCATCCCTTCACCGTGGACGACTTCGTCTACTACTGGTATGACGTGCTCAACAACAAGGAGATGCGCCCGCGCGGCCTGCCGCTCGACCTTCTGTCGGAAGGAAAGCCGCCGCGTTTCGAGGTGGTCGATCCGCTGACAGTGCGTTACACCTGGGATGTTCCGAACCCCGATTTCCTGCTTCGACTGGCCTCGCCGCAACCGCTGACCCTGGCGCTACCCGCCCACTACATGAAGCAGTTCCATCCGAAATATGCCGATCCGGAAGCGCTGAAGAAGCTGATCGAGGACAGCGGCTCCGACGACTGGACGGGGCTGCATATCGACATGTCGCGCACCTACCGGCCAGAGAATCCGGAGCTGCCGACGCTCGACCCGTGGCGCAACCTGACGAAGCCCCCGGCCGAGCAATTCATCTTCGAGCGCAATCCGTTCTACCACCGCGTCGACGAGGCGGGGCAGCAGCTACCCTACATCGACCGGATCTTCCTGAACGTCTCGGCACCCGGCATCATTCCCGCCAAGGCGGGCGCCGGCGAAACCGACCTGCAGGCGGGCGGCCTGGATTTTGCCGACTATACCTTCCTCAAGGACGCCGAGGACCGCTATCCGATCCGCGTCAGCCTGTGGGAGCGCACCCAGGGATCACGCATCGCGCTGCTGCCCAATCTCAACTGCGGCGACAAGGTCTGGCGCGACCTGTTTCGCGACGTCCGCTTCCGCCGGGCCTTGTCGGTGGCGATCGACCGGGAGGAGATCAACAAGGCGAGCTTCTTCGGTCTGGCCCGCGAGAGCGCCGATACCATCCTGCCGCAGAGCCCGCTCTTCAAGGCAGAATACCAGCACGCCTGGGCGCAGTTCGACCCCGACCTCGCCGACAAGCTGCTCGACGAGGTCGGCCTGACGGAACGGCGCAGCGACGGCTTGCGGCTTCTACCGGACGGGCGGCAGGCCAGCATGATCATCGAATCCGCCGGCGAAAGCACGCTGGAGACCGACGTCCTCGAACTCGTCACCGATCACTGGCGGCAGGTGGGGCTGGCGCTCAGCATCCGGACCTCGCAGCGCGACGTCTTCCGCAGCCGGGCGCTCGGCGGCGAGATCATGCTGTCGGTGCAGCAGGGCATCGACAACGGAATTCCCACCCCCGACATGTCTCCGTCAGCCCTTGCGCCGACGGGCGACGAGCAGTTGCAATGGCCGGTCTGGGGCCTGCACTATCTTTCGGCCGAGCAGAAGGGCGAGGCGCCGGATCTGCCCGAGGCAAAAAGGCTCGTCGACCTCATGCGACAGTGGAAACGTTCAAGCTCGACCGCCGAACGCGAGACGATATGGACGGAGATGCTGACGATCTACACCCAGCAGGTGTTCTCGATCGGCATCGTCAACGGCACGCTGCAGCCGATCGTGATCAACCGGAAGATCAGGAACGTGCCGGAAAAAGGGCTTTACGGTTTCGATCCCACTGCCTTCCTGGGTGTCTATTTGCCCGATACGTTCTGGTACGACGGGAGCGCCTGATTGATGCTGCGATATATCCTCTGGCGCATCGCCGTCATGGTGCCGACGCTGCTCCTGATCTCGATGCTCGTCTTCACCATCATCGAGCTGCCGCCCGGCGACTATTTCGAGAGCTACATCTCCGAACTGCGCGCCATGGGCGAAGCCGCCGACATGGAGGAGATCGAGGCGCTGCGCGAACGCTACGGCTTCGACCAGCCGGCGCCGATCCGCTACATCCACTGGGTCGGGGGCATGCTCCAGGGCGACTTCGGCTACTCTTTCGAGTACCAGCTGCCGGTGTCCGACGTGGTGGGCGACCGGCTGTGGCTGACGGTGCTCGTTTCCTTCGTCACGATCCTCGTCACCTGGATCATCGCCTTTCCGATCGGCATCTACTCGGCCACCCACCAGTACAGCTGGGGTGACTATGGCCTGACCTTCCTCGGCCTGCTCGGGCTCGCCGTTCCGAACTTCATCCTGGCGCTGATCCTGATGTATTTCGCCAACATCTGGTTCGGGACCTCGATCGGCCACCTGATGGACCAGAAGTACCTGAACGAGCCGATGAGCTGGGACAAGGCCAAGTCGATCCTGGAACACCTGTGGATCCCCGTCATCATCATCGGCACGGCGGGCACGGCCGGAATGGTGCGGCGCCTGCGCGCAAATCTTCTCGACGAGTTGCAGAAGCAGTATGTCGTTACCGCTCGCGCCAAAGGCATGAGCCCCTTCCGGGCGCTGGTGAAATATCCGCTGCGCATGTCGCTCAACTTCTTCATCTCCGACATCGGCTCGATCCTGCCGCAGATCATTTCGGGCGCAGAAATCACCGCGATCGTTCTGTCGCTTGAGACGACCGGGCCGATGCTGATCAAGGCCCTGCAGAGCCAGGACATGTATCTGGCGGGCTCGTTTTTGATGTTCCTTGCCTTCCTCACCGTCATCGGCGTGCTGGTCTCCGATATCGCGCTCGCCCTGCTTGATCCGCGCATCAGACTCCAGGGCGGGAGCACAAAATGACCGTATCGCTTCCCCCGTCCGGCGCGCCGCTCAACCACTACGTCTCCACCGCCCCCTTCGACCCGCATTCCGTCGAAGCGATGACGGCGGGACAGGCCAAGATCTTCCAGGCCTCACAGCTGCGGCTGATGTGGTGGAAGTTCAAGAAGCACAGGGTCGCGCTCGCCTCGGGCATCTTCCTGCTGGTGCTCTACCTGATGATCGTCATCGCGGAGTTCCTGGCACCCTACAATCTGCACACGCGCAACATGGACTTCATCCATGCGCCCCCGCAGCGCGTGCGCCTGTTCCACGAAGGACAGCTCGTCGGTCCGTTCGTCTACGGCCGGACGATGACGCTCGACATGGACACGCTCAGGCGCGTCTATGCCGACGACAAGACCGACGTGCAGCGGCTGCGGTTCTTCTGCTCGGGCGACCCCTACAAATTCTGGGGAATATGGGAGGCCAGCACCCATCTCGTCTGCCCCGCCAAGGACGGCGAGTTCTTCGCGCTCGGCACCGACCGCCTCGGCCGCGACGTGCTCTCGCGCATCATCTACGGGGCCCGGATCTCGCTGACGATCGGCCTGATCGGCATCGCGGTGAGTTTCACGCTCGGCATTGTCATCGGGGGCATTGCCGGTTATCACGGCGGCGTCATCGACCTGGTGGTGCAGCGCGTCATCGAGGTCCTGCAATCAATTCCCAGCATCCCGCTGTGGATGGCGCTTGCGGCGATCATGCCCGTGAGCTGGAGTCCCATTCTTGTCTATCTCGGCATCACAGTCATTCTCGGCCTGCTCGACTGGACCGGGCTTGCACGCGCCGTTCGCTCGAAGCTTCTGGCGCTGCGCGAGGAAGACTATGTGCTGGCAGCGCAGCTGATGGGAGCCAAGAGCAGCCGCATCATCGGGCGCCATCTCGTGCCCGGGTTCATGTCGCACCTGATCGCGTCCGCCACGATCACCATACCCGGCATGATTCTCGGCGAGACCGCGCTGAGCTTCCTCGGGCTCGGCCTGCGGCCGCCGATCACAAGCTGGGGCATCCTTCTGACGGAGGCGCGCAGTGTCAGCGTGATCGCTTTTTATCCCTGGCTCTTGTACCCGATGATACCCGTCATACTTGTCATCCTGGCGTTCAATTTCCTCGGAGACGGCTTGCGCGACGCCGCCGACCCTTACAAGTAACGCGAAAATGTGCGATGCATAAGCTATCTGGAGAATTCGGTCGTTTGACCCGTACGAAGAGCCAAGTGCGATGACGCGACGTCTGGAAGACGCCCGAATTCTGATGTACAGCCATGACACGTTCGGTCTTGGCCACCTGCGGCGTTGTCGCGCGATCGCGCATTCACTGGTGGAAGAATTCCGCGGCCTCAACATCCTCATCATCTCCGGATCCCCGATCGCCGGCGCGTTCGACTATCGCGCGCGCGTCGATTTCGTGAAGATCCCCAGCGTCATCAAGCTGCGCAACGGCGAATACACGTCGATGGAACAGCACATCGACCTGCAGGAAACCCTGAAGATGCGGCAGGCGATCATCCGCCACACCGCCGAAAGCTTCCAGCCGGACATCTTCCTCGTCGACAAGGAGCCGATGGGGTTGCGCGGCGAGGTCGAGGACACCCTCGCCTACCTGAAGGCCAGCGGCACCACGCTTGTGCTCGGCCTGCGCGACGTGATGGATGCGCCCCATTTGCTCGACGCCGAATGGAAGCGCAACGACGTCATGCGCAAGATCGGCCGCTACTACGACCGGATCTGGGTCTACGGGCCGCCGGACTTCTACGATCCGCTCGCCGGACTGGACGTGCCGGCGCAGGTGCGCGGCCGCATGGATTTCGTCGGCTTCCTGCAGCGCAGCGTCTCGCACGAGCCGGCGCCGGAGCATCGGCCGAGGGGCGACTACATTCTCGTGACGACGGGCGGCGGCGGCGACGGGGCGTCGCTCATCCATGACGTGCTGCACGCCTACAAGGAAGATCCGGAACTGACGCACAAGGCGCTGATCGTGCTCGGGCCCTACATGCCGGGCGAGCAGCGCCAGAAGCTCCTGAAGAAGGGGGCGAAGATCCCGTACGTGGAAGTGATCGAGTTCGACAACCGGATGGAGGAACTGATCGCCGACGCCAAGGCGGTCGTCGCGATGGGCGGATACAACACCTATTGCGAGATCCTCTCTTTCGACAAGCCGGCCCTGATCGTGCCGCGGGTCAATCCGCGCGAGGAACAGCTGATCCGGGCAAGCCGCGCCGCCGAACTCGGGCTGGTGCAGATGCTGTCGTCCGATGATTCCTGCCATCCGCAAGTGCTGTCGCAGGCGCTGAAGGAACTGGTCCACCGCCCGCCGCCGTCGCAGACCTCGCAGGCGCTGCGGCTGGAAGGGTTGCGCAACATCGCCCAGATCGTCGGCGATCTGCTGGACGACCGCGCGCGCACCCAGCTCACCGTCGTAAAAGGCTGAGAAAACTTGAAATCGCAGAAGAAAATCGTCGTGATCCTGAAAGGGTATCCACGCCTTTCGGAGACGTTCATCGCCCAGGAACTGCTCGGGCTCGAGCGGGCGGGTTTCGATCTGACGCTGATCTCCATGCGCCACCCGACCGACACCAAGCGCCACCCGGTCCACGACGAGATCAAGGCGCCGGTTCACTACCTGCCGGAATACCTCTACCAGGAACCGCTGCGCGTGCTGCGCGGCATCGCCAGGAGCCGTAAGCTGCCCGGCTTCTGGACCGCCGTCCGCGCCTTCCTCAAGGACCTGCGCCGGGATCCGACGCCGAACCGTGTGCGCCGTTTCGGACAAGCTGCGGTGCTCTGCGCCGAATGGCCAGACGGAGCCGACTGGCTGCATGCCCATTTCATCCACACGCCCGCCTCCGTCGCCCGTTATGCGAGCCTAATGAACGGCACGCCCTGGACCTGCTCGGCGCACGCCAAGGACATCTGGACCTCGCCGGACTGGGAACTTGCCGGCAAGCTCTCGGAGACACGCTGGACGGTCACCTGCAACCAGCCCGGCTTCGACCGGCTCAGGAGCCTGGCCAACGGGAAGGAGCATGTCCATCTCAGCTATCACGGTCTCGACCTCGACCGTTTCGCACCGTTTGCAGGCACGCATTCGCTACGTGACGGTTCTGATCCGGGCAATCCGGTGACGATCGTCAGCGTCGGCCGCGCCGTCGACAAGAAGGGCTACGACATCCTCCTGAAGGCGCTGACGCTGCTGCCGTCGGATCTTTCGTGGCGCTTCGTCCATATCGGCGGCGGCGCCAACCTCGCGGCGCTGAAGGCGCTGGCCGATAAACTCGGCATCGCCGATCGCATTACCTGGCACGGCGCGCTCGACCAGAAGGACGTGCTCGAACATTATCGCCGCTCCGATCTCTTCGCGCTGGCCTGCCGCATCACCGCGGACGGAGACCGCGACGGACTGCCCAACGTTCTGGTCGAGGCCTCCAGCCAGCGGCTCGTCTGCGTCTCGACGAACATTTCAGGCATTCCCGAACTGTTGCAGGACGGCGAGAACGGCCGGGTGGTCCCGCCAGAGGACCCGGAAGCACTCGCCAAGGCACTGGAGACGCTGATCCGCGATCCGGGCCTGCGCAAGCGGCTTGGCGACGCGGCGGAGCGACGGGTCAGAAGCGAATTCGACCATCACGTCAGCATCCGTCAGTTGAAGGACCTGTTCGAGACCGAGTGGCGGGCGGCGTGATGAGCGCTGACAATGCGTCCGGTCTGCGCGTGTTCTTCTATGTCCAGCACCTGCTCGGCATCGGTCATCTGGCCCGAGCCAGCCGCATCTCCCACGCGCTGGCCGCCGACGGCTTCGACGTGACCATGGTGACGGGCGGCACGCCGGTGAAGGGATTTCCGGGCGCCGGCATCCGCCATGTCGAGCTGCCGCCGGTGGTCGCCGGCGATGCAGGTTTTTCAGGGCTTTGCGACCTGTCCGGCAATCCCGTCGACGAAGCATTCAAGGCACGGCGCCGGGAGCTGCTGCTGGGCGCGTTCCGCCAGGTCCGCCCCGATATCGTCATCATAGAGGCCTTTCCCTTCGGCCGCCGGCAGGTGCGCTTTGAGCTGATCCCGCTTCTGGACGAGATCGCCGCGATACCCGAACGGCCGCTCGTGCTGTCGTCGCTACGCGACATCCTGCAGGAGCGTAGCAAGCCTGGCCGGGACGAGGACAGCGTCGCACTGGTCAACGCGCGCTTCGACGCGGTGTTGGTCCACGGCGATCCCCGATTTGCCCGGATCGACGACAGCTTTCCGCTCGCAGACAGGATCGCCGGAAAGGTGATCTACACCGGCCTGATCGCCGCCCCGCCGCCCCAGCCTGCCTCCGAACGCTTCGACATCGTCGTTTCCGCCGGCGGCGGCGCTGTCGGCGCCGCGCTGAACGCGGCGGCGATCGCTGCAGCACGCATGCTCGAGCCGGCGCTGCGCTGGCTGGTCATCGCCGGGCCGAACCTGCCGCAGCCGGCCTTCGAGGCGACGGTCGCCGCCGCGGGCGCCAATGTCACCGTCGAGCGCTTCCGGACCGATTTCCCGAGCCTTCTCACCGCCGCGCGGCTGTCGGTCTCGCAATCGGGCTACAACACCGTCTGCGATATCCTGCGGGCAGGATGCCGCGCCGTCTTCGTGCCCTTCACCGCCGGCGGCGAGACCGAGCAGACCGCGCGCGCGATGCGCCTGGAGCGGCTCGGGCTTGCGCGGACGGTGCCGGAAAGCGACCTCTCGGCTGCCGCCCTCGCCCGGGCCATCCGCGAGGCCCTGAACAGCCCGGCCGCTCCGGTGCCGCCGCTGGACCTGAACGGTACGCAAGCGACAGCCGCGCTCCTGCGCCGCCTCGCCTCCGGCGCCCCGCCCGCCACGCTTGCCGCCGAGACCGGCAAGGGCTGAGACCCAGGCACGCAGTCCGAGCGGATCGCCGCGCGGATCCACGAAGCGGTGCAAGGTCGCGGCGTGCGGCCTGTAGAGCCTTGCAATCAATGCAAAAACGCTCTTCACTGTGATGGGGAGTCCGAGGCTTCCCACGATGGCGATGGCTGCGGACAGCGGCACAGCCTCTTCAAGTATCGATTTCCATCGGACGGATTGCGATTGGGGATTTGTGACACGGCCGGTCTTTCGGGGAGCGCAAGCCATGCCTATATCGCCGGGCACACACATGATGGCGCCACCGTCCCGCATGACGGTTGCAGTTGCGTCCGACGACGCTCGACGCGCAGGCCGCTCGGCTATTTCTGCATGGAATGATCGATAGATGGAAAAAGGCCTAACCTATTACATCTGGACGCACACGCGCAGGCAGCAGCTTTGGATCCTTTTGATCGTCGCGCTGTCGATGATCCCCTACTTCCTCTCTTTCGACCTGCCCAAGCAGATCGTCAACGGCCCGATCCAGGGCCAGGGGTTCGAGGGCGAAGCTGCGCGCCAGATGTTCATGCGCATCGAGTACAACCTGCCCTTTTTCGGCAACGTCGTCTTCTTCCCCGGCCTCGAGCTGAACCGGCTGCAGATGCTGATCGCGCTCAGCATGGTCTTCCTCGCGCTCGTCGTCGTCAACGGCATGTTCAAGCTCTACATCAACACCTACAAGGGCCGCCTCGGGGAGCGGCTTTTGCGCCGCATCCGCTTCGAGCTCGTGGATCGGGTGCTGCGCTTCCCGCCTTCGCAGTTCAAGCGGGTGAAGGGCGCCGAGATCGCCAGCATGATCAAGGACGAGGTGGAGCCGATGGGCGGCTTCACCGGCGACGCCTTCGTCGCACCCGCCCTGCTCGGCGGGCAGGCGGCAACCGCCCTGTTCTTCATCTTCGTGCAGAATATCTGGCTCGGCATGATCGCGGGCGTCATCGTCGCCGTGCAGGCGGTGCTGATCCCGCGCATGCGCCGCCGCCTGCTTGTGCTCGGCCGCGAGCGGCAGCTGACGGCGCGCGAACTCGCCGGCCGCGTCAGCGAGATCGTCGAGGGCATCAATACGATCCACGCCTACGACACCTCGAACTTCGAGCGCGCCGATGTGGCCTCGCGGCTCGGGCGGATCTTCAAGATCCGCTACGACCTCTACCAGTGGAAATTCCTGGTCAAGTTCATCAACAACTTCCTGGCCTCCGTCACGCCCTTCCTGTTCTACCTGATCGGCGGTTACCTGGCACTGCAGGGACGGCTGGACATCGGCCAGCTCGTCGCCGTCATCGCCGCCTACAAGGATCTGCCCGGCCCGCTGAAGGAACTGATCGACTGGGATCAGGCGCGGCAGGACGTGCAGGTGAAGTACAATCAGGTGGTCGAGCAGTTCAAGGTCGACAACATGGTCGACCCGGCCATCCAGCAGTTGTCGGTCGAGGAGCCCGCGCCGCTGGCCGCGGCCCTTGCGGCCGTCAACCTGACGATCGCCGACGACAGCGGCGCGCGCACGCTGGAACATGTGTCCGTCCAGTTCGCGCCGAACGAACTTGTCGCGGTCATCGGCGGTGCGGCGGCGGGCGGGGACGCGCTTGCCGAGGCCATCGGCCGTACCGTGTGGCCGGAATCAGGGCGGATAACGGTGGGCGATCGGGACCTTTACGAGCTGCCGGAGGCCGTGAGCGGGCGCCGCATCACCTACGTCTCCTCGGACGCCTACTATTTCTACGGCACGCTGCGCGACAACCTGCTCTACGGGCTGAAGCACGCCCCGCTGCGCGACCCCGTCTACGACGACGCCCACCTCAACTTCCGTGCCTGGGAGAAGGACGAGGCGCGGATGGCCGGCAATCCGGACTACGACGTGCACGGCGACTGGATCGATTACCGGGGCGCCGGCGCCACCGGCCCGGAGGACCTGTTCCGGTCCATCTCCTCCGTTCTCGACTGCGTCTATCTGACGAAGGACATCATGGAACTGGCCCTGCGCTCGACCGTCGATCCAAGGTCGAACGAGGCGCTGACCCAGCATATCGTCGGTCTGCGCCATACCCTCCGCGACGAATTGGACAAGGCAAACCTCAGCAACCTCGTCGTTCCCTTCGAGCCAGACCGCTACAACATCGAGGCGACGGTGGGCGAGAACCTGCTGTTCGGCACGGCGATCGGCGAGGAGCTGGTGGGCCGCGCGATCGGCCGCAACGCCTATTTCCGCGAGGTGGTCGGACGCAACGGCCTCGACCGGATGCTCTATCAGATGGGCTACGAAATCGCCGAAAACGCCGTCGAGCTGTTCGCCGGGCTGCCGCCGGACCATCCCTTCTTCCAGCAGCTGACCTTCATGACACCGGACGACATTCCGATGTACCAGCAGCTGCTGCAGAAGCTGAAGGGCAAGGATTTCTCCGAGACCACGGACGACGACAAGCACAAGATCATCCGGCTGAGCTTCGCCTATATCGAACCCCGGCACCGCTTCGGTCTTCTCACCGAGGAACTCATGGCGAAGATCGTGGACGTGCGGCGGCAGTTCCACGAAAACCTGCCCGATGGTCTCAAGGGCGCGATCGACCGCTACGATCCGCACAGCTACATGGCGTCGGCCAGCATCATGGACAACGTCCTGTTCGGCCGCGTCAGCCATCGCCATGCCGATGGTCCGGAACGTGTCCGGGCCATGGTCATCTCGCTGCTCAGCGAACCCGGCCTCTATGACGAGGTGCTGTCGATCGGTCTGGAATTCAACGTCGGCTCGGGTGGCCGCCGCCTGACGCAGGTGCAGCGCCAGAAACTGAACCTGGCCCGGGCACTGCTGCGCCGGTCCGACTACTACGTCTTCAACCGGCCGCTGCCGGCGCTCGATGCCAGAAGCCAGGAGCAGATCTGCCGCAACGTGCTGACGCTCGTGCGCGACGAGGAAAACAGGAACGCCGCGGTGATCTGGGTGCTGTCGAACACCTCGCTGACCGATCTTTTCGACCGCGTATTGATCTTCGACAAGGGCAGGCTCGTCGGAGACGGCAAACATACGGATCTCGCAGACAATGCGACATTCAAGGAATTGGTGTCATAATAATGCAATACCGCTAAACTAGCAGGCGGACTGAGGGGACGGACACGACGATGCTGTTGAAAGACGAAGTGCAGATGTTGCGGCGAGTGCCGCTGTTTTCCGGGGTGGATCCGACGAAGCTGAAGCTTCTGGCCTTCACCTCCGATCGCGTACACTACGCCGCAGGCGAGATCCTGTTCCGCCAGGGCGACACCGGTGATGCCGCCTATGTCATCCTGACCGGCCGCGCCGATATCCTGGTCGAAGCACCGGGGGGCCAGATCAAGGTCGCGGAGGTGGAGAACAATTCCATCGTCGGCGAAATCGCCATCCTGTGCGACGTGTCGCGCACGGCCACAGTGAAGGCCGCGACAAGCCTCGAGGCCCTGCGCATCAGCAAGGAGCATTTCCTCAAGCTCCTGACGGACTTTCCGGAAATGACGATCGAGATCATGCGCGAGCTTGCAAGCCGCCTCAGCCGGACGACGATGGAACTGACAGACGAGCGCGCCCGCGCCAGGAAGCCGGATTGATCCTGCCTGCCGCATATACGATTGCGCGCGTGAAAGTGCTCCCAAAGCCCGGACACGGAACATTTAGGCTCGGGGAGCGTTGCGATGGCAGGCCGGAGAAGAGTGCGTGCGATGGCCGGTCCTCGCCAAGGAAAGGCAAGAGATACGCGCCTCAACTTCGTCCTCGCAAAATAGTTTCACATTCGCTACGCTTGGGACAACCGTTGTGCCTGGGGCGTGGCGGGGAACTGTGGAAGGTTAGAGTGACGGATGCGCAGTTGACGGCGATCAAGGGTCACGCAATGGGCCGGCTTCGCCAGCTCGCGAACCCCGTCGGATTGGACATCCGCCACTCCAACGCCATCGCCAATGAAGGCGAGCTGGAAGAGGCCAGGCAGAAATGAACATGATCGGAAGGCCGCCGCATTCGCGCCGCAGAACGGAGCCGCCGCGCCAGCTCAAGAAGAGCATCGGCGCGAACGATATCCTGACCGTCAAATTCTGGGGGACTCGCGGCAGCATTCCCGTTTCCGGCGAACAGTTCGCCCGCTTCGGTGGCAATACGGTCTGCGTCGAAATGCGCTGCGGCGACGAGATTCTGGTGTTCGACGCCGGTTCCGGCATCACGCCGGCGGGTCTTTCGATGAAAGCCGAGGGCGTGAAGCGGGTCGACCTCTTCTTCAGCCACTGCCACTACGACCACATCATCGGCCTCCCCTATTTCAAGCCGCTCTACAACCACGAATGCGACGTGAAAATCTGGTCCGGCCACCTTGCCGGACAGATGACCACCTGCGAGATGGTGAGTGAGTTCATGCGGCCGCCATGGTTCCCTGTCGATCCGAAAATGTGCCGGGCGCATCTCCACTACGGCGATTTTCGCGCGGGCGACATCCTCGAACCGCGCCGTGACGTGGCTATCCGCACCGGCATGCTGAACCATCCCGGCGGTGCGATCGGTTACCGTGTCGACTGGCGCGGCCGCTCCATCGCCATGATCACCGATACCGAACATGTGCCGGGCGTGCTTGACCCGGAAGTGCTCAAGCTGATCGAGGGCGTCGACCTCTTCATCTATGACTGCTGCTACGTCGACCAGGAGATGGAGATCTTCAAGGGTTACGGCCATTCGACCTGGCAGCAGGCGATCCGGCTCGCCCGGGCGGCAAAAGCCAGAAACATCGCCTTCATCCATCACGCGCCCTGGCGCACCGATGCGGAACTGGACGAGATCGACCGGCAGGCCTCCGCGGAATTTCCAGATTCCTTCTCGGCGCGCGACGGACAGGTGATCGAATTCGTCGCGGTCGACAGCTGAAGGCCCTGACCTGACCGCGTCCCTGCCGTCGGCTTACGCGCGTTGAGGCCACGTTCAGCCGATCCGTTTTTCCGACAGGATGGTCGACAGCGCCGCCCAGCGGCATGCCGGGTGCCCCGCGGTCCGCTCGAACAGCGCTTCCAGGAACGTCCACACCGCCTCGTCGTGAACGAGATGATGGGTGAGGAGGCCGAGCGTGCCCTCCCCCTCCCCGACCTGCCGCAGCCTTGCCGCCATTTCCAGCACAAGCGTGCCTGTGTCCCGGCAGCCGCGCGTGCCGTGCCAGTCCATGACATCGACATGCGTATTGATCGCCGGCAGGCCGCGATCCTTTTCCGGCCCGAAGACGGACAGCGCCCGCAAGCCTATCCCGCCGAGCGAAGGGATCAGCGCCGGATCGATGCGGTTCCACGGCGGTACGAGAACCGGCACCAGGCGCGGACCATGAAGGTGGCTAAGGCGAGCGAAACCCTGCTCCAGCGAGGCCAACACCCGGTCGGCGGGGCGATGGGCTCCAAGCTCCTGCTTCTTTTCCCCGGCCGGAGCGAAATTCTCGTGCGACCAGCCATGCACCGTCACCTCGACGTGGCGCGCGGGCAAGAGCCTTGCCGCCAGCGCTTCGCCGGTGAAGGCGGGGATGACCGCAAGCGCCACCGGCACGGAATGGTTCGCCGTCAGCGTCAGCAGGCGTTCCAGCGCCGGCGTCGGCTCGACGGCGTCGTCGTCGCGCAGCCAGAAGGTCGCCACGCGGCCGGCCTGCCGCCAGCGATCGAGCTCGTCCATCAGGGGCTGCCAGGCATCGCCGCTCATCGGCGCCCTCCCACGTCTTCGCTCAGGATTTCGCCCAGCCGCAGGGCAGCCCCCTCGATCGAGCATTCGTCGGTCACGAAGCGGCGCGCGGCAAGCGCCATGCGCCGCCGCTCTTCTCCATCCGTCAAAATCTGTACCAGCGAGGCGGCGTAGGCCTCGACGTCGCCGGCGGGCGTCAGCATTCCCGTCACGCCGTCGCACACCACCTCCGGAACGCCGGCGACCCTTTGGGCGACGACGGGAAGCCCCGCCGCCTGAGCCTCGAGATAGGCGAGCCCGTAGGCTTCACCGGTGCCGGGCCAGGCATAGACCGATGAGCGGGATAGGATTTGAGCGATCTCTGCCGGGCCGCACTGCCCATGCCAGAGGATGCGCTCCCCCGGCAGCGGCCAGAACAGCGCCTCGACTGCGCTCCGCAGCGCCCCGTCGCCTATGATCGAAAGCGTCCACGGCAGGCCTTCCGGCAGGCGGGCGAGCGCCGCCGCCAGCATCCGGTAGCTCTCGAACTTGTCGCCAGGCCGCATCATGGCAACGGTGACGATCCGGCCCGCTTGCGGCACGGGCTCGACCGCCAGATATGCGGACGGATCGATGAACGGCCGAAGCAGCCGAAAGCGGCCGCCGGGAATGCTCTGCGCCAGCCCGTCGCGGTCCCGCCGGGTGAAGCAGAGATTGACCGCCGCATGCCGCACCGTCTCCGCCAGCAGCCGCTGGTTCTCCGACCAGAGGCCGCGGTTGCGGCGCTGCGAATAGGACGCTTCCGCCGTGACGTAGGCGATCGGAAAGCGGCGTGCGAGTTCCGGGCCGATCAGATCCGGCGCCTTGTAGTAGGGATGATAGCAGAACCAGACGTCCGGCGCGCCGCCCGTCCGCCACAGACGATCGATCCGTTCTATTTCCGCCACGGACGCAGCGTCGATCGCCGCGCGACCGTCTTCCTCGGGACCGGCGAGAAACGTGCGCAGCTCCGAGGCGACGTCTACCACATGCCCCGCCCGACCGAGCGCAGCGATCAGGAGGCGCGCCATCAGGCGATCGCCGGAGGGGACCGGATGGTTCGGCGACTTCAGCGGCGAATAAAACGCGATCTTCATGTCCTGCCTCTTAGCCCAGATCGCCGGGATTCGGAACGCAGATGAAAGTGCCCGCACTCCCCCGCCCCCTCAACACCTTGAAAAACACAGGACCTCTCGCACAGAATTGAATGCAAGGCCGCGCCGGCGCAGATACAGTCGCCCTATCCGCACCAACAGCCAGAAAGCATCCATGGCCCTCTATCCCCGCTCCGCCCTCGCCGCCCTCATCGTGCTCGGCACGTCGCTGTCTTCCGCTCATGCGCAGGATGCCGCCTCGACGAAGCTCTACGACGGCTTCGACGGAACGACCTTTGCCGACACCGGCGGCCTCTACTATCGCAACAATTCCGAGCAGCTGGCCGGTACCGCCACCTTCCAGAGCGAGGTCAAGCGCGTCGGAACAGGCGCCCTGAAGCTGAGCGTGCGCCCGCTCTGCACGGCCACCAGCGAAGGTTGCAGCGAGCGGGCCGAGATCTGGGAAAAGACCGAGCTGCGTGTCCCCTACGACAAGGGCGTCTGGTTCGGATTCTCGGTCAAGTTCGCCGACCCGATCCCACAGAATGACCATCGCTACCTGATCGCCCAGTGGAAGCGCGAGATCGGCCCGGATGCCGAGGGCGACTTCAGTCCGTTTCTGGCGCTTCGCCTCGACAACGGCCGGCTGTTTGCCACGATCGAGGGCAATTTCCGTCCGGGAACACCGGCGGTGGAGAAGGACGGCGCCCTCACATGCCCCGCCGGGCAGACCGCCGTGTGGCTCCGCCCGGAGGTGAACCAGATGCGCTCGCTCGTCGCCCATGACGCCAACTGGCGGCCCGAGGACGGCAAGGCGTTCTCCAGCTGCACCGACAAGCTTGCTCTGACCTCCCATGGCAATCCGCTTCCGACCCCCGACAGCGGCTGGATCGACTTCGCCATCTATTCGCACCCCGGCCCGGAGGGCGATGGCCGGATCGAGCTTTTCGCGGACGGGAGATGGATCGTTACCGCCACGGGCCTCATCGGCCACAACGATCACGGTCTCGGAGAGAACCAGTATTTCAAGTTCGGCCCCTACCGCGCTGCCGGCGAAGGCGAATGGACGCTCTACTACGACGATTTCCGCCGCTCGCCCGACTGCATCGACGTCCTGCGCGACGAGAAGGCCTGCGCGCTGGTCGATTGAGCAGCAGCTGGGAACATCAAACCGAAAGGCCGGTGCATCTGGCAAAAGAAGCGGACCGCGTCCCAGCCCGCGACGCGTTCCCTCTCCCCGCCTGGGGGGGGGGAGAGGGTTAGGGTTAGGGTGAGGGGCGGCAGCCTTTGCCACGGCTTCTGGACCAAGCGTTGCGACCCGCGCGACGTGAACTCCGAAAAGCGATCGCCCGGCGCCTACCAGGGCTTCCAGGCGACGAGCAGCCCGCCGTCGTCGCGCTCGGCCTTATCGCACAGCGGCAGCACGGCCTCGAACGGCGCGCGGCGCGGCGCGGATCCGGCGACGATGGCCGCGTCCGCGACGGTGACGGCACCGCCGCGGCAGACGACGGTAAAGAGCAGCGGGCCGGTAGACCACCAGGCGGGCGCTCCAGGCAAGGCCTGTGCTGCCTGCGGCAGGGCTTCGAGCAGGCGGCGGATGGCCGGATGCGACGGCGGCGCGGCGATGAAGGAATTGGTCAGGAGCAGGCTGCCAGCGCCGGTCTCGCGCGGGATGTCCTCGGCCAGCGCCGTCAGTCCCGTCAGCGGTAGGAGATCGTGGAAGGCGATGCCGGAGCGTGCTGGGTACCAGTCGCAATCCAGATAGATTCCGCCGAAGCGTTCCAGGATCAGGTAGCGCGCAACGTCGACCGCGCCGGGCAGGTCGCCGATCGAGAGCATCGCTGTGAAGACGGGATGACGGTCGATGCCCTCTTGGGCAAGATCGGCCTCGCGCCAGAGTCGCCAGCCGTAGCCGTGCCGGGCGGCATGCTCCGCCCATGCCGCAGTCGATGCCGGCAAGACGCCCGAACCGATCCAGACCATGTGCAGGACGCGCGGCACCGGCTGGCGGCCCGCTTCGGCGAGAGCCGCCCGCTCCGTTGCCGAATAGCGGCCGAAGGGGGCGAGCACGGCCGGCGGCGGCACGAGCGTATGCTGGTAGCCGATGCGCCGAAGCCTGTCGCCCTGCCGCTTGGCGACCTTGAGGAAGGCCGAATGCAGCGGGCGCGGCAGTCCGAGCACCGTCGGCGGGCCAAGGACGGCGCTTTCGGGATCGGCCGCGATCGCGTTCAGGATTTCGATCGCCGCGTCGAAACGCCCTGCCTCGCGCAGCACCTCGGCGTCCTTCAGCCGCGCCTTGAAGATGTCCCTGCCCATGCGCCTGCTCCCTGCGGCCGCTCGGGCCGATCACCATGGCAACGGGCTAGCGCGGAATGGCGATCGCCGTCAACGGCGGGCCGAAGGCTGCCGATCGTACAAGTCCCGGTGCCCCACGATTGGCGGTTTCGCTTTGCCGTGATCACATGGACAATCGTGAACCAGAACCAGATGAACGAGTCGCAGGAAAGGAGAGGCAAGCTTGAGGATCGCAGCGGCGCAGACGATCGTGACGCCGGAGATCGGCGCCAATGGCGAGCACATCCGCGCCATGATGGTGGCCGCTTCGGCGGCGGGCGTTCGGTTGGTGCATTTCTGCGAGGGCGCGCTTTCCGGCTATGCCAAGGCCCAGATCGAACGCCCGGACGACTGGGAGCGCTTCGACTGGCAGCGACAGGAGGCGGAACTGCGCGCGATCGGCGCGCTGTGCGGCGAACTGCGGATGTTCGCCGTCATCGGGGGCGCGCACCGGCTTGCCGCTCCCGCCACGCCGCACAACAGCCTCTACGTGTTTTCCGATCAGCGCAGGCTCGTGACCCGATACGACAAGCGCTACCTCTCCAACAGCGAGCTGGACGGCTGGTATACACCTGGAACCGACGCCATCACCTTCGCAGTCGACGGATACCGGATCGGCTGCGCGATCTGCATCGAAGCCCAGTTTCCCGAGGTCTTCGCCGAATACGAGCGAAGCGCGGTCGATGCGGTCCTGTTTTCCTCCTATGGCATTCCCGGTCGTTTCGACACCGCACTGCGTGCCCATGCGGGGCTGAACTGCCTGTGGATCAGCGCCGCCACGCCGGCGCAGACCGTCCCGGACCGGGCGCCTGCCGGGATCATCGGACCCGACGGCAAATGGTCGGCGCGCTGCCCTCCGTCGCACGAGCCGGGCATCGCAAGGACCGTTCTGGACCGGCATGACCCGGCGTACGACATCGCGCTGAACAAGGCGCGTCCATGGCGGCGACTGGCGCGCGAGGGCGCGATCTACAGGGAAAGACTGTCCGACGATCCGCGCAGTCGGTGCAGGGACGAGTTCTGAGTTGGAGCAATCCTGTTGAGATCCGTCTCATCGGACGTTGTCCGGTGCATTGTTCTTGCCACGCTCTTTCACGTCGGGCGATGCCGTTTCGGCTGGAGGGCGATTGCTGGGGCAGCCCCTTCCGGCGGCCTGCCACCTCCTCGCGAAGGGACACCCCACCCGGGGCTCTTTGGCGGAGACACGGCGGGTGCGGGCAGAAGCCGGCACGAACCGCAACGGCCGCGGGCTAAGCCCGCGGCCGGCGACACAGTCAGCCAAGATAAACCTGTAAAGAGGCCGAGCTCGGCGCGCGTTCAGGCGCGAATTCCGGCCCCGATCAGCGCATGCCGCGATGCTTGCCGCGGTGCGGCATGAGCATGCGCTCGATCGTCTCCTTCTGTCCGGGCTCGAGCACCGCTTCCAGCGCCTGCTTGGCCTGCTTCAGCTTCTCGGCCTTCTCGGCCCGGTTTTCGACGCGCGCGATCATGCGGTCGAGCATGTCAAAGCCGGAGGGCCGCATGCGATCTTGGCGGGCCTCGCCGGCAGGACCGGGCGGCGGCGGTGGCGGGGTGCCGGCGTCTGCACCCGCCGGTGGCGGCGGCGCCGGAGGCTGGGTGTCGGCGGACATGCCGCCCGGGCGCGACGGCGTTGCGAAATCGACCAGTGCCGCCGTGAAGGTGCGCCAGGCGTCGAGCTGCGCGGACTTGATGCCGGCCGCCGTCTCCGCCGCCGCAAGCCGCATCGC
The DNA here is from genome assembly GCA_023404095.1 of Pseudomonadota bacterium. GTDB lineage: Bacteria > Pseudomonadota > Alphaproteobacteria > Rhizobiales > Rhizobiaceae > Mycoplana. The sequence goes on along the minus strand of JAEYDD010000067.1, from coordinate 77,128 downwards.
CAGTCGTTCGCCCGACCACTCACGATGATGCCAGCGGCGCTGCCCGCGATCACGGTCGCGATCGCCGCCGCGGTCGCCCATCATCATGTGCTGGCCGTGATAGCCGCGCCCAGCCCTGTCTCCATCCGGTCTGTCTCTATCCGGCCTGGCGCGATCAGGACCGCGATCGCCCGACGCGGCAACGCCCGGCATCGGCGACATGTCGCCCTCCTGCGCAAGCGAAGGTAGCGCCGTTGCAGCGGCGAGCGGCAAGGCCAGCGCTATGACGAGCGCCTTGCGGAGCCTTCTCGAAGGGGTGGAAGTGACGTCGGTCATCATTCTGTTTCTCCTTGGGAATTCGTCCCTACAGAAGAAAGATAGAAAGCAGTGATGACCGCTCTAGGGCGCGAACATGTCAAATCGCAATCGGGCGATGAATTTCGCGTGATGATGGCGGGACGCAGCGAGAGGCAGCCGCGCTTGTTGCAAGATGCTGCCCACTTTTGCCGGGCATGCGTCAGGCGCGCCGGCCGTCCTTGCCGACTTCGAGCGGCCAGGTGACTAGGTAGTCCTCAAAGTCTTCCACGTCGATCCCCTCTTCGCTGACCGTGCGGCCGCGCGCGGAAATGCCGGCCTGGTGGACTGTTTCGGGATCGCCGGACACCAGCGGATGCCACCAGTAGAGATCCTCGCCGTCGCGGATCAGGCGGTAGGCGCAGGTCGGCGGCAGCCAGCTGATCTCGGAAACCGACTTGACCGTCAGCCGGATACAGTCCGGCACGGTCGCCTGGCGATTTTCATAGTCCTTGCAGCGACAGCTGTGGTCGTCGAGCAGCTGGCAGCGGATGGAGGTCCAGACGATCTCGCCGGTATCCCAGTCTTCCAGCTTGTTGAGACAGCAGAGGCCGCAGCCGTCGCACAGGCTTTCCCATTCACCGTCCGACATCTCGGCAAGCGTCTTGGTCCGCCAGAACGGCAGCTCGTCGCCGGCGATGTCCGCCACGACGTCCTGTTTGATCTCGGTCTTCACGTTCATCCCTGTCCAGTGGACCCGGGCGGCCCAAAGGTCAAGCGAAAGCGCGGCCGGACCCGTTTCAGCGGCTTCATCCGGGGCCACGCCCGTCGGACTGTGGCCGTCCTGCACGCTTGCCCGCCTAACGTGGCAGCCACGGCAACGGAACGGAAACCATGCTGTTTTATCCATGGCGATTGACTGATATCGTCAAGGACAGATCGCGCGAGGGGCCTTTCGCGCGCATGAGGATGGACAGCCGTGCAGGACGACCACTTGGAAGACCACTTGGACGCCCCCGAGCCGCCGCAACGGCAGCGTCGCCGCAAACGCCACATTCTGCTGCGCATCGACAGCTTTATCGATTCGACCATCTGGAACGCGGGCTTCCGGCTGGCGGAGATCTGGGAGGAGATCACGATCTTCTTCCGGCGCTTCACCGTCAAAGGCTGGAAGCGCGCCGTCTTCGAGATCGCCGGCGAGGGCATGAACCTCGGCACGGCCGGCTTCGTGCTGCTTCTGGCGCTGGCTTTGCCGGCGTTCGAGGAAACCAAGGGCAACTGGCGCAACCAGAGCGACTTCGCCGTAACCTTCCTCGACCGCTACGGCAACGAGATCGGCCACCGCGGCATCATCCACGAGGATTCCGTGCCGATCGACGAATTGCCGGACCATCTGATCAAGTCTGTGCTGGCGACCGAGGACCGGCGCTTCTTCGACCATTTCGGCATCGACTTCCTGGGCCTCGCCCGTGCCATGACGGAGAACGCGCGCGCCGGCGGCGTCGTGCAGGGCGGCTCGACGCTGACGCAGCAGCTCGCCAAGAACCTGTTCCTCAACAACGAGCGCACGATCGAGCGCAAGATCAAGGAAGCCTTCCTGTCGCTGTGGCTGGAGGCGAACCTGTCGAAGAAAGAGATCCTCAGGCTCTATCTCGACCGCGCCTACATGGGCGGCGGCACCTTCGGGGTGGCGGCGGCCTCTCAGTTCTATTTCGGCAAGGACATCACCGACGTCGATCTCGCCGAATCCGCCATGCTGGCCGGGCTGTTCAAGGCGCCGGCGCGTTACGCGCCGCACGTCAACCTGCCCGCCGCCCGCGCGCGCGCCAACGAGGTTCTGACCAACCTCGTGCAGGGCGGGCTGATGTCGGAGGGTCAGGTGATCGCAGCCAGGCGCAATCCGGCGAGCGTCATCGACCGGCAGGAGCGCACAGCACCGGATTTCTTCCTCGACTGGGCCTTCGACGAGGTGCAGCGGATCGCCCGCCCCTTCGCGCAGCACTCGCTGATCGTGCGCACGACGATCGACATGGGGCTGCAGGCGGCGGCGGAGGAATCGGTGGAGACGAGCCTGCGCCAGTATGGCGAAAGCTTCCGCGTCAAGCAGGGCGCACTCGTGATGATCGAGAACGGCGGTGCGGTGCGCGCCATGGTCGGCGGGCGGGACTACGGCGAAAGCCAGTTCAACCGCGCCACCAAGGCGCTGCGCCAGCCGGGCTCGTCCTTCAAGGTCTACACCTACGCAGCGGCGATGGAAAAGGGCAAGACGCCGGAGGATACCATCGTCGACGCGCCGATCACCTGGCGCGGCTGGTCGCCGCAGAACTACGGCCGCAGCTATGCCGGGCGGGTCACATACATGACGGCGATCGCCAAGTCGATCAACACGATCCCGGTGCGCCTTGCCAAGGACCTGCTCGGCACCGAGCTTATCGCCCAGACGGCCAAGGACATGGGCGTGGAGACGCCGATCCGCACCGACAAGACCATGCCGCTCGGCACTTCGGAAGTGACCGTACTCGACCAGGCGACCGCCTATGCGGTGTTTCCCGCCGGCGGGCTGCAGTCGCACCGGCATGGCATCACCCAGATCCTCAACTATGACGGCGACATTCTCTACGATTTCGGCCGCGACGAGCCACAGGCGCGCCGCGTTCTGTCGGAAACCGCCAACGCCAACATGAATCGGATGCTGGTCAACATCCCCGTCAACGGCACCGCGCGCAAGGCAGCACTTGACGGCGGCATCGTCACCGGCGGCAAGACCGGCACCACACAGGCCTATCGCGACGCCTGGTTCGTCGGCTTCACCGGCAACTACACGACCGCCGTCTGGTTCGGCAACGACGACTACACCTCGACCAACGACATGACCGGCGGCTCGCTGCCGGCGATGACCTTCAAGCGGCTGATGGACTACGCCCACCAAGGCATCGAGCTGCGCCCCATCCCGGGCATCGAAAACCCCCTGCCCGGATCGGCAGCGGCCGAGACCGCCGCCGCCCCTCCCTCCGAGCAGCCCGGCGACGCGCTGCCGGCGCTGGTGCGTCCGCGCTCGCTCTCGGTCGGCGTGACGCGGCTTTTGCGCCAGATCGCCAGGGACCTGGAAAACGCCAAGCCGCTTTCCGCCGACGGACGCGTCGCAGCCCTCTAGGGGCGAGGCCGGCTTGTGCCGACGTGCCCGCCCCTCGCCGTCCCCCTGCGGCCCAGAACGCTACACCGGCTGGTCTGAGGGGACCTGCCTGGATTGCAGACAGCTCACGCCGTCCGGGGTGGTGCAAGGAGCGTGACGCCGCAGTCGTCCGTCCGTCTCCCCGCCTGCAGGGAGACGGTACAACGCAGGGCGGATGAGGAGTGGCGTCGAAGGTGCTGGTGGGAACGCGGATGAGGGGCTCTGTCCCATGCACCGTTGCAAGGACTGCGGGAGCGATGCCGTGTGCGCGCGTTTGTCATCGATTTCACAAGCGGAATCATGCATTGTTTCGCGCAGATGCCATCACCGGGAGCGCGCTTCGCGGCGGCGGCGATCTTTCGTCGCGCATCCAACCGGTAGGCCGCATTGTTTCGTATTCCCCTTCTCGTCGCCCTGGCACTTGCCATCACCTTCGGGCTTGGAACCTTCTCGGCCGTCTGGGCGCTGAAGGCGACGATCGGCTTCGGGTCGATCGCGCTCGGCCCGTGGAACGCCTTTCCAATGGCGCAGACGAGCCGGGCCGACCCGTATGCCAAGGCGCACCGCGCGCGCGACGGAGCGCTGCTGTTCGGCAGTGCTGAGGGGCTGGTCTTCCGCGCAACCAATGATAGCTCCGGCCAGCCGCTTTCAGGCGGCTGCTCCTACGACATCGTGGGCCTGACGCCGCAGGCGCGGTTCTGGACGCTGCACGCGATAACCCCCGACGGCCGGCCGGTGCCCGTTGGCCGCGACATTACCGGCGGACTTAATTCCTGGACGGTGCTGCGCCAGCCCGACAACAGCATTGCCGTACACGTCGCAGCCGACGCGCAGCCCGGCAACTGGCTGGCAGTGCCGCCCGGCCAGCCGTTTCGCCTGGTGCTGACGCTGCTCGATACGCCGACGGCAGGCAGTTCGGGCGTGATCGACCTGTCGATGCCGGCGATCAACCGCACGGGCTGCGCCAATGCGTAGCATCCTGTTTGCCACCCTGATCGGGCTGCTTGGAGCCGCCGCCCTTCATATCCTGATCATCCTTGCGGTGCCCTATTTCACCGGCAACGACGCCTATACGCGCATCTCCGATCTCGGTGAACCGCTGCGCTTCTACGCTCTGCCGAACGAAACGACCGCCGGCGGCGGCCTCATCAACGACGATCCCGAGATGCGGCTGGCTGTGTGCGCGCTTTCGGTCGCCGAAAACCCGGTTCGCCTCTATGCGCCGCCGGGCGTGCCGTTCTGGTCGATCGGACTTTTCGACAGCGCCTCCAACGAGGTCTTCAGCATGAACGACCGCACCGCCGTCGCAGGCGCGCTCGACGTGGTGGTGGCGACGGCGGTCCAGCTGAACGCCATCCGCAAGGCGCTGCCGCAGGCGCTGTCCCAGTCGATACTGGTGGAGATGCCGGACGAGGACGGCTATGCGGTGCTGCGCACCTTCGTGCCGACCGCAACGATGGACGAGGCCGCGCGCGCCTTCCTCGCCAATGCCGCATGCGAGTCGATCGACCAGAGCACGCTCGAATGAGCGCGGACGGGACTTCGGCTTTCTTCTGCCAGATGAAATGAAAAGGTCTTCCGGCGCTGCATGCCGGCGATCCCTGCTGAACACAGCCGGAAACAGATCGCCACTCGCGACCTCCGTGAACCGCGCCTCGCGGCGGCATCCTTCCGCGCCGCGCCTTGCCCGCGGGACGCAGGCGTGCTCATGGTGGCGCATCGGCCGGCGGCTTCGCCTATCGGCGCGCGTCCTTGCCGGTTTCGCTGTTGCGGCGTCCGGCACGGGTTTTGGCCGCCATCGCCGGGGTGAGCTTTTCGTAGCGCACGCCCGTGAAGAGCAGAACCGCCGCGGGCACCTCGTGCCAGAGCCTTTCGCGTCGCGGCATGCGCGACAGTCTTTCCTGCAATCGAACCACGTCTGCCATTCTCGCCTCCTAACAAGAATCTAGACGGATGAAGTAACGCACAAATTTCATCCTGCCCGCCAATCGGGCCAGTGCCACCGAATCCGTCACGACTGCAGCAATGAAAAACGCGGGATACAACTGCCGCAATCGAACCCTGAATGATCGAGGGTCGATGAAGGTTTCCCGATGCGGGAAAGAATCTCGCCCCTGCCAGTCAAAGCGTATCCGGTGCATCGCACCTTGCCTTGTACAGCTATCGCGGAAACCTGTCGCGACACAGTCCCGTGAAACCGCCTGGATGGTAGCATGGCTTGCCTGCGTGCAGCTGCCCATCCCTATGCCTGAAGCGTAATGCCATTACGGTTAACATCTTGCTAATTCTTTTCGTCTAATTGTTGACTATCAATCGGTTCAAGCGGCTGCGGTTCACTTAAGGGCCGCCCACCCGCGGCAGTCCTGCCTATCCGGACCCACAGGCGGCCCGGCCCGGCAGGCACCGGGAACGGCTGCATTTGCGTAAAGAGTGGTGCGTGGTGGGGGACAGTTTTCGCGAACTCGAAAAGCCGCAGGCAGGCCGGCCCAAGGACATCGTCCTCATGGCCACCGTATCCGGTTTCGAAAGTCTCGCCCGCCCTTCCCGTTCCGATCTGAAACAGTTTCACGAGCTCTTTGTCCCGCTCTACCTCGCCTCCAGCGACGAGGCGCGCCGGCAGGCAGTCGCCGCCCTGTCCCAATGTGCCGTGCTGCCCGAAGAGATTTCACGCTTCATCGCGCGCGAGCCGATCGCAATCGCAGCGATCTTCCTGACCCGGTCACAGGCACTCAGCCAGCGCGTGCTTCTGGAGATTTTGCGCGAGGCTTCACCCGACCATGCGCGCGCGATCGAGCGGCGCGACGACCTCTCGCCGCAACTGATCGAGGCCCTCGTCGGGTTGCACCAGGCCCACCGCAGCCGAAGCACCCAGAACGCACCCGGCGACACGGCGACAGCAACCGAAGCGAAACGGCAGGCGCGCGAGGAAGAGCTGCGCGAAGAGATCAAGGCACTGGCGCGCGCGCAGATGCCGCAGGACACCGGGATCAAGCCGCTTGCGCCCGTCGAGGACGCGCATCTGGCGCTGATCGTCCGCTTCGCCCGCGCCGGCGAGACCGGGATGCTGGGTGTTGTTCTGGCCGACGCGCTGGACGCCAGCCAGTGGCTCAGCGAACGCATCCTGCTCGACGTCTCCGGCCGGCAGCTGGCGACCGCCTTCGTCGCGCTCGACGCACCCCGTTCCGACAGTTCCTATGTCCTGCTGCGCCTCTATCCGCATCTTGCGCAGGCCGGCGGCAGTGTGCGGCGCGCCGATCTCCTGCTGTCCGGCCTCGATCGCGCAGCCTGCATCGAACGGGTGGAGAGCTGGCGACGGGCCGACGCGTATACGCATTCACCGCAGCCGCGCACGGCGGCAAACTCCGACACTGCGGACGGGCGCAAGGACAACGGCGCGGCCAACGGTGCGCTACGCGCCTGACGGCGGCGGCGCACGCCACCCCTGACGGCGCGGTCTCGTGCGGAAGCAAACGACGAAAGCGGCGGCTGGCAGGTGGATGTCGACGTTGATGGCCGCTCAGAAGATGCGGCGTTCCGTCCTGCCTTCGCGCAGGTCGGCCGCGACGGCGGCATACATGGTGGCGACAAACATCGCGGCGATGAGAAGGGCGAGCGCGGGCAGAACGACGAACATGGTGGCAGCTCCGGCGAGCGGGACTAAGGACATGCCCGCTTCTAAGCACCGTTGTCGCACGGTTCTGCCTACCAGCCGGTTACCGGCGGAACACAGAATCGTTGGGGTCGATTTTCTTTTCGTCCGTCTCGGCCAGATCGATCAGATCTCCGATGTCATCGGCCTCCAGCGCCACGATCCAGAGGTCGGGGTCGAACCGCAGCTCGCGCTCCAGCGCCGCGGTGACGTCCTCGCGGGCGCTGTTGTGCAGGCGCCGCTCGAACAGCCGGCGGGAGCCGTCTTCCTCGTCGAAGAAACTCTGCGGTGCGGGCGCGTAGAGCGTCTCGGTGCCGTCGCGAAACGACTGGCGGATGAAGATCGCGCCGCCATCGAAAGCTCCCTTGCGTTCGATAGCGGCAAAATCGCCACGCGCAAAGACGTTACGGACCAGGGCTGAGGCGAAGATCTCTGATTTCAGGCGCATCCAGCCTCATAACGGTCATCGCCCGCAGAGGCAACGGCCGCCACGGTGCGCCGGCCTCCCGAGACGGCGGCGGCTCTGGCAAGTCCTCGGGCCTGCCGGCCATTTGGGGAGCAGACCCATCGCCCCATCTATTGCCGTCAAAGGATGAAGTCCGATCCCTTCAGGTCGATCGAGGCGTCGATGACGATGGCGAATTCGGCGGTCTTGTCGGAGTCCACGTTGCCGTAGATGAAGGTGTCGCCGCCCTTCTTCTCGTAACGGATCTGTCCTGGGGCCGTGAACGCCTTGGTGCCGATGAAGGCAAAATCCTGGTCGCCGGCCTTCTTTGTGTCGGCGTCCATGACGTCGAGCTGGATCTTGTCGCGCTGGGAGCGGCTAAAATCGACGATGACATCGCGGTCCGACGAGGCGAGCGGACTTTCCTCGGGAACGACGAAGAGGAAGAGGTCCGCGCCGGTGCCGCCGCTCAGCACATCGCGGCCAAGTCCGCCATTGATGACGTCGTTGCCGCTGCCGCCATAGAGCTTGTCCTTGCCGTTGCCAGCAATCAGCCAGTCGTCGCCGGCCTCGCCGTTCAGCGTGTCGTTGCCGTTGTAGCCAAAGAGGCGGTCGTCGCCCTTTCCTGCCTTGAAGACGTCGTTGCCGTCATAGCCGTAGAGCTGGTCGGAAATGGCGGAGCCGATCAGGGTGTCGTCGTCCTTCAGGACAACCATGCGCATGCCTTCCCAGCCATAGGCGTTGATGGTCTTCTGCAGCGTGGCTGCGGAAACCGAAAGCCCGGTGAACTCGTTCAGTTTCGCCCCGTCTCGGCTGTAGAAGACGATGGAATTGATCGTGCCGCTGGTCGGCTCGCCGTCGGCGTCCACCTTCAATCCCTTGCCGGTCACGCTGAACTTCACCCCGTTGGGCGCCACCATCGTCACCTTGGTCGAGCTGTGGCTGTACGCCCGCATCTCGCCGAACCATTTTTCGTCGAACGTCCCATAGTCGCCGAGAGACGCATACCAGGTAACCTTGGCCATCAAATTTCTTCCCGTATCGAATTGAACCCAAACCTTAAGAACGGCCGGGGGCACGAAATATTCGACCGCAGCACGATAGAAAGGCTGGCAGGGTGCGGGGCCGGTTACGCGGATTGGCTCGTCCGATGCGAGAGCATCAAGGCCGGTTTCGTCCGGTCAGGCATCGCCTGAAGCGCCTGCCTGACAGTCCTGCCGCCGCCCCCCTCAGAGCGCGCCGATTTCCTTGAGCTTGCTCAGCACCAGCTCGTTCGGCTCGCCGGTGGCGGGCAGGCGATAGTGTTTCTCGAAGGCGCGGATCGCCTCGCGCGTCTTCTCGCCCGCAACACCGTCGACGGCGATATCGGCATAGGCGATGTTGCTGAGACCCTTCTGGATCTTCATCACCAGAGCACTTGACTGGGGCGCGCTCGCCGGGGGCAGACCTGACTGGGCCGACCGGTTCGATGCGGCAGGCCGCGGTGCAGGACTTGCCGGCAGCTCGGCTTCGGCGGCGCGGATCGCCGCGGCGATCGGGTCTATCGCCGTGCCCGTATCCTTTTCCGCCGCCGTCTCGGCCGGACGCTCCTTCGGCAGCACAGCAATTTCCTGCGGCGCGGGTGCGCCGCCGAGCTCGACCAGCAGGTCCTCGCTCGGTTCGCCTGTCACCGACAGCCCGCGCGCCTGCTGGAAGCGACGGATCGCGTCGGCCGTTTCCTTCTGCATGACGCCATCAGGGTCTGCGGCGTAGAGGCCCTGGCTCGCAAGTGCGGTCTGGATGTCCAGCACGAGGCCGGAGACCTGCGCGGCCTCGCGCGCCGGCGCCTCGTCGCCCGCCTCCCCCTCGCGCTCGATGACGAAGGTGGTGACGTCGGCGGGCGGCTTGCGGAGCGCGGAGAAGCCAAGCGTGTTCTGCGAGGAGCGGGTCTTCATGATCGGCGAGGGATGGCCGCCCGGCTGGTACCAGAGGGCATTTGCCGCGACGAACGAGAAGATCACGGCGAAGGCGGCGCCGCCGCCGATCACGGACGGATGGCGAGCTGCGAACGCTCCGAGCGCGACCATGGAGCGCTGGAGTATCCCCGGTGTTGGAGCCTGCCGCTTGCGGGCGCTGGCATTGCGTCCGCGGTCAGGCTGTTTTCGCGCGCGTGCCGTCATGGCCCCTGCCTTCATAGCCTGTGTCCTTGTCAGCTCCGGAGGGAGTACCCTCCGTCATCTGCATGCGTATCGCATCGTTCCGTTCGCGGGGAAACAACCGCGGCGGGAATTCCCCGGCATTGATCACAGCGCCGGTCTCCCCTGCCCCGGCCGCAGCCGCGCCATCGACGGGAATGGTGATGGTGATGCGGGTGCCCTCGCCCGGATCGCTGTGGATCGCAAACGTGCCGCCATGCAGCGCGACCAGCCCCTTGACGAGCGACAGACCGAGACCGGTGCCCTCGTACTTGCGCGTATACTCGTTTTCCACCTGCACGAAGGGCTGGCCGATCAGGTCCAGCTTTTCGGCGGGAATGCCGATGCCGGTATCGCTGACGCTGAGGACGAGATCGCGGCCCTTGCGCGTAGCGTCGATGGTGACGATGCCGCCCTTGTCGGTGAACTTGATGGCGTTGCCGACCAGATTGATCAGCACCTGCTGCAGCGCGCGCTGGTCGGCGACGGCCTCGCCGATGTCGTGCGGTACGCGGCTCGTCAGGCGCACGCCCTTCTGGCGGGCCTGCAGCGCCAGCATCTGCTCGCAGGCGTTGACGCTCTCGGCGACCGCAAAAGGTTCCAGCAGCAGCTCGTAGCGGCCCGCCTCGATCTTGCTGACGTCGAGCATGGTGTTGACGACCGACAGCAGGTGTCCGCCGGACTGATGGATCAGCGCGACGTACTCGCGCTGGCGATCGTTCTCCAGTCGCCCGAAGTATTCCCCGGCCAGGATATCGGAAAAGCCGAGGATCGCATTCAGCGGCGTGCGCAGCTCGTGGCTGACGGCGGCGAGGAAGCGGGTCTTGGCGTCGTTGGCCGATTCGGCCTCGGCGGCCTTGCGCGCGCTGTCGCTGCGCAGCCGGGCTTCCTCGGAGATATCGCGCGACTGGGCGACGATCGCGGCCAGGAGGCCGGCGGCGTCGCGGACGGCCGTCATCTCCGTGCGCACGTGCAGGAACTGCCCGCTCGCCTCGCCGGGGCGCCCCTGTTCGAGACGGACATCGATTCTCGCATGGGCTTCGCCCTGGCGCAGCCGGTCGATCGCCTGGAGGAAGCCCAGACGGTCGGACACGTGGATCTGGTCGATGAAACCGCGGCCGAACGGATCGCGCATCGGCTTGAGCAGTGCATCGCGGTCGCGCCCGTGGACGGCGGTGACATGGCCGCGCGGATCGTGGACGGTGACGAGGCCGGCGAAGAGGTCGTAGGTGCCGGCCGGATCGGCCAGGGGGCTGATGCTCATCGGAACCCTTTGACCCGAGCGGCGGCGCGAGACGACGGAAGCCGCAGCCGTCGCCAGCAGGCCGCCGGAGGCAGCAAGGGCGGCACCTGCCGGCAGCGCTGCGGAAACCGGCATGACGGCGCAGAGCGCAAGCGGCAGCACCGGCACGGCGACCAGCGAGGACAACAGAATCGCGCGCAGGCCCGCCGGCGTTCCGGCATCCGCGCCGGCCGCACAAAACTCACCCGTAACAGCAGCCGCAATGGCTGCCATCCTGTCAGCGATGTCACTCAGAAGACGCACGCAATACCCTGCCGTCTGTTGTTCTTTTATCTGGTCGCAGAATCGCACTGGCGACTTAGAAAAGGATAAACATCGACGGTCCGAAAGCCCCCGAAAGGGCCGAAAAAGCCTGTTTCAAAGCGATACGGCCGGCATTTGAACTTCGTGGTTAACGGCGGGTAAGCGTTTCAAAATGCGGCATTTTTCCGTTCGCGTTAACCTGTGTGCCGCACCGATCAAGGGTGAAGGCCCGGTTCTTCGGAGCTTCTTCTCCCAACTCCTGCCATGAAGCTTAACGACGGTCGCTAAAATTTGCGAGAAATGCCCGATATCGGGACTTCCTTCAAATTTTACGCAAATTTGAGGAAAACCTAAGTGATTCCGGCAAAGAGCCATTTTCCTGTCCTGCGTATTCTCGCATCAACAAACGGCAGCGGCCGAAAGAGTCGCGCCGGACAGCCAAAGACGCTGAAGCCGCTCCATACAAGAGAGTGGCAGGCGCCACAGACTGAGGATGGGCACGACGATGTGGTTTCTGATCAAGGGAGCGTTCTGGTTCTCGCTTGTTCTGGTGCTTCTGCCGCTGTTCGACAGCGAGTCGACGCAGAAGCTGGAACAGGGGCCAACCATGGAACTCGGCAATACCGTGAGTGCGGCGAGCGAAGCCATCCGCTATCTTTCCGATCTCTGCATGGAGAAACCCGACGTCTGCCAGAAGGGCGCCGAAGCCTTTGTGGCGCTGGGGCACCGGGCACGCGAAGGTGCGCATGTGGCCTACAAGCTGCTGGACTCCCAGTTCGCCGACCCGGCCGAACAGGCCGGCGACATCGCAACCGCCCTCGACCAGCCGATGCCCGCACTTTCCGTGCCGGCGATTGAGGAGGCGCACAAGGCCGCCGCCGAGCCGGACGGCGTCGTCACCGGCACGATCGCCGTTCCCTCGCGCCGTCCCGATCCCGCATCCTGATCTTTTGCATTACTGCCTGAACTGTCGCTGTTTACAGCCGCCGCGAGGATTGCCCATGCCTCGCGGCGCTTTTTTTTTGCCGCCGACGCCCGGACAGCTGCATGGTTCAAATCGCAGGTCGACTGCATTATATGTTTCGACAGAAGATAACGGGACACGACATGACAGACCTCGCCCAGATCATCGACGACTTCGCCTTTCTCGACGAGTGGGAGGACCGGTATCGCTATGTCATCGAGCTCGGCAAGGCGCTGCCGGAGCTCAGCGAAGACAAGCGCACGTCGGAAAACAAGGTGCTGGGCTGTGCCAGCCAGGTCTGGCTCGTGACCCATTCTAACGGCGGCAGCGACCCGGTCCTGACCTTCGAGGGCGATTCGGACGCGCATATCGTCCGTGGCCTGGTGGCCATCGTTCTGGCTGTCTATTCCGGCAGGCACGCCTCGGAGATCGTCCGGACCGACGCGTTGGACGTTTTCAACAAGATCGGCCTCGTCGAGCATCTCTCCTCCCAGCGCGCCAACGGGCTGCGCTCGATGGTGCGGCGCATCCGCGAAGAAGCGACGGTGCGGGTCGCCGCCTGAGACGGCAGCGACCTTCGCTCTCCTCACGTCCGTCCGACTCAATCTGCCCGGCCGAAACGGGCGGCCATGTCGGGCCGGAAACCCTCCGCGCCCCAGCTGTGGCTGCGCCGCTGTAGCGATGGCGCCGGCTCGTAGTGACGTGACAGTGCCATCAGGGCCGCGCGCAGCATCAGCTTGGCGGAGCGCACGGGCCACTGGCGCTCGCGCTCCACCGTCTCCAGCCCCTTCATGAAGCAGCAGACGTCAAGGGCGACGCCGGCAAGCTCCGGCCCCATAGCCTCGATGGCAGCCTGCAGGCGCTGCCGCGCCGCCACCGCCGTATCGGAGATCTCGCGCGCCTGACTGAGCTCACCGCCATTGCGGCCGGCAAGACGCGGCTCCCAGCTCATCGTCAGCCGCGGCTGCAAGCCGCACCGCAGGAAATCGCGCGCGAGGCGCTCGCCGGCGGCAACGGCATCCTCGCTGAGATAAGGCGTCCCGGCCTTGTCCTTCAGGCGCGCCAGCGCCGATAGCGCCGATTCCAGCTGGTTGACCCGCACCGCCTGGCGGCCGTCGGCGGTCTCGACCGTACGCGCGGCGATGTCGCGGTGCTGGTCCTGATAGCCTTCCGCACCGGCCAGAAGGCGGCGCAGATAGGTCCTGGTTCCGGCTGCGGCCGACAGCTGGTCGCCGTTCCGGACCGCCAAGCCAAGCCGGAGCGCTTCGCGCACGACGTCCGCGGCTACTGTCGCCGTCCGGCCGCCCTCGGCCTTGAGGCTGAGCGGATCGCCCGCGCCGATCGTCGCCTTTCCCGCTGCCACAAGAAAGCGCAGCAACGCTGCAAGTGGCCTGCCGGCGGCTGCAGGCATCGTCGGTTTCCTCTCACTCATGCTCGGCCGCCCCGACGCTTGAAAAGATCGAAAGCGCGATGCGCTCGACGGTGGCGACGAAATCGTCGAAGGCGCAGTCGTCGCGCCGATCCTCGACCGCATTGCAGGCGTGGCTGACGGTGGTGCGATCGCGGCCGAAGGCGGCTGCGATCTCCACGAAGGAGATCTGCAGCGCCACGTGGCAGACATACATGGCGATCTGGCGGATATGGGCGGCCGCCCGGCGGCCGTTGCGCCGGCGCATCTGCCGGTCGCTGGCCAGCGCCAGAAGCTCGGCGACCAACTGGCGGACAATACGGCAGACCGAGCGCACGGCCGGCTCGGTACGATCGAACGCACCGCCGCCGGACTGCATGACCGACAGAAACCGGCTCCGGCGCGCGCCGAAGCGTGCCGTTCCGCGGGATCGGCGGGATCGCTTAGCACTGCGGCGGACGCTGCCTTCGGTCGCCGCGGTCACTGTAACGGGGGTTCGATGTGGGTCCGGCTGGGGATCGTGCATGATGCTCACTCCGTTTATAGGAATTTATTCATACACCCTACGCAGGAAGCGGGGATGAATGAAGCGTCTCAGCACAACCATTCATTGAAATCATAAGGAAATTGTAAACGAACGTCCCCGAAATAGGCTTTTTTTCCTCTACCGAGGCGTAAAAAAACCGGGCGCGACGCCCGGTTCGGTTCTTGCGGCTTCCTCATGCAGGCGGGTGGCCCGCGCATCGGGGAGGCCTTGATCGTTGTGACCGCGCTGGAAACGCGCCTATGCGCGTCAGCGGCGGGCCTTGCGGCGCTGGCCGAGGCCCATCTCCTTGGCCAGACGCGAGCGCGCCTCGGCATAGGCGGGCGCTACCATCGGATAGTCGGCCGGAAGGTCCCACTTCTCACGGTATTCCTCGGGGGTCATGCCGTAGTGGGTCATCAGGTGGCGCTTCAGCGACTTGAATTTCTGGCCGTCTTCGAGGCAGATGATGTAGTCGTTCTGCACCGACTTGCGGATCGGCACCGGGGGCTTCGGCTTTTCCGCCGGGACAGGCACCTCTGCAACAACAACAGGTTGCGACGTGTTGTTCAGTGCAGTGTGTACATCTGCGATCAAAGTCGAAAGTTCGGAAACGGGGACGACGTGGTTGCTGACATAGGCGGCAACGATGTCGGCGGTCAATTCTACCAGCAGATTCGAGCCGTTGCCGTCGGAAATCTCAGTCATTTTCTTCTCCTGTCGGTTGAACCGCCCATCGCAAGGCATGCGAAGGCGGAACAAACTGCGATCTTACGCAAAGCTAACCTTGTCAGGGCTGGGTGAACCTGCCCGAGTCCTTGAAAGGACCTCCCCCGGGCGGCAGATTTCACAAATAGCTAATATTACTTCCGTTTCCGAAGCGCCCCTCACCGATCCAAATCTTTGCCACAACCGTACCCGAAAAAGAGCACTTTAGAATGATCGCAACTTAGACTGGAGCTGGTCGCGCAAGTAAAATCAACACAGCAGCTTTACTTGAAGTGGCATAACATCGTTTTACGCAAAGTCCAATATTATTTTGACACAGATCAAATGATTCTTGTACATCCCCCATTCGGGTGAAGCGGCAAGATAAATATGTCCGACCGGAGGCGCCGCGTCGCAATGTATCGGTGGCTCAGTTCTTGGCCTTGTCACGCATGTCGTCGCACACCGCGCCGCGCGCCAACCGGTATCCTGCAAAGTGCGCCGCCTTGGCGACCAGATGCGCCGCAACGGGTGCTGTCAGGATGAAAAAGACCACGCCGGCAAAGGCGCGCGCGAAGGTGGCGAACTCCCCGGCATGGAGACCGGCGGCGATAAGCATGAGGCTGGAGCCGACGGTGCCAGCCTTGGAGGCAGCGTGCATGCGCGTATAGACATCGGGAAGCCGCACGATGCCGATGGCAGCCAGCAAGGCAAAGACGCCCCCGACCACCAGCAGCGCGGCAACAACAAGAGCCAGCAGGATATCCATCTCAGCGCCCCCTTCTCTTGGCGGGCGAACGTTTCCGCCGCTGTTCGGGCAACTGCGCGCCGCGCGTCGCCGGGGAAGCCAGCGGGTCGCGATCGTCCTCCGGCATGCCCTGGCTGAGGACGAAGCGGGCAAGCGCCACCGTCGCCAGGAAGCCGACCAGTCCGAGCGATATGGCGATATCGACGTAAAGGTTGAAGCCCGTCTTGATGGCGATGACGGCCAGGAAGCCGATCGCGATCGCCACCAGCATGTCGAGCGCGACGATCCGGTCCGGCAGCGTCGGTCCCTTGATCACCCGCCATGCGGTGAGAAAGAAGGCGACGCACATCAGGAAGAGCGCGAAGGAGGATGCAGCAAGGACAATCGTCTGGGCGGCCATCAACGGAGCGCCTCCAGGATCTTGCGCTCGAAGCCGTTTGCGATGTCGCGCCTGGCGGCCACGGGATCGGAACAGTCGAGCGCGTGCACGTAGAGGAAGCGGCGGTCGTCGGAGACGTCGACCGACAGCGTGCCCGGCGTCAGCGTGATCAGGTTCGCCAGCAGCGTGATCTCGATGTCGCGATCGACCGTGAGCGGAAAGGCGAAGATGCCGGGCTTGAGCGCCATGCGCGGGCTTGCGACGAGGACGGCGACCCGCCAGGCCGACAGCGCCAGTTCCTTGACGAAAAGGGCCGCCAGCGCCAAAAGCCGCAAGGGGCGGAAGGCCGTGCGGTTGCCTGCGAAATCACGGCGGATGAGCCAGAGCGAGAGAAGACCGAGCAGGAAGCCGAGGATCACGTTGAGCGGCGACACGCTGCCGGTAACGGCCGCCCAGACCAGGGCAAACACCACTGCGGGAATGACCAGCTTCATCATCGCGCTCCATGCGGGAAGACGGAATCGACATAGGCGGAGGGGTCGGCCAGCAGGCCCGCCGCCGCCTGGATCTGCGACAGCAGCGGATCGGGGAACAGGCCGACCATCACGGTAACGAGCACGAGTGCGGATAGCGGCAGGACAGCCGCAGCCCCCGGCCCTGTTGCCGCGAGCGCCCCCTCACCCGCCGGCGCAGCCGCCGGCCGCCAGTAGGCAAGCGCCCAGACGCGACCGACCGCGATCATCGTCAGGAAGCCGGTGAGAAGGACCGAGCCTGCCAGCCACCACGCGCCGATATCGATCGCAGCCTTTGCTACCATCACCTTCGGCCAGAAGCCGGAAAAGGGCGGCATGCCTGCGACCGACAGGAACAGGACGAGCGACAGGGCGGAGAAACAGGCCGCGCGGCCATAAAGCCCGCCCGCCCCGTTGAGGTCGAAGGTGCCCGACAGCCGGCCCGCCACGCCGCTTGCCATATAGAGCGCCGTCATTACCACCATCGAATGGAGCGCATAGAAGATCGCGCCGCCGACGCCCCCGGGGCCGCCCACGGCAATGCCGGCCAGCATCACCCCGATGCCGGAGACCACGAGATAGCCGAGCAGACGGCGGATGTCGCTCTGGCCGATGGCACCGAGCGCGCCGAGGATCATGGTCGCCACCGCCGCCACCGCGATGACGAAGCTCAGTTCCTCCCGTTCGACGGGAAACAGCATGACCATGACGCGCAGGAGAGAATAGATGCCGACCTTGGTCAGAAGCCCGGCGAACAGCGCGGACACGACGATGCGCGGGGTATGATAGGAGGCGGGCAGCCAGAAATTGACCGGGAAGGCCGCCGCCTTCATGCCGAAGGCGAGGACGAACAGGGTGGCCAGTGTCATCAGGGGCAGGTCCGCCCGCCGCTCGGCCGCCTTGATGGCGATGTCGGCCATGTTGAGCGTGCCGAACAGCCCGTAGAGATAGCCGACCGCGATCAGAAAAAGCGTCGTCGCCACCAGGTTGAGGAAGGCATATTTCACCGCCCCGTCGATCTGCTTCGGCTCGGAACCGAGCACGAGCAGACCGAAGGACGAAATCAGCAGCACCTCGAACCAGACGTAAAGATTGAAGATGTCGCCGGTCAGGAACGCGCCGGACACGCCCGCCATCAAAAGCAGCAGGAACGGATAGAAGCCGTAGCGGCGGCCGGAGCCGTCGATGTTCTGCACGGCGAAGACGCCGCCGGCCAGTGCCACGAGCGCCGAGACCAGCGCAAACAGGGCGCCGGTGAGATCGGCGGTGAAGGCGATTCCGAAGGGCGGCAACCAGCGGCCCATGACCATGGTCAGCGGGCCGCCATCGACGACGCGCCACAGAAGCAGGCCGTCCAGCACCACCAGGACCGCGAGCGCCAGGATGGCCAGCAGCGGCTGGATGTGCAGGTTCTTGCGCAGCATCAGCAGCACGGCGCCGCTCAGCAGGCACCAGGCGACCGGCAGGATGACCAGCCAGTCGGCAAGCGGGGCCGGCGCGAGAACGAGCGCGGCAGAAAGATCGATTGCGGAACCTGCGGGTGCGGCCATGGGGTATCAGTATCCCGTCGGAGGCGCGCTATCCGCCACCGGCTCAGCGACGCGCATTTCATTGGCGTTGTCGGTGCCGAGATCCTGGAAGGCGCGGTAGGACAGCACCAGCAGGAAGGCGAAGAACGAAAAGGAGATGACGATCGCCGTCAGGATCAGAGCCTGCGGCAGCGGGTTTGCAGTCACGGCCACCTGGCGGTCGAGGCCGGCGGGAATGATCGGCGGCACCTCGCGCAGGATACGTCCGCTGGTGAACAGCAGCAGATTGACCGCATTGCCGAGGATCGCGACGCCGAGCAGGATGCGCACGAGAAACTTCGACAGCATGAGATAGACAGCAGCGGCAAAGAAGACGCCGACGAGGAGGCAGAAGAGTACTTCCATCAGATATCCTCCCGCTCCAGCGCCAGCGCGATCGAGGTGACGGCGCCGACCACGACGAGATAGACCCCGAGGTCGAACAGCATCACGGTGGACAGCGGGACCTCGACGCCGAAGAAGTTCGGATAGATCCACAGCCCCGTCATGAAGGGGACGGCCGCAACCATCGAGACCAGACCGGCAACGCAGGCAAGCAGCAGGCCGAAGGCCGCAATCGTCATCGGGTGGAACCAAAGCGCCTCGCGCACCGGCTGGATGCCGCGCGCCACCCCGTAGATTGCCAGCGCCGCGGCCGCGATCAGCCCGCCGATGAAACCGCCGCCGGGTTCGTTGTGGCCGCGCAGCAGGACGAACACCGAAAAGAGCAGCATCAGTGCGGTAAGAAAGGGGGCGAGCGTGCGGAAGATGACGGTGTTCATCGCTGCGTCTCCCCTGCTGCGGCCCTCTTTGGGCCCGCGGCTGCCGCGGAGGACCCCGCGGCGGACTTGCGGATGCGGATCAGCGAGAGGATGGCAAGGCCAGTCGTCATGACGACGGCGATCTCGCCCAGCGTATCGGTGCCGCGGAAATCGACGATGATGACGTTGACGACGTTGGCGCCATGCGCGATCGCCTTCGAATAGAGGTTGAAGAACTCCGTCATGACGGGATCGAAGCGGCCCTGCGTGACCTTCAGCAGATAGAGGGAGAAGCCCAGCCCGCAGGCGATCGCAAGAGCCGCATCGGGCAGTTTCTGCGAAAGCGGGCGGGCATCGCGCGGCTGCAGGTGCAACCGGGTCATCACCAGCGTCAGGATGACGACCGACAGCGTCTCGACCATGAACTGGGTGAAGGCCAAATCGGGGGCGCCGAACAGCAGGAACAGCAGCGCCACGGCGAAGCCCTGGATGCCGAGCGCGAGGATGGCGTTCAGCCTGTTCGTCGCCGTGAGCACGCCGAAGACGCCGGCGAGCGCCAGCGCCATCACCGCGAGCTCGTGGAACTGCGCATCGGCCGGCCAGATCGGCAGGCGCGGCCATTCGCCGTACCAGGCGAGCGGCAGCAGAAGTGCGGCTGCGACGACGACGAAGGTTACGGTGAGGTAGACTTCCATCCGGCCAGGCTGCAGCAGCCGCGTCAGCCGGTGCGAGAAGCGCACGATGCCGGCCATGAACTGGTCGAAGCCCCGGTCGGGCCCCCAGCCGATGTCCTCGACCAGCCGGTCGGCGGCGAGGCGCGCGCGATCCAGAAGCAGGAAGACGACGACGCCGAGCAGGATGGTCACGGCAGAGATGAGCAGCGCGAGGCTGGCATGCGGCACGGCCGAAACCGTCACCGCCTGCGGCTGGCCGGCGATCGCGGACGCCAGCGGCGAGGTCACCAGCGCGTGGACTTCAGCCGACATCAGGCCGGCCGCAAGGCCGCACACCGCAAGCAGCATCGGACCGAGCCAGAGCAGCGCCGGCCCCTCGTGCGGCGCCTTCGGCGTCGCGACGCGGGGGCCGAGGAACGGCTTCAGGGCGATCGCGAAGGCCACGGCGAACATCAGTGCGTTGCCGATCACCGCCGCCAGCATGAACGCCATCGACCGCAGGCTGCCGCCCGCAAGCGCCACGTAGACTTCTTCCTTGGCGAGGAAACCGAAGAAAGGCGGCAAGCCGGCCATCGAAAGTGCGGCCAGGACTGCGGCTGCGAAGGTCAGCGGCATGGCGCGGCCAAGTCCGCCGAGCCGGGTGATGTCGCGGGTGCCGGTCTCGTGGTCGACAAGGCCGGCAACCATGAACAGCGCGCCCTTGAACAGCGAGTGCGCCACCAGATAGAGGGCGGCCGCAGCGGCCGCATGTTCGGAGCCGAAGCCGGTCAGCATGACGAGCAGGCCGAGCGAGGCGACGGTGGTGTAGGCCAGCATCAGCTTCAGGTCGGTCTGCCGGATCGAGAGGACGGCGCCGACGAGCAGCGTCAGCCCGCCGAAGGCCGGCAGGATCGTCTCCCACGGCGTGGTGCCGCCGAGAACGGGATTGAGGCGCATCAGCAGGTAGACGCCCGCCTTCACCATCGTCGCCGAATGCAGGTAGGCGGAGACCGGGGTCGGCGCCTCCATCGCGTTCGGCAGCCAGAAATGGAAGGGGAACTGCGCGGACTTCGTAAAGGCCCCGCCCAGCACCAGCACCAGGATCGCGACGTAGAACGGGCTTGCGCGCACCTCGGGACCGAAGGACAGCAGCAGCGACAACTGGGTGACGCCGGTGACGTCCCAGATCAGCAGCAGTCCCGCAAGCAGCAGGAGCCCGCCGCCACCGGTAACGACCAGCGCCTGCAGCGCTGCCCGGCGCGATGCCTCCCGCGCGTGATCGAAGCCGATCAGCAGGAACGAGGTGATCGAAGTCAGCTCCCAGAAGACGAACAGCATCAGGAAGCTGTCCGACGCCACGAGACCCAGCATGGCGCCCATGAACATCAGGATGAAGGAGAAGAAGCGCCCCTGATGCGGGTGGCCCTTCAGGTAAGCGCCGGAATAGAGAACGATCAGCGTACCGATGCCGGATATCAGCAGCAGGAAGGTCAGCGACAGACCGTCGATCAGCCAGGAGAAACTGACATTGTAGTGCGGCACCCACATGTAGCCGCCGGTGACGATCTCGCCGCGGCCGATTTCCGGCAGCAACCGAGTGAAATGCAGCAAGATCGCCAGAGGGAAAAGCGAAAGCGGCAAGGCGGCGCGAGAACCAAGCAGACGGGTCAGGACGGGAGCCGCCAGCGCGCCCGCAAAGGGCATGCAGAATGCGACGAACGTCATGGCCATCATGCCTGATTGCATTGCTTCTCCCCAACACGCTCCTGCAGCGCGCCTTCGGACGTGCCGGTGCTTCCGCAGCGTCCCGTCCCTTGCCTCGCGTCGATTGCCGACCGGCGAGCTTTATCTCGGCGACAGTCGAATGCCGCGCCATGGCTCGGCGAACTGATTGCACGCCTGTATGGCCGAAATCACCCTGCATGGAAAGCAACGACCAGGCATTTTGGCGAACACATCCATGTTATTCCCTGCTTTTGCACCCTACATAGGGGACCGAAGGAGACCCCCCATGAATGAGAATGCGAAGCTGAAGGTTTTCAAGACGGACGAGGAATGGCGGCAGTTGCTGACGCCGGAGCAATACCGCATCACCCGCGAGCACGGTACGGAACGGGCGTTTTCCAGCCCGGATTTCGACAGTTCGAAGACGGGCATCTATCACTGCGTCTGCTGCGATCGCCCGCTCTACAGTTCCGAGGCGAAATTCAACTCCGGGACCGGCTGGCCGAGCTTCACCCAGCCGATCGAGCCGGGTGCGGTGACGAGCCACCGCGACCTCTCCTACGGCATGAATCGGGTCGAGATCCGCTGCGCGGACTGCGACGCCCATCTCGGCCACGTCTTTCCGGATGGCCCCCCGCCGCACGGCTTGCGCTTCTGCATGAACGGCGTGGCGCTGACGTTCGAGGAGCAATAGCCGAAAGGCCGAAAATCCTTTTCGGTTCAGCGCACTGGCTTGTAACGTTGAAAAACTGATTCCGGGGCAGCGCTTCTGCCCCGGCCAAATCGGTACGGGTTCGCAGGAGGTTCACAATACGCGACACGAGCGTTGCATGAGTATGCCACCTCCCGCTTCCGTCCTTCCGGCGGCGAGCCGGAAGCCAGCCGCCTTGCGACCGCAAGGCGATAGGATTCTCTTGCGATCAAAGACTTGATCGCGCTGGTTTCCGGCTCACGGCCGGCGAGACGGAAGCATTTATCTTCTTGAATCGCGACGAAGATCGAGACCGTCCCGCAAACCTCTTGATGTCGTATCCTTCTGAAAAAGATTCCGCCTACGCCACCAAGTCCCTGTTTTGCATGGGATGCTGCACGCACAGTTCCATGCAGGTCAGGTCCAGCCAGCGGCCGAACTTGGTACCCACTTCGCGGAAGCACCCGACGGTGCGGAAGCCGAAGCTCTCGTGCAGGCGGATCGACGCCTCGTTCTGCGCCTCGATGCCCGCGATCATGACGTGGATGCCGGATTTCCGCGCGCGCTCGATCAGCGCGCCGAGCAGCGTGCGACCGATACCGTTGCCGCGGGCATCCTTGTGCACGTAGATGGAATGTTCCGCGGTGTGGCGATAGCCGTCGAAGGCGCGCCAGTCGCCATAGGACGCATAGCCGACCACAGCCCCGTCCAGTTCGGCGACGAGCACCGGAAAGCCGCGATCACGCCGGCCGCGAAACCACTCGAGGCGGTTGTCCAGGTCGACAAGGGTGTCGTTCCAGATCGCGGTCGTATTGGCGACGGCGTCATTGTAGATCTCCATGACGGCCGCCATGTCCTCTTCGCGCGCATCGCGGATCAGGACCGCCGGTGCCGAAACCCCCTGTGCCATTGCCGCTTGCTCCTTCGTTGTCCGTCTACTATTGTTACGTTATGTCCACTTTAGCAGACGACTTCGACCAGAGTCTAGGCCTGCGCGTCCGCACCGAAAGGGAGGCGCGCGGATGGTCGCTGAGCGACCTGTCCGAACGCGCTGGCGTCTCGCGGGCGATGATCCACAAGATCGAACGCGGCGAGAGCAGCCCGACGGCGGCGCTGCTCGGCCGGCTATGCGCCGCGTTCGGCTTTTCCGTCTCCACCCTGATCGCCCGGGCGGAGGCGGGCACCGAGCGGGTGCTGCGCCTTGCCGACCAGCCGGTCTGGGTGGATCCCGAAACCGGCTACCGGCGTCGCCAGGCTTCGCCCGCCGCAGCCCCTGCCGAACTGGTCGAGGTCGAGCTTCCCGCCGGCGCGCGCGTCGCCTATCCCGCGGCCGCCTTCGCCTTCCAGCGGCAGATGCTGCGCGTCATTCAGGGGACGCTCACCTTCGTCGAGGGCGAAACGATCCACCGCCTTGCCTGCGGCGATTGCCTGGCGCTGGCAGCGCCGGTCGATTGCGCCTTCGTCAACGACAGCAAGGAGACCTGCCGCTATCTCGTGATCCTGGTACGTTGCGATCGCGGCTGAATTGCGCCGCGTCCGGACCCGCGTTCACGCGCTGACGCAGGTGACGACGGCCGAATAGTGGACGCCTGCGGCGGCGACCACGAAGCCGTGCCATATCGCGTTCTGGAAGCGCAGGCTCTGCCAGACATGGAAGATCACGCCCACCGAATAGAGCAGGCCGCCGATCAGGATCAGCGTGAGCGTCGTTTCGGGCAAAGTGGCACTCAACGGCCCGGTGGCAAGCACGCCGCTCCATCCCATGGCGAGATAGAGCAGGATCGCCAGCCGATCGTAGCGGCCGGGCAGCAGGAATTTCATCGCCACGCCGGCGAAGGCAATAAGCCAGACCGCGACGAGCATGCCCATCAGCAGCGGCTCGTCCAGGCCGCGCTGGAGGAAAGGCGTGTAGGTGGCGGCGATGAGAACAAAAATGGCGGAATGATCGAACCGGCGCAGCTGCCATTTCACCTTCGACACCGGCCAGAGATTGTAGGCGAAGGAGATGCCCAGCGACAGTAGCAGGCCCAGGCCGTAGACGGCGGCGGCGGCCAGCTGGCCGCTTGTCGTCCAGACATTGGCATAGAAGATGAGTGCGGTTACCCCGATAAGAGCAGATATGACGCCGACGCCATGAACGATGCCATCGGCAATCAGTTCATGGCGATCGTACTGCCATCTGATACCTTCGATTTCCATGCGACCCGTTCCACGCGGTACACAGCGGACGACTAGACTTCGAAGGCGCGTCCGGCAGGTCGGGACCATCGGCGCCATGCTGCTGCCCCACTCCTTTCCCGTTAGGAGTGCCCCTGTGAAGGCCTATCGAGCTGTATCCATCGTGCCAATTGCCGCCGTCATCATCAAGGCCGCCAAGGGGCCGGAAGGCCGGCGGAGGCTTCACTTTTGGTAACGTGCGTAACGGTTCGCAAACGGCCGATGCGCAACGCATGGCTGCACGGTGCGCATTGGTCTGCATGCGCCCTCAGCGCTTGATGCACTCTTCGCAGAGCGCGGCATGGGGAACGGCGGCCAGGCGCGCCGGCGAGACAGCCTGCCCGCACTTGGGGCAGATGCCGAAGGTGCCGGCCTCGATGCGATTGAGCGCGGCATCGATGGCGGCGATTTCGCCAAGCCCCGTGTTGCCGATCTCCTCCAGCACCTCGTCGTTCTCGCGCTCGGTCGCCCGTTCCTCCGCGTCCGGATTGGGGGTGGCCTCTAGATCGTTCTCGATCTTGTGAAGCCGCCGGTAGAGTTCGTGCTTGCGGCCGAGAAGCCTGTCTTTGAATTGTGCGGTATCAAGCATGGCCTGTCTTTCCTTCTCGAAGGGGGTGCGGCGCATTCAAAAGCCGGGCCCGGCTCTCGCCTGGAGGCGCGTCGCGACATAAATCCGCTCTGCCCTCAGCCTGTTTGTTCTCGTCTCTCCGCGTGTCCAGCGAAGCCGCCGTTCCAGTTTGGGGAACTTTCCTAGCGATCGACGAGCACGGATGTCGGCGAATGACGCACGACCCGGTCCGCAGTCGAGCCCAGCAGATAGTTTGCCAGTCCCGGGCGGTGAGATGCAACAACGATAAGATCGGCCTTGTGTTCCTCGGCCGCGGCAATGATCTGCCCGGCGCTGGCGCCGTAGCGGATGTCGATCAGGGCGGAAATGCCCAGTTTGTCGCGCAGGCGGGCCAGCCGCTCCTCGGCCTGCTTGATCTCCGTTTCCATGAGAGCGGCGGGGAACTCGATGGAGATGTAGCTGGTCGCCATCTCGATGACATTGACCAGAACGATCTCGCCGCCGTCCGCAAGCAGGCTTCTCGCCCGTGTCAGAATCTGTTCGCCGCGCTCCAGCTGGTCCATTGCAATGGGAACGATGATCTTCCTGTACATGCCGGGCCCCTTTCCGCCTCTCGCTTCGTGCGCACGTTGCCTCTCGAGACTGCGCGCCGCATTGACGAGGATCAAGACAAAACTGCGGCGTTGCGTCCGACGTGACGCAGGGTTGCAGGCAGCCGGCGACAAGCAGAACGGATCGTCAACGGCACGTTGACGAAATATCGCCAATTCACCACCTTTCGCGAACGATCCGGCGTGGCCATATTCGGGGAGCCGGAAGCGGGCCAATTATATGCGACATGCGGCCTTGTCCGGCCGAGATCATTCGACGGAGGACTTTCATGACCGAAGCCACTGCGCTCGACGCACCCACGCACGCCGTCAACATGCCGGCGCATGTGGAGCATGCGCATCTGCTCGTCACCGATCTACCGGTCACGTCCGAATGGTATCAGAAAATGATGGGTCTTGCGGTGCTGGAACGGTCCGCTTCGGGCCATACGCTCGGCGCGGGCGGACGCCCGCTCTTGACGCTGACGACGGATGGCAAGGCCGTTCGCGCATCCCGGCGCACGCCGGGCCTCTTCCACAACGCCTTCCTGATGCCGAGCCGCAGGGAGCTTTCGCGCTGGCTGGCGCATGCCGCCCACAATGGCGTGCAGCTGACCGGCGCCTCCGATCACCTCGTCAGCGAGGCGATCTATCTGGACGACCCGGAAGGAAACGGCATCGAGGTCTATCGCGACCGCGGCCGCGACGAATGGAACTACAAGCCCGACGGAACGGTGGAGATGGCGACACTGCCGCTCGACCTGCAGCGGCTCTACGACGAGGCGCCGAAGGGCGAACGCTGGAGCGGCATCCCGGCCGATTCCGCGATGGGCCACATCCATCTGCAGGTATCCGACATCCCGCAGGCCGACGCCTTCTTCCGTGACGTGCTGGGGCTCGACCTGATGGCGCGCTATCCCGGCGCGAGCTTCTTCGCGTCCGGCAAGTATCACCACCACATCGGCGCGAACGTCTGGAATTCGCGCGGCGCGGCAAAGCGGGACGCCGCGATGACCGGGCTTGCCGACTACACCATCCGTTTCAGCAGCGCCGAGCGACTGCAACAGGCGGTCGAGCAGCTCGACGCACTGGAAATCGCCACGACCCGCAGCGGCGACACGGTTTCGCTGATCGACCCCTGGGGCATCGGGCTGCGGCTGTCGGCCTGATCAGGCCGCCTCTCCCCCCGCGGCCTGCCTCGCCGGCGATGTCGGAGATCGCCGGTATCAGTCGTAGAGATAGTGCGCGTCCCATTCGTCACGTGGCACCATATCGCCGATCCTGTACTTGAAGGCAGTCACGTCGAAATGGTCGTCGGACGTCTCGCACTTGAAGGCGAGGCGATACCATTCGCCCTTGCTGCGGAAGACCGCGCCCTCCGTCTTGAGCCTGTTTCCGCTGGTCTTCGGATCGCCGAATGAATAGGCGATCACCTTGTCCGGCTGGTAGCCCTTCCCGGCGGCCTTGATGCGGTCCATCGCCTCCATGTCGCAGCGCTGCTCCAGCCGGGTCTGGGGGTCGAGCTTGGCCAGCTGGCTGCGGATCCGTGCGTCCATGGCGTGGGCGTTCATGGCAATGGCATTGGGCGCAATCGCACATGCGGACGCGAACAATGCGGTGGCAATCTTCATTCGCTGAATCACTCCGATGCTAGACATTGCCGCTCCTGCGACCGAAATGGGGCAAGAGAGAGTCAACCTCCGGATTTGCCCGACTTTTGCACAGAAGCCGACACCACAGCCCGCGGGGCGCGCTGGAACCGGAACCGCGGTGCCGCGTTGTCGTGTGATTGAGGGAAAGTCGCGCCGATGCACAAGCTCGTAACCAGGACATTGCAGGAGGTCGCCCAAAAGAGCGCCCACACCCAGCGAAGCGATGCAGAGGCTGCAAGCCTCGAGGCAGCGCTGGCGCAAGAGCGGACGCCGCGGGGCTACAAGGGGCTCGATCTGACTGCACGATGGGCGGTGATCGGCATCTTCGTCATCATGGCGCTGAGCGCGATCTCGATGATGGCGCACATCCTCATTCCGCTGACGCTCGCCGTCGTCACCGGCCTCATTCTCGCGGTCGCGGCCGAGAAGCTTCACGCTCTCGGGATCCCGCCGCTGCCGACGGCACTGCTTCTGGCGACCGCCTGCGCCACCGGGGCGTTCTTCGCGATTGCCGCCCTGTCGGGCCCGCTGATGCAGCTCGCCTCGGAAGCCCCCACCATCGTCACTGCGACGATCGAGAGGGTCACGCCGCTCTTGAACAAGCTGGAATGGCTGCACATCGACCCACGCAGTTTCGGCGCCGGATCGGTGACGCTGGACAGCCTTCTGGAGAAGGGCGGAAGCCTGCTCGGCATCGTGACGGTCGGGGTGACGCCGGCGCTGCTGCAGGTGCTGATCTTCTTTGCAGCTTTGGTTCTCTTTCTTTCGGGCCGGTTGAAACTGCGGCGCATGCTGATCCTGGCCTTCCCGCAGAGAAGCCAGCGGCTGGCGGCGATCCGCGTGATGAATGCCATCGACCGCTCACTCGGCTATTACTTCGCAACCGCCGCGCTGGTCTATGGCGGGCTCGCGCTGATCACCGCCCTCATCGCCTTTGCCGGCGATCTGGGGATGATCTGGATGTGGGGCCTGTTTGCCTTCCTGACCTCGTTCGTGCCGTTCGTCGGCGTCACGGTGATGACGCTGGCGCTCGTCGCCGGCGGGCTTTTGGCCCATGACGGCATGATCGCGGCACTGTCTCCGGCGCTTGCCTATTTCTGCGTGCACCTTTTGATCGAGAACTTCGTGCTGCCGGCCGTGATGGGGCGCCGGTTCGAGGTCAACGCCTTCATCATCTTCACCGCCATCATCTTCTGGAGCTGGATGTGGGGTGCGGCGGGCGCCATGCTGGCGCTGCCGCTGTCGATCATCGGCATGACCATCGCCGACGAGCTTCGTCCCGGCCGCAAGCAGCCGCCATCGCTTCCGGGGTGAGCCCGCGGGCTGCCAGGCGCCGTCAGAAGCCGCTGAGATCCGTCACCGGATGGTCGGGTTCCTTGCCCAGGATGCGGCGAAGCGTTGCGTTGATGACGGCCACGTCGTTGTCGAAACTGCCATGCGCGGCGTCGATCTTTCGCCCCGGGGCGGTATCGACCTGGTCGGCCGCGAGACTGGCAAAGGCCACGTCATGCTTTTCGACGAGGGCCTGCCATTTGACGAGCGGCGAGGACTTCTTCCTCGGATCGAAATCCTTGTGGAAAGTGTCTTCCTTCACCGCCTTGTCCCACCAGGCCTTCCAGGCCAGTTGAAGACCGAGCAGCGGCGTCTTGTGTTCCCGCTCGAAGGCGCGACAGACGAGATAGAGCAGCGACTTCCCATAGGGACCGACGGTGTCGTTCTTCTCGACCCGGTCGTCGAGGAAGTGGACCAGCATGCTCGCCTTCGGCATCACCCCCGTTTCGAAGGCGGGGCCATAGCTGTCGACGGCGAAATCGACGGTGGCCGCGGGCGCGAAAAGCGTCGTCGTGGTGATCTTGACGCCGCTCGCCCTGCCGAGCCGTTTCAGCAGATGACCGAACAGGATCGCGCCGGCGGAGTGGGCGACGATATGAATGGTGAGTTCGGGGCAGTCGGCCGCAAGCCCGCCGAGAATGGAAGCGACCTGCCGCATGCCGCCCTTGCTTTCGGCGGAATAGGCGGCGTTCTCCTTCATTTCCGTCCAGACCGCCTTGCCGCCGCCGACGCGGGCCGCAAGCTCCAGAGAATTGTCCTTCTGGTCGTCCAGCCAGTCCAGCATGGACTTGCCGATCTCCCTGACCGACCACTCCACGCGCTCCTGTTGCAACGGCAGCAGGTCCTGCAGGATGTTGAGGATGGTCTCGCCAAAGCCGGTGCGCCAGACGACGAACACGGGGTGCAACCCGTTGCGCGCGAAGGCGGGACCGAGCACCGACGCCCGGACGATCCCCGCCTGCTCGCTGTTCAGCCCGCCATGCAGATAAAGCACCAGCGTCTTGGTGCCCTGCCTGTAGGCTTGCTCGACCTTCGTCTTCAGGACGTATTCGAGGTTCGCAGCACCGTCGCGGCACTCCGGCAGGCGGCGCATCGGCGTGCCGTCATTGCCGAGCACGACCGCATGCTGATAGCAGGTGGCATTATCCCACAGCGGCCTGGCGGCGGTGCTGGCAGCAACCGTGTGCGCGGTTGCCGAAGCGCGGTCCTGCAGGGAAACCGGCGAATAGGCGACGACGGACTGGTCGACGAAGACAGGAGCGCCGGCAGCAGCCACCCAGGCATCGAAGCCGCCTTCCACCCAGTCGGCATAGCTGAGCCGGGCGAAGCCGCCGTAACCCCAGTCCGTGCCCCACGAATTCTGGACGATGAAGCCGCGGCGGTCGTATCCGACCAGCGCAAAGGCATGACCGCCGACGAACTCGCCGGTGCGGCGCGCAATGACGGCGGCCTCGATCGTGTCGACACGCCCGATATCGAACCAGCCGGCGTGGATACGCGCGGAGGCATAGACCGCGCCGCATTCGCGGATCGCCGCCTGCATGTCGTTCAGCGACTTCGCATCGACGCGATAATAGGCGCCGAGCGGGCGTTCGGTCGCGTCGTTCGCCCAGCCGTCCTTGGGCGGGATGAAACGCTTGCCATAGGGCCAGAGCGCCTCGTCGCAGACGCCGTGCTTGTGCCAGCCCTTCATCGCACCACGGCAGCTCGATCCGTCGTAATCCTCGCCGTCCCACTCGTCATAGAGCCTTGCCAGCTCATAGAGCATGCGCGGGCTGACCCGGGCGGGCAGTGCCTCGCCCGCCGTCGAATGCCGCCAGTAGAGAAAGTTGATCATTGCGGCTAATCCGAAGCCGGTGCAGGCGCCCTCGCTGAACTGGTTCAGCACGTAGGTCCGCGCGTACTCCTCGAAATAGCGGTTGATATCCTCGCGCGCCGGATATTCCGGCGGCAGCGGCCGCAGCGGCGGCAGATAGGGCCTGTCCCGGAAATCCACGCGATCCGGCCGCGCATCGAGAAGCCTGCCTGCGAATTCGAACTGCCCCATGTCCCTCTCCATGTGCTTTTCAACCGCTCAGAAAGACAACACTAACGCAATGGTGCAATCAGTCAATATTGCAATCACAGATTGCGCATGCCGGAACGAGATCGACCTTGCGCGCCAGCTCGGCTCACAGGCACGACATCAGCGTTGCAGGAGTACGGTACCTCCCGCCTCCGTCATTCGGGCCCCGAGCCGGAATCCAGCCGCCTTGCTGCCGCAAGGCGAAAGGAATCTCTTGCGATCAAAGACTTGATCGCGCGGGTTCCCGGCTCAAGGCCGGGAAGACGGAAGCGGGTTAGATCAGAGCGCCGGCTGTGACGGTACGGCGTCGGCGTCGGAAAGACGGACGAACTGCACGCCGCTTGCCTTCAGCGCCAGAATGCCGCGCGCCACGCCTTCGCCCGCCGCATGCGTCGGCTGGTTGAGATGGGCGATGACAACGTCTCCGTCGCGGGCGGCGGCAATGCGGCGCTCGGCGGCCCTCGCCCCCAGCAGCGAACCGTCGTCGCCATTCAGCGAATAGCCGGCGATCTTGTAGCCGAGGCTGGAAATCCGGGCGATCGAGGATGCCGTATACTTGGCGGTGGCACCGCGGAACCAGTGCGGCTGCGGCGCGCCCACGGCAACGATCGCGGCACCTCCGCCCTCGACCTCGCGCGCCACGGCGGCAGGGGAGCCGGCTGCCGTAATGCCGTAAACGGTGGTGGGATAGTCGACCGGCGGCACATGCGCGGCGCCGTGGTTCTCGATCTCGAACTGATCGGGATGGGCAAGCAGGATCGCCGTCGCCTGCGGATTGCGCTTCAGCCAGCGCGCCGTGACGAAGATCGTCGCCGGAATGTTCTCGCGCAGGAGCACATCGAGGATGCGCTGGTCTACCTTGCCCATGCAGGCGTCGAAGGTCAGCGCCACCCGCGGCGGCCCGCCGTGGGACCTGGCGACGGTCAGCTTGGGTTCGACGAGCCGCGGCCCCGCAGCGACCGGCGCTGCGAGCGCAAGGGTGAAGGCGAGGGAAACGAGAGGACGATGCATGGCGGGCTCTGAACGTGCGGCTGCGGAGGCCGCCCTATGCCACATTGTATCAACTACGAAAACGCCCTGACCGTGACAGGCGGCAGGATTGCAGCCCAATCGGACAGAAAGCGGTAGAATGTTCAAGCGGACGAACGAAGGCCCCCAGTCGAGGGAATAATCGGCCGCTGCCTGTTGTCTCGTGAAGCGTCCTGCACGTCAGCGCTCGGAAAAAGGCAGTCGAACAGGCGGCGCGGCATTTAGGAAACTGATATCCGGCCACCACCCGATAGGGGCGTTTGCAGCTCGGCCCCGCGGCCGGCCGTGGTCATGGAGGACCATCGTATGCACAAACAGCGGGACTTCGGCTATGGCATCGTTGCGATCTGCCTGCACTGGCTGATTGCCGGCCTCGTGCTGGGGCTCGTCGCGGTCGGGTTCGCCATGCGGAGTGACAGCATCGATCCAGCGTTGCAGTTCTCGCTCTATCAGTGGCACAAGTCGTTCGGTCTGCTTGCGCTTGCGCTGGCCGGCCTGCGGCTGCTTCTGTGGCTTGTCGCCGGGCGGACTGCCCCCGATCCGGACCTCGGCATCCTCGAGCGGCGCGTGTCCATGGCAACGCATCTGCTTCTGGGCGTCCTCTGCCTCCTCGTCCCGCTTGCCGGCTGGGCCGTCGCTTCGACTACGACGCTGAACATCCCGACCTTTCTGTTCAATCTCGCGGTGATTCCGCCGCTGCCGATGGCGCGCAGTGCTGACGCCGAGGGCTTCTGGTCCTGGGTGCACGCCATAACGGCCTATTCGCTGCTGGGCCTTGCAGCGCTCCATGCCGCAGCCGCGCTTTTCCACCATCTCGTCCGCCGCGACGGCGTCCTCATGCGCATGCTCGGCAGGCGCACGGTCGAGCCGGCACCCCCTCCCGCGAACGAGGGAGGCTGGCCATGAGACATGTCGCCCTCACGGTTGCCAGCCTCGCGTTCGGCCAGATCCTGCTGCCCCAGGCAGCATTCTCGAAGGCGCCGGATCTGTCCCAGGCGGCCGGAACCTATGAGGTCAGCGACGCCTCGCAGATCCGCTTCTCCGTGGACCAGGTCGGCGGCGGCGGCATCAACGGCCGTTTCACCAAGTTCAACGGCCGGTTTCGCATCGACGGCAAGAGGATCGACGCCTCGACCATCTCCTTCACGCTCTACCCGCACAGCGTTGCGACGCAGGAGCGCCGCATCGAGGACTTTCTGCGGTCCAGCGCGGTCTTCTATGCCGATGCCTATCCGACGGTGACATTCCGTTCGACCGCGGTGCGCCGGACCGGCGACGACACGGCGGTGGTAGACGGCCTGCTGACCGCCCGCGGCATCACCCATCGCGAACAGTTTTCCGTCCGGCTGCAGGGCGTGAAGGGCAACGCCATCGTCTTCCACGTGACCGGCAACGTCTATCGCTCGCGCTATCGGATGGACGTCGGCACACCGATCTATCTGAACGTCGTCAAGTTCGACATGGACATACGGGGCGTGCGGCAGTGACAGGCGGCGGTGCCGACGGCACGGGGCGCCGAACGACACGCTCGTTTCTCCACGCCCCTACCTCCCCACCCCCGTCATACCGGCCCCGAGCCGGTATCCAGCCGCGCAAGTCCTTGCGCGAGAAACGCATTTTTCGCACCGCTGACACGGTGCCGCTGGACCCCGGATCAAGTCCGGGGTGACGGAGGCTTCTGCCGCGGTCGCGTGGCAAGGGCCAGCGCGCGTCGGCGTTTCGGCGGGCGCTGGCAACGCCCGTATCGCCTCGAAAGCGCCACCGCCGGTCTTCTGCCGGACCAAAGCGTCTTGATGCGCGCGGCCGCTCTCTCTATCTCTTTCGTTCCCGCCGCACCGGCCCCTATCGGAGTATCGCCTTGTCCGCCTTCAAGAACCTGCCCACCGCCCCGATCGCCACGAAGAAGCCGGTGCAGGACACGCGCCACGGCATCACCCGCACCGACGATTACGCCTGGTTCCGCGCCGACAACTGGCAGGCCATGTTCAAGGATACTTCCATCCTCGATCCGGAGATCCGCTCCCATCTGGAAGCCGAGAACGCCTACATGGAGGCGGCGATGGAGGACACGAAGGACCTGCAAAAGACGCTGTTTGCCGAGATGCGCGGCCGGATCAAGGAGGACGACAGTTCCGTGCCGGTCAAGGACGGGCCGTATGCCTACGGCACCTCCTTCGTCACCGGCGGCGAACAGCCGCGCTATTTCCGCACCCCCCGCGACGGCGGCGAGCAGAGGCTCCTGCTCGACGGGGACAGGGAAGCCGAGGGCAAGGGCTATTTCCGGCTGTCCGGCCTAGACCACAGCACCGACCATTCGCTCGGCATCTGGGGCTACGACGACAAGGGCTCTGAGTACTTCACGCTGAAGGTGCGCGACTTCGAAACGCTGGAGGACCGCGGCGACGTGCTTGAAAACACGGGCGGCGGCGGCGTCTGGGCGCCGGACGGCAAGAGCTTCTTCTACACGCTGCAGGACGAAAACCATCGCCCGTCGAAGATCTTCCACCACATCCTCGGCGAACCGCAGTCGCAGGACCGCCTCGTCTACGAGGAAAAGGACCCCGGCTTCTTCATGTCGGTCGGCGGCTCGCTGCTGGACGACTTCATCTACATCGACATCCACGACCACGAGACCAGCGAGTACCGGCTGCTTTCGACCAAGGACCTGCTCGCCGAACCGGCGATCGTAGCACCGCGGCAGACGGGGCTGGAATATTCGATGACGGAGGGCGGCGACGTCTTCTACATCCTGACCAATGCCGACGGCGCCAAGGACTTCAAGATCATGGAAGCGCCGGTGAATGCACCCGGCCGCGAGAACTGGAAGGACGTGGTGCCGCACCGTCCCGGCACGCTGATCCTCAACCACCTCGCCTTTGCCCGCCACCTCGTCTGGCTGGAGCGTCACGAGGGCCTGCCGCGCATCATCGTGCGCGACCGCAAGAGCGGCGAGCAGCACGAGATCGCCTTTGCCGAGGAAGCCTATTCGCTCGGACTTTCGGGTGCCGCCGAATACGACACCGACGTCATCCGGTTCTCCTATTCCTCGATGACGACGCCCTCGCAGCTCTACGACTACGACATGGGAACGCGCGAGCGCACGCTTTTGAAGACGCAGGAAGTGCCGTCCGGGCACAATATCGACGACTACGTCACCCGCCGCGTCTTCGCGCCGGCCCATGACGGCGAGCGCGTGCCCGTCACCCTGCTCTACCGCACGGATACGCCGCTCGACGGCACCGCCCCGTGCCTGCTCTACGGCTACGGCGCGTACGGCATCTCCATCCCCGCCGGCTTCAACACCAACTGCCTGTCTTTGGCCGACCGCGGCTTCGTCTATGCCATCGCCCATATCCGCGGCGGCAAGGAGAAGGGCTACGCTTGGTACGAGAACGGCAAGATGGAGAAGAAGCCCAATACCTTCAAGGACTTCATAGCCGCGGCGGACTATCTGAATCAGGAGAAGTTCACCTCTTATGCGAAGATCATCGCCGAGGGCGGCTCGGCCGGCGGCATGCTGATGGGGGCTGTCGCCAACATGGCGCCGGAGAAGTTCGGCGGCATCATCGCCGCCGTCCCCTTCGTCGACGTGCTCAACACCATGCTTGACGACACCCTGCCGCTGACGCCGCCGGAATGGAACGAATGGGGCAACCCGATCGAGAGCGCCGACTTCTACCGGCTGCTCGCCTCCTACTCGCCCTATGACAATGTCGCGGCCAAGGCCTATCCGCCGATCCTGGCGCTGTCCGGCCTGACCGACCCGCGCGTGACCTACTGGGAGCCGACCAAGTGGGTGGCGAAGCTGCGCGAGAAGGCGACCGGCGAAGCGCCGATCCTGTTGCGCACCAACATGGGCGCGGGCCACGGCGGCGCGTCCGGCCGTTTCCAGCGCCTGGAGGAGATCGCCTTCGAGTACGCGTTCGCGATCAAGGTGGCGGGGAAGATGTGAGGGCGCGGCCACACGGTACACGGCAGTTATACGTTGGCCCCCTCACCCCGACCCTCTCCCCGCAAGCGGGGAGAGGGAGAAGGAAGGCGTCTACCGCTTGCTTTCGGGGAGAAGGTGCCCGGCAGGGCGGATGAGGGGCTAGAACGGTCGTGAACTCTACGTCAGCCGGCGTTTGGCGGAACGCAACCGCCAGCCGCTAAAAATCGCAGCATCAGCGCGGCGACCTCTGCGGGCGATTCCCAATGCGGGTTGTGTCCGTGACCGTCGAGCACATGGCTGTCTGCAGCCGGGAAGGCTGCGGCGAGAGCGGCCCGGTGCCCGTCGTCGAACAGCGCATCGTCAGTGCCACCCACCAACAGGACCGGTGCGCGCACCGCCTGTGATGTCGCAGACAGATCCGTGGCCTGCAGCATCGCAAACAGCGAGCGCCAGACTTCGGCCGGCATCGCCGCCGCCTCCCGCGCAATGTGGCGGAGAAAGCCGCCATCGACCGGTCTTGAGCAATGGTGCCAGTCGTGCGGCAGATCGGTGGCCGCATCGATCGGGTCGCGCAAGCCCCGGATAGCCGCCGCAAGCGCGCTCTCGTCCTCCAGATCGGGCCGCAGGCTGCCCGACAGGCTTATGACTGCATCCACCGCGCAGGGGTGCCGGGCAGCGAATACCAACCCCGTCATCGC
This sequence comes from Pseudomonadota bacterium, assembly GCA_023404095.1. Lineage (GTDB taxonomy): Bacteria > Pseudomonadota > Alphaproteobacteria > Rhizobiales > Rhizobiaceae > Mycoplana. The sequence continues at coordinate 41,147 of JAEYDD010000067.1, read as the reverse complement.
CCCCATGGAGTGGCCGGCGACGGCATAGCGGCCGATACCGAGCGAGGCCATCAGCGCGGCCAGATCGTCGGCAAAGCCTTGCAGCGATGGCGGCGTGGACGGCGGCGACTGCCCGTGGCCCGGCAGGTCGGGCATGACAAGCCGCAGCCCCGGCAGGAACGGCTCGATCAGCGACCAGCTGCGGCTGCTGTCCGTATAGCCGTGGACGAGCAGCAGCGCTGGCGCATCCACGGCGTTGTCGACAAAGGCAATCTTGCGGCCGTCAGGGCGGTTGAGAAACTGCTTGCGCGCGTTCCAGCCTTCCTGATCCGTTGCGGTCACAAGCCGAGCGCCTTTTTGACCGCATCGATCCCCGGCGCACCATCGATGGTCGTAACCCCGGCCAGCCACGCATCGAGACGTTGCGGCTCCGTGACGAGTGCCTTGCGGCCGGCGTCTGTCGGCGAAAGGCCTTCGTTCATCAGGTAGCCCATGCCGCGATTTTCGAAATCGATGTCGAAGGTGAGGTTCTTCAGCAGCTGCCCGACATTGGGGCATTCCTCCAGATAGCCCTTGCGCACCTGCGTGGAGACCGTGGCCGCGCCGAAGTTCTGGCCGAAGAACTTGTCGCCCCCGGTCAGATAGCGGATATCGTAGGCGGTGTTCATCGGATGGGGCGCCCAGGCCTGAAAGACGATGAACTCCTTCAGATCGATATGGCGGGCGACCTCGGCCAGCATGCCCTGCTCGCTGGACTCCACCACTTCCCAGCCGTCGAGACCGAGATCGGGATCGGCAACCGTATCCAGCATCAGCTGGTTCGAGCCGGGCTCGATGCCGTACATCTTCTTCCCGAACTTTTTGGCATGGGCCTTCAGGTCGGCAAAGTCCTTCACGCCGGCTTCCCAGACATAGGCGGGCACGCCGAAGGTATATTTGGCCCCGGTCAGGTTGGTGCCCACCGTCTCGACACTGCCGTCGGCCTTGTAGGGCGCGAAGTAGTTCTGCATCGCCGGATCCCAGTAACCGAGGAAAACGTCGAGGTCCCGGTTCTTGAGGCTCAGATAGATGACGTCGATTCCGAGCAGGTTCGTCTGCGGCTCATAGCCGAGGGCGCTGAGAATGGTCTGGGCGACCCCTGTCGTAAAGGCGAGGTCGTTCCAGCCCGGCTCGGCGAGACGGACGGTGCGGCAGCTTTCCGGATCCGCGGCGGCTGCAGACGTGGCAAAGGTGATCAGGCCTGCCGCCAATGGCACGAAGGCATATTTCATCGACGTTCCCCTCTCTTGGCGAGATTTTATCCAATCGGTCACTCAATTGACCGACGGGACAATTATTGATCTTGTGGTAAAACCTGTCAATCTCCTGTGCGAGCAGGAGGCGATTCATGGCGGGACGGCTGACGAAGCTGGTGGACATCCGGCGCAAGGAACTGCGGCAGGCAGCCTTCGAAGTCCTGCAGCGCGAGGGCATGGCGGGCGCTACGCTGGAAAAGGTGGCAACCCATGCCGGCGCCTCCAAGGGCATCGTGCTGCACTATTTCCGCAACAAGCAGGAGCTCTTCGAACAGGCCATGCGCGAGGCGAATGCCAGCCTGCGCGACGCGGTCGCCGAGCGGCTGAGGCGGGCGACGACGCCGCGCGAGCGCCTTGTCGCCGTCATCGAAGGCAACTTCGAGGAACGCTTCTTCCAGCCGTCGATCGCCCATGCCTGGCTTTCGCTCTGCGCCGAGGTGCCGCGCGAACCGCAGCTTGCCCGCATCCAGGCGGTGATTCATTCACGCATGCATTCCAATCTCCTCTCCGCGCTGGTGCCCATGCTGGGCGCGCAGGAAGGCCGGTGCATGGCGCTTCAGGTGAGTTCGCTGATCGACGGGCTCTGGCTTCGCCTCGGGCTGCAGTCCGGCGGCCTGTCGCGCACGGAAGCGCTGGAGTTGATGCACGACTTCATCGATCGCCGTCTGCCGCAGGACAGGTGACTGGGCACCCGGTGCGCGTTTTGCGGCCACCATGACGACGCCCCATCGGCAGAGACGCCTGAAGCTTCTGCAGGTCTCAATTCGGGCCTGCCCCTTCAGAACACGCAATCGTGACATTGCCTGCAAGTTTTTGTTCAGGAGCGCATCCTAGGATTGCGCCCGAAACGAGGGTTGGCCGGGAGTTTACGTGGAGAGGATGGACCAGACGGAGCCGGTCTGTGGCGCGCTGAACGTCAGCGTGCTGACGGACCGCGCGGCGATGGAGGCGATCGCGGATGACTGGCGGGCGCTGGAGCAGCGCTGCGAGGGCGGGCTGTCCTTCTTCCAGGGCTACATGTGGTGCCATAGCTGGGCTGCGCGCTTCGCGGGCGGGGCCGGCGGCCCGCGGCCTTTCGTTGCGACAGTCTGGTGCGCCGGCCGGCTGGTAGCGCTCTGGCCGCTGATGCAAAGCGGCGTGGCCGGCGCATTGAGCCGGATCGAGGCGCTGGGCGGCACGCATACGCAGTACAGCAACCTCCTGATGGATCCCGATTTCGCCGGTCTTTCGGAGACGATCGCAGACAAGCTTCTCGCGGCGTTGGTCGACCGCGGCGACTTCGACGTCGCATTGTTCGAAGGCGTTCCGGACGGGTCGGCGCTGGCGACCATGATGGCGCGGGCAAAATCGGTTGCCACCGTGCGCAATGCCGCCTCGCTCCTCGACCTGACGGGCTTTGCCTCCGCCGAGGCTTATGTCGCAGGGCTCGGCAAGCTGCAGCGGCGCAACCGCAACCGCCGGCGAAACCACCTCGGCCGCCACGGCGAGCTCCGGTTCTCGGTGGTGTGGCCGGACGACCCGGCGTTCGCCCCGACCATACAACACGCGCTGCACCTGAAACGGCGCTGGCTGACGGAGACCGGGCGGCTCGGCCTCGGCCTGTCGCAGACCGGATTTGGCGACTTCCTCGCCGGCCTGGAAGGCGACCGAGAGAGCCTGTCGGGCGCCTGCCTGTCCATGCTTGAAACCGGCGACAGGATTGCCGCCGTCGAACTCGGCTTCCTTCATGGCGGCCATTACTACTGCTACATGGGGGCGTTCGACTGGGACCTGCGGGACGCCTCGCCCGGCAAGGTGCAGATGGAGATGACCGTCTGCTGGCTGATCGACAACGGTATTGCGACCTACGACCTGCTTGCCAATCCGGCCGGCTACAAGGAAAGCTGGAGCAACAGGACTATCGGCCTTTCAACCTACACGATCGCACCGAGCTGGCGCGGACGCTTCTATGCGCGCGGCTGGGTGGCGACCGCACGCCCTGCCCTGAAGCGCGGGCTGGAGGCGCTGGCCTACCGCGTCCGCCGCCTCGCCGCGCTGACCCAGGGGCTCGGGTGTATCGTGCTGCTGGCGTAACGCAGCCACGCTCCGACACCGCCCCCTTGCGCAGCTAGAGCAGCCCCCCGGCTGCCGCGCGCCGTTCCCCGCCGCCGCGGAACAGCATCCTGACGAAGGAGCGCAGGACGAGAAGCTGATCGGGAAGGCTTCTGGGGTCCTTCAGCGCCTTCGACATGATGATGCCGCCCTCAAGCATGGTCGAGACCGTATCGGCTAGCCGCTCGGCGTCGATCGGCTCGCGCGGCTCGTAGACTGCCATGATTTCCTCGAACATCGCCTTGAAGCGTCGGCGCCAGTTCAGCGCCGCCTGGCGGTTGATCTCCTGCACTTCGCGGTCGAAGGCGCGTTCGTGGACGCACATGACGGCGACGAGGCAGCCGGGATGGCCGTTGGGCAGGTCGGCCAGCTGCTCGGCGAGGAGCTTCAGGCCGAGCAGGAACGCCTGCAGGGGATCATCCGCCAGTTCATGCGCGCGGCCGAAGATCTCATCGTAGAGGCGGTTGTCGTTTTCGACGTAGCGTTCCAGCAGGGCCCGGGCGAGTTCATTCTTGTCATGGAAATGATAGAAGAAGCCGCTCTTGGTGATGCCGGTCTCGGTGATCAGTTCCTCGATCGAGGTCGCGCCGAAGCCTTTGGCGAGCACGGCGGCTTCTGCCACCGCCAGTATCCTTGCGCGTGTCTCCTCGCCCTTGCGCATCGCTCGCCTCCTGTACCTTTGGTACAGTTTTTCCGCTTCACGCCCCGCCAGCGCCGTTAACATTGGCGTGAAAGGTGGCGCCAAGCAATTGATAATTTTCTAATATAGAGGCCTGCTACGAGCGCTTGACCACAAGTGGTCTAGTTTTACATGCGAAAAACAGGCAAAAATCCACACGCGTTTCGGAAAATGTGGGAATCCCCTCGATACGAAATCGCATAGAGGGAAACAAAAACACTGCACTCATGACTTGGCTCTCGTCGGCGCGCTCCACGGACCGCGCCCGCTCCTGAATTTCCGAAACGGAATTGAAACGAGTGGAGACAGACAGTTATGGCAAAGTACAGACATGGCCTGCCGCTGACGAAGGGCGATCGGTTTCTGACCGACGGCGGCATGGAGACGACGCTGATCTTCCATGAAGGCGTGGAACTTCCGCATTTCGCCTCGTTCGTGCTGATGGCCAGCCCCGAGGGGCGGCGCAAGCTCAAGGATTACTACGTCCGCTATCTCGACCTGGCCCGCAGCGCCGGCACCGGCTTCGTGCTCGACACGCCGACCTGGCGCGCCAACCCCGACTGGGCCGAAAAACTTGGCTATGACGCTGAAGCGCTGAAGGCGGTCAACGAGGAAGCGATCGGCATGCTCGCGCATCTTCGCGCCCAGTACGAGCGGCCCGGCCAACCGATCGTGCTGAACGGCGCCATCGGCCCGCGCGGCGACGGCTACAAGGCCGGCAACATGACCGCCGACGAAGCCGAGGCATATCACCGGCCGCAGATCGAAACGTTTGCAGAAACCGATGCCGACATGATCAGCGCGGTGACGCTGACCAACATCGACGAGGCGATCGGCGTAGCAAGGGCGGCCCGAAAGGCCGGAATTCCCTGCGTGATCGCCTTCACCGTCGAGACCGATGGCAGGATCATCACCGGCAGAACGATGCAGGAGGCGATCGAGGCCGTGGATGCTGCCACCGGCAGCTACCCGCTGTTCTACATGATCAACTGCGCGCATCCGAGCCATTTCGAGGACGCGCTCGATCACGGCAGCACTTGGGTTCGGCGCATCGGCGGCATCCGCGCCAATGCGTCGGCGTTGAGCCACCAGGAACTCGACGAGAGCGAGACGCTGGACGCCGGCGACCCCGACGACTTCGGCAGGCGTTACGGCGAGTTCGTCCGCCGGATGCCGCAGCTGCGCGTACTCGGCGGCTGCTGCGGCACCGACCATCGCCACATCGGCGCCATCTGCCAGGCCTGCATGCCGCGGCCGGCGATGAGCGCTTAGGATCTGAGGAGAAACCATCATGACTGCGACCGAGCACCATCGGCGCGGAATGTTCGGCAGCCTGTTTTCAGGGTGGCTCGAGCACGCCAACTATGACTGGGGCTGCGGCCCGATCGACCTTTCGGACATCGCGGGCCTCGACGGGCACATTGCCCGCCGCAACGAACTGAGAAGTCCACTTCGTCCCGGCCGCTTCCGCGTCTTCGGCCGATAGGGCCGATTTCGACACCCGATCCGGGATGGGAAACGACAACCTGCGGCCCGCCATCGAGGCGGGCCGTTTGCGTTCCGGCCAGCCTGGCCACTTCCGCTCGCCTCCCGCGTTCCTATCTAATAGGGTGACGATAGAACCCGGGCGCCAAGGTCTGGGCGCTCAGACCCAGGCCATCAAGGAATGCGAGCCGACCATGACAGAAGCTGCCACCCGGATTTCGGCAAGCAAGGCCAAGCCGATCGCATTCGACAACAGCTATGCGCGCCTGCCGCAGAATTTCTTCGCCCGCGTCGAGCCGACGCCGGTGGCAGCACCGCGGTTGATCGCGTTCAACCGGACACTCGCTGAAGAAATGGGGCTCGACGCCGAGGCGCTGGAAGCGGACGCCGCGGCGATCTTTTCCGGCAACCGCATCCTGGCCGGCTCCGAGCCGATCGCCCAGGCCTATGCCGGCCACCAGTTCGGCCAGTTCGTGCCGCAACTTGGCGACGGCCGCGCGGTCCTTCTGGGCGAAGTCCTGCGCCCGGACGGAGAAAGGCGCGACATCCAGCTGAAAGGGTCCGGCCCGACGCCGTTCTCCCGGCGCGGCGACGGACGCGCGGCCCTTGGCCCGGTGCTGCGCGAATACATCGTCAGCGAGGCCATGCATGCGCTCGGCATCCCCACGACGCGCGCGCTCGCCGCCGTCACCACCGGCCAGCCGGTCTACCGCGAAACGATGCTGCCCGGCGCGATCGTGACGCGCGTCGCCTCAAGCCACATCCGCGTGGGCACGTCCCAGTTCTTCGCGGCGCGCGGTGACACCGAAAGCATCCGCATTCTCGCCGACCACGTGATCGGCCGGCACTATCCCGAACTGAACGGACAGGACGGGCGCTACCTGAAGCTCCTGGACGCGGTGGCACAGCGGCAGGCACAGTTGATCGCCCGCTGGCTCGGCGTGGGCTTCATTCACGGCGTGATGAACACCGACAACATGGCGGTGTCCGGCGAGACGATCGATTTCGGCCCCTGCGCCTTCATGGACCCTTACGATCCGCGCACCGTCTTCTCCTCGATCGACAAGGCCGGGCGCTACGCCTATGGCAACCAGCCGATGATCGCCCAGTGGAACATCGCAAGGCTTGCCGAGACGCTGCTGCCACTGCTGCACGAGACGCCGGGCGATGCGGTCGATCTCGCAAACGATGCCGTTTCCCGCTTCATGGAGCATTTCCAGCAGGCCTGGAGCGCAACGATCCGCGCCAAGCTCGGCCTCGGCGACGACGTGGAGGAGGCCGATACCGACCTGATCCGCGCCTTCCTCGCCCTGATGCTGGAGCAGAAGGCGGACTTCACCCTTTCCTTCCGACGCCTTTCGGATGCGGCGGAAGATGCAGGCGCCGATGCCGCCTTCGCCGCTCTGCTGGCCGACCGGCAGGCTGCAGGCCCATGGCTTGCCCGCTGGCGCGAAAGGCTCGACCGCGACGCGCGCCTTCCCGCGGAGCGGGCGGCTGCGATGCGCGCGGTCAACCCTGCCTTCATCCCGCGCAACCACCGGATCGAGGAAGCGATCGTCGCCGCGGTCGAGGAACAGGATTTTTCCCTGTTTGCGGCGCTGAACGACCTGCTCTCCCGCCCCTATGACGACCAGCCGGCCTTTTCCGCCTACGCACGCCCACCCATGCCCGGCGAAGAGGTGCTGCAGACCTTCTGCGGTACGTGAGGGAGCCGGCGCAGTTGCGCGGCGGGACGAGTGTTGCGCAGATGGAGGCCGGGACGGCGGCCGCACGATACAACCGGGGGCGAAGTGTACGGAGACGAATGCACCTCTCCTCAGCAGAGAGCGGTCAGGCCGACGCGTTTACACGATAGGCCATTCCCAGAGACCTTGGTGCCGTTTCCTTGAAGCCGAACTTTTCATAAAGCGTGTTTGCCGGCACATCGGCGATCAGGCTGACATACGCCGAAGAGGGGAGTCTGTCTTTTACATGCGCCATGATGGCATTCATGATTGCCTTGCCAAGTCCCCGCCCCTGGTGTTCGGGATGCACGGCAATGTCGACGACCTGAAAAAAGCAACCTCCGTCTCCGATCAATCGTCCCATTCCGACTGCGGAACCCTCGCAAACAACCACTACGGAAAAGACAGTCCCTTGCAGGCCCCTGCCCGCGGCCTCCTCCGTAAATGAACTCAGTCCCGCCGCCGCTCGAAGATGCAAATACTCCTCGACAGATGGGGTCCGGGCCACGATTGAATAGGCAGGCTGGTTCATTGGGATCCTCTCATCGTCTCGCCATGTCGATATAGTCTACCATGAGATACATCATCGAGCTTTGCTGGCCGTAAACAGCGAGAGACATTGCTTTAACAGAGGACGTCGGTCCCTTCCCCGAAGCGAACACATTCGCCTCGCTCGCCGTTTCACCTCACCCGTTGATTGTGATTGTGGGCGCGCTAGTTGATGGTTGCAGAGAGGCCCTCGACCCGAGCGATGACACGACCCGATGACATGCCGCGTTGACCGGTCACGGCCTCCCGCATTGGCTCGACCTGTCGTCATGGAGAACGCGCATGCTCCTCATTCTCACCGCCATCGTCTTCGACCTGATCGGCGTCGTTCTTTTGGGCGGAGGCGCGTGGCTGGTCGCCCTCGGCGGAAGCCCCTACTACCTGATCGCCGGGCTTGTCTTTCTCGTGACGGGCATCCTGCTCTTCCTGAAGAGACCCGCAGCACTCTGGATCTATTCCGCCTTCATCCTGGCCTCGCTCGCCTGGGCGGTATGGGAGGTGGGCTTCGACTGGTGGCAGCTGGGCCCGCGCGGCGGCATCATCGTCCTGCTCGGGCTTTGGCTGATGCTGCCGGCGATCCGGCGCCAGCTCGGTTTCACAAGCCCGACGGGGCAGGATTATCCGGCCTCGCTGCTGCCGCTTGCCGTGACCGGGATCGTGGCCATCGGGGTGGCCCTGTTTGCGATGACGCGCAACGTGCATGACATCCGCGGCGAGCTGCCGAAGACGGCCGTCATCACCCAGCCGGCGCTCGGCGGCGACGTGCCCGCCGGCGAATGGCACCAGTACGGCCGCACCGGCTACGGCCAGCGCTACTCCCCGCTTGACCAGATCACAACAGATAATGTCAACACGCTCAAGGTCGCCTGGCAATACCAGACCGGCGATGTGAAGCTGCCGGACGACGTCACCGAGACGACCTACCAGGTGACGCCGCTGAAAGTCGGCGAGACGCTCTATCTGTGCACGCCGCACAACTGGGCGATCGCGCTGGATGCCGCGACCGGCCAGGAGAAGTGGAAATACGACAGCAATTCCGGCATGAACCCGGACCGGCAGCACCAGACCTGCCGCGGCGTCACCTACTGGAAGGACCCCGCGGCGACAGCCGGAAGCGCATGTGCGGAGCGCATCTATCTGCCGACCTCGGACGCACGCCTGATCGCGCTGGATGCAGCGACCGGGCAGGTCTGCACAGCCTTCGCCGACAACGGCGTGCTGCATCTGGAAACGGGCATGGAATACAACCCCGCCGGCTACTACTATTCGACCTCGCCGCCGGTCGCCGTCGGCGGCAAAATCATCGTCGGCGGCGCCGTCAACGACAACTACTCGATCCACGAACAGTCGGGCGTGATCCGCGCCTTCGACATCGATACCGGGCAACTGATCTGGAACTGGGATTCGGGCAATCCCGACGTCACCACGCCGCTTCCAGAAGGCCAGAAGTACACGACAAACTCGCCCAACAGCTGGTCGGTTTCCTCTTACGACGAGGCGCTGGGCCTGATCTTCGTGCCGCTCGGCAACAAGGTCCCCGACCAGCTCGGCATGGGCCGCAACGAGCACGTGGAAAAATACTCCTCCTCCATCGTGGCGCTCGACCTCGAGACCGGACAGGTGCGCTGGGTGCGCCAAACCGTGCACCACGACCTGTGGGACATGGACATACCCGCCCAGCCGGCCCTGCTTGACATCACGAGGGAGGATGGCACCGTCGTGCCGGCGCTCGTCGGGCCGACGAAGCAGGGCGACGTCTACGTTCTCGACCGGCGGACCGGCGAGCCGCTGGTGCCGGTCACCGAAGTGCCGGCGCCGACAGGCGCGATCCCCGAGGACTTCACCTCGCCGACGCAGCCGCTTTCCGCCCTGACCTTCATGCCCGATCCGTTGCAGGAAAAGGACATGTGGGGGGTGACGATGTTCGACCAGCTCGCCTGCCGCATCGACTTTCACCGGCTGAAATACGAGGGACGCTACACCCCGCCCTCGCTGGAAGGCAGCATCATCTATCCCGGCAATTTCGGCGTGTTCAACTGGGGCTCGGTCGCCGTCGATCCCGAACGCCAGATCATGTTCGGCATGCCGACCTATCTGGCCTTCACCTCGCGGCTCGTCCCGCGCGACCAGATCCCGCCGAAGGAACAGGGCGAGAAGGGCTCCGAACAAGGGCTCAACCGCAACGAGGGCGCGCCCTACGGCGTCTACATGGGGCCGTTCCTGGGGCCGCTGAAGATCCCCTGTCAGGCGCCGCCGTGGGGCTATGTCGCTGGCGCCGATCTTCGCACCGGCAAGGTCGTCTACAAGCACAAGAACGGCACCGTGCGCGACATGTCGCCCCTGCCCCTGCCCTTCAAGGTCGGCGTTCCCGGCATCGGCGGGCCCATCATCACCAAGGGCGGTGTCGCCTTCCTGGGCGCTGCGGTGGATGACTACCTGCGCGCCTACGACGTGACGACGGGCGACCAGCTGTGGGAAGCGAGGCTTCCGGCCGGCGGCCAGTCGACGCCGATGACCTACACGGTCGGCGACAAGCAGTTCGTGCTGATCGTTGCCGGCGGGCATGGGTCGATCGGCACCAAGCCCGGCGACTACGTGATCGCCTATACGCTGCCGTGACGCCGGCAAGGCTCGCATAAGCTGCAATGCCTAGGGTCTGCCGGACCTCAACCGCGCCCCGCCCGGGGCGCCTGCGATTTCGGGATATCCGGATTCGCGCCTTTCCGGAGATCGGCATGAAGATCGGCAGCGACAACCTCCTGGCGAATTACACACTCGCGCGGCAATCCTCTTCGAAGCGGGAGGACTTCACGGGTTCGAGCGAGGAAAGCGGCGTCACGCGCACCAGCGCCCCCACCGTCGCCCCCTCCTTGCCCCAGACGTCGGCGTTTGCGCGCGCACTCTGGACGATCGGCGCAGACAAGAGCGAAACGACCTCGGGGGACACCGGAATTGTCGAGGAGTTCATGGAACTCGCGAAGATGACGCCGGCCGAGCGCCTCCGCAAGCAGATGCTGGAGGAAATGGGGCTCACGGAGGATTCCCTGAAAACCCTGCCGCCGGAGGAGCGCAAGGCGATCGAGGCCGAGATTCGTGAGGCGATCGAACAACAGTTCGGCGTCGGGGCGTCAGGGGAAAGCACCGCTGAGCTGAAGACGGCGGCCGAAGGCTAGAATCAGGCCGATGTCGTTGCGGCGTGTCCGCCATGGCCCTGAAATTTTCGCATTGACAATGGCGGCGAATAGGAGAATATCGCCGCCATGATCACGAACGCACCCATCGCGCACACGTATTTTTGGCTGTTCCGATAAGGAGCGGCTGTTCGATCATCATGTTCAACAAGCCGCCATCAGGCGGCTTTGTTGTTTTCAGGCACCTGGTGGCAAAAGAACCCGAAGGAGCCTCGCAATGAATACCGTCATCAAGCTCGAAACGGCATCGGCCGAACGCGCGCCCGTCCTCAACATCCGCACGGCACGCCCTGGCGACCTGCGCCAGCTGCTGGACATGATCGCGCTGCATGCCGAATGCCACGGCGACGACGCAAAGGTGACGGCAAGCGATCTCGACCGTGACCTGTTCGGAACCACGCCCTGGATCACCGCGGTGGTGGCAGAGGCGGGCGGCCAGCTCGTGGGATACGCCATCCTGGTGCCGCTCTACCGGGCGCTCGAAGGGCGGCGCGGCATGGAGCTGCACCAGATCTTCGTCCGCGAGGGACATCGCGGCAGCGGCATTGGCCGGCATCTGGTTTCGCGGGCGCGCGAGCAGGCCCGAATCGCCGGGTGCAGCTACCTTTCCGTCAGCGCCGCCACCGGCAATTTCGGCGCACACCGTTTCTACGAGGAAATGAACTTCAAGGCCGGTCCCGTCACCGGCATGCGCTACATGCAGGCGCTGTCCTAAAGAAAGAAAGCATAGAGAAAACAGGCTCAGAGCGAGCAGGACTGACGGAAAGCGCCGTGCCCGGCTCCGGCGCGGCGCTGTTCCGCCGCAAACCGAACATCTCCTTGCCAGAATGCCCCATGCGGCATAAGAGGGCAGAAGCAGGTGCGTGCGCCTGCGGCTGGTGCGCGACGGGAGGGCGCGGCAGTCCGTCTTCAATCGCCAAGGGGCGCTCCCGATCCGCTTCAGTATCTTCAGGAACGGTGCGCGCATGCTCGACCGACCCATGATGCCAGGCACTCTCACCTTGTCCATCTCCGACCGAGTGGCGCCGGCTTCAGGTTTTCAACCGGTTGACGTCCCAAAGGAGCTGGAAACCCCATGACAGATACCCCATACGCGACGCCTGCGGCCGCCAAGATCTGGCTGTTCGTTCTGGGCGCCGTTCTCATTCTCGCAGGCCTGTTCCTCGCCATCGGCGGCGGAAAGCTGGTCTCCCTCGGAGGCAGCTGGTACTTCCTGCTGGCCGGCATCGGCATCGTGCTTTCCGGTGCGCTGGTGCTCTTGCGCAAGCCGTCCGGCGCGCTGCTCTTCGGGCTTGTCACCCTGCTCACGGTCGTCTGGGCCGTGTGGGATGTCGGCCTCGACTTCTGGGCGCTGATCTCGCGCCTGCTCGCGCTCGGCATCGGCGCGGCCGTGGTGGCGCTCTCCTATCCGTTGCTGCGCAAGGCGAGCGGCCGCTCACCGGCCTACCTTCCCTCCTTCTTGATCGCCGCGATCCTGGCGCTCGGTGCGGCCGCAGGCGTCGCCGGCATGTTCGTGCCGCATCCGACCGTCCGCTTCGCCGGCACCGCGCCCGCACGGACACCGGTCGACCCGGCCAGCGAGCAGAAGAACTGGGGGGCCTACGGCAACACGCACGGCGGCAGCCGCTTTGCCGCACTCGACCAGATCAACGTCGACAACGTGAAGGACCTGAAGGTCGCCTGGACCTACCGGACCGGCGACACGCCGATCAGCCCCGGCAATAACGGCGCCGAAGACCAGCAGACACCGCTGCAGGTGGGAGACAAGCTGTTTTTGTGCACGCCGCACAACAACGTCATCGCCGTCGACGTCGATACCGGCAAAGAGATCTGGAAGAACGAGATCAACGCGAAGTCGTCGGTCTGGATGCGTTGCCGCGGCCTTGCCTATTTCGATGCGACCAGCCAGATCCAACAGCCGACACTACCCGGCTCGACGCCGGTCACGCCGGTTTCGGTGGCCGAAGGCGCGCTTTGCCAACGCCGCATCCTGATGAACACGATCGAGGCTGAGCTCATCGCGCTCGACGCCGATACCGGCGCCTTCTGCCCCGATTTCGGCACCAACGGCCGCGTCAACCTGAAGATCGGTCTCGGCGATGCCGCCGATCCGAGCTACGTGCTGACCTCGGCCCCGACGCTTGCCGGCACCACCGTCGTCGTCGGCGGACGGATCGCCGACAACGTGCAGGTGGACATGCCGGGCGGCGTGATGCGCGGCTTCGACGTGATCACCGGCCAACTCCGCTGGGCCTTCGACCCGGGCAATCCGGACATCACTGGCCTGCCGCCGGAAGGCCAGACCTACACCCGTTCGACGCCGAACGTCTGGGCGGCCATGTCCTACGATCCGGCCTCCAACATCGTCTTCATGCCGGTCGGCAGCCCCTCCGTCGACCTCTACGGCGCGACGCGCACGGCGCTCGACCACAAGTACGGCGCCTCGATGCTTGCGCTCGACGCAACCACGGGCCGCGAGAAATGGGTCTTCCAGACCGTGCACAACGACCTCTGGGACTTCGACGTGCCGATGCAACCCTCCTTCGTGGACTTCCCGAAGGCTGACGGTTCCACCGTGCCGGCGCTGGTCTTCGGCACCAAGGCCGGCCAGCTCTACGTGCTCGACCGGGCGACCGGCAAGCCGCTGACGGAGGTGAAGGAAATCCCCGTCAAGCCGGCGAACATCCCGAACGAGCCCTACGCCCCCACCCAGCCGCTTTCCGTCGGCATGCCGCAGATCGGCGTCGGTCCCTATACCGAGTCCGACATGTGGGGCGCCACGCCGTTCGACCAGCTTCTGTGCCGCATCGCCTTCAAGTCGATGCGTTACGATGGCCTCTACACCGCGCCGGGCACCGACCTGTCGCTGTCCTTCCCCGGCTCGCTGGGCGGGATGAACTGGGGCGGCCTTTCGACCGACCCGATCAACAACATGATCTTCGTCAACGACATGCGCGTCGGCCTCTGGGTGAAGATGGTCGAGGCCGCACCGAGCGACCAGACCGCCAGTGGCGGCGAGAGCGTCAACACCGGCATGGGCCTCGTGCCGATGAAGGGCACGCCCTATGCGGTCGACAAGAACCGCTTCCTGTCGCAGCTCGGCATCCCCTGCCAGGCCCCGCCCTTCGGCACGCTGACCGCTGTGGACATGAAGACGCAGAAGATCGCCTGGCAGGTGCCGGTCGGCACGGTCATGGACACGGGCCCGTTCGGCATCAAGATGGGCCTGCCGATCCCGATCGGCATGCCGACGCTCGGCGGCACGCTCGCAACGCAGGGCGGGCTCGTCTTCATCGCCGGCACGCAGGACTATTATCTGCGCGCCTTCAGCACGGCGACGGGCGAGGAAGTCTGGACGGAGCGGCTGCCCGTCGGCAGCCAGGGCGGACCGATGACCTACAAGTCGCCAAAGACCGGCAAGCAGTACGTGGTCATCTCGGCCGGCGGCGCGCGCCAGTCGCCCGACCGCGGCGACTATGTGATCGCCTACGCCCTGCCGGATTGATCGGTCAGCGGCAAAGACAACGGACTGCCCGCGCGGCCGGGCAGTCCTCCACGCTCCGGATCAATGGGCCGGAATGGCCTTGAGATAGGCTGCGATCGCGTCGCGGTCCTCCGCCGGCAGCCGCGCCATGTTCTTCTGCACCGCTGTCATCGAACCGCCGACCGAATCGTAATCCGGCGTGAAACCGGATTCGAGATAGTAGGCGATGTCGCTCTCGCTCCAGCCGTCGAGACCGCCCGGCGTGATGTTGGGGACACGGCCCGGCCCGCCTTCGGGGTTCGGCCCGCCCGCAAGCCACAGATCCGCCTTCAGCCCGCCCAGCGCATCGCGCGGCGTGTGGCATTCGCCGCAATGGCCGGGGCCTTCGACGAGATACTGGCCGCGCTCCACCTTCGCATCGGCGTTGGCGATTGCAACGCGCGGATCGTCGTTCAGATAGAAAAACTTCCAGCCGCCCAGGAGCGCACGCTGATCGAAGGGGAACGGCAGTTCATGCGCGGGTGCGACGTTGTCGCTCGCCGGCAACGTCTTCAGGTATCCGAAGAGATCGTTGATGTCGGAAGGCGTCATGCGGGCATAGGAGGCGTAGGGAAAGGAAGGATAGAGGTGTTCTCCCTGCCTGCCGACGCCACGCAGCATCGCATCGCCGAATTCATGCAGCGACCAGCCGCCGATGCCGGCTTCGGGGTGGGGCGAGATGTTGGGGGCGTGGAACGTGCCGAACGGGCTTGCAAGCGGCGCGCCACCGGCCAGCACGAGCCTGCCGTCGTCGCCTGCACCGGGTGCTGCGTGGCAGCTGGAACAGCCGCCTTCGGAAAAGACGCGCTCGCCGTTTGCGATGTTCGGCTCGCCCAGCCCCTGCCACAGGTCGTCCGGCGTACGCACCGGCGCCGTGACCCAGAAGAAGCCGGCGAGGCCCAGAAGACCTGCAGCGCCCACTGCAGCGGTGACTTTGAGAAATTTCATCTTTACGTCCTCGGGTCACGCGAGGCGGCCGATCCCGCAGCAGCCGATGCCCGGCATCGAACCGCCGCGCGGTCGCATGCGCACAACGAAACGCAGCCTCCCCGGGCCGCGTCCCGGAGAGGCGCAGTCTTCAGCCGCCGATGGCTAATTCTTCACCCGATATGTCTCATGACAGGCGGAACAGTTTTTGCCGATCGTTCCCAGTGCCGCGCCGACTCCCGCCTGGTCTGCGGGCAGCGTGGCGAGTGCGGTGTCGACATCCTTGCCGAACTGTGCGTCCTTTGCGCGGAAATCATCCATGTTTTCCCAGATCTTCGGGCTCGCCTCGGTCTCGAAGCCGGTCTCCGAGCCTGCAGGAAACTGGTCGGCAAAGGTCTTGGAGACCTCGCTCATCGTCGTCAGCGAGGCCTTCACCACGTCCGCGTCGTAGGGCTTTTCGCCCTTGGCGATTCCGGCGAGAGCACCCATGGCGCGCCCGACGTCCTTCATCATCTGCTGGCGCGCGGCCTGCGGCTCGTCGGCCGCGACGACGGCGCCGGCTCCGAGAACTGCAACGATGGCAGCGGCGGCGATTGTCTTCAATTTCATCAGTAGCTCCAGATGGAACGCCCGATCTGGTCGACGGGCGAGATTTGTGGATTGCGGCTGCAAGATTGCATGCCGGCACGCGAAGAGAAGTAACGTTTTATTGATGTCCGGGATCCGCGTTGCATCGCATTCGCGCTCGCACCGGCCATGCAGCAACGGTCACGCCTACCCGTCGCGTGCAGCGCGCGCTGGCGCTGTCGCGTAGTTCAGCGCCGCCTCGACATGCAATTGCACCACGCAAAAGCGGCACCTGCGCGGGAAACGAGAAAGCCCCGGCCTTGCGGCCGGGGCTTCCTGATACTCTGCCGTGCGTCAGACTTACTTCGTCGCGGCTTCGTACATTTCCAGGACGTAGTCCCAGTTGATCAGGCTGTCGACGAAGGCCTCGAGGTACTTCGGACGGGCGTTGCGGTAGTCGATGTAGTAGGAGTGCTCCCATACATCGACGCCGAGGATCGGGGACGCGCCGTGAACGAGCGGGTTTTCACCGTTCGGCGTCTTGGAGATGACGAGCTTGCCGTCCTTGACCGAGAGCCATGCCCAGCCCGAACCGAACTGCGTCGTGCCGGCTGCGACGAAGTCAGCCTTGAACTTGTCGTAGCCGCCGAGATCGCTGTCGATCGCCTTCTGCAGCGCGCCCGGAAGCGACTTGCCGCCGCCGGCCTTCTTCATCCACTTCCAGAAGTGGATGTGGTTGTAGTGCTGGCCGGCGTTGTTGAAGAGGCCCTGGTTGGTGCCGTAGGACTTCTTGACGATCTCTTCCAGGGTCAGGTTGGAAAGACCTGCTTCCTCGGCGAGCTTGTTGCCGTTGTCGACATAGGCCTTGTGGTGCTTGTCGTGGTGGTATTCCAGCGTCTCGCGCGACATGAACGGAGCAAGAGCGTCGTAGTCGTAGGGAAGCGGCGGAAGTTCGAAGGCCATGGCGTATCTCCTCTGAATTACGGAATTTTTTCACTGAAACCCGTGGAGCGGAACATAGGGGGATGACCTGTTCCAGACAACCGGGTTGCATGCCAAAATTTGCGGCTGCGCAGGATATTCGTACTATGCGCAACTTGCGCGCGCTGCCATGGAACCGCCCCATCGCCAAGCCATTTCTCCCCTCGTCCCTTCCGTTCGGGGATCCGCCCCGCACTCATCTGAAAGGCATGTCCATGCGCATTCTCACCCGTTTTCTCTCCGTCGTGGCGCTCATCGGCGCAGTTCCAGCCTTCGCATCCTCCCCGGACGCATGGTCGGAATTCCGGGACGACGTGAAGGCAAAGTGCGTCGCCGCACTGCCCGAGAAGCTGAAGAACGAGACCGTCTTCGTCGATGAGTTCGGCACCGAGAATTACGGCGTGGCGCTGATCAGCGGCCGCTCGGAACAGGAGAAGGCCCGCGTCACTTTTGCCTGCGTCTACGACAAGCAGTCCAGGAGCGCACAGGTCACGGGCGCGATCGGCCGGGAATACGTCCGCGTCCTGAACGACAAGCAGCGTGCGGCCGTGCTGGAGCGGCAGAAGGCGAACGGGGCTACCGACGAGAGCGACGAGAGCAAATAGCGTATTGCCCCGTCCTTTCGCACAAGACGCCAGCATCAGCTCCGGCCCCGTCATGCGGATCTGATCCGGCATCCGGTGCGTTCAAGTCGTTGAGCGAAAAGACAATCCCTCACGCCGCGGACGCGGCCTGGCTGGATCCCGGCTCGCGGGCCGGGATGACGGTTCTGGCGGAGACGCCCGACCCACGCTGGCGACCCCTTCCCTCAGGCCTGGTTGCCGCTCGAATGCGCCCAGTCGAAGTAGAGCTCGCGCGCCTTGGCCGTCACCGGCCCGGGCTGCAGGTTGCGATCGTCCAGCCGGTTCACGGGCACGACCTTGGAATAGTTGCCGGAGGTGAAGATCTCGTCGGCCTCCCGGAACTCCTCGAGCGTCATCGTCTTTTCAACCACCTCGAAGCCTTCCGCACGCAGCAGCGTGATCACGCGGTGGCGGGTGATGCCGGCCAGGAAGGTATGGTTGGCGGCCGGGGTGAAGACGACACCGTCCTTGACCATGAAGACGTTGGACGAGCCGGTCTCGGCGACGTTTCCAAGCATGTCGCGCACCAGCGCGTTTTCAAAGCCGCGCTTGTTCGCCTCCGCGAGAATGCGGGCGTTGTTCGGATAGAGGCAGCCGGCCTTGGCATCCGTCGGCATGCATTCGTTGGTCGGCCGGCGGAATGGCGAAACCGTCATCGAATTGCCGGTGTGGCCGTCTCCCATCGGCGCCTCGAACAGGCAGAGCACGAAGCGGGTCGATTCCGGATCGGGCGCGACCACGCTGAACGGCGCGCCGTGCTCAGCCCAGTACATCGGCTTGACGTAGATCGCCGTCTTGCCGTCGAACTTCTTCACACCTTCCCAGGCCAGACCCTCGATCTCCTCGGCGCTCATCGTTGCCTTGAGGCCGAGATTGACCGCGGAACGATTGATGCGCTGGCAATGGAGGTCGAGGTCGGGCGCGATGCCATCGAACCAGCGTGCGCCGTCGAAAACGGTGGAGGCGAGCCACATCGCATGCGAGGTGGGACCTATCAGCGGCGGATTGCCCGAGACCCATTCGCCATCGACGTAGGTCCAGGTGGGCGTGCGCGGGGATGTATCGACTGCCATCTTCAAGTCTCCTTCCGAAGCCGGACCTTTCGGCCCGGGTCAAATCGCCCATGGCGTGAACCAAATCGCAAGCTGTGTCCACACACGATCTTAAATGAGTGCATCAGTCATTGTCATGGATGCGGCAATGGCACGTTCGGCCCTCGCATGGCATAGAGTCTGGACACGAGCGGAGGGTGGCCCGATGAAGGCAATGTACTACGAAGCATTCGGCGCAAGACCGGAAATCCGAACCCTGCCCGATCCGACGCCGACAAGCGCGGGCGTGGTCGTCAAGGTCGAGGCGACCGGGCTTTGCCGTAGCGACTGGCACGGCTGGCAGGGGCATGATCCCGACATCTCCCTGCCGCACGTGCCGGGCCACGAGCTTGCCGGCACCGTGCTCGCCACCGGCAAGGGCGTCACGCGCTTCAAGGTCGGCGACCGGGTAACGGTGCCCTTCGTCTCAGGCTGCGGCCATTGCCACGAGTGCCGCTCCGGCAACCAGCAGATCTGCGAGGAGCAGTTCCAGCCGGGCTTCACCCATTGGGGATCGTTCGCCGAGTACGTGGCGCTCGATTATGCCGACCAGAACCTCGTGCACCTGCCCGAGAATGTCGCCTATGCGACCGCGGCAAGCCTCGGCTGCCGCTTTGCCACCTCGTTCCGTGCCGTCTGCGACCAGGCCAGGGTGAAGGGCGGAGAATGGGTGGCGGTGCATGGCTGCGGCGGCGTCGGCCTCTCTGCCATCATGATTGCGGCGGCGCTCGGCGCCCATCCGGTCGCGATCGACATTTCGGACGACAAGCTCGCCTTCGCCCGCAAGATGGGCGCCGTCGCCGCCATCAACGCGCGGGACGTTGCCGACGTGGCGGATGCGGTGCGGGAGATCACCGGCGGCGGCGCGCATGCCTCGATCGATGCGCTCGGCTCGCGCGTGACCTGCTTCAACTCGATCAAAAACCTGCGCCGGCGCGGCCGGCATGTGCAGGTCGGCCTGATGCTGGGAGACGAGGCGACGCCGGTAATCCCGATGGCGCAGGTAATCGGGCACGAGCTGGAGATCTACGGCAGCCACGGCATGCAGGCCTGGCGCTACGACGCCATGCTTTCGATGATGGCTGAGGGCCGGCTGCAGCCGGAGAAGCTCATCGGCCGAGAGATCAGCCTCGAGGAAGGTGTCGACGCGCTGATGGCCATGGACACGGCAACCGATCTCGGGATCAGCGTCATCACGCGGTTCTGAGCACGCAAGAAGGGCGTGCCGCCTTATTGTGCGACGCACCCAATGTTGACATGATCTAGCGCTAATGATTTGGAACGAAAGCGCTTTCCAGGAGTTGAGCCGCCGCCGTGCCCTATGCTGCCTATGTCTTCGATGCCTATGGCACGCTGTTCGACGTGCATGCCGCCGTGCGTCACCATGCGGGCGACGTCGGGCCGGAATACCAGCGCTTTTCCGAGCTGTGGCGGGCCAAGCAACTGGAATATTCCTGGACGCGGGCGCTGATGGGCGCCTACCGCGACTTCTGGCAGCTGACCGAGGAAGCGCTGGACCATGCGTTTCAGAGAATTCCCGAAGTGGACCGGTCACTGCGCGCGAAACTCCTCGACGCCTATTGGAAGCTGGACTGCTATCCGGAAGTACCCGCGGTCCTGAGAAGCCTCAAGGCCCGCGGGGCGCGGGTCGCGATCCTTTCCAACGGGGCCCCGGCGATGCTGCGGTCGGCCGTCGACAATGCCGCGCTCGACACCGTCATCGACGACATCTTCTCCGTCGATCCGCTGCGCACCTACAAGACCGCGCCCGCCGTCTATGACGTCGTGACGACGAACTACCGGCTCTATCCCGGATCGGTGTCGTTCCAGTCGTCGAACCGCTGGGATGTTGCGGGGGCGACGAAATTCGGCTTCCGCACGGTGTGGATCAACCGGACCGGCATGCCGGACGAATATGCCGATCTCGGTCCGTCGCTGATCCTGCCGACGCTGGAGGCTCTGGAGTAGCGGTCAAAGGGAGAGACGCAGATGGCGTGGTCGGCGGCACAGTATGTGAAATTCGAGGGTGAGCGTACGCGCGCGGTGCGAGACCTGCTGGCGCAGGTGCCGGACCTTCCCGCAGGTCCCGCCTACGACCTCGGCTGCGGTCCGGGCAACTCGACCGCGCTTGTGGCGGAGCGCTTTGCCGATCGCCAGACGATCGGCATCGACAGCGACGAGGACATGCTGGCGGCGGCGCGAAAGCGGCTACCGGGCATCACCTTCGCACACGGGGACCTTTCGGGCTGGACACCGCCCGTGCCGGCAGCGCTTCTCTTCGCCAATGCGGTCTTCCAATGGGTGCCCCGGCACATCGCCGTTTTCGAGCGGCTGATGGATCATCTCGCCCCCGGCGGGGTGCTGGCGGTGCAGATGCCCGACAATCGGGGTGAGCCGAACCACACGGAAATGGATGCGGTGACAGATGATCCGCGCTGGGCAGCCTATTTCGCCACCTCTCATCCAAGGCGCCCGCCACTGCCGCCGACAATCGCCTATTTCGATGCGCTGTCGAAAAAGGCGGCGCGAGTGGACATCTGGCACACGATCTATAACCACCCGATGGCGGATGCGGCGGCGATCGTCGAATGGGTGAAGGGTACGGGCATCAGGCCCTATCTCGACAAGCTGCCGGAGGAAGAACAGCCCGGCTTCCTGGAAAGCTACCGGCAGCGGATCGAAAAGGCCTATCCGCGGACCGCCGACGGGCGCGTGCTGCTGCGCTTCCCCCGGCTTTTCCTGGTGGCGGTCAAGGCGTGAGCTTCGGCGGCGCTGCCGATCGGGACCTCGTCAGTCGAACGGGCAAGGCCAGTTGGACGGTGCGGCAAGGCCGGCAGGCAGCCGGGTGCTGGCATCGCCGCAGGCGAGATTGACCTGCTCCTGCGACAGACCCTTGGCGTTTGTGAGATCCAGCCCCTCGATGCGGGTCAGGAACATGAAGGCCTGCGAAAAGTCCAACGGCTGGTCGAACGTCGCCGTACTGAAATCAGCCCGCGAGAGGTTGGCAAGTGGAAAGCTGGCGCCGGAGATGACCGCGCCGCGGAAATCCGCCCGGCCGAGCTCGGCCTTTTCGAAATCGACCCCGGCAAGGCGGGCGTTCCTGAAGTTTGCCCTCTGCAATTCGGCGCTGGCAAACGTCGCCCCATCCGCCACGACACCCTCGAAGCCGACCCGGTAGGCCTCGACCCGATTGAAATTGGCCTTCGTCAGGGTGGCGCCGGTGAACCACGCGCGCGAGAGATTGGCCTTTTCCAGATTGGCAGAGGTGAGGTTGGTCCGGCTCATGTCGGTCAGGGCCAGATCGGCCTCGCCGAGGTTGGCGCCCCTGAAATTGCTGTCCTGGAGCATGATCGCCCGCTTCTTGCAGCGGCTCCAGTCGATGCCCGGCTCCGGCGTGCTGCCGCAGTCGGCCGCCGCCGCGGTGCGGCCGGCGAAGATGACGGCGACGCAGGGGACGGAAAGCGCAAGGACGCCGAGCACGATGGCGGATCCGAGGCCGGCCTTGCGCGAAAGCGAAGGGGCTTTGGAAGAACGCCGGAACTCCACATGTGCCTGATGCCCGCCACGAATGCTCATCTGCCACCTCGGTACGCTGCTATAACCGGCAGGCTGCCTTTGGAAAGCTTCCACCGTCCCTCAGTTCTGACACAGGCACGCAAGAATTGGCAATCAGGAACTGCGCCCGCCAGCCGCCCGCCTTTCTTCTTCGTGACGGGCCGAGCGTCAGCCAAGGGTGTTCTTGTGGAACACGCCGTCCTTCATGATGATCTTCAGGTTCTGCTCCGCATCGACGAGCACGTTCAGGTCCACCGTCGGATCGCCGTCGACAAGCAGGAGATCGGCGAAGGCGCCTTGCGCAATCCGCCCGACCGGCGCCGGATAGGGCGTGCGCGGGCCGGACATCGCCAGAAGCTCGGCATTGGTGCCGGTCGCCATCTTCAGCGTTTCGGCCGCCGAGAAGCCGTACTCCGTCATTTTCGCCAGCTGCGCGGTCTGCGTCGCCGCACCCTTGGCATCGAACAACAGGTCGGTACCCCACGCGGTCTTCAGCTTGTGCTCCCTTGCAAGCTGGTAGGCGTTCCTCGTGCCGGCAAACATCTCCAACTGCTTGACCCGGTTCGGCGTTCCCTCCGGAAACTGGAAGCCATGTGTCTCGTCGAAGGGCTGGGTGCTGAGCCAGATGCCCTCGCCTGCCATGATCCTGGCCGTCTCCTCGTCCATCATCTGGCCATGGTCGATGCAGCGCACGCCACCGTTGATCGCGATCTTGATCGCGCGCGGCATGTAGGCGTGGACGGTGACGTAGGTTCCCCAGTTCTCTGCGGCATCGACCGCGGCGCGGAACTCGGCCACCGTATACTGGCTGCTGTCGAGCGGATCGTAGTTGGAGGACACCCCGCCGCCGGCAGCGAGCTTCAGCTGCGAGGCCCCCAGCATCAGCTGTTCCCGGCAGCGCTTGAGCACTTCGTCGACGCCGTCGGCGATGGCGCTGCCGCCGATCGCCTCTGCGCGTGAAAACGGCGCGCCCGGTGGCGAGGGGATTTCGTAGGGCATGCGGAAATCGCCATGGCCGGAGGTCTGCGAGATCATCGCCCCGGAGGGCCAGATGCGGGGACCGGCGCAGATGCCGCCGTCGATCGCCCGCTTCAGACCGAAGGTAGGGCCGCTGAGGTCGCGTACGCTGGTAAAGCCGCGCATCAGCATGCGCTCCGCCTCCTGTGCGGCGAGAAGATTGAGATAGCCGACGTCTGCGGTCAGCAGCACCTGCATCGGGATCGCCGCCATCATCACATGCACATGGGCATCGATCAGGCCGGGCATCAGCGTGCGCCCGCCACCGTCCACCACCTGAACTTCCGGTGCCAACGGCGCGGTGTCGGACTCGACGGCCTTGATCGTCTTGCCGTCCACCAGCACGCGCATCCCGGTGCGCACCGTTTCCGACGTGCCATCGAACAGGCGGATATTGGTGAAGGCGACCGGTTTTTTGGGCGGCGCGGGAACCGCAGCCAGCGAACGGCCGGGCGCAAGCGCCAGCAGGCCGGCCGAGGCGGCCGCTCCGGCGAGAAAGCTGCGCCTGGAGAATTTCGACGCCAGCGCGCCGTTCAGCCTTGCAAATGCCGGGCTGTGGCAGATGCAGGGGAAGGTCCCGTGAGATTGGCTTGGGTCAACGGCGGGATCGCATGCGAACATGAACTGCTCCTCTGTGACACGGATAACTGATGCTGAAATATTCCTGCCTGAAACGCTTTCGAGGCAGAGCATTCCATGCCGCGTCGACGTTTGCCAGAGGCATTCGCGCCGCGCTCCCTTCAGGGTTGTCCCGGGCCCCGTCGGAGCCGATTTGGCTCAGGCGCCAATGCGCGAGGCGAGGAAATCGATGAAGGCGCGAATGCGGCCCGCCAGATGCTCGTGGGCGGCGAAAACCGCATAGACGGTCTCGACTTCTCCGGGGTGAAAGGCCTCCAGCAGCGGCACGAGGCGGCCGGCCTGCAGGTCCGGCTCCACATGGAAGCGACCGACGCGGCCGATCCCGATGCCATCCAGGCAGATCTGGCGGACGATCGCGCCGCTCGACACCTGCATGTTGCCGGTGACCGCATAGTGGCGCAGCGCCGCCTGCCCGGGCAGCCGAAACGTCCACTCGTCGACGCTGCGGCGGAAGTTGAAGCGGATGCAATTGTGGCCGGCAAGCTCGTCCGGCGTCCTCGGCGTGCCGTAGCGGTCGAGATAGGCCGGCGAGGCCATGACCACCGGGGCGCTTTCCATCAGCTTGCGCGCCTTGAGCGAGGAGTCGCGCATGGGACCGCTACGGATGGCGACGTCGGCCCGCTCGCCGATCACGTCGATCATGCTGTCTGTCAGCGTCAGGTCGAGCTGGATCTCGGGATAGAGCGCCAGGAACTCCGGTGCCAGCGGCAGGATGAAGCGTTCGCCGAAGCCAACCGAGGCGTTGACGCGCAAGGGGCCGCGGGGCGTCGCCCGGGCGCCGTCGGCGACCGCCTGCTCGGCTTCGGCGATCTCGGCCAGGATGCGCCGCGCGCGTTCGAGATAGACCTCGCCCTCCGGCGTCAACTCCAGCCGCCTGGTCGTGCGTACGAGCAGCCGCGTCGACAGCCGGTCCTCGATGCGGTCGACAAGCTTGCTGACGGCCGAGGGCGACAGGCCGAGCCTGCGGCCGGCGGCCGAGAAGCTCTTCATGTCCATGGCGGTCACAAAGACCTCCATCTCGCCAGCCCGATTGTCCATTGACGCCCATTTTGTGAATTAAATTCAAAGATACTTGTCCCACTATGCGGATTATCGCGCAAGCTCACAAGGACCATATTGCGCGGCGAACGAACCTTTCAATCGCTTTTGACCGCCCGGCTTCGCCGGCCGCGGAAGGAGTACTCCATGCCTCTGGCCCTCTTCGCGCTGACGATCGCCGCCTATGCGATCGGCACCACCGAATTCGTCATCGTCGGCCTGTTGCCGACCGTTGCCGACGATCTCGGCATCACCCTGCCGCTTGCCGGCCTCATCGTCTCCATCTATGCGCTCGGCGTCACCTTCGGCGCGCCGGTGCTGACGGCGCTGACCGGCCGCGCCGGACGAAAGCCGCTGCTGCTCGGACTGATGGCGCTGTTCATCGCCGGCAATACGCTCGCCGCCTTTGCCCCATCCTACGAAATCCTGCTCGTCGCCCGTGTGCTGTCGGCCTTCGCGCACGGCGTGTTCTTCTCCGTCGGCGCGACGATCGCGGCCGAACTCGTGCCGGAGGACCGGCGGGCCTCGGCCATCGCCATGATGTTCATGGGCCTGACGGTGGCGATCGTCACCGGGGTGCCGCTCGGCACGCTGATCGGCCAGACGTTCGGCTGGCGCGCCACCTTCGCCGCCGTCGCCGTGCTCGGTGTCGTCGCCTTTGCCGGCATCGCAGCACTTCTGCCGTCGAACCTCAAGCGGCAGGAGGCGGCAAGCCTTGGAGAGCAGGTTCGCGTGCTGGGTTCCGGCCGGCTGTTGATCGTGTTCGCCATGACCGCGCTCGGCTACGGCGGCACCTTCGTGACCTTCACCTTCCTTGCCCCGATGCTGCAGCAGGTCACCGGTTTTTCCGCATCCTCTGTCAGTCTTGTGCTGGTGCTCTACGGGCTTGCCATCGCCATCGGCAACATCGCAGGCGGCAAGATCGCCGACCGCAATCCGGTGCGGGCGCTGACCTGGCTGTTTGCAGCCCAGGCCGCCGTGCTGGCCCTCTTTACCTTCACCGCCCCCTCGCCGGTTCTGGCGCTCGTCACGCTTGCGGCCCTCGGCTTCCTCTCCTTCGCCAACGTGCCCGGCCTGCAGCTCTATGTGGTCCAGCTCGCGAAGCGCCACCGGCCGGCCGCCGTCGACGTCGCCTCGGCGCTGAACATCGCCGCCTTCAACCTCGGCATCGCCGCCGGCGCCTGGATCGGCGGGCTGGTGGTCGCCTCGTCGTTCGGCCTCGGCGCCACCCCCTTTGTGGGCGCGCTGCTGGTCGCAGCCGCCCTCGGCTTCACGCTCCTGAGCGCTCATCTCGATCGTCGGGAAGCGACGCGGGCACCGGCAGAAGCGGCCGGCCAGCCGGCCTGATCCAGACACGATCCTCCTCCGGCGCGAACTTGCGCGCCGGATCACGACAGCAACAAGGACCAATCGACATGCGCATCATTCCCGCAAACGGCGCCAACATCCCCCAGCTCGGCTTCGGCACCTTCCGCATGCCAGAGGATCAGGTGGCGGACATCCTGCCGAAGGCGATCGACACCGGCTTCCGCCACATCGACACGGCACAGATCTACGGCAACGAGGCGGCCGTCGGTGCTGCGATCAAGGCCTCGGGCATCGCCCGCGAGGCGATCTTCCTCACCACCAAGGTCTGGGTCGAGAACTACCGCCGCGATGCCTTCCAGGCTTCGGTGGAAGAGAGCCTGCGGAAGCTTGAGACGGACCATGTCGACCTTCTGCTGCTGCACTGGCCGAACGAGGCGGTTCCGCTTGCCGAACAGATCGAGGCGCTCAACGCCGTGCGCGTGAAGGGACAGGCGCGGCATATCGGCGTCAGCAACTTCACCACCGCGCTGATGGCCGAGGCTATATCCCTCAGCCCGGCGCCGCTGGCAACCAACCAGATCGAGTACCATCCCTATCTCGACCAGACGAAGGTGATCGCGGCCGCCCGGGCCTTGGGCCTTTCGATCACCGCCTATTTCGCGATGGCCGACGGAAAGGTGCCGAACGACGAGGTTCTGCAAGAGATCGGCGCCCGCCATGGCAGGACGGCAGCACAGGCAGCACTGCGCTGGCTCATCCAGCAGCCGGACGTCGCAGCCCTGACGAAGACCGCGACGGCGACCCGGCTCAAGGAGAACCTCGACATCTTCGATTTCTCCCTCTCCGCCGAGGAAATGGCGGCGATCCACGCGCTTGCCCGACCCGATGGCCGGATCGTCAGCCCGGACGGGCTTGCGCCGCAATGGGACGCGGCGTCGTGATCGCAGCCGGCCGATATGGTGCATGACGAGGACGGAGCGCCGGGTTTCCCGGCGGCTCCGTTCGTTGGCAGTCCGCGACCGTCCGGTAACGCCCTCGGCCTTGTTCGCCTTGTGACGGGAACGCGCGTGTGGCCGCGCCGCCCTCCCCCTTCCGTCACCCCGGACTTGATCCGGGGTCCAGCAGCGCCGCGTCCGCGGCGCGGAATGCTTCATCGCGCAAGGACTTGCGCGCGCTGGCAACTGTATTGTGTTTGCGGCTCTCACGCGGCCATGAAGGTCGCCCTGTCGCGGATGAGTGCGTTTGCGATGACGAGGATCTTTCTGGCGATGGCGATGATCATGACCTTGAAGGGCTTGCCTTTGGCGGCCATGGCTTGCGTGGTGCAGGCGAAAGGCTTCTTCAACCGGTAGGCCACCAAGGCGGCCATGTAGAGGGCATCGCGAACGCGTTTCCGTCCGCCGCGAATATGGCGTTGGCCGCGCTGCAGGCCGCTGTCGACATTGAAGGGAGCAAGGCCCGCCAGCGCTGCCATCGCCTTGGGTGAACCGTCTCCCAATTCGGGCATGAGGGCGATGAGCGTGAAGGCCGTGACCGGTCCGACGCCCGGGATAGGGCGCAAGCGGGCGCTCTGTTCGTTCAGGCGCTCGTCTGCCTGCACGAGCTCGCAGCAGGCCTCCTCGACCATGGCGATCTCGGCGTCGAGCCAGGCGACGTGGCGCTCGAGACTGTCACGCTGCGCCGGTTCGATGCCGTGGAGGCGGGCACGCTCCTGCTGGCGCATGGCCACGAGTTGGTCACGCCGGGCATGCAGGCCCGCCAACCTGTGACGGGCAGGGTCGGGTGGCGTGCTCACCGCCGGCTTGAGGGTCTCGCCCATGCGTGCCAGCATGCGGGCATCAATGGCGTCGGTCTTGGCCAGCAGGCCGGACGCCCGCGCGAAATCGCGCGCCCGGGCCGGATTGACCCGGCAATAGGGGCGCCGGTTGCGTTCCAGTGCGGCGCAGAGGCACCTGTCATAGCGCCCGGTCGCTTCAAGGATCACGGTGATGTCGCGCTCGCCCAGTGTCTCAAGCCAGGCCTCGACGGCGGCCGGCGTGTTATCAAGGCGCAGATGCGTGCGGGTCTGGCTATCGAAAAGGTCGAGATGCGCCTTGGAGACGTCGCATCCGATGAAGACAGGGTGTAACATGGCAGGCCTCATCCTGTGCTACGAGGTCCGCGGCAACGGCCTCCGTCAACTGTTCAGGTTGGGATGTTCAAGCGGGCGGAGGATCAACTGCCAGCCAACGGTCTCCAGCGACCAGGATGCCGGACGACCTTCCGCCCGCACCCCTTATACCACAGCGCAATACACAGGATGCCGGCTCAAGGCCGGCATGACGGTGGAGGGGTTGGCGCCCCCTGACAAGACGGGGCGGTGAGCGGGGGCGCGAATTGGGCGGCGGGACAGGACGGGGTTCGGCGCGGGACCGGACCGGAACGGCGCCACTCCGTCCCGCTCCGCTCTGCTCTTCCCAAATACGATGGCGGCGGATATGCATGGGGTCCGGCCCCAGGTCGCGCCGCGCGGGAATCCATCATGCAGACACATCAGGAGCTTGCGGCGCACAGCGCGCCCGACTGGCCGGCGATCGTCGCCGTCGTTCTCGGCGTCACCGCGTTTTCGGTGGCGCAGGGGGTCACCTATCCGCTGATCTCGCTGGTGCTGGAAGGCCGCGGCGTTTCCTCGACGATGATCGGCATCAATGCCGTCGGCTTCGCGCTCGGGCTTGCGGCGGCGACGCTGATGCTCGGGCAGCTGACGCAGCGCTTCCGCGCCCAGCACCTGATCATCGCGGGGCTGGTCGGATGCTCGCTGTGCCTTGCGGCCTTCGCCACCTTCTCGTCGATTACCGTCTGGTTCGTGGCGCGCTTCCTGCTCGGCTTCTGTGCCAGCCTGATCTTCATGCTCAGCGAAGCCTGGCTGAACGTCGCCTGCCCCGACCGTCTGCGCGGGCGGATTTCGGGCATCTACGGGGCTGCGATCTGCGCCGGCTTTGCCGCCGGCCCGCTCGCCATTCCGCTGTTCGGCACCGCCGGCGGTTTCGGCTTTGCGCTGACGGCCGTCTATCTGGCGCTGGTCGCCTTCGCCACCGCGCTTTTGATGGTGTCCACCCGCACGGTGCCCGAACCGTCCTCGACGCGCGACCTGTTCGCCTTCTTCCGCCATGCGCCGATGCTGGTGGCGATGGTCTTCGCCTTCGGCTTTGCCGACATCGCGGCGATTTCGTCCATGCCTGTGTACTTCGTCAAGACGGGGCATTCGCAGGCCTTCGCCGCCCTTAGCGTGACCGTGCTGGCGCTGCCGACGGCGCTGGCGCAGCCCCTGATCGGCTATGCGCTGGATCGCCTGCCGCGCCACAGCGTCGCCGTCGGTACGGCGTTCGTGGCGGCGCTCAGCTACCTCGCCATCCCCTTCATCGAGACGCCGGCACTGATCCTCGCAGCCTTTGCCATGATCGGGGCGGCCAGCTTCTCGCTCTACACCTGTGCACTGACGATGCTCGGCGAGAACTTCCGCGGCGGCATGCTCGTCGCGGGCAGTGCCGCCTACTCGCTGACCTACGCGGTCGGCAGCGGCGCCGGATCGAGCCTGACCGGCGCCATCATGGAAATCGGCGGCCCGCAGGCGGGACCGCTGTCGGTAGGCGCCGCCCTTGCAGTGTTCACCGCCGCCTTCGTGCTCGGCAAGCGCCGATAAGTGCCTGTCCGGCCGGACTTTTCGCACGGCCGGACAAGTTCAAATCAGACCGGCTGGCGAATCAGACGAACTGGCTGAGGCCCGGTACTGAAGCGACGACCTCGTCGACGACTTCGTCGCCGGCATGTTCGCGGGCGACAGCAAGGGTCTCCTTGGCGAGCCCGGTGATTTCGCTCATGCCGAGCCCCTGGCTCATCAACTGCTGGCCGAGCGCCATGACCCCGCCGCCCATGGCGTTCATGAGGCCGCCGACCAAACCGCCGGAGCCCTCGCCATTGTACTGGGCCACCAGATCCGAGGCGCCGGGAATGGCCTCGATCATCCTTGCAACCGGTCCGTCAGCCGCCTCGCGCTGCAGGAAGCCGAGCATCATGCCGATGGCCTTTTCAGCGATGACGGGATCGATGCCGACATTGTCGGCCACGCGGTTGACGAGATCGTTCATGGGAAAGCCTCCGGTATGAATTTGACGTTAACGTCAACGTTAGATGAATCAGCCAATGAACTCAAGCATGGCCAGGTGCTATTCTACGTCGTCCCGACGGTTCATCACAGGTGTTGAAGTTCCCTTTTCACCTTATAAAGTCGGCACTACGATTCAATGACGATTTCCGGGACGATCTCGGGCGGCGCCCGCCCGGCGCGCACAAGGGAGATACACTGTGAGCGAGACGATACTGCAAGACGGCAAGCTCTACATCGGCACCAGCCGCAAGCCGGACGATTCGATCAACGCGCCGGAATATCTCGAACTGAAGTTCGGCAACCGGCACGGCCTCGTCACCGGCGCGACCGGTACCGGCAAGACCATCACCCTGCAGATCCTCGCCGAGGGCTTCTCCAATGCCGGCGTCCCGGTGTTCTGCGCCGACGTGAAGGGCGACCTCTCCGGCATTGGCGCGATTGGCGAGGCGAAGGACTTCCTGCTCAAGCGCGCCGAGGAGATCGGTCTTCAGCCCTACGACTTCCAGGAGTTCCCGGTGATCTTCTGGGACCTCTATGGCGAAAAGGGCCACCGGGTGCGCGCGACCATGACGGAGATGGGTCCCCTGCTCCTTTCGCGGCTGATGAACGCCACGGATGCGCAGGAAGGCGTCCTCAACATCGCCTTCAAGATTGCCGACCAGGGCGGCCTGCCGCTGCTCGACCTGAAGGACCTGCAGGCGCTGCTGCAATACATGGGCGACAACGCGTCCGCGCTTTCCAACCAGTACGGCTTCATCTCCAAGGCGTCGGTCGGCTCGATCCAGCGCGAACTGCTGATCCTCGAGCAGCAGGGCGCACAGCACTTCTTCGGCGAGCCGGCGCTGAAGATCTCCGACATCATGCGCACCACCAATGACGGGCGCGGCGCGATCTCGGTGCTCGCCGCCGACAAGCTGATGATGAATCCCCGCCTCTACGGCACCTTCCTTTTGTGGCTGCTTTCGGAACTGTTCGAGGAGTTGCCCGAGGTGGGCGATCCGGAAAAGCCGCGGCTCGTCTTCTTCTTCGACGAGGCGCATCTGCTCTTCAAGGATGCGCCGAAGGTGCTGGTCGAGCGCGTCGAGCAGGTCGTCCGCCTGATCCGCTCCAAGGGTGTCGGCGTCTATTTCGTCACCCAGAACCCGCTCGACGTGCCCGAGACCGTGCTCGCCCAGCTCGGCAACCGGGTGCAGCACGCGCTGCGCGCCTATACGCCGCGCGAGCAGAAGGCGGTGAAGACGGCAGCCGAGACCTTCCGGCCCAACCCGGATTTCGACTGCGCCACCGTCATCACCGAGCTCGGCACCGGCGAAGCACTGGTCTCCACGCTTGAGGGCAAGGGCGTACCGTCGATGGTGGAGCGTACCCTCATCCGCCCGCCGGCTTCGCGGGTCGGCCCGCTGACGGAGGCCGAGCGCGCGCAGGTCATGAAGGTGAGCCCCGTCGCCGGCCTTTACGACGAGGACTTCGACCGCGAGTCCGCCTACGAGATTCTGGCCGCCCGCGCGAAAAAGCTGGAAGAACAGCAGCAGGCGCAGGAGGCGGAAGCGCCGCAGCAGAATGGCGGTAGCCGCTGGACGCTGCCGGGCTTCGGCGACGACCCGGAGCAGGCATCCACGGCCGGCAAGCCCAAGGGCCGCTCCGGCTACCAGCGCGAGACCGTCGTCGAAGCGGCGATGAAGTCGGCCGCCCGCAGCGTTGCCAACTCGCTCGGCAGGGCAATCGTGCGCGGAATCCTGGGCAGCCTGCGGCGCTAGCCGTGAGCCGGATCGGCTCGCCTTTCCAGTCCGCTGAGCGATGCGGGGACGCAGACGCGCTGCGATCCCGCGTGTCG
This sequence comes from Pseudomonadota bacterium, assembly GCA_023404095.1. Classification (GTDB taxonomy): domain Bacteria; phylum Pseudomonadota; class Alphaproteobacteria; order Rhizobiales; family Rhizobiaceae; genus Mycoplana. The sequence continues at coordinate 8,904 of JAEYDD010000067.1, read as the reverse complement.
GTCAGGCAAGCTGGTCGACTTCCCGCAGGATGTTGGCGAGCATGAGGCTCGCCATAGGCCGCATTTGCATGGAAGTCACTTGAACCCGTTTCGCTTGACGCCTTCGGGATGTTCTCGGCATCCGCCTTCTGCAAACAAGGCATGCATTTCTTCCAAACGGGAGGCTTTCGCCGGACGGATTTTCGTGATCCTCTTTAGGGGCTGCCGCCTGCGACGGACCGACGTTTTCATTCCACCTTTTCAGAGACCTGCGACGAATGCCTTTCCTGCCCACGCTTCTTGCCCCTGATGCCGGCAAGCTCTCGACGCCCGCTCGCCGTGAGAGCCTGGCAAACGAGCGGGCCGCCTGATGACGGTTGCGCGTCGCCGTCGCCTGATCAGACGTCAACGCAGCGCCGTCGGCGTGGCGCTTGTGGCGGCGATCGCGTTTCTGGCCGGGATGACCGATGCGATCGGGCTGATGGCCGTGGGCGACTTCGTCTCCTTCATGAGCGGCAATACCACGCGCACCGCCGTGGCGGTCGCAGCCGGCGACACCGCCCGGGCCGTGCTGCTTTTGACGGGGCTTGCCGTTTTCGTGCTCGGCAACTGCGGCGGGGTGCTGATCGCCAGCCGCTTCCAGTCCGCCGGAGTGCTTTTGTGCGTCACCGCCCTGCTCGCCGTCTCGGCGCTGGTGCCCCAGCACCAGGAGGTGCGCTTCCTGCTTCTCATCCTGGCGATGGGAACGGTCAACGCGGCGGTCGAGCAGATCGAGGGCCTGTCGATCGGGCTCACCTATGTCACCGGCGCGCTCTCGCGCTTCGGGCGGGGACTAGGCCGCTGGATCCTCGGCGTGCGAGACAGGTCCTGGCTGATCCAGCTCGTGCCCTGGACCGGCATGATCGCGGGCGCCGTCACCGGTGCGGCCCTTCAACTGAACGTGACGGCCGCGGCGAACTGGGCGCCCTTCGTCGTCGCCGCACTCGTCACGGCGGCATCGATCCTCATTCCGCGGCGCTGGTCGGTGCGCTTCCTTGCGCGCTGAGCAAGCGGCGACATTGAAAAACGCCAGTTTCGATGCTATCAAGCGATCCTCAACGGTAGCCGGAAAGGAGGGCGGACGTGAGATTCGATTTTCTGCCCAATCTTTCGCATGGTCCCGATTGTGCCCTGCAAATGCGTTTGCAGGGCTGACCAGAGACCGTTTCCCATAACCTCCCTGGTTTGCCCCTGATGGCAGCGCGGCGTTTTTTTCGACGCGCGCAATTCCAATGCTTCCGAGCCTCAACGCCCTGCCTTCGATGATGGCCGATGCCCTCGATGCGGCGATCGCTCGGACGATGATCAGGGATCGATCATGTCGCTCATTACTCTGCGCAATCTCGGCGTCACCCTCGGTGCGCCGCTGTTTTCCGGCCTCAACCTTTCCATCAACGCCGGCGACCGCATCGGGCTCGTTGCCGCGAACGGGCGCGGCAAGTCCACGCTTTTGCGCTGCATTTCCGGTCTCTTCGAACCGGGCGAAGGCGAGATCACGCGATCACGCGGGCTGACCGTCGGCCATGTCGAGCAGACCGTGCCGCCCGCCCTGTCCGGCGCGAGCTTCAGTGCCGCCGTGCAGGATGCGCTGCCGGCGGACCAGGCCAAGCATGAAAGCTGGCGCGTGGACGTCGTCCTGGAAACGCTGGAGGTGCCGGAAACGCTTCGCGAACGCCCGCTGTCGCACCTGAGCGGCGGCTGGCAGCGGCTGGCCCTGCTGGCCCGAACATGGGTGCGCGAGCCGGACTTGCTGCTTCTCGACGAGCCGACCAACCATCTGGACCTGGCCCGCATCCTCCAGCTGGAAGGGTGGCTGAACGCATTGCCGCGCGACGTTCCCGTCGTCATCGCCAGCCACGACCGCGCCTTCCTCGACGCCACGACCAACCGGACGCTCTTCCTTCGCCCGGAGAGGTCACAGACATTCGCGCTGCCCTATTCCCAAGCGCGGGAGGCCATCGACGCGGCGGACGCATCCGACGAGCGGCGCTACCAGCGCGACATGAAGCAGGCACAACAGCTGCGCCAGCAGGCCGCCAAGCTGAACAATATTGGCATCAATTCCGGCTCCGACCTGCTCGTCGTCAAGACCAAGCAGTTGAAGCAGCGCGCCGAACGGCTGGAGGAGACTGCCAGGCCGGCACATCTGGAGCGCTCCGCCGGGGCGATCCGGCTGTCCAATCGCGGCACGCACGCCAAGGTGCTGGTGACGCTGGAGGATGCGCAGATCGCCACGCCGGACGGAACGGCGCTGTTCCGGACCGGCCGGCAGTTCATCTGCCAGGGTGACCGCATCGTGCTTCTCGGGCGCAACGGCGCCGGCAAGTCCCGCCTCGTCAGTGCGCTGCGGGAGGCAATCGGCGGCGACGCCGGGCGGTCCGCCGCTTGTGGCATCAGGGCGACGCCGTCGCTCGTCCTTGGCTATGGTGATCAGGCGCTGGCGGATCTTGCCGACGACGACACGCCGCATGGCGCCATCATCCGGCGCTTTGCGGTGGGCGACCAGCGGGCGCGCTCGCTGCTTGCCGGGATCGGGATTGCCATCGAGATGCAGGGGCAACCGGTCGGCAGGCTTTCGGGCGGGCAGAAGGCAAGGCTCGGCATGCTGGTGCTGCGCCTCTCCGAGCCGAATTTCTACCTGCTCGACGAGCCGACGAACCATCTCGACATCGAGGGGCAGGAAGCGCTGGAGCGCGAGCTGACGGCGCAGCAGGCAAGCTGCCTGTTCGTCTCGCATGACCGCAGCTTCGTCCGCGCCGTCGCCAACCGTTTCTGGGTGATCGAGCGGCGAAGGCTGCTCGAAGTCGAGGATGCCGAGGCCTTCTTCAGCGAGGCGGCAGCGGGTTGAAGTCGACGGCGGCAAGCCGCGGGGGCCGTGGGCTGGCTATCGGCCGGTCACGGCAAGGCGGGGATCGTTGCCAAAGTCCGCGCGCGAATTCGACGCGCGCGGGCGGGAACTCGCAGATCGCCTGGACGCCGCGGGCCGACAGGCGGATTCGCCAGGTCTGGCGGTCCAGCGGCTTTGGCGCGGCAAAGGCTGTGGCCGAGAGCAGCGCGACATTCGCCCCGCGCCCGGGATCGCGGACGGAGACGTAGCGGATCACCGCAATGCCGGCGTCGCGGGCGGCATCGGAAAGGGCCTGGCAGGCCGCATAGTCGGCCGGCTCGGTCCAGAAAGCGGCGTCACGGTCAAGCGGGGCGCGCGTCAGGTCGAGAGCGGCGTCCGTCGCCACCGAAGCGGAAAAGGCGGTGAAGTCGGCCGCATTGGCCGGATAGGGCGTCTGCGGGGATTCGGCGTAGAACAGCAGCCGGTAGAAGGCCATTTCGGCCAGAGCCGTCGTGACGGCCTCGGCCGCATAGAAAACGCCCGGCGTGCGCCCTGCCCTGCGAAAGCGCGAGCCGTGCGGGTAGACCGCGCCGTAGCGAAAGGGAGTGGCGAGCAGATAGTCGAGGCCGGCGCATTCGGGCGGCAGTACCGGCTTGCTTTCCTCCAGCAGCTCTTCCAGCAGCGCCTGCTCCTCCAGGGTGTCGACGAGCTTCAGCGTCGAGACCCGATGCTGCGCCTCCACCAGCCGCCAGACGGGGCCGGCATAGGCCAGCACCTCAGACGAGAGCGCGGCGGGCGTCCAGGTAGGCAAGGACATCGACAAGTCCGGAAATCGAGGTGACGCGATCGATCGGGCGACCACCGAGGAGACGGTTTTCCGCCGACATCCAGGCGCGGGCCACCGCCTCGTCGCCGCCGACAATGGCATCCAGCGAGCGGAACAGGCGGATGAACAGGACGGCAAGTTCGAACGGCTTGGTGCCGCGCTCCAGGCGATAGTCCTGCCGGCGCATGCGCGAGACGCTTGCCTCCGAGACGCCGAGGACCGCCGAAAGCGTGCGCGCGGTCATCCCCAGGGCTTCGGATGCGCGAACCACCGCCTTGGTCATCACGGTTTCTGCCGAGGCCTGCTGGGCTAGCGAACGGGTTTCGGCAAGCATCGAACCATCTCCTTTCACTGGAAATAATATAGAGCAAAAATTTCCAAAGAAAAGCCCGGCGCTGACGCCGGGCCTTGAGATTTGGCTTTGCGTGCCCAAGTCCGCTCAGACGACGGTCGTCTTGACGTCCAGATTGCCGCGCGTGGCGTGGCTGTAGGGGCAGACGACGTGGGCCTTCTTGACCAGCTCCTCGACCACGGCCTTGTCAACGCCGGGAACGGAGACCTGCAGGGCCGCCTCGATGCCGAAGCCGCCGCCATCCTCGCGCGGGCCGATGCCGACGGTCGCCGTGACCTTGGCGTCCTCCGGGATCTTGACCTTTTCCTTGCCGGCGACGAACTTCAGCGCGCCGAGGAAGCAGGCGGAATAACCGGTGGCGAACAATTGCTCCGGGTTGGTGCCGCGGGCGCCGTCGCCGCCCAGTTCCTTCGGCACGGCGAGGGTGACGTCGAGGACGCCGTCTTCGGACGCGCCATGACCCGCGCGGCCGCCGGTGGCAAATGCCTTGGTGGTGTAGAGAATGGACATGTCAGGTCTCCTTGGTTGTTGATGATTATCGTATAGCGCCAAATTTGATTGCGCGCAATATAATTTTGCACATTGCATTTTGGGCGATTTGCGACGACAATGGCGTATGGAAAACGAACCTGCGCCCTCACCTTCTCCGGCCATGGAAGACGACGCGAACCTCGCGCTGGATCGCCAGCTCTGTTTCGCCATCTATTCTGCCGCGCATGCATTCAACCGCACCTACAAGCCGCTGCTCGATCCTTACGGGCTCACCTATCCACAGTATCTGGTGCTGCTGTCGCTGTGGCAAGACGACGGCAAGACGGTGAAGGCGCTGGGCGAGGCGCTGCATCTGGATTCGGGCACGCTGTCGCCGCTTTTGAAGCGCCTGGAAGCAAGCGGCTACATCGCGCGCACGCGTGACCGCGCCGACGAGCGGCAGGTGCTGATCACGCTGACCTCCAAGGGCCGAAAGATGAAGGGCGAGGCGCACGGCATCCTGATGCAGATCGGCAAGGCGGCCGGCTGCACCGCCGACGACCTGCACCGGCTCGGCGCTTCGCTGCAGGCGCTGGCCGACAGGCTGCGCGCCCAGCAAATGCCAGATACCGTCTAAATCGCGCCCTACCCCCTGTGCAAAGGCGAAGGCTCGATTAAACTGCGCCGGTCACGCGGGATGGAGGTGGCATGCAGAGCGAGCACCGGCACTCTCAGCTAACCGGCGTCCTGGCAGGACTATGGTGTATCCTGGTCGGCGTTGCCATGATGGCGGTCTGGCTGGCGGAGCCGGCATCCTTTGCCGAGCGCTATCCGGGTTTCTTCGGGATGAAGTTCAACGCGGCCTTCGCCTTCCTGCTGATCGGCGTCGCCTTTCTGCTGGCACTCGCCCGTTATCACGTGCTGCCGATCCTGCTGACGGTGCCGGTGTTCGTCTACGGCACTCTTGCACTGTCTCAACATCTTTTCGGGCTGGATCTCGGAATAGACGAGCTGTTCCACCGACCGTTCGTGGACATCGGCACCAGCGTGCCGGGCCGCATCGCGCCGAATACGGCCCTCTGCTTCATGCTCGTCAGTCTCGCCGTGATGCTGCGGGCGCTGAGGGGCGGCACGGACCTGTTGCAGATCGCCTGCGCCTATATCAGCGTTGTAATCGCCGCAACGTCGCTGGTCGGCTACATCGTCGCCCTCGAAGGCGCGCATGACTGGATCGACTTCACCCGGATGTCGCTGCAGAGCGCAAGCTGCTTTCTCGCCATCGGCATCGGCATCCTCTATTCCGGCCCGCGCAGTGCCGGGCGCGGAACCGCGATCGCCGTCTCGCTTGCCGTCGCCACCTATCTGGTGCTGCTGTCGCTGGCCTATGTGAAAGTGCAAAGCCAGATGCTTGCTCCGCTGCCGCAGCATCCAGAAGCGCTTGCAACCACGGCGACGACCATCCTCAACCTGATCCTGATCTCCGGCGCGATCTATGTCGGGCTTCTTGCCTATTCCTACTGGACCTCGAAGCGCTACCGGCAAAGCACGAGCGTTCTCGGCGAAAGCCAGCGGCGCCTCGCGGCCATCATCGACCATGCCATCGCCGGCATCCTGACCATCGGCGAGGACGGAAAGATCCTGTCTGCAAACCCGGCTTGCCAGCAAATCTTCGGATACCCACCCGCGGCGCTCATCGGACAAAGCGTAAAAATGCTGCTGCCGGAAGCCGAACGTACCGCCGGCGGCGACCTGCTGCGGACGAAGCTCTTGGCAGGCGGCGAACGGGAGGCCAGGCGCAAGGACGGCAGCACCGTTCCCATCGACATCTCCGTCGCCCGCGTCGAGCTGTCCGACGGCACGATCTACACCGCCATCATCCGCGACATTTCCGAGCGAAAGCACTTCGAACAGCAGCTTCTGACAGCGAATGCGGAACTGGAAGAGTTCGCCTACCGCACCTCGCACGACCTGCGGTCGCCGATCGCCTCCTCCATCGGCCTGCTGAACATATCCCGGGAACTGCTGGAGAACGGCGAGTACGACGCGCTCGGCAGCACGCTCGGGCGCATGGAACGCAACTTCAACCGGCTGGACGGGCTCATCCAGAACATCATCGTGCTGACGCGCGACCGGCTGCTGGACGAAGAGGACCAGACGATTTTGGTGCACGACGTGGTGCAGAGCCAGGCAGACACGCTGGCCAATCTGGAGACCGAAAACCGGGTACGGATCGGCAACTACGTCGACCCGCAATTGACAATACGCAATAAGCCGTCGAAATTCGAGGTGATCGTCGGCAACCTTCTTTCCAACGCCATCAAGTACCATGACCCCCAGGAGCCGGAGCCGCGGGTGGACATCTACCTTGAGGAGCGACCGGGATCGGTCCGGCTGATCGTGGAGGACAATGGCATCGGCGTTCCGGAGGAAAAGCGCCAGTTTCTGTTTCGCATGTTCAAGCGCCTGCATCCCAGCCGTTCATTCGGCAGCGGATTGGGGCTCTACATTCTGAAGAAGAGCGCCGAATCGCTCGGCGGGACTGCGACATACGAGCCGAAAGAAAAAGGCAGCCGATTTATCGTGGAACTGCCGAATGAGGACGGAGGGACATGAAGCTCAACACCATCCTGGTGGTCGATGACGACGAGAACGACCAGTTCATCTGCGAATACACGATCCGCAAGTTCGACCCGTCCATCAAAACCCTCAAGGCCCACGACGGGACCGAAGCCCTGACATTGCTGGAGACGGTGACACCGGACGGGATCATCCTCGACATCAACATGCCCGTCATGAACGGATTCGAATTTCTCGATCACTATGCGAGCCGCTTCAAGGTGCATGCGCCCGTGGTCGCCATGCTGACCAGCTCCCACCTCGGCTCCGACCGGGAGCGCGCAATGCGCTACGCCTTCGTGAAAAACTATTTCGAGAAGCCCCTGACCATCAGGCACCTGAGCCAGATGCAGGAACTGCTGTCGGGCTGACCGCTTCCAAGAGCGGCCAGAACGGGGGCAGAGCACGTCTGCGCCCGCATCCGCCGCCCCGAAATCAGATGACGACGATCGGCGAGCCGTTGGGCACGCGGCTGTAGAGATCCATCACGTCCTGGTTGATCAGGCGGACGCAGCCCGACGAGGCCGCCCGGCCGATCGACTTCCATTCGGGCGTGCCGTGCAGGCGGTAGAGCGTATCCTGTCCGTTCTGGAAGATGTAGAGGGCGCGCGCGCCCAGCGGGTTGGAGATGCCCGGCGCCATGCCGCCCTTGCGGGCGGAGTATTTCGCCAGTTCCGGCTGGCGTTCGATCATCGAATCGGGCGGCGTCCAGCGCGGCCAGGCCTGTTTCCACTGGATGACGCCGCGCCCGTTCCAGGCAAATCCTTCGCGGCCGATGCTGACGCCATAGCGCATGGCGCGGCCGCCCGGCAGCGTGAAATAGAGGTAGCGGTTGGCGGTATCGACGATGATCGTGCCCGGCGCCTCGCCGAACGGATCCTCGACCTCGTGGCGCAGGAAGCGGGCATCGATCTTGCGGTAGGGCACCTGCGGAACAGTGAAGCCGCCGTCGATGCGGGTATCGTAGATCGCGGCATACTGCGGGTCGAGATTGGGGATGCCGGTCGGCAGCATCGCCTCTTCATAGGGCCCCTGGTCGGGGTCGCGCCCCTCGAGAATGGGGCCGGGAACGCCTTCCAGCGCCGGATTTCGATAGACGGGCTCGGTCTCCCAGCGGAAGCGATCGGTGTTCATCGACGAGGTACAGCCGGCCAGGCCAGACACCGCGGCAAGCCCGGAGAGGCGCAGAAGACGCCGGCGGGAGAGAAGAAATTCTGAGGCCATGATCAGCGAGGCGTGTCCGTGAAATTCCGATTGCTGGCAGGGACCGAAAGCGGGCGCGATTCCTGGCGGCGTGATAACGCATTTACCGTGCCGCAATTGTGGCACGGTCGGCTGGCGCGGGGCTTGCGGCGGAAATATCAACAGCGACCGTCAGGCAAAGCCATGAGCGGGTCGAAGGCTTGTTACAACGGGCCGCTTCGGCCTCAGTGCGTCCAGTTGCACTGATGAGCCAGCACCGGCTTTGCAAAGCCCTTCAGGCGATAGCCGCTGGCGCGGGCAAAGATGTCGGCAGCGCCATACTCCTGGAAAACATTCTCCGACACGAGGATCTGGTCGGAGCTTGCGGCGGCGCAAAGCCTTGCAGCGGTCTGGACGGTGGCCCCGAAAAGATCATTGCTGTCTTCGACCGGTTCGCCGCAATCCAAACCTATCCGAATGTGGATCTGCTCCGGGTTGTCGGCATTGAACCGGCGGAACTCGCGCTGAATATCCATGGCACAATCAACAGCGGCCAGCGACGAGGTAAAGGCCGCCATGATGCCATCGCCGGTATGCTTGACCTCCCGGCCC